>NZ_JBHULM010000045.1:0-47185 GCF_042684485.1 Lacinutrix gracilariae | reverse complement strand
GGGGCTCACCTCTTACCATTCCGAACAGAGAAGTTAAGCCCATTTGCGCCGATGGTACTACATTGTGGAAGAGTAGGTCGTCGCCTTTTTTAAACCCTTCATTATTTATTTAATGAAGGGTTTTTTTTTGCTTTTTATGTAAGGTGATTTTCTAAATAAGACTAATGAAAAATAATTTTTATATTAATATTATTTACCTATTTTAGATTACATGAACTTAATTATTAAATCTTCCTTAAATACCCTTAGTAAATCACAAATAGTTTTATCTAATCTTACAGATAAACAATTAGCAGATGTTTCTGTTTCTCCTTATTATTCTAGTATTGGCTCGCATATTAGACATATTTTAGATTTTTATGATTGTATTTTTAATCATATAGGAAATCATGTAGATTTAACAACACGAAAAAGAAATTTAGATGTAGAAAATTGTTGTGATACCGCAATTTGTTATTTAAATACTATTGTAGAGCAGGTAAGTAATTTAAGCAATGCAGATATTGCTAAAGAAGTTATGGTTACAGATGATTTGGGGCTTGGTAGAATTGAAATTAATTATACATTTTCATCTTTATTAGCACAAGCAAATAGTCATACTATTCATCATTATGCTATTATTAACTATATTTTGGATCGATTACATATAACTATTCCTGATGAAGATTTTGGTTATAATGCTAGTACGCCAAAATAAGTTTTAATAGATGTATGTTTATTTTTTATTAAACATACTATCCATAATTTTATTGATACCTTTAAAAGCAAAATAGATAGCACAAACACAACTGGCAATTCCTGCTATTAATAAAGGGTAATACAAAGGTTTTTCTGGATTACTAAAAGCGATATATAATAATATAGGACCTAAAAACATAAGCGCTAATGTTATTAGCATTAATTTTAGTCCTTGAGCTAATAAATTTTTATCGGTATGATTAGTTTCCATGATTATAATTTTGAATTGCAGCTCTGACGCTTTTATGTGTATGTAATAAATTTTCTGCTACTTCTTTTGAAATATCCAGTTCTTGCATGATCATTCTAATACCTCTGTTGACTAGTTTATGATTGCTTAGTTGCATGTCTACCATTTTATTTCCTTTAATATGACCTAGTTGAATCATAGTAGTAGTGGTTAGCATATTTAATACTAGTTTTTGTGCTGTTCCAGCTTTCATTCTAGAACTACCTGTTACAAATTCTGGACCAACAACCACTTCAATTGGAAATTGTGCTGTTTGTGATAGCGGACTATTTTTATTACAAGTAATGCATCCTGTTATAATATTATTTTTGTTACATTCTTCAAGGGTAGCAATAACATATGGAGTTGTTCCTGAAGCAGCAATACCTATTACAATATCTTTATCATTTATAGAATAGTTTTGTAAATCTTTCCATCCTAAATTTTTTGAATCTTCTGCAAATTCAACGGCTTTTCTAATAGCAGTATCTCCACCAGCTATAATACCTATTACTAAATCATGAGGTACACCAAAAGTAGGAGGACACTCACTAGCATCTAGTATTCCTAATCGTCCGCTAGTACCAGCTCCTAAATAAAATAATCTTCCTCCTGATTGAAGTTTTAAGACTATTTTTGTTACTAATTTTTCTATTTGTGGTAACGCTTTTTCTACAGCTAGAGGAACTGTTTTATCTTCGTTATTTATATTTTTAAGTAGTTCATTAATACTCATCTTTTCTAGATGATTATAATTGGAATCTTGTTCTGTTGTTTTTATAAATGTCATTTTGTAAAAATACGATTTTTGTTTTGCGTTAGTGATGGAAACGGCATCCTTTTGCCTTAGCAAAAGATATAGTGTACAGCACGACCATACAAAACCCAAAAGTTTTGTATGGTAACGCCCAAATACTATTACTCAACAGTATAATTAAATTCTGAAACTTCGGAGAGTCTAAAATAGCCAAAAGGATAATTTTCAGGATTGGTTTGATTGATGCAATTACCACGAACGGTTGCTGGTTGGGTTTCAAAAGGACCACCATCATTTTCACTGCTTTGTTGTAATAGTACAAATATAAACTCATAGAAGCGTTCTGAAACACCATAGTTTCTTATAATGACGCTTTCTCCTTCATCTAAATCTTCTTCAACATAGAAGCCAAATACTTCATTTCCGTTTACAAATTCGTCTTTAAAAGTATCTAAGGTTGGTGTAACATTTAAGCTAGGTATAAACTCGAAAAAATAATAATTTTCTTCATCTGGAGGATCTGTAAAGTATGCTTTTATTTCTGTTTCTTCTCCTGAAAATCCACCTTCAAGATTTTGTTCTACATATTCAATTTCGGCAACAGATTTTAATGTTTCGGTTGCTGTATAGACTTCGCCCTTATAGTTAATAGTTAAAAGGTAAGCACCATTTATTTCTGGAATAAAGTTGTTGTTTTGGTATATTCCGGAATCACCATCTTCAATAAATTCAAAAGTATTGTTGTTTGTATCTGTAATAATTACTTGCGCATTATTTGCAGGTGGCACTTCATTATCATAAAAAGGAGCAGATAAACTTAATTTAATAGATTGTTCATTTCCTGGCGTATTTTTAAACCAATTTATAGATGCATCAATTACTAATTTTGGTTCTGAAGTTGGTAAATCTATATCTACTACATCTTCACACGAAGTTAAAAAAGTGAAGCTAATAATCATGAGGTATAAGCATTTGCTTTTTATGTTATGTGCAGTATAAAAATACTTTTGCATAAATAGAAGTAGCATGGTTTTATTAGAAGCTATTTTTTTCATGATTTAAAATTTAAAATTATAAGAAACAGCAGGAACGATTCCGAAAATAGAAAGTCTAACTGCTTCATTGTCTCCTGTATTTCTATTTTCACTAAAGCTAATAGAAGCTGCATTACGTCTGTTATATATATTATACACGCCAAAAACCCAGTAGCTTTGCCATCCTTTTTGCTTTTCTGGTTTGGGTGTATAGTTTGCAGAAAGATCTAAGCGATGGTAAGTTGGTAGTCTAAATTCATTTCTGTTTGCATAGCTTGGTATGGTTATTCCGTTATATTCATATTGTCCGTTAGGATAGGTAACAGGTTGTCCTGATTGTAATAAAAAATTGGTGTTTAATGTCCATTTTTTATTTAAATTATAGCTTGCTGTTAATGACACATCATGTGTTTTATCATAAGGCGTATTGTACCAATTACCATTATTTATTCCTGTTTCTGCAGCTGTTCTTCCTGGAGTTTGTTGTTCCGATTTTGATAAGGTATAGGCTAACCATCCTTTAAAACGTCCTTCGTTTTTTCTAAACAATATTTCTAAACCATAAGCTCTTGATTTTCCGTTTAAAATAATTTGTTCAATAGCATCATTTGCAATAAGGTCTGCACCATCAATATAATCTATTCTGTTTTTTACTTTTTTGTAAAAAGATTCTACTTCTAAAGAATAGGTTTGGTTGTTGAAATTTTTGAAATAGCCTATAGCAACCTGATCTAATATTTGTGGTTTAGTGTATTTACCGCTTGGTGTCCATACATCTAATGGAGTAGGAGAACTTGTGTTAGATAATAAATGTAAATATTGACTTAGTCTGTTATAACTGGCTTTAATAGAAGCATGTTCATTTAGTTGATAGGCAAGTGCAAGTCTAGGTTCTAAATTACCGAAAGATTGTATAACCTCATTTCTGCTATAGGTTTCTGTACCAATAGGATCTGCTTTTTCATAAATTTGTAGTTCTTCATTAAAAAGAATAGGGTTGTCATTTTCATATACATTTAATTCTTTTTGTCCTAAACGTAAAAAGGAGCTGTAGCGCAAACCATAAGAAGCAGTGAATTTATCTGACAATTTATGTTCTGCATCTATATATATGGCATTTTCAAAAGCATATTTATCTATTAGTTTTCTAGAATTAATAGCAGAGCTATCACTAGAAGGTTCTATTTTACCAGGATTGAATGTATGATAAATACTATTTAGGCCATATTGTAATTTAATTTTATCATTTAAATAATGTTTAAAATCATATTTAAAGTTGAAATTTCTAATTCCGGAATCCCAATTAAATTCAATAAAATTTAAGTTTAAGCCATAGTAATAATCTGAATAAATTAAGGATAGGTTTGAAAATAGTTTGTCTGAAAAAAGGTGGTTCCATCTAAAGTTTAAGACTGAATTTCCGTAGGTGTTTTTAAAACTATCATTAATACTAAAAACGTCTCTACCAAAGTATCCAGAGAGATATACGTTATTATTTTTGTTGACTTTATAGCTTATTTTTGTATTTAAATCATAAAAATAGGCTTTGTTATCTATATCAAATAGAGGAAGAAAAAGATGTGCATAAGAAGATCTTCCTCCAAAAAGGAAAGATGCTTTTTCTTTTTGTAAAGGTCCTTCAATTAGCAGTCTACTAGAAACAATACCAACACCTCCATTAACATGAAAGTCATTACTATTTCCTTCTTTTTGATAAATATCTAAAACCGAAGAAACGCGACCTCCATAACGCGCAGGAATTCCACCTTTATATAATTTTAAATCTTTTATGGCATCAGGATTAAAAACCGAAAAGAAACCAAACAAATGGGAAGAATTATAAATGGTAGCCTCATCTAATAAAATTAGGTTTTGGTCTGCAGCGCCACCACGAACATTAAAACCAGAAGCACCTTCACCAGCAGTTGTTACTCCTGGAAGTAAGGTTATTGCTTTAATAACATCAGGTTCACCAAGTACTACAGGTATTTGTTTTATAGTACTAGCAGAGAGTGCGTTTACACTCATTTGAGGTTTTTTAATATTTAATTTTTCTACGTTTTCTGTAATGATTACTTCGTCTAAAGTTTCTGTAGCTTCAACAAGGCTATAGTTTTTTGTAATGTTTTTTGTAAGATTAATAGTTTCTACAACCTCTGCAAAACCAATGTAACTAATAATTACTTTGTATTCTCCTTTTGGTAATGTAATAGAGTAGAAGCCATATTCATTAGTAGTAGTTCCTGTTTGTAGTTCTGGAATTATAATGTTTACACTAATTAGCGATTCATTACTTGTAGCTTCTTGAATGGTACCACTAAAGGTAAATTTTTCTTGTGCAGATAAAAATGTAATAGTAAAGTAAAATAAAAAGAAAACTGCTATTTTTTTAAGGAACATATACTAACATTTTTTTAAGTCATGTGATATAAAAATATAAAAAAAGCCCCTAGAAAGGGGCTTTTTTGTAGTATTATTTTTAAAATTATTTAATGGTATTTAAAATAGCATTAAAAGTATTACTTGGTCTCATGGCGTTACTTGTTAACGTTTCATTAGGCTCATAATAACCTTCTATATTAACAGGGCTACCTTGTACATCATTTAATTCTTTAACTATTTCTTCTTCTTTTTCTTTTAAAGATTTAGCTACAGAAGTAAAGGTTTCTTTTAAATCAGCATCTTTTGTTTGGTTTGCTAAAGCTTCTGCCCAATACATTGCTAAATAAAAGTGGCTTCCTCTGTTATCTAATTCTCCAGTTTTACGAGAAGGACCTTTTTTGTTTTCTAATAATTTTTCTGTTGCTTCATCAAGTGTTTCGCTTAAAACTTTTGCTCTATCGTTATTATTAGACTCTCCTAAATGTTCTAAAGAAACAGCAAGTGCTAAAAATTCACCTAAAGAATCCCAACGTAAATGGTTTTCTTCAATAAATTGTTGCACGTGTTTAGGAGCAGAACCACCAGCACCAGTTTCAAATAAACCTCCACCATTCATTAAAGGAACAATAGAAAGCATTTTTGCAGAAGTACCTAATTCTAAAATTGGGAATAAATCTGTTAAGTAATCACGTAATACATTTCCTGAAACAGAAATAGTATCTTTTCCTTCTTTAACTCTTTCTAAAGTGAAATTAGTAGCGTCATAAGGAGAAAGAATTCTAATATCTAAACCAGTAGTATCATGATCTTTTAAATAAGTATTTACTTTTTTAATAAGTTGTGCATCATGTGCTCTGTTTTCATCTAACCAAAAAACAGCAGGAGTTTTTGAAGCTCTAGCTCTTGTTACTGCTAGTTTAACCCAGTCTTGGATAGGAGCATCTTTAACTTGGCACATTCTCCAAATATCTCCAGCTTCAACAGTATGTTCCATTAAGGTATTTCCTTCTGCGTCTAAAACTTTAACAACTCCATTATCTGCAATTTCAAAAGTTTTATCATGAGAACCATACTCTTCTGCTTTTTGTGCCATTAATCCAACGTTAGGAACAGTACCCATTGTTGTTGGGTCAAAAGCACCATGTTTTTTACAAAACTCTATAGTAGCATCATAAATTCCAGCATAACTACTATCTGGAATTACGGCTTTAGTATCTTGTAATTTACCTTCGGCATTCCACATTTGTCCAGAAGTTCTAATCATTGCAGGCATAGAAGCATCAATAATGACATCACTTGGTACGTGAAGATTGGTAATTCCTTTATCACTATTTACCATAGCAATGTCTGGTCCATTAGCTAGAGCAGTTTCAATATCTGCTTCAATTTCTTTACGTTTAGCTTCTGGTAATTCTTGTAGTTTGCTAACAAGGTTTCCAAAACCATTGTTTACATCTACACCAATTTCTTCAAAAGTATCTGCATGTTTAGCAAATACATCTGCAAAATACACACGAACAGCATGACCAAAAATAATAGGGTCACTAACTTTCATCATGGTAGCTTTCATATGTAATGAAAATAGCACACCTTGTTTTTTAGCATCTGCAATTTGTTCTTCTAAAAAGCTTAATAATGCTTTTTTACTCATTACAGTAGCGTCAATAATTTCGCCTTGTAATAAGTTTAAATTTTCTTTTAAAAAGTATGTTTTTCCGTTATCACCAACCAATTGAATGTTGATAGGACCAGCAGCAGGCATTACTACAGATTTTTCATTATGTTCAAAATCTCCTTGTGCCATGGTAGCAACATGAGATTTAGAATCTTTGCTCCATGCACCCATAGAATGCGGATTCTTTTTTGCGTAGTTTTTTACGGCTTTAGGAGCACGACGATCTGAGTTTCCTTCACGTAATACTGGGTTTACAGCACTACCTTTTACTTTGTCATAACGTGATTTAATATCTTTTTCTTCTGCAGTTTCAGGTTCAGCAGGATAATTAGGTAAGGCATATCCTTTTGCTTGTAACTCTTTAATTGCAGCGTTTAATTGTGGTACAGAAGCACTAATATTTGGAAGTTTAATAATATTAGCCTCTGGTTTTTTTACTAATTCTCCTAATTCTGCTAATGTATTATTAACACGTTGGTTTTCTGGTAATATATCTGAAAAAACAGCTAGTATCCTGGCTGCTAACGAAATATCCCTTGTTTCCACTTTTACTCCAGCGGAGTTTGTAAAGGCTTGAACTATTGGTAAAAAAGAATGTGTAGCTAAAGCAGGCGCTTCGTCTGTTTTAGTGTAAATTATTGTAGAAATTTTTGTCATGTTTAATTTGTTTGCTGAATTAAAATAGCTTAAAATTTAAGCTGTGCAAATATACAAAAAAGCAGTTGTTAATGGTAACAATCGTGTTTTGATACAAAATAAATGCGAAGAGTTTAAAAATTTATTTAAATTTTTGACAAATATGCTTTATTCTACTATTATTTTGTACATACTTAAAAGTCCGAATAAACCTTCTTTACTAAATTTTGCTCCTTTTATTCTGTTTTTTTCTGGTGAAATGCTATAATTTTTTGCGGAAGTAAAATCTGCTTTTTCAAGATTTGTATTTTCAAAGACTGCTTTTTCTAAATCACAATCTAAAAAAGAAGCATTGGTTAGATTTGATGCTGTAAAATCTACAGATTGAAGATTACAGGTATTAAAATTGGTACTGTTTATATTTAACTGGTAAAAAGAGGCTAGACTTAAATTACAGGATTTAAAACTGATATCTAGCAACATAGAATTACATGTATTAAACGGAAAACCTATCATTTTACAATTGGTAAAAAGTACTTCATTAAAGGTTGTTCCTTTTGTCTTTACATTACTTAAGTTACAATCTATAAATTCACATTCTAAAAAAGCATTATTGCTTAAGTAGCTGTCTGTAAATGTGCAATTTATAAAGGTACAATTGTTATACTCAGCTTTTGGTAATTCTTTACTAGAGTAGTCTTTGTTTTTGTAGGTTTTGTCGTTTATAAAGGAAAGAATCATGTACTAAGATAGTATGTTTTTTGTAAAAGTATTAAAATGGTATAAACCATAAAAGCCATATCACGTAGAATTTAATCTAGTGGGATATGGCTTTCTTTGAAATAGCTTGGCGTGATCTATTTAACAATGCTGTTACTATAGGTTATAAACTTTCGTTTTCCCCTTTTTATAGATTCAAGTTACACTATATCAATAAAACATTTTAGTTTGTAACTTTCAAAATGTATTGACTTGTTACTAAAATGTTTTTGTTAATTGTTTTTCTTGATGCTTAACTTTCTGTGTTTCACTTTCGTGTTATACTTCTTTTTAAACATTGCTTCTTGTTTTGGTTATCACTTTCGTTTTAACTACACTAAGAAACTTTCTATCTTACTAGTTACTATCTACCTAAATATATAGTACTATTTAAGATTTCATGATCTTTCAGACTAACACATTTACACATGCATCTTTAAAATCTCAAAAAACAATTATAATTAAAGAATGAGTCTTTAATAGAATTTCACTTTTCATTCTCTTTTAATACAGAAACTCACAGTAGTGGTGTGTAATTCTGTAGCTAATATAGCATAAGAAGTTAAAAAAGCAATGATTTTAACACTCTAGTTATCAAGTTGTTATAAACTTGTGTTATTAACATTTGTTAATAAGCAACTTTGCGCTTTTTTATTTAATTAGTAAAAAAACTGCTATAGATTAAGAGTTAGCAGTAGTAGCAAAGCTAGGTTTTGTATAGTGTAGTATAGGTATTGGTAAAAATAAGGCATAAAAAAAGCCTTGAGAAATCAAGGCTTTTTAATGGTATTAAACGTTTATTAAGAACGTCTTTTTTCTGTAATTCTAGCTTTCTTACCAGTAAGACCTCTAAAGTAAAAGATACGTGCTCTACGTACTTTACCTCTTTTGTTTACTTCTACTTTTTGTAAAGCAGGTAAGTTAACTGGAAAAATACGCTCTACACCAATTGTTCCTGACATTTTTCTAATAGTAAATGTCTCTGATGCTCCAGTTCCTCTACGTTGTAAAACAACACCTTTAAAAAACTGCGTACGCGTTTTGTTTCCTTCTCTAATTTCGTAATACACTGTAATAGTGTCTCCAGCTCCAAACTCTGGAAAGTCTTTTTTTGTTACAAATTCGTCTTGTACAAATTTTACTAAAGATTCCATCTTTATTAATTTTTTATTAGTTATTTTAAGGCAACATTCGCGATTTTCGCCAGAGGTTAGCTCAAAAGTGGTGCAAATATAGGTATAATAACTTAAATACCAAACAACAAAAATAAAAATTAAAATGCCTTTTTTAATTAGTAATTAAGCGTATTTGGGCGTTTCCTTTTGTTCTTCCTGCTAGGTTAAAAACCTTGCAGGAAGAACAAAACGTCAGGCTTTACAGGCTCGCTTTTTTTGAAAAAAAACAAAAAAGAGCTCAAACAACCTTGCAATCCTTAACGCAGAAATTGGTTTCCATTATACTATTTTAATTGAATAGGAATATAAACATCCTCCTCAGAGTCTGGTGAGTTTTTAATGTATTTGCTACCAAGCACATTAAAATGTGGTCTGTTATCTAATCTGTATGCTGATTTTGGTAACCAATCTGTAAAAACGTATTGCATTAAATTTGAAAAATCTTTTGCTAAGCCTTTATAGGTAAAAACAGCATATAAACCACTTTCTATAACGAGAGTGTGCATATTTTCTGGTATTTCGTCTAAATTTTCAACCTCTAAAGTGCCCCATTTTTTAAACCTATTATTTGGGTTAAAGCTTTTAAAGTAAGCAGCATCATATTGCATGACTTCATAAATAGCGCTAGATATACTATTTTTTACTTGTTTTCGGTAAGGCATAAAGCTAGAGAACAGCTCTAATGTTTTGTTGTCTATTAAAGACATTTCAACAAATTTTCCGACTAATTTTTTTTCAGAAACAGATTCAATTCTTGGTTGCATATTCATTTTTTAAGAATAAATGTATATAAAGATTAGTCTTCTAATAAATCTGGTCTTCTGTCTTTGGTACGTTGGTATGCTTGTTCTTCACGCCATTTTTCTATTTTAGCATGATTACCACTAAATAATAATTCTGGAACTTCCCAACCTTTATAATCTCTAGGTCTAGTATAAATAGGAGGAGCTAGTAAATTGTCTTGAAAAGAATCTGTTAAGGCAGAAGTTTCATTTCCTAAAACACCAGGAATTAATCGTATTACCGCATCACATAAAACAGCAGCACCAAGTTCTCCTCCAGACAAAACATAATCTCCAATAGAAATTTCTTTGGTGATAAATTGATCGCGAACACGTTGATCTACACCTTTATAATGTCCGCAAAGAATAATAATATTTTCTTTTAAAGATAAATGGTTTGCCATACCTTGATTTAAGGTTTTACCATCTGGAGTCATATAGATTACTTCATCATATTGGCGTTCTGCCTTTAGTTTAGAGATACATTTATCTATAGGTTCTATCATCATTACCATTCCTGCGCCACCACCAAATTGGGTGTCGTCTATAGATTTATAGTTGTCTGTGGTATAATCACGTAAATTATGAAAGTGTACTTCTACCAAGTTTGCTTCAATAGCTCGTTTAAGTATAGAAGCGCTAAAAGGACTTTCTAGTAATTCTGGTAAAACAGTAATAATGTCAATTCTCATGAGTCTTTTGTATATGTTGCAAAGATGCAAAGAATATGATGAATTTTAAAGAATTAGTTTTTCAGTTTATTAAAATAAAGTATAAGGTAGGTTTTATCTTTTTTTTTATTACTGAAACAGCTTTCACTTTGTACTAAAAAGTAATTCCATTTTTATGCTTTTGGTAGTACACAAACAAACATGTATTGCAAAAAAAAATCTGTAAAATGAATTACAGATTTTTTAAGTTTTACTTTTTATTAAAAGTATTTGTTATTGTTTTTTTTGTTTGTTTAGCTCGTCTTGAAGTTGTCTTCTAACTTTTTGCTCACGTTCTAAAGCTATCTTTCTATGCTCTTCAAATTCTTCTTCAATTTCAGCTAAAGATTTATTGGCTTCTTTAGTTATAGCATTACTATTTTTAAATTTATAGATAAAGAATAATAAAAGCGCTAATAAACCTGCAATAATAGACCACATAAGTACATTGTATCCAGATTTACTCATTAGTATACCAAATAAAGACATACTATCTTTTTCTTCATTTGTTTTAGCTAAGGTATCTTGTGTGTTAGATAAACTGGTTTTTAAGGTTTCAATTTCTTTAGCTTGGTTTTTTACAACCGTTTGTGTTTCTGCTAAGTTTTTATGAATTGTTTTTAAAGAATCAATAGTATGTGCTTGTAAGGTAAGGAACATGCTACGTTTAACAGCTTCATAAGGTTGGCCATTAGTACCTTTAAAGTTTCCAGATTTTTTTAAAATATATTCAAACTGTTCATTTATAGTACCAGTACTTAGCGAAAGATTCTCTTTATCTTTATCGTTTTGTGCTTGTGCATTAAATGTTGAACAGAATAAGGATATAAATAGAATTATAATAAATTTAGAAGAATTCATTTAGTAAATGTAGTTTGGTTTTAATTTTTACGAAAATAACAAAATATGTTTATTTAGATGCTAAATGAACTTCAAAAATGATTTGGAAAAAAACGCATTCAACATAAAATAAAAATAATTAAAAAGCCTCACAAATGCGAGGCTTTAATATATACGTTAGTAATTGCTATTTAGATGTTATTATTAATAATAAGTATGTCTTCTAACTTTAGCTATATATTTTGCTAATCTAATTACTTGATGGCTATAGCCATACTCATTATCATACCATATATATAAGATAGCATTTTTTCCGTCTGCTCTAACAATAGTTGCTTTACTATCATAAATAGAAGGAGCAGAAGAGCCTACTATATCACTAGATACTAACTCATCACTTAATTCATATTTTATTTGTTCTACCAAATTACCTTCTAAAGCATATTTTTTCATGATGGTGTTTATACCATCTACAGAAGTAGGGTTTTCTAATTCTAAATTTAAAATAGCTAAAGAACCGTTAGGTACAGGAACTCTAATAGCATTAGAAGTTAATTTTCCTTCTAAACTTGGTAAAGCTTTACTAACCGCTTTTCCTGCTCCTGTTTCTGTAATTACCATATTTAATGCAGCTGCACGACCACGTCTGTATTTTTTATGAAAATTATCTACTAAGTTTTGATCGTTAGTGTATGCATGAATAGTTTCTAAGTGACCTGTTTTTACGCCAAAAGAATCTTCCATAGCTTTTAAAATAGGTGTAATGGCATTTGTAGTACAAGAAGCAGCAGAAAAAATACTTACTTCGTCTGGATTGTGTTCGGTATGGTTTACACCATGTACAATATTAGGAACCCCTTTTCCTGGAGCAGTAAGTAATACTTTATCTGTTCCTTTAGATTTTAGGTGTCTGCTTAAAGCTTCGTTATCTCTAAAAGCTCCAGTATTATCAATTACTAAAGCATTATTAATACCATATTTAGTATAGTCAATATCTTCTGGTGCATTAGCAGAAATAATATTTACAGTAGTACCATTTATTATTAAGGCGCTATTTTCTACATCTATAGAAACGGTTCCAGAAAAATCTCCATGTACAGAGTCATTACGTAGTAAAGAAGCTCTTTTTTCTAAAACAGTAGCGTTAATTTCTCCACGAGTAACAATAGCTCTTAAACGTAATTGGGTACCTTTTCCAGCTTTTGTCATTAACTCTCTAGCTACTAAACGACCAATTCTACCAAAACCATAAAGCACAACGTCTTTAGGTGTTATAGAACCATTTTTACTAGCATCTTTAAGTTTTGCAGCAACAAATGCAGTAGCATTGTTGTATTTACCTTCTTCCATATGGTACTCAAAAGTTAATTTCCCAATATCTAATTTAGCAGGAGGAAGGTCTAAGGTGTTAATTGCTTGCGCTATTTCTACAGAGTCAAAAATAGAAATTGGTTTCTGTACAAATTCGCATGCATATTCGTGCAGGTTTAAAATGTCGCTTACATTTTTGTCTATTAATTGATTTCTAAAAATCACTAATTCGATAGATTTATCGTACCAAAGGTCGCTTACTATTTTAATAAATTCTACAGTAGCTCTACGTCTATCTGCTTGAAATGCTAGTTCGCTTTCGTAAGTTTCGTTAATAGGCATTGTTAAAATATTTTAATTGTGTTGTTAAATTTTTTGCAAAAGTAACATATTTCAAACGTTTTCGTAACTAATTTTTAATAAAATAAAAACGCCCTAGAAAATACTAGAGCGTTAGTGGTAAAATGGTTTTTATAATTATACTATCTAAAGTTATATCGTTCTTTTTCTCCTTTAGAATTTATTAGTTCTATACGTAGTAAATCATTGGTATGTCTGTTTTTTAATATGGTTTGCACATCATCAATACTATTTACTTTAGTATCATTAATAGCTGTAATAATATCACCTACTTGCACACCATTATTTATCCAATAGCTTAAATAATTTTTATTATTGGTTAATCTAGCAATTTTTACTCCGTTTTCTGTTTTATATTTTTTAAGATCTTTAGGTTTTGCATTTTTAATAACACCTATAATAGGAACCGTTAGTGTTTCGTTTTTACGTAATGTAACCGCAAATACTTTTTGTTCTCCATCTCTTAAAACGGTTACGTTTACAACATCATTAGGACTTTTAGAATTTAAAAATCCTTTTAAATCAGAAAACTTTTTGATTTCAATATTTTCTAATTTTTTAATAATATCGCCACTTTTTAATCCAGCAATATCAGCTCCAGAATCTTCTTCAACTTCTTCAATATAGAAACCTTCTGTGGTGTTAAGTCCAAATTTTTCGGCATAACCAGCACTAATAGAACCTCCAGAAACACCTAAAATTCCGTTTTGTACATTACCAAATTCCATAATATCTTGCACCACTTTTTTAGCAATATTACTAGGTACTGCAAAAGAATAACCAATATAAGAGCCTGTTTGTGATGTAATGGCTGTATTAATACCAATTAAATCTCCATTAGTATTTACAAGTGCTCCACCAGAATTACCAGGATTAACAGCAGCATCGGTTTGTATAAAAGACTGGTTGCTTAAACCGGATAAATCTCTAGACTTTGCACTAATAATTCCTGCAGTAACTGTAGAAGTTAGGTTAAACGGATTACCAACCGCTAAAACCCATTCGCCAATTTTAGCTTGGTCACTATCACCAAAAGTAGTAAATGGTAATTCTTCATCTGCTTCTACTTTAATTAAAGCAATATCTGTTTTTTCATCTGCACCAATAATTTTAGCCTCATAAGTTTTATTATTATTTAAGGTAACAGTAAGTGCTCTTGAACCAGCAATAACATGATTGTTAGTGATAATATAACCATCTGGCGAAATAATTACTCCAGAACCAGTACCAACTTGCGCACGTTGGCTTTGTCTTCCAAAAAATAAATCTTCAAATGTCATTTGGCCACTGCTTACTGTAGTGTTTTTTACGTGTACTACTGTATGTACAGTTTTTTCTGCAGCAGCAGCAAAACTTACATCTGTATCTGGAATAAAATTAGCGTTTGTAGTTTGGTGACTTACCGGAAAAGAAAAAGGTTGCTCTTGTTTATTTTGTATCGCAACATCTTGGTTCTTTTCAATAAAAATTTTGTAGGCACCTAAAGTTATTGCTCCTCCTAATGCCGAAACGAATAATATAGATAAAATCTTTTTCATAATAATATATATGTTTAGTATAAAAAGGTTAACGATTAAAATTAAAAAATTGTTGTTTAAGAAAATCAACTTTAACGCGTATTTAACACCTGAAAATACAGTTTAATATCACTATATTTGTCGTAATAATTTCTATTTAATGACACATACTTTTTATAAATATCAAGGCACAGGAAACGATTTTGTAATGATAGACAATCGTTTAAAAACTTTCAATAAAAAAGACACGCAAAAAGTAGCGTTTTTATGTGATAGACGTTTTGGTATTGGAGCCGACGGATTGATATTACTTGAAAACCATGAAACTGCAGATTTTAAAATGGTGTATTACAATGCCGACGGAAATGAAAGCACCATGTGTGGAAATGGAGGAAGATGCATAGTAGCCTTTGCTAAATTTTTAAACATTGTAAAAGATCATGCTACTTTTGAAGCTATTGATGGTATGCATGATGCTATCATTGAAGGCGATATAATAAAACTACACATGCAAAATGTAGATTTGGTAGAAAAACATACCAATCATATTTTCTTAAATACAGGTTCTCCACACCATGTACAAAAAGAAGCGCATTTAAAAACCTTTGATATTAAAACCGAAGGAGCAAAAATTAGATATGGAAACCCTTATGGTGAAGCAGGAACTAACGTAAACTTTGTTTCTAAAATTAACGATTCTACGTTTGCAGTTAGAACTTACGAACGTGGTGTTGAAGATGAAACCTTATCTTGCGGAACAGGAGTGACAGCTGTAGCTATTGCTATGCATTATATAGGGGAAACCGAAAAAAATCTAATTAACCTACAGGTACAAGGAGGAGAGCTACAAGTGTCTTTTGTTAAAAAAGGCGAAGCATACCAAGATATCTGGTTAATTGGTCCTGCTAAACAAGTTTTTAAAGGTAGCATTTCATGATTACATTAAAAGGTGAACATATTTACTTACGTGCTCTAGAACCCGAAGATTTAGCGTTTATTCATACTATTGAAAACGATGAAAGCATTTGGGAAATTAGCAATACCATAACTCCGTATTCTAAATATTTAATCAAACAATACTTAGAGCATGCACATAAAGATATTTACGAAGTAAAACAGTTAAGACTAGTAATTTCTAGTTATGATGATGAGGCACTTGGTATGATTGATGTTTTTGATTTTGATGTTAAAAACCGAAGAGCAGGAATTGGTATTTTAGTAAAAGAAACAGCAAATAGGCAAAAAGGTTTTGGAAAAGAAGCCTTAAATTTATTGGTTAACTATTGCTTTACCCATTTAGATATGCACCAACTGTATTGTAATATTTCAGAAGGAAACAAAGCAAGCATAGCTCTTTTTACCAATCAAGGGTTTCAAGAAATAGGATTAAAAAAAGACTGGAATTTAGTCAACAATCAATTTAAAAACGAATATATTTTTCAACTCATTAATAAATAAATGTACTTTAAAAAAATACTTCTAGCCATAGCTATAATAGGATTAATTGTAGCTGCTTTTTTTGCAAACTTTGTGTATAATGCCATGTTTAAGGTTAATACAGCCTTTAATAATGAAGAAGCCTATATCTATGTTTCTAGTGATGCAAGTTATAATGATGTAAGAGAACAGTTAATACCATTATTAAAAGATATAGATGCTTTTGATGCTTTAGCAGAAAAGAAGAAATACAACACAAACCTTAAAGCAGGAAGATTTGTGATTAAAAAAGGAATGAATAATAATGATATTATAAATTCTATACGCAGTAACAACTTACCAATTAAAATAGCTTTTAATAATCAGGAAACTATTGAAAAATTAGCAGGAAGAATAGCTACACAAATTGAAGCAGATAGTTTAAGCTTATTACAGGCTATGACAGATAACGCTTTTTTACAAAAAAATGGTTTTTCTAAAGCTACAGCTTTAGGTATGTATATTCCTAATAGTTATGAGTTTTTCTGGAACTCTTCTGCTGAAACTTTTAGAGATAGAATGTTAAAAGAATATAATAGATTCTGGAATACCAATCGTGTTGCAAAAGCAGAAGCATTACATTTAACAAAAGATGAAGTAATGGCTTTAGCTTCTATAGTACATGAAGAGTCTAAGCAAGCAAGTGAGCAACCAAGAATTGCAGGAGTATATTTAAATAGAATACGAATAGGTATGCCATTACAGGCAGATCCTACGCTTAAGTTTGCTGCATACCAATTACCAAAATATAAAAACACTATTATAAAACGTGTTTTAAATGTGCATAAAGAAATAGAATCTCCTTATAATACGTATAAAAAATTAGGATTACCTCCAGGACTTATAGCTATGCCAGACATATCTGCTATAGATGCTGTTTTAAATGCTGAAAAACATAACTACTTGTATTTTTGTGCAGATGCTAAAAAATTAGGCTTTCATAAATTTGCAAAAAGCTTAGCGCAACATAACGCAAATGCTAGAGAATATCAACGCTATTTGTCTTCTCAAGGTATAAATAAATAGTTCTTTTGAAAAATATTTTATATCTACTATTAGTAGTATGCACCACAACGACTATTTGCGCACAGTCTAAAATTAATGCATTTCTTACACCAAGTGATACCTTAAATAAGCCAAGAAGAAATGCATTAGTAATAACAGAGGCTTCTGCAATTGGGTTGTCCTTAGTTGGTTTAAACCAGTTATGGTATGCAGACTATGAGAAATCAAAATTGCATACACTTAATGATAATGAAGAATGGCTTCAAATGGATAAGTTTGGGCATGTGTTTTCTTCTTATCAAATTGGTAGTGCAGGAGCAAGTCTTTTGCATTGGAGTGGTGTAGGTAAAAGAGATCAATTATTATATGGCGCTACCTTAGGTTTTGGGTTTTTAACTGTAGTAGAGGTTTTTGATGGGTACTCTAAAGAATGGGGCTTTTCTTGGGGAGATATGCTATCTAATGCTGCAGGAACAGGACTTTTTGTAGGTCAAGAATTACTTTGGCAAGAACAACGCTTTACTTTAAAATTCTCCTTTCATCAAACTAAATATGCTTCACAAAGACCAGATAAACTAGGAGAGGGCTTGCTAGAAGAAATATTGAAAGATTATAACGGACAAACCTATTGGCTAAGTGCCAATCTGCATTCTTTTTTTAAAAACGAAAAAATTCCAAAATGGTTAAACCTTGCTTTTGGTTATGGAGCAGACGGAATGCTTGCAGGAACAAACGAAACCGTTTCAGGTGTTTTTGTACCACAAGATAGAATAAGACAATATTATTTAAGCTTAGATGTAGATTTT
Organism: Lacinutrix gracilariae; assembly: GCF_042684485.1. Lineage (NCBI taxonomy): Bacteria > Pseudomonadati > Bacteroidota > Flavobacteriia > Flavobacteriales > Flavobacteriaceae > Lacinutrix > Lacinutrix gracilariae. The sequence goes on along the minus strand of NZ_JBHULM010000045.1, from coordinate 28,993 downwards.
TCTAGAATAAAAACAAACTCACACTTCTTGAAATCTGTTTTTAGTATTTTAAACGTAATTAAAGTACCATTTCCTACTGTAGAAATAAACAATAAAAACGGAATTAAGTTCCATGCTATGTATTTTTAAACTATTTGTTTTTTAGCAGTATTGATAACCTTCTAGTTTTTAATTAGAAACGTGTAAACGTCTGATTTTCAGTTTTAAAAAATTTGTTGTATATTTGCAGGCTGAAAATTTAATGTGATTATTACTATTAATTATTACTGAAAAATTATTCGTTATGATAAAAAATATTAGCAAGTTTGCGTTACTACTAACTATTTGTACTTTATTTAAACTTTCGTTTTCATCTGAAGCATTTATAGCTTTATTACATCCAGAAACAAAAGAAGTTGCAAAAGTTGAAGTTTCTGATAGAGTATTTGCTTATAATGCCCCAAAACAAAAATTCACACCAACATTAGGAAAGTCATTTGTAGGTTTTAAAGAAGCTTTAGCTTTTAAAGAATCTAGAGGAGATTACTTTACCGTTAATAAGTTTGGGTATTTAGGAAAATACCAGTTTGGTGCAGAAACTTTAAAACTAATAGGTATTTATAACCCAAACCAATTTTTACAAAATCCAGAATTACAAGAAAAAGCATTTATAGCAAATGCAGAGCGTAATAAGTGGATTTTACGTAGAGACATTAAACGTTTTAATGGTATGACCATTAATGGTGTACTAGTAACCGAGTCTGGTATACTAGCTGCAGCACATCTTGCAGGACCAGGAAGCGTTAAAAAATACCTAAGAAGTTATGGTGCTGTAGGTTTTGAAGATGCCTTTGGTACCTCTATTAAATACTACATGAAAAAGTTTTCAGGGTATGATACTTCTGTATTAAAAGCAAATAAAAAAGCAAAAGCAACTTCTATAGTTTAGTTGCTTAGCTTTTATGAATTATAAAAATGGTTGGTCTTTTATGAAGGTCAACCATATTTTTTTTCCATTCATTTACCGTTTTGGTTTTTATGTATTCTGTGCTAAGTGTAATATCACAAGCCACACAAACATCTGTATTATTACTTAATGTTTGGCAGATTACTTCTAGCATTTTATTATTTCTGTAAGGCGTTTCAATAAAGATTTGCGATTGGTTTTTTTCAAAAGAAAGACGTTCTAATTTTTTTAATTCTTGTTTTCTTTCAGCTTTGTCAATTGGTAAATAGCCATTAAAAGTAAAGCTTTGTCCATTCATACCAGAACTCATTATTGCTAGTAATATAGACGAAGGACCAACTAAAGGAACTACTTGTATGTTTTTATGGTGTGCAATTTTTACAACATCTGCTCCAGGATCTGCTACTCCAGGACAACCAGCTTCAGATAATAAGCCCACATTTTTTCCTTGTAAGCAAGGTTCTAAATAGCTTGGTAATTCTGCTGCGTCTGTAAACTTGTTTAAAGGAAACAAGGTTAAGCTAGATTGTTGTTTTTTAGGTTGAATACTTTTTATAAAACGTCTTGCTGTTTTTTCGTTTTCTACAATAAACGTATCTACTTGTTCTATAATTTTTTTTACAGAAATAGGTAAAACTTCTAAAGGAGCATTATCTCCTAAGGTTGTAGGTATAAGGTATAGTTTACCAATAATTTTGTCCATTAATCTTTAATAAATTTACTTGTTTTTATAGATCCATTTTCTGCAATAACTTCAATTAAGTACAAGCCGCTTTGCAGTTTTTTGGTGTCTATAGTTGTAATGCTATTGTTTGGTTTAAAAATAGTTCTAACTAGTTTGCCTTGCAAATTAAAAACATTAATTTCTTTAATTGGCTGTGTTGCGCTTCTAAAATCAAAATTTAAACTATCCTTTGTAGGGTTTGGGTATATTTTTAACTTAAATACACTTTGTTCTTCTGTGCTTAAATCGGCATCAATTATTTTATAAATACTTCCAGAGTTAAGTCCTGCAATGTATAATTCTCCATTAATATCTTCGCCAAATGCTGAAAAGCCATTGTTATCAAAGGCATCAATAAATGTAAGGTTAAAAGAGTTTTCGCTTGTTTGTACGTAGCCTATTTCATCACTACAATAATCTGCAAAAAAGTATAAACCTTGTAGTGTTGGTTGTGCAGTACCTCTATATCTATATCCTCCTATAATAGAGCATTTAAACGCGCCATCATTGCTGTGCGAGTATTGCGCGACAGGAAAAGTTAAGCTACTTGAAGACGGACAGTTTGAGGTATTATATGTTGCGTTCCCTTCATAACAACGCCATCCATAATTTACGGCTAAACTTCCTCCTGTAACCATGTTTATTTCTTCTATTAGGTTTTGTCCTACATCTGCAATCCATATATCATCTGTATCTCTATCAAAAGACCATTTCCATGGGTTGCGTAAACCATAAGCCCAAATTTCTTGTTTAATACCATCACTAGCTCCATAAAAAGGATTGTCTGCAGGAATAGCGTAATTAAAAGTATTATTGGTGTTGTTAACATCTATTCGTAGTAGTTTACCTAAGAGTGTTGTTAGGTTTTGCGCTCTATTACCTGGATCACCACCAGAACCTCCATCACCTGTAGAGATATATAAATAGCCATCAGAGCCAAAATGCATGTCTCCACCATTGTGGTTAGAAAATGGTTGACTAATGGTTAAAATTTCTAATTCTGAGTTTGCATCAGCTGTATTTGTAGTGTTTCTTGTAAATCTAGAAATTACAGTGTCTCCATTATGGTTAATATAGTTTACATATACATAACCATTGTTAAGGTAGTCCGGATGAAATGCCATAGCAAGTAAGCCTTGTTCGCTTCCAGAGTCTGTAACTAAAGTATGTATGTCTAAAAAAGGAGTACTAACGATGCTTCCGTTAGGATTTATTATTTTGATAATTCCAGATTTTTCGGCAACAAAAAGCCTGTTATCTCCTGCGTGTTTTATGTTTACAGGACTTGTAAGTCCGTTAGAAAATAGTTCTATATTTATATTTTGAGAAAAACATAGAAGTGAAAATAAAGCGAATATTATGGTTGTTATTGTTTTCATTCTATACATTTTTAAGAATGTGATTCTTATAAAGTTACAAAAAATAACAACCAATACGCTGAAGGAGCGTAGTTTAGTTTTATTAGAGTTTTTCTTTAATGACGTCTGTAGCTTCGTCTAGCATTTTAAAAACATTCTCAAAACCTTGTTTACTATCATGATAAGGATCAGGAACATCATAGTTTTGGTTTGGGTAAACTTCGTTTAAAATAAGTTTTACTTTAGCTATATCCGTTTCATTTCTAGCTAATTTTACAACATTTTTAAAGTTAGAATTATCCATTACATAAATGTAATCAAAAACATCAAAATCGGTTACAGAAAATTGTCTGCCACGTTGGTTGGTTATATCTATTCCGTATTTAGAGGCAACCTCTATAGAGCGTTTGTCAGGTAATTCGCCAATATGATAGTTTCCTGTTCCTGCAGAATCAATAGTATAATGATGTTTAGAAAGTTTAGAGCGTAAAATACCTTCTGCCAAAGGAGAACGACAGATATTACCAAGGCAAACCATTAGTATTTTTGTCATAATATTTTAAAAAAAAGGTAATTGTTACAAGCTTAAACCGAAAGCTTTTTGGTTAAATCTTCTACGTATTTTCTAAACTGTTTATCTGTAGATGTTAAGTTGTCTACCGTTTTACAAGCATGAAGTACAGTAGCATGATCACGTTTTCCTATTTGAGAACCAATACTTGCTAAGGATGCTTTTGTTAATTTCTTAGCAAAAAACATTGCAAGTTGTCTTGCTTGTACAATATGACGTTTTCTTGTTTTAGATTGCAGTGTGTCTACATCCATTTGAAAATAATCGGAAACTATTTTCTGGATATAATCTATAGAAACTTCGCGTTTTGTGTTTTTAACAAATTTTTCAACTACTTGTTTAGCTAAATCAATTGTAACTTCTTTTTTGTTAAAAGAAGATTGTGCAATTAAAGAAATAATTGCGCCTTCTAATTCTCTAATGTTTGTTTTAATATGTTTTGCAACATACTCAATAATAGCATCAGGCATTTCTACACCATCACGATATAGTTTGTTTTTTAATATAGAAACACGAGTTTCAAAATCTGGACTTTGCAACTCTGCAGAAAGTCCCCATTTAAATCTAGATAATAAGCGTTGCTCAATATCTTGCATATCCACAGGAGCCTTGTCACTTGTTAAAATAACTTGCTTTCCGTTTTGGTGTAAATGGTTAAATATATGGAAGAATACATCTTGAGTTCCAGATTTACCAGATAAAAATTGTACATCATCAATGATTAAGATGTCTATTATTTGGTAAAAATGAATAAAATCATTTCTATTATTCTTCTTAACAGAGTCTATATATTGTTGCGTAAATTTTTCGGCAGAAATATATAAAACTGTTTTTTCTGGGTATTTATCTTTAATGTCAACACCAATAGCATGTGCTAAGTGTGTTTTACCAAGTCCTACACCTCCAAAAATTAATAAAGGATTAAAAGAAGTTCCTCCTGGTTTACTAGCAACAGCTAATCCTGCGCTTCTAGCTAAACGGTTAGAGTCTCCTTCTAAAAAATTCTCAAAACTATAGTTTGGATTTAATTGCGATTCAATTTTCACATTTCTAATTCCTGGAATAATAAAAGGATTGCGTAATTCGCGGTTTTTATTGTTTAAAGGAATATCAACATCTTGAGCTTTTACAGCAGTTCTGTTAGAACTAGGAATTTTCTCGGTAAAAGGTTGCTTGTTACCATAAGTGTTTTCCATTTTAATAATGTAAACCAGTTTGGCCGATTCGCCTAACTCTTTAGTAAGTGCAACTTTTAATATTTTTACATAGTGTTCTTCAAGCCATTCATAAAAGAATTTACTTGGTACCTGAATGCTCAGTGCATTATCTGCAAGTTTAACTGCAACAATTGGTTCAAACCAAGTTTTATAAGCTTGCGGTTGGATGTTATCTTTTATAAAATTAAGACAATTATTCCAAGCCGATTGCGCAGTAATACTCATTATTTTTTGTGAAATTTATTGTTAGTTAAAAAAAGAGGAATTGATTTCCTCTTGTTGATTATAGCTCGGCAAATATGTGAACAAAATTATTAATAAAAAAATATTTTAATGTTGATTATTAAGAATTTTTTTTGCATGTTTAATCTATATTCGAAACTACAAAAAATTATTGAAATAATACTATGAAAGTGAATGAAATTTTTATAAGAATTAGATATGGTGAAACAGACCAAATGGGTGTAGTACATCATGCTAATTACCCATTATACCTAGAAATGGGAAGAACAGAGTGGTTGAGAACCTTTGGTATTTCTTACAGTAAAATGGAAAAAGAAGGTGTAATGCTTCCTGTAATTTCTATGGCTCTAAAATATAAGAAATCAGCCTACTATGATGAGGTTATTAAAGTAAAAACCCAACTTAAAAAAACACCTTCTGTTAAGATTGAGTTTGACTATGTTATTACCAATGAGGCAGATGAAATTTTGGTAGAAGCAAGCACTGTGTTAGCCTTTATTAACATGAAAACAAAAAGACCAATGAAGTGTCCAGATTATATTTTAGATAAGTTATAAAAGCTGAAGCTAAACCGCTTTAATTTGAATTTCAAATTGATTATTAAAAGTTTCAAAAATTGCTTTCGAGTCTCTTTTTCTAACCGAAATAAATACTTTACAATCTAATTCTAAAATTTGATTAGTAACCTGTAAGTTTTTCTCTTTTATAATACGCATTACTTTATTCATGTTTTTGTATTCAAAAGAGATGCAATACTGTATGTTAATTGTTTTTTCAACAATATTAGAAGCTTCTAAAGCCATTTGAGCTCCTGTTTTGTATGCATTTATTAAGCCTCCTACACCTAGTTTTACGCCTCCAAAATAGCGTACCACTACAATAAGTATGTTGGTAACATCAAAAGATTGAATTTGTCCGTAAATAGGCATTCCTGCACTATTATTTGGTTCGCCATCGTCATTTGCTCTGTAAGAAAGGTTGTTTTCTTCGGTACCAAATTGGTAGGCATAACACCAATGTCTTGCAGAATGGTGTTGTTTTTTTAGTGCTTCAATATGTTGTTTAGCATCTTCTTCATTTTGAATAGGAAAAGCATAACTAAAGAATTTGGAGTTTTTATCTTTAAACAGTGTTTCTTCTGAAGCTTCTGTAATTGTTTTGTAAGTGTCTTTAATAGTCATTGTAGTTGCTAAAACATCAATGATATAAAAAAACGCCCAATCATTAAAATTATGACGGACGTTTTTTATTAAAGTATGGTTGCTGTTATTTTATAATTACCTTTTTGTAGATCGTGTTATTTGTATTTGTTTATTAAAGTTTAGTATTACGCTAAAGTCACTAATGTTATAGCTACAACAGCCAAACCTAGTCCTATCCAGTTTTTTACAGATAGTTTTTCTCTAAAAACCAACAAACCTACTAAGGTAGAAAGCATCATGATCCCTACATGATTTACAGTAAAAAGGGTAGAGCTTTCAAACAATTCATGATCTAAAGCTTTTAATAAAAAGTATATAGAACCATAGTTTACAATTCCTAGAATAAAACCACTTACCAAGCTTTTTAGGTTAAAACCAAAGTCTTTTTTTACAAGTGTTGTAAGTACTCCTAAAATAGCAGCAATACCAAATATAGAGGCTGAAAATATAGGGATACCATTTTCTGGCACATGTGTAGTTTCAATATATTTTATGGAGGTGTCAATAGTTCCAGATCCTATAAAAAGTAGAATGGGTAGTGCTAAGTTTTTTTTAAAATCAACTTGAGCGTATGATTTTACTGAAGCCAAATACACAGCAACTAATGCAAAACAAATTCCTATTATCTTTTGAAGTCCTGTGCTTTCATTATACATGTAAATACCAAAAATTATAGGTATAACCACACTCATTTTAGAAGCTACAGAAGCTACCGAAACACCATTTTTTTGAGCAGTTGTAGCCATTACAAAAAAGATGCTAATAAATAAAAAGCCTAAAAATAATGCTCCTAAAAACCAATCACTATATATGGTGTTTTGTGCAGTTATTGGTTGGTTGTAAGAGGAAATACCTATAGCAAAAGCAACAAAATAGTTAACTGTTATGGTGTGTATGGTGCTAATTTTATACTTGGTAAGCAGCTTAAATACAATAAATATAAGCGTAGAGCTTAAAATACTTAATAGTAAATACATTTAAAATAAGTCTTTATGTAAGCTAAATAATTGAGAGATGTCTTCTTTGGTTTCGTCAATATTCCAAACATGAATACCTAATTGTTTGGCTGCTTCGGTGTTTTCTAAAGTGTCATCAATAAAAAAAGATTCTTCTGCTTTTAGTTTGTTTTCTTCAAGTACAAACTCATAAATATTGGCATTTGGTTTTCGTAATTGAATTTCATGCGAAAGGTAAAAAGCATCGAAGCATTTTTTAAAATCTTCGAAGAAAGCTACATTTTCTATTATGCTATTTATATGTAATTCGTTAGTGTTACTTAGTAATATAAGGGTGTACTTTTTTTCGGCAGCCAATTGTTGAATAAATTCTAATCGCTTACGCGGAAAATCTTTCAGAATGAAGTTCCAAGCATCTATAATTTCAACTTCTGTTAATTTGGGAAAATTTTCTTGATAGAAATCTAAAAATTCTTCGGTAGAGATTAATCCTTGTTCATATAAGGTGTTAATAGCAACTAGTTCTTCTGGTAGTGTTTCTACTTCAAAAGTTTGTAGTGCATTTTGCATGGCACCAGCTTTGTCTAGGTTGATAAACACATCTCCAAAATCGAAAATTAGGTTTTTAATCATATTTATTTTTTGTCATTCCTACAAAGATAGGAATCTGTTTAGTTAGTACTTGTATTGTGGGTTTTTGCTTTTACAGAAAGAATAGCAAAGTTTTAATCGTTAATAAATGTTTTAAGAGTATCTGTTAATATGGTTTCTGTAGCAACTAGTTTACCCGAAAACTTGGGCGCTTTTACGCCTTCTTTAAACAAAACGTTTCCTGTAAATACTCTTGCTTCATCCCAAAGGTTTTCATTAATAAACATTTGTAATGTTTGTGCTCCTCCTTCAATAATAATAGAATTAATATCGTGCTTGTGTATTGCTTGACAAATGGTTTTAGCTGTTTTTTCTTTTAAAACAATAGTTTTAGCTTCGGTATTAAAAACAGAAAAAGTATGGTTAAGTGTATTGTTTTTATCTAAAACCACACGAGTTGGGTTGTTGCCAACAAAATCTCTAACGGTTAAGCTTGGGTTGTCTTGTATAACAGTGTTTGTGCCAACTAAAATTGCTTGCTCTTGGGCACGCCATTTGTGTACTAATTGTCTAGATATTTTGTTAGTTATCCAAACAGGTTTGTTTTCATTTTTTGTTTTTGGCGCAATAAAACCGTCTGTAGTTTCAGCCCATTTTAAAATAATATAAGGACGTTTTTTATTGTGAAAAGTAAAAAAACGTTTGTGGTGTTCTTTACATTCTTCCTCTAAAACACCAACCGTTACATGGCAACCAGAGTCTCTTAGTTTTTTAATTCCTTTTCCTGCTACTTCAGGATTATCATCTACACAACCAATAACCACATTAGGTATTTTGTTTCTAATAATTAAGTCGCTACAAGGAGGTGTTTTACCAAAATGACTACAAGGTTCTAAGGTAACATATAAGGTTGCTTCGGTTAAAAGTGTTTTGTCTTGTACAGCCTGTATTGCATTTACTTCTGCATGATTGCCACCATAAGCACTTGTGTAGCCTTCTGCAATAATTTTGTTGTTGTGTACAATTACAGCTCCAACCATTGGGTTTGGCCTAGTGCTTCCTAAGCCTAGTTTTGCAATTTGTATGCAGCGTTGTATGTAGTCTTTGTGTGTAATAATTTTAGAATTTTATTTTAACGTTTTCGGTTTCGTCTACATCATAGGTATGTGAAAAACCAAATACCTTATATTTAATTTGTCCTTTGTATTGTACTTTCATTTTCTGACTTAATAAGCTACCTAATAAACCACTCAAGCTTTTGTTGCTTAAAAGGCTATCTGTAGGTACATTTGCTTCTAAAGGAATAGAAAATTCTTTTCTTGCAGGTACTTTAAAGCTTTTTGTTTTAACCGTTGCCATTTGGTTGTTGTTAACAAAAACTTTAATCTCATCGGTTTTTAATTCGCCACTTATATCATTAGGGTTTATAAAATAGGCATCTGCACTAAGGGTAATGTATTTAGAGTTAGTATCGTCTACTTTTATGTTGTCTACTCTTAAAAACTCAGGTTTCTCTTTAACAGAACAACTTAAAAAAGTACCTATTACTGTTAATAAGATTATAAGCTTCTTCATTTAAATTTTTTTAGATTTAATGTATCTTCACAGCAAAAATAATATTTAAAAGTGAGTAATAGCAATATCATTATAAGAGAAATTGAACAAAAGGATAATGCGCAAATAGAAGCTGCTATTAGAGGTTGTTTTCATGATTTTGACATTCCGTTAGTTGGTACAGCTTATGAGGATGTTGAGACCACTAAAATGTTTGAGTCTTACCAAAATAATAACGAGGTTTATTATGTTGTAGAGTTAGATAGAAAAGTTTTTGGTGGCGCAGGAATAAAGCCTTTAAAAGATTTTGAAACCGAAATATGCGAAATTCAAAAAATGTATTTTGCTCCAGAAATAAGAGGTAAAGGAATTGGAAAACCGCTTTTTGAAAAATGTATAGAAGCTGCTAAAACATTAGGCTATAAGCAATGTTATATAGAAACTATTTCAAGTTTAAAAGCTGCTATTCATATTTATGAAACCTTTGGATTTAAACATTTAGAAGCTCCTTTAGGAAACACAGGACATTCTTCTTGTGGTGTTTGGATGCTTAAAAACTTGTAATTTCTTTATCCTATTTTTTACATGAAATTAAAAACAATAAAAGAAGCGTTTCATAAAGAGCTTGATGCTATTTATGGTAAAGAGGAGGTGAGTAGTTTTTTCTATTTGTTAATAGAATCGTATTGCTATTTTACAAGGTTAAAATTAGCCTTAGAGCCTGAAAAAACAATTTCAAAAGCAGAAGAAGAGTTGCTATTACAAGCGTTAAACAGGTTAAAAGAACAAGAACCAATTCAGTATATAATAGGAGAAACAGAATTTTATGGTTTACCATTTAAAGTAAATGCGCATACCTTAATACCACGACCAGAAACCGAAGAACTTGTAGAATGGGTTATAGTTTCTAATAAAAGGAGTAAACCTTTAACTGTTTTAGATATTGGTACAGGAACGGGTTGTATAGCTATTTCGTTGGCTAAAAATTTGCCAAATGCTAAGGTTTACGCGCTAGATGTTTCTGAAAAAGCCCTAGAAAAAGCAAAAGAAAACGCTGTTTTAAATGAGGTAGAGGTAACGTTTATTTCTGCAGATATTTTAAACCAAAGCACCTGTGATTTAAAATTAGAAAATGTAGAGTTTGATATTATAGTATCTAATCCTCCATACGTTCGCAATCTTGAAAAACAAGAAATGCGTACCAATGTATTAGCAAACGAACCACATTTAGCCTTGTTTGTAGAAGATGATAATCCCTTACAGTTTTATAACGCAATAACAGCATTTGCAATTGCTAAATTAAAAGCAAAAGGCGAATTGTATTTTGAAATAAACGAATATCTTGGTAAAGAAATGCTTACGTTGTTGCAAGAAAATGACTTTAAAGATATAGAATTAAAGAAAGATTTTTTTGGCAAAGATAGAATGCTAAAAGGGGTAAAAGGGTAGATGAAAAAATGGTGTTTTATTTTCGTTTCCATCTTGGTTTTTGCTTGTAAAAAGGAAACCAACCGTAAAAAGGTGTTGGTGAATAATACAGATTCTGTTGTGGTTGCAACAGAAAATAATGCACAGGAACAAAAAACAGATGCTACTATTGTTTTGCAAGATTCTATTTACAAATGGTTTACGCCTAAAGAAATGGAAGCTTTGCAAATACGAACAGTAAATGCTATTAACGGCCTTAATGTTAGAGATTCTTTAGGGAATAAAATCGGTAAATTAGATTTTGGTGAAAGTGTGTATATTCTGGATTATACTAAGGATTCTATAACCCTAAAAGATAAAAATCAAATTATTTCAGGTAGAAAAGCAAAGGTGGTTACTGCCTGGAGCAATGAGAAAATCCAAGTTAGTGCCAACCAATATGACTATAAATGGTTTGTAAAAAAGGAAGATATAGGATTTGTTTTTGAAGGCTTTTTATATGAAAACAATTCAAATGCAGAGGAGGATTCATTATATGATTATAATTATTTGTCTACTGGCGAAAAGGGTAATGAATCAAAGGTCGATTTAAGAGAATTCTTAGATATTAAAAAAGTTAATATTACTGATTTTAATGTTTTAGAAAAAGAGGCTAATCCTTTAAATGAAGTGCCAAAGAAAATAAATGGACGTATTGTACTTCATTTTGAAAAAGCTAAAAAGCTAGTATTAAAAGATACTACGTATTTAAACTCCGAATACACGCCAACACGAACGTATAACGTTTTTGTGCACGAAGATTTCCCAACTAGTTATATGGTTTCAGAAAGCATGTTTTTTATGCCAGAAATTCATACCGAAATAAGCAAGAAAACAGGAGATACTTTAAATGTATTTCAAGGCTATCCGTATATATCACCAAATAAAGACTATGCTGTTTTAATAACATACGATCAAACCGAATGTTATCATGATACCTATTTTCAGTTATATAAAAAAGATAAAAAGAATAAATATATATCGATGTTTGGTTATACGCCACAATCTTGGTCTTATCCTTTTAAAAAGAATAATGCAGGAAGTATGGATGCTATTTTTTCTATCCATTGGGTACAAAATGATGTCTTTATAATAAAAGCGGTGGATTTTGTGACAGATTGTTATGCGCCAGATAAACTTTCTAAGCCATATTATCTTAAATTTGAAATCAAAATATAATTTTCAAAAATTATTTGCAATTAAAAAATGAATACCAAAGAATACATAGAGAATTTACGTAACGAGCTTCGTGAACATAATTATAACTATTACGTCCTAGATAATCCTACTATTAGCGATTTTGATTTTGATAGTAAATTAAAAGAGCTTCAAGATTTAGAAGCAAAACACCCCGAGTTTTATGATGCCAATTCGCCAACCTTACGCGTAGGAGGAGAAGTAACTAAAAATTTTAATACGGTTGTGCATGAACACCGAATGTATAGTTTAGATAATTCGTATTCGCTTGAAGATTTGCAAGATTGGGAAGCAAGAATAAAAAAAATGGTCGATGGTCAAATTCAATATACTTGTGAGTTAAAGTATGATGGAGCATCTATTAGTTTAACTTATGAAAACGGAAGTTTGCTTCGAGCAGTAACTCGTGGTGATGGTATGCAAGGAGATGAGGTTACAGCAAATATTAAGACGATAAAGTCGGTACCATTACAGTTAAAAGGAAGTTATCCTGCAAAGTTTGATATTCGCGGAGAAATTGTTTTGCCTTTTGAAGGGTTTAATAAAATGAATGAAGAGCGCATAGATATTGGCGAAGAACCTTATAGAAATCCTAGAAATACTGCTTCGGGAAGTTTAAAACTTCAAGATAGTGCAGAAGTAGCAAAAAGACCATTAGAGTGTTTGTTGTATAATATTACAGGAGATAATTTAGGTATAGCTACACAAATGGAAAGTTTAGAAAAAGCCAGGCAGATGGGATTTAAAGTTCCGGAAGCAGCTAAACTAGCAAACTCTATTGATGAGGTATTAGAGTTTGTGAATTATTGGGATACAGAAAGACATAATTTACCTTACGAAACAGATGGTGTAGTAGTAAAAGTAAATGACTTACAACAACAAGAAGAATTAGGGTATACTGCCAAAGCACCACGTTGGGCAATGGCATATAAGTTTAAAGCAGAGCAGGTTTCTACACGACTAAACAGTATATCGTATCAAGTGGGTAGAACAGGAGCAATAACACCTGTTGCAAATTTAGAGCCTGTAGAATTAGCAGGAACCACAGTAAAACGTGCTTCTTTACATAATAGTGACCAAATTGAAAAACTAGATGTTAGAGTAGGTGATGAGGTGTATGTAGAAAAAGGAGGTGAGATAATACCTAAAATTATTGCTGTAGATTTAACTAAACGTCCAGAAAACTCGCAGCCAACACAATATATTACGCATTGCCCAGAGTGTAATACGCCTTTAGAAAGGTTAGAAGGTGAGGCAAAACATTTTTGTCCTAATTATAATGGTTGTAAGCCTCAAATAGTTGGTAGAATACAGCATTATATTTCTAGAAAAGCAATGGATATTGAAGGTTTAGGAGGAGAAACCGTTGCACTTTTAGTAAGCGCAGGATTGATTGCTAATTATTCTGATTTGTATACGCTAACCAAAGAGCAAGTTATGCCTTTAGAGCGAATGGCAGAAAAAAGTGCTGAAAATTTAGTGAATGGTATTGCTGCTTCTACACAAATACCTTTTGAAAGAGTGCTCTTTGCTTTAGGAATTAGATATGTAGGAGAAACTGTTGCTAAAAAATTAGCCAAGCATTATAAAAGTATTGATGCCATTGCAAAGGCTACACAAGAAGAATTGGTAAACGTAGATGAAATAGGTGTTAAAATAGCAGAAAGTGTTATTGCTTTTTTTGCTTCGGAAGAAAATATACAGACCATTGAAAAACTACGAAGCTTTGGAGTACAACTAGAAGTTTCTGCCGAAAAATTAGCGAATCAAACCAATAAATTAGAAAATCAAATTTTTGTAGTTTCTGGTGTTTTTGAAACCGTTTCAAGAACAGAACTTAAAAAGTTAATAGAAGATAATGGAGGTAAAGTATCTTCTTCTATATCTGCTAAAACTAGTTTTATTGTTGCAGGAGATAAAATGGGACCAAGTAAAAAAGCTAAAGCCGAAAAATTAGGAGTTCCTCTAATTACAGAAAAGGAATTCTTACAAATGGTATCGTAATTGTAAGAATTTGATTTTTAAACCGACAAAAAGTAGAATTATACCGTTAAGTTGTAAATTTTATTTATATTTGACGCGTGGTAACTAACACTCTTTTAGGTGTTTAAATAAATTTATGTTAACTTGTCTTTTTAGTTTAGCGGTTATAGATACTATTCAAATTTCTATGTTTTCTGTTTTAGAATTACTAATAGTTCCTATTATTACCTTATTTTATTTTCTATTACGAAAAAAGAAATCTTTGTATTTTTCGCTGTTTTTGGGATGTTATTCTTTAGCAGATATTTTGCATATAATAGATGGAGATAATTTATATGAAATCTTTTATTTTGCTTGTAACATACTTTACGTAATATCTTTTTTCTTTTTAATTCTAGAAATCTTCAAAACATTAAATGTAAAAGTGCTCTTTAAAAAGTTCTTGGTTCAAACTATTGTTTTAGCAATGCTTATAATTTATCTATTTACTGTTTTGTCTGGTATAATAGATCCTGTTTTGTTTGAAACAAAAGTTTTAAGTTTGGTAAGGGTTGTAGAGCATGGTTATAATTTAATGTTATTAATTATGTTGGCAGCATCTTTTTTAAACTTTTTAGAAAATGATACTACAAAGTCTTTGTATCTATTTATTGGTTGTCTTTCGTTAAGCTTTTCAGAGTTTATTTTAATAGGTTATTACTATTTAACAGAATTAGAAATATTAAGCTATATCGCTACTTTCTTAAATGTGTTTGCTTTTATTATATTTTATCTTCAGTCTAATTTAGTTGTAGGAGTTAAAAAGAAAAGTAATGCCTTTGTATAGTAAACATTCGTTTGCACGCTGTTTTTTTTCTATTCATTTTTTATCATTATAAAGCCCTTTTATATATTTTTTTGAGAGAATTATCTTCAAAAAAAGCATGTATTTATGTATTTCATCGATAAATCAAGTGTTTTTATCGATGATTGAAAAAATTGTAATACATTTGTTTTAACCTACTTATGATTATGATTTTAAACCAATGGAAAAATAAACTTCCAAGCAATGCCTTTTGGTGCGTATTGTTTACGCTTATATGTGTTAATATTTTTGCGGTTATTAGCGGAAATAATTTGCTGCAGCAAATAACAAAAACACTCTTTATTCCTATAATTTTTACTTACTTACTATTAATAGGTAAGCAGATTAAAACATGGATTTTAGCATTTTTGTTGTTTTCGTTTACAGGAGATGTAACTTCTAATATAACATCTAGTTTTATGCTTTTAAATATTTCAAGCTTCTTTTATTGTTTGAGCTATTTAAGTTTAATTGTGGCTGTTGCAACAGGTATTAAAAAATTAAAGTTAGATAAGGTTATTAGAGCGTATTTAATTTCTGTCTTTTTAATTAACGCAATTTTGCTTTATGTTCTTTTTGATTTAATTAAGTATTATATTCCAGATAGTATAGAAGTTACGCTGTTTGCTGTTAAAAGCATCGCTTTAATAACTCTAGCCTTTATTTCTTTTGTAGATTATTTAAATTCAGAAACCAAAGGTTCTATATTATTTTTAATAATGGTTTTATGTTTTGCTTTTTCAGATGTGTTACATTATATAAGTGTATATTATCTATACAACTGGAGTTTTGTATTACTAGATAGGATTTTACATATTGTTGGTTTATTATTTCTGTTCAATTATATAAAAGAAAGAAATAAAACCACTAGCGATATAGAAATAAAAGCAAAAGCTTTTCTTAATAGTTTACACTAGTATAGAGGTTCCTTCTGCTGCTTTGTTTTTATCTGCATCAAAATAAAAATCAATTTTTCCTAAGTTTATTCCGTAGCAACCAACTTGATTTACTAAAACATTTTTGCCTTCACTATTTTTTGTAACTGTAGGTTTTGGTAAAAAAGTATGCGTATGTCCACCTATTATTAAATCGATGTTTTTAGTAGCTTTAGCTAATGATAAATCGCTAATTTTTGAAGGCGCATTTTTGTAGTGGTACCCTAAATGCGATAAACAAATCACCAAATCACATTTTTGATCCTCTTTTAATATTCTGGTCATTTCTTGAGCTGTTTCTACAGGATCAAGATAAACCGTTTCTTTATACATGCTTTTGTCTACTAAACCATTTAGTTCTATTCCTAAACCAAAAACGCCAATTTTGATACCATCTTTAGTAAAGGTTTTAAAGGGTTTTACAAAAGCGTCTAAAACAGTGTTTGAAAAATCATAATTAGCTGATAAAAAGTCAAATTTAGCATGTGGTAATTGTGCTAATAAGCCGTCAATACCATTGTCAAAATCATGGTTTCCTATAGTAGCTGCATCGTATTTAAGCATGCTCATAAGCTTAAATTCTAACTCTCCACCATAATAGTTAAAATACGGTGTGCCTTGAAAAATATCTCCAGCATCTAGTAGTAAGGTGTTTGGGTTTTCGTTTCTAATATTTTGTATTAAACTCGCTCTTCTGGCAACACCTCCTTGGTTCGGGTTTCTACCATCATCAGGTCCAAAGGCATCAATATGACTGTGTACATCATTAGTATGCAGTATGGTTATTTTAGTAGTTTTACTTCCAGAGGTAAATGATTGTAAGCCTAAACCTCCTAACGTAATTAAAGCAGCTGTTGCAGATGTCTGTTGTATAAAATCTCTTCTTTTCACAAGTGTAAATTTTGTTAGTGGTTTCTTATTTTGTTTGAATAAATCTGTCGTCAATAACAGGGTTAATGGTGTCTGTCTTTTTAAAGTAATCCACCAAAGCGTTTCTTACTTTATAGTTTAAAACGTATAAACTATCATTGGTTTTAAAAAAAGTCATTCGGTCACCTCCATTGTATAAATAATCATTGGTTACCACATAATAGCTTTTGTTAGCTTCAATAGGTTTGTTATTTATAGAAGTTTCTATAACGTTAAAGTCTTTGTCCATTTTAATTTTTAATCCAGAAATAGGATGCGCACGTTTTGCTTTTGTTAAGTAATGAACTAAGCTATCTTGTATGGTTTTTCCTTTCATTTCAGCAACCACAAGACTGTTTTCAAAAGGCATGATTTCATAAGCTGTTCTTGTACTTATGTTTCCTTTAGATATAATGGCACGAATACCTCCATGGTTTAGTAAAACCATATCTATGTTTTTTCCGGTTCTTTTGTTAAAAACAATATTCGATTCTTGAATTACTGCATCTGCAAATAAGTTACCAATTGCAGTGTTGTAATTACCATCTTTTTTAGAGTAGGTGTCAACGGCATAAGAAATAACACTATCTAAATCTTTATTAACGTGCTCTCTGTAAGGTTTAATAAACGCTTCAATCTCTGGGTTAATGGCTAAACTATCATTAATGTTAATTTGTTTTCCTTCTATTTTAGTAAGGGATAGTTTTTCCTGTTTACAGCCAAAAGTTAAGAAGGCAAAAACAATAAAAAAAAGATGTTTATAATTCATAGGTAAAGAATAGGTTTTAATACGCAAAACTAACTACTTTTGTTACCTTTGCAAGAAAGTATAAAGATAAATGATTTTAAAGGGTTTTAAACAAAATTCTACTAAAAAATATATTAGTAAATTATTAGATGCTAGAAAGGATTTTGTGGCTAATAATAAAATCTCAAGCCTTGCTGTACTAGTAAATATAGATGAATATGATGATTTTGAATCTTTTATACAATTTGCAAAACTAATTAATATTGCACCAAATAATCTTAAAATTATAGCGTTTACATCTAATAAAAAGAAGGACGTAGATGCATTGAATTTTTGTTATAATCCAAAAGACTTTGCCTGGAACGGTAAAGTAAAGCATGCAGAACTTCAAGAATTTATAAAAACACCTTTTGATGCTTTAATTAGTTATTACCAACAAGATGTATTGCCACTTAAAGTGATCACAGCAGCATCTAAAGCAAAATTTAAAATTGGTGTTTTGCAAACAGACAACAGATTGAATGATCTTATTATTAATACTAATTTCAAGCAATTTGATTTATTTAAAACCGAACTAATAAAATACCTTAATACATTTAATAAAATAAGTAATGAATAAAAATTTCACTGGTACAGGAGTTGCTTTAATAACACCTTTTAATGACGATTTAAGTGTAGACCATAAATCGCTTGAAGAAATTGTAGAGTACAATATAGCAAATGGTACAGATTACCTAGTTATTAGTGGTACAACAGGAGAGAGTGTAACGGTTACAGCTGAAGAAAAAAAGGCAATAACCAACACGGTTATAAAAGCAAATAATGGAAGACTACCTTTAGTATTAGGAATTGGTGGTAATAATACTGCGCAAGTTGTTGAAGAAATTAAAAATACAGATCTATCTAATATAGACGCTATTTTATCGGTATCTCCATATTATAGCAAGCCAACACAAGAAGGATTGTACCAACATTTTAAAGCTGTGGCAGAAGCGTCTCCAGTTTCTATAATTTTATATAATGTTCCTGGTAGAACAGCAAAAGATATGACACCAGAAACTACTTTGCGTTTGGCACAAGATTTTAAAAACATTGTTGCTGTTAAAGAAGCAGGAAATAATGTACACCAGTACTTACAATTATTAAAAAATAAACCCGAAGATTTTCTAGTAATTTCTGGAGATGATGACTTAGCTCTAGGAGTTGTATTAGCAGGTGGAGCAGGAGTAATTTCTGTACTTGGTCAAGCAGTACCAAAAGAATTTACAACCATGATTAATTTAGGTTTAGAAGGTAAAGCTAAAGAAGCTTATGCGCTTCACTTTAAGCTTATGGATTTAACAAGCTTAATTTTTGCCGAAAATAATCCAGCAGGAATTAAAGCTGTTTTTCAAGCATTAAAAATGTGTAATGCAAATGTAAGATTGCCTTTAGTAGAGGCAACCAATGAGTTAAAGCAAAAAATAGCAGAAGCGCTTAAAGTTTTAGCCTAAAAGTTAAATATAACTTAAACCTATAAATTCCTTGATTTCATCAGTTATTTTAGCAAAATAAAATATTTTTAAAATCCATATTAAAAGACTAATTTTGCATTCTGTTTTAAAATCGAGAAAAAAGTAGATCTAAATAGGTGTACAATAGTAGCCTTGATTCTATTAAGAATGGCATGGTATAGTAAAAACAGTAAAATTTACAGATGAATAAATTAATTTATATAGTATTATTTGGTTTAGTATTAAGCTCTTGTAGTCCATATCAAAAAGCTTTAAATGGAGACGATATTGCGTCAAAATTTACAGTTGGTGAAGATCTGTACAATAAAGGGAAGTACTTGAAAGCAAATAGGTTGTTTGAGCAAATAATGCCACAATATAGAGGAAAGCCTCAAGCAGAAAAGCTTTCGTTTTTATATGCAGATTCTTATTACAAAGCTAAAGATTATTACTTAGCAGGTTATCAGTTTGATCGTTTTTCAACAACATACCCTAAAAGTGTAAAAGCAGAAGAAGCAGAGTTTCTTTCGGCAAAAAGTAGCTATATGTTGTCTCCAATGTACTCTAAAGAGCAACATGCTACTAAAGATGCTATAGAGAAATTACAAGTCTTTATTAATACTTATCCTAATTCTCCATATTTAGAAGAAGCCAATCAACTAGTAAAAGAATTAGATGGTAAATTAGAGAAAAAAGCATTTGATATTGCTTACCAATATTATAAAACGGTTGAGTATACCAGAGACTATAATGCAGCTATAAAATCTTTTGATAACTTTATATTTGAGTTTCCAGGATCTAAACTTCGTGAACAAGCATTGTTTTACCGATTAGATTCGGCATACAACCTTGCCATTAATAGTGTGGAAAGAAAAAAAGAAGAAAGACTAATAAAAGCTAAATCATATTACCTATCTTTTGTAAATAAATATGCAAATTCTGAGTATATAGACAAAACAAAAGATATGCTTGAAAATTTAGAAGAAGAATTAAAAAAATACAGTACTAAAAGTTAATATATATTATGGATTTAAAGAAGATTGATGCACCTACAAGTACAACAACGTACAATAGAAATGCAATAGATGAAGAAACAGGAAACATCTATGAATCTATTTCAATTATCTCTAAAAGAGCAGAGCAAATCAATTCTGAAATTAAAAAAGAATTAATTGAAAAGTTAGAAGAATTTGCAACATACAATGATAGCTTAGAAGAAATCTTTGAAAACAAAGAGCAAATTGAAGTATCTAAATTCTACGAAAGATTACCTAAACCACACGCTTTAGCAGTTAAAGAATGGTTAGATAATAAAGTGTACTACAGAGATACAGAAGCAGACAACCAGTAAAACATAAAGATGTCTATACTAAGTGGCAAAAACATACTATTAGGCATAAGTGCTGGTATTGCTGCTTATAAAACAGCATCACTAGTAAGGTTATTTATTAAAGCTGGAGCAAACGTAAAAGTTGTAATGACTCCAGCTAGTAAAGACTTTATTACGCCTTTAACCTTATCTACACTTTCTAAAAACCCAGTACATTCTTCGTTTACTAATGAAGAAGATACTAATGAGGTTTGGAACAATCATGTAGAATTAGGGCTTTGGGCAGACTATTTTATTATAGCTCCTGCTACAGCAAATACCATGTCTAAAATGGCAAACGGTGTTTGTGATAATTTACTTTTAGCTACCTATCTCTCAGCTAAATGTCCTGTTTATTTTGCTCCAGCAATGGATCTTGATATGTATAAGCACGCTTCTACATTAGCATCCTTCAAAAAATTAAAAGCTTTTAATAATATTATTATTCCTGCTGCAAGTGGAGAACTTGCTAGTGGTTTAGTTGGTGAAGGCAGAATGGCAGAACCAGAAGATATTGTTTCCTTTTTAGAAAACGATATTTTAAACAAGCTTCCGCTTCGAAATAAAAAAGTGCTAATTACTGCAGGTCCAACTTATGAAGCCATAGATCCTGTGCGTTTTATTGGTAATCATTCTTCTGGTAAAATGGGATTTGAATTAGCAAAAGCAGCTGCTAATTTAGGCGCAGAGGTAACCTTAATTTCGGGACCAACCCAACAAAAAGTAAATCATAGTTTAATACATTTAGTACCTGTAATTAGTGCGCAAGAAATGTATGATGCAGCACATCAGTATTTTAAAGATGTAGATATTGCTATACTTTCTGCAGCAGTAGCAGACTATAAACCACTAAAAGCGGCTACTCAAAAAATAAAAAAGAACGATACTACGTTAACATTAGAGTTAACTAAAACAAAAGATATCTTAGCTTCTTTAGGGCAAATAAAAACCAATCAATTTCTTGTAGGCTTCGCTTTAGAAACCAATAATGAACTTGAAAATGCAAAAGGAAAACTTAAAAAGAAGAATTTAAACTTAATTGTGTTAAATTCGTTAAATGATAAAGGAGCAGGTTTTAAAAAAGAAACCAATAAAGTAACACTTATTGATAATAAAGAAAATATAACAGCATACGCTCTTAAATCTAAAACAGAAGTAGCAACAGATATTTTTAACCAAATTATAAAACAAATTCATGCGTAACATACTATTAGTTCTTATACTGTGTATTGGTTTTGTAGGTTTTTCGCAAGAAATAAACTGCAACGTTGTAGTAAATGCACAACTAACAGGTAATGAAAATTTACAAATTTTTAAAACCTTAGAAAAACAGCTTAATGAATTTGTAAATAAAACAGTATGGACTAACAAAAAGTTTGCACCTCAAGAGCTTATTGAGTGTAGTATGGTTATTAATGTTACTGGGCAAACTAGTGATAATTTTAATGCCTCTATACAAGTGCAATCTGCAAGACCTGTTTACGGTTCTAGCTATACAACACCTGTTTATAATATTAATGATAAAGACTTTACGTTTAAATATCTAGAGTTTCAAAATCTTATATACAATCCCAATCAATTTCAATCTAATTTAGTTTCGGTATTAGCGTTTCATGTGTATATGATCTTAGGTTTAGATGCAGATACTTTTAAATTAAATGGTGGAGATACTTATTTTAAACAAGCACAAAATATTGTAAACTATTCGCAACAAGAAGGGTTTAGTGGTTGGAAACTAGAAGACGGTTTGCAAACCAGATTTGTATTGGCAGATAATATACTATCACCAACCTATAAAGTTTTTAGAGAAGTTTTGTATGATTACCATAGATTAGGTTTAGATACCATGAGTGAAAATGATAAGCAGGCAAAAGCAGAAGTTGCTAATGCTATTGTTAAAATGGATGCTTTGCACAGGCAAAGACCAAACTCTTTTTTAGCAAGAACTTTTTTTGATGCAAAAGCTGATGAAATAGAACAAATATTTTCTGGAGGACCTAATGTAGATATTAGCGAATTAACTGCTATACTAAACAAAGTTGCGCCAATGCACTCTAGCAAATGGCGAAACATTAAGTTTTAATTTAATTTTAGCGGCAAACAAAACAAATCTATAGGTTTTGTAGCACACTTAAAACTAAAAAAAATGCTAACCTCTTTATCCATAAAAAATTACGCTTTAATAGATGCACTTTTGGTTGATTTTAACCAAGGGTTTACCATAATTACAGGAGAAACAGGAGCTGGAAAATCAATTCTACTAGGTGGTTTGTCTTTAATTTTAGGAAAACGTGCAGATTTAAGCAGTCTTAAAAACACAGATAAAAAATGTGTTATTGAAGCCGTTTTTAATATTGAAAGCTATAAACTAGAAAATCTATTTAAAACCAAAGATTTAGATTTTGATAGCCAAACTATAATACGAAGAGAAATACTTCCTTCTGGTAAATCTAGAGCCTTTGTAAATGATACTCCTGTAAACTTAAATACCTTACAGGTGTTGGGTAAGCATTTAATAGATGTACACTCGCAAAACCAAACCATGCAATTGGTAGATGATGATTTTCAATTTCAAATAATTGATGCATTAGCAGATAACAAGGCTAATTTAAAAAGCTACCAAACCACATTACAAGAATATAAAAAGCTTCAAAAAGAATTAAAAGAGCTTTATGCTTTTCAAGCCGAAGCGCTAAAAGAGCAAGACTATAACGCTTTTTTACTAAAAGAATTAAATGAAGCAAATCTTGTAGATGGCGAATTAGAAACTCTAGAAGAAGAGTATGAAACCTTGAATAACATTGAAGAAATTCAAGATAAATTAACGCAGTCACACCAGTTATTGCAAGATGAAGAATTAGGTATTCTTAACTTGTTAACCCAATTAAAAAACACCTTACAAAAGCTTTCTACATACGCTAATACCTACCAAAATTTATTTACAAGAGTAAATAGTAGTCTTATAGAGTTAGATGATGCTTTTGCAGAAATAGAAACGCTTCAAGAAAATTTAGATGCAGATCCTAATAGGTTAGAAGTGGTTAATGCAAAATTGCAACTGCTGCATAATTTAATGCAAAAGCATGTAGCAGAAAATGTTTCAGAGTTAATTGATATAAAAGAAGCATTAGCTCAAAAAGTTTCAGAAACAGAAAACTTAGAAGAAAGCATCAATAAAAAACAAAAAGAGATACAAGCAGTAGCTAAAAAATTAGATACAATCGCTAAAAGTATTCATGATAAAAGGCATAAAACAATTCCTTCGCTAACTAAACAACTAGAAAGTATTTTGAGCGATTTAGGAATGCCAAATGCCCAATTTAAAATAGAAGTTACTTTAGCAAAAGAGTATACCTATAACGGAAAAGACCAACTCTCTTTTTTATTTTCAGCAAATAAAGGCGGACAATTTAATGCACTTAAAAAAGCTGCATCAGGAGGAGAGTTAGCAAGAATCATGTTGGCAATTAAATCTATTTTATCTAACTACATACAACTGCCAACTATAATGTTTGATGAAATTGATACAGGAGTTTCGGGTGAAATTGCAAATAAAATGGCAGATATTATGCAAAACATGAGTAATAGCATGCAAGTATTTGCAATTACACACTTGCCACAAATTGCTGCCAAAGGGCATACACATTATAAAGTGTATAAAGAAGATGTAGATGAAGTAACAACAACCAATTTAGTAAAACTAAGCCATGACAATCGTGTTGTAGAAATAGCACAAATGCTAGGAGGTCTAGAGGTTTCTACTTCTGCTATAGCACACGCAAAAGAATTACTTAATTAAAAACCATATTATGTAAGCATAACTAAATCCTTAATATTAGATACCTCATAAATATTAAATTAGTTATATTTGACCATCAATTTATAAAATTAACCATACCAAATAACATATTAAATATGTACAATTTATTAAAAGGAAAAAAAGGAATCATCTTTGGTGCCTTAGATGAAAACTCAATAGCTTGGAAAACAGCAGAGCGCGTTCATGAAGAAGGAGGAACCTTTGTATTAACTAATGCTCCTGTAGCGTTAAGAATGGGAACAATTAATGCTTTAGCAGAAAAAACAGGATCTCAAGTAATTCCTGCTGATGCTACTTCTTTAGAAGATTTAGAAAATCTTGTAGAAAAATCTATGGAGATTTTAGGTGGTAAAATAGACTTTGTATTGCATTCTATTGGTATGTCTATTAATGTAAGAAAAGGAAATGCATATACTAACCAAAATTATGATTGGACCCAAAAAGGAACAGATATTTCTGCAATGTCTTTTCATAAAGTAATGCAAACACTTTATAAAAAAGATGCTATGAATCCTTGGGGAAGTATTGTTGCGTTAACCTATATGGCTGCACAACGTGTTTTTCCAGATTATAATGATATGGCAGACAATAAAGCGTATCTAGAAAGTATTGCGCGTAGTTTTGGGTACTTTATGGGTAAAGACAAAACGGTTAGAGTAAATACTATCTCACAATCACCAACACCTACTACAGCAGGATCTGGAGTTAAAGGTTTTGATGGGTTTATTGCTTATGCAGATAAAATGGCACCATTAGGTAACGCAACAGCATTAGATTGTGCAAATTATACCGTAGCTATGTTTAGTGACCTTACAAAAATGGTTACGCTACAAAATTTATTCCATGATGGAGGATTCAATAATGTAGGAGTTAGTAATGAAGTAATGGAAGCGTTTGTGGGAAAATAACAACAAATTAACATTTTTATTGAATTATCAATAATAAAATTCCGAATAATTAAAAATCCGTTAAGTCTTTAACGGATTTTTTTGTTTTTAATCGATTTGTTAATCGATTGTTTTTAGTTTTTAGTTTGTAATTGCTTAATAATGAATAGATTGTAAGTCTATTAATTAATTTATTAACTAAAAAACCAAAAAAAATGAAAAAATTTACATTTTTCGGCTTTGTCATGCTTTTATTTTGCTTGCAAAGTTATTCTCAAGACACGTGTGCAAGCGCTACACCTGTCACACCCGGAACTATTACAGGAACAACAATTACAGACGCTACTTTTAGTGCAGATATGACATTACCTAGTGGCGACAATGCTGCATGGTTTGTTTATACTGCAACTGCAGATGGAACTATTGATGTATACTCTTGTTTTGGAGGAGCTGATACCGATTTAGCTGTTGGATCAGGTGCATGTGGTGCATTTACAGATATAGTTGCAAATGACGACGCCTGCGATTTAGGTTCAGGTAGTTTTTTTGCTTCTGAAGTTCTTAATTATGCAGTAGTAGCAGGAAATGATTACTACATTGAATGGTCTGATCAATGGTCAGCTGGACCATTTGATTGGACATTGACTTTTACACCTGCACCAGATTGCCCAGTACCAACAAATTTTGCACCAACAACACAATCAACAACAACTACAGAGTTTACTTGGACTGCAGGAGGAGATGAAACTTCTTGGGAAGTTGGTATTACTCAGCCAGATGCCACAGAACCAGATAATCCAGTACTAGTTTCTCAAGCTGCTGCAACTTTTGGTCATGATCCAGGGGAAACTAAATTGTATTGGGTTCGTGCAATATGTGGAGTTGGTGATGTTAGTGAATGGGTGACACTTGAATATACCTCGCTTCTAGTTGACCCTCCAGTAAATGATAACTGTGATGGAGCGCTTCCATTAGACTGTGGAATAACAATAAATGGTAACACTGAAAACGCAACAGTATCTGGTCTTAGTGCTACTTGTGGTTCATACACTTCATCAAACCCATTAGATTTGTTTTATTCATTCGTTGCAAATGGAACTAGTAGTTATACTGTAAGTCTTGATCAACCTGCTGGTGAAACTGGTTTAGATGGAGTGGTATTTATTTACTCAGGACCTTGTAATGATCTTACTACTATAGAGTGTAGTGATGGAGGGAACCCTGAAGAAGTTTTCTTAGATGCTCCAGTTGCAGGAACATATTTTGTTAGAATTTTTGATTACTCAGGAACATCAGCATTTACTTTAGATCTTACATGTACAGATCCTCCAGCTTGTACACAAGCAGTTGTAGATAGCTCTGTTGTAGTTGAAAGCTGTAATCCAGATGGTACAGGAACATTTACTGTAGATCACGTTATTTCTAATGCAGGTGATGCAGGTACTGTTTTTGATGATGGTATAAATACTTACCCTTTAATTGTGGGTACGGTAACCACAGGACCTTATAATAGTGGGGATTCCGTAGATATAAACGTGTCAGGAGTAGATCCAGATTGTGATTTCACAGTAGGTACTTATACAAATACTTGTCCGCAACCAGCACCAGCTAATGATGAGTGTGTAGATGCGGAACCTATTAGCTGTGGAGAAACTGTAAGTGGTTCAACTATTGACGCTACAGATAGTGGTGATAATTCATCAAATGATGTATGGTATGTATTAGCAGGAACTGCTAATGGTGAGGAAATAACTGCTAGTTTATGCGGATCAGATTACGATACCTATATTAGAGTATTTGATTCTTGTGGAGGGGCACAAGTCGCATTTAATGATGATGCTACAGGA
Source organism: Lacinutrix gracilariae (assembly GCF_042684485.1). Lineage (NCBI taxonomy): Bacteria > Pseudomonadati > Bacteroidota > Flavobacteriia > Flavobacteriales > Flavobacteriaceae > Lacinutrix > Lacinutrix gracilariae. The sequence goes on along the minus strand of NZ_JBHULM010000045.1, from coordinate 2,132 downwards.
GTATGTTCTCCACAATCTCAAGTAACCTTTACTTCAGATGGAGCAACTACCTATTATATAATGGTAGAAGGGTTTAGTACTAACAATGGTAATTTTGATTTAGCAATAACTTGTGTGCCGCCACCTTCATGTGTTCCAGCTACGTTTACTTTAGCAAATGGAGCAAATAATTGTCCTACAGAAGCATTCTTTGTAGAAGTTGATATAACAGATTTAGGAACTGCATCAACTGTAAATATCTCTGATGATACAGGTGTTCTTGAAGCAGGTGTTGGAATTGGTTCCTATTTTGTTGGGCCTTACCTTGCAAGTACTACAGTAAATATTGCTATAGAAGATGCTGCAGGTGATATTTGTAACGGAACAGACTCTATAATAACACCAGAATCTTGCCCTCCAGAAAATATAGATTGCGCAAACGCAACAACAATTGCTTGTGGTGAAACAATAAACGCTACCTCATCAGGTTCTACGGGAACCCAAGAAGACAGTGGTTGTTTTATGGGAGATAATGGTATTTGGTTTACATTTACAGGAACAGGAGACGATATGACTGTAGATACTATAGCTAGTTTTGATCATGAAGTAGCTATTACTAGTGGTGCTTGTGGTGCTTTAGTAAATGTTGTTTGTGATGATCAATCAGTAGGAGCAGAAACACATACTTTTACTTCTGTATTAAATGAGACTTATTATGTGTATGTTGCTCATTATTCTAGTGGTAGTACAACTACTGGAACGGTAGATATTACGCTATCATGTGCAGCAATACCAACCTGTACACCAACTACAGTAGATAGTTCTACAATTGTTGGTGATTGTGTTAATAATGAGTTTAGCGTAGATGTAGTAGTTTCTAATGTAGGAGATGGAACAATAATTACAGATGGAACAAATAATTATGCAATAATTGCAGGTACAGTTACTGTTGGACCTTATGTAGCAGATGGAACTTCTATAACTTTAGATGTGGTGCATTCGGATGCTGATTGTGATTTTACAATAGGTGCATTCGATTATGTTTGCCCTCCATCAAATGATGAGGTGCCTGGAGCAATAGAATTGATAATTGGAGATACTATGTGTGATGGTAAAACCGTTGCAACTAATGTGGGTGCAACTACATCTGTAGAAGCAGGAGCAACTTGTGGAACTCCAGAAGGAGATGTATGGTTTAAAGTAATTGTGCCAAGTACAGGAGAAGTAACCATTGAAACTTCTTCATCTACAGGAATAAACCCAATTAGCGATACAGTAATGACAGTATATTCTGGAGTTTCTGGAGCTTTAGTTGAGGTTGAATGTAATGACGATGGTGGTGCAGGTTTATTCTCTTTAATTGAGTTAACAGGTTTAAATCCTGGTGACACATTATTTGTTAGAGTTTGGGAGTTTGGTGACGATACAAAAGGATCTTTTGATATCTGCGCTTGGTCACCTTCAACACTAGGAATAGAACAAAATAACTTTGAAGGTTTTAGTTATTATCCTAATCCTGTAAAAGGCACATTAAACTTTAATACCAATGTTAGTATAGAAAAAGTAAGTGTGTTTAATATGTTAGGACAACGCGTTATAAATCTTACTGAAACTAATATTCAAAATATTGATATGTCTAGCTTACAAGTAGGAGCATATATTGTTCAAGTTTCTATAAATAATCAAACAAAAACTATTCATGTAATTAAAGAATAGAAACCTATAGAAAAGTAGTATATACTTTTTTAATAGTAAAAGGCTTTGTTGTTAAACAAAGCCTTTTTTTGTGCTTTTATTTTGTATTCAATTACAAGTGTTCAATACTGTTTAAATATCTTGTTTTTAATGTTATAGAGTTTATGTTGCATGTAGTTTTAATGTCAGTATTGTATTTGGTCGGTGTTTTCTTACTTTTTATCTAATTTTTATTTTTTTAGGTTTTTACTTTAATTATTATTAATAGTTTTATTCTTTATGCTATTGAATATTAACTTATTAACAAAAACCAAATTAATATGAAAAAAATTACTTTATTATTTTTTGCAATGTTTGCCTTTTTTTTGCAAGCTAATGCACAATCCATAATTAATATTACTACCTCAGGAGGTAGTTATACAAGTGAAAAATGGGTGTCTATAACCGATGGTGTAGAT
>NZ_JBHULM010000044.1:0-15586 GCF_042684485.1 Lacinutrix gracilariae | reverse complement strand
GCCGTAGGCAACCATTGAAAGGATTTTTGCTCCTATAACTTCTATTATGTAACTTAGCTTTGGGTTGGTTTTGTGGCGGAATAGTTGTTTTGAGCGTTGGCAATAGCTCTTTGCTTTTTTATTGTACTAATTTATTAAAATAGATACTTTTAAAGAAAACAAGCAATGTGCTATTATAGCTATGGCTACAACTATTGTGACATAAAACCAACTATGTGGTGGCGCGCGGAATAAAATAAAAGACAGAGGATTATTGCCTAAGCAATAAACTGGGTTTTATTTTGTGGGGAAATGTGATAGACTAAATTAATCTAAGAAAGTAGTTGCTTCTTTATTAATTATCAGTTCTGCTACTTCATTTGATTGCTCTGGATGAATAACCGAAATCAACTCATTATATTTAACAGATTCCCATAACTTATGTTCTTTACTGCCTATAGATTCAGGCTCTTCAGAAATTAAATAAAAGTTATTATCTTTTAAAGATTTATTATACTTACTTGTTAAAGATGATATAAGCGTAAAATAATGACTTATATTCTTATCAATTAGTTGTAAAGATTTATCGAATGACAAAGATTTTGCACCAATCAATGAACCATTCTTACCAATACAATCCATTTCATAAGGAAAATAAATAGATGGAAAAGCTTCTGGCTTGAACTTATAATGCGTGTGTACTTTTTTGTCTACTTTATTAATTAATTTATCTTCAATTATATTACTTGATAAAGAATAAACATCATTAGCTATTTTAATACTTTTATTGATTGATTCTTTAAATAAAAAGTTAACTAATTTACCAAAAGAATTATCATCAATTTCATCATACAAGTTAATAGGTTTAGAAAACTGTATTATACCATTTGAATACTTGCTTAAATAATCAAAATAAGACATATCAGACAATTTATCAAGCTTGTAAAAAAGACTAAACTCTTCATTACCAGAGCCTACAGAATTACATTTATCAACAATTTGATTAATAATAAAATTTAAATTAACATTTTTATCATCAAGTAATCTATTCGCTATTCTTTTTTTCTTATCAGAAAAATAACATCGGAATTTTTGACCATCAAACAAAAGAACTCCTATCGCAACAGAATCTTCTGTAGCAATGTTTGGTGACAACTTTAATATTGAATAAAAATTTTTCATTGTTTTAATCTGTAAACGTATTCTTCAAAGACTTTATTATTCCTTTCTTCGTTAAATAAAAACTCTTTTAGGCTAGCAATTGAAACTGAATCAATAGTGTAAAAATTTGCTACTTGCACCATATAAGTATCAAAATCTTGCTCACAACGTTCTATGCAAAGATAGAAATATTCTCTTTCATTATTAATAAAATCTTCATCTATAGTCGTATTCTTTTTAATTAGGTAGCCTAAATCAGAAACTAAAAGATGGTCATTTGCACTAACTGATACAAATTCTGGGTTTAAATCCTGATAAGACATTGTACTAAATATAAACGCGTTGTCTATTGGTAAGATATTAAATTTATTATCAACAGGCTCTAAAATTAAATTATAATTAGTAGGCTTTCTGTCATCATTTTCAACCCAAGTATCAAATAAAGTAATATGAAAAACATCAATAGGATTATTTAATTTATTGAAAGCCTTCTTTTTATCTGTAATTAATAAAGCATTTACATCAACAGGTTTATCAACAAATTTTGAACCAAAACAAGGTGTGTCATAATAATGAGATCTATGATTGTTTGATAAACCCTCTTGCGAAACTATTAATTCATTTGCAATAGTAATTAACTTCATAGCTGGTGTAGCAACATTCCATTTAGCGAAACAATAAGATGACAAAAACTCATTTATTAAAGAAAATGGTGGTTGTTTACCTTTATCATTCTTTGCTACATACATTTCAAAATCACTACCCATAACCAACAAAGGACTATGCCCCTCTGTCTTAATTTCTTTAAGGATTGAATTTGTATGTATGTTATCTATTATCACTAACTATATTTTTTTATTGCCATTCCTAAACCGCTATAGATTTGTTTTACTATGTTTATTACTTATAATATTAATAAAAAAGCATTAATATCTTTTTAAACTTGCTGATTTAACATCATAATAAAAATCCCCAATAGCACCTTCCTTTATTTTTACAACCACTTCATCTATAATAAATATTGGGACGAGAAACCATTCTTTTGGGTTTACTGGTTTTCCGAAACGGTCTTTAACATCAATATCTAATTTTGCATTTTTAAAGAAGGATTGTATTAAGTTTTCTAATTTATGACGTTTGATATTTGCTAATTTATAAGTTGCAACTACTTCAACATCTGCCATTAAAAAAGTAGGGTCGTTCTTAGCATTTTGAATACGCTTATTAATATCATTGCCTGTTACACCTATTTTATGAAACACTTCTCTGTTTTGAAGAATCAAAGAATTCTTAGAGTTTGAACGTAATACGTAAATAGTACCACTTTCTAAATCATCACTTTCTAACTCATCTGAAAACAAAGGACCTAAACCTGATGTTGTAACGAAACGACTTGTTTCATCTTTATACATTGCTCTTATAAGTGAACGTTGTAATAAGTCATTTTCAGTACCATTATCATAAATAACTCTTAAACGAGCATCTTCCTCTCCATTTGGGGCTTTAAATATTTCGCCTTTTTGAGCTATATAAGCCATTTGACCTCTTATAACAACAAAGAGTTTTTCTTGTATTAATGTTTTTGTAAAACCTGAATCTTTTCTAAAACGTACTGTTTCTCTAAATCCATTTTCTATTTCTTTTTTTGTTTTTTCAAATAGTGGTTTAAAATTCTCGAAATCTTCACAAATAATTCTATTTGCAAATTCTTCAACAGCTCGTTTTTCTGCTCTTGTTTTAACGTGTTTAAGGTTGGTTATCGAATTTTCTTCTTCTTCAACACCTAATAAATTTAATAATTCATCATCATCTAAATTGTCTGAAACTTCTACTGAATTTTTAATTTCACCAGATAATATGTTGTGATAATCTATCTCTTTTAATAAATCTATAAACTCTGTTTTTTCCTTAATTTTCTCTAATCTAACAGCATACAATCTTTCAAAAATATCATTTTCTTCTCCGTGAAGTGGTAGCCGATTATGTTCATCAACAAATTTTTGAATTTCTTCAAAACCTGCAATAACACGCTCTTCTATAGGCGTAAAAGTAGTTTTCTTTTTTACTTCTACCTCTATACCTAAAGCTGCTAATAACTCATCGTCTTCTATTGTGAATGTGTCTTTTTTAGCCATTTTGTTCTTCTGATTTTTTTCTTGCTAAATACGCAATACCTTGTGCCATACGTTGCTCCCAAGGATCTGCTGACTTAATATCTGGTAATCTCCCACGCTCATTTTTGAACTTTAAAGCACGTTTAGCCAACTCTCTAGCCTCTTCTAAATTTATATTTGGTTTTTTACCAGATATAACTTCTGCCATTGCTTTCAAACTTTTTTCAGTCATTGCTTTGGAAAGGATTGAATATGCTTCACTAAATGGATTTATACTATCTATCCAATCTACATCTAAATCCCTAACATCCATTGCAAATTTTCTAATACCATCTATTAAAGCTGTATTAGTTTTTATATTATCGTTACCCTCATCATTTATAGCTTTTTTCGCCATTTGAGTAATATTAAGTGCTGCTACAGCGTGCTGTCTAATAGCCTCAATATCTTCATCATCTATATCTGGGTATTTTTCTTTAATAATTTTCCCTAATCGAACTTGCGTTAGCTCTTGCGGTACTAATTCTTCATCAAATAAACCTCTACCTATAGTTTCTTTATCTTGTGCAAAAGCAGCAATTACTTCGTTTAAATCTTCTTTACAGATACGTTTAGCATCTTCGCTTTCTGGCATTGCTAAACCTTTAATTTCAACTTGAAATTCGCCTTTTTCTTCATTAAAACCAATATTTTCTTTATTAGGGTCGTAGCCACCTTCTCCATAATCAAACCCATCTTTTTCTTTGCTTTGAGGGTTTTTAGGTGTGAAGTTGAATTTTGGTGCTAAAACCTGTTCCATTAATAAACTCGCTGAAATAGCTTTTAGCGTATCATTTACAGCATCTGTTACAGAATCTTCAGAAGCATCTACCTCTGCTATTAAATTTGTAAATCTTGCTTGTGTTTTATTTGGCGCATCACGTGTTGCTCTACCTATTATTTGAACGATTTCTGTTAAACTAGAACGATACCCTATAGTTAAAGCGTGTTCACACCATATCCAATCAAAACCCTCCTTTGCCATACCTAAAGCAATAATAATATCTACGTGGTCTGGGTTCTTTTTTATTGCTGGCATTTTTAATGCTGCTTGAACTAAAGGACGTTTTGATGAATCATCATCAACAAGGTCTGCAATTTTTATTATTTTACCAGTTTTAGTTTTGACTAAATGAAAACCTGTAGATACTTCAACCCCTTGCCATTCACCTAATTCTTCAATTATATGTTCAACTTCTTTAATTTTATCACCCATACTTTCTCTTGAATTAACGTTAGGAATATGAATGATTGTTTTTTCATCTGGATTTAAAACTTTTAAAAGGTCATCAGCATAAGCACCACTATAAAAATAATAACCAATATTTAGTGTTTTTAAATGCTCATAACCACTTAATTGCTCGTAATAAGTATAAGTAACTGGCTCAAATTTTAATTCATCGTCTGGCATTAAGACAGGATTTGCATCTCCTCTAAAGTAAGAACCTGTCATTGCTACAATATGAACCTTATCTCTCTCAATAAAATCTTTAAGTTGCGACCCTAGTACATTGTTTTCATTTGAGCTTACGTGATGAAATTCATCTATTGCTATTAATTTACCATCAAATGTTTCTATACCAAAACGCTCAACTGCACGACGAAATAAAGCGTGTGTACAAACTAAAACCTTATCATCACTCTCAAAAAATGCTTTTACAGAATTTACTTTACTACCATCTTCTCCCGGTGAGTTGCATAAATTCCATTTTGGTGTAACTTCCCAATCATAATAATAACCATACTTAGATAATGGTTCATTGTTAAAACTAGAACCTATGGACTGTTCTGGTACTGCAATAATTACCTGTTTAACACCTTGATTATTCAGTTTATCTAAAGCTATAAACATTAAAGCTCTACTTTTACCAGATGCAGGTGGTGATTTAATTAATAAGTATTGCTCACCTCTTTTTTCATAAGCTAGTTCTTGCATAGCTCGCATACCTAACTCGTTAGAGGTGACAGAGCTACCATTATTATTATAATTTACAGTTATTGTAGGTATATTTTTTTCTTTACGCATTTTTTTATTTTTTGGCAGTCATTTTAGTGTAGAGTTCAAAAAGCTTTTCTAAACGCTCGGTATCATTTTTAAATTTACGACCAATATAAATACGCTCTAAAACTTCATCATTACGTTCGTGCGCTAATTTTAAATCTTTAGGCATTTTTTCTGGGTCGTATAAGTCCGCTATTGTTGCAGGGAAATGACGTTCTCTTGCAATTAGTATTTCTTCTGCTGTTGCGGTTAAATCTTCTTTATTCTTTTGAGTTAACATTGGAACAGGAAAAGTGTTCCAGCCAAGAGTGTTAGTAAAACGATAATCATTACGCATTCTTGAACAAACAGTTGCTACCCATATTAAATTTAATTTAGATGCAACTAATGATAAAACCCACAGGTCTTTACAGGACATACCGAATGAAGAATTTGAAATGACTGTATCAGGTTTGAGTAAACCTACAGGTAAATAATTTCTGCTTTGAGAACTTGTTACAGGAACACAAATTTGTCTTTCATTTAGTATAGGTTTTCTTTCGTCAAATCTATGAGGCCATTTAGCAGCTAAGACCGTAGATTTCTTTTTACTCTTTAAACGAAAGTTTTTAACTTCCTCGATACGAGATTTGATTACTGGTATTTCTTTGGCTAGATTAACCTCATCATCTTCTATCCATATACAAAATCTACTAACGTTTCTTATTAATTCTAAAGAGCCAACAAACCTTTTTATGAATTTATTTTCAATTTCTTCTCCCAGTTTTAAACCAAGCTTTTCATCATTATCCAATAAAAGAAAACCACCATCTGTTGGTGAATTCCCTCTGTAAAACTCAGGTAAGTTGCTCAACTGTTTGCGTGATGGACTTATGACTATGTTTTCTCCAGAAACTAAATATGGGTTAATATTGGAAACCTCCCTTGAAATTGTATTCTTATGCTCATCTATAGAAAATATTTTTTTAGAGGTTTTATTATTTTTCTTTTTTACACCAACTATTACAACTGTTACACCTGCATTATGACTAGCTAAATTTGACCATTCAAAGGATGTATGAACAAAAGACAATTCGTGATTTAACTTAAAAACTAAAGGCCATAAAATTGGTACTTGTTGACCTTGACAAATTGAGTTTGTTGTTACTAAAGCTGTCGCACTATCAGTTTGATTACCATACTCTACTGCTTTCATTAGCCAACCTGAAACGTAGTCTAATGGTTTCCAAGAGTTAGTATATTTGTTGAAAATTTCTTTTAAATCTTTTTTGTGATTTTCAAGTTGCTTTTTACTTCCTAAATAAGGTGGATTACCACATATATAGGTTTCACCGCCTTCGTTATCAAAATCTATTTGAGCTTGTTCTAACGGTGTTGAAAACAAATCGTCTCCTTGAAGTTTTACGCCAGTTCCTGTAGGTGGACAAACTGATAACCAATTAATCGTTAATGCATTTCCTTTAACAATCCAATTTTGAGCATCTAAAGGTAAAAATTCTGCAAGAGCTAAACGTTGCCCTCTATACAACACATCGCATTGATATTCTGCAATAATTAAGGCTAAACGTGCTACTTCGGCTGAAAAATCTTTTAATTCAATACCTCTAAAGTTCGTTAATGGTATTTCACTTGCTTTATTGATTTCACCACGTTTAATGTTAATCTCATTTTCTATTTTACGCATTTCTTTATACGCAATTACCAAGAAATTACCTGAACCACAAGCTGGGTCAAATACTCGTATGTGTGCCATACGATTACGTAGATTGAGTAATTTACGACTGTTATCTCCTGCTTTTTCTAGTTGCTCTCGTAAATCATCTAAAAATAAAGGGTTTAGTACCTTTAAAATATTTGGAACGGATGTATAATGCATACCTAATGAACCACGTTCATCTTCGTCTGCTACAGCTTGTATCATTGACCCAAATATATCTGGGTTAATTTGCTTCCAGTCTAAACTACCTACGTGTAATAAATAAGAACGTGCTATTTTAGTAAACTTCGGTACTTCTGTAGAACCAGAAAATAACTCACCGTTTACATAAGGAAACTTTTTACCCCAAACTTTGATATTTTCTTTTTCACGATTTTCGAGCTTTGTATCCATTGCTCTAAAAATCTCACTTATTACTTCGTGTGTATTAGAAGCATCAGGGTCACTTATTTTTTGAATAGTATCTGTAAACAGATTGTCGTCTTTGAAAATATCCGTATCCTCAGCAAAAAAGCAAAAAATCAATCTTGCTAAAAAGTGATTCATATCTGGACGACGTTCTATACTCGCCCAATCTGAATTATGCTGTAATAACTCTACATACAGCTTATTTAAACGACTAGTTGCTTTAATATCAAATGCGCTTTCACGTATTTGTTTTACAGTAGTAATATTTGCTAATGATAGAAAAAATCCAAAATAGTTATGAAAATCTTTATACTCACATACTACGGTTTCCCCTGTAATTACATTTTCAGCTTGAAAATCTAAACCATCCGTAGCTAAAATAAATTCAGCTTTATTTTTTTTAGTTGATGGACTATTGCGTAAGGTTTCTAAAGACTCATTAACCTTTCCTTTTTTACTTGAAAGTATATGTATGTTATTACGCTGCAAAACTGCATCTTCAACATCTGTTTTATTTGATGTACCGCTACGCAACTTTTTAATAGTAGTACTTTTATTACCAAAAGATTCCAAAAAAGAAAAAGGAAATTCCTCTGCCTCAAATGGTTTTAATGCTAATTCTGATACTGCTTCTTCTATTTCTACTGCGTTCATTTAATATTTTCTATTGCTCTTTAAGGAACTCATAAAAATATAAATATATTTTGGTTAAATAATGAAGATTTCCGTATTTACTTTTTACCCCTGTTTTAGGGTATATTACAAGTTGGAAGACGTTAGTTATTTTTGCAGTAATTAATCTGCTCTAAAACCTTACTTCTAATGCTATTTTCTAACTCAATATCAGCGATACTATCTAATAGTTTAGAATAGTCTTTTCTTAATAACTTATAAGAATGTTTGTGGTGTCTCTTTAACCCATTAAAACTGTCTTTATCTTTCATAGCACCTAACAATAATATTTCTTTAGGTTTTAATTCTTGATAATTAATTATTGGTTGCTTCTTAATAGTATCGTAGATATTTAATAATTCATCTGCCAAAGCATCAAACTTACTTTTATTTACTAAATCTGCTACTGTATAAATTCCAATTGGATGTTTACGATTATTAAAATGCCTACTATTTGCTTCTAACTCAAAACGGATTAAGCTTTCAGATAACTTTGTGTTACTTTCTGCCTTTGTTTGATACTTTTTATCATAACCTTTAATATTATAGTTCGTGCCTTTAAAATGAGCACCATATATTCTTGTGCTATTACGCATCAATATTGGCTTATTACCTTTGTATTCTAACCAATTCTTAAAGGTATTATCTTCTTGCTCTCCTATAACAACACCTACTGCTGTCTTTTTTACTTCTGCACTGTATAGGTCAAAATCGAAATAGTCATTTAACTTTGATATTGCCTCCTGCACTTGACAATAGCTAAATGCTTTATAATTATTTTGCATATAAAACTTTTGTAAACTATTGCAGATTGTTAATTCCGAACCCCTTAACCAGAGTTTTAAATTAACTATATTAGATTCATAAGTAGTTACTTCACCATATTTGTTAAAACGTGGTAACCACAAACAATTATTCCAACAAAAAGGCTCTTTAACTCTAGCAACCGCTTCTTTAGGTAATATGTTTATAAGCTTTACTATTTTAGTAGTATCATACAAACTAACTACCTTTTACTTTTAAAGGCTTTGTTGTAGTTTTTATCTAGTAAGACTTCTACATCTTTCATTTTGTAGTAAATTTTACTACCTATTTGAGAAAATGATATTTTACCTTCGTCTCTCCAAGTTTGAGCTGTTCGTTTACTAATATGCATTAGCTGGATAAACTCTTGATTATCGAGAAAAGTTTCTTTTGATGGTTTTTGATTAGACTCTAAAGTAGTGTTTAATTTGTCTAATCTTGATACTAATTCGTTGTACTGCTCTTTTGTTAAAATTACTGCTTCCATTTACTTCTGTTTTAAATGTTAATGATTTAATTATGAAGCAAATATGGGTTAACAAAGGAAGCAAAAACAGTTACATACGGTTATATAACCCTACTTAAAACCCTTATAAACATTGACTTTAAAGGAAATAAATTATTTTAATTTTCTTAATTCTGATAACATTGTATGTAAATGTTTTTCCCAAAATTCAATTGCTTTGAAATCTGGGTTATTAAATTCATTTCTTAATTTTTGAGTACTAATTCCTTTTTCTGTAGATTTTTTAGTTTGAAAATTAGCAGATATAAAACGGAATAATTCTGCATCAGATTTTGTGTTAAAGACTTTAGGCTTTAAATCGTTTATCATTTTAAACACTAATGATAATTGAGGAACTGAAAGGTCTGTTTTAAGTTTAGGTGTGCCTTTTATATGAGGATTTAGTAATTCTTCTTTTTCTTTTATTTTATTTAATTCTGAATTTATTAAACCTTGCAATTGATAAATAGGAAAAAACTCTAATGGAAAGAATATTTTCTCTTTATTGATATAGATATAATCTAAAGTCATATCCTTTGTTTCAATATCAAAAGCTTTACCTTTTGTTATGTAACCTAACATTATTAAATCATCTTCTGTATGACCTTTAGCTTTTAAATCCTCAATTGCTTGTTTTGTTTCTTCTTCTGAATATTGACATTCATAATCATCTTTTTCACCAAACAAGTAGACTTCAATGTCTTTATATAAATACTGTAATGCGTCTTTATTTAATTGTGTACGCTCCTTAACTATATCATACAACTGTAAATCTGTATGGTCTTTAGTTCTAATGGTATCTAATAAGTCGTAAATCTCGTTAGTTTCTTCTGATTCATTTTCTTTATTGTGATATTCCAAAAAACTCTTAAATGTGTTTAGCCTTTCCGCTAAAGCCATATACTTTATGAAATGATTCATAAATTTACTATCAATACCATACTCGCCATCTTCGATTATTTCTTCCCAATATGAATAATAAATTTCCTCTATAGATTTTAATGTTTTAAACTTTAGTTTTAAAACATCTAACACTTCATTAATTTCACCAGAAAGAAAATTTCTTACTAAGCGTTTTCTATAATCGTCTATAGAATCTCCAGCCATATCAAATTCTGATAAATTAATATAGCACCTTAAAAATTCAGCAATATCAGGATTACATTTTGCAAGTTTCTTTTGCATTTTCTTGATTTCACTTTTAGTGAAGTCATTTTTTTCCTCTTCATTAACACAAGATGCAAACATCATTTTATCTTTATCTGTTTGACTATAAGATTTAACTCCTATACAACTATCAATAGCTTCTGTAAACTTTTCTAATAATGCTAATTCTATTTTTGAATATTCTCCCATTTTTTAATTGATGTATTTATCTACTGCATTATCTAATTCACTACTTATAATTTTTGCATAAACCTGTGTTATTCCAATATCGGAATGATCCATAAGTTTTGAAACGTGCTCTATACGCATACCATTGTTTAACGCTCTGGTAGCAAATGTATGTCTGCTAATATGAAAGGTTAAAGAAAATGGTAATTCTAAAGCTTTACCCATTTTAGTTAAATACATATTACTTAACGCTATTGCTTGTCTTACTACTTTTGCTCTTTGTTCTCTATCTGTAAAATAATCGTTATCAATATTTGCGAAAGGAAATATTATATCGTCTTGATTTACATTTTCATTTTTATATTTTTCTAAAATATCTATTGCCACTTGCCCAATTCTAATACTGTGCTGTCTGTTTGTTTTGCGTATTGTCTTTGTTATTTTATGTGTTTTAGCGTTATAATTATTCCACTTTAATTCTATTATATCTCCAAACCTTAAACCTCCAGAAAAGACAGCAAATAGAAACATATCTTTTATAATTTGTGCTTTTGCTTTATCTGAAACCTCTAATTTAATAAAAGCTTCTAACTGTTCAGCTGTTAAAAATCGTTTTGTGCTTTTTGCTTTCTTGACTTTAAATTTACTAAATGGAAAATGATTTAACGGTATTAAATCCTCTCTCTGCGCTTCTTTAAACATTAGGTTAAGAATCTTTAAAGAGAAATTAATCGTTGTGTTATTGTTACCTAAAGTGGTGCTACAGTAACCTGCATAGTCTTTTAAAGTGGTTACAGTAATATCATCGAACATCAACTCTTTATGGCCTATAAATTTTTCAAACTTTTTGAGGTAGTTTTTATAGTTGTTATATGTTGATAGTGCTAAAGTGTCTTTTTGTTTTTCGCATCGGTTGTAAGCATACTCAAAGAAATTAACTAACGGTTTCCCCTTGATAGCTTCTTTTAGTTTTCTTGCTGATGTGGATTGATTTTTAGTTTCTAAATCTGCTATTTGACCTTGTGCATCTGCAACCTTTTGAGAAATGTATTTATTTAGGCGTGTAGAATTACTATGATTTTTCTTTACCTTTTGCTTTACTTCATCCCATTCGTTAGGCTCTAATTTTAAGCTTAAAGAAATGAATTTAGTTTTTCGGTCTTTTATCACTCTTAAATATAAAGGTGCTTTTCCAGACTTATCTACTTTAGATTTTTTTAAAATTAGTTTTATTGAAGCCATAACTTATTGGTTTAGAACAGGTGCAACAGAGTGCAATCTAATACTAAGGTACAACAATAGGTACAACAAACAATGCTTTTTATTGTATTTTATTACATTATTTTGCATCGCAAAAAAAACAAATCCCTTTATTTACAAGGGTTTAAGTGAAATTAAAAGAAATTGGATATAATAATTAGACAACACCGTGTATAATTAATTGCTTGGCTTGGGCTCATCTGGAATATTCCTTCGGAACATTCTCAGACTCGGTTTTGTTTGCTAAATTAGTTGCGTAAACCACGCAACTAACCATACACAAACACGTTGTGGTTAATACCGAAGAAACTAAATGAGTATAATTGATAATTTCATAACACAATACGAAAAGGAATATGATTTCTATAGACAACTTGCGCGTCTTGGACACGATGTATTAGAAACTGAAATTATAAATAGAGGTTTGAAAGCCATTATTTCAAATCGAGCTAAAAGAATCGACAGACTTAAGGAAAAGGTAGTACAACGTAACCAAAAGAAAAACTACAAATCGAAACGAGCTATTGAAAAAGATATAGTTGATTTGGCAGGAATAAGAGTCGCTCTATATTTCCCGTCTGACAGAGAAGTCGTTGGACAAGTTATTGAAGAGTTGTTTGATATAGAAGAAACCAAAACATTTCCTGAAAATCCACATAAGCCGAAACATAATAAACGATTTTCAGGCTATTGGGCAACTCATTATCGTGTGAGACTGAAAAAATCTGACGAAGTTGAGAAAAGATTCACTAATACTGTTTTTGAAATACAAGTAGCAAGTGTTTTAATGCACGCTTGGTCTGAAGTTGAACACGATTTGGTTTACAAACCATTTTCTGGAAATCTGACCGAAGAAGAACTATCAATATTAGACGAAATAAATGGTTTAGTGTTAACTGGAGAAATTGCATTGGAAAGACTACAAAAAGCAATTACTGAAAGAACTACAAAACAAGCTGAAATAACCGATAAGTATGATTTAACGAATTTGGTTTTCTCTAATTATAAAAACAATTTTAAGAAAATTAATTTCGGTAATACAGAATACTTAAATAATTATTTAAAAGCGATTGACAAAATTGACACTAATCAAATACAAGAAGCAATTAGTAAAATTAATCTCAATATAAACGAGACCTTTTCCGACCAACTTTTTCAAAATATAATTGCACTCAACGAAAAAAATGATAATCTGAAAAAATATTTTAGTCAAATAACAACTGACAAAAAGAAGGTTTCTGGATTTGAATTATTTACAAAAACTTGGATTGTATTTGAAAAAGTCATAGCTCAATTAAATCAAGAAAATGGAAACAAGAACCGTAAAAATTTCATTCCAAATTTAGATATAGTTGGAGAAGTTTCTCATTTAACTCAAAAAGAAAAAAATCAAATACATCGATTAAGAAATATACGAAATCAAATGCTTCACGGTTATGAATCGTTTTCAAACGAACAACTTGAGAAATATTACAAAGACTTAAAAGCAATTGTTGCGAAATGTATTTTAGCAATACAAGACGAAAATATTAGAATTGAATTAACCAATGAACTGAAATAAAGTACTAACCACAACAACGTGTATAATTAATGGCTAGTCCTCGCCTACTTACGAAAATCCTCGCGGATTTTCTATTCGGTTTGTATTTGCTAAATTAGGTGCTTAAACACGCCACTAATCATACACAAAACCGTTAGGTGCAATTAAAACGAACATACTGCTAAATGATAAACTATCTGAATGATACCGAGTACGCTTCTAAAACTTTATTTGATGCTTTAAAATCTGAATTTCATCGACTGGAAAATCTAAAAGCTGAATTACTTTCAAAAAAAGATAGACTAAAACATCTTCAATGGGACTTTAGTACATACGACCAAATAGAAGATTATAATGAACTTCAATTACAACATAAGTTCGTTACTATGGCTAAATTTGCTCAAGATGCCAATATTCCAAAATTAGAACAAGACATATCTGATTTGAAAACTTCTATTATTAATAAAGAATTATCATATCAGGCAATTGGAATGTCTATTTTACAAATTGCAAAACAAGGAATTTCAAAAGTTTACGGCAATCCAGCCCATTGTCCCGATGGAAGAATATTAACAACTCAAAGCCTTAAAAATGTAATTTGGCAAGCAAGAAACCAATCAATACATCACGAAGAAGGTAATTATAATAATAATGTGAAAAATTGCTTTAGCGATTAAAAAAATGACTACGGCTCTGATTTTGATTTAAATGCAAATCCTACACATAACCTTTCAACCAAAGTTATCAATCAAATATTAAATTGGAATTCTTACGAGAACTATTATGATGATATGATGCTATTAAAATAAACTTAATGGAGGACAACGAAAAATATTTAGCACATTTCAAATTTGAGGGAGACCTCGTTAAAAACGGATATTTAGATGCTCGAAAATCAGCAGAAGCATTAATTGGAATAGACGAAATTTTTAGATATTTTCTGTACAAGAAATCACCTGAATTAAATGCAGTAGAATTTGATTTACCAGTAAGGACAAGAAAAGGAAGTTGGGAAACTCTAATTCCAGAAAATATTGGAGAATTAATCCAATTCGCTTTAGTTTCTGGAGGTGCAATTTATGGTGGTTCTGCTCTTAAGAAAATGGGGCAAAACGATGTTGGAGATTTTGGATTTAAAGATGTTTTTAAAGGTATAGTAAAAGGAATTAAATGGATTGTTCAAATTGGCAAACATTTGAAAACTCTTAAAAAAAGGAAATTTGACAAAGTAGAATTTAAAGAAACTAAAGGAGTACAATTCATTGGAATATATAATGATGCAGGAGAAATTCTTTATGTTCCTAAAATATATTTAGAACTATTCACAGAAATTCCTGAAACGATTTTCAATAGATTAACTCAACTTATTGAAGATGAACGTAAGCTCAAAATAGGATTTAGTCCAAACGAAAAACTTGATGCAGACGACACTAAAAAAGAAGTTTCCATTTCAATAAATGATAAAGGTATTTTCTATAAAGAAAAAGAAGAGGAGGATGTTCTATTTCCAGAATTAGCACATAACCAATATGTGGAACTTGAAGGACATATCACAAGAGGTAATGAAAATTCGAATACTATCGGTTTTGCTTATAAAAATCACATTTTAACTTGTTATCCAATTTCTGGAAAAATCGTTGAGGATAGAACACATTTTTTTGGAGATTGTACTATTAGAGGCTATGTGAATAGAATGGATAAAAACGGTGTTTATATCGAAAAAAGACCGAGAATAGCATATATGGACATCTTGCCTTCTGATAAAAAGACTGATGAAGATATGTTTAGCAAATAACTGCACCTAACAAAGTATATAATCCATTGCTAGTTCTGGCCTGCTTACGAATATTCCTGTGGAATATTCTATTCGGTTTTTATTTGCTAAATTAGTTGCTTACACACGCAACGTATCATATACAAAACCGTTGTGCGCAATATGAAGAAACATCCGTAAATGAAATCAACCTTACTTCGACACAGAACAATTTTAGAACCTAAACAAAATCGAGAAAACAATCTTGAAAACGGAAATGATGCGGAAGTACTAAGT
>NZ_JBHULM010000043.1:0-9234 GCF_042684485.1 Lacinutrix gracilariae | reverse complement strand
GGTGAAATTCTTATTGTAAGTCCAGTATTCCGTAAGAGTTTTATCGCTCTGACATTAATCCATAAGTTTCGATACTTGCAATGAACAAGGGAAGTTCCAGAAGTCGGGGATTATTAAATACAACGGTCTTGTGTATGAAACGTAGCGTTTAAATAGTCGCTAACTTTTCAGATTTAGCACGAGCCGAATTTTTTATTTTTATGTTTAATTTTCTTTTATAAATATAACCAAACAAAAAATTTGGCGTACTTTGTAAATATACAAAAACCTTTCGGAAAGCCTTTAATAGCTATGTTTTATACACGTTGTTGTAAGTAGTGCTTTTTTCATTCAGCTTGGTTTTCCGATGTTTGTTATCTTGTTCTTCATTGTGCGTTGGCGAGACATACTCTTTTGTAATTTTTGGCGTAGCGTTGGCTGTAGCGAATTGCAAATGTGTATGGCTTTTTAGCGTTGGCTTTTTAATTACTAAATATTCTTTTCAATCGCTGCAATTTCAGTCGGTTCAATTTGGTAAAGCTCGTAAATAATCGAGTTGATTTCACTTTCGGCTTTTTTCAATTCCATTGTAAGTTGCTCTAATTGTTTCGTTAATTGTATTTCTCGGTCAAAATTGTTTTCCGCTTTTGCTTGGTCTAACAATTCTTGATAATCTACTCTTTTTTGATGGTTACTTATTATGGTCTTTACAAATTCCGATACGTTTTCTTGAATTTCCTTTTTTGGTTCAATAATTGGTAAATTCATTAAAGGACCTTTGTCAACTTGATATAAATCGCCTTGCATCTTGCCTTGATATTTTAACCAAAAAGCTATTAAGTTGCTGTTTAATAATCCTGTTAAATAGCGTTGGTTTAAACGGTCTGTTTGGATAGAAAAATAGGTTTGAGAAACATAGCAGTCAAAATCTGTAAATGTAAAAGTTGGTCTTGCACATTTTCTTAATGATATTATCTTTTCTCCATTAAAAAACTTTTCTTCTCTGGCTCTGTGTAAACCATAAGGTTTGTTGCTTGACGTAATTACTTCTTGAAACTTATCTAAATGTTGTTTTAGATTTGGGTATGGCTCAATAGTTTCTGGATTTTTAAAACTGGAATCCGTATAAATAACCCAAAGTCTATTTTTATTTGTTCCATAAAAACTGTTTAATTCAGATGTTGTAAAAAACGGTTTTACTAACTTTTTTTCTTCTGATGTTAATTTCAGATTTTCGTACTCTTTTTGGGAAATATTAAAAATACCATCTCCAACCTCAAATTCATCTCCTAAAATTGCTTGATTTTTTTTGTTTAGAAAGTCTTGTGGTGCGACAATACCTTGAGCAATTTCTTTTTTATCAAAATGGAAATTCTGTTTTGATCTTATTTTATCTAAAATTAATGTCAGTTCAGCATTTACAAAATTTATAGGTTTGTCAAGATTTTCCGTTTTGTCTATGTTTGCTTTAAAATATTCGTACTTATCATCTTTTACACGTTCTAAAAATAATTGAGCGTTTTCGTGTTTTATTTTGCTATCTAAAACTTTTGAAAAACTAAAGTTGTAATTTTCATTGTCGTCAGAGCTTTTCATTATGTAAATCATTGTTTGAATTCCTGCTGAATCAAACACTTTAAAATCGCCAAAATCTATAAATTCTGTAATTCTACCTTTGTTCAGTACAATATTTCTAAACTTTGATGCCCCCGAATTTGTAATCCAATTGTTTGGTGCGATATAGCCAATGAGACCATAATCTTTTTTGATAATGTCCAATGCCAAAGCCCCAAAGAAATACCACAAATCCATTTTGCCCTGATAACAAGGATGCTCGTGCAACCCATCAAAGGCTTGCCTGTTTGTGTATTCTTTTATGTATGGTGGATTTCCAATAACAACATCAAAACCTCCGTTTTTCATAATGTCTGGAAACTCTTTGTTCCAATCGAACTCGGAAGCTAAAAGTGAATTCCCACATTTAATGTTATTGTTTAATTTGGAAAGTTTTCTGTCTTTTTTTGCTGTGCGAAGCCAAAGTGATAATTGAGCGATTTCAACACTTTCTTCATTAATATCTACACCAAAAAGGTTGTTTTCTAAAATATTTTTGTCTGTGTCAAATAAACGCAAAGGCGAGTTAGTCAAGTCTGCAATGATGTCGTCTATTTTTTCGTGTTCTTCGATTAAAAAGTTTAATGCTTGGTTTAAAAATGCACCACTTCCACAAGCTGGGTCAATGATTTTTAAGTTCGTTAGCCAATTTTTATATTCAGTTATGGTTTTAAAAAGTTTTTTGCCTTTTACAGTTAAAGTTCCATCTTTTTTTAAAAATGAGTCGTCATATTCAATCTCCTCAATGTCGAGTTCTTTTCTTTTTTCAAGGCAAAGTTTGCCAATTGTATTGGTAACAATGTAAGTTGTTATATATTTTGGTGTATAAAAAACACCATCTTTTTTTCGTTTTGTTCTTTTTTGGTCGGAAACAGTTCCCTCTATTTCTGCGGTTACTTCTTCAATCTCGTTTAATGAATGTTCAAAAATATGGCCGAGAATATTTACGTCAACTTCTGTATTGAAATCGTAAGAGGATAGTTTTTTTAAATCGTCAATTAAAATCTCGTCATCAATATTTAAGTTGTTGAGCAGCAAATCTTCGTAGAATAAACCACCATTGTAAGCTGGAATATTGTCAGATTCTTTCTTTCCTTGTCGTCCAATATTCATATAACCAAAATACTGCTTAAAAATTTCGTAAATTGGTTTATAAGCGTCTTCTTCTTTTAAAATGTTATAACGATTTATTACTCTTGAAATCGAGTTTGGTGGCAATAAGCCGCTATCTTCTGCAAAGAGTATGAAAAGAAATCTATCTAAAAGTTTTTGCGATTTTTTAAACAGCAACAACTTGTCATCATCTGGATGGTTTGCAACAAGATTATTGAACAGTTTGTTTTTAAAATGAGAATAGTCGTTGTAAAGTTCTTCCGAAATTTCTTTTTCGTGAAACTGCGTTTCTTTTTTAAGTTTTACAGGAAGATTTGAAAAAATACTTTCTTTATGTAGAATTAAGTAGAGCAGTTCAAATCGTTCTCTGTCGAGAAAAAACAAGTCAAATTCTTCATATTCGGTAGAGTAGTCGATGTAAAAACGTAACTTTTGAAAATTTGACGTAATTACATATTTACATTCTGGTTGATTGTTTTTATAATTAAATGCTTGTTGCGTAATTTTTGTTAAGTCCTTTGTTTTTGTTGACTTTAGTTCAATTACTGCAATTGCATTTTCGTCTTTTAAAATTGCTCCATCTGCCTTTTTTCCGTCTGTTTGGTTTTTAAATTCACGTTGCAAGTCAAAATTTTCATCTGGTCGAAGCGTGTAACCTAAAACGTCAACAAAGATTTCTCTTAAAAATCCGTCTTGATATTCTTCTTCTTTGAGCGTTTTAATTTGCTCAATTTTCGCAGAACTATAATTTTGTCGGAATGTTTGGAAAGCTTTTTCTACCTTTTCTTGGTCAAGACTTTTAAGGTGTTTTTTTATTACGGATTTCTGAAATATTTGCATTTATTTTTGGTCGGTTTTTTCTTTCACAAGGTACGGATTTTTGAGCGTTGGCAAAAAACAGCTCTTTTGGTTTTTTCAGCGTTGGCTGATGTGTCGGCAAAAAACCAAATGTGCTGTTTGTGCGGCTGGCTTTTTTAGTTCAAATGTTCAATTTTAGTTCGATTTTCGCATTACTTACAACGGTCTTGTATAAGAATAGTGCGGTTTTGTGTGCGAGGATTTTCCGCAGGAAAATCAGACGTAACAAAATTGCACGAACTCTTGATTAAGCACTAAACTACGCATTATTTTTATACGTTGTTAGCAGTTGTTTTTATTCGTATTATATATTTCAAATGTTTCCTCAAAATTCAATTTAATATTTTGGTCGTCAGAAACACCAAGTCCAGTTACTGAGCCTTCAAAAATTGTTAAATTCAGTTTTCCACAACTAAACCGAATGAAATTAAAATATTCTTTTTGTCCTTTTATTTTGGTTCCATTAATTACATATTCATCCTTATCAATTCCGAATTCAATAAAATCAATTTTTTCGCCTAAAAGTCGTCCAAGTTTTTCGTCCTTTTTAGTTTCGTAGACTTGCCATAAATCTGGTTCATTTGGTAAATTGTATTCTTTCAGCTTATTTTCAAGTGATGCGTTTTCTCGCAAGTTTATTTTTAAATGACTACCATCAAAGTCGCCTTCAATTTCCAGATATTGGTCAAATTCAGAGAATGTTATTAAAAATATCCAAGGTAAATAGTCGTCATTATGTCTGTCGTTATTAAAATCTACTTGATATATTTCGGCAATAGTTTTTCCGTTAAGTTTATTTAACCAGTTTCCTATGTTTCCATTTAGTTGAAAGTTCATTTTTTTAGGTGTTGCTCTTAAATAACTGCTAACGGTTTTGTATATGATACGTTGCGTGGTTTAAGCACGAAATTTAGCAAATAAAAACCGAATAGAAAATCCGCGAGGATTTTCGTAAATAAGCCTTTACTAGCAATGGATTATATACGTTGTTGTGCAACGTTTTTTTATTCTACTTTAAAATAAAATTCTTTATCAGATTCATTTACAAATCTCCACGATACATTTCCGCATTTATTAAAACCTAATTGATTAGGGTGAAATTCTAAAGGGTAGTCGTCTAGGATATATTCGTTTCTATTCGCATTGGTTACAGAACTATTATTCCAACTCAATACAAAGTCTCCAATATTCAATGCTTTTAATCCTATTCTATAGCTATAATTTAAACTATCAGCATTTATTTCAGATTGTATTGTCATTTGTCCGTTTTCACAAACAGGTAAAAAAGATATGTTACCTAATTCAGTTATTAATTCAAAATTGTCGATTGCGTCTTTGCAATTAGATGATTGCGTTGGTTGTATGAATTTCATTATTGAAATTTGATCTCCTTGAGACCAACCAGGAAATATAGAATCGTTAATTGCCGTGTCGAAGGCCAAAGAAGATACTTTTCCATCTATCCAAATAGTATCATTTATTGAAAATGAAGATTGAGGTGTTACACTAATTTTGTAATCATTAAAAATAAAAGTGCCTGTAGTATCATCGTCTTCACACTGAAAAGCCATTAAAATTGGTGCTAATATTATTAATCTAATTATATATTTTGACATGCATTTTATTTTTTTAGTAGATGCAAAAATATTCTGTTGGTTGCGTCAAATGTTGCACAACGTGTTTGTATATGAAAAGTAGCAGATTTATGTGTGATACTTTTCGGATTAAAACAAATATAGCAGAAAAGAATCAAACTTTAAGTTTAACTCTTAACTGCTATTTTTTATATACGTGGTTATGGGCAGATTTTACCTTGGGTCTGTCCAAACAGTTCCAATAAATTCAGAATCTGCAGGATTACCTATACAGTCTGTACCTGGACCATTCCAAACATATCTGCAAATTATTTCACATTGATTATCATATCTGACTAAATCGTAATCATGTAGAATGTGTTGGTTAAATGAATACACCGTATCTCCTTGATATACTTTTTTTAAAAGTTCTCCTCTAGGATCACTAGGCGGATTACTCATGATGAGTTGATATTCAAAAATATCATCACTCAATAAACATTCAGGGAAAGATAAATCAGGTTCTTCCTCTATAATTGGTTCAGGTTTGTCATCATCTTTATTACATGATAGCATCAACAATAATAAACCAAAAATTAAAATTATCTTTTTCATTTTAATATTTTTTTAGTTATCACTTTATTTGTATTTAATCTAGCCTTAATAATGTATAAGCCATTAGCTAAATTGTTTAAATCAACACTATCCACATAGTTTAAAGTTAAAACTCTACGACCAGACATATCATAAACAACAAATTTAGAAAAATAGGACTCTGTAGCAGCAATACCATTTCCATCATCACAAGGTTCTGGAGGATAAATAAGGCCATTGAAGTTACCTAAATCACCACAAGGGTCACTACCACTTCCGCCTCCATTATAGGGGTTTTGAACATTAACACTTATAGATTGAGAAGCCATAAGATGGTCGTTACTGTAAATTTTACAGATAATATTATGTCTCCCAATATCTCCACCATGAATAAGAGCTGTATTAGTGCCTTGCCCTTGAACAATCTCCCAGCAATAATAAGTATTTGTGCAACCTGTTGGTATTACCCATTGGTAATGCGTTGCACCAACATAAGGATTTAAAGTGTACATACCACCAGTTCCCGGAGTAATTTGTGTCGGACCAGAAATATAATGAGAACCATAAGGAATAAAATTGCCAACACCAACAGCATACCAAGCATTTGCTACTTTAATAGTAGTTGCCTCACCAAACAAATCTGCTGCTGCTTGCATGGTAAGTTCTCTTGCTTGATAAAAAGTAGTTGTCGAGTTAAAATAATATTTTACTGCTCGATATACAATTTTTGCTGCATCTTCTTTTCCAATTCCAGAGAGAAAATAGGTGTCTCCATTGTCGTTCATTCCATTACCACCTTCTGCTAACAAGTAGAACCAATGATTCATAATACCACTATTGGTATGTACGCCACCATTGTCTTCAGAATCACTATCAGGGTGGTAAAATTCTCCAAGATACGTGTCAGGTTGACGTTTATATGAATGAATAGTTTTTGGGTTATCCATTGAACGTAAAACTTTACCATTTAGATAAAAGTCTTCACCTATTGAATATGTGTTTTTTTCTGGAGCAACATAATACTCTACCATCGCACCCCAAATATCACTAATACTTTCTTCTATGGCTCCAGATTCGTAGAAAGACCACATGCCTGAATTATTATTTGTACCGATTTCATGATTAGTAATACCATGAGCTATTTCATGACCAACAGCATCTAAACTAACTATAGCATCACGAGGATATGAACCATCTCCATAAGTCATTATTTTATCAACACCATTCCAAAAGGCACCAGGGTAATTAGTGCCATAATGCACATAACCAGTAATGACACTACCATTATTATCGTAACTGTTTCTGTTGAAATTATCTAAAAAATAATCATAAGTCATTTCTGCTCCCCAATGAGCATCTAGAGCAGCATTATCTTTATTAGTATTATCATATTCTGTAATTGTCCAATTATTATCATTGTCAGTAAAGTTGGTAGGTGAAGAATAGCTCCAAGAATGATTTAAATTATAAGTAATTATCCCACTTCCTCTTGTATTATCTTTTAGTTTAAAAGAGCTACCAACAGCTTCGGTTTCAATAGTTCGTGTTCCAGAATATCTTGTGGCAGCAATACCTTCTATATGGTTTATTATTGGGTTCTCAAAAATAATTTCTCCATTTTTTGCGTCAATATAATAGTAATTATATTTTAAAGGATTTGTTGAGTAGATATCCATTTTATAAGCCAATACAGGTTTAGGTATGCTATCTAGTAAGTTTTTGTCAACAATTACGAGCTCACTTTTTGGGTAATAAGTTGCATTTGGATTATCTTTAAGTTGTTTCCTAAAGTTTTCCATTTCTAGATTTTGCCAAGCATATTCTTGAGAACCAATTTTTTGTAATGCAATATTTAATGCAGATTCTTTAGTTAAAGTTGGTTTTGTGTTTAAGTTTTCTATTCGCAAAACATTCCCACTTACATGATTTAGAGCATTATTTTTTCCAGCAAGTACAACCTCACCAAACTCTACTTTAATACCTTTGTAATATTGTTGTTGTTTTTGAATTGTAATACCTAAATCGACATCTTCCTTTTTTGTCTGAAAACTAATGTTGTCATTTAGGTTAAACTGTTTTTTAAGAAAAGATTCCGTTGTAGTTTTATTAAACGAAACGTTAGTTTCTTTAAGTTTAATAAAAGAAGGACTTCCGTTTTTGTGTTTAGAAATTACTTCTTCTTTTTTTGCTTGCGCAAAAAGACTATTTGATAAAAATACCAAAAGCAAGATTAAAATGTAGTTTTTTGTTTTCATATCTAATTGTTTTAGATGATGCCTACTTCTTTTTAAAGTCGTTTTTCAGCTTGTTACGACCGTTATGCTCGTTAATTTGCCCATAACGTTTGCGTATATGATACGTTGCGTGTGTAAGCAACTAATTTAGCAAATAAAAACCGAATAGAATATTCCGCAGGAATATTCGTAAGCAGGCTAAAACTAGCAATGGATTATATACTTTGTTAGGCAACGTTATTTAATAATATTCTATTTTTCTCGTCAAGATGTATTCCGCGGTTTTACTTTTATTTTTGAAAGATTTTAGTTCAATCCAATTATTTTGATTGTCATATTTAAAAACATATTGACTTTTTAGACCATTCTCTTTTTTAGTTGTTTCTCGAATAACTACTTTGTCTTTATTATATGAATATATTATTTTGGTGGTTAAACTGTCTTTCAGATTGTAATTAATTACTTTTCTTATTTTTTTATTAAGATTATATTTATATTTTTTTTTAAGATATATTCTTTCTTTATAAAAGCGGGTTTCATGTTTTAAAAGATTTTTTTTGTACTCATAAGTTCTTCTATATGTATTAGAGTCGTTTGAATTAAGCCACTTCCATTCAGTCATATTATTAGCGGAGTCATAACTATATTTCATCTCATCTTTCAAAGTATCCTTTTTAACATATTTTTTTTTAGAAACTAAATTATTAGATTTATCATATTCGTAAACAATTTTTTGAATAAATGTACTGTCTAGATTAGTAATTGTAACTGACAATGAATTATTCTTCTTAACTGTTTTAGTTAATGTTGTTTTAAATAGTTTTTTTTGTTTATTTTCATAATGACATATTGAATCGTTTCCGTTAATATCATAGTGATATATTTTACTCGAAGAAGGTTCGTTTTTTGAATTTGAATATGTTTTGTTAATAATTTTACCGTTTTTATCGAATTCTGAATATATTATATATCCAGTAACTTTTTCTTTTAAAGGATCCTCATAATCGATTTCAAGTAGAGACTTTACATTTCCATTTAGTTCCAATTGTTTTGGGTCAAATTTAACTTGGGAAAAAGTATTTTGAATTATAAAAATTAATAAAAAGAACCAAATTATTTTTTTCATTTTTTTTAATGTTGCCTAACGTGTTTGTGTATGGTTAGTTGCGTGGTTAGGGAACTAAGTTAGCAAACTTTAACGAACCCGTGAAAATTCCTGCGGAATTTTCGCAAGTAGGCTCAAAAAAGCAATTAATTATACACGGTGT
>NZ_JBHULM010000042.1:0-5803 GCF_042684485.1 Lacinutrix gracilariae | reverse complement strand
TCGGTGAAATTCTTATTGTAAGTCCAGTATTCCGTAAGAGTTTTATCGCTCTGACATTAATCCATAAGTTTCGATACTTGCAATGAACAAGGGAAGTTCCAGAAGTCGGGGATTATTAAATACAACGTGTTTGTATATGGTTTGTTGCGTGGTTTAAGCAACTAATTTAGTAAATAATTACCGACCAAGAAAGTCCGCGAGGACTTTCGTAAGTAGGCGAGAAGCTAGCAATAAATTATATACGGTGTTGTAAGCAGTTTTTTATTTTTAATTCATTTTGCTCTAAATCAACTTCAATATAGTTCGTTTTTGTTTTATTTATTCCGCATTCAAATAATTCCCCATTATATACTAGTGTTATTGGGTCAGATATAGAGTAAGTTATAGTTTGGTATTTTTCTTTATATAATCCATTTGTACTTTTAGGATAATTATCATATTTCTGAATGTTATATCTTGGGTTAAATGCTTTTATTAATGCTTTTTCGATATCATAGAAAATACTTTTTTCAGAAGGATTATCTTTTTGCGTTATATACTTAATAATATCTTCTTTTTTCATTTCACTTAACATTCTGGCATCATCAGTACTTTTTATTTCAAATAGAAGTATCATTATTTCGCTTGAAATTTTCATTCCTGGGTAAAAAGGATTTTCTCGAGATAAGATATTTTGTAATTTACTGTGACTATTCAACCTTTTCCATATAGGTTGTTTTACAGATTCTCCTATATAGAGAATATCAAATGTGCTTTGAGGATTTAATTCTCCGTTTAATTCACACGTCCACATTTTATTCCAATTCCTTTCAAGAATAATGTCAGGTGTTATATATTTTATAAAGGAATTTTCTATTTCTTCTGATTCAGAAATTGTAATTAATTCAATATTGTCAAAATCCTTTAAGTTTAAATTTTCTTTAGAAGTCTTTCTAGAATTAAAACCTTTATTATGGCTTAATCCTAATTTTATATCTCTTCTGTCACCAGAGATAATATTTTCTTGAAAAAGAGGAAGTTTAAAATCAATAATTTTTTCGGTAACTGTTTGATAAATTTGTCCAACTATAGTGAAATCTTTTATCTCTAATTGTCTAAATAATAGGCAAGGTCTTTTACATAAAAAATAAAAAGATGATTCACTTAATAAATTTGGTAATAAAGGGTCATTTACCAAATAGCTAAAATCATCTACGCTAGTTGGCGATAGAGCCAATTTAAATAAGCAGTTTAGATTTAGTTTACTCAATTTCTCTGGTTTTTCAAATTGCTTACAACGGTTTAGCATATGGTTTGTTGCGTGATTAAGTCACTAAGTTAGTAAATAAAAACCGAATAGAAAGTCCGCTAGGACTTTCGTAAGCAGGCTAGAACCAAGCAATAAAATATATGCATTGTTAGCAATAGTTAATTATTCAACAAAACCTTTAATTTTTAAAGAATTCATTTTTTTGAGTTCAAAAAGTTCATTTGGATAATTTCCATATAAAGTTTTTACTTTTCCATTACTAATCTCAAAGTAAGGTTCAGGATATTTTTCTTTAATGAAGTCTATATTTTCTTCATTGAATTGAAATTCAATAGGCTTTTCAAATTCAATTTTTCTAGGCTTTATATGAAAGGTTGAATCTACGTTATGATAATTTCTAGAATTATATGGTGAAGCCCATTTTCCTTCTGTGGTTTTATATAAATCATGATACTGATATTTTACATGAATTAAATTCCCACAATATTCAGTGACGTATAATAAAACAGTATCGTATTCGTCATATCTTTTTCTCGAAGCATGGTCATAAGAAACAAATTTAATTGTGTCTTTTGGAAAATTCCCATACAGGTTTTCAAGAATTGCATATTCAGCATCATACTTTGTATCCATTGATATCATATCACAATACTTTATGTGGTCTGAATAATCTACTTTAATTTTTTTACCAATAAAAACGTATAGTTTACTAGGTTTCTCCTTACAAGGAATATATTCCTCACAAGGTTCAGGCTTTAGTTTAATTTCAATGTATTCTTTCTTTAATAAGTCACTTACAAGGTAAGATTCTGTTATATGTTCCCAAGAACTGAAGTAAAGGGAATCAGTAAGTTTTACGTTTATTTCAAATTTCCCATTCTTGTCAGCTATTACTCTATAGTTTTCGTCGTAGAATACCTTTTCATATTCTGGGTATTTCAATTTTTCAGAGCTAATTATTTTATTTAAAGTATCATTTACAATAATTTCAATTTCTGGACCTAATTTTTTTGAGTTTTTAGCAAAGCCAATAATGCTTACTTTTTGGGCAAAAGTAAAACTCATTATTAAAAGAAATAAGATGGTTAACTTTGTTTTCATAATTATTGCTAACGGTTCTGTATATGATACGTTGCGTGTGTAAGCAACTAATTTAGCAAATAAAAACCGAATAGAATATTCCGCAGGAATATTCGTAAGTAGGCTAGAACTAGCAATGGATTATATACTTTGTTGTGCGTTCGTCTTTTCAAAATTGATGTTTATTTAATATTGCTTCATATTTATTGTTTTCTAAAGATTGTTTGAGTTTCAATCCATTTTCTTTTGTAGCTTGTTTTTCAGATGTTTTTTTTAATTTGATTATAGTGTCTTTTAGAGTTTTATGATATTCATCTATATTTCCGTTTTCAAATTTTGGTATTTTTATTATTTCTCTGTTAAATTTTTCTTGCGCACTATTATTAATATCGTTAAAAGCATTTATTATATCTTCTCTTGATTTGTCTGTAGCTTTTATTAAATAAATACATTCTTCAAAATCTTTTCGTTTTGTAAGTATTTCTTTTGTACTGATGCTTCTACTATTATGAAGTTTTACAGAGAAGAGTTCTGAACCTAAACTAGTATCAAAATTAGTTGCAGTTCCATCATTCTCAAGATTAAATGTTGTGTCTTTGTAATATATATTTAAAATATATAATCCTCCCAATGCACGAATTAAATGTTTTAGGTTTCCTTTTTTTAAGTTTTTCCCTCTGTTATGTTTCACAGCTTGATATGCTTGTAACCAATCAGAAGAACTTGATCCTCTTTTATTTGCCTTATATAAAGGATTTATAATTTTATTTTCCTCTTTGTCAAAATATAAATTTGGTGATGAAACAAATATTAGTTTTTTACTTAGTTTCCATTTACTTTCTAAATGCCCAAAACAATCAGTGTCAAAAAATAAATCTTTATCATCTGTTTTCGTCCCTTCATTTAAAAAATAAAGTTCTTTAATAATAGATTCGACTTCAACTACAGTTCTAATTAATAATTCTGTTATTTTTATAGAATATATTTTAATCTGTTCATCATTTATATGTATTAAATTTGATAGGTAAATAAACTCACGTTCAAGGTTTCTGTATACTGAAGAATATAAATTATTGTTCATTTATAAATGCTGGGTTTAGATGACGCACAACGTGTTTGTATATGGTTTGTTGCGTGTTTCAAGCAACTAATTTAGTAAATAATTACCGACCAAGAAAGTCCGCGAGGACTTTCGTAAGTAGGCGAGAAGCTAGCAATAAATTATATACGGTGTTGGCAACTGGCTTTTATTTTTTAATGTTCCCAATGTTCTAATCTAAAATCAATTACAATTGAGTCTTTGTCAAATTCTACGTATAATTCTTTTCCTTCCATTGGATCTATGTTCCAACCATAATCAACCATTATTTCGTAAGTAATTTCGTTTTCTTTTTTAATTTGATAATTACCAGGTTCTCCTAATAATCCAATGACTTTTTTTAATTCCATTCCTTTTTCGAGATGATTTTCCATTAAGTCTTGGACCATATTTTCTCGATATTCATAAAATCCGTCAAATCTTTCATTCCATTTAGACTTGTCGAATTCCATTTCTTTTACTCCGCAACTTGAGAATAAAATTATGGTGATTAAAGTCAATATTTTGCTTAATATTTTCAATTTTTTAAAATCCGTTTTCTGTAAATTAAAAGTCCGATAAATGTCAGTCCACAAAGAATAGCTAAAATGTGAAATGTTTTGATTGCTTTACACAAGTCAATTCCAGAAACAAGAGAAATACAGTCAGTCAATTCACGTGTTTCGTATTTCAAACTAACCATAGAATTGAAAGCCATAAATTCAAATAATAGAATTCCGATTATTAATAAAATTATTGCAATTATGTAAATCGTTTTTCTCAATTATTCCTCGATTTTCAGCTTGTTGCCAACGGTTGCGTGTATGAAAAGTTGCTATTTTGTCAGCGAGGAATTTCCGAAGGAAATTCAGAAGTTGGCAAAATAGCAACTAACTTAATTTAAGCACTAATCTAGCAATTTTTTATACACATTGTTATAAAATGTAGCGAAACATTTGAGTAATAACGTTTTGATTTGCCGTAATGCTTGTTCAAATAAAAGGGAAAAGCTAAACGCGTTTTGCTTTTACAGTTGAATAGCGAAAAGTGTTTTTTTCAAAACGCTTTGTAGCATTTAGCGAAAGAGTAGTCTGTCGTATTTTAACTTATATATTGTTTGAAAGATAAAACAGTTAGATTTAATTCATAGAAAATACAGAGTAGAAGAGAGGAAAAGCTTAATAAAGATTAATCCAGGTTTTACTTATTACTCATTTTGTAAGTAATAAGAGTCTATTTCTCTTTCTTTTCAACCAGTATTGAGAGTGATTGAAATTTCATAAATATTATAATCTAAATTCTGAGAAAAGAGATCAACTTCAGAGTGAAAAACAATAAATAATAATTTGGTTTGATGCTAGACTTTCAGATTGAAGTTTGTTCTGAGCTATTTTTTATAACGGTTCTGTATATGATACGTTGCGTGTATAAGTCACTAATTTAGCAAATAAAAACCGAATAGAATATTCCGGAGGAATATTCGTAAGTAGGCTAGAACTAGCAATGGATTATATACTTTGTTGTACACTGTGCTTATTTCTGCTTATTAATTATTTCTTCTCTTAATTTGTTATACTCTTCAAAGTTCAGACTATAATGATCAATTTGTTTTTCATTAGGTAATGATATTCCGATAACTTTATGGCTTTCATAAAATGTCATAATTACCAGAAATTGATTTTCATGCTCTGAATAATAATATTTGTAATCAAAAATCTCTTTATTTTCTGGATTTCCGTTAATCCAATCTTGTGAAAGTTTATGTTCAATTGTATGATAATAGAAATGAGCATTCGCTGACAGCATTAGCATTCTAATTTTATTTGAAAAGAAATGAGTTCTGTCCTTTAAGCTTTTATTGAAATGATAGAAGTAAAGACCTTTAATGATTTTTTCAAAATAAGAATCCCAATTCGTTGCATTTTCTCTGAAGAAAGTGTCTCCTTCTGTAGTCGTGAACTTGCTAGTAACCAAGTCAATTGCTAAACCGCGACTTTCCTTTCGTTTTAGTCCTCGAATAGTTTTATTGTCAAAATGGTTTTTTGCTATTTCGGATTCTCCACCCATAGAAGTCATATAAAACCTCATTCTTTCATCAATTTTTGAAAAATCTTGATTGTGTTTAGCGCAGGATCTTACCGTAATCAGATTGTTCCTGTGACCTTTTGGAAATAAACCTTTCGGTGGAATATGTTCATCTCCAATTGCTGGATTTGAACACCAATAACAAATATCTTTAGTGTTCATAAAGTTTATTTCGGCATTGTGTACAACGTTTGCGTATATGAAATGTAGCGTATAATTAGCTAACTATCTTTCGTATTTGCTTTTACTTTATAAATAAACAAAAAAAAATGCTGATGTCAAATGCCTAGCTATTTTTTATATACGCTGTT
>NZ_JBHULM010000041.1:0-5767 GCF_042684485.1 Lacinutrix gracilariae | reverse complement strand
TGTGTGTTTACCGGTTGTAAGTTCGGCTAAAATTTTCAGTTTGAAAGGTTCTGAATACCGTCTGATTACTTTGTCATTTTTGTACATAATGTTTAAAATTATGTAGCCTTTATTCAGGACGGGTCAAAATGTTTTACAACGTGTTTGTGTATGGTTAGTTGCGTGGTTAAGCAACTAAGTTAGCAAACTTTTACGAACCCGTGAAAATTCCGCAGGAATTTTCGCAAGTAGGGAAGAACCCAGCAATTAATTATACACGGTGTTGTATGCAGTTATTTTATCAGACGAAATGATTCCATAAACGTATCTACATTTTTGTCATTCTGTCCAATATAAGTAACTGTATAAACTCTATTTCCTTTTCTAAACAACTTTCCTTGAATGTGTCCTTCAATACCTTTTTCGATTGCATTCTGTTTGAGATTCAGAACAAAGTATTGTCCATTCATTCCGTGTTGTTCAATCGATTCTTGAAATTCCAATTTAAACGCTTCAGCCATTTTATTCGAGAAGTTAGTTACTCCTTGCGAATAAATTTGTTCGTCTGTCATTGACTTAATCATATGTTCGGGATAGTCGTTGTATTCTATCGAAAATATTTTATTTGGTCCCAAAGTCGAACGAAATAAATGGATTTGAAACTTATCAAGTCCAATCTGATTATCAATAGCAGAATAACTCGGTTCGGTTGAAAAGTCAGCTATAAAATTCCCAGGTTGAGAAGCAAATTCTCCGCTTTTTGTTTTATAAATCATTTTATCCGATTCATTTCCGCACGATAGGAAAGTCAAAATTGTTAAAATCAGAAGTAGATTTTTTGTCATTGTGTTCGTTTTTTTTTTTAATTGCATACAACGGTTGCGTGTATGGAAAGTTGCTATTTTGTCAGCGAGGAATTTCCGAAGGAAATTCAGAAGTTGGCAAAAAAGCAACTAACTTAATTTAAGCACTAATCTAGCAATTTTTTATACACATTGTTATAAAATGTAGCGAAACATTTGAGTAATAACGTTTTGATTTTCCGTAATGCTTGTTCAAATATAAGGGAAAAGCTAAACGTGTTTTGCTTTTACAGTTGAATAGCGAAAAGTGTTTTTTTTCAAAACGCTTTGTAGCATTTTGCGCAAGAGTAGTCTGTCGTATTTTAACTTAAATATTGTTTGAAAGATAAAACGGTTAGATTTAATTCTTAGAAAATACAGAGTAGAAGAGAGGAAGAGCTTAATGAAGATTAATCCAGAATTTATTTATTACTCATTCCGTAAGTAATAAGAATGTATTTTTCTTTCTTTCCAACCAGTAAGAGTGATTAAAATTTCATAAATATTATAATCTAAATTCTGAGAAAAGAGATCAACATCAGTTTGAAAAACAATAAATAATAATTTGGTTTGGGACTAGACTTTTAGATTGAAGTTTGTTCTGAGCTATTTTTTATAACGGTTCTGTATATGATACGTTGCGTGTATAAGCAACTAATTTAGCAAATAAAAACCGAATAGAATATTCCGCAGGAATATTCGTAAGTAGGCTAGAACTAGCAATGGATTATATACTTTGTTAGCAGCAGTATTTATTGTTCGTATCTATTATACCAATCACTTACAAAACAACATAGTGAAAGCGCTTTTAAACTGTTTGTTTCTGTTCCATAGTCAGTCGATTTTCCGTGCATAACACTGTGTCTATTCAGTTTGCTGAAATATTTCGATTTTTTAATCTTAGCCGATGGAACATTTAAAGAACTATCTTCTTTTAAAAGATTTACAAAGTTTGGGTTTTTTTCTTTGTCTAAATGTTTATCTAAATTATTTCTATTGTGAAAGATTTTTCCGTCTATAATTCCATCTCCTTGAGATAAGAAAAGAATCGTAGAAGAATAGAACATATTAGATTTATGAGCATTAAAAGCCTCTTCAAGTACGGCTTTTCTTTCTGAATGATTTTTGATTAATTGTTCTTCGATTTTTGTCAAATTTTCCTTGAAGAAATTTATCAAAATACTTTCTGCCTCTTTTGTTTTTTCAGATTTGATTAATTCAATAACTTCCGATATTTTTTTCATTTTCATCTCACCAGAAATATACCAACCGTAATTTAATAATGTCCTAGTGTTCTCTTCTATAGAATCATTTTTAATGTCGTAAACTTTAGAAATAATTGACGAAATACCACCATTTTCTTTTATCTCTTTTAATAATTTTTCTGTGGTAGTTTTCATTCTTTTCATTTTATCGAATGCGTTTTTTCATATTGCTGCTAACGTGTTTGTGTATGGTTAGTTGCGTGGTTAAGCAACTAATTTAGCAAAAATGAACCGAACGAGAGGAAATTCCGCAGGAATTTCCACGTAGGCAAGTCACAAGCAATTAATTATACACGTTGTTAGCAAACGTATTTATTTATTTATTCAACGTTTTTATATTTTTCACAATTTTTCATTTCCTCAATCAAGTCGGCTTTGTCATAATTCATCTCATATTTTTCTGGGACAATTCCGTTTATCAATTCAATTACACGACTTAATTCGGGATGATAATAATTTGATAAATGAACAGTTTTAGATATTGAATCTTTTTTAATAGTAAATGATTTTATATCTCCATCCTCAATACAGTCATTCCTGTAGTCGGTTTTTAAGCTACCAATATTGATTTCAGATATTTTCTTTAATTGTCTTTTAGGTAATTTCGAAGTAGAGTAGAGAACACTATCTTTTTCGTTTTCTAATTCTCCACGAAATGTTATGGTCAACTTTTCATTCGTAAGAGTATAAAGTACAGAGTAAGCAAGAGAATAATTATAATCCGAAATTGATAATTCAAAAGGTTCAATCGGTTTGTTATTACAAGAAAATGTAAAAACTAAAACTGATAATGTTATCAATCCGATTGAGTTTCTCATATGTTTGCTAACGTGTTTGTATATGGTTTGTTGCGTGGTTTAAGCAACTAATTTAGTAAATAATTACCGACCAAGAAAGTCCGAGAGGACTTTCGTAAGTAGGCGAGAAGCCAGCAATAAATTATATATGGTGTTAGGCAATGTTTTGTCCATCATCAGGATATTCTAAATAATCAATTTCACTCACGCAATTCATTAAATTTTTGAATATTCCTTTTAATCGAATAGCAATGTCTAAATAAACATCTTTATTGTTTGGTCCTTTTTGCATAAACATTTGTTTGTCTACAAATCTAAATTCTTCTTCTCCAAATTTATAATAGTATTCGTTTCCGTGATAAATTCCGTTAGAGTGAATCATACAATTTCGAAGTTTTACTGCAAAATTCAAAAACTCTCTATCTTCTTTTAAATCTCCAGAATAGCAATTAGTTTTTCTTTTTACGAGAAAATTAAACTTTCTTAATAAAGGAATGAAAGAGGACTTTTTCAAGTTGTCCATAATTATGTTTTTTTCCTGTTCCTCAAGGTTTGCTATTGCTTTTATTACTTTAGAATTAAGTTTTTTAATTATTATTTCTAAATCATTTTCAGTCGCTAAATGTTCAAAAATTAATGATATTGATAATTCAAATGATGTCCAAACTCCAAAAATAATATTCCGATTTAAATTTCCGTGGTAACCAACAGATAATAAGTCAAAATCTTGTATTTCAAATAGTCTTTGAGCGTGAATGTTAAAAGGGTAAACTCGTTCAGTAAATTTTACATCTCCATTTCCTATAAATTCTGCTAATCTATAAGATGCTTTTCCAATGTAGTAATCATAAATGTTTGTATAAAATAAACCAAAAAAACTATGTCTAACATCGTCAGAATGTAGTTTTATTTCAGCAATTTCTTCCTTAAGGTTTTCGGTGTATTCTAATAGTTTATCGAGGTTCATTTTCTAATATTGCCTAACGGTCTTGTATAAGAATAGTTGCGTGTTTGCGTGCGAGGAATTTCCGAAGGAAATTCAGATGTAGCAAATACGCAGCTACCTTTGTTTAAGCACAAAATAGCAATTATTTTTATACGTTGTTACCACACGTTTTTAATTCTTGTTTTTTTCTAATTCAGAAATTTTTTCTTCTTTCAATGAGTATGATTTTATAATCATAACAGTTAAAATAGCTAAAGGTATTCCGATTATTGACAATGCTATATCTCCAACTGTACTGTTTAAAAAGTTTTCTATTGTCTCTGCTTTAAAAGCGCTTTTCATAGCATATTTTCCAATATAATTGGATATAATCCATAAAGCCCACCAAAGACCAATTATAATTGTGCTATTCTCTATGTAGTCAGAATTTTTTGATTTTATTAATTGGGTAGTTTTAGTCCACATTTCTTTCATTATTTGATATGGACGGTACAATGAAATTATTGGCACAAACCAACTTCCTGATGCCCAACCATCAGAATGATTACAATTTGTTCTAATATTTAGGTTATAATATGCTCTTCTAAACCATTGAATAAATGTCACCCCAGAAATTATAAAAACTATTAAATATATAATCGCTATAACTTGTTCTCTTGTATCATTTGAGTTCAACATTTGGTCAGTTACTACTTCGTCATTTTGTAATGACTTGAGTAGATTATATTGTAAATAAGAAGAAAATATTGAAATAATATCAAGAGCCATAACTATCCAAATAAATAATTGCGCAAGTTTTGCTCTCTTTAAATTTGGTCTAATTGCATTAATTTTATTTTCTGTTCCTAAAACGACATTATTATCAAGGTTAAAGTCTGTACAAGTATTTTCAAATTTCATACTTTTCCCTTTTATATTACAAATGTTTTCTTTTTCATTTATTCCTTTCTTTCGATTTAAACATTGTTTGCAATTTTCGAATTGTTCTTCTGTCATTTTTTTGAGTTCAGGTTTTTAATGTGTGGTAACGTGTTTGTGTATGATTTCGTTGCGTGTTTCAGCAACTAAATTAATAAACTAAAACGAACCAGAGGAAATTCCGAAGGAATTTCCAAGTAGGCTATAACTAGCAATGAATTATACACGTTGTTGTGGTACGTATTTTTTATTCAATTTCTATTATTTCTTTCAGTGGTGGTGGTGGTGGAATATCAAATTTCTCATTCAGCCAAATATTTATATCCGTTTTATTTGTAATTCGTTCGTAAGCTTGAGTTAGTTTGTCTAATGTTTTCGGTAAATTTTCAAATCCGTTTTTGTCATAAGAAACGTAAATCAGTAATTTTTCGAGATTGTCACTTAATTTTGGGTTTTCCCCATTGTTTTCAATATCTCTTTTTAAAACAATTTCCAAACTATCTAAAGGATAGAAATTCTCGTAATTTTTATTAATTGTATCATTGTGTATTTCGATTGTATTTTTTTGCTTTATTAGAATACAAGCAAAATTTTCCCAACAAGGATTATGGAAATAGATTGTCTTAATTCTATTTTCTGATTTTAAAGTGATTTTCGGTATGCTATCGTTACAAGCAATTCTTTCAGTCCGTTTGAGTAAGTCTTTCCAATTTTTGAATCGATTATAAATTAATTCAACACCAAGACTGTCGTTTTTATTGTCCCACTTTCCGAAATCTATTCGAACTAACTGTTTTTCTTTTTTTTCAGAGTTTTGACATCCGATTATTGTCAAAATCAGTAAAATCAGAAACGATATTTTAATGTTAGTTCTCATTTTTTATATGTACCACAACGTGTTTGTATATGGTTTGTTGCGTGGTTAAGCAACTAATTTAGTAAATAATTACTGACCAAGAAAGTCCGCGAGGACTTTCGTAAGTAGGCGAGAAACTAGCAATAAATTATATACGGTGTTGT
>NZ_JBHULM010000040.1:0-4173 GCF_042684485.1 Lacinutrix gracilariae | reverse complement strand
TGTATAAAACATAGCTAGTAAGTGCTAAATTCAAAGTTCTGTGCTTTCTACTAAGTTCGCCAAATCTGCGATTTGGCATTAATGAAAAGAAAAATGTAAATGCCAAATCGCAGATTTGGCTAAGTGATAATCAGAAACTTATCGTATATTTATACGCTACGTTTCATACACCAACCGTAACCAATTTGAGAAATGAAACGGAAAATAATCGGTATAGGACTAATAATCTTAATCGGAATTCTAATTTTACGATTTGATTTACCTTTGAAAAAGTCAAACGTAATTGGTATTTATGTGAGCACAGAAACGGAATCATTTCTCGCAGAAATTCCGCACAAATCTGACACTTTAATTTTAAAATCGGACGGAACATTCGCAAGCGGATTTTATGGAATCGGAAATTATAATGTGAATTACGGAATCTTAACAACCGAAATTGAATGGACTTACGAATACGAAATGGGACAAGCTGGATATAGAACGTATTTTAATAATAAGGTTTTTGAAAAGCCAAAAATTATACTGAGTTCGGACTTGAATCATTACTATGAAAAAATTAAATAAAAACTGGTTACAACAACGTATATAAAAAATTGCTATTTTGTACTTAATTCTATGGTAGTTGCACGTTTGCTACGTCTGATTTTCCTGCGGAAAATCCTCGCACGCAAACCCGCAACTTTCCATATACAAAACCGTTAGCTTTAATGCTGGCAAAAGTTTGCGGATAAAAAAAAGCCTAGTTTTATTTTCAATTTTTTTTTTTAGAATTTTAAGTCAGTAAGAACCGAAAAAACATGTTGCTGAATTTTGAAAAAAACACGCTGAATTATCATTCAAACTCCGAATTGAATTGCGTCTGACTTTTTAGATCGTTCGTGGAATCGAAAACTCGGAATTTAAGCAAGTATGCGGAATAAAAAACCACACAATTTGCTTAAACCCAAAAAACATAGATCAGGGAACCAAAGAAAAAACGGAATAAATTATAAACCGAAAAAAGCACTAAAAGCTAACACCATGTATAATTCATTACGGCGGAATTTCCTTTCGGAAATTCCTCGCACTTTTGCTATCTTTGGTTCTTAACTCGGAAAAATCTCGTCGATTTTTCCGTAACGAAATCATACACATAAACGTTGTGTGCAATTTGGCTACGTTACCAAGATTTGGTATATTTGAGTAAAATAATAGTTAAAATGGGAAAAAACACATCAATATCACTCGGAAATCATTTTGAGGATTTTATCAGAGAAGAAGTGAATTCTGGTAGATATGGTTCGGTTAGCGAAGTTATTCGTTCAGCACTACGTCTGTTAGAACGTGAAGAAAAAAAAGAAAGAGAACTTATAAAAGCTCTCGAAGTTGGAGAAAGTAGCGGATTTGTTGAAAATTTTGACCCAAAACAACATCTAAAAGAATTACATCGTAAACACTTATGAGTAAAAACAAATATCGCATAAGCCAACAAGCGATAGAAGATTTGGACAAAATTTGGATTTATACACTTAACAAATGGTCTAAAGAACAAGCAGACAGATATTACGATTTAATTATTGCAGAAATTGAATTTATTGCGGACAATTATCTGATTGGAAAATCAGCAGAACAAACTCGAAAAAATTATCGCGTAACGAAAATCAAATCGCATCTAATTTTTTACAGAAAGGTAGAAAATGAAATTGTTGAAATCGTTAGAGTTTTACATCAAAGAATGGATATTAAAAAACGTCTGAAATAAAAAACTGCACACAACACCGTGTTGTGTAGATAAGACTCTGTATGTATTGATTTTATTGACTTATTTAGAAAAAAATTAAAAAAGGTACAACATAGGTACAACTTTTTAAACTATAAATTTAAGAAGTAAAAATAGTGATCTATAAGCATAAAAAAACCGTTACAAATATACTGTAACGGTTTCTTTTTGAATGTATTTATGCTTAAAGTTATTAAGCTGCCGTACCAGAGCCTAAATACACACTATTCGATACTTGTGTACCATCAGCAGAAACAAACGCCATAAATAACTCTACTGTATCTCCTGCATAAGTGCCTGGTATGGTAACGACTTGAGAACCTACAGTTCTATCAGCACCATCAAGAATAGAAATTGATTCTTTCTTACTTGGATTATAAACCAATACCATTGCTTTATCCGTTGCATTTGCATTTCCTTCTGCTGAGTTGTCACCCCAACCAAAAGAAACTTGTCCTGCATTGGTTAAATCAGTTGTACCATTTAAAACACCAGACAAACCACCTCTACTTAATAAAGCTAAAGAATAATCAATCGTGAAGTTAGGTGCAATACCGCCTACTGCATTATTTAACACATAAGACATCGCAGCATTAAATTCCGTTTTCTTGGTCGCAAATGACTTATAACCGATTTTAATAAAATCTTTAGTCGCTTGCAAATACTCCAATGTAATGGTAAATTTATTACGCTGATTCACTTGTCCCTCTGTACGAGGATTTGCCACACTTGCTGGCTTAATTCTGATGTAGTCGATACCTTTCCAACTACCTCCAATAATACTACCTACCTTACCCGATAAGCTTCCTAAAATACCCTGTGGAATTTTTCCCATCTCTATTACAATTTAAAATTAATATTTGTTCGGATTTGGTACGGACTTGATATTGCTTTTAAACTTTGTTTACCCCTCTAATATAACTAAAATTATACCATTTTATTACTGTTTCAAGCCTTTACGATGCCTTTGCGTTAGGCTTCTTTGCTTTGCATCAAGTTGAAACAATTACGTATATATGCGACCTTTAAAACTGCCATTTTTTCAATGACATTTTGTAACTCTTTTTCTTTTTTACTGATAACCTCAACCGCTTTAATATGTTTTTGCATCATATCGTCTACATTACAATTTGATTTTAAACTGCTTTTAAGCGTTTTTCTGCAATCATCTATTGAGATAAACGGAATAACACTTCCTTTTAAATAATAGGCGTAAAAACCGCCTATTTGTAGCATCATAGATAAATGAAAAAGCGTGTTTTTTTCTTTTTCGGTTGAAGTTTGCAATACAAAACAATTAGGACAAGGATTTGAGAGCGGTTTTCCGCTGTTAAGCCCTTTGTTTAGGATGAAAAAATGAGGGTTTGAGTAAGTTTTTCCTGTACGGTGTGTTTTCAGTTCAAAAGTTGACATAGCTATCCAATTTAAAATTGCTCGCTACGCTTCGCTACATTATTTTTTTTGAAAAGAATAAAAAGATAGCCATAGTTGTTGTGGCGTGGGTAAGGCTGTCAAGGTTTTTGGATAAAAGTTTTTTGAGCTAAAATGTTTAATGAAAAAGAAAAAAGTTTGTGAAAAAAGTTTTATTCAAAACCCGTAGGGCTTGACCTTTATAGCCTTGTGCGGCTGGCAGAGGAAGCCACATATATTTGCTACCTTTTTTTATTTTAATCCTATAAATGCGAATATTACTATAATTATCAGCATAACTATTGTGAAAACTTTTGTTGTATATGAATCGTCGCCTTCAGGATTTTCAATTTCAATACCGTTTTCATCTATATCTTTAGGAAAGAATAAATCAAATAAATCTTCAATCATTTTTTTCATACTATAAATTTAACTTTTCTGGGGAATTAACACTTAAAAAAGTAGGTTTTAATCTTTTACTGTGCGGTGGATGAAGCGTTTGTATAGGTATTGGTTTAAAAAGTTGTTTGATAAAACAGCATTTAAATTAATACTTATACAGGACTTTTAGACGATAGCTTTTTGTTTTTTTGAGGCACGAGAAAAAGCAATATGCTATGGCGTAGTACTAAATTTTTTAAACCTATTTTTTTATATCCTATTTCTTGGGTGGTGGGGAAAAGTGGACTTTAATATTTGTTAGTGAAATGAAACAAACAAAGACTTGAGTTAAGGAATACTTGGACTTAATGATGGTTTTGTGCAGTTGAATGAGATAACGAATATTATTTTCAATTATCTTAATCCTTAAATTGTTCGACTGTTTAATGTTTGTACAAAATGTGGTTATATGTTCGGATGTGAGCGTTGGATAAGTGGATATTTTACATAATAGCAGTTATAGCGACGAAAATATAATAAAACGCCGTAGGCAACCATTGAAAGGATTTTTGCTCCTATAACTTCTATTATGTAACTTAGCTTTGGGTTGGTTTTGTGGCGGA
>NZ_JBHULM010000039.1:0-3744 GCF_042684485.1 Lacinutrix gracilariae | reverse complement strand
GGTGAAATTCTTATTGTAAGTCCAGTATTCCGTAAGAGTTTTATCGCTCTGACATTAATCCATAAGTTTCGATACTTGCAATGAACAAGGGAAGTTCCAGAAGTCGGGGATTATTAAATACAACGGTTTGGTATATGGAAAGTTGCGTTTTTAACAGCGATGATTTTCCGAAGGAAAATCGGAAGTTGGTAAAAAAGCAACGCCCTTTATTTAAGCACTAATCTAGCGATTTTTTATATACGTTGTTATATAATGTAGCGAAACATTTGAGTAAGCACGAATTATTTTGCCGTAAAGATGCTACAATAAAATAGATGAAAGCTAAACGTGTTTTGCTTTTACAGCTGAATAGCGAAAAGTGTTTATTTTGAAAACGCTTTGTAGCATTTTACGTTTGAGTTAATGTTTTCTTTTCGTTAAAATTACACAAGCAGCTAAATATTCATAATAGGAGTGGAGCGATTTATGTAAATGACTTCTTAAGTTTGTAATGCGCTAAAAATTGAATTGATTTGGGTTTACTTTTCTAAATCTGAGTAGGCAGAATTAGCTTTTATTTTTTAAGATCTGAGTGAGAAAAGTTAGTTGAAACCTATAATTATTAAATGTTTAAAAATAGTTATGTTACTTAATTTGCGGTTTTTGAGCTATTTTATATAACGTTTATGTATAAGAATAGTTGCGGGTTTGTATGCGAGGATTTTCCGAAGGAAAATCAGACGTTACAAACACGCAACGACCTTTGGTTAAGCACTAAACCGCAATTGTTTTTATACGGTGTTAGGCACAGTATTTTACTTTTTTTCATCAATTTTATTTCGACCAAACAAATTTCCAAAAATTGGTGGTTTGTCATTATGTGATTGTTTCTCTAAAGTAGAACTTGGGTTGAATCCTGCTGTGTCAATCATAGTACGAACTAATTTCTCCATTATTTCATTCTTTTCCTCACTTTCAGGCAGATTGTCAATTTCTCTTTTATATCCATCATAAGATTTGGCTAAACTTTCTTTGTAGGCATATTCTTGTTCAAGTCTTCTATTTTGACTTTGTTGTTTACTCGCAAATAAGGCAAGCCAAATAGTAGGGATGAAGAAAGGTGCTCTTGATAAAATATTTCTAAAAGCTGTTCCAATATCAGAACTTTCAGTAACTGTCTGAACTGCATAATAGACCATTCCGACCATTGTTAAAGCAAAAACTGCTGACCAAATTATATTTGGCCATTTATAACTATTTTTTTGGTCGAAGTAAGATTTCGCAAGTCCAGCAGAAGTTGCTCCAGGTAGAAGTCCTTCTATTTTTGTAGTTAGTGCTTCGTATTTTCCTTCCCATTCTCCGTGTAATTCTTCGTGCTCTGTTTTTAATTGATTGAGTTTGACTTTTAAAGATTCCTTATCTTCGGGTGTTTTACCAAAAATTTTAGTTTCAAAGTCTTTTACTTTACCCTCAATGTCCGATATTTCTGAGCTATAACTATCAACTTTTTCATAAGTTTCATTGAGCTTTTCAGCTTTACTTAATACGGCTGCACTTGGTTTTTTGATGAAGTCATTATATAGTTCTGTGACGTCATCTAATTCAGTTTTTAAATCTGAGATTTCTCCTTTAGCTGTACTTATGAACTTTTCAAATTTTTCTTCAAAAGTTTCAATTTTTTCTTCTTCTGGTTTTTCTTCTTCCATATGGTTGATTCATATTGTGCCTAACGTGTTTGTATATGGTTTGTTGCGTGGTTAAGCAACTAAGTTAACAAATAAAAACCGAATAGAAAATCCGTGAGGATTTTCGTAAGTAGGCTAGAACTAGCAATAAATTATATACGGTGTTGTAGCCAGTTTTTATTTCCGATTTATTATTTGTTCAACGTATTTTTTGTGATTTTCAAATCCGTTATTTTTTGGATTTTCTAAATCTATAAATTCATTTAGATTCGTGTCATAAACTTGCCATTTATATTTTTTTGCTAATTCAATCAGTTCATAAAGTCCGTTTTCTCCATATAAATTCAGCATTTTTGTTCCAGTTGGTTCATTATCCACAAAAAAGTCAATCGCAAAATTAGAACCTTTTATTTCTCTATGATTTTTGTCAGATTTAATTTCCGAAAATGACCTTTCCAGAATAACACTAAACAAAATCGGTTCGAGAATATTCTCATCGAAATCCAAGTC
Organism: Lacinutrix gracilariae; assembly: GCF_042684485.1. Taxonomy (NCBI): domain Bacteria; kingdom Pseudomonadati; phylum Bacteroidota; class Flavobacteriia; order Flavobacteriales; family Flavobacteriaceae; genus Lacinutrix; species Lacinutrix gracilariae. The sequence goes on along the minus strand of NZ_JBHULM010000039.1, from coordinate 1,570 downwards.
AGATGGAATCTTTTCGTTTGAGTTAAATAGAATTATTGACCAACTCATAATTTTATGTAATAAATAATAATTGCAATTAAAATTATAAAAAAGTAAAATAAAACTCCTGCAATTCGTGCAGTATCGGCTTGTTCCATTTTCTTTTTAAATCCAAACCTTTCATATCGTTCGTATTCAATTTGGTTTGCACTTTTTGAGTTCAAACGAGAGTTAGGATTCACAGGAATTATAAAGAAAGTGAACCATTCCTTATTTGTCAGAGGTTCAGTTTTTCGTTTTTCTGTATTTTTTAATTCTTGGTTCAAATGTTTCTCTCAAATTGGCTACAACGTGTTTGTGTATGGTTAGTTGCGTGGTTAAGCAACTAAGTTAGCAAACTTTAACGAACCTGTGAATATTCCGCAGGAATATTCGCAAGTAAGCATTTAAAAAGCAATTAATTATACACGTTGTTGTGCGTTCGGCTGTTTTTCTACTCAAATTTTGAAATGACTTTATTCGTTTCTTTTACAAAAATATTTATGTTGCTTTGATTCCTGTAGCTTTGAAATAATATTTTATCTCCAAAATCCATTGTTCTAATTGGTGCATAACCACCAATGTCAATATTAATCAACTTTTTTGGTTTATCATCAGTTCCATCTAAAAAGTAAAATGAATTTTTATCAACGAAAATTAAAATATCATTGACATTCACATACAAATGGTAATAATAGTCTTCTATCTCAAAAACAAATTCTTGTTTGTTTTTTTGAATATGATTGTATTCAAATATAAATTTACCATTCTGCCAATAGATTTCCATTCCATAAGGTTTCTGACTATTTACTAAAATTTTATTGGTAATTATATTCTCAACTATTTCCGATTTGGATGATATAATTTGTTTAATTATTTCATCTTCTGTTGCAATTGAAACTAATGGTTCTAGTAATTCTTGGTCTTCGTAAACATTAAATCCAATAGATTTTTTAGTTAAAAACGAATTTGTTTTTTCTTTATTAATTATTGTAAATTCTACAAGTTTTAAGACATCTACAATTTTAATTCGGTCAGCATAAATTCTGACAGATAATCCATTATCATTCGATTCTATTGTATAATCAGATTTTATTCCAGTAGCTATTTTATAATTAGAATTATTGTATTCTAAAAGATAGAGGTCATCAGCATAGTTGTCGGTATAATCTTGTACATATTCAATGAATATTGTGTCTTTATAACTCAATCGGTCTGATAGCTTTTCCGATAATTGTCCAACGATTTTAATTTTTTCAATATCGGAATAATCAAATCCTGTTTTCATATAGATTTTCACATTGCCATATGTTTTTCCAATTACTTTGTCCTTATGAGCAAAGCAATTAAAAGAAAATAATAATGCTAAAATTCCAAGTTTAAATTTCATTGATTGGTGTTTTTCAAAGCTGACGCACAACGTGTTTGTGTATGGTTAGTTGCGTGGTTAGGCAACTAAGTTAACAAACATTTACGAACCCGTGAAAATTCCGCAGGAATTTTCGCAAGTAGAGAAGAACCTAGCAATTAATTATACACGGTGTTGTGGGTA
>NZ_JBHULM010000038.1:0-3333 GCF_042684485.1 Lacinutrix gracilariae | reverse complement strand
GCAATTAATTTATACAACGAAATAAGATTACATTTATCTTTAGACTATAAAACACCGAATATGGTATATAAATTATCAGCGTAAATTCAATTTTAACCTGTAGCCATATTTCAGGACGAGACATTTACGAAACCAAGAATGAGCAGATTTCCAATTGATATTCCTAAATCCATACAAACTGAAAAGTTAGTTATTAAGGAATGGTTATTTGTAAGAATTTCTGAATATTTTCTTTACTTAATGTTTGTTATTGCTTTTCCTTTTATTGCAATAATGGAATTAAATTCCGATTTGAATAAAAATGAACCGATTGGTTTCTCTATATTTTTTCTGATTCTATCATTCATTTTAAGTAGTCTATTAATTTACTCTATTTTCAATGTAAACTCTGTAAAACGAATAAGCGGACTTTCAAGAGGAAAAAACTCAAATCTGATTAAAAAGATTGCGGAAAAAAATAATTGGAATATCCAATCGACCAACCAACAAATGACAATAATTAATTTTTCTTGGCAAGATTCTGGAACTGATTGGGGAAAACAAATGACAATACTCTATAACGAAAATGATATTTTAGTGAACTGTATTTCATTTGGAGTTGGCTCAAGTCCTTCACCATTTCATTGGTTTGCGAATAAAAGAAAAGTGAATAAATTAACAGCGGAATTTGAGAACGAAATAAAAAACGTTTTACAACAACGTGTATAAAAAATTGCGTAGTTTAGTGCTTAATCAAAGGCAGTTGCATTTTTGTTACGTCTGATTTTCCTGCGGAAAATCCTCGCACACAAAAACGCAACTTTCCATACACAAAACCGTTGTAGTGCATTTGAAAAACGATATGAATAGAATTTTACTTTTAGCATTAATCGTTCTGATTTTAAGTTGTAAATCAGAAAACAAAGACGAACATAAGCTGAAAATTGAATTTGAAGAGTCCACTTCAGAAACTTTAAATTTCGATGATAAATTTCAAGCGTTTATCACTCAATTTCCAGAAATAGAGACACCTATAAAAATAAAGGCCTGTGATGATGATTTTAGTAACCTTCAAAAGCTGAATGAAAAAACAAATCTTATTAAAAGAAAAGAACAAAATTATATCTTTTGTAAAATTAAAACTAATGGAACGTACGTAGCAATAATCACACTTGAAGAAACAGAATGTTATATGCCTGTACTTACTACATTCAAACCAAATGGAGAAAAAATTAGTTCAGAAAATTTAATGATTGGGCTTTGTGGATCTGACCCCTGTTTTGAATGCGAAGAATTAATGGAAATTGATAATGACTTAAATATTTACATTGCTTTTAATTCAAGATATTTTGATTGCGATGAAAATGGTCAAGAAATAGAAGGAACTGAAAAAACAGAAGTGATTTATAGAAACGGAAAACTGACTGAAAATGGAATAATTGAATTGACAGAAAAACTAAAAAAATAAAAACGCACTACAACACCGTATATAACAAATAGCTGCGTCTTTTCTAAACCGGAAATTTTGGTATATTTTGAGAAGTCGCCAAATCTTTTGATTTGGCATTTTAAAAAGAAAAGGTAAAAGCTAAATACAAAATATTTGGCTTGTTGCGTGGCGGAAAAATATAGACGTTCTTGCACGCTACTTATCATATACAAACACGTTACCACACATTTGACCAAAACCTATGAAAAAAACATTGCGAAATATAACTGCATTCAACGTGATTTTAATTTTGGCTGTCTTTTTCCATAGTTGCGCTTCATTTGATAAGGAACTGATTAACCCAAATCCTTTGAAAAAAGAAAGCCTAAACGAATTGAATGGTAAATACGGAATTGTTCATAATGAATTTGATAGTATTCATATCGATAAAGAACATAATTACAATCGACAAATATGGAATTCTAACAATTTTTTCACCGAAATCGACCGAAAATTAATCAAGGATACGCTTAAAATTGACACTTTAAACACATATTCTTTTAATTTAAGAGTTTTAAGTCCAAAAAAACTTAAAGTAGAGTATTTAGAAAATGGAAAAATATTCAGAGAAAGAATTCTTAAAACCAAACTGAAACGAGATGGATATTTATACTTGAGAAATAAAAACACTCAATTTATGTTAATTCCAATAATCGCTGGAACTATTGACATAAAAAAAACTCGGTTGACTAAAACGGAAAAAGGAACTTTAGTTTTTGATGTTGCGAATTTTAGATATTTCGCAGCTCTAATATTTATTGGAGATACTAGAACGTGGAAATATAGACAAGAATACGAACAAATCGAATAAAAACGTGTGGTAACACCGTATATAATTTATTGCTAGTTCTAGCCTACTTACGAAAATCCTCGCGGATTTTCTATTCGGTTTTTATTTGCTAAATTACGTGCTTAACCACGCAACAAACCATATACAAACACGTTACCAAACAGTTGAAACCCGAACAATGAAACAACTTCTTATTTTACTATTAACATTTTCTGTTTTATCAAGTTGCGACCGAAATAAATCGGAAAAAAACCAATCTGAATTTAAGTCAAAAACGGAATTAACAGCAGAAACGGAATCTGAACAAAAAATAGAGTTGGAATCTAACCAATCAAAAAATAAAAAAGATACAATTAATAATTATTGGCCTTTAATTCTTGACACTATTTCGACAAAAAAGGAATTCAAAATTTCTGAATTAAAACACACTCTTGAATTAAAAACTTATAGTTTAAACGATAGTTCTATTGTTAGGAATTTAGCTCAAAACGGAGAACAAGAATATTTAGACCATTCTCACAAAATGGTAACTGATTTCAAACTTTTGACTGACTCAATTGTTGACAAAAAACAAATCGACCGAACTGATTTCAAAGAATCTCTGATTCCTGAATTTTATGCAGAGTGCAATCTTTTCTCAACGGCAATTGATAGCATTTTAGGAAACACTATTTATCTGACTTCTGACTTGAATGTTCCTGATACTGGTAATCAATGGAGAGTTTGGTATTCAATTAAGGTTAAAGATAAAAAAATCGGGAATTTAAAAATTAAAGAATCTAATTACGTCGGATATTAAAAACCATTTGGTAACACCGTGTATAATTAATTGCTATGTTCGTCACTACTTGCGAAAATTCCTGCGGAATTTTCACGGGTTCGTTAAAGTTTGCTAACTTAGTTGCTTAACCACGCAACTAACCATACACAAACACGTTGGCAACAAGCTTGACCCGTCCTGAATAAAGGCTACATAATTTTAAACATTATGTACAAAAATGACAAAGTAATCAGACGGTATTCAGAACCTTTCAAACTGAAAATTTTAGCCGAACTTACAACCGGTAAACACACA
>NZ_JBHULM010000037.1:0-2571 GCF_042684485.1 Lacinutrix gracilariae | reverse complement strand
GCAATTAATTTATACAACGAAATAAGATTACATTTATCTTTAGACTATAAAACACCGAATATGGTATATAAATTATCAGCGTAAATTCAATTTTAACCTGTAGCCATATTTCAGGACGAGACATTTAAAATGAACATTACGAAAAGAATAATATTCGTACTTCTAATCTTAATCGGACTTTTTATAGGTTGGATTATTTTTGGATTTTTTGCAGAAAATTATGAAGAATCGAAATTTTATAACATTGAAATTCCTGAAAAACTAAATTTTGAAAAACCAATTGAATTTCTAACAAATCGACAAATAGATTCGCTGAAAAGAATCAAAGTTAGTAGCGAAAAAATTGTCGTAATTGGAGATGGATATAGTGGGTATGATTTTTATATGTGGCATAAGCCAACAGAAAAAGGAGAAATTTATATCAAGGCATTCGAATTAACACAAAACGTGCAATTATCAGAATGGAAATTAAGCAATAGAACGAGGAATAAAATTACGGAATTGAACAACGAATATAAAATCTATGAAGGCAGAACTGTAATTGACGAGGGAACTTTTGAAAACTTCTATCCTACTCGATTTGAATTATGGTTTAAATCTGATAGCTCGGGAATTGAAAAAAAACTGACTGAAAAAAAATACGTGATCGATGGTTGGGATAGATAAAAAACGTTGTACAACAACGTATATAAAAAATTGCTATTTTGTGCGTAATTCTATGGTCGTTGCACGTTTGCTACGTCTGATTTTCCTTCGGAAAATCCTCGCACACAAACACGCAACTTTCCATATACAAAACCGTTGGCAACAAGCTGTGAAATTCGTCAATTAAAGAAAAATAGATGATTAAATTGATAATTTTGTATCTTTGATAAAAAGCTGAATAAAATGAATTTAGAAGCTCGTAAAATAGAATTTGTACAAGAATTTTTAAAACTTCAAAGCGAAGAAGCGGTTTCACGTCTCGAAAAAATATTGAGAAAAGAAAAAAATGCTTCAGACAATCGAATATTTGAACCTATGACTAAAGAGGAACTGAATAAAAGAATTGACAAATCGGAATCTGATTTCCGAAACAATCGATTTAAAAACAGTTCTGAACTTTTAGCAAAATACGAATAATGATATTGGAAATTATTTGGTCTGAATTTGCTGAAACTCAACTTGACGAAATCTACGAATATTACAAAAAGGAAACCAGTACAAGAATTGCCAAAAAACTTCTGAAAGGAATTATCAACGAACCAAAAAAGTTGATAAAAACACCATTAATTGGACAAGAAGAAGAATTACTAAAACAAAGAGAAATTCATTATCGATATTTAGTATTCAAAAACTATAAACTTATTTATTCTGTGGATACTGAAAACGGATTTATAAAAATTGCTGACGTTTTTGATACACGACAAAATCCACCAAAAATAAAACGGACAAAATAAAAGCCAGTTGCCAACACTGTGTATAATTAATTGCTTTTTACGTGCTTACTTGTGAAAGTTTGCTAACTTAGTTGCCTAACCACGCAACTAACCATACACAAACACGTTGCCAACAATTTGAGAAAAATCAAGAACATATTTAAAATTTGGTTACTTCTATTGTCAATTCAGGCTTTTTCACAAAAGTTCGAAATGAAAATCGATTCTATTCTGAATATTGAAATTGCGGATTTAAAGACAAGCGGAATATCGAAAATTGGATATACAAGACTGACCTGCATCAATTATGGAGTTTACTCAACCGCATATTTAATTTGGACAAAAGATAACTCAACATTTGTTCAAAAATTTAAAAACTCTGAATACGATAATAAATCATTAGAAAGATACAAACCTATAAAATTGACAGATTCGATTTATTTTGAATTTTATAGACAGAACAAAGAGAAATTGAATAATGAGAATATTGAACATTTTGAATACAAGCCAGACTCTATCGTCGATAATAAAATTTACTCAAGTAGAATAATGGTTTCTCATTCTTGCTTCAGACATTTTGTTATAAAATCGAGCAAAGAAAATTTTCATAAACGATTTGATTATTTTGACTTGAAAGAGTTTAACAAGAAAAAAGCATATGCTTCAAAACGCAAATACACAAAAGAAGAAATAAAAAAATGGGAAGAGCGAGGCTGGGAAATATCGGAATACGAAATAATAAACGAAAATTATCCTAAACGAAATCTGAACTTTAACTATAACAAGGAATTAAAGCTTGTCGAATGGGACAAAATTATGACTGAATTTATTGAAGAGTTAGAATCGGAAAATAAATTTAAATTAATAGAAACGGAATAAAAACTGTTGGCAACAACGTGTATAATTAATTGCTTGTGACTTGCATACGTGGAAATTCCTGCGGAATTTCCTCTCGTTCGGTTCATTTTTGCTAAATTAGTTGCTTAACCACGCAACTAACCATATACAAGACCGTTGTGGTTAATTATGACCCGTCCTGAATAAAGGCTACATAATTTTAAACATTATGTACAAAAATGACAAAGTAATCAGACGGTATTCAGAACCTTTCAAACTGAAAATTTTAGCCGAACTTACAACCGGTAAACACACA
>NZ_JBHULM010000035.1:0-2499 GCF_042684485.1 Lacinutrix gracilariae | reverse complement strand
TCGTCCTGAAATATGGCTACAGGTTAAAATTGAATTTACGCTGATAATTTATATACCATATTCGGTGTTTTATAGTCTAAAGATAAATGTAATCTTATTTCGTTGTATAAATTAATTGCATTTTTTGCAGCTCTTTTAGCGTGTGCTACGTTATCAAAGGTCTGATCGAGATAAAACTCATCTTTTAATATGCCATTTACACGCTCAGCCATGGCATTTTCGTAACAATGATTTTCTTCAGTCATACTGATATCTATCTTTTTTCTCTTTAGTATTTGCGTGTAGACATTGCTACAGTACTGTATTCCTCTATCGGAGTGATGCACGAGCTCCTTAGTGTTTTTAGCTTGATATATTGCTTTGTTTAAAGCTCTTACACATCCTTTTAACTCCAAGCTGTCAATTAGGTCATAGCCGACAATTTTCCTGGAATACATATCCGTTATTAAAGCGAGATAACAAAAGCCTTTAATGGTTCTTATGTATCTAATATTGCTTACCCATACTTGATTTGGCCTTGTGATTTCCATATCTTTTATCAGGTTATTGTATTTATAAAAACGGTGATAAGAGTTTGTTGTTCTGGCACTGGTTTTCTTTCTAAGAGTAAGCATATTATACTTTCTAAGTACACTAAATAAAGTGTCTCTGCCCACTTTAAGGTTGGCTTTGTAAAACTCATTATCTAAAGATCTAATGAGTTTACGCACACCTTCTCTTGGAAGGGATTTACGTTTTCTACTGACTATTTTTATTATCTGTTGTTCCAGTATTAAACGCTTATCAGCTCTAGATTTGTTTTTATAATACGCATCACGTTTAAGCCCAAAACAACGTGTTATAGTTGTTAAAGATGTAAATCCCTTAGATTTTTCTTTAGCTTTAATTAAGGTTTTATACTTAGCTTTTTTTTAGTTCAGCTACAGATTTATAGCCTAAGTCTTCGGCTGCTACTTCTAGGTATGAATCTAATACTAAAGTATCTAAATCTTTTTTATTTGTAGCTTTTTAAGCTGTTCAATTTCCTTTTGAAGTGCTTTAATTCTTGATATTTAGCTTCGCTGAACCACTTCGTTAGGTTTCGTCTTTTGTTTCCACTTTTACTCTGGTGTTCATTAAGTCTTTACGATTGTACTTTTTAATCCACTCATTGACTGTTGTAGGAGCAATGGAGTAGAGTTTGCAAAGTTCGCTCTTTGTGTGTTTTCCGGTTGTAAGTTCGGCTAAAATTTTCAGTTTGAAAGGTTCTGAATACCGTCTGATTACTTTGTCATTTTTGTACATAATGTTAAAATTATGTAGCCTTTATTCAGGACGGGTCAGCATTATGCACAACGTGTTTGTGTATGGTTAGTTGCGTGGTTAAGCAACTAAAGTTAGCAAATAAAAACCGAATAGAATATTCCGCAGGAATATTCGTAAGCAGTCTAGAACTAGCAATGGATTATATACTTTGTTAGGCAACGTTATTTTGTTTTAATCGGAATAGTCAATTCAAGTTTAGTTCCGACTGATTTTTTTTCTGATGTCATTACTGGTCTTAATTTCGGCAATGAATAAAGAATTTCTATAATTTGTTTTTTAGCTTGATTTCCACCTTTTAGAGAATTCAGGCTTTTTATTTGTGATACTTTTCCATTTTTATCAATATGTAAATCAAATTTTAGTATTCCTTCCTCTTTTGGTGTTTTTAATTTTCTCTTATTTAATTCTCCAATTAAATAAGAATGAATGTATGTCATCGTACACTTTCCAATAGCCTCTTTGTCCCCTTTTTCTGTACACTCATATGCAGATAATGGTTTGGTTAATGCTATAGTTTCTTCTTTACTCGGAACACACATTCCTTTTATTCCCTTCTTAGTTGTAACAGCAACAAGTCCAAGTCCTTTTTTGTAAAACCTTTTTTCTTTACTACCATCAGGGTATTTATTTTCTATTACTAAAAGATTCTTGTAATTACAAAATGGTGATTCAAAAAAAACATCTATTTCAACGACTTTACCAGATTCCCATTTTGTTCCTTTTATTGGTCTTTCGATTAACAAAATGACATCTTTTTTTTGTTTTTCGTTGTACATAAAAACTGTGTCATTCTGTTTTCTTAAAAGTAAATCATACGATGTTCCTCCTCCAAAATCTTGTTCGTAATTAAAGTATTCAATTCCGTCTTTTTCTGTTGTTCCAGTTACTTTCTCAACATATGTAGCTGTTCCCCAAGTCAAATGTTTTTCAAATCCAATTTTTAATGGGTAATAACTTTCTCCAAAGCTCTTTTCGCAAAATTCACTTTGTCCGTAAGTCAAAATTGGTAGAATTGTTAATAATAAAAACATTGTTCTTTTCATTCGTTGATTTGGTTTTAATGTTGCCTAACGGTTTTGTATATGGAAAGTTGCGTGTTTGCGTGCGAGGATTTTCCGAAGGAAAATCAGACGTAGCAAACGTGCAACGACCTTTTGATTTAGCTAAAAATAGCAATTTTTTATATACGTTGTT
>NZ_JBHULM010000033.1:0-2040 GCF_042684485.1 Lacinutrix gracilariae | reverse complement strand
TTGTGTGTTTACCGGTTGTAAGTTCGGCTAAAATTTTCAGTTTGAAAGGTTCTGAATACCGTCTGATTACTTTGTCATTTTTGTACATAATGTTTAAAATTATGTAGCCTTTATTCAGGACGGGTCACTATTTTTTATAACGGTCTTGTGTATGGTTAGTTGCGTGTTTAAGCAACTAATTTAACAAAAATGAACCGAACGAGAGGAAATTCCGCAGGAATTTCCACGTAGGCAAGTCACAAGCAATTAATTATACACGTTGTTAGCAAACGTTTTTAATTCATTTTAGGCATTATTAAACTTAATCCATAAAAATATATCACTCCAATAATTAAAATTCCGATTAAGTTTAATTTCAAAGATTTGCTTTTAAGGTCAGTCCAAATTGTTTTTAATTTTTCCTTTTCAGAAATGACAACTTTCGTATTCGCTAAAACATCACCTATTCGTCTTTCGGGATTAATTAATCCGATAATAACTTCTAATGGCCAAGCAACAGCAATTGTCAAATTCCTAACAAAGCATTGTAATTCAGATGCTGGTTTTTCAGTTTTTCGATTGATAACTTGATAACCCAAAAGTCGTTTTGCAGGACTTTTAGCGTTAAAAAAATCTTTATTGATATAAATGAACATCATAAAAAAGAAAACTACAGAAAAAACTTCATTTCCAACTTTTAATATTCCGTTTGTAGCTAAAATCATTAGAACAATCATTGGCGGAACGATAACGAAAGTCATAATTAAATGGTCCAATAACATACTTGAAATTCTATGGAATCTTGAGTTGATTCCAGCAAGTTTATTAACCTCTTTATGCAATATTCCTTTGTATTCGGTTTCGTTCATCTAATGTTTGCTAACGGTTTTGTATATGGAAAGTTGCGTGTTTGCGTGCGAGGATTTTCCGCAGGAAAATCAGACGTAGCAAACGTGCAACGACCATAGAATTAAGCACAAAATAGCAATTTTTTATATACGTTGTTATGTGCTGGCTTTTATTTCTTTTTTTAATTTAATTCCGTGATTCAAATTCTCAAAGAAACTCAATTGTCGCTCAAATAAATATCCGTTTGCAATGAAATCCATTTCATAATCAGTCGTTTTGATATTCAGTTCCATTTGTTCAATTGAATATTCGTGAAGTCTAAATCTAAAATATCGAGCGTATAATTTAGAAACTCCGAGTTTTAATAAAATCCACATTGGTGACAGAAAAAATGGGTCAATATTCTCTTTTCCGCGTTTGAGTGAGATTTCGATAATGTTTTCATTCGGAATAGGAATAGCAGTTAAATTATTTGAATAATTCGCACGCAATAAAATTCCGCCAGTTCGCTTTTCAAAGTTGCATTTCGAGTCAATTTTTAGAGATTCAGTTTCGGAATTTTTCGTTTTAAATGACTTTAAATAAAATCCTGTACTTCCAATCGCTTTCGGCGTTCGCATATCGATTTCGGCAGGTTTTCCAATTTGTTTTATTATTGATTGTTCAGTCATTTTATAAACTCCAATTTTTTATTATTGTTGCTATCTGAAATATGGAAATCATTATATAAACCACGTAAAAGATTAAAAAATCGTACCAGTTATAAAGCAATTTATCCTTACTACCTTTATTGATATGAGTTGAAAATGCGATTGCTACTCGGCTACCATAGTGGAATATGAACAATGATGAGCTAAACCCAAAGAGTATGATAAATAATTTATTTGGTATTGCGAAGTCAAGTGGATTGAAAAAGTGCAAAATCAAGATTAGTAACATAATTGTAAGAATTCCGATTTTTAGTTTCTTCGCTAACTTTATTTTCTTAGTCAACTTTTCAAAAATTAAAACATTAAGAATTACGAAAAAAATAATATAGAAAACCTTCATTCAATTTTAGCAATATTTTTGTTCAGCTTGCACATAACGGTTTTGTATATGATATGTTGCGTGTATAAGTCACTAATTTAGCAAATAAAAACCGAATAGAATATTCCGCAGGAATATTCGTAAGTAGGCTAGAACTAGCAATGGATTATATACTTTGTTGTG
>NZ_JBHULM010000032.1:0-1617 GCF_042684485.1 Lacinutrix gracilariae | reverse complement strand
CAACAGCGTATATAAAAAATAGCTAGGCATTTGACATCAGCATTTTTTTTTGTTTATTTATAAAGTAAAAGCAAATACGAAAGATAGTTAGCTAATTATACGCTACATTTCATATACGCAAACGTTGCCAACCATTAAAAAATTACGCTCTGAATGATTGAAATTAACGAGAAAACTTTTGAATACGCTTTAACTGAATTCAAAAATATTGTGGAAAAAGACACGAATGAAGAACTCGTTGAATTTAGAAAAAATAGTTTCATAAATGAACACGAAAACTACAAATACAAAGTTTTAGAAGAAGCAAAAAACAGTCTTTTAACCAAAACTTGGAAAGAGAATGAAATTGGAAATGGTAGAATTTTAAAAGCAGTAAAAGATTCAATTCAGACAAATGTCATTTATAATTTTGAAACTCATCAAAACAATTTAATTGATTGGAGAAAAAAGGATAATTTCAGTAAACTAAAAGCAAATCCAAAAAACGAAAAATTACTTTTTGAGTTTTTTAAAAGTAAAATTAAAGACGAAAAAGCATTTGACCAATTTTCTGAATTAGGATTTTCATATCAATTAATTGCATATTTATTCTTTATTAAAAATTCTCAAAAATATCTTCCAATTTCACAAACGAGATTTGATTTAATTTTTAGTTCTTTAAATATAGATTTAAAAACAAGCCATAATTCATCTTGGGAAAATTATCAAGATTTTGTTGGAATTATAAAACAATTTCAAAATTATCTCAAAACAAAGTTTAACGGAATTGAATTACTTGATGCTCATTCGTTTTTATGGATTTATGGATTTCAATTTGAGAAAGCTAAAGAAAAGATTGAAGTAAAGTTTAAAACCACAAAAACAGTCGAAAAGAAAAAACCTGAATTACCAAACTACGAACCGAGAAAAGCAGTTGATTTGGAAACTTTGGTCGAGCCTGAAACTGAAATTGACTATATAGAACAACTTAAAAAGCAAATGGAAATCGGAGATTTAGCCGAAGAAATTGTTTTAAAAAACGAAATAGAATTTTTAAGTCAAGAATTTCCAGATTTAGCGGAAAAAGTTCGTTCAGTTGCAAATAATCCGAAACTCGGTTTTGACATAATTTCATTTGAAACTAATGGAACACAGAAACAAATTGAGGTTAAGGCTATTTCAACAAATAAATCAAACAAAAGTTTTTTTCTAACTCGAAATGAATTGAGAAAATCAAAAGAATATCCGAATTATTATTTATACTGCGTTTCTGAATTAAGTTCTGAAAAACCGAAAATATTGAGAATAAAACAACCGAATTTTGAAAATGAAAATGAATTTAAGATGGAACCTTTGACATATAAAATAACATTCGAATAAAAAAATAACGGTTGGCAACACCGTATATAATTTATTGCTGGCTTCTTGCCTACTTACGAAAGTCCTCGCGGACTTTCTTGGTCGGTAATTATTTACTAAATTAGTTGCTTAAACCACGCAACAAACCATATACAAACACGTTGTGCGTAAGTTGAGAAAAACTGAACTCTGAATGAAAAATAGATTTCTGAAAATAATAAAACGAATTTTAATAACGGCTTTGATTCTTCTCGTCTTTGTGTTTATATCAAACGAAAT
>NZ_JBHULM010000031.1:0-1297 GCF_042684485.1 Lacinutrix gracilariae | reverse complement strand
TGACCCGTCCTGAATAAAGGCTACATAATTTTAAACATTATGTACAAAAATGACAAAGTAATCAGACGGTATTCAGAACCTTTCAAACTGAAAATTTTAGCCGAACTTACAACCGGTAAACACACAAAGAGCGAACTTTGTAAACTCTACTCCATTGCTCCTACAACAGTCAATGAGTGGATTAAAAAGTACAATCGCAAAGACTTAATGAACACCAGAGTAAAAGTGGAAACAAAAGACGAAATATCAAGAATTAAAGCACTTCAAAAGGAAATAGAACAGCTTAAAAAACTACTGATTAAAAAGGATCTAGATACTTTGGTATTAGATTCATACCTTGAAGTAGCAGCCGAAGACTTAGGCTATAAATCTGTAGCTGAACTAAAAAAAAAGCTAAGTATAAAGCCTTGATCAAGGCTAAAGAGAAATCTAAGGGATTTGCGTCTTTAACTACTATAACGAGTTGTTTTGGGCTTAAACGTGATGCGTATTATAAATACAAATCTAGAGCTGATAAGCGTTTAATACTGGAGCAGCAGATTATAAAAATAGTCAGTAGAAAACGTAAATCCCTTCCTAGAGAAGGTGTTCGTAAACTCATTAAATCTTTAGATAAAGAGTTTTACAAAGCCAATCTTAAAGTTGGCAGAGACACTTTATTTAGTGTGCTTAGAAAGCATAACATGCTCACACTTAGAAAGAAAACTAGTTCCAGAACAACAAACTCTTATCATCGTTTTTATAAATACAATAACCTGATAAAAGACATGGAAATTACAAGGCCAAATCAGGTTTGGGTAAGCGATGTAACCTACATAAGAACCATTAAAGGCTTTTGTTACTTAGCACTAATAACAGATATGTATTCCAGGAAAATCGTAGGATATGACCTAAGTGATAGCCTAGAATTAAAAGGATGTGTAAGAGCTTTAAACAAAGCTATATATCAAGCTAAAAACACTAAAGACCTAGTACATCATTCCGATAGAGGCATACAGTATTGTAGCAATGTCTACACGCAAATATTAAAAAGAAAAAAGATAGATATTAGTATGACCGAGGAGAATCATTGTTACGAAAATGCCATGGCAGAGCGTGTAAATGGCATATTAAAAGATGAGTTCTATCTAGACCAGACCTTTGATAACGTGGCTCACGCGAAAAGAGCTACAAAAAATGCAATTAATTTATACAACGAAATAAGATTACATTTATCTTTAGACTATAAAACACCGAATATGGTATATAAATTATCAGCGTAAATTCAATTTTAACCTGTAGCCATATTTCAGGACGA
>NZ_JBHULM010000030.1:0-1282 GCF_042684485.1 Lacinutrix gracilariae | reverse complement strand
CGTTGTGCGCAATATGAAGAAACATCCGTAAATGAAATCAACCTTACTTCGACACAGAACAATTTTAGAACCTAAACAAAATCGAGAAAACAATCTTGAAAACGGAAATGATGCGGAAGTACTAAGTGCTTCTATGCTTCTTAAAGCAATGGGAGCCGAAGTTAGTTGGGGAAGTAGAAATGAAGATGGCAGAAAAATTGATTTGATTTGTTCTTATGATCATCCTTGGATTATAAAGGAAAGATTAATCTTTTTTGTTCAAGTAAAATCAGGAAGTACATATGGGAGAAAACTTGAGAATGGTTTTACTCTTTTGGGTGTTGCAAAAAAATCAGCACAAAGAACATCTCATCCAATTTGTTTAATTTGGGTAGAGAGAGAGACAAATTCGACATATTGGGCTTATATACATCCATTTTCAACAAATGTGAGCCAAAATTATGGAGATAATCACCTAGTTAATCCTGCTACTAGATTTGATATTGCAAGATGTCAAGCCAAGGTTATTCCCGGAAAAAGTGAAGGCTCGGGAATTATAATAAAAGAGTTGTCAGGAACTCTACAAGATAAAAGAGCACATTCTTTAAAAAAATATAAAAGTTTAAAGACTAAAACTATTGTAAATCCAAATCTTGGTATTGTAGAATTAACAAGAGTTGGATGGAGGCATATGTTCCGAAAACAACGTTCTAGTATAAATAAAGAGAAAAGTTTGAACTTAATCCCTTATCTCGGGAATCTGTTAGAACATAAACCTTCAAAAATTTATATAACCAAAAACGAATTTGAAACAGAGCGAGGATATGAATTTAGAACTTCTGAATACGTATTAACTTATGAAAAAGTGCAAATTAATAATGCTGGAGGGTTGGAAAACACTTCAGTTATTATAAGATTGTTAGAAGAGATTATGTGGCCAGAAAATTGGCAAGAGAATTCAATGTTAAGCCAACTGATAAAAAGGCGATTAGTACTATTAAGTGCTTACTATAAATAACTGAGAGTAACCAGCCACTTGCGGATACGATTTGACGTTCATACAATATAAATTGTAATTCCGTATTCCTAGTGAACTAAGAACTTGCATATTTCGTCATATTAGCGGACTGGTAGCTAACTCTCAATCTTGGTCTAAAGATAGTAAAAATACTGCGCACAACACCGTATATAATTTATTGCTAGTTTCTCGCCTACTTACGAAAGTCCTCGCGGACTTTCTTGGTCAGTAATTATTTACTAAATTAGTTGCTTAACCACGCAACAAACCATATACAAACACGTT
>NZ_JBHULM010000029.1:0-1269 GCF_042684485.1 Lacinutrix gracilariae | reverse complement strand
CACTTAGCCAAATCTGCGATTTGGCATTTACATTTTTCTTTTCATTAATGCCAAATCGCAGATTTGGCGAACTTAGTAGAAAGCACAGAACTTTGAATTTAGCACTTACTAGCTATGTTTTATACACAGTGTTAGCAAACGTATTTATTCCTTTTCTTTTTCCTTTTTATCTGTTCTTTCAATATGCTTTTCAACATCCCAAGTCATTCCCCAATTACTTATGTAATCTTCAATTGGTCCAAGTCCAACTTGTGTTCTTCTTTCATTTACTTTTTCAGGGTTTTCTAATGGTAAAACGTAATATTCTCCCGTTTCTTTGTCTCTACCAACTTGACTTCCATATATTTGTTTCCCTCCCTTTCTTAAAGATACTCTATCTTCCAAAAGTGCCAAACTACTTGAATTCGCATTTCCAATTTTTACAGCTTCTCGCATCATTGGTAAATACTTTTCTTGGACTTCTAAAGGTGAATGTTGAATCACAAGAAACAAAGTTGAGTTTCCAGAATTCCCAATGACATTTGCACCTAGCCAACCTCTTTCATCTAAAATCTTCACTATTTTAATTAAGTTGATAGAATCTTTTTCGTTTATCAATTCCCAATGTTTTTTCATTTCATCAGATTCTCGCCCATATTTTTTCTCTATTTTTCCAATCTGTCTTCTATATGTTTGGTCTTCTCTATAAATTGTATCAAGAATTGCTACAAGTGGTTTGTCTAAATCCTTTTCTGCTTCATCTTTATTGGCTTTTACTAATTTAACTAGCTTTTCCCATTGTTCATCCTTGTGAAGTGAATTCAAGTCTGAATCTGTTGTAATGTTATTATAGTTCTTGTATTTTATTCTTGGGTGTTCAGCTGAATAAATTAAATGATAAAATGCCTTTTCCGAATCTCCAGCCAAAGCAAAAGTACAAGCAGCATTATACCTATCTCCAGGGTAAGCTTTTCCTGCATTTGAATCAAATGCATTTTGATATGCAATTGCTGATTTTTTATAGTCTTTAGTATTGTATAAAGAATCTGCTGTCTTTATAAACGCTTTATACTTGGTCATATCTTTTTGGCCAAAAGCAAAATTTGATACTAACAACCCAATTACTGCCGTTAAAATTATTCTTTTCATTGTGTTTTTTTTTATGTCTCGTCCTGAAATATGGCTACAGGTTAAAATTGAATTTACGCTGATAATTTATATACCATATTCGGTGTTTTATAGTCTAAAGATAAATGTAATCTTATTTCGTTGTATAAATTAATTGCATTT
>NZ_JBHULM010000028.1:0-1250 GCF_042684485.1 Lacinutrix gracilariae | reverse complement strand
ATGCAATTAATTTATACAACGAAATAAGATTACATTTATCTTTAGACTATAAAACACCGAATATGGTATATAAATTATCAGCGTAAATTCAATTTTAACCTGTAGCCATATTTCAGGACGAGACATTAAAAAATAGACTATGAGATTGACAATTTTAGCTCTGATATTGGTTTCAAATATTGGATTTTCACAAAATAATCTGACTGAATTAAAATTTGACACAAAGTATTTTAACGCAGTTGATAAATGGATTGCCTTTCCAAAAAAAGATACAGATTCCACTTATGCTTATGGATTTATTTATTTGGACAATCAAGCAGGTTTTACCTTTAATTATGAAACTAAATTTCAAATAAAAGAACAAGAGTTAATTCCTATCAAAAGAGATTCAACTGTAGGATTTATGAAATATCGACTTGAACCAAATACAAGTTTGGTTTCTATTTTGACAGAAAGTCAAGTTTCTGCACTGAATTTACCAAAAAAACCTGAATGGTTATCTATTTATAAAGAACGTTCCGACCAAGTGGATTATTTAAAACAAGAAGGTTATCACTATAATCACGTTGGTGCTTGTGAATTAGCCCTAAAACCTTTATTAAAGGCTTATGAAATTGAACCACATTTTGACGGACTTGAATTTGAATTAGCGTTTGCTTACAATCATTTAGGACAATTCGAAAGAGCAATTCCTATTTTGGAAAAAGCAATTGAGAATAATTCTAAAAATTATTACTTTTTCAGAGAATTGGGCTATTCATATTTAGGTTTGGATAAACTAGAAGATGCAGAAAAAACTTATCGAAAAGGAATTGAAAAGTCTGACAACGACTTTGAAAAAAGTGAAATGTCTGTTAATATGGCTCAAGCCTATTTCAAAGTCAAAAATAAAAAGAAATTTGATGAATGGGCTGAATTGACGAAAAAGTACTCGACTAAAGACAAAAGATACTTGCAATATATCGAACAATTTGAACAGAACTGGAATAAAAAATAACTATGCACAACACCGTATATAATTTATTGCTTGGTTCTAGCCTACTATACGAAAATCCTCGCGGATTTTCTATTCGGTTTTTATTTGTTAACTTAGTTGCTTAGCCACGCAACAAACCATATACATAAACCGTTGTAGGTAATTTAAGAAAATGAACATCGACCTTAAAAAACATATTTTACCATTCGGAATTCTTGTCTTACTTTTTTGGTTAAGTAAAAGTTTTGAGGAATATATTGGAGCAGTCGTTTTT
>NZ_JBHULM010000027.1:0-1078 GCF_042684485.1 Lacinutrix gracilariae | reverse complement strand
ATTCTCGGTCACACAAATCAAACACATAAATCAATCCTATAATAATATGGATTCCGATATATGCTAATAATAATGTCCAATCTATTTTTTTCAATTCAATTTCGGTTTTCGGATATTACCCACAACGTGTTTGTATATGGTTTGTTGCGTGTTTCAAGCAACTAATTTAGTAAATAATTACCGACCAAGAAAGTCCGCGAGGACTTTCGCAAGTAAGCAAAAAGCCAGCAATAAATTATATACGGTGTTGGCATTAGTTATTTTTTTCCAAAATATTAATACTTTTAAGATTGTTGGTTTTTATTACTTCAGAAACCTTGCTAGTATTGTTGTAGAAGAATAAGTAATTCTCAGACCTTCCTAAATAATATTTTTTTTCAGAACTTGATATTGTATTTTCCTCAAATTTAAATTCATATTTGAGTTTACTTTCGTTTTCTATAACTTTATATGCACTTACAAACCCACTAGATACAGAATATACTATAGATATAATTGCTAGATAAACTAATACATTTAAATTTTTGTTTTTCAGCCGTCTTAAATAAAAGACCAAAAAAATTATGTAAAATATAATAAATGTAACCTCATTTATTCTTTCATTAATTTTTTCAGAAAAGAAAAACAGTCTGACTAAAGTATAAATTATGACAATAGACATACCAAAAATAACCGACCCTTTACCACTTTTTTTAGGCCAATTGTTTGATAAAAAAGAAAAAATAAATCCTCCGAAAATAATAATTAAGTATGCTAAAATATGCTCTAAAAACAATGAGGCATATTCTGTTATTGTCAAATAGTTGATTATTCTAATATTGAAGAAATTATAGTAAAAAATATAATGAATAGAACTGCACAGTGTAATAAATACAGCACCAATTGGAATTATCTTAGTAAAATCAAAATTCTCGTTTTTTAAATCCAATGTTTGTGAGTTTTAATTAATGCCAACGTGTTAGTGTATGATTTCGTTGCGTATTTCAAAAACTAATTTAACAAAAAGAAACGAACCAGAGGAATCATCCGAAGGATTATTCCGAAAAGGGAAAAACAAGCAATGAATTATACATATTGT
>NZ_JBHULM010000026.1:0-1078 GCF_042684485.1 Lacinutrix gracilariae | reverse complement strand
ACTTAGTACTTCCGCATCATTTCCGTTTTCAAGATTGTTTTCTCGATTTTGTTTAGGTTCTAAAATTGTTCTGTGTCGAAGTAAGGTTGATTTCATTTACGGATGTTTCTTCATATTGCGCACAACGTGTTTGTGTATGGTTAGTTGCGTGGTTAAGCAACTAATTTAGCAAAAATGTACCGAACAAGAGGAAATTCCGCAGGAATTTCCACGTAGGCAAGTCACAAGCAATTAATTATACACGTTGTTAGCCAACGTTATTTTCTTTCGACGTCAGTTATTAGTAAAGGATTTTTATTCAGTTCATCACTAATAAATTCTCGTCTGTCAGTTTTTTTGTCAATGATATTTTGATATTCGGTTGAAGTCAATCCAAAAATCTGCAAAAATTCAACTTTTCCATTTTCAGTTTCTATTTCTTTCATTGTTGGGTCTAAGGTGAATAAAATTCCTTTGATTTCGGTTGAAGGTTCCAATCGAATTGGTCCAGATGAAAGAGTCTGAAATTCTTTGAATGTCATTCCTTTAGAGAAAGTTACTTTCGCGATGTTCTGAAGTAGATTAATTGGCCAAGTCGGATATTTTTCAGAGAATTCAGTAAATTTTAGCCTAAAAGTCAATTCAAATCCAAATCCACTGATCTCTTTGTCTTCCGTTTCTTTTTCATAGATTTCCGAAAAACCATAAGTTATATAATGATAACATTTGTTTTCCTTATCCACGTAAACACTAATTCCATCGAGAGGTTCATTTCCACCAAGTGAGTAATAAATTTCTGGCGCATAATGTAGAGGAACTTGTTCACCATATTCTTTTTTCAAAGTGCTATCTATTGCATCCCAACCAATGGATTCCGTATTTTCAGAGGTTTGTCCATTCATAATGTTTGTTGAAAAGATTAAAAGGAATAAAATTTTTATTTCAATTCTCATTGTATTTCTAATGTTGGCTAACGTGTTTGTATATGGTTTGTTGCGTGGTTAAGCAACTAATTTAGTAAATAATTACTGACCAAGAAAGTCCGCGAGGACTTTCGTAAGTAGGCGAGAAACTAGCAATAAATTATATACGGTGTTGT
>NZ_JBHULM010000025.1:0-868 GCF_042684485.1 Lacinutrix gracilariae | reverse complement strand
CGTTGTAAAACATTTGAATGAAAATCTCGATTGACATTAAACATCTGATATTTATCTTTATTGGATTTGTTCTATTCACAATAATTGGAACAGTAAGTCACGAATATGGACATATAATAGTTGCTAAATCTTTAGGTTACGAAACCACTCTTCATTATGGAAGTATGAATTATGACAACTCTTCTTTCCAAAAAAACATTATTGAAATTTACGATCAAAATAAAACTGAAATTAAAAACGGAACTGAATTTAAACAAAAGACGGAATATGAAAATGGAGTAAAAAAATTAACGAATGATATTTTACTGGTAAGAATTGGAGGTCCTTTACAAACAGTAATTACAGGAATAATTGGATTAATTATTCTCTTCTGGAGAAGAAAAAAGATTAATGAATTTGGACTAAAATTATTCGATTGGTTAGCTGTTTTTCTTTCTTTATTTTGGTTAAGAGAAGCCTTCAATTTGACAATGTCTATTGGTATTGAATTAATAAAACCAGATGGAAGTTATTTTGGAGGAGACGAAAAGAGAATCTCTGAATTATTAAATATTTGGAGCGGAACTGTTTCTTGTATTTTAGGAATTATCGGATTATTCATATCGATATTTATAATATTTAGAATTGTACCTAAACATTTAAGATTAACATTTATTGTAGGTGGATTTTTAGGTGGAATATTTGGATTCATTTTATGGATGAATATTTTAGGTCCGAAAATATTACCGTAAAAAAACGTTTTACAACACCGTATATAATCCATTGCTAGTACTAGCCTACTTACGAAAATCCTAGCGGATTTTCTATCTGGATTTTATTTGCTAAATTACGTGCTAAACCACGCAACGTATCATATACAAAACCGTTG
>NZ_JBHULM010000024.1:0-847 GCF_042684485.1 Lacinutrix gracilariae | reverse complement strand
GTTAGCCATAATTTGAAAAATGACCGTATTAACAGAAAATCAAGTAACTGAACTTTGTGTTTTTATAGAAAACCGAATTGAAAAAATCGGATGTGACCACTCATTGAAAAACACTTTTGAATGGGCTGAGAAAAACGGAATTGATAAGTCTGACCTAATTGACGTTTTGGAATCGAATGGTGGATTTTGTGATTGCGAAGTGACTTTTAATTTACCTGAAGATTGTGATTTAGAATTAGAGTCCGAAAACAAAGAAATGGACTTTAAAAATCCTTTCAAAATACCGCTGAATTTTCAACAGACTGAAAATAAAGTTTATACAAAAGCACTATTTTCGTGTTCTGAATACGACCATAATAATTACACGAAAAATGGAGAATTATTAATTCCAGCACCATTTGGATTTAAACCAAAAAAGAGAGTTAGGAAAAGTATGCACTTCTTTAACGGAACTGAATCGGAATTGCCTACTGAAATTGGAATTGTAAAAGAAATAGAGCCGATAAATGGAAAAGAGTTTGCGAAAAAAATTCGTGATTTAAAATTAGGTTCTCTTTCGAGATTTTCGGAAAGAGATGCTGAGTATTACTTTTCGAGAATTGAAAAAATTGACTTAGGAAAACCAATGGGAACGCATTTTATGGAAAGAACAGGAATTGGCGGAACGAAAGTTGAATTAAAAGTGCATAAAGTAATATTTAGGAAATAAAAAACTATGGCTAACACCGTGTATAATTAATTGCTTTTTTGAGCCTACTTGCGAAAATTCCGCAGGAATTTTCACGGGTTCGTTAAAGTTTGCTAACTTAGTTCCCTAACCACGCAACTAACCATACACAAACACGTT
>NZ_JBHULM010000023.1:0-778 GCF_042684485.1 Lacinutrix gracilariae | reverse complement strand
GTTCGCTTTGGAGTAGTTTGGAACTTCTTTTTATAAAACTAATGGCGTTACCTTACTTTACAAAAGGGTAAAGTAAGGTCAGGCTATCCGCTATATCTTTTTGTAGTCATTTTTAAGTTAAACGGCTTCCTGTAAGATTGTTATCTATTAAATACCAAGAGTTTTGTGTTATTAAACAAAAAGGATGCCGCTGCTATCCTTAACGCAAAACAAAGATTCTCAAAAATAAAAGGCATAAAAATAAAGCTGTAAGCTATTGATAACAAGTCGTTAAAAGTGAAGTGTTACAATAAGTTTAAAAAAACATTAAAAAAGTCATTGTCAGATTAAAAAAGGTATCTATATTTGCACCCCGCTACGGAAACAACGAGTAAGTTAGGTAGTAGGGAAGTTCAAAGAAATAGTGTTTTAACAGGTTAGAAAAAAGAAATTATTTTTTTCTTCAAAAAACATTGTGAGATTTAAAAAAGGGTTTTATATTTGCACCCGCTAAGCGCTAAAGCGTTTTAGGAAAGAGAAAAAAAGTTCATAGACATATTGAATTGACAGCGTAAGATTAAGTTGGAAACGGCTTAATTAAACAAAGAGAATAAACCATTTTGAGTACTAGAAAATTCCATTAATTGTTAAGCATATTAGTCGCAAGACTTTAAAATTTAACGATGAAGAGTTTGATCCTGGCTCAGGATGAACGCTAGCGGCAGGCCTAACACATGCAAGTCGAGGGGTAACATAAAGAAGCTTGCTTCTTTGATGACGACCGGCGCACGGGTGCGTA
>NZ_JBHULM010000022.1:0-720 GCF_042684485.1 Lacinutrix gracilariae | reverse complement strand
GAATCTAAATCTATAGCATTTGCACACTCATCATTTGTTGCTGGGCACGCAGAATTAACTAAACCTGTTTCCTCTAAATTACAAAGTGTACTTACATTGTGAACAAGTGTTAAGTCTATTGCGTTATCATTAGTAAATGGTCCTACATTTGTAACACCTGTAGCAGTAATAGTACCAACACTAGCTCCAGATTCTTGCACATCGTAAGAAGTAGCGTCTCCCATATCTGTTACGTCTATATCTACGGTAAAACCGAGAGCACAATCTTCTATAACTGTAAATGTAACAGTAGGTGCTACACAAGGCGCAACAGGTACAACAATCATAAAAGATGCTTCTAACTCTTCAGGAGTACCTTCACAAAGGTAAGACGCATCTGTATCTTCTCCATCATCAGGGCTTACACCTCCATTATCCCCTATAACCGAACCATAGGCAGTAACACTTATTAAAGTACCATCCCAACTATCGTCATATTTATCATAACAATTTACATAGTAAGTTCCTGCTGGTAAGCTTATATTTTCATTAATTAAACCAGCACCATCACATTGCGTTCCGTTTCCTTGTCCCCAAATTTGAGTTCCAGTCCCATCTACACCATCGGTTATAGACACCCATTTTTCACTTGTATAACTACCTCCTGAGGTAGTAATATTAATTATGGATTGTGCATTAGCTTGCAAAAAAAAGGCAAACATTGCAAAAAATAATAAAGTA
>NZ_JBHULM010000021.1:0-688 GCF_042684485.1 Lacinutrix gracilariae | reverse complement strand
CGTTGTGCGTAAGTTGAGAAAAACTGAACTCTGAATGAAAAATAGATTTCTGAAAATAATAAAACGAATTTTAATAACGGCTTTGATTCTTCTCGTCTTTGTGTTTATATCAAACGAAATCGTTTATAGAACTTCAATTCCTGAAAACTTTGCGGAATCAAATTGGAACGGAAAATGGAATAGTTCTGAATACGCACTTGTCAGCGGAAAAGTTTTGACGACAATTCCTGAAAATAATAATGCGGAATTTAAAAGCGAAACGCTTATTTACTATAATCTTTGGAGTCTTTATAAACCTGGACAAAATAAAATTGTGGAATTATCAGGTAACTTTTCGAAATCTGATGTTGATGGAAATAACTTTGGACAAAAAAGACGACAGAATGAAAGTAGTGAATCTAATCGCAGATTTTTTAAAGCTAAAATGTCAATTGGAAAAGGACAATTTATTGAATATGACGGAATGAAAGACGATGACGGAATTGAAATTAGTGGTGATTATGATTCTAGCTTTCCAAAGGACAAAGGAACATTTGAATTAAATAAGAAATAAAACCTACGCACAACAAAGTATATAATCCATTGCTAGTTCTAGCCTACTTACGAATATTCCTGCGGAATATTCTATTCGGTTTTTATTTGCTAAATTAGTGACTTATACACGCAACATATCATATACAAAACCGTT
>NZ_JBHULM010000020.1:0-660 GCF_042684485.1 Lacinutrix gracilariae | reverse complement strand
TTGTGTATGGTTAGTTGCGTGGTTAGGCAACTAAGTTAACAAACATTTACGAACCCGTGAAAATTCCGCAGGAATTTTCGCAAGTAGAGAAGAACCTAGCAATTAATTATACACGGTGTTGTGGGTAGTATTTTAATTCGTAAATACTGTTCCAAATATTATAATCATAAATCCGCTTACAGAGAAAATATAGTCAGCTGGTCTCAACTTTCTTCCGTCTTTTTGGTCAATCCGATTCGGGTCAAGTCGAAATGCAGTTACTATAAAATTATCTCCATAAATTTTTTTGTTAATCAGGTTTAAAATGAAAGATGTAAAGATTGTCAAAGGAAGTGCTTTTAGCCAAATCAAATCATTTCCATTTACAGCTTGGATTTCAGGTAAATCACGATAATTAAAATAAACAGCTAATTGAACTATTCCAATAATTCCCCAAATCAGCAGTATTCTATTATTCCAAAATCGCTTGTGATAAATGTCAAATATCAGAAAAACATAAATGAAAGGTATTACAAAATAGAAATCCTGAATCCATTCTCGGTCACACAAATCAAACACATAAATCAATCCTATAATAATATGGATTCCGATATATGCTAATAATAATGTCCAATCTATTTTTTTCAATTCAATTTCGGTTTTCGGATATTACCCACAACG
>NZ_JBHULM010000019.1:0-659 GCF_042684485.1 Lacinutrix gracilariae | reverse complement strand
TAACGGTTTTGTATATGGAAAGTTGCGTGTTTGCGTGCGAGGATTTTCCGAAGGAAAATCAGACGTAGCAAACGTGCAACGACCTTTTGATTTAGCTAAAAATAGCAATTTTTTATATACGTTGTTGTAGGTAGTTTTTTATTTAGATTTTATTTATCAACCATATAATTCCGATTCCATAAAATAAAAATCCACCGATTAGTAAAATCATTGGTAGGTTCTTTTCCCACCAATCATTGTCTTTTATTATTTCGTACTCATTTTGTTTTTTCAGGTAAATAATGTCAATCAGTTCATTAATCCGTTTCGGGTTTTCACTAGAGTCCAACTTTTGAGTCGTTTCAACTCCATTTCGGTCAGTAAAACTTACTATCGGAAAATGATATTCGTAAGAATCTCCGTCAGCATCTTTATTTCGTTCTTTTTTAAAGTCAACTATTTTCGCTTTAGTTTTAATTCCGTTGGCTCTTATTCTGCTATTTGTATTTCGAATATAGAATCCTGCGAATAAAAATCCGCTACCAACAATCAGAAAAACGACTGCTCCAATATATTCCTCAAAACTTTTACTTAACCAAAAAAGTAAGACAAGAATTCCGAATGGTAAAATATGTTTTTTAAGGTCGATGTTCATTTTCTTAAATTACCTACAACGGTTT
>NZ_JBHULM010000018.1:0-641 GCF_042684485.1 Lacinutrix gracilariae | reverse complement strand
CTGTTACTGCTACACTTACTCTTGAAGATTCTATTGGTCCTGACCTTACGGCTTGTACTGTAGTAGATGAAACTATAGAGTGTGACGGAACGAATAATGAAACGATTGCTAACGATTGGAATGCTGCAAACATACTTGCACTACAATCTTGTGGTACCGATGCTTGTGATACAGATGCAGTATTTGATGTAACTTCAGATTATGCATTTACTAATCTTGCTTCAACTTGTGGCGCTGGTGGTACATTAACAGTTACCTATACGGTTTCTGATGATTGTGATAACGAAACCGTTCTTACTGCAACTCTTACTCTAGAAGATTCTATTGGTCCTGATTTAACTTCTTGTACTGTTGTAGATGAAACTATAGAATGTAATGGTACAGATAATGAAACTATTGCTAACGATTGGAATGCTGCAAACATACTTGCACTACAATCTTGTGGTACCGATGCTTGTGACACAGATGCTGTATTTGATGTAACTTCAGATTATGCATTTACAAACCTTGCTTCAACTTGTGGAGCTGGTGGTACATTAACAGTTACCTATACGGTTTCTGATGATTGTGATAACGAAACCGTTCTTACTGCAACTCTTACTCTAGAAGATTCTATTGGTCCTGACCTTACGGCTTGTACT
>NZ_JBHULM010000017.1:0-604 GCF_042684485.1 Lacinutrix gracilariae | reverse complement strand
GAAACGCAGTATTTACTATCAACGGAACAGCAGGCGATATTGTCGATTACACAGGAATAGTAGGTTCTCCAGTAAGTCCTGTCACTTTAGATGCTTCCGGAACAGCAGTAATCACAGTAACAGGAGTAACTACAGACCAAACCATAACATTAACTAATGTTACCAATCCAACAACAAGTTGCTCAGGAACATTAAACAACACAGAAACTGTAACCATAAGTGCGACACCAACAGTCACACTAAGTAGTAATACTACAACCTGTTCTGGAGGAAACGCAGTATTCACGATTAACGGAACAGCAGGCGATATTGTAGATTATACGGGAATAGTAGGTTCACCAGCAAGTCCTGTGACATTAGATGCTTCCGGAACAGCAATAATCACAGTAGCAGGAGTCACTACAGATCAAACCATAACATTAACTAATGTTACCAATCCAACAACAAGTTGTTTGGCAACATTAAACAACACAGAAGCTGTAACCATAAGTGCGACACCAACAGTCACACTAAGTAGTAATTCTTCAACCTGTTCTGGAGGAAACGCAGTATTCACGATTAACGGAACAGCAGGCGATATTGTAGATTATACGGGAATAGTAGG
>NZ_JBHULM010000016.1:0-564 GCF_042684485.1 Lacinutrix gracilariae | reverse complement strand
CGTTGTATTTAATAATCCCCGACTTCTGGAACTTCCCTTGTTCATTGCAAGTATCGAAACTTATGGATTAATGTCAGAGCGATAAAACTCTTACGGAATACTGGACTTACAATAAGAATTTCACCGACTCAAACTTTCGATTAAAATCGGATGAGAGTTTTACTCTCAAATACGAATTTTGATTCGCATTAAAGCTTGAATAAGGTAGCTTAAATTTTTGACAAAGTCAAGTACAACTTACCATTAGCGTTTGATAGTTCAGAACATTATAGTATCCTCAAATCGCTAGCTTGCTTGAAAAATAACGGACCATATCAGGCTTGATATAGTGCATAATTTTACAACCATGCCCATCGGATCATGAAGTTACGATGTAGCGTCCGTGCTTACTACGTAATTCTGGATATTCCCTAGGGGAATTTCCAAATTACTAAACACAACAGCGTATATAAAAAATAGCTAGGCATTTGACATCAGCATTTTTTTTTGTTTATTTATAAAGTAAAAGCAAATACGAAAGATAGTTAGCTAATTATACGCTACATTTCATATACGCAAACGTTG
>NZ_JBHULM010000015.1:0-520 GCF_042684485.1 Lacinutrix gracilariae | reverse complement strand
GTTTCGTTATCACAATCATCTGAAACGGTATACGTAACTGTTAATGTACCACCAGCGCCACAAGTGGAAGCAAGGTTTGTAAATGCATAATCTGAAGTTACATCAAATACTGCGTCTGTATCACAGCTATCGGTACCACAAGATTGTAGCGCAAGTATATTTGCCGCATTCCAATCGTTAGCAATCGTTTCATTATCTGTACCATTACATTCTATGGTTTCATCTACAACAGTACAAGCCGTAAGGTCAGGACCAGTAGAATCTTCTAGAGTAAGAGTTGCAGTAAGAACGGTTTCGTTATCACAATCATCAGCAACGGTATACGTGACTGTTAATGTGCCACCAGCGCCACAAGTTGAAGCAAGGTTAGTAAATGCATAATCTGAAGTTACATCAAATACTGCATCTGTATTACAAGCATCGGTACCACAAGATTGTAGTGCAAGTATGTTTGCAGCATTCCAATCGTTAGCAATTGTTTCATTATCCGTACCATTACATTCTATAGTTTCATCTACTA
>NZ_JBHULM010000014.1:0-3205 GCF_042684485.1 Lacinutrix gracilariae | reverse complement strand
CAACAAAGTATATAATCCATTGCTAGTTCTAGCCTACTTACGAATATTCCTGCGGAATATTCTATTCGGTTTTTATTTGCTAAATTAGTGACTTATACACGCAACATATCATATACAAAACCGTTGTGAGCAATGCAAAAAAAATCGGATGAAAATAAAAATTGGAATATTATTGATAGTAACTTTAGGAGTTTTATTTACTTGTTGTGATTCAAAAAAGACAGCTAAAATCTCGGAATCTGAATATTATACTGATTCGATTTATAGCAAACACTTGAAAGAATATCGTAAACATAATGTCTATTTACCAAAGGGTTTTGACAGAGGAAAAAAATATCCAATTATCTATGCTACCGACGGTAACGAAATCTCAGAAAAAAAATTTTATAAAAGATTATTAGACTCACTAATAGATAATCGAATAATTAAGCCAACTATTTTAATCGAGAGCCATAATAACTCAATAGTTGCCGATAGTAGTGGGAAAATTGGGAATGGCGATAAATTATACCTAAACTACAGAAATTTTGAATATATTGAAAATCAATATATTGAAGGGCAGCACAATCCTAAACTTTCTGATAGATTTAAAAATCATATGAATTACTTTAATGACGAATTAATATCTTCAGTAGAAAATAAGTTAAACCAAAAACTATCTAAAGATGAAAGATATTTTTATGGTGTTTCTAATGGTGCTGGTTTTGGAATGAGTATGTTAAATAAAAAGCCAAATACAATTGGAACTTATCTCTGTTTTTCAATATTTGGTGGAAATATCCAATCAAAAATTTGGAAAGAGAATGTTGATTATCCAAATCTTTATTCAGAATATGGCAATGAAGAACCTTCATTTCTTAAAGAAGATGCGGAATTCTTAAGAGTAAAGTATAACGAATTGAATTTATCTGCTGAGATTAATGAATTTGATGGCGGACATGACTATAAAAAGTGGAACGAAAAGTTTATCGAAATCATAAGTAACGAATTAGCAAACGAATAAAGCACTGCTCACAACAACGTGTATAATTAATTGCTTTGGTCGTTGCCTATTTGGAAAATTCCTTCGGAATTTTCTCGCGTTCGTTTTTGTTTACTAAATTAGTCGCTTAACCACGCAACTAACCATACACAAGACCGTTGCCCACAATTTGAAAAAACATCATCGAAACATATTAACCTTTATTTTATTTATGGGATTTTTAAGTAAAATCTTCGGACAATCTGAACCGAAAAATGAATATCAACCTGATTGGACATTTTACTTTTCGAATGTAAATGACAAATTAAGTTCAATTGCAACCGATTTGAATTTAATGAACGTTGCACCAATAAAAGGACAAGAAAATGTAGTTTATGTTTCAATCAAAATGCCTAATCCGAAAGACAATGGATTGTCGAGTAACGAAGATGCAGATGAATTATGGAAAATTGAAGACGTAATAATAAGTGAATTTAACAAAAAAAATCTGAATTATACTTTTGCAGGTCGGCTAACTTCTAACGGATTTCGAGATTTGTACTTTTTTGGAGAAAACACGATTTTAATGGAAAAAGAAGTTTCTTCAGCAATGACCCAATTTCCAAATCACAAATTTGACTTTGGACATAACGAAGATAAAAAATGGAGTGGTTATTTTGACTTTCTATATCCTCTGCCAAGACAAATGCAAATAATTCAAAACAGAAGAGTTCTCGAACAATTAGAAAAAGGCGGAGACAATCTAACAAAAGAAAGAGAAGTTTTTCATTGGATATATTTTAAAACCAAAAGTGAAATTGACCAATTTGAGAAATTTACAAATGATTTAGGTTTTAAGACAAAAAACAAAGCAAAAACAGAACAACCGAACGAATATAAATTTGTGATTCAAATCTCACGGATTGACAAAGTTGGATATGATGAAATAGATGAATATACCTTGGAATTATGGCAAAAAGCATCTGAATTAAATGGAGATTATGATGGTTGGGAAACATCAATTGAGAAATAAAAACTGTGGGCAACACCGTATATAATTTATTGCTAGCTTCTCGCCTACTTACGAAAATCCTCGCGGATTTTCTATTCGGTTTTTATTTGTTAACTTAGTTGCTTAACCACGCAACAAACCATATACAAACACGTTATGCACAAGGCGAAAAACTCACTCTAAAGAATGCTACAGAAATCCGAAATTGAAAAAATAATAACCAATGATTTGGTTTCGGTTTTGAATACGAAAATAGTTTATCAATTTTCAAGTTACGAAATCGCACTTGAGGAAATCATTCTAAAACAATCACTGAAATTTTCAAATCCAGAAACTTTCAACGACCCTT
Source organism: Lacinutrix gracilariae (assembly GCF_042684485.1). Classification (NCBI taxonomy): domain Bacteria; kingdom Pseudomonadati; phylum Bacteroidota; class Flavobacteriia; order Flavobacteriales; family Flavobacteriaceae; genus Lacinutrix; species Lacinutrix gracilariae. The sequence goes on along the minus strand of NZ_JBHULM010000014.1, from coordinate 883 downwards.
TTGATTGTAACGAAAAATTATTAAAAGTAAATATTGACAAGAAAAATATTGCTAATGCTTTTGCCGAAATTCAAGAAAAATATTCTCGACAGAAACGTCGTGAAATGGCGAAAAAACTTAATGACCCAAATACATTGTCAAAACTATTAAAGAGCAAGAAAAAAGATTATAAACTATCTTGTTTTTCAAAAATATACAACGAAGTTTTAATGTGGTCGCACTATGCGAATAAACACAACGGAATTTGTGTTGGATTTGATTTTCCTCATTTATATCCTGAAAAGTTCATTCTTTGTCCTGTAAAGTATTTAAACGAAATAAAATTATTAGACGGAGAAACTAATACTAATAGAATTTTACTTTATTGGTTAACAACAAAGTCGGAAAGATGGATTTATGAGCAAGAGATTAGGGCAATTGCTCAATCCAAAAATAATGAGGATTCCGAATTTATAAACTATGACAAAGACAGAATAAAAGAAATTATATTTGGTTGTAATGTCAAAAAAAACGAAATTGATAACGCAATGAGCCGAATAAAAAAAAGTGAGTTGCCTTACGATAAAATAACTTTTAAGAAAATGATAGTTGATTCAGAAACTTTCTTACTTAAAGATGAAATAATAAAGCCCAGTGCATAACAAAGTATATAATCCATTGCTAGTTCTAGCCTACTTACGAATATTCCTGCGGAATATTCTATTCGGTTTTTATTTGCTAAATTAGTTGCTTACACACGCAACGTATCATATACAGAACCGTTACCTTTAATTGCTCCGAAATTGTAACTCCTTTTAAACCGAATTTCAAAAAATAATATTCATCGGAATTTCTGATCACTCAAAATCGGAATATCTTCTCACTCAAATTTCGGAATTTATAC
>NZ_JBHULM010000013.1:0-12310 GCF_042684485.1 Lacinutrix gracilariae | reverse complement strand
TACAACACCGTATATAATCCATTGCTAGTACTAGCCTACTTACGAAAATCCTAGCGGATTTTCTATCTGGATTTTATTTGCTAAATTACGTGCTAAACCACGCAACGTATCATATACAAAACCGTTGGGCACAATTAAAGAAATCGCGTTAAAAACAAAAATATAGAATGGCAAAAGTAAATTTAGATGCAATAATACCAAGAGAGGATTTCGAAGTAATTGGGAGTCAAAACTCGACTAATTTATTCAACTCAATATCAATTTCTAATTTTACAGGTGGATTCTTTTACCCATTCTTAAGGAAACCAGATTTCCAAAGAGAGACAAATGAATGGGATGCGAAAAAAATAGCTGAATTTATTGAGAGTTTTATTAATGGAGAATTAATACCTGCTATTATATTATGGAGAAATAATACAGGCTTGTATTTTGTTATTGATGGTGCTCATCGATTAAGTGCATTAATTTCTTGGATTAAAGACGATTATGGAGATGGAGAAATTTCGCAAAAACTATTTGGAGATAGCTTAAACGAGGAATTTAAAGAGATAGCAGCGAGAACAAGAAAATTAATAAATAAGAGAATTGGAAAATATGAAGATATTATAAACGCACCAATTCAAGAAAACGGAAATGAGGACCTAATTCAAAAAGCAAAAAATTTAGGAGCTTTTTCTATTCAAGTTCAATGGGTAGATGGAGATGCTAAAAAAGCCGAAAAGTCATTCTTTAAAATAAATCAACAACCTTCAAAAATTGACCCAACCGAACTAAAAATACTTGAGTCGAGGAAAAAAGGGAATTGTATCGCTGCAAGAGCAATTATACGAGGTGGACAAGGACATAAATATTGGTCCGATTTTTCAGCTGAAATACAAGCAGATATTCAAAAAATATCTAAAGAAATTCATAATATAATTTACAATCCAACATTAAAGACACCAGTCAAAACATTGGACATTCCTATTGGTGGAAAACTAGCTTCTGCACAAAGTTTACCTCTGATTTTAGAGTTTGTAAATATGAGTAGCAATATAGGACCAAATTTTTCAGAAAATCTAGACGATGATTTAGATGGTTCACAAACTTTAAGATATTTAAAAAATGTAAGGAAATTAGCTTGGCGTTTAAATAGCGTTCATCCATCATCTCTTGGTTTACATCCAATTGTATATTTCTATTCAATAGAAGGTAAACACAAGCCAGCTTCTTTCTATTTCACTTTAGCTTATGTAAAAGAACTTGAAAAAAGAAACAAGTACAATGACTTTATAAAAACTAGAGAAAAGTTCGAAGAATTTTTACTTGGTTATGAATATATTATTCAGCAAATTTCAAGAAAATATAGAAGTGCATTTAAAGCTATTCCTCACGTAGTAGAATTTTACACAGAGATAAATAAAAAAATATTAGAAGGTAAGTCTGTCAAAGAAAGTGTTCAAGAAATAATTCTAACAACCAAATTTGACTATATCACTTTACAATCAACACCTGAATCAAAAGAAATCTTCAGTAACTTTACGACTGATTCCAAATCTGAAGTATTTATTAAAGAAGCATTAAAAAATGGTGTAAGATGTAAGATTTGTAATGGATTTATTCATAAAAATTCAATTACAATAGACCATATTGACAGAAAACAAGATGGAGGAAAAGGAAATCCTGAAAACGGACAAATAACTCATCCTTATTGTAATACGACTTACAAAAATTAAATAACTGTGCCCAACACCGTATATAATTTATTGCTGGCTTCTCGCCTACTTACGAAAGTCCTCGCGGACTTTCTTGGTCGGTAATTATTTACTAAATTAGTTGCTTAAAACACGCAACAAACCATATACAAACACGTTGTGCGTAATATGAGCAAACCGAAACTTTATGATTGAAGAAATAGATATTCATTGCATCGAAAATGACAGATATGGCTTTACTCTACCCTATCTATATGAAATTGAAAAAGATTCTGGTCGTGAAAAATCCATAAAAGAGATTTTAGAATTTCTATCAGAAGAAAATAAAGAATATATTATTAGTTTTTGTGCTGATTTAGATGAATACGTTATTGGATTACATAAAAAAGAGTATTCGCCTATTCATATGTATAAAAACTTTGGAAATTTATATTATGACCAAGATGTAATTGGTGAAAAAGAATCATTTCTAGAACTTGTAAATTTTATGAGTGAGAATTATCAATCTCTAATAGATAATAAAACTTATTCGAAAAATATGGACACAAACGAATGGGAATAAAAAAGAATCAAAACAAGAAAGATGATTAAACGAATTTTACTATTTGGACTTCTAATTCTGACTTTGAATTGCTGTACGGAATCGAAAAAAAACACTTCGGAATTTATATACGAAAACGGAGAAAGTAGCGTAGAATTAAGAATCTTAAATGGAAATGACTATTTGACCTATGACACACCAATCAGAACGGATTTTAAATGGAAAAATATCGACCCAAAAACGGGTTCGATTTTTGGTGCTGGAATAAAAATGCTCGGAACGGAAAACGGAATTACTAAAACAGAGATAAATGTTCCAAGTAATTATTTGGAATCTGACACTCTGAACATAAAATTACGTTTTGAAATTAATGGAGAAAAAATTGGAACAGAATTAAATGTTCCTATCAAGGATAAATAAAATACTACGCACAACACCGTATAAAAATAATTGCGGTTTAGTGCTAAATCAAAGGTCGCTGCGTGTTTGTAACGTCTGATTTTCCTTCGGAAAATCCTCGCATACAAACCCGCAACTATTCTTATACAAACACGTTACCCAACATTTGAAAAAACACTACGAAATAAACAACAAGCTTCTGAAAGAACTACTTTTTGACAACCTCAAAATGATAGCTTTTCTGATAATCGTATTGCCTTTTTATTGGAAATGGAGAAACGAAACCGAATTTGTTCTTGACCAACAAATATTAATAATTATTAGTGTCATAATCCTAATTATGAACATTCCGTCTTTGTTAATCTATCTCAATTATTACTTTGAAAACAAAGGCACTACTTTTACTTTGGACTTTGACTCAAAAAAAATTGAAATCACTCAAAACGGAAAGACTAAAACGTACACGATAAATGATGTTTCGGAATCAACTTATCATCTTGGAATTTATTACAAAAATGCAATAGATAGAGCTGGACGAATTCCCATGCTTGTATCTGACTTTGGATATTGGGACTTGAAATTTAAGAATGGAGATAGATACTTTTTGACCAACATTCTTCACGACTTTATTCACAATGATCCTTTTTTTAAAAACACAAAATATAGGTTTAGAATGTTTACCTACATTAATAAATCCGATTCAAAAAAAACAGTAGAACTAAAACAAGAATTGAAAAGGAAAAAAGAAAAAAGCCAAACCGAAAAGTTTGTTGAGAAATTTAAAACAAAATCAGAAACCGAGTTAAACGAAATTTTGACTAACAAATCAAAATATCAGAAAGAAGCTGTGAAAGCAGTTGAATTAATTTTAAAGAACAAAAACGTTGGGTAACACCGTGTATAATTAATTGCTAGTGACTTGCCTACGTGGAAATTCCTGCGGAATTTCCTCTCGTTCGGTTCATTTTTGCTAAATTAGTTGCTTAACCACGCAACTAACCATACACAAGACCGTTGGCAAACATTTAAGAAATGACCGAAAAACATCAAAATTCTAACGAAATTTCAGCTGTTGGAGTAATAAAAAAAACAGTTGATGGAAACTATAGACTTCGGAGAATTGCGAGTATGTTATTAGACCATTTTATAATGTGTATTTTGATTATTCCACCATCAATTATCTTGACAATAATATCTGAAAACATCGGACTGAAAATGAATGACGGAATGGGATTCTTTGTTTTCTTCTTAATAGTTTTTATTTATTTAAATAAAGACTTTTTTAAAGGCAAAAGTCCTGCAAAACGGATTTTGGGCTATCAAGTAATAAATCGAAAAACGGAAAGGCCTGCTACCGAATTACAATGTTTCGTTCGGAATTTGACAATCTGTGTTGCTTGGCCTTTAGAAGTTATTATCGGATTTATAAATCCACAAAGACGAATTGGAGATTTTATTGCAAATACTAAAGTTGTCGAATCGGAAAAAGAAAAATTAAAAACAATATGGACTGATTTAAAAAACACAACTCTGAAAATAAATTTTATCGGAATTTTAATAATTGGCGGAATTTATTTTTACGGATTAAGTCTAATATTGCCGAATATGAATTAAAAAACGATTTGCCAACACCGTATATAATTTATTGCTAGCTTCTCGCCTACTTACGAAAGTCCTCGCGGACTTTCTTGGTCGGTAATTATTTACTAAATTAGTTGCTTAAACCACGCAACAAACCATATACAAACACGTTGGCATTAATACGAAATGAACGAAGAAATAACATATAGAATAGAACAATATCTTGAACTAGACACGAATTATGCTATAATTATTAATGGCGATTATGGTATTGGAAAAACACATTATATCAAGAATCAACTTTTTCCTAAAATAGCTCAATTAAAAATTCCCAATTCAGAAAAAGACGAAACCTATATTCCAATACTAATTTCACTTTTTGGAGTTAAATCTATCGAAGATATTCAAAATCAAATATTTGTTGAATTATATCCAATATTAAAAAAAAGAGGTGTAAAAATTGTCGCAGGTTTAGGAAATACTGTTTTAAAACATTTCGGAAGTAATTTAAAAGATTTATTATCCGAAACTGGAACATCTAGTGAGAGCTTAACTGATTATCGTAAAATTTTAATATGTATTGATGACTTAGATAGAAAAAGCTCAGAACTTGATTTAAAGGAAGTGTTTGGTTTTGTGAACAATCTTGTAGAAAACCTTAATGCAAAAATCTTATTAATAGCCAATGAAGACGAACTTAGAAAAGAAATAAATACTAACGAGATTGATAATTATTCGTTATTAAGAGAAAAGGTAATTGGAATTTCAGTAAGTTTCAGCACTAATGTCTCTTTAACATTCGATAGGATTATTAAATCAAAATATCAAACTGCAAACAAACCGTATTTTGATTTTTTAATTGAACATAAGAAAAATATTGTACATAGAATTTCTCAAAACAAAGACAATCTTAGAAATCTATTATTCTTTTTAGAACATTTCAAAATAGTATTTAATGATACAACTAATTTTCTTTCAACGGAAAACAAATTCGATACAATAAAAAAAAATGTGCTTGAGGAAATTTTGAATTTTACTTTACCAATATCTATCGAGTACAAAATGGGGAAGTTAAACACAACGAATTTCGCTGAGATTAAAGAAGTTTTTCAAGGATTTTCATTTAATATTTCAAGGTTTATTGGAGATTCTAAAGAAGCAAATGCACCAAAAACTTACGCTGAATTATTCAAAGAAAAATATTCACCAGACGACAATGTCCAAAGAGTATATTTTAATTCTATTTTCAACTACATAACTGGACAAACTTCATTTAAGGTTGAGCAAATAGCTGAAGAATTAAATTTAGTATACAAATTTGAAGACAATACAATTCCCGAAAGAGAAAAAGTAATTTCAAAACTAAATTATTGGGATTGTGTGGATTTAAAGAGTTCTGAATATCGCTCTTTTACATCTTCACTTTTAAAATATGTAGACAAAGGGGAATTTTCTTTAGAACAATATCCAACTATTTTTCACTACGCAACTAGATTTAACAATTTACTTAACTACAATATTGAAAACCTCAAAAAAAGATTTAAAAAAGGAATACGCAAAGGTCAACATAATTATAAATATGTTACAAGTATTCATTTTCGACTTTCAGTTGATAGAACAAGTGAATTTTACCAAGACCTAACTGAAATTGTTGAATATTGTGTAGAAGTTAATAAAGACATTAAAGAGAGCCAACAACTAAAGGAAGTAACTGACATATTTGATTTGTTTTCATCAGATTTCAATGCATTCTTAGAAAAAGTTGAAGAGATGAATAGCGAGTTTATGTTTACACCATATTTTACGAAATACGATTTAAATAAAATTTGGAGAGTAATTAAAAAGCTGGATAACACACAAATAATAAATTTAGGCTTCTATTTTGAAGGAAGATATCGAAGAAACATTTATGAAGGGATTTACTCTGAAAAACAATTTTTAGAGAATTTAAATGAAAAAGTTGAGAATCTAATATTGAACAGAACAACTAGTAAATTAAAGAAAGTTACTTTAGAATTCTTGAATAAAAAAATAAAGGAATCAATTCAAAATTTCCCTGAATAAAGTACTAATGCCAACACCGTATATAATTTATTGCTTGGTTCTAGCCTACTTACGAAAGTCCTCGCGGACTTTCTTGGTCGGTAATTATTTACTAAATTAGTTGCTTGAAACACGCAACAAACCATATACAAACACGTTAGGCACAATGTAAACCAAAATTAACGTAAAATGAAAAACCTATTTCCTTTTATTATTTCTTTCTTTTTACCTGGAGCGGGACAGTTTATTCTTAAGGACTTTAAAAAAGGTGGAATTATTTTATTAGTAGATATAGTTTCAACCTATCTTATTTTTAATATAGACCTCTTGGATTTAATCCCTTTATGGTTTCCTCACATAATTATTATGATTTGGGCACTTTTTGATATTTTTGATAAGATTGAAAAACGTGATGGAAAAAAATCAGCAACTAGATATCTTGCATTTAGCTTACTAATTGTAGTTGTTTTATTTCCTTTAACTCTAACTCTTTTGACAACTGGACTTTTTAAAAGTGCTGAATTTATAACCAATGAATACGTTAATGAAGACAGAACTAAAGAAGAAATGAATAAAATATCGACTGAATTAAGTCTTTATAAAAATCATTATGGAGTTTTTCCAGAAAATTACGAATCATTTGTTAGACGTAAACCTATTTGGGGAAGTTGGAAAGCAGATGGCTGGAAAAATCCATATAAATATCAATTAATTGACTCTGTAAATTACACGCTGATTTCTGCTGGAAAAGATGGAATTTACAATAACGGAGATGACATTATAAGAAAAAATTAAAAAAACACAGTGCCTAACACCGTGTATAATTAATTGCTTGTGACTTGCCTACGTGGAAATTCCTGCGGAATTTCCTCTCGTTCGGTTCATTTTTGCTAAATTAGTTGCTTAACCACGCAACTAACCATACACAAACACGTTAGCAATAATATTAACTAAGAATTAACTACAAGAATCCAAAAGGTTATATTTTTAGAATTATTTTCGTCTAGATAAAACTTAGTTTACTATGAACAAATTATTATATCTGTTATTATTATTTACATTTTCTGCTAATGCACAAACAAAAATTACACAAACTGAAAAGCACAAACAAGTTGGTTTAATTGGGGGATTATTAAAATACCATCATCCAGATATAAGTCAAGGATTATTTAATTGGAATTTGGAATTAATAAACCTTGTCAATGAGATTGAAAAAATAGACGAACAAGAAAAATTAAATAATGAAATGCTAACTTTTGTTAAAAAGTTTAATAAACCTACAACAACATTTAGTAATAATTCAATTAATATTAATTCAGAAAAAATTTTTAGAAAAAACCAAAATTATAATTGGATAGAAAAAACAGCATTTAGTTCAGAATTAAGAAAAGAACTAATTCAATTAAAAAACAATAATAATATTGGAAACTATTATGCATCTTCAAATAAGCTAAATAAGATGGTTGAATTTAGCAATGAAAAAGGAATTGCTGATTTTGACCCGTTATTAAAGAGTCATCGATTATTAGAACTATATAGTTTTTGGAATATCATTCAATATTGGGACGTAAATAAATATTTAACTGATACAAGTTGGATTGATGTATTAGAAGAATTGACATATTCTTTTTTAAACGCCAAAACTATTTCGGACTACGAAATTGCTAAATTAAATATGTTTTCAAAACTAAATGATTCTCATTCATATCAAACATCTATGTTTATTTACAAGTCTTTATTTAATCATTCGCCTCCTTTTGAAGCAAAGATAATTAATGACACAATATTGGTTACCGCTATTTATAATAAAAAACTAACCCAAAAAGACAATATTAACTTAGGAGATTTAATTGTCGGTATAAACAATTTAAGTATAACCGATTATATCAACAGTAAGTTTTCTAATTTAATTTCAGTTTCTAACGAAACTTATTTAAGAGAACGATTAAATAGATTTATACTAAAAAGTAACATAGATTCTTTACAAATTCAAATTCTTACAAGGAAAGGTGAATTAAAAGATAAAACAATAAAATTATATAGATCGTTTAAGGCAGAAAATGTTGAACGTTTGACAAAAAAAGAAAACTCTAATTGGAGAAAAATTAATTCTAAAATAACATATATAAATTTAGGTAATATTTCTTCAAAAGAGTTGTCTAAAATTTTTAAAGAAAATAAAGACGATGATGGAATTATATTAGATTTAAGGAATTACCCTAGAAATCTTAGTATAAAAGATTTTTCTAAACTTTTATACCCTGAAAAGAAGGAATTTATAAAAGTTTTACTTCCGTTAAAAGGGAATCCTTCATTAGGAGAATATAATGCTGAAGCTCCTCTAAAAATTGTTTCTAATCCTTTTAAAGTTGGAAAGAAAAACTCCAATTATTATAAAGGAAAAATAGTCTTACTTGTAAATAGACAAACGGGGAGTATGGCAGAATTTTTTGGAATGGCAATACAACAAGCACCTAATTGCATTACAATAGGAGAGCAAACAATGGGTGCAGTAATGAATATTACTTCTGCAATATTACCAGACAAACAAGAATTTTATTTTACTGGTATAGGAGCTTTTTATCCAAACGGAAAAGGTGTTCAAAGAAAAGGCTTAAATATTGATTATTATATTAAAGAAAGTGCATCAATGTATAATTCTAATATATATATTGAGAGAGCTGTGAAATTTATTGAAAATGAGTGAGAATAGACAAAAATACTATTGCTAACACCGTATAAACTTTATTGCTGGTTTTGGCTCACTTGGGAAATTCCTCCGGAATTTCGCCGTTCGTGTTTTATTTACTAAATTACTTGCTTAAACAACGCAACAAAGCTTATACAACAACGTTGTGCAACAGGCGAAAAAAACGCTACAAAACAACATTACACACGACAAATCAACCGAAATGTGATTTTTTCACTACATTTGCATAAAATTTAAATACAATTATGCTAATCAGATTTACAGTTGAGAATTTTCTGTCATTCAAAGACCGAGAAGTGTTTTCTCTTATTCCAGGAAGAGGAACTTTAAAATCACATCATAAATCCAAATCAATAAAAGGAACTTCAGCTCTTAAAACAGCTGTAGTTTATGGAGCTAATGCATCTGGGAAATCCAATTTAATCAAAGCTATTGAATTCGGAAAAGAACTTATTCTTAAAGGTAATAAAGCAGAACAACCTATAAAATATAGTAGCTTCAAACTAGACAAAAAACTATTAAATCAAAACTCTAGAATTGAGTACGAAATTCAACACAAGAACAAAAATTACGCTTATGGATTTGTTTTTAATTCTAAAGAAATAATAGAAGAGTGGCTTTATGAAATATCTAAAAAATCTGAAAAAGAGATTTTCACAAGAGATATAAATAGGTCAAAGGAATTTATCCTAGATACAATTCTTAGCAAAAATAAAAAAAACGACGAAAAACAATTTTTAGAATTCACCGCAAAAGGAACTCAAAAAAATCAACTTTTTTTATCCGAAATAAGAACAAGAAAAGTTAAGGAAAATGTTTCAAATATTGACGACCTAATAAATGTTATAGATTGGTTTCAAAATGCATTAACAGTTATTTATCCAAATTCTAAAAATGTAGGTAAAAAGTTTGAACTACTAGAAGACACCGATTTAAACAAAGTATTTACTGAAATGCTTGGCTATTTTGATACAGGTATTGATGGAATAGAATTCAAAGAGGTAGATATTGAGAAAATTGATATTCCAAGTGAAATCTTAAAAGATATCGAGAATGATTTGTTGGGAGATAAATCAGAAAAGACTAATGCATTTATTTCTAATATACAAGATGACAAATACTATGTTATTTCTATACTAAAAGACAGAACATTAAGGGCTCAACTTTTGAAAACAAAACATAAAATTAATGGTGGTGGTTACGAACTATTTGATTTAAGAGATGAATCAGATGGCACTAGAAGAATAATGGATTTAATACCACTAATAATTGATTTTTTCAAAGGAGATAACGTCTTCGTAATTGACGAAATGGAAAGAAGCCTGCATCCTAATTTGATATACGACTTATTTGACTTCTTTCTATCTAAGTGCAAAAATGTGAACAGTCAGTTTATTGTTGCAAGTCACGAATCAACACTTTTGACTCAAAAATTACTACGTAAAGATGAGATTTGGTTTGTTGTCAAAGATAAAATGGGAGCAAGTAGATTACATTCTTTAGAAGATTACAGCATTCGATTTGATAAAGAAGTTAGACGAGACTATCTTTTAGGAAGATACAAAGGTGTCCCTAAGTTTGGAAACAGAGAGAATTTAACAGTTATACCTCAATTTAATTAAGTATGCCAAGAGAACCAATACCATTAATTAGAAAAGGAGGTTTCTTGGATGCTGAAAAGTTATTCGTTTTATCTTACGAAGGTACTGTAAGTGAAAAGAAATATTTTAATGACTTTCGAGAGTCTGTATTTTTCAATGATTCAGGTTTAATTGAAATTGTACCGTTAAAAAAAGAAGAAAACTCTGGAACAGATCCCTTGAGTGTTAAAAAATTACTCAAAAAAGCTAAATTAGATTATCAATTTAAAAAAACAGATGAATTTTGGCTAATTATAGATAGAGACCATTGGGAAACTATACATAAAATAAACTTTGACAAATTAGTAGCTGATTGCAAGAAAGAAAACAACTTCTACTTAGCTATGAGTAATCCTTGTTTTGAAATTTGGCTAGTAATGCATCTAAAGGATATTACAGAATATAGTAAAGAAGAAGCGAATGAACTTTTAGAAAATGCATCTAAAAGTAGAAAGAAAAACCATATTGATGTTGTTCTTGGCGATTTACAAGGGCGAGGTTATAATAAAAAACCTAATCCAGGAATATTTTTACCATTAACTAAAACAGCAATTGAAAGAGCTAAAGATTTGGATAACACAAATGAACCATATCCAAAAAAATTAGGCACACACATATATAAATTAATTGAAAAACTACTGAAAGAATAAGCCCGATTGCACAACACCGTATATAATTTATTGCTGGCTTCTAGCCTACTTACGAAAGTTCTCGCAAACTTTATTAGTCGGTAATTATTTACTAAATTAGTTGCTTAAACCACGCAACAAACCATATACAAACACGTTAGCTGTAATTTGAACAAAAAATATGGGAAAATACGATGCATATTTAGTATGCGAAAATGGACACGGAGTAAATGATTCTTATTATAGTAGTCCATCATTTAATAAAGAATTTTGCACAACTTGTGGTGCGAAAACATTTAAGACTTGTCCAAATTGTGGTAACGACATACAAGGTGATTACAAATTAGAAAATGTAATAGACCTTTCTGGAGGAATTACACCAGTTCCTGATATATGCAAACATTGTGGAAAAGACTTTCCTTGGCGTTCAAAAAAACAGAAAATTAAAGAGAATATCAAAACGAATGATAAAAACGATATCTTTTTACTTGAAACAATAATGGACAGATTTCATTTAGTTGCTAAACAATTGCGACAAAGATATAATGAAAGAGAAACTTTAGACATTAAAGATGAATATGACACTCAAGATTTATTCCACTCATTATTAAGAATTTATTACGATGACGTTCGAGCAGAAGAATGGAATCCAAGTTATGCTGGAGGCTCAACAAGGTCTGATTTTCTACTTAAAAAAGAACAAATTGTTATTGAGATTAAAAAAACAAGAAGCAGTTTAAAATCTAAACAATTAGGAGAGCAATTAATAATTGACATAGCTAAATACAAATCTCATCCTGATTGTAAAGTTTTGTACTGTTTTGTTTATGACCCAGAAGGTTATATAATCAACCCTCGTGGAATTGAAAATGACTTGAATGATGATTCAAAGGAAATGAAAGTAAAGGTAAAAATCATACCAAAAGGACATTAAAAAACTACAGCTAACAAAGTATATAATCCATTGCTGGTTCTAGCCTATTTACGAATATTCCTGCGGAATATTCTATTCGGTTTTTATTTGCTAAATTAGTTGCTTACACACGCAACGTATCATATACAAAACCGTTGTA
>NZ_JBHULM010000012.1:0-95165 GCF_042684485.1 Lacinutrix gracilariae | reverse complement strand
CCATTCCGAACAGAGAAGTTAAGCCCATTTGCGCCGATGGTACTACATTGTGGAAGAGTAGGTCGTCGCCTTTTTTAAACCCTTCATTATTTATTTAATGAAGGGTTTTTTTATACAACAAAATCAAGAAAATCAAGTTAATTAAAGTCTTATAACTAAAGGAGTCAATTTGCTTTTTATGTAAGGTGATATTCTAAATAAAAATTATTTAACCGCTACATTCTACTTTATGTATAACAGCGAGAACGATAGTAACGGCATCCTTTTTTTTGTTGCGCATATGCAAAAAAAAGATATAGTGAATAGCGTGGTTTTATTTTTTTAAAACTCGCCATAAAAATTATTGATTTTAATTATCTTCAAGTTTTGTATTGAAATATTTATAATGGCAACAAATAGGGAATTAGATTTAGCTTGGGATTTTATAAATAACACAGATAGAAATGTGTTTTTGACAGGAAAAGCAGGGACAGGTAAAACAACTTTTTTACATAAGTTAAAGATGAAATCTTTGAAACGAATGGTGGTTGTGGCTCCTACTGGTGTTGCTGCTATTAATGCTAAAGGTGTTACTATTCATTCTTTTTTTCAATTACCTTTTGGTCCTATTTTACCAAATGAGGATTTAATTAAACCTTCTGGATTTAATAGAAAATTTAGTAAAACGAAAATTAATATTATTAAATCTATTGACTTATTAGTTATAGATGAAATTAGTATGGTTCGTGCTGATTTATTAGATGGTATTGATAAAACCTTACGTCGTTTTAGAAATAGAGATAAAGTTTTTGGAGGTTTACAATTATTAATGATTGGTGATTTACAACAATTATCTCCTGTGGTAAAAGATAATGAATGGCATTTATTAAAACCTTTTTATAAAAACGCTTTCTTTTTTAGTAGTTTGTCTTATCAGCAATGTAAACCTATTACAGTTGAATTAAAACATATTTACAGACAGGATAACCCTGTTTTTATTAATATTCTTAATGAAATTAGAACTAACCGTTTATCTGCATCCTCTGCAGAAGAATTAAATAAAAGGTACCAGCCAGATTTTTCGCCTAGCGATAATGAAGGTTATATTTCATTAACTACACACAATAATAAAGCAGAACTAACTAATAAAGATGCCTTAGATTCGTTAAAAGGAAAAGCGGTTATTTACAATGCTAAAGTAGAAGGTAAATTTCCAGAATTTTCATACCCTAATAAAGAAGAGCTTAAGTTAAAAGTAGGAGCTCAAGTAATGTTTATTAAAAATGATAGTTCTGCAGAGAAGCGCTATTTTAATGGTAAAATAGGTAAAGTTATTTTATTAGATAAAGATGAAGTAGTTGTAAAGTGTCCTGATGATGATTTTAATATTATTACTACTCCAGAAATTTGGGAAAATATTAATTATTCTGTAGATGCAGATACAAAAGCTATTACAGAAAATAAAATTGGATCTTATACACAAATGCCTTTGCGTTTGGCTTGGTCTATTACTATACACAAAAGTCAGGGTTTAACTTTTGATAAAGCTATAATTGATGCAGCTGGAGCATTTGCTCATGGACAAACCTATGTAGCGCTGAGTCGTTGTAAAAGTTTAGAAGGATTGGTTTTAAAAAGTAAAATTAATTCTAGTCAGATTATTAGTGATAGTAATGTAATTTCGTTTAATAAAGATGCGGAAGAAAATCAACCTAATGATATTATTCTTCAGCAATCTATTGGCGATTTTCAGCTTAACTTAATTTCAGAAATATTTAATTTTTACAAATTTTTATATCCAGTAAATCGTGTTTTAGATATTTTTTATAAAAATAGAGGTAGTATTGAAGGTAATGTGGAAGCTCCTTTTGTTTCTATTAAAGATTGTATTACAAACTTATTAAAAGTAGCAAATGCTTTTAAGGCACAACTGCAAGAATTATCTGAAACTTCATTAATACCAGAAACCAATAAAGACTTACAAGAACGTTTTGTAAAAGCGATTCATTATTATACCGCTCAAGTTGAAACTAAAATTATAGATACTTATAAAAGCTTTAGTTTTACAACCGATAATAAGGCTGTAGAAACGGAACTTACAAAAGCATTAGATTTATTTGAAGAATTATTAGCCACAAAGCAACTTTATTTTAAAGGATTAAATAAAGAATTTAATGCGAATACCTTTTTAGAATTAAGAAGTAAATCTGTTTTTTTAGCAAAACAAGCACCTAAAAAGCCTAGGAAAGAAATTATTGATGGCACGACTAATGTAGAGCTGTTTGAATTGCTTAGAGAATTAAGAAATAACATAGCTAATGATAAAGGTTTAATTCACTACCAAATATTTAATCAAAAGTCATTATATGAAATGTGTGAAACGCTACCAACTAATCAAACCGAATTATTAAAAGTAAGTGGTTTTGGTAAAACACGTGTAGAGAAATATGGTTCTGAAATTTTAAAAGTAATTAGAGCGTATTGTGACGAAAATGATATAGAAACTTCAAAAGATGCAGAAATATTTGAAGCACCTAAACCAAAGAGGCAAAAGGGAGATACTAAAAAAATATCTTTAGAGTTATTTAAATCCGGAAAAGCAATAGAGCAAATTGCTATGGAACGCGATTTAAATGTAAATACAATAACGGGGCATTTAGCAAGTTTTATGGATTCTGGAGAAGTAAAGATAACCGATTTAATTTCTGAAAAACATTATAAAGAATTAATAGAAATTATACCAAAACATAGTTTTGAAAACCTATCAGACCTTAAACATCAAATTGATGATAAATATACCTATGGTGAAATACGTTTAGTGTTAGATGATATAAAAAATAATAAGTAAAATAGTACAAACTCTAAAGCTTATAAACCTTTGTTTTTTTCATCTTAATGAGAATGTTATTTTTATAGAAGGGCAAAAAAAAAGATTCAACTAAAAGTTGAATCTTTAAAATATAAAAAAGGTGTTTCTTTTTTAGGCTTTAATCAATCCTCTTGAAATTACAATTTTTTGAATTTCAGAAGTACCTTCATAAATTTGAGTAATTTTTGCGTCACGCATTAAACGTTCTACATGGTATTCTTTTACAAAACCATTACCACCATGAATTTGAACTGCTTCAACTGTTTGTTCCATTGCTACCTTAGAAGCGTATAATTTTGCCATAGCACTAGACATATCGTAATTGTTACCTTGATCTTTGTCCCAAGCAGCTTTCATAACAAGCATTCTTGCAGCTTCAATTTCAGTATGCATATCAGCTAATTTAAAAGCAATTGCTTGATGGTTACAAATCTCTGTACCAAAAGCTTTACGTTCTTTAGAGTATTTTAATGCCAATTCATAAGCTCCTGCAGCAATACCTAAAGCTTGAGATGCAATACCAATTCTTCCACCAGAAAGTGTTTTCATTGCAAATCTAAATCCAGATCCATTGGCACCAATTCTATTTTCTTTAGGTACTTTTACATCATTAAATTGTAATGTATGTGTGTCACTTCCACGTATTCCTAATTTGTCTTCTTTTGGTCCAATATCAAATCCTGGAGTTCCTTTTTCAACAATAAATGCATTAATACCATGAGAACCTTTGTGTTTATCGGTTTGTGCAATTACCAAGTAAACATCAGCTCTTCCTCCATTAGTAATCCAATTTTTAGTTCCGTTAAGTATATAATGATCTCCATGATCTATAGCAGTTGTTCTTTGTGAAGTTGCATCACTTCCTGCTTCTGGTTCGCTTAAACAAAATGCACCTATTTGTTCTCCAGTAGCAAGTTTTGTTAAGTATTTTTGTTTTTGTTCTTCATTTCCGTAGGCTTCTAAACCATAGCAAACTAAAGAGTTATTTACAGAAACCATAACAGAGGCAGATGCATCAATTTTAGAAAGTTCTTCCATTATTAAAACATAAGAAATAGCATCCATTCCGCTTCCTCCATATTTAGGGTCTACCATAATTCCCATAAAACCAAGGTCTCCCATTTTTCTTACTAATTCCTGCGGGAAAGTTTGTGTGTTATCACGTTCAATAACTCCTGGTAATAATTCTGTTTGTGCAAAATCTCTTGCAGCATCACGAATCATTAAATGTTCTTCTGTTAAATTAAAATCCATAGTTTTGTTAAATTGGTTTTATGATAAAAAATGAGAGCAAATATAACTTTTTAATAGCATATTTTCAATAGGTATTACTATTTTTACAGAATATGTTAAATAATCAATATAAAATAATAGGAGTTATGTCTGGAACATCACTAGATGGAATAGACCTAGCATACATTATCTTTAATTTTACAGACCACTGGAATTTTAAAATAGAAAAATGTTCTACCATAGCTTATTCTAAAGAATGGACACACGTACTTCAAAATTTAGTATCTAATACATCAAATAGTTTAAAAGAAATAGATTCAGATTACACGAAGCATTTGGCTAAAGTGATTCTTGATTTTATTAAAAAAAATAATATTCACGATATAGATGCTATTTGTTCCCATGGTCATACAGCATTGCATCAACCCGAAAAAGGAGTAACCTACCAAATAGGAAATTTAAAAGAATTGGCAACTTTAAGCAATACTAAAGTTGTTTGTGATTTTAGAGTACAAGATGTTGCACTAGGAGGTCAAGGTGCTCCACTAGTGCCAATAGGAGATAAACTATTGTTTTCTAAGTATCATTACTGTGTAAACCTTGGTGGTTTTGCTAATATTTCTTTTGAAGAAAATAATCAACGCATTGCTTTTGATATTTGTCCTGTAAACATTGTATTAAATCATTATGTTCAAAAATTAGGTGTAGAATTTGATGACCAAGGAAAATTAGCAGCAACAGGAAACATTAATACCCAATTATTAGAACAACTTAATACTTTAGACTTTTATAAAGAGCCTTACCCAAAATCTTTAGGATTAGAATGGGTTAAAAAAGAAGTTTTTCCTTTAATTGATGTTTTTTCAATAGCAATTAAAGATATTTTAAAAACGTTTGTAGAGCATATAGCCATTCAAATTGCTAATGAAATAAACAAAAAAGAAAATGCAACTGTTTTACTAACAGGAGGAGGAGCATTTAATACCTATTTAATAAACCAAATAAAAAATAGAACAAATAATAAGGTAATAATACCTTCTACAGAAATTATAAATTATAAAGAGGCTTTAATTTTTGGACTTTTAGGAGTGTTAAAATTAAGAGAAGAAGTAAATTGTTTAAGCAGTGTAACAGGAGCTAGTAAAAATCATAGCTCAGGAAAAATTTATCTGCCTTAAAAATATTATAAATTTAATATAAAGCTCTTTTTGTTTTTTATATTTGTTTAATTGAAATAACTAACTAAATTGATGAAAGAATTACTGAGTAAGTATGAAAATAAAGAACCTGAAATAGTGTTTAATTGGAAAGATCCAGAAACAGATGCTGAAGGTTGGACAGTAATAAACTCACTACGCGGAGGAGCCGCAGGAGGAGGAACAAGAATGCGTAAAGGCTTAGATATGAACGAAGTTTTATCTCTAGCTAAAACCATGGAAGTAAAATTTACAGTTTCTGGGCCAGCTATAGGTGGCGCAAAATCAGGAATTAATTTTGACCCAAAAGACCCTAGAAAAAAACAAGTTCTAGAACGTTGGTATAAAGCAGTTTCCCCTTTATTAAAAAGCTATTATGGTACAGGAGGAGATTTAAATGTAGATGAAATTCATGAAGTAATTCCAATTACCGAAGAAAGTGGTGTTTGGCATCCACAAGAAGGTGTCTTTAATGGTCACTTTAAACCTACAGAAGCAGATAAAATTAATAGAATAGGACAATTACGCCAAGGTGTAATTAAAGTGATAGAAAACCCTAATTTCTCTCCAAACGTTGCCAGAAAATATACCGTTGCAGATATGATTACAGGTTTTGGTGTTGCCGAAGCTGTAAAACAATATTATACTACTTATGGAGGATCTGTTGTTGGTAAAAAAGCAATTGTTCAAGGATTTGGTAATGTAGGTTCTGCAGCAGCATTTTATCTTTCGCAAATGGGAGCAAAAGTTGTTGGAATTATTGATCGTGCAGGTGGTTTAATAAAAGAAGATGGTTTCTCTTTTGAAGAAATTACAGAGCTGTTTTTAAATAAAGACGGAAACACTCTAGTAGCAGATAATCTTATTCCTTTTGAAGAAATAAATGATAAAATTTGGTCTTTAGAAACACAAATATTTGCACCTTGTGCAGCATCTAGATTAATTACACAAGACCAAATAGACCAAATGATAAACACAGGTTTAGAAGTTATTTCTTGTGGAGCAAATGTACCTTTTGCAGATAAAGAAATTTTCTTTGGTCCTATAATGGAGCATACAGACAATCGCGTTAGCCTAATACCAGATTTTATTTCTAATTGTGGTATGGCAAGAGTCTTTGCTTACTTTATGGAACGTAAAGTGCAAATGACAGATGAAGCTATTTTTAATGATACTTCAGAAATTATTAAAAAAGCAATAGAAAAAGTACACAACAAAAACCAATCTAAAAAAGGCATTAGTGCAACAGCATTTGAAATTGCATTAAGTCAACTTATATAACACAATTTTATGGGAACAATAATTATTTTAGTATTTGTATTAGGTTATTTAGCAATTACTTTAGAACACAGCATTAAAATAGATAAACTAATACCTGCCTTAGTCATGATGGCTATTTGTTGGGCTTTAATTGCATTAGGAATTGATAGTTTTCCGCAATGGTTTGACTCAGGAAAACATAGTTTACTAGAAAACTTCGGATTGCTAGGACACGAAGAAAAAATGCACATGATGGAAGAAACTCTTTTACATCATTTAGGTAAAACCGCAGAAATTTTAGTATTCCTTTTAGGTGCAATGACCATTGTAGAAATTATAGATTATTTTGATGGTTTCTCTACTATTAAAAGCTATATTAAAACAAAAAAGAAATCTAAAATATTATGGATTTTTGCTTTTCTTGCTTTTATGCTTTCTGCAATAATAGATAACTTAACAGCAACCATTGTTTTAATATCTATACTTCAAAAAATAATAAAAGAAAGAGATGTACGTGTTTGGTATGCAGGTTTAATTATCATAGCTGCTAACGCAGGAGGTGCTTGGTCTCCAATTGGAGATGTTACCACAACCATGTTATGGATTGGTAAAAAAGTAACTACAGGACATTTAATAGGTTACTTATTTGTACCTTCTTTATTATGTATGCTTGTACCTACTTTTATTGCTTCGTTCTTACCAGCTTTTAAAGGAAATTTAGAAACTGTAGAAGATGATAGTGATAAACCAAAAAGTAAATATAGCGCAACCATGTTATACCTAGGTTTAGCAGGTATAGTATCTGTTCCTGTTTTTAAAACAATAACTCACTTACCTCCTTATGTTGGTATGATGTTAGCTTTAGGTATTGTTGCCATTTTTGCAGAAATATACAGTAGCTCTAAGTTTAGTATTACTAGTCATGATTCAGATGAAAGTGATGCACATGCACACCATAGTCCTGTTCATCATTCTCTTTCAAAAATAGAAATGCCAAGTATCTTATTTTTCTTAGGTATTTTAATGGCTGTTGCAGCTTTAGAATCTTTAGGAATTTTATTCGGTTTTGCTTCAAGCTTACAAGACACTATGCCAATGCTAGGTACAGAATTACACCATGCAGGTGTTTCAGATTTAGTAGTACTATTATTAGGTGTTGGTTCTGCAGTTATTGATAATGTACCTTTAGTAGCAGCAAGTTTAGGAATGTTCTCTGAACCTATAGATAATGAACTTTGGCACTTTATAGCATATTCTGCTGGAACAGGTGGTAGTATGTTAATCATTGGTTCTGCAGCAGGTGTTGTTGCAATGGGAATGGAAAAAATAGACTTCTTCTGGTATTTAAAAAAGATAGCTTGGCTAGCCTTAGTAGGGTTTATTGTTGGTGCAGCTGCATTTATGATTACAAGAACTTTATTTTAAACATACTTAAGTAAAAATATCAACGTTAATACATTAGTAAAAACAAATGTTTATGTTAAACACAATAGCACAAGAGGTTCAAGATGGAGCCGAATTATTAACAGATGGCGAGTCTGTAGAAAAAACACTTTCAGTAATAGAATTAATATCTAGTGGTGGTACTGCAGGTATAATAATCATGGCGATACTATTTGTTTTACTTATAGTTGCTATCTATATTTATTTTGAAAGAATTTTTGCCATTAAAGCAGCATCACAAGTAGATGCAAACTTTATGAACCAAATTAAAGACCACGTATCTAACGGTAAAATTGATGCCGCACAAATGTTATGCGTTCAACAAAATTCACCTGTTTCTAGATTAATAGGAAAAGGAATTAGTAGAATAGGAAAACCCTTAGAAGATATTAATACAGCAATTGAAAATGCTGGAAGACTAGAAATTTACGGATTAGAAAAAAACGTAAGTGTACTAGCTACTATTTCAGGAGCTGCACCAATGATAGGATTTCTTGGTACAGTAATAGGAATGATTTTATCTATTTTTGAAATTGCCAATTCAGGTGGTTCTATAGATATTAAAACCCTTGCAGATGGTTTATATACAGCAATGACTACAACCGTTGGAGGATTAATTGTTGGTATTGTAGGTTACGTAGCATACAATCATTTAGTAGTAAAAACAGATAAGGTTGTTTACCAAATGGAAGCTAATTCTTTAGAGTTTTTAGACCATTTAAACGAGCCAGTTTAAATTATTACTAAGATGCTAACATTGTAAAATGGAGTGAATCTTAGTAATAATTAATTTTTAATCCTTTCAATAAATAAGTATGAATTTAAGAGGAAGAAATAAAGTAACACCAGAATTTAATATGTCGTCAATGACAGACATTGTATTTCTGTTGCTTATCTTTTTTATGATTGCATCCACACTTGTTTCGGCAGAAGCTATCGATTTATTATTACCAAAATCGTCAAGCAAAACAACCCAAACAAAAAATGTGTCTGTAAGCGTAGATAACGATGTTAATTATTATGTAGATATGAAACAAGTTTCTAAAGATAATTTAGAAGCCGAAGTATTAGCAAAAGTTGGCGAAACAGATACACCATCCATTACCATTCGTTCAGACCAAGATGTAGAAATGAAACATGTAGTCTTTATCATGGATATTGCTAATAGAAATAAAATCAAGTCTACTTTAGCAGTAAAATCGCAATAAGTTATTTCCCAAAATTGGCATGCAGATTGCAGTCTATTATATAAGGAAGAATACATAATGTAAATGAAATACTTCACTACCAAACACGAAAAAAATGCAGCAAAAATAACAACATTAATCACGTTGATTATTGTTTTGCTGCTTTTTGTTGTTGGTCAAGATTATAAAGAAGAACCAGAAGAATATGGTATTGCAATAAATTTTGGTAGTGGTGCACCAGCAGGCGGAAACGTTCAGCCAAATAAAGCAGAAGTACAAGAAGAAGCGCCTCAAGAAGAAATAGAGGAAGAAGCAGAACCAGAAGTAGAAGAAGAAATAGCTGAAGAAGAAGTTGCAGAAGAGCTTTTAGAAGAAGAAGAAATTGAAGATACTAGCGAAGAAGACGCTAAAGCTGAAGCAGAAGCTAAAGCGGAAGAAGAAAGACTTCTAGAAGAAAAATTACAAGAAGAAAAAGCAGCTGAAGAAAAGGCCCTTAAAGAAATTGAAGAAGCTAAAAAAGAAGCAGCTGAAGCAGAAAGAATATTAAAAGAAGAAGCCGAAGAAGCAGAACGATTAAAAACCGAAGAAGAAGCAAAACAAAAAGCAGCAGCAGCAAAAGCGGCCAAGGAAGCTAAGGAAGCTAAGGAGGCTAAGGAGGCAAAACAAAAAGCCGAAGCAGCAGCTAAAGCAAAAGCAGCAGCTGAAGAAAAATTAAAAAAAGATAAAGCCGCAAAAGCTAAAGCAGCAGCCAAAGCAAAGGCTGACGCAAAGGCAAAGGCAGAAGCCAAAGCAAGAGCTGCAAAAGCAGCAGCAGAAGCTAAAGCAAGAGCTGCAGCTAAAGCAAAGGCAGATGCAAAGGCTGCAGCAGATGCAAAAGCTAAAGCAGACGCAGCAGCAAAAGCAAAAGCAAATGCAGGTGGTGGTGAAACATCTTTTGCTTTAATAGAAAAGGCTCCTATTTATCCAGGTTGTGAAGGAGGAAGCAATGCTGCTATAAAACAATGTATGAGTGATAAAATTAAAGCGTTTATCATGAAAAACTTTGATACAGACTTAGCTTCAGATTTAACAGGAATTCAAAAAATAAATATTTCCTTTAAAATAAATACTTCGGGTAATGTGGTAAATATAAGCGCAAGAGCAGTAGACCCAAAATTAGTGGAAGAAGCAAAACGCGTTACTAGGTTATTACCTAAAATGAAACCAGGAATGCAACAAGGTAGTCCTGTAACAGTTTCCTACGGATTACCAATTAGAATTAAGATGAGCGAATAGTTTTATACTATTCACATTGTAAGCATGAAATCTAAATGAAATACCTTAATACCAAACACGAAAAAAATGCAGCAAAGATAACAACGCTAGTAGCGTTAATAATCATATTGCTAATTTTTGTTGTAGGACCAAAATATATGGATCCTCCAGAAGAGTATGGTGTTGCAGTAAATTTTGGTACCACAGATTTTGGATCAGGTAATGTACAACCTACAAAACCTATAAAATCAGAAGACCTAAATATTAATAAACCAGCAGAAACAGAACCAACAGAAGCTGCTGAACCTACAAAAGCAACAGAAGCTACAGAAGAAGTTTTAACCCAAGAAACCGAAGAAGCCGTTGCTATACAAAAACAAAAAGAAGCAGAAGCTAAGGCTAAAGCTATTGCAGATGCTAAAGCCAAAGCCGAAGCAGATAGAATAGCAAAAGAAAAGAAAGAGCAAGAAGAAAAAAAGAATAAACTAGACGCCTTAATTGGTGGTGTTAGTAATAGCGAAGGAAGTGAGTCTGGTAGTGAAGGAGATGATGATAAAGCAGGAGATAAAGGCCAGTTAAACGGAGATCCTTATGCACCAAGTTATTTTGGAGAGCCAGGTTCTGGAAGTGGAGGAGTAGGTTATGGTTTAAACGGAAGAGGAACACCTTCAAAGCAAGTATATAAGCAAGATTGCAATGAGTCAGGAATGGTTATTGTAAAAATAGTGGTAAACAGAAATGGTAATGTAGTAGAGGCAATTCCTGGAGTTAAAGGAACCACAAATACAGCTTCTTGTTTATTAGAACCAGCCAAAAAAATTGCTTTATCTCATAAATGGAGAGCAGATAATAAAGCGCCAGCTAAACAAGTTGGTTTTGTAAAAGTTAACTTTAACTTAGGGCAGTAAAATGACATATCAGGATACAGTAAATTGGATGTTTGCACAACTTCCAATGTATCAACAACAAGGCAAAAAAGCGTTTAAAAAAGACTTAAGTAATACCTTAGTTCTTGCTAAACATTTAAAAAATCCAGAAACTAAATTTAAAAGTATTCACGTAGCAGGAACTAACGGAAAAGGCTCTACAAGCCACATGTTAGCTTCTGTTTTACAAAAAGCAGGCTATACTGTTGGTTTATATACTTCGCCACATCTCAAAGATTTTAGAGAACGCATCAAGATAAACGGCAAAGAAGTGAGTAAACAGTTTGTAATGGGTTTTATTAAACGAAATAAAGCGTTTTTTGAAAGCCAGAAGCTTTCTTTCTTTGAAATGACAGTAGGTATGGCTTTTGAATATTTTCAAAAACAAAAAGTAGATATAGCCATTATAGAAGTAGGTTTAGGCGGAAGATTAGATTCTACAAACATTATTTCTCCAGAAGTTTCTGTGATAACAAATATAGGATTAGATCATACGCAGTTTTTAGGAAACACCTTAGAAGCTATAGCAGAAGAAAAAGGAGGAATCATTAAAAGGAGAACACCTGTTGTTGTAGGTGAGACACAAGAAGAAACAAAACCTATTTTTAATAGATTGGCAAGTAAAGCCGATTCTAAAATATACTATGCAGATGCATTAATTAATAACACCTTAAAAAGCGATTTAAAAGGAAGTTACCAAACAAAGAATATAAAAACCGTTTTGCAAACAATAAAAGTATTGCAAGATCAAAATTGGTGTATTTCTACTAGTAATATAGAAAATGGCTTATTACAGGTGGTAAAAAACACTGGGTTAAAAGGAAGATGGCAAATTTTACAAGAAAACCCTAAAGTAATATGCGATACTGCGCATAATCAAGAAGGTTTAACTTACGTCATGAAACAATTGCAAGAAGAGACTTTTAATACGCTTCATATTGTTTTTGGTGTTGTAAATGACAAAGATTTAGATTCTATAATTGACCTTTTACCTAAAAATGCGACGTATTATTTTTGTAAACCAAATATTCCTAGAGGCCTGGATGCAGAAGCACTATTTAACTACTTTAAGGGAAAAAACTATGTAGGTGCTATTTATAATTCTGTAAATGAAGCATATAAACAAGCGTTGATAGAAGTTGAAAAAGAGGATGTAATTTATGTTGGAGGCAGTACTTTTGTTGTAGCAGAAATAATTTAAAAAAAAGTTTAAAAAAGTTTTTGAGAATCCAAAAACAAGTCTATATTTGCAGTCCCAAACAATAGGGCTTTAATCAAAACGATTAAAGAAAAGGTTACCGAAACCTTTAAAAAATAAGTCGGGCGCGTAGCTCAGTTGGTTCAGAGCACTTGGTTTACACCCAAGGGGTCAGGGGTTCGAATCCCTTCGCGCCCACAGAAATAAAAATCCTGATACTTTAGTATCGGGATTTTTTATTTTAAAGAAGATTCTAATACATCTATTCTTTTTTAAAAATATAAAGGGAATAAAACTTAGTAATTGTAGCTATTTACTCGTTTCTAAAATGTAGTTGTAAATCTTTAAAAGAATAGTGTTTGCTTATATTTTTGTGTGTACTTTCTGTTTTAAAGTCGTTTTAGATAGGTGTCTGAAAGTTTTTTTAAATAAAATAGCAATGTTCTCTTAAAAAAGTTTTGAGAATTAAAAAACAGGTGTATATTTGCAATCCCAAATAATGGGGCTTTAATCAAAACTGATTAAAGGTAAGGTTACCGAAACCTTTAAAATAATTCGGGCGCGTAGCTCAGTTGGTTCAGAGCACTTGGTTTACACCCAAGGGGTCAGGGGTTCGAATCCCTTCGCGCCCACAGAAAATAAAATCCTGATACTTTAGTATCGGGATTTTTTGTTTTAAACAAACTGCTAACTGCTTTATCTATTTGACTAATTAATATCATGATAAAACAAAGTAATACTAAGCTTTTATAGAAAGCTATAAATTAGTATTACTAGGAGCTAAGCTTAATAGGAATAAATAAAAAAAGCTTCCTTTAAATAAGAAGCTTTATAGTTTTAATGAATTTAAAATAAGTAAGACCATTACAAGCTGTCTAAAACCCTTTCTAAAGCCATACCTCGTGATCCTTTAACCAATAGAGTAGCGTCATTAGGTTTAGTAAAACTGTTTTTAAAATCTTCAAAAGTCTTGTATTTGCTTATGGTATGAGATACGGTTTCAGTTTTAAAGAAATTTTCACCAACTAAATAGGCGTGTTCTATTTTTAAATCAAGTAATAATGCTGCAATATTGTTGTGTTCTTTTTCGGCTTCTTTTCCTAATTCAAACATATCCCCTAAGATTACTATCTTATTTTCCTCTTTTAAATTAGAAAAGTTTGTTATTGCGGCTAACATACTTGTAGGGTTTGCATTGTATGCATCCAGTATTACTTTGTTGTTTTTTATTGTAATTATTTGTGATCTGTTGTTTTTTGGTGTGTAATTTTCAATACCGATTTTAATTTTTTCTAATGGTACATCAAAATGTTTTCCAATACTAATAGCAGCACATACATTGGTGAAATTATAGGCTCCAATAAGGTTAGAGGCAATGCTGGTGTTTTCTGCTTTTAATTTTACAAAAGGATTTGCTTCTACAAGTTCTATTTTATAAAAATTGTTATTGGTTTCTGAAAAGCCATAGGTATTGGTATAAGTATTTAATTTTTCTAGTTGAATAGGATCATCTGCATTGAAAAATATAAATTTATTGTTTGCTGTTAAATAATTATATAATTCGGTTTTTCCTTTTATGACACCTTCGGTACTACCGAAACCTTCTAGATGCGCTTTTCCAAAATTGGTGATATAACCAAAATCAGGTTGCGTTATTTGACAAAGAAATTCAATTTCATGCAAATGATTTGCTCCCATTTCAACAATACCTATTTCTGTATTGCTAGACATAGATAGTAAAGTTAAGGGAACACCAATATGATTATTTAAGTTGCCAACAGTAGCTACTGTTTTATATTTTTGAGATAGCGTAGCATTTATTAATTCTTTGGTAGTTGTTTTTCCGTTACTACCTGTTAAAGCTATTATTTTTACTTTCAAATAGTTTCTATGGTATGTAGCTAGTTCTTGTAGGGTTTGTAGTGTGTCTTCAACAAGAATGGTTTGGTTGTTTATTACAAACTTCTCTTGATCAATTACAACGTATTTAGCGCCATTTTCTAGTGCTTGAGCTGCAAATGTATTCCCATTAAAATTATCGCCTTTTAAAGCGAAAAACATACACTCTTTTTCTATTTTTCTTGTGTCTGTACTTACATTATTACTTTGTAAAAACAGTTTGTGCAATTCTGCTATCTTCATACGTTTTTCTTAATTATTTTTAGCTGTACTATACTCTTCGTTCTTCATTATTCACTAAAGAGATATAATATTTGTTAGTTGCTTGTTTTGCAAAATAAATGTATAAAAAAAAGTCCTGACTAGTGTCAGGACTTTTTTAATTTATAAAAAGAAATATTAGTTCTTTGTTTTGTTTTTTCCTTTGGTTTTAGAACCTACACGAGACATTGCACATCTAAATCCAATATAGTCTGTAGCCATATCTTGTGGGAAGTAACGTCTTTGAGCAGGATCTAACCAGTACTCTCTGTCTTTCCATGAACCACCTTTGTAAACTCTTACTTCATCATTAATTAAAGAAGTACGTTTGCTTGATTGGTCATACTCACGTATCATAGCTCCAGTAGAATCTGTTTGTACTTGGTGCTTTGGTGAGTTGTACATTTTTCTAGTTACTTCAGCACTTTCACTTGCTTCTCCTTCTTCTTCATCAAAAGAATCTGCGTATTGTCTAGAAGAACGTTTGTCACCATCTCTAAAGTTACGGTTATCACTTCTATCAAAGTTTGTTCTTAAGTAAGTTTCGTTTTCATCAACTCCTACTTGAGCAATTTCTCCAGGAAGGTTTCTTGCAATAACTTTACCGTTAGATAAAGTGTCATAAACGATATCATCAGAAGTAACAATTTTTACTGTACCATCTTCATTTAAAGCGTTTTTAGTATAAACGTTTCCTCTATAGTAGTTAAAGTCATTAAATTCATCATCTACAATAGGTCTGTAAACATCAGCTACCCATTCAGCAACGTTTCCTGCCATATCATATAAACCGTAATCGTTAGGTTGAAATGACATTACTTGTTTTGTAATATCTGCTCCATCATCACTCCATCCAGCAATTCCACCATAATCTCCTTTTCCTTGCTTGAAGTTAGCCATTTGGTCACCACGAACTTTACGTTTTCCAGTACGTGTGTATTGTCCACTCCAAGGGTATTTTTTTCTACCTCTGTATGTGTTGTAGCTTCTTACGTCAGACATTCCTAAAGCAGCATATTCCCATTCTGCTTCTGTTGGTAGTCTGTACATAGGAGAAATGATACCTGTTTCTCTTGTAGCAAATTTATTTGTTTGGTTTCCTTCAGCATCTGTTCTAATATTTCTATTACGTTTTCCACCGTCAGGAACAATTATTTCTTCGTTACCAGCATATGTTTGCGTTGGCGCATTAATATAAGTATCTGTGTTAAAGTTAGCATCTGCTGTAGCTTCTAAAGTTTTAGCATCTCTTTTAAGGTAACCAGCTTGTTCTAGATTTAACTCATTATATCTGTCTGATCTCCAGTTAGCAAATTCAACTGCTTGAATCCAGCTAACACCAACTACAGGATATTCTGCATATGCAGGATGACGCAAGTAATTGTTTGTCATAACTTCATTATAACCTAAACGGTTTCTCCATACTAAAGTATCAGGAAGCGCTCCATTATAAATTGCTTTAAAGTTATCTTCAGTAGGAGGGTAAGTAGATTTTAACCAGTATAAGTATTGTGAGTACATAAAGTTAGTAACCTCAGATTCATCCATGTAAAAAGATTGAATGTGTTGTTGGTTAGGAGTGTTGTTCCAATCATGCATTACATCATCTTGAACTTTACCCATTGTAAAAGTACCACCTTCTACAAAAACCAAACCAGGAGCAGTTTCTTGCTCTTTAAATTTTTCATTGTACTGAAAACCACCTTCTTTAGCATTTATTTTCCAACCTGTTGCTCTAGAGGTGTTTTTAGAACTTGATCTTTTACAGCTAACTGCAGTTACAGATACTGCTAAGATTAATAATAATATTACTTTTTTCATGTTCATACTTTTAAAGTAAGCTTCTTGTTATTTTTAGTGACGCAATATAAGAATTAAAGCCAATACTACAAGTAAAATTGTAAAAATTGATTAAAAAAAAATTGCATTTCACCCTTATTATTAAACATTATAACGATGTTTTTTATGGTTTCATCGTTCTTTAGTAGAACTAATAACGCACATTTTTATAAAATATTATTGTATTTTTGATTCGTTTTTTTAAAAATGTTTGTTTTTTAATAATAACATATAATTATTCACGTTATTTATGCAATGAAAAAGATACTACTTATACTTACGCTTATATTACCGTTTGTTACGTTTTCACAACAGAAAACGTTTCAAATAACTTGGCAAGATTATCAAACAATTTCTAATGAAAAATTTTCAATAGAAGTACCTCATTTTAATAAAGAAAATTTTAGTTATTCTTTAAAAGATGGTTTACAATTTGTAGCACAATGGGATATTTCTAGTTTTATAAATGAGAGTTCGGTAAGCTTATCGCAAGTGTCTTACGCTAATATTTCATTAAGCGAATTAAAAGGTGTTGATTTAAAGACAATTCCTAATAAGTTAACTTATAGTTTAGCTAATTCTATAGCAAGAGATAAACGTAATGCGTATTTAATTGTTTCACCTATTATAAAGGAGGATGGCGTTTATAAAAAAATAACGTCATTTACTGTAAGTTATAACAATAGTAGTACTAGTGCTAGGTTTTCTAGTTCTTCAAGAAGAGAGCTTACTAACTCTGTGCTTAGTTCTGGTTCATGGCATAAGTTTTATGTAGATACAACAGGTGTTTTTAAAATTTCTAAAAGTTTTTTAAATGCAATTGGTGTTAATACAAGTGATGTAGACCCAAGAAATATTAAGTTGTATGGTAATGGAGGGCAAATGATACCATATGCTAATGCAGAGGTGTATCCTTTTGATGTAACAGAAAATGCTATTCGAGTAGTAGGTGAAAATGATGGTGTTTTTGATAATGAAGATTATATTTTGTTTTATGCTAGAGGTCCAAGAGGATATGAGTCTGAAAGCAATACCAATATTAATTTATACACAGATAAAACATACTACTATATTAATATAAGTCCTGGTCAAGGAAAAAGAGTACAACCTTTTATACAACCTAGCGGAACTGTAGATTTAGAAATTAATCAATTTCAAGATTATCAATTTCATGAAGTGGATGAATATAACCTAGTGAGTGTAGGTAGAAGATGGTTTGGTGATAAATTTGATGTTGAAAGCAGTAAAACGTTTAATTTTAGCTTTCCAGATATTGTTACTACAGAACCTGTAACACTTAAAGTGTATGTAGCATCAGATGCTGAAACTGCTACAAGCATGCAAATAGATGTAAATAATAACGCAATTACCACTTTAAATATTGCTGCTGCTAGTGATCCTAATTTAGCAGTAGAATCTTTTTTTAACGGAAACATTAATCTTAGTGCAGCAGAGGTTGCAGTAACTTTAAATCATGATAACGCTGGTAACCCAAGTGCAAATGCATATTTAGATTTTATAGCTTTAGAAGCTACTCGAGCCTTAAACTTTTCTGGTGATCAGTTTGTTTTTAGAAATTATGAAGTTTCAAGAAATTCAGGTATTGCAAGATATACAGTTACCAATACTGCTAATGTTTCAGAAATATGGGATATAACAGATTTATATAATATAACTACAGCTGTAAATACAGATGCTAGCTCAACCATGAGTTTTACTTCTAATATGGGAAGTTTAAAAGAGTATGCAATTGTAACTAATTTAGATTTTTATGAACCTAAAAGAGATTCCAATACAAGTGTTGCTAATCAAGATTTAAAAGGAACCATATTTTTAAATGATCAAGGAGAATTTGAAGATGTAGATTATTTAATTGTAGCTCCTACCTATTTAGTGTCTCAAGCAGAAAGAATGGCAGAAATAAATAGACAACAATATGGATTAAATGTAAAAGTAGAATCTTTAGATAGAATATACACAGAGTTTAGCACAGGAAATCAAGATATTGGTGCTATTAGAAATTTTGTAAAGTATATTTATGATAATGCTAGTACAACAGAAAATAGAATAAAGTACTTATGTCTTTTTGGTGATGGTTCTATAGATTATAAAGACAGAATTGCAAACAATACTAATATTGTGCCTTCATGGCATGCCATAGAAAGTTTTAATTTAACCAATTCTTTTGTCTCTGATGATTTTTATGGAATGATGGATGAGAATGAAGGTACAATGACTGTTTCAGATAAATTAGACATAGCTGTTGGTAGAGTGCTTGTGAATACATCACAACAAGCAAAAGAAATTGTAGATAAAATTATATCGTATCATAATGAAGCTAGCTATGGTAGCTGGCGAAATAATTTTGTGGTAGTATCTGATGATTTAGATGAAGCTTGGGAAAGAGTGTTACAAGAAACAACAGATGAACTAGCAAATACCATTCAAGAGAAAAAGCCTTTTTTAAATCCTATAAAAATTCATAGTGATGCTTACTTACAAGAAGCATCTGCAGGAGGTGATCGTTATCCTAAAGTAACAGAAGCAATGACAAGCGCTATAGAAAACGGAGCGATTGTAGTGAATTACTTTGGGCATGGAGGAGAAGACGGACTTGCGCATGAGCGTATTTTTGAAAAAACAGATGCGCAAAACATTAATAATGTATGTAAATTAAATTGTTTTGTAACGGTTACTTGTGAGTATACCAGGTTTGATAATCCGTTAAGACCAACTGCAGGAGAATATACCTTTTGGAATGCTACAGGTGGAGCCGCTTCTTTAGTAACAACAACAAGGCAGATTTTTGTTAGTGTTGGTATTACTTTTAATGAAGTTTTAGGAGAATATATGTTTTCTTATAATGATTCAGATAACTATGAAGATGATGAATATCCTTCTATAGCAGAAGCTTTAAGATTAACAAAAAACGACCCTTCTATTTCAAATATTTCACAAAGTAGATTAGTGTTTTTTATTGGTGATCCAGCAATGAAATTAACCTTTGCTAAACCTAATATTAGACTTACTAAAATTAATGATGTGCCAATTGAAGAAGAAACAGATACACTTGAGGCTTTAAGTCTTGTAAAATTATCTGGTGAAGTAACAGATGTATCTGGTAATGTACTTACCAATTATAATGGTGTGTTATCTACAACTATTTATGATAAAGAAATTGAAAGAAGAACCTTATCTAATGATTATACATCTGATGGAGGTAATAGAATATATTTAGATTTTACAACCCTTGGAGAAATTATTTTTAGAGGACAAGCTTCAATAACAAACGGACAGTTTGAATTCGATTTTGTGGTGCCTAAAGATATTGGTATTCCGGTAGGTTTTGGTAAAGCAAGTTTTTATGCCAAATCAGAAATTCCTTTTCTTCAAGATCAAACAGGAGCTAGTATAGAAACAATAAAAATAGGAGGAATTAATGAAGATGCACCAGAAGACAATGTTGGTCCATTAATTACGTTATACATGAATGATGAAAGTTTTGTTTCAGGAGGTATTACTAACGAGTCTCCATCGTTACTAGTGAAATTAGAAGATGAAAACGGAATAAATACTGCTAGCGGAATAGGACATGATATTGTTGCAATTATTGATGGTGACGAAACAAATCCGTATACATTAAATGATTACTATGAAACCGAAGTAGATGATTATACCAAAGGTTTAGTAAATTATCCGTTTAGAGATTTAGAACCAGGCTTACACACTTTAACTCTTAAAGCTTGGGATGTTTATAATAACTCGTCAACTCAAGAAATTCAATTTGTAGTATATGATGAAGATCAAAAATTAGTAATTGATAATGTATTAAATTATCCTAATCCATTTGTAAATTATACAGAATTTTGGTTTAATCACAATAGTTCAGAACCTTTAGACGTTTCAGTACAAGTATTCACCGTTTCTGGTAAGTTGGTAAGAACGTTAAACGGACAAACAAATACATCAGAATGCTGTGGAAAAGGAGCGTCAGCATTGTCTAGAGACATTGTTTGGGATGGTCGTGACGATTTTGGTGACAAAATAGGTAAAGGTGTTTATGTGTATAAGTTAACCGTACGTTCTAATGCACTAAATAAACAAGTCGAAAAAATTGAGAAACTTGTAATACTATAATATTAATTTATATTTGTTAAATAAAAACCACTATATGAAGAAGTCAATTTTAGCTATAACATGCTTATTATTTTTTGTTAAATTAAATGCGCAGGATACTG
The DNA here is from genome assembly GCF_042684485.1 of Lacinutrix gracilariae. Taxonomy (NCBI): domain Bacteria; kingdom Pseudomonadati; phylum Bacteroidota; class Flavobacteriia; order Flavobacteriales; family Flavobacteriaceae; genus Lacinutrix; species Lacinutrix gracilariae. The sequence goes on along the minus strand of NZ_JBHULM010000012.1, from coordinate 74,383 downwards.
TAGAGATAACACCAAATGCAAACGATTCTAGAGTAATTACTACAGGTATGCCGTTTGTTTTAATAGCGCCAGATGCTAGAGGTGCAGCAATGGGAGATATGGGTGTAGCTACATCAGTAGATGCAAATTCACAACAATGGAATCCATCTAAATATGCATTTTCAACAGATAAACAAGGTTTTTCTCTTAACTATACTCCTTATTTAAGTAAGCTAGTTAATGATATTGCTATTTCTTATGTTTCTTATTATAATAGATTAAATGAAAGAAGTGCAGTTTCTGCAAGTTTAAAATATTTTAGTTATGGTGAAATTGAGTTTGTTCAAGATGAAAGCTCTACACCATTAATTCAAAAACCAAATGAGTTTGCATTAGATGTGGCCTACTCTTTAAAATTAAGCGAACAATTTGCTATGTCTGTTGCTATGCGCTTTTTAAATTCAGATTTAAAACTTGATGGTTTTGATCCAGACGCTAAAGCAGCAAGTACTTTTGGTGTAGATATTTCTGGATACTACCAAAGTGAAGAAGAAGCATACAATAGTTATAATGGTAGAACACGTTTAGGTTTTGCAATTCAAAATATTGGTCCTAAATTTAAATACTCAGAAGGTGGTGCAGAAAACTTTCAACCAACAACCTTACGTTTAGGTGGTGGTTTCGATTTTATTTTAGACGACTATAATACTATTGCTGTAACAGGTGAAGTTACTAAGTTATTAGTGCCAACTCCTCCTATTTATGGAGATAAAACGGTATTTACAGACGTAAATGAAGATGGTGTTTTTAATGAAGAAGATGGAGATTTTCAAACAACAGAACAGGTAGAAGCTTCAGAAACAAATGTTATTATAGATGGTAAAGATCCAGATGTAAGCTTTATTTCTGGTATGTTTCAATCTTTTGGAGATGCGCCAGGAGGATTTAGTGAAGAACTTAAAGAGTTTACCTATGCTATAGGTGCAGAATACAGATACCAAGATTCTTTTGCTTTTAGAACAGGATATTTTAATGAGAGTGATGAAAAAGGAGCAAGAAAGTTTTTTGCATTAGGTGCAGGTTTTAAATTTAGTGCAGTAACAGTAGATTTATCTTACTTGTTCTCTGCGTCTAAAGTACAAAGTCCTTTAGAAAATACTTTACGTTTTTCTTTAGCGTTTAACCTTGGTCCTGATACCTATACAGAATATTAATAAAAGAGTCTATGCTGCTCAAAGTGTTTTGAAAAAAACAAAGCGTAGCTAGAATTGTAAGTTTTAATTAAATAAAAAAACTATTGTTTATAACAAACAATAGTTTTTTTGTCTAATAACATTTGTAAAACAACAGTATTAGCTATAAAAGCCTTACTTTTCTACTAGAATGCATTATTAAAAAAAGAATAATTAATTTTACATGTTACTTCCTTATAATAATGAAGGAATAAAAACGAACATATGAAAGAAATAAAAATAGAGTCTACTCTTACCGTTTTTGATGATTTTAATGAATTGCCAAAAGATATAGCTTCTTTAATGGAGCAAGCCATAGAGGCCAGAAAAAAAGCCTATGCACCTTATTCTAAATTTCTTGTAGGAGCAGCAATAGCATTAGAAAACGGAGAAGTTATAACAGGAAGCAATCAAGAAAATGCATCTTACCCTTCTGGTTTATGTGCAGAACGTACAGCAATTTATTATGCAGGAGCAAAATATCCAAATGTTAAAATGAAAACTATGGCAATAGTAGCAGGCTCTACTACACAGCAAACCATGGTGCCAATTCCTCCTTGTGGAGCATGCAGACAAGCTATTGCAGAGTATGAAGTCAATCAAAATGAGGCCATTGAAATTTATTTTATGGGTGAAACAGGAAAAGTAGTTAAATCTAATTCTTTAGCTAATTTACTTCCTTTAGGTTTTGATAAATCGGCTCTTTAGTCTTTCCGAAATCGATTTCGAGAAATTTTGCAATTTTCTCCCTTTTTTATTCCTAACTAAAGTGTTACTTTTGTTAGTGGAATTCATTTTGAAAAGTATTTACATAGTACCTTCAAAATAAAACCAACAAACACCAATTTAAATTGGAAACATAAATTAGAGTATTATAATTTCTTTAAAGTAGCACTAACAAATGCAAAAAATCACGAAAGAAGTATACCTTAAATGGTATGAGGATATGTTATTCTGGCGAAAGTTTGAAGACAAACTAGCTGCAGTATATATTCAACAAAAAGTAAGAGGTTTTCTTCACCTTTATAATGGTCAAGAAGCGGTATTAGCAGGAGCTTTACATGCTATGGACCTTTCTAAAGATAAAATGATAACTGCATACAGAAATCATGTACAACCAATAGGAATGGGTGTAGACCCTAAACGCGTAATGGCAGAACTATATGGTAAAGCAACAGGAACCTCTCAAGGTCTTGGTGGTTCTATGCATATTTTTTCAAAAGAAAAAGGGTTTTATGGAGGTCATGGTATTGTTGGTGGACAAATACCTTTAGGAGCAGGAATTGCTTTTGGAGATAAATACCACAATACAGGAGCAGTAACTATTTGCTGTTTTGGTGATGGAGCTGCTAGACAAGGTTCTTTACACGAAACATTTAACATGGCAATGCTATGGAAATTACCAGTAGTTTTTGTTTGTGAAAACAATGGGTATGCAATGGGAACCTCTGTAGAGCGTACAGCAAACCATACAGATGTTTGGAAACTAGGTCTAGGATATCAAATGCCTTGCGGACCAGTAGATGGTATGAATCCTATAAAAGTTGCTGAAGCTTTTGATGAAGCATTAGAACGTGCTCGTCGTGGTGACGGACCAACATTTTTAGAGTTGAAAACGTATCGTTATAGAGGACATTCTATGAGTGATGCGCAACATTATAGAACAAAAGACGAAGTAGAAGAGTACAAAAAAATAGATCCTATTACGCAAGTAAAAGAAGTTCTTTTAGATAAAAACTATGCTACTGAAGACGATATTAAAGAAATTGCTAAGCGAGTAAAAGATCTAGTAAGCGAATGCGAAAAATTTGCTGAAGAATCTCCTTACCCAGAAAAAAGCGTGATGTATGATGCCGTTTACGAACAAGAAGATTATCCATTTTTACAACATAAACTATAAGCTATGGCAGAAATAATTAATATGCCTCGATTGAGCGACACTATGGAAGAAGGTACTGTTGCAACGTGGCTTAAGAAAGTTGGAGACAAAATAGAAGAAGGTGATATTCTTGCTGAAATTGAAACAGACAAAGCTACTATGGAGTTTGAGTCTTTTCATGAAGGTGTTTTATTACATATAGGTGTGCAAGAAGGTGAAACTACTAAAGTAGATGAGCTTTTAGCAATTATAGGTGAAGAAGGAGAAGACATTTCTGCATTACTTTCTGGAGCAAAAGAAGAAGCTCCTAAAGTAGAAGTAAAAGAAGATACAGATACAAGTGCTGTAGAGAGTACTTCACAAGAAATTCCAGAAGGAGTAATAGTAGTTACTATGCCAAGGTTAAGTGATACCATGGAAGAAGGTACTGTTGCCACTTGGATGAAAAAAGTTGGAGAACAAGTTGAAGAAGGAGATATCCTTGCCGAAATTGAAACAGATAAAGCTACAATGGAGTTTGAATCTTTTCAATCAGGAACTTTATTATATATAGGTCTAAACGAAGGTGATTCTGCTAAAGTAGATTCTCTTTTAGCTATTATTGGCCCAGAAGGAACAGATGTTTCTGAAATTGCTAAAAACTTTACTATGGCAGGAGCTCCTGCTAAAAAGGAAGAAGCGCCAAAAGCTGTAGCTCCTAAAAAAGAAGCTCCTAAAAAGGAAGTTGCTAAACCTGCAGCTAAAAAAGCAAGTACAAGTTCTTCTTCTAAAGGAAGAGTGTTTGTGTCGCCTTTAGCTAAAAAAATGGCAGAAGAAAAAGGTATCAATTTATCTCAAGTAACCGGTTCTGGTGAAAACGGAAGAATTGTAAAACGTGATATCGAAAACTTTACTCCTGCTGCTTCTGCAGCTTCTGTTGGTAAATTTGTACCTACAGGACAAGAAGATTTTGATGAGGTACCAAATTCAAATATGCGTAAAGCAATTGCTAAAAACTTAGCGAAGTCTAAGTTTACAGCACCACATTATTATTTAAATGTGGAGTTTGATATGGAGAATGCTATAGCGTTTAGAAAACAATACAATTCTATTCCTGATACCAAAATATCTTATAATGATATGATTGTTAAAGCTTGTGCTTTAGCATTAAAACAACATCCGCAAGTAAACTCACAATGGTTTGATGACAGAATGCAACTAAATAACCATGTACATATTGGTGTTGCAGTAGCTGTACCAGATGGTTTATTAGTTCCTGTTGTTAAGTTTGCCAATGAGCAAAGTTTACCACAAATTGGAGCTGCTGTTAGAGAATTTGCAGGAAAAGCTAGAAGTAAAAAATTAGCATTAGATGAAATGGAAGGTAGTACTTTTACTATTTCTAATTTAGGTATGTTTGGTATTGAGAGTTTTACATCTATTATTAATCAACCTAATTCAGCAATTCTTTCTGTTGGAAACATTATTGAAAAACCAGTAGTAAAAGAAGGAAAGATTGTAGTTGGTAATACTATGAAACTTACACTTGCTTGTGACCACAGAACAGTTGATGGTGCAACAGGAGCTCAGTTTTTACAAACACTAAAAGAGTATATTGAAAACCCTGTTACTATGCTAGTATAACATTATTTTATTGTAATGATGTTATTCTTAGCGTAAGCAAGAATCTAAATAAAACAAAAGCCTAATTCAATTATTTGAGTTAGGTTTTTTTTATCTTTAAACTCTAAAAATATCTCATGACAAAAACACTGGTATTCCTAATTTTAGTTTCTATTTCAGGTTGTAGTTCTTCTAATGTAGTAACAACTAATAATACAACAACTAATAATACAACAACCAATAAAGAGGCTTCTATCTCTATAACATCTATACAGAAAAGTATGGAGTATTTAGCTTCTGATGCATTACAAGGTAGAGCAACAGGAAGTGTTGGTATTGAAAAAGCAGCAGTGTTTATTGAGGATTTTTTTAAAGAAAATGCTATTAAGCCTTATTTTGAAACCTATCGTGATAATTTTGAAATAAATAAAAAGGAAGGCAAAAATGGCGAAGCTAATAAGGAAACTATTAAAGGATTTAATATTGTTGGTGTAGTAGAAGGAAATGATCCTAAATTAAAAAACGAATATATTATTTTAGGAGGGCATTATGATCATATAGGTTTTGCAAATGAAGTAAACGGAGACACTATAGCTAATGGAGCAAATGATGATGCGTCAGGAACTATTGCTGCAATGGAATTAGCAGCTTATTTTGCTAAAACAAAATCCAATAAACGTAGTATTTTAGTAACACTGTATTCTGCAGAAGAGTTAGGCTTAAAAGGATCTGCTCATTTAGCAAAGAGACTTAAAGAATCGGGTTTAAATGCCTATACCATGATTAATTTTGAAATGATTGGTGTACCAAGAACAGCAGATAAAACCATGGCATATATGAGTGGTTTTGAGCGCTCTAACTTAGCGGTAAGTTTAAACCAATATGCAGGAGAAGAAATTGTAGGTTTTTTTCCAAAAGCAAAGGAATTTAATTTATTTATGAGGTCAGATAATTTTCCGTTTTATAATGAATTTCATATTCCTGCTCATGCCATTTCAACCTTCGATTTTACAAATTTTGAATACTATCATCACGTAGATGATGAAGCTAGTGAGATGGATTATAAACACATGGCTAATTTTATGAATAAAATGATTCCTGCACTAGAAAAAATGACTAATACACCAACTAAAGAAATTATACTTAATGAGTAAAAATGTAATAATAACAGGAACAAGTAGAGGAATTGGTTTTGAGCTAGTACAGCTTTTTGCAAATCAAGGACATCGTGTTTTAGCATTATCACGTAATGCAAAACCTATAAATAATCTGCATATTGAAAATGTAACTTCTATGTCTTTTGATTTAGGTAAAACAGAAGACTATAAAAAGGTAGAAGACTTTATTAAAACCGAATGGAGTCAGGTAGATATATTAATTAATAATGCAGGAACTTTATTAAATAAACCATTTGCCGAAACTACCATGCAAGATTTTGAATACGTTTATAAAACAAACGTTTTTGGTGTTGCAGAAATGACAAGAATAACCTTGCCTTTTATGAAACAAGATAGTCATGTGGTTACTATTAGTTCAATGGGAGGCGTACAAGGTAGTGTAAAGTTTCCTGGCCTTGCAGCATATAGCTCTAGTAAAGGAGCTGTAATAACTTTAACCGAGCTACTAGCAGAAGAACATAAAGAAACAGGACCACAATTTAATGTGTTAGCTTTAGGTGCTGTACAAACCGAAATGCTTAAAGAAGCTTTTCCAGATTATAATGTACCAACAACAGCATTACAAATGGCAACCTATATTAAGGAGTTTGCACTTACTGGAAATAGATTATATAATGGTAAAATGTTACAAGTCTCTAACTCTACACCTTAATTGTATAGGTAAGTACAAAAGAAGAAATAAATAATGTGTTCTGTACATTAACACGCTTTAGTTAGAAGCGTAGTCCTTTGTTTATATTTTAATAGCTAAGCATCACAAAACAATACCTTTAATTTAAAAATAGATTATTTGCAGAATTTGTATTGTGATGCTAAAGCCAAAAACTAAGATTCTTTATTGTTTTCTTTATTGTTTTCTTTATTGTATTTTTTATGTTGTATGTTTTTCTTTTCTAGAATGGCGTAAAATTTTCTAGGCGAGAGTTTTAAGTCTTTAGTAATATCACGAACCTTTTTCTTTCCTTTTTTGTAAAGCTTTAAGTTTTCATTGACTTTTTTATTGAAATAATAATCTTTTAGTTTTTCAACTACCTGTAATTCAGTTAAGTTAGATTCTTGGACATAGTTATCTATTTCCGATTTAATTTTTGATAAATTAGTTTTCATAAGCACATATTTTTGCGTGTTTAATTTAATACCAATAATAATGATGTAGCTCATTATAATGGCCAATATTAGGGAATTATCTAAGTTACGCGAATTCTTTTACAAATTCAAATAGAAAAACTATTTTTGCCTTCATGCAAAGCACGCTTCAAAACTATATACCTAAACAAGCAGTTCCTTATGTTTTAAATTTATTAGAGCAGGATGGTTTGGTGGTTAAAATTAAAAAAGAACGAAAAACAAGGCATGGTGATTATAGAAAACTACCTAATAATAAGCATCAAATAACCATTAATGCAAATTTAAATAGTTACCGATTTTTAATTACTTTAATTCATGAAATAGCGCATTTAGAGGCTTTTAAAAAATATGGAAGCGCTATAAAACCACATGGTAAAGAATGGAAACATACGTTTCAACACCTTATGCTTCCCGTTTTAAACCCAGAAGTGTTCCCTTTGCAATTGTTGCCTTTATTGGCTAAACATTTTAAAAACCCAAAAGCTTCTAGCGATACAGACACGCAATTGGCCTTAGCTTTAAAGCAATTCGACGAACCAAACAATAAAAACTATGTTTTTCAAGTACCTTTGGGCAAGTCTTTTAAGCTTTACAATGGTAGAGTTTTTATAAAAGGAAAAAAACGTGTAAAACGCATTGAGTGTGTTGAGGTTACAACAGGAAAATTATACCTTTTTAATCCCAATGCAGAAGTAGAATTAGTAAATTAGCAGTATGAATAAAAATAATTATGCCATATTAATGGCAGGAGGAGTAGGATCAAGATTTTGGCCAGTAAGTACAAGTGAATTCCCAAAACAGTTTCATGATATGTTGGGAACAGGAGAGACCTTGATTCAAAAAACATTCCATCGTTTAGCCAAAATAATTCCGCAAGAAAATATATTCATTTTAACAAATGCAATGTATAATGATTTGGTATTAGAGCAATTGCCTCAAGTTACTAAACGTCAAGTGGTGTTAGAGCCTGCTATGCGTAATACTGCTCCTTGTATTTTGTATGCTTCTTTAAAAATTCAGAAAGAAAATAAAGATGCTTTAATGCTTGTAGCACCAAGTGACCACTGGATTGAAGATGAAAATGCATTTACAAAAAATGTACAACAAGCCTTTGACTTTTGTGCAGAAAATGATGCGTTAATGACACTAGGTATAAAACCAACATTTCCTAATACAGGTTTTGGTTACATTGAGTATGAAAAAGAAGCAAATACTGCAATTAAAAGCGTTACTCAGTTTAGAGAAAAACCAGATTACGAAACGGCTAAACAATTTATAGCACAAGGAAATTTTTTATGGAATGCAGGTATTTTTATGTGGAGCGTAAATAGTGTGATAAAAGCATTTAAAAATAGCCAACCAGAATTATTAGCACTTTTTGAAAAAGGAAATCCTGTTTATAATACAGAGCATGAAACCGATTTTATTCTAGAAAACTATAAGAAAGCAGATAACATTTCGGTAGATTATGCTATTATGGAAACTTCTTCTAACGTATATGTTTTACCAGCAGAATTTGATTGGAATGACCTAGGAACATGGGGAAGCTTATATGATAAGCTAGAAAAAGACCAAGATAATAATGCCGTTGTAAATGCTAGAACCTTATCTGAAGACGCTTCTGGTAACATGATACGTACCAAAAAAGATAAAATTGTGGTAGTAGATGGCTTACAAGACTATATTATTGTAGATAAAGACGAAGTTTTGCTTATATTTCCGAAAGCAAAGGAACAAGATATTAAAAAAGTACTCCAAAAGGTTAAAGATAATTTTGGTGAGAACTATGGTTAATTATGAGCGAAGAGAATAAATTTAATTTTTCTGAAGAAGAAAATAATGCTAAAGATCAAGCTGTAGAGCAATCTAAAGAAGCTGTAAAGAAAGACGCAAAAGGTCTTTGGAAAAACATAAAAATATTTATGTTAGAGCTTTTAGATTTTCGTGAGGATACAGATCGTGACGAAACTATAAATGCCATAAAAGGAGATATTTCTTTTAAGGGAGCTACAGCATGGATTTTAATTTGTTCTATTGTAGTGGCTTCGGTTGGTTTAAATGCAGATTCTACAGCAGTTGTTATTGGAGCCATGCTTATATCTCCATTAATGGGACCAATTTTAGGAGTTGGTATGTCTATTGCTTTAAATGATATTGATACCTTAAAAAAATCGCTTATAAATTTAGCTATCATGATTGTGCTAAGTTTACTTACTGCGTTTTTGTTTTTTAAATTTTTTCCAACAGCAGACTTAGTAACCAATGAACTTTTTGGTAGAACAAAACCAGATGTTCGTGATGTACTAATTGCCTTTTTTGGTGGTATGGCATTAATTATTGCTAGAACAAAAAAAGGTACTATCGCTTCTGTTATTTTTGGTGTTGCAATTGCTACAGCCTTAATGCCACCTTTGTGTACAGCTGGTTATGGTTTGGCACATAATTGGGATTACTTTGTTGGTGCTATGTATTTATTTACCATTAATACTATTTTTATTGCACTTGCTACATTTATAGTTTTAAAGCTTTTGCGTTTTCCAATGTTGAAATATGCAAATTCTAAAAAAAGAAAACGTATCGCACAATTAGCTTCACTTCTTGCCATATTGGTAATGGCTCCAGCAATTTGGACTTTTGTTAATTTTATTAAAGAAAGTGGCGTGCAAAGTGATTATAATAAGTACGTGGAAAATGAAATTAAATCGAATAGAGACCTATGGTTTCAAAACGGAACATTAGATATTAATGACAAAACAATAACCTTGTATTTTAATGGCGAAATTAATGAAGCCACAGAAACCGATTTAAAAAACGAAATTAAAGGTTATGAGAAAATTAAAGACTTTAATCTAGATATTAACGGAAATAAAAACAGAAGCTTTGATAAAATTTCTGATGCTTATGATAGAGCAATAAGAGAATTAGATGAAAAAGATATGATTATTTCTAGCTTACAAGAAAGAGTAGATAATCTATTACAAGAAATTAGTATTGTAAACGATAATAATAATAATACAATCTCTTTTAGTAATCTTTCTAAAGACGCAAAAATTAGATTCTCAGATTTAGAATACTTTGGCTATGCTAAAATGCTAGTTTCAGATAACTTTATTAAAGTAGATACTATTAATGTAGCTTCAGCAAAATGGAATGCTAAACTAAATGATAGTATTATAAATATTAAAGATAAAGAGTTAATTAATTGGCTTAAAACACAAGTGAAAGCAGATACTATTGTATTAAAAAGACCATAGGTTTATGTGTTTCTTTCTTGTAGGTACATTTTACGTACTTTTTTAAACAGTTCTGAAGAGTATACAAAATCGGTTACTACTTCATTATCTGTAATAAAAATGTTTTCTTTTGAGCCTTCCCAAGCTTTTAAACCATCTTTTAAAAACACAATTTTTTCGCCAATTTCCATAACAGAATTCATGTCGTGCGTGTTAATAATGGTTGTTATATTATACTCGTCTGTAATTTCTTGAATTAAATTATCTATTACAATTGCCGTTTTAGGGTCTAATCCAGAGTTGGGTTCATCACAAAATAAATACTTAGGATTGTTAACAATAGCTCTAGCAATAGCAACACGTTTTTGCATTCCTCCAGAGGCTTCACTAGGCATTTTGTTGTGTGCATCAGGCAGATTTACTCGTTTTAAAACAAAATCTACACGATCTTGCATTTCACTTTTACTCTGTTTGGTAAACATGCGTAAAGGAAACATTACATTTTCTGCAATGGTCATAGAATCAAATAAGGCAGAACCTTGAAAAACCATTCCCATTTTACTACGTAAGTCTCTTTTTTGGTCAGTATTTAATTGTGAGTATATATTACCATCATAGGTAATAGATCCTTTGTCTTGGGTAAATAAACCCAATAAACATTTTAAAAAAACCGTTTTTCCAGAACCACTTTGTCCAATTACCAAACTGGTTTTTCCATTTTCAAAAGTAGTAGTAATACCTTTTAAAATAGGAGTACCTCCAAATGATTTTTCTAAATCTTTAACTTCTATCATTAGCTTAATAACATTTGGGTTAGTATATAATTTAAAAGAATAATTACCACACTAGTCCAAACAAAAGCAGTGGTACTTGCTTTACCAACTTCTAATGCTCCACCTTTCATATAAAAACCATGAAAAGAAGGAATAGTTGCTAAAAGGAAAGCAAATGCAAAGGTTTTAATAAATGCATAAGCAATATGAAATGGTATAAAATCTGTTTGAATACCAATAATATAATCATTAATAGAGCTATAACCACCAAAATAGCAAGCTGCCATTCCGCCAACTATACCTAAAAACATAGCTATAGAAATTACAAAAGGATACAACATAAGAGCAATAAACTTAGGAAAAACTAAATAGTTAATGGCATTAATACCCATAACTTCTAAAGCATCAATTTGCTCAGTAACACGCATTGTACCAATACTAGAAGTAATAAAAGAACCTACTTTTCCTGCCATGATAATAGAGATAAAAGTGGGTGCAAATTCTAATATAATAGATTGTCTGGTTGCAAAACCTACCAGGTATTTTGGTATTAAAGGATTGTCAATATTTAATGCTGTTTGTATAGTAACTACACCACCAACAAAAAACGATATAAAGGCAACAATACCAAGTGATCCCATGATGAGGTCATCAATATCTTTAAAGATTAATGTTTTCATCACAGCCCACTTTGTAGGCTTGCGAAACATGTCTTTAATCATTAAAAAATAAGCTCCTATATTATGAAGGTATGTCATATATAAATTTGTATATGCTAAAGTATAAAATCTATGACTTATTTAACGATAAATTAATTGAAAAAGGAAAATTTAAAACTCATAAAAGCTGTATTTTTGTTCTAAAATTATATTTCAATTATGAAAAACTTACTGTATGTTTTTGTTTTTTCCTTGTTTTTTGGTTGTAAAGCACAAACAAATTTAACAACACAAACCAATCAAGATACTATAACAGAATTAAATACAAGGCCAAAATTAGTTGTTGGTATTGTAGTAGACCAAATGCGTTATGATTATTTGTCACGTTTTTATTCTAAGTTTAGTGAAGGTGGATTTAAAAAATTAATGAACCAAGGTTTTAACTGTAAAAACAACCACTATAACTATATACCAACCTATACAGGACCAGGTCATGCTTCTATATATTCTGGAACAACACCAAAATACCATGGTATTATAGCTAATAATTGGTACGATAAAGAAAGTAAAGAAAAGGTGTATTGTGCAGGAGATAATACTGTAAAATCTGTTGGTACAGAAGCTAATTCAGGATTAATGTCTCCAAGAAGACTGAAAACTACTTCTTTTGCTGATGAAAATAGATTGTTTACCCAAATGCGAGGAAAAACCATTGGTATTTCTTTAAAAGATAGAGGTGCCATTTTACCAGCAGGACATACTGCAAATGCAGCATATTGGTTTCATGGTAAAGACGAAGGAAACTGGATTACAAGTTCTTTTTATATCCATAGTTTACCAAAATGGGTAAATGATTTTAATAGCTCAGAAGCTGCAGAATCTTATTTAAAAACATGGAATACTTTATATGATATTAATACATATACAGAAAGTGGTGCAGATTTAAATACTTTTGAAGGTGGATTTAAAGGAAAAGAAACAGCAACTTTTCCATATGATTTAAAAGCTTTAAGTAAAGAAAATAAAGGATTCGATATTTTAAAAGCTACAGCCTACGGAAACTCTTTAACTACAGATTTTGCTATTGCAGCTTTAGATGGTGAGCAATTAGGTCAAGATTTTAATACAGATGTCTTAACGGTTAGTTTTTCTAGTACAGATTATGTAGGTCATAATTTTGGGGTAAACTCTAAAGAAGTAGAAGATACTTACTTGCGTTTAGATAAAGATTTAGAACGACTAATTAATGCATTAGATACTAAAGTAGGAGCTGGTAATTATACCTTGTTTTTAACCTCAGATCATGGAGCAGTAGAAGTGCCTTCTTATTTACAAAGTGTAAATATTCCTGCAGGTTATTTTAGTTATAAAGACTTTAAAAGTAAATTAAATGCTTTTATGACTAAAAAGTTTAGTGCTACAGATTTGATTGAAAATGTAAGCAATAACCAAATATTTTTAAATAGAGAACGCATTGGGTTACTTGGTTTAGATTTAAATGCTGTACAAGAAGCTATAGTAAATGAGGTTGTTTCTTATGCAAAAGTAGATAAAGCATATTCTGCTACTACTATGCAAACTACAGATTTTACTAGCGGAATTGAAGAATTATTACAAAACGGATTTAACCAAAAACGCTCAGGAGATGTACTTGTAGTTTTTGATCCAGCAGTTGTATCTTACAGCAAAACAGGTTCTACACATGGTTCTGGTTTAAATTATGATACACATGTGCCACTTTTATTCTACGGAAAAGGAATAGCAAAAGGAAGCACTTTACAAAAAACAAGAATTACTGATATTGCGCCAACTATTTCTGCTCTTTTAGGTACTAGTTTTCCTAACGGAGCAATTGGTATACCTTTAGAGTTTGTACTTGAAAAACAATAAAGAGTATTGCAATAGAGTAGTGTAATAGTCTACTAAAAAATAGATGTAGCTCTATATTCCTGTTTTAAATAACGGAATATAGAGCTATAATTTTTTAAGCTTGTTTTCTGTTTTTACAATTAAAAAAAGAATAGAGCTAATAATTAAAATGGCACTAACAACCATTTCTGCAACCTCTTCAAGGTTTAAAAAAATGTTTAAGGTAGAAATACAGGTTAATGCAACACCAATTAATGCTAATAATTTAGCAGAGTACTTTTGTGAAAAATCCCATTTCTTTTGGTTTTGCATAGAACGATTTGTTCTATAACCATAAAGCATATTAATTTTTTTTGGAGGAAATATTAGCATGATTATTCCTATAATTATAAATATAACACCAACTAAAGCTGGCATTTCTAAAATATAATCAAGAGATATCATTTTCTATATAAAAAGTAATTATTAACTAAGTCTATATAGGTTTGTTTAGCTTCGTCTTGGGTAATTTTTTGAATTTGAAATAAAGCATTGGTTTTAAATGCATTTATAATTTCTTTTCTACTACTAGGTCTACTATAGTCATTTGTAGCCTTTTTGTAGTATGCATATAAACGAAGCAAGAAATCGGCAGGAAAGGGTTCTTTGTGCGCATTTATTCTTGCTACAGCATCTAGGAAAGCGATATCTAATTCTTTAGAAGCCATTATATTTCTGCTATAATACTTTCACCACCACGAACTTTTTGGTTAAGTGAAACTTTAATATTAGTATCTAAAGGTAAAAATAAATCTACTCTCGAACCAAATTTAATAAAACCAGAGTCACTACCTTGTATTGCAGTATCACCAACTTTGGCATAATTTACAATACGTTTAGCTAAAGCTCCAGCAATTTGTCTGTATAACACTTTACCATAGCTATTGCTTTCAACAACTACAGTTGTACGTTCGTTTTCTTCACTAGCTTTTGGGTGCCAAGCTACTAAGTATTTACCAGGATGGTATTTACTAAAAACAACTTTTCCGTTAATTGGGTAACGTGTTACATGCACGTTTATAGGAGACATGAACACACTTACTTGTAACCTTTTTTCTTTAAAGTATTCTTTTTCAAAAACCTCTTCAATAACCACTACTTTTCCGTCTACAGGAGAAAGTACTTGGTTGTCATTATTGACAGTATTTCTTTTAGGGTTTCTAAAAAACTGAAGTATTAAAATTAAGAATATACCAACTACAGCAAATAATAGCGTTTTTAGCCAGTTTAAAGCTATTAATGCATCTATTAATAAATACGAACCTACTACAATAATAAATGTAATAGCAATTATTTTATAACCTTCTTTATGAAACATAATGTATAATTCTTAAAAATAAATAAATAAAAGGAGCTGCAAATATAATGCTATCAAATCGATCTAACAATCCACCATGTCCTGGCATTATAACACCACTATCCTTAACTTTTGCTTGTCGTTTAAACTTAGACTCAATTAAATCGCCTAAGGTACCAAATACACTTACTATTATGCTAATGATTAGCCAATTGGTAAATGTTAATGTGTTTGTATATTCTGCAATAAAATAACTAGATATACAGGCAAAAAATAAACCACCTAGAAAACCTTCAACCGTTTTTTTAGGAGAGATACTAGGAAAAAGTTTTTGTTTACCAAATCTAGAACCAACCAAGTAAGCAAAAGTATCATTAACCCAAACTAATATAAAACAACCTAATAGAATATTAGGATTATATACTGGATAATAATTAGCTATAAGTACTAAAAATACAAATGCACTAGATATATAAAAAATGGTTAGTAACCTTCTTTTAGAACTAAAAAGCGGAATTGTTTTTTCTGAAAACAAATCTTTAATTAATAATAAAAGTACAAAAATAGAAATAACTTGAAGTATTTGTGTAGCTTCATTTAGACCTGTATTAGATTGCATTACTAATTGCCAATAACCAAAAATAAAATAGATAGCAGCAAAAATAATGTAAGATATAAACCCTTTTAACTGAATAAGTTTTTTAAACTCTGCTAAGCATATAACACCAAAAAGAAAGAAAAGAAGAATTAATGCATGTTCATTATACAGTGAAATAATAAGCAGTAGTACATAAATTAATCCTGAAAATGCGCGAATAGCAATGTCTTTCATCTGTTGGGTTTAGTTTTTTAAAAGAAAAGATGTAATTTATAAGTTGGTTAATAAAATGTGTTTTTTACATTTCATCTTAAAGATCTTCTAAAAGCAACAAATATAAGTTTTTTGAACTACTTCCGTAAGATAAGAAGTCTTTTTCATCACAAGATTTAAAGTGCTTAATGGTTGTAATGTTTGTAGGTATCTTTTGTTTGTTTTTAGCCTTTATTCCTTTTAGGCCTTCTCCTATAGTTTCAATAATTTGACTGGTTGTAGAGAAAACAACAAAGTTATCAGGCAATTCACTTAATTTTTTTTCAGCAATTTGATTAGACGAAATAAGTAAAGAACCGTCAATTGCTATAAGATTTTCGCAAGTGGTAAGCATGTATTCTGCTTGCGAAACGATTTTAGTAGATTTTAAATTAGTCTCAGAAAATTTTTCTTTTAAATTCTCATCTATAACAAGGGCATTTGCTTCCTGCCAATTATTTTCATTAATAATTTGTTGCATACAATCAAAGACCTCATTTAAATTTTCGCAATACAAGAACTTTCCACCATTAGTTTTAAAGTTTATAGTAAACCTTTCGTCTATTGGTAGTTTTATTTCTGGCATGTATTTGCCACGATTATCAGATGGTAGTTCTTCTTCTGGTGTTTTAGATTTAGAACCGAAAATTTTTCTAAAAAGACTCATTTAAATTATAGCAGTTAATTCGTTAGCTATAGCGTTTTTCAAAGATAAAAAATCTTAAACTAACCAATGGGTTAATTTAAGATTTTAAATTAATGTTAACAATTTTATTAAAATAATTTATTTTTCTAATAGAGGACGTTCTTCTACTTCAAAAGGACGTTTTCCAAATATTTTTTCTAAATTATCTTTAAATATAACTTCTTTGTCTAGTAAGACTTCTGCCAATTCGGTAAGCTTGTCTTTGTTTTCTTCTAAAAGTTTAACAGCTCTATCGTATTGTTTTTCAATAATATCAGAAATTTCTTTGTCTATTAACTCTGCAGTTTGCTCACTGTATGGTTTAGAGAAACCATATTCATTTTGTCCAGAAGAATCATAATACGTTAAGTTTCCTATTTTGTCACTTAAGCCATAAACAGTAACCATTGCTCTAGCTTGTTTAGTTACTTTTTCTAAATCGCTTAATGCACCTGTAGATATTTTATTGAAAATTACTTTTTCTGCAGCACGACCACCAAGAGCAGCACACATTTCGTCTAGCATTTGCTCTGGTCTAACAATTAAGCGTTCTTCTGGTAAGTACCATGCAGCACCTAAAGATCTTCCTCTTGGTACAATGGTAACTTTTACTAAAGGAGCAGCATGTTCTAGCATCCAACTTACAGTGGCATGACCAGCTTCATGAAATGCAACAGCTCTTTTTTCTGAAGGAGTAATTATTTTATTTTTCTTTTCTAGTCCACCAATTATTCTATCAACAGCATCTAAAAAGTCTTGTTTGTCTACGGCTTTTTTACCTTGTCTTGCAGCAATTAAAGCAGCTTCATTACAAACATTAGCAATATCTGCTCCAGAAAACCCAGGTGTTTGTTTAGATAAGAATTCAAGATCTAGACCTTCTGCTTTTTTAAGCGGTCTTAAGTGAACTTCAAAAATTTCTTTTCGCTCACGAACATCTGGAAGATCTACAAATATTTGTCTGTCAAAACGTCCTGCACGCATTAAGGCTTTGTCTAATATATCTGCTCTATTGGTAGCAGCAAGAACAATCACGTTTGTATTTGTACCAAAACCATCCATTTCTGTTAGTAATTGGTTTAAGGTATTTTCACGCTCATCATTAGAACCTGACATTGCGTTTTTACCTCTTGCACGACCAATAGCATCAATTTCATCAATAAAAATAATAGCAGGCGATTTTTCTTTTGCTTGCTTAAATAAATCTCTAACTCTAGAAGCACCAACACCTACAAACATTTCAACAAAGTCAGATCCAGATAAAGAAAAGAAAGGTACTTTAGCTTCACCAGCTACTGCTTTTGCTAGTAATGTTTTACCTGTTCCAGGAGGTCCTACTAGTAATGCTCCTTTAGGTATTTTACCACCTAATGAGGTGTATTTTTCAGGGTTTTTTAAGAAGTCTACAATTTCTTGTACTTCTTCTTTAGCACCTTCTAAACCAGCAACATCTTTAAAAGATGTTTTTACTTCTGTGTTTTGGTCAAAAAGTTTTGCTTTAGATTTACCAATATTAAAGATTTGACCTCCAGCGCCACCACCAGCACCACCAGACATGCGTCGCATAATAAATACCCAAACACCAATTAAAAGAATAAAAGGTATTAAGCCAATAATTAAATCTCCCCATGCATTAGAAACCGTTTTATTACTTAAAATATCGTATTTGCCAATGGCTTTTAAATCGTTTTCAAAGTTTTGTAAGTCACCAATTTCAAAACTATAGTTTGGTAGTTTTGACGAACTTGGTAAAAAACTAGAAGGTTTCGATTTTTTGTGTATTTCTTTTTCTTGCGCTTCAGGTGTTAAATAAACATTAGCTTCATGTCTATTTATAATTTCAACTTTTGCAACATCATTGTCTTTTGCGAATTCAAAAAATTCTGATGGTGTAATTGTTTTTGCGTCTTGTAAACCACTTCCGTTAAAAAATTGCATTGCAATAAAGATGGCTATGATACCACCATATATCCAATAATAATTAAACTTTGGTTTTTTGCTATTTGTATTTTTGTCGTTTGCCATATATATATCCCACAAAAGTGGTATTCCTTTTTAATAGTTTGTTTCTATAACTGTGGTTTTTGCGTCTCCCCAAAGACTTTCAATATCATAGTACTCTCTAATGTGTTTTTGAAATACATGAACCACTACGTTTACATAATCAATTAAAACCCATTCAGAATTATCTAAACCTTCAATATGCCAAGGTTTATCTTTTAAATCTTTACTTACTCTTTTCTGTACAGAATTAACAATTGCATTAACTTGTGTATTAGAAGTACCTTCACAAACTATAAAGTAATCACAAACTGTATTTTCTATTTCGCGTAAATCTAGAATGTTTATATTTTGTCCTTTTACATCTTCAATTCCAGCTAATATTCCTGTAATTAGTTGGTCAGGATTTGTTTGTTTTTTTGTCATTAATATGAATTAAATTTGTGCAAAGTTATTATTTTTTTAGTTCTTTATAGTGTTAAAAATCTATAAGATTTAAAACCACTAATATAATGCGTATAATCAAACTTAATGCCATCAATTCTACGAATACTTTTTTAAAAAAATTAAGTACGGAAGAAACTGTTGTAGATTATACGGTTGTGCAGACTAATTACCAAACAAATGGTCGTGGACAAATGGGAACTTCTTGGTCTGCAAATACAGGAGAAAACCTTATGTTTAGTGTGTTTAAAGATGTTTCTTTTTTAGGATTTGATCAACATTTTTACATCAGTATTACTGTAGCGCTTGCCATAATAAAAACGCTAAAAGCATATAAAGTTCCTAAATTATATATTAAATGGCCTAACGACATTTTGTCAGAAAACAAAAAGATTTGTGGTGTTTTAATAGAAAATAGTATCAAAAAAAATAATTTTAAAGATAGTATTATAGGTATTGGTATTAATGTAAACCAAACCAATTTTGAAAACTTACCGCAAGCTTCGTCTTTAATAAACCTAACAGGAAACGTTTATAATATAGATGAACTTTTAATACATTTAATTAAGAACTTGAAGTATTATTTTACCGTTTTAGAAAATGGTAATTATGAAGAATTAAAGAGTACTTATGAAAAGTACTTGTTTAGAAAAAAGAAACCTTCTACGTTTAAAGACATAGAAGGTAATATGTTTTCTGGTATTATACAGTCTGTTTCGCAAAGCGGAAATCTTCAAGTACTTTTAGAAGATGCTGTATTAAAAGAGTTTAATTTAAAAGAAATAAAACTTTTATATTAAACTGCTGCAGGCATGTTAGCCGTTAAGGTTTCAATAAATTTACTAATAGGTCCTTTTATCATCATTGCCATCATAGCATTAAACTCACCAGCAAAAATTAATTGAACTTCACTAGTTGATTCTGAAAGAGCTATAATATTTGCAGTTAAAGAAAAGTCTATTTTTCCGCCAGCTGCACCTAAAACAATTTTATTTGGCGCTTCTGCTTCTTTCTTTTTTAAAATAATTTCTGGCATACCTTTTAAAGCAAAAAGAAATTTGTCGGTATCTAAAACTTCAAATTTGTTAATGTTTTCAGGCATTAGGCTTTCAAAGTTTTTTACATCACTTAAAAAATCAAAGGTTTCTTGAGCAGATTTATTTAAGGTTACTTTTGGAGATTCTAGTTTCATATTCTTGTTTTTTTACTTAAAGGTTTTCAAAAAGCGTTCCATTCACTTGGATTTGCATTCCAATCTTTTAAAGTTGCTAATTGATCTTCGGTAATATACTTAGTGTCTAAGGCTTGATCTAATAAATTTTCATAATTGCTTAATGTATTTAAGGTAATGTTTTCTTCCGCAAAATTTTGCGTAGCAATATCAAAACCATAAGAAAAAATGGCAACCATTCCTTTTACGTTGGCATGTGCTTCTTTTAAAGCTCTTACAGCATTTAAGCTGCTTTTTCCTGTACTAATTAAGTCTTCGACAACAACAACATTTTGTCCAGATTCTAAAAATCCTTCAATTTGGTTTTTTCTACCATGTGCTTTTGCTTCTGGTCTTACATATACAAAAGGAAGTCCTAAATACTCTGCAACTAACATTCCTATACCTATAGCTCCTGTAGCAACACCTGCAATTACATCTGGTTTACCATATTGTAATTCAATATGCTTTGCCATAGTTTCACGAATGTAATTTCGTATTGGAGGAAAAGATAAAATGATTCTGTTGTCGCAGTATATAGGAGATTTCCATCCAGAAGCCCAAGTAAATGGTTCTTTCGGACTAAGTTTTATAGCATTAATTTGCAATAAAACTTCTGCGGTTTTTTTGGCTGTGTCTTTATTAAAAATCATAGTACAAAACTACATATAAATTTAATTTTTATACTATTTGTTTTGAGCAAAAAAATGATATTTTTACAAAACCTAAACATACTAAATAAAATGTATCAAGTTTTTGTAAGCGACAAACCTATAGTACTAACGCATATAGTAGAAAAAGAATCTGGTTTTAAAAACTACTTACTTGATTCTGTGAATATTGGAAAAGTTATTAAAGAACTTAATACTACTTCGCTTAAAGAAGTAAGGTTAATACATAAAAACCCAGAAAAACTCCTTAAAAAATTTTTAAAACTCTTGCCTAATGTAGTTGCTGGAGGTGGAAAAGTTTTTAATGATAAAGGCGAAATACTTTTTATTTATAGAAATGATAAATGGGATCTGCCTAAAGGAAAAGCAGAACTTCATGAAACCATTGAAGAAACTGCTGTAAGAGAAGTTGCTGAAGAAACTGGTGTTGCTGGTTTAAAAATTATAAAACCCTTACAGACTACGTATCACATTTTTAAACGTAACGGAAAGCATAAAATCAAGATTACTTATTGGTTTGAAATGCAAACAAACTTTTCCGGAAAATTATATCCTCAAGAAAACGAAGGAATTACTAAAGTAGCATGGCTTAACGCTAAAGAAAGCCAAGAAGCTTTAGAGAATAGTTATGCTAATATTAAACTCTTGGTGTAATTAATTATATTTTTTTTAAAGATGAAAATGATCTTTTTAATGTTCTTCATTAAAAACCTATCTAATAAACAGATGTTTCTCGATGTGTTAATTCTTACAAATCAGTCTTTTCTGTAATACATATCTTTAAAACTCCTTTGGTTTTGTAGCTAAAATCAACAATGCTTTTCACTAAGTAACACTTTTTTTACCTTAAAAATACACGGAATAACACCTGTTTTTACTGGTGTATTATAGCTTTTTATAAGATATTTCTGTCTAAAAGATTTTAAAAAAAGTTAGACAAAAACTTTGTTTCTGGTCTTTAATTCTTTAATTTTGAGTGTAATAAGAAAAACAAACAATTATGAAAGCAAAACTAATCAACAGGAACTCCAGATTACAAAACCTACTTTTCATACTTACATTATTTTTTTCTATAACTTCTTTTTCACAATCCAATAATTGTGAAGCGTATGCAGGAACACTTACTGCAAATGATGAACTTGTAACTATAATGGATGGTACAGCAACCATTTCGGCCACGCCAAATGGAGATATGTTTGTGCCTGACGATTTTATGGTAATTTATGGATTAACACAAGGAGAAGAGCTCTTGCTGCTAGCTGGTTCTCATACTCCAGAATTTCAGGTAACAGAACCAGGAAATTATACTATTCATACTTTAGTATACAATCCTGATACTGCTAACTTAGGTCTTATTAATTTAGGTAGTACCACTGGTTTTGATGTAAATGCTTACTTAATACAAGGAGGCGGAATGATTTGCGCATCCTTAGATGTAGCAGGAGCAGCAATAGCAGTAATGAGTTGTGATGCTTCCGCAGGAACACTTACCGCAGACATGGATATGGTTTACTTGGCAGATGGAGCAGCAATGCTTTCAGCTACAGCAAATGGAGATGCTAATATTCCAGAAGGTTATGAAGCATTATATGTATTAACCGAAGGCGAAGGATTAGTAATTCAGAATGTAGCAGCAACACCCAATTTTGAAGTTGCAGCAGCTGGAAATTACACCATTCATACTTTAGTATACAACGCAGAAACCTTAGATTTAAGTATTGTAGTACCAGGAACAACTACCGGTTTTGATGTAAACGGATTGTTATTACAAGGAGGCGGAATGATTTGTGCATCTCTAGATGTAGCAGGAGCAGCAATAGCAGTAATGAGTTGTGATGCTTCCGCAGGAACACTTACCGCAGATATGGATATGGTTTACTTAGCAGATGGAGCAGCAATGCTTTCAGCTACAGCAAATGGCGATGCTACTATTCCGCAAGGTTATGAAACATTATATGTATTAACCGAAGGCGAAGGATTAGTCATTCAGAATGTAGGAGCAACACCAAGTTTTGAAGTTACAGCAGCTGGAAACTACACCATTCACACTTTAGTATACAACGCTGAAACCTTAGATTTAAGTATTGTAGTACCAGGAACAACCACAGGATTTGATGTAAACGGATTGTTACTACAAGGAGGCGGAATGATTTGTGCATCTCTAGATGTAGCAGGAGCAGCAATAGCAGTAATGAGTTGTGATGCTTCCGCAGGAACACTTACAGCAGACATGGATATGGTTTACTTAGCAGATGGAGCAGCAATGCTTTCAGCTACAGCAAATGGCGATGCTACTATTCCGCAAGGTTATGAAGCATTATATGTATTAACCGAAGGCGAGGGATTAGTCATTCAGAATGTAGCAGCAACACCAAATTTTGAAGTTACAGCAGCAGGAAACTACACCATTCACACTTTAGTATACAATGTCGAAACCTTAGATTTAAGTATTGTAGTACCAGGAACAACCACAGGATTTGATGTAAACGGATTGTTACTACAAGGAGGCGGAATGATTTGCGCATCCTTAGATGTAGCAGGAGCGGCAATTTCAGTAATGAGTTGTGACGCTTCCGCAGGAACACTTACCGCAGACATGGATATGGTTTACTTAGCAGATGGAGCAGCAATGCTTTCAGCTACAGCAAATGGCGATGCTAATATTCCGCAAGGTTATGAAGCATTATATGTATTAACTGCAGGTGAAGGATTAGTCATTCAGAATGTAGCAGCAACACCAAATTTTGAAGTTACAGCAGCAGGAAACTACACTATTCACACTTTAGTGTATAATGCAGAAACTTTAGATTTAAGTATTGTAGTACCAGGAACAACCACAGGATTTGATGTAAACGGATTGTTACTACAAGGAGGCGGAATGATTTGTGCATCTCTAGATGTAGCAGGAGCAGCAATAGCAGTAATGAGTTGTGACGCTTCCGCAGGAACACTTACCGCAGATATGGATATGGTTTACTTAGCAGATGGAGCAGCAATGCTTACTGCCACAGTAAATGGCGATGCTAATATTCCAGAAGGTTATGAAGCATTATATGTATTAACCGAAGGAGAAGGATTAGTAATTCAGAATGTAGCAGCAACACCAAATTTTGAAGTTACAGCAGCAGGAAACTACACCATTCACACTTTAGTGTACAATGCAGAAACCTTAGATTTAAGTATTGTAGTACCAGGAACAACCACAGGATTTGATGTAAACGGATTGTTACTTCAAGGAGGCGGAATGATTTGCGCATCTCTAGATGTAGCAGGAGCAGCAATAGTAGTAAGTGCAATGGATGTTTGTTTGGCGTCATCTGGTACTATGTATAGTAGTAGCCCAATAAGTTGTTTGAGTTCTGGTCAAGCAACTATAAACGCAATGCAAAATGAAGCAGCTAATATACCAGAAGGGTACCAACAGTTATTTGTTTTAACCGAAGCTTTTTCTTTAACTATTATAGGTGTTTCGGCTACTCCTGAATTTGATGTAACAAACTCTGGTTTCTATCGTATACATAGTTTAGTGTATCGTCCAGATACTTTAGATTTAAGTGTTGTTGTGCCAGGAACTACTACAGGTTTTGATGTGTTAAACATTATAAGTGATAATAATATATGTGCATCTCTTGATGTACATGGAGCAATAAATCTAGTAATTAGTAATAGATGGTTTTGTTATTTCTTTAATTACTACCACAGAACTGGAGTGAGCGATGATAAAACAGTAAATAACTTTGTAAATACGTACAATAGTTTTGAATCTTTTAAAAAGGATTTTATTGAAAACAATACAGAAATAAAAATGTATCCAAATCCAGTAAGGGATAATTTAAATATGGATATTGTTTTGTTTGATAATGAAGTAATGCATTATACTTTATTAGATATGAGTGGAAGACAAATTAGTAATGGAACAATTAATACCGCAAATGATGGAAAAGAAAAATTAAATGTTAGTGCCTTACAAAACGGAATGTATTTAATGCGACTACAATCAGATTACAGAACTGTAGTTAAAAAAATACAAGTCAATAAGTAAGTTTAATTGTTTAGTTACTTTTGAAAGAGTCGTTGTTATTATTTACAACGGCTCTTTCTATTTTAGTTATTATTCTACACGATAAACAGGATATTGTAAATGTGCTTTTTCATAGTTTTCACTTTGTTTATGTAGCCAATCTAATTGTGCATACCAATTATTTGCAAAATCTTTATTAAAAGATTTTTTGGTGTTAAATGCTATTTGCAGTTTTGGGTTTTGTGCTAAAAGAGCTTTTGCTTTGTCTTCCCAAACATAAGGCGAAAAATGTTCTTTTTGTTGCAAAATAGTATCGAAAAAATTCCAGTTAAAAAAAGAATCTGGAGCTTGTGGTTCTAGTGTTTCTAATAAGTAGCGAAGTGCTCTCTGGTTGGTGTTAATAATAAAGTCTCCTTCTCGGAAAGTGATTTTTTCAGAAGAAGATTTTACCGTAGTATTATAATGTGGATAATGGCCTTCATAGGCTTGCTTTCTAGTTTCGTATTTGTCAATGGTATAAGCTGAAACTTCTAAAACAGTATCGTTTTTTAAAGTTTTCATTTCTACATTATTTCCTTTTAACCGTTCAATTACGTTCCACCAACCTTTAGGTATCACATAAGCGCTAGGTATACTTACAGAATCTGTAGGTTTAAAGTAATTTAAATAGTTTATTTCTTTGGTAAAAGGTTTTGTAGTGTCATACTTTAAGCGTTGTTGTCCTGTGATTTTACTAGGTATCATTGCTCCTTCAAATCCTTTAAAATTTAAGGTAGAAGTTTTGGTAGTGTCTACTTGCCAATTTAAAGGGTAGGTTTTGTTTGCTAAAAGTTTTTTGTTGTAATTAGCACGAAGCTCTTTTATTTTTTTACCGTCTTTTTCTGTTATTTCAAGCATGCTTTTCATTAACTCATAGGTTCCTTCTACACGCTGTTTGTATGGTTTTAACATGTGCGTTTCTACCATCATTCCTAACGTATTAAACAGCGTTGTGTAACCAGTAGAATATCTTGGCGAATCCATAAATTGACTAAAACCAGTTTCAGGAACTGTATTAAATACATTTACATAAGGAGTAATATCCCAATTTTTAGCAGCAAGTTTTTCTTCTAAATTAGGCATCATAATGGTGTGTAAATAGTTTCCTAAATCACCACCAAGTTTGTTATGTTGGGTAAACAAATGGGTTAATGTGTATTGGTAATCGGCTCCATTGCTTACATGATTGTCTATAAAAACATCAGGCTGTACTTTATGAAATATTTTAGCAAAAGTTTTTGCGTTTTTGGTATCACTCTTAATAAAGTCTCTGTTTAAATCATAGTTTCTAGCATTTCCTCTAAAACCATATTCTTTCGGACCATTTTGGTTGGTTCTTGTGGTACTGTTTCTATTTAAACTTCCGCCAACATTATAAACAGGTATAGTAACTAAAACAGTGTTTTGTGGTGCTTCTATTTTTCCGTTAGCAAGATCTCTAAATAATAGCATGGTTGCATCAATACCATCAGATTCTCCTGGATGTATACCATTATTGATGAATAAAATTTGTTTGTTTTTTCTTATTTCTTGAAAATTAAAATTCTTTTCAATATTCCATGTAACTATATGTAACGGTTTGCCAGCATCTGTTTCGCCTATAGCTTCTATAGTAATTTCCGGAAAAGCTTTGGCCAGCTCTGTGTAATAGTTTATTACTTCAGGATAGGTAGGTGTTTCGGTACCTTGGCTTTTTTCAAAAGTAGTAGTGAAATCAAAATTTAAATCTCTTTTTTCGGTTTTACAAGCTGTAATTAAAATGAATAAGAAAAATATTTTCTTCATCTTCAAACGTTTTAGTAGGTTGTTAAGCGACAAATATAGCAATATGCTCTTGTGTTTTTGTTAATTAACTGTACTTTTGCTGCTTCAAAAGCAAAGACATGACAGAGTTTATAAGAAAAATAGTTCCTAATGCAAAGGATGACGTTTTAGCAGGAATAACAGTTTCTCTAGCAATGATACCAGAAGTAGTAGCGTTTGCGTTTGTTGCGCAAATAGATCCTTTAATGGCATTGTCAGGAGCATTTATTATAGGATTAATTACTGCTATTTTTGGAGGTAGACCAGGTTTAATTTCTGGTGCTGCAGGTGCAGTTGCTGTTATTTTTGTGACTATGATTGCAGATGGGCATACCAAAGGAATGCTTATGGATACACCTATTGAAAATATGGGTTTTTTCTATTTGATGGCCTGTGTGGTGCTTATGGGAATTATTCAAATATTTGCAGGTGTTTTTAAACTAGGTCGCTTTGTTCGTTTAATTCCGCATCCTGTAATGATGGGGTTTGTAAACGGTTTATCTATTGTTATTTTTATGGCTCAGGTAAAAATGTTTTCGCATAAATCATTACAAGTTTCTGAAGCAGGAGTAAAAGAGTATATAAGCACATATATGCAAGGAGCAGAGTTATATACTATGATTGGTTTAGTGTTATTAACTATGGGAATTATTTGGGGTTTACCAAAAATTACTAAAAAATTACCAGCAGCATTAACGGCTATTTTAGTAACTAGCCTTATTGTTATTGGTTTTAATATGGATGTTTCTACGGTTGGTTCTTATATTATTGAAGGAGGAGGAACTGGCTTAAAAGGAGAATTTCCTACACCTAATATGGAGCTTTGGGAAAAACTTCCTTTTAACTTAGATACCTTAAAGTTTATTGCGCTACCTGCATTTTTAGCAGCTTCGGTTGGTTTAATAGAAACGTTAATGACCATGAATTTAGTAGATGAGTTAACAGAAACTAGAGGAAACGGAAATAGAGAATGTGTTGCGCAAGGAGCTGGAAATATTGTTAGCGGACTTTTTGGAGGAACAGGAGGTTGTGGTATGATTGGTCAAACTGTAATTAATATTAATGCAGGAGGAAGAGGTAGATTGTCTGGTATCATGATGGCTGTTACTTTATTGTCGTTTATTTTATTTGCAGATAAATTAATAGAAATGGTGCCAATTGCAGCCTTAGTTGGTGTTATGTTTATGATGGTTATTGAAACCTTTGCATGGTCTAGTTTTAGAATTTTAAAGAAAATACCAATGTCTGATGCAGTGGTACTTATTACAGTGTCTTTAGTAACTGTATTTGTAGATTTAGCTGTTGCAGTTTTTGTTGGTGTAATAATTTCGGCATTAGTTTTTGCTTGGGAAAACGCTAAAAAAATTAGAGCAAGAAAACGTGTTAAAGAAGATGGTACCAAAGTATACGAAATTTGGGGACCTCTTTTCTTTGGAAGCATCTTAGCTTTTAATGATAAGTTTGATGTAAAAAATGATCCTGAAAAAGTTGAAATAGATTTTGTAGAGTCTCGTGTTAGTGACCATTCTGCTATTGAAGCTATTTTTAATTTAGTAGGTAAATATGAAGCCGAAGGAAAAAGCATCAAACTAAAACATTTAAGCGAAGATTGTAAGTTGTTGCTGTATAAATCTAGCCCTAAATTTAGAGATGTTATTGTTGAAGATATAGAAGATCCAAGATATCATTTAGCAGCAAATCCTGAAGATTTTCCAAAACCACTTTCAGAATATAAATTATAATAAAAACGATTCGATACGAATTTTATCGAAAAAGTACGTTTTTATTGTGTTAATTTATTCTTATGTTTCATAGGTTTAGTATATTGTATGCCATAAATTTAACCTATGAAACGTGTATTATTCGCAGTATTACTTTTTGTAACTACGCCTTTATTACTTCAAGCACAAGATATATCAGATAAAGAAGTAGATTCTATCAATGAAGTGCTCTTACGTGTAAATGACTTAAATAATAAGAGTGAGTATGGTAAAGCTATTGAGTTAACTAAGAAAACTCTAGAATATTTAGAAGGTTCAAAAAGATACAAGCTTATAGGTAAAGCCCATAATGGTCTAGCATTTTCTTATGCAGAATTAAAAGACAAAGACAAAGCTTTTGAATATTCTTTTAAAGCACTCGATTACTTTATAAAAGCAAAAGACACACTAAGTATTGTTGTAATATATAATGATATTGGAGTGACTTATGATGATTTTGGTATGATTGAAGATGCCAATAAAGCCTACCAACAAGCAATTGATGTTTCAAGACTTACTAAGCCTCATAAATATATAATCTACCCAAATGTTAATATAGCTAAAAACTTAATAGAGTATTCTAGTGATTATGAAAAGGGTTTAGGTTATTTAGATAAAGCAATGCAATCTGCTAAAGAGCTTGGCTTAGACGAAAAAAAAGACCACATTTTTGTACAGATTTTTTTAAGTTATGCCTATGCTTATCATAAATTAAAACGATTTGACGAGTCTGAAATTTATTTTCAAAAAGCAATAGATTTAGCTAGTAAACAAAAGTATTTACGTTCTATTCAAGAGATATATAGTAAAAAAACAAAGTTGTATAAAGAGGATGAGAATTATAAGGAAGCTCTTAATATGATGGATAAGTATATTGAAATTAAAGATTCTATTAATACCTTAGATAATATGTCTCTAGCTAAAACTATAGAGGCAAGATATAAAGTAAAAGAAAGCGAAGAGAAGCTTAGTTATTTAACAAAAGAAAAAAACATTAAAGAGGCACAATTAGTAAAATCTAATCAATTTATGGCGCTTCTTAGCATATTAATAGCGCTATTAATTTTAACTACTTATTGGACTGTAAAAAAGAATAAACAATTACAAGTGGCTCGTGATGTTGCAGAAAACTTATCTAGAGTAAAAAGTGATTTTTATTCCGAAATTAGCCATGAGCTGAGAACCCCTTTATATGCTGTTATTGAGTTGTCAAATCTATTGCAAAAAGAAGATCTTAATGTGCAACATAAAGAATATCTAGAGTCTCTACAGTTTTCTGGAAATCAATTGTTGTCTTTAATTAATAATATTTTAGAGCTCAATAAAATGGATTCAGAAACCATTAAAATTGAACAAACAAAATTTAGTTTAAAAGGTATTATTTCTAATACTATTGATAGTATTGAGTTCGCCTTGAATGAAAGTAATAATGAGATTTCTTTACATTATGATGATGCTATACCTAAGGAGCTTGTTGGAGATTCTTTAAAGTTAACGCAGATCTTTATTAACTTAATTTCTAATGCTACAAAATTTACCAATGATGGTACTATTACTGTAACTGCTAAAATGATTAAAGAGGATGAAAATGATGTAAAAATTCATTTTGAAGTAAAAGATACAGGTCTTGGTATAGCAAAGGAAAAACAAAGTCTAATATTTAAAAATTTCTATCAAGAACATGCTAAAATTGAAAAATCGTATAGAGGAACAGGGCTTGGATTATCTATTGTAAAAGAGATACTAACAGCAATGGGAAGCGAAATAAAAATAGAAAGCGAAGAAGGAAAAGGTAGTACGTTCTATTTTGATTTAAAATTTAATAAAGCAGAAGAAACTCGTAGTTTAGATAATTTACACATAAAGCAATTAAAAGAAATTGAAGCGAAACGAGTTTTAATAGTCGATGATAATAAAATTAATCAACTAGTAACCAGAAAAGTGGTAGACCATTTAAATATAAATTCTTCAACGGTAGACTCTGGACAAAAAGCTATAGATTTAATTAAAAAAGAATCTTTTGATTGTGTGTTAATGGATTTACATATGCCGCAATTAGATGGTTATGAAACCACTAAGCTTATAAGAGAATTTAATGCCGAAATACCAATTGTTGCTTTAACAGCAGCTTCTATAGATGATGTAGAAGAAAAAATAAAACAACAAGGTATGAATGGCTATATATTAAAACCTTTTAATACGCCAGAATTTGTAGCAACCTTACATGAAGCTATTTACTCTAAAAACACAGTGCTTATAGCTTAATTCTAACGCTATCAGGAACTAAAACGGTATAATCACCATTGTTTCTTATTACTTCTCTAACAATGCTAGAACTTATGTATGATGTTCTTGCTGCAGTTAAAAGAAAAACGGTTTCTATTTTAGATAATTTTCTGTTGGTATGTGCAATAGCTTTTTCAAATTCAAAATCTGCAGGATTACGTAAACCACGAAGTATAAATTGTGCTTTTACTTCTTTACAAAAATCTATAGTTAAACCTTTATAGGTAACCACTTTTACTTTAGGTTCGTCTTTAAAAGTTTCTTCTAAAAAGCGTTTTCTGTCTTCTAAAGAAAACATATATTTTTTTTCAGAATTTACTCCAATCGCTACTATAACTTCATCAAAAAGTTTAACACCACGTTTTATAATATCATAGTGTCCTAGCGTTATTGGGTCAAAAGATCCCGGAAAAAGTGCTCGTTTCATTTAAAATGTGTTTTTTATTCTCATGTAAGTGAGAATCTATAATAACAAATATAATCATTTATAAGCAGTTGTATACTGCTGTAAATACCTTCTTATTGTAACGCTTCAATAATAGTGTTTTCAAATAATTCAGGAAGTGTAATTCCTGCTACTTCTGCTTGCTGAGGTAAAATACTTTGTCTGGTTAATCCAGGAACTGTATTTATTTCTAGTAAATGTGGTTCGCCATCTTTAAAAATAAATTCGCTTCTGCTAAAACCTTTCATTTTTAAAATTTCATACACTCTTTTAGCAATGGTATTCACTTTGTCTTCTTGCTCTTTAGTTAATCTAGCAGGAGTGATTTCTTGCGATTCGCCTAAATACTTCGCCTTATAATCAAAGAAATCATTATTAGGTACAATTTCTGTAATTGGTAGTACTTTAGTTTCTCCTTTATAAGTAATTACTCCAACAGAAACTTCAGTGCCATCTAAAAAAGATTCAATAATAATTTCATCGTCTTCTTTAAAAGCAACATCAATGGCGTTTTGCAAATCTTCCTTTTTGTACACTTTGGTAATACCAAAACTACTTCCTGCTTTGTTTGCTTTAACAAAACAAGGTAATCCTACTTTTTTAATAATGGCATCCTCATCTGTTGCATCGCCCAAATTAATATAAAAACTTTCAGCAGTTTTAATTCCGTAAGGTTTTAAAATGCTTAAGCAATCTCTTTTGTTGTAAGTAATACTCGCTTGGTACATACCACAGCTAGTTTGTGGTATATTAAGTAAATTAAAATACGCTTGCATATAACCATCTTCTCCAGGAGCACCATGAATGGCGTTAAAAACACAGTCAAAAGTAATTTTTTGGTTTGCAATGGTTACAGAAAAATCATTTTTATCTATGTTAAACTCTGCATTGTTAGCATCTACATAAACCCATTTGTTTTTAAAAATGTGTATTCTGTACGCGTTGTATTTATTGGTGTCAAGTAGCTCATAAACTACGTTTCCGCTTTTTAAAGAGATTTCATATTCGCTAGAATATCCTCCCATTATAATGGCAATATTTTTTTTATTGGTCATATTTTTTAATTTCTGTACAAGCAGAAACCTTTATTAATTTATACTAAAATGGCATTAAATTTAGTTAAGCTAAAATATCATTAATTAATCAAAAGTAAAAACAGTTCTGTTTTTATATATTTGCCTATCTAAAATAAGATCATGAGTATAGTTAAATTTATTGCAAGTAAAACATTTTTAAAGCATCTTGGCTTAGCCATTTTAGCTATAGTAGTACTAACTTTTCTTGTGTTAAGATGGTTAAGCTACACCACCAATCATGGCAGTTTTGAAACTGTTCCAGAATTAAAAGGAAAATCTATAGAAGTAGCAGAAATAGATTTAAAATCTAATAATTTGGTAATGCAAATTCAAGATTCGGCAAATTACAATCCTAATTACCCAAAATATTCTGTAATAGATCAAGATCCTCCTTCTGGTGAAAAAGTAAAAAAAGATCGTAAAATTTATATAACCTTAAACCCTTCTGGTTATCGTAAAGTACAAGTGCCAGATTTAAGAGAACGTACATTCAGACAGGCAAAACCAATGTTAGAAGCCTTAGGTTTTTCTGTAGGTAAAATAACTTATGTAGATTACTTAGGAAAAGATGAGGTGGTACGTTTAACTTTTAAAGGCGAAAAAATAAATGCTGGAGATTTACTGCCAAAAACCTCTAAAATAGATGTAGTTTTAGGAAACGGAAAAAGACAATAGTCTTGTTAACCCAACAATTACAAAATAATACTTAAATTTATTTTAAGCCAAGTCGAAAGACAACATTAAGGATGATAGAAGACTACACACCAGAAAACGAAAACCAAGAAGATGACCTTTATGAGCATCATGCTTTTACGGTAGATAAAGGGCAAGCTCCTTTACGAATTGATAAGTATTTAATGAATAAAATTGAAAACGCAATTCGAAATAAAATACAAACAGCAGCAAAAAACGGAAATATCTTTGTTAATGACCAACCTGTAAAATCTAATTATAAGGTAAAACCTTTTGATGAGATACGTATTAAATTTGCGCATCCACCATTTGAAAACCTATTGGTAGGAGAAGATATTCCTTTAGATGTGGTGTATGAAGATAATGAACTTCTTGTAGTTAATAAGCCAGCAGGAATGGTAGTGCATCCAGGACATGGTAACTATTCTGGAACATTAATAAATGCGCTTATTTATAGATTTGATAACCTGCCAAACAACTCTAGTGAGCGTCCAGGATTGGTGCATAGAATTGATAAAGATACAAGCGGACTTCTAGTAGTTGCTAAAACCGAAGAAGCCATGGCACATCTATCTAACCAATTTGCCAAAAAAACAAGTGAGCGCGAATATGTAGCTCTAGTTTGGGGAAATATGGAAGAAGATGAAGGTACCATTGAAGGAAATATTGGTAGACACCCAAAAAACAGATTGCAAAATACAGTGTATCTTGGTGATGAAGCCGATAACGGAAAACCAGCAGTAACACACTATAAAGTTTTAGAGCGTTTAGGATACATTACTATGGTTTCTTGCAAGTTAGAAACAGGTAGAACACACCAAATTCGTGTGCACATGAAACACATAGGACACACACTTTTTAACGATGAGCGTTACGGAGGAAACCTTATTTTAAAAGGTACCACTTTTACCAAATACAAACAGTTTGTAGATAACTGTTTTAAAATCTTACCAAGACAAGCGCTACATGCAAAAACACTAGGTTTTGTACACCCAAAAACAGGTGAGTTTATGCGTTTTGAGTCTGAAATTCCAGAAGATATGCAGCAATGTATTGAAAAATGGAAACACTATGCAAAGCATGTAGATAATTAGTTTTAAAATGGAGTACAGCCCAACCAAACTAAGGTAAAGTTGGGCGTTACACTACTTCGCAAAAGGCTTCGTAGTGTCGTGCTTTACGTTATATCTTTTTTTCGTGCCTCAAAAAAGGATGCCACTGCAATCACTAACGCAAATTATATTTCATAACAAACACTTATACTCGTATAGAATATTTCAGTTTACATCATTAAAAAAGTAAAGATGTAAGTTGTAAATTTGAGGTATAAGAAATAGAATTTTAATTATAAGATGCGCTTTCCGTTTTCACGGAAATGAAAAATAAATACTCAATGAAATTAGTTATATCTCCAGCAAAATCTCTAGATTTTGAAACCCAATTACCAACAACAAAAAGTACAGAAGCTGTTTTTTTAAACGAAGCAGAACGCTTAAATAAATTGCTAAAAAAGAAATCTGCAAAAAGCCTATCTACGCTTATGCATATTTCAGATAATCTTGGGCAACTTAATTATGAGCGTAATCAAGAATGGACCTTACCGTTTACCAAAGAAAATGCAAGACCTGCAGTATATACTTTTTCTGGTGATGTATATAAAGGTTTAGATGCTAACACTATTGCAACAGAAAAATTAGATACCTTACAAAATACGGTTCGTATTCTATCTGGACTGTATGGTGTACTTAAACCATTAGACTTAATACAAGCCTATAGACTAGAAATGGGAACAAAAATGCCAATAGGTAAAAACAAAAACCTGTATGAGTTCTGGAAAAAGAAAGTTACAAAAGCTTTAAATGAAGAGCTTGAAGAAGGAGAACTGTTTTTAAACCTAGCTAGTAACGAGTATTTTAAAGCTGTAGACGTAAAAGCATTAAAAGTACCAGTAATTACTGCAAACTTTAAAGATTTAAAAAATGGTAAGTATAAAGTAATATCCTTTTTTGCAAAACAAGCAAGAGGAGCAATGGCTAGGTATATTGTAGATACAGACGCCAAAACCATCGAAGATTTAAAAGGATTTAATTATGATGGTTATGGTTTTAGTGAAGCCATGTCAACAGAAAAAGAACTGTTGTTTATTAGGTAATCTAATTCCTGAAAATACAGAAATCCATAACTAGGTATTACTAAAAAAGCAAAGATTAAGCCTTCGCTTTTTTAGTAATGTCTATTTTAGCTTCTGGTTTTATACGCTTTTTTATTCTTGGTCTTCTAGCGCCAAAAGTACCTCTGTGTATTTTACCTCGTTTTGTTTTTTTGTCTCCTTTTCCCATAAATATTTATGTATTATTTTTCCTAAAGTATTAAATTTTCAATTACCTTTAATATACAAAAAATCTCTCTTTTTTATATTCTTTTTTATATTCTTTTTTAAGCTTTAAAAATTATTTAACATCTATGTACTTTTATTTTATAGTAGCTTTACAAGCATTTTGTATTTATCATCTTGTTAAAAATAGAAGAGAATATTATTGGGTTTTCTTAATTATTTTCTTGCCTCTTATAGGTTGTATAATCTACCTTATAACACAAGTGTATAATAAAAAAGATGCCGAAAAAGTATCTAGTGAAATTGTTTCTATTATTAATCCTACCAAAAAAATAAAGGATTTAGAAAAAAAGCTAGAATTTGTAGAAACCTTTCAAAATCATGTGAATTTAGCAGGTGCATATTATGAAATAGGAGATTATGAAAAAGCAATTAAACAGTATGAAACGGTTTTAGATACAGACCATCAATATGACTTTTATGTTATTAGCAGTTTAGTTGCTTCTTATTATAAAATAGAAGACTTTAATGCTGTTGTGCGCTATGCAAAACAAATACTAAATCATCCTGAATTTAAAAAGTCAAAAACGCAGTTTCTTTATGGTTTAGCTTTACAAAAAATTGGTGAAGACGAAGCAGCAGAAGCCCAATTAAAAGCAATTGATGTAAGATATTCTAATTATGAAGAGCGTTTGGTTTTAGCAAAATTTTTAATGGCTAAAAATAAAACAGAAGAAGCAAAAGATATTTTAAATGAAATCTTTGCTGAATCTAAAAACATGACAAAAACCAATAAAAATAAATATAGAGCCACTATTACAGAAGTAGAAAAACTAATACAGGAATTTTAATTGGTTTTAGTTAAGGAAAACACTTGCTATTCTTTTGTTTAAACAACAAAGAAATTATAAAATAAGTAATATGAATACCGAAGAAAAAAAAGTAGTTTGGTCATTGCAAAATAACAAACGTACAGAAGCAGAGCGTAATGTTTTTAAGCCAACAGGTGTTAAGAAAAAGCAGCTTACAACTTGGCAATATATAGTTATTAGTTTGCTTGTTGTTTTAATTTCTAGTTTTTCATTAACATTCTTAGCAGAAGAATCCTCAAAAATATGTTTCATTCCTAATTTCTGCTTTCAGTCTAAAGAAAATATTGTACTACATACACTTTATATTTTTGGTAATATACTTATTGTATTACTAGCTATTATAGTTGCTTATGCTATTGGTAAAAAAATAGGAGATAAAATAAAAAAAGAATAGTGTTTTTGCATGAGCATCCATACCAACCCTTTATTCAAAAAGATACCAAGAAGCTAATTGTTGGTACTTTGCCTCCTCCACGTTTTAGTGTTGGTACGCTTTTAGAAAAGGATGTGAATTTTTGCTATGGTAGTTATTACAATTCACTGTGGTTGTATTTAGATAAAATTCACAATTTAAATTTACGTTATGATAATTCACAAGAAGCAATAGAGGAACGAAAAGCATTTCTTATAAAACATCAAATTGGTGTTTGTGATATTGTAGCAAGTGCAGAACGTGAAAAAATAGATGCTTCCGATTTAGGAATGCAAAACATTAAACTTCGAAATATTATTGGCTATTTAAAAAAACACCCAAGTATTGAAACTCTTTTATTTATTGGTGGAAACAGTAAAAATGGACCAGAATATTTCTTCCGTAAACATATAAAAGAGCACAGTATACAATTAGAGTTGGTTTGTAATGAAGTGCCAAGAGTACACCAGTTTAGTATAAATAAACGAATTATTAAAACCGTTTCCTTAACTTCTTCTTCAGGATCTGCAAACAGAGCAATTGGTAGTATGCCATTATACAAGCAACTTAAAGCAAGTAACCCTAAATTTAATACGTTTGATTTTAGAGTGATGCAGTATCAAGAATATTTGTAAACTAAAAATGCACACGTAAACTTATATTGGGAGTAAAACCTAAAGATTGGTTTTTAACTTTTAAAACATTTTTATCTGCATCTAAAGTATAGTACGTGTTTAATGTGTTGTTGGTGTTTAATATGTTCCAAATAGATACACCAGCTTCAGTTTTAATACTTTTAGATACATTAAATGCATGTGTTGCAGAAAAATCAACACGCAAGTAGTCTTTTAAATTACTGCTATTTGGTGAAACGTAATTGATGTTTCCGTTTAAAATTGGGTTTTGGTCGTTTGGTTTTGTAAATGGTTTTCCAGAATGCCAATTTACACCAAGAGCTAACTTTAATTTATTAAGTGTATACGTGTTTGAGAAAGTTACTGCATGTGCAATATCTGCATTGTTAGGAAACTTATTTCCGTTATTTAGAGCGTTAAAAGTATAATCGTTTTTTGTAAATGAATAGCTAAGCCAAGAATTTAATTTATTAAATTGTTTATTGATTAAAAAGTCTACGCCTTTTACTTGATAATTTCCAATAGCTTTTACAAATTGAAATTGGTTTTGAAAGCCTTGGCTTCTAGAGGTAATGCCATCTACATATTTATAAAAAGCTTCTGCGCTAAGCAATACTTTTTTGCTATTATAATGCAAGCCTAAAGACGCTTGTTTACTTTTAATAATAGGAATATCTGCATTATTAGCTAAAACCCAACGATGTTTTTCTATACCTAAAAAATCATTTTGCAAGTCTATGATTTGTGAGGTAGTCTGGCTTTTAAATTCGCCTAAAAATTCTACTCTAAAATTATCTGTAAATCGCTGACTAAAACTTATTCTCGGTTCTGCCAGAAAGGTGTTGAATTTAGGAATGTAATTTAATCTAACTCCAGCTTTTATATTGGTGTTTAAATTTTTAGAGAGTAATTGTCCTTCGGTATAAATAGCGTGACTTCTAATTACTTCTTTAATATAGCTTCTAAAAAGAGGATTGTTAACATCTTCTAGGTTGCTAATGCCAACCTCAAAAAACTGATAGCCTATTTGTAGATTGGTGTTTTTGTTTAGTAACCATTTGGTGTTTAGTTTTATGGCGCTATCAAAGACTTTGTTTTCTTGAATTAATCGTTGGTTGTTTAAAATGTCGAAATTTTTTGCGTCTAAATTATATTTAGAAAAATATACTTGTGCTGTAGTTTCAAGTGAATTATTCCAGTTTTTAATATAACTAATTCCGCCTGCTATATTACGTTGTGTTAAATTGCTGTTTAAAGATTCTTCAGTATTAGTAATAGTAGCTTGTTCTTCATAATTTAAATTGTTATTGATGGTTAAAAAGCTAATTCTAATTTTATCTTTTTTAGAAATATCAAAAAGAATTTTTCCTGTGAGGTCATAAAAGTAAAAGTTTTCGTTTTTTGATATGGTATTGTTTTGTGATTCTTGATTGTTAGTGAAATCTGAATCTTGAAAGATGCGTTTAAAATATTGCTTGTACGTTGGAGCTGTAATAAAATCTGTAAATGAACGTCTGGCAGCAAATTGAAACGTTATTTTTTTACTAATAGGTACTTTAATAAAAGCATCTGCATGTACTAAATTAAAACCAGCTCCAGCTTTAAATTTGTTTTCAGTAGTATTAGATAATTGCATGTCTATAACGCTAGAAACACCATCTCCATATTGTGCAGAAGTACCATTTTTAGATACGTTTACTTTATTTGTTAAATAAGGGTTGAATGCAGAAATGAGTCCGAAAAAATGCCCAGATTGGTACATTTTAATTCCTTCCCAAAGCATTAGATTTTGGTCATGAGTACCACCTCTAATATTAATATTAGAAACCGTTTCGTCTACACTTATAACTCCTGGTAACGCTTGAATGGTTTGTAATACATCAGGTTCAATTAAGCCAGGAAGAATACCAAGTTTTTCTGGTCTTATGGTAACTAAACCTGTATTGTTTTTAGAAAGTCCAGAGGCAAGATATTTATGGATAACAATTTCTTTTAAAAACTGCGTTTTAAAACTATTAACAACTGTTTCTGTGGTTTTAATGATAACAAACTTATCACTTAATAATTCAAAATCTAATGCGGTTTCTAATTCTAATTGTAATAAAACTTCGTTTAAAGATAGTGTGGAGTCTGGTAAAAAAGCATATTTGTTTACTATGGTTTCGTCAGCAAAAGAAAACCAAATGTTATAATTTTCTTCAATGAAATTTAAAATTTTGGTCAGCGACTGTTTATTCATTGGAGTGTTCTGCGCATAGCTATTTAAGCTATTCCAAAAAAATAGTATAAAACACACAAAAGCAATACGTTTTTTACTCACGCTTTAAAGTTATGGTATTATTTTTTTTACTGTAGGTTAAATGTAAAGGTAAGGTTATAGATTTAAGGGCGATTTCAAAATTATCATGTGTGAAATTACCAGTAAATAACTGTTTTAAATCTACTCCTTTGGTAATAAAACGCACATTGTATTGTCTTTCAAATTCTGACAAAACATGCTTGTAAGGTATGCTTTTAAAAGGACTTTTATTTGTAATCCAAGCAGGTTGCAATTTGTTTTGAACTTCTTTTTTTATTGTTTTCCCATCTATAACTAAAAAACTTTCACCAGGTTTTAGTTGTAGTTGCGGTTGTTGCATATAAGTAACACCAACCAGTCCTTGGTAGCAAACTACTTCAAAATAATTATTGCGTTGTTTTACATTAAATTGCGTGCCTAAAACAGTCACTATGCCTTTTTCTGTTTTTACATCAAACGAAGATCCTTTTGCTACTTTAAAAAAAGCTTCTCCGTCAAGGTTTACCTTTCTGTTGGTATACCAAGTTTTCTCGTTATAACTTAAATTAGAAGCACTATTTAGTATTACATTAGAATTGTCTGGTAAATCTATATTTGTTTTTTGAGACGCTAAAGTGTTAATAGTTGTGTTATTATTTTTGTTAAAATACCAAAAGCTTCCAATTGAAATTACAAGAATTGCTGCTATACGAATCCATTTTATATTCCAATTATTATGCTTTTTAGGTTTTAAATTCTTGGTGATAAAATCAAGAGACTGTTTTTTATCAAATTCTGGAGCTTTAAATTTTTGTAAGTTTCTGTTCAATAATTGCAGAGCGTCATAATCTTCAAGCTTTTTAAAAGCCTCTAATTCTTCTGCGTTAAGTGAATGGTCTAGCCATTTTTGTATTAAATATTCTCTTTCCATAATTAGGGTTGCAACTATATAACAGTTTAAAAATAAAAACACCTACCTGTGCTAAATTCTATTAAAGTTCTTCAATTTGTGTTCTTAAGCTTTTTAAAGCACCATAAATTCGTTTTTCTACTGCTTTTGTAGAAATATTTAAAAGAGCAGCAATTTCTTTAAATTTTTTGCCTTCTACTCGATTTAATAAAAAGGCAACGCGTTGCGCTTCGGTTAATTTAGCAATAGCATTTTGTAGTTTCTCTAGGTATTCTTGTTCTTGCATTACAAATTCTGGAGATTCGTTAGTGTAAGATTTTGTACCTTGTTGTTTGTGTCTTAAAACTACTTTTTGGTGTGCTACTTCATTTAGCATTAGGTTGTTTCCTATGGTGAATAAATAACTTTTTGCTTTGTTTGGGCTAACTTTTTTGCAGTTTTGCCAAAGCTTGATAAAGGCTTCTTGTACTTTGTCTTTAGGGTTTAAATGATCGCCAAATTTATAGTATAAAAAGTCATGTAAATCTGTAGCGTATTTATTAAATATAACATTAAAGCTATTTTCATTGCATACATTGTTGTTTAAATTTTGTGACATTTTTATCATATTGGTTTCCTGCAAAGTAGTAATATTTTTTTTTAATAATCAAGGTAGGAGATTTTACAACTTACATGTTATAGTAGTAAATGGCAATAAAAAATTGCTATGTAAAAGAATTAAAATATATAACTATGAAAACCATTAACTTTAAAAAAATCTTTTTTCTGCCTTTGCTTTTAGTAATGTTTATAACTTCCTGTCAAGATGAAGTTACAGAAATTACAAATCCAAATGAAGAAGATACTATTGAAGCAAATTCCTCTTTAGCAAATTTGATGCGAAATACTGCAGCAAATGATGGCTCAATAGATAATATTATTGATTTAGCTAATTGTTTAGAAATACAATTACCAGTTACAGTAATTGTGGATGGTATTGAAATTATTGTTAGCTCTCAGTCCGACTACGATTTGATTGAAGACCTTTTTGATGCTTCAGGAAATACCACAAATGACTTAGATATTGTATTTCCTATAACTATTATTTTTAGTGATTATACCGAATTGGTTTTGCAAAATCAAGACGCATTGGATGTGTTAATAGATTCTTGTAATGGTGAAAATGAAGAAGATGATGATATTGAGTGCGTTGATTTTCAATATCCAATTGTTTTTTCTGTTTACAATACAGATTTTCAAGTTATAGATACAGTTACAATTAATGATGATGAAGCTTTGTATTTGTTTATTGAGAATTTAGAAGGCGGAATTTTAGCTAGTTTAAATTTTCCTGTTACTATGGTTTTAGCTAATGGCAATACACTTGTAGTAGAAAATAATGCCGAACTAGAAACCGTTATTGTTGAAAATCAAGACGATTGTGATGAAGATGATGATTATGATTGGAATGATGATGATTTTGAGGATTGTGACGTAAATATTGCTGGCTTAGAAGAATATTTACTTGCGTGTGATATTGAAGCTTACACATATGATGCATCTGGAAATATTTTAGATGAAAATTATTTAAATTTTAATGCAGCAGGTGAGGTGATTGTAAACGGAGAACCAGCAGTTGTAGAAGTAGGTTCTTGGTTGTTATTAGAAACAGATTCAGGATATGAGTTACATATTCAAGGATTGTTAACTTTTAGTATACTAAATGGCGATTGGTTACTGTTAGGTTGTGATGAAGATGAATATATATTTCAGCAAGAAACCGGAAATGATACTGTTATTATGGAGCTTGAACAAGAATGTGAAGATTGTAATAATCCAGAGGTTTTAATAAACGATTTGGTTATATACATGCCTTTTGCAGAAGAAGTTCACGATTTAATAAGTGGTTTTAGCGCAGAAAATATTACAAACACATTTGTAGAAGATAGAGCAGGAAATTCTTCTTGTGCCATAGCCTTTACTGGTAATGATACTTTTGAAATTCCTGTAAATACAAACAGTGAACTTATTCAAGGCGATAGTTTTTCTATAAGTGTTTGGTTTAAAATGCAAAATGATATTCCAGGCAATTTAGAAACTTTCTTTAGATCACCAGGAAATGCAACTCAAGGATTTCAATTAGGAGTTTATGATTTAAATACTCCATTGTTTAATGATAATTCAAGTTTTTTCCTTTGGGATAATGACTGGAATGGAGAAGTGGATGTACAATGGGATAATACAGATTGGCATCATGTAGTTATAACCGTAGATGCAAGCAATACTGTTAGAATGTATAGAGATGGTACACAACGAAACATGGAAGAAAACTCAAACTTAAATATAGGTTCGTTAGCTTCAGATGGATATCTTATAGGTGAAGGGTTTATCGGTTACCTTGATGATTTAAGAGTTTATAAAAAAGCTCTAAGTACAAATGAAGTAGGAGCATTGTTTAATTTAGAAAGTGACTGTTATACCTGTTTGTAGATTTGTTTAAAGGAATACATTACTAATAAAAAAGAGGCTTCTTAATAGAAGGCTCTTTTTTTTATTTTTAATTGTGAAAATTAAAATATAGTCAGAATTTTTTTAAAGATCTAGTAATTATGCTTTAATTCCAATTAAACAAGCATTTCAGTTAAAGAAAAACAAAATATTTCTTTACTTTTGCAACTTCCAAAAGCAAAAGATTTATGTTTAATAATTTAAGTGAAAAGTTAGATAAAGCGTTACATGTACTAAAAGGGCATGGAAGCATTACAGAAGTTAATGTTGCCGAAACCTTAAAAGAAGTACGTAGAGCGTTATTAGATGCCGATGTTAACTTTAAAATTGCAAAAGAGTTTACTAATAGAGTAAAAGAAAAAGCGCTTGGGCAAAATGTATTAACAAGTTTACAACCAGGACAATTAATGGTTAAGCTTGTTAAAGATGAGCTTACCGAGTTAATGGGAGGTGATGTTGAAGGTCTTAATTTAACAGGAACACCAAGTATTATTTTAATGTCTGGTTTACAAGGTTCTGGTAAAACAACCTTTTCTGGTAAACTTGCTAACTACCTTAAAAACAAAAAAACAAAGAAACCTTTATTGGTTGCTTGTGATGTGTATCGTCCTGCAGCAGTAGATCAATTACATGTAGTAGGAGATCAAATTAAAGTGGAGGTTTTTAGTGATAAAGGAAACACAGATCCTGTGGCTATTGCACAAGCAGGTATTGCACATGCAAAAGCAAACGGACACAATGTAGTAATTATTGATACTGCTGGTCGTTTGGCTGTAGATGAAGCCATGATGACCGAAATCTCGAATATTCATAAAGCAATTCAGCCACAAGAAACCTTGTTTGTTGTAGATTCTATGACAGGTCAAGATGCTGTTAATACAGCAAAAGCATTTAACGATGTTTTAAATTTTGATGGTGTAATTCTTACTAAATTAGATGGTGATACTCGTGGTGGAGCAGCAATTTCTATTAAGTCTGTAGTAAATAAGCCAATTAAGTTTATTGGTACAGGTGAAAAAATGGAAGCTATTGATGTTTTCTATCCTTCACGTATGGCAGATCGTATTCTTGGAATGGGAGATGTAGTGTCTCTTGTTGAGAGAGCACAAGAACAGTTTGATGAAGAGGAAGCTAGAAAACTGCAAAAGAAAATTGCTAAAAACCAATTTGGTTTTGATGATTTCTTAAAGCAAATTCAGCAAATCAAGAAAATGGGGAACATGAAAGACCTTATTGGAATGATTCCTGGTGCAGGCAAAATGATGAAGAATATAGATATAGATGATGATGCCTTTAAAGGTATTGAAGCTATAATTCACTCTATGACTCCGCAAGAACGTACTAACCCAAGTATTATAAATGCAAGTCGTAAAAAGAGGATAGGTAAAGGCTCTGGTACTTCGGTTCAAGAAGTAAACCAGTTGCTAAAGCAATTTAATCAGATGTCCAAAATGATGAAGATGATGCAAGGTGGCGGCGGAAAACGTATGATGAACGCAATGAAAAACATGAGGTAACTCATGTTTTTTTGTTTGTAGTAATTTGTAAAAAAAAATGTGTCTCCTCGAGCGCAGTCGAGAGATTTCATTTATTATTAGATATGTATAAGGTATCGACTGCGCTCGACCTTAAAGATTTAAAATAACAACATGACAATTTTAGACGGAAAAAAAGTAAGTAACGACATTAAAGATGAAATTACT
Source organism: Lacinutrix gracilariae (assembly GCF_042684485.1). NCBI lineage: Bacteria > Pseudomonadati > Bacteroidota > Flavobacteriia > Flavobacteriales > Flavobacteriaceae > Lacinutrix > Lacinutrix gracilariae. The sequence goes on along the minus strand of NZ_JBHULM010000012.1, from coordinate 29,899 downwards.
GAACAAGTAAAAAAAATGGTGGCAAAAGGAGAAAAAGTGCCACATCTAGCTGCAATTATTGTTGGTAATGATGGAGCAAGTTTAACCTATGTTGCAAGTAAAGTTCGTGCTTGTGAGCGTGTTGGTTTTGAGTCTACAATGGTAAGAATGTCTAATACAACTAGTGAAGTAGAGTTATTAGATAAGATTGAAGAGTTAAATACTAATAGTGATGTAGATGGTTTTATTATTCAATTGCCATTACCTCCTCAAATTAACACACAAAAAGTGTTAATGGCAGTAAATCCAGATAAAGATGTAGATGGGTTTCATCCAATGAATTTTGGTAAAATGGCACTAGATATGTCTACCTTTATTCCTGCAACTCCTTTTGGTATTTTAGAGCTTCTAGATCGTTATGGAGTAGAAACTAAAGGAAAACACACAGTAGTTATTGGTAGATCGCATATTGTTGGTAGACCAATGAGTATTTTAATGGGAAGAAAAGGTTTTCCAGGAAATTCAACAGTAACACTTACACATAGCCACACTAAAAATATTACTCAAATTACTAGTCAAGCAGATATTGTTATTTCTGCACTAGGTGTGCCTAATTTTTTAAAAGCAGAAATGATAAAAGATGATGCTGTTATTATAGATGTTGGTATTACTCGTGTAGTTGATGAAACTGCTCCCAAAGGATATGTAATTACTGGTGATGTTGATTTTGAAAACGTAAGTAAAAAAGCAAGCTTTATAACTCCTGTTCCTGGTGGAGTAGGACCAATGACTATTGCTATGTTGCTTAAAAATACGCTTTTAGCAAGAGAAAGACATATGCAGTAAACTGCTTATATTGCAGTATGAATTTTCTGCAAATTTTATTAATAAACTTACAGCGAGTAACTATTGGTAGTGCACAACATGTATTGCCAATAGTATTCGCTGTTTTGTTTTGTATTGTTTTATTTCGATTAGCCAAAAGAAGCACTCAAAAACAAAAAGAACGCATTTTTGGGTTGCTTGGTGTATTTGTTTCTTTAACTATAATCGTTTTTCATAGTTATAAAATAAGCTTGGGTAATTATAATGTTTCTACAGATTTACCTTTGTTTCTGTGTAGTTTTCTAGCTTTAATTATTCCTGTTTTTACACATTTTATAAAATACTGGATGTACGAAATATTGTTGTTTTGGGTTATAGCAGGAACCTCTCAAGGTGTTATTACTTCAGATATAGCAGAAGGTTTTCCTAGTCTTGATTATTTTAGGTACTGGATAGTGCACTTGGGTTTACTCACTATTATTTTTTATGCAACCATAGTATTGAGGATGCGACCTAAATTTAAAAGTGTATTTAAGTCTTTTTTAGTATTACAAGTCTATATGCTACTTGTAATGGGTATTAATTATTTGCTACAATCAAATTACTCCTATTTAAATAGGAAACCAGAGTCTGCTTCTGCTTTAGATTATTTAGGAGAATGGCCTATTTATCTTTTTGTAGTGGAAGCCTTATTGCTTCCTTTTTTCCTTCTAATATATTCTCCTTTTTATTTATTGAAAAAAGAGTAGTTTTTTTATATGTTGTTTTGTTTGTCTGTATCTAGTAGTAAAACCGTATCTCAAGTAAGTGAGGTCGTTGTTTTATTGTTTTAAAAAAATTAAGTATCTTTTTTGAAAATTTATTCTCTATGAAATTATTAAAAGTTGCTTCTGTATTTGCTGCTATTTTTTTGTTTGCATGCAATTCAACATCTACTAAAACAAGTCCAGAAAATATAATTGAGGTGTCTTTTTCAGGCGCTGTAAATACGCAAAGCTTAGATGGTAGGTTGTTATTGATTTTTGCAGATGATAAAGATGTAGAGCCGCGTTTTCAAGTGTCAGAACGGTTAGATGCACAACCTATTTTTGGGCGCAATGTTGAGAATTTAAAACCAAATGAAAAAGTAACCTTTAATGATAGTGTTTTTGGGTTTCCTTATGAAAGCTTATCGCAAATAAAGCAAGGCGAATATTATGTTCAGGCTGTTTTACATGTATACGAGACGTTTAATTTATCTACAGGACAAACAGTTAAACTACCAATGGATAATGGCGAAGGACAACAATGGAAAACCTCTCCTGGCAATTTATATAGTACACCAATAAAAGTTACAGTTACCAAAGATGGTATATCAGATTTGCACATTGTTTTAGATCAGGTTATTCCAGAAATTAAAGCTCCAGAGGATACAGAATGGATAAAACATGTTCGCTTAAAATCAGAATTACTTTCAGAGTTTTGGGGAAGAGACATGTATTTAGGAGCGCATGTGTTATTACCAAAAGGGTTTGAAGAGCATCCAGAAGCTAAATATCCTTTAATGGTTTTTCACGGACATTTTCCGTCTGATTTTGGAGGCTTTAGAACCACGCCTCCTGACGTAAATTTAGAGCCAGAATATTCCGATAGATTTCATTTAGATGGTTATAATATTATACAGCAACAAGAGGCTTATAATTTTTATAAACGCTGGAATGAACCAGAATTTCCTCGTTTTTTAATTATAGAAATTCAGCATCCTACACCATATTATGACGATTCTTATGCTGTAAATTCTGCTAGCCAAGGACCTTATGGAGATGCTATAACCTATGAGTTAATTCCGCATATTGAAAAGCTTTTTAGAGGGCAAGGTGAAGGTTGGTCTCGCTTTTTATATGGAGGTTCTACTGGTGGTTGGGAGTCTTTAGCAGTGCAAGTAAAGTATCCTGATGCCTATAACGGTTGCTTTGCAGCTTGTCCTGATCCTATAGATTTTAGAGCGTATTGCTTGACTAATATCTATGAAGATGATAATGCGTATTATGCAAAGAGTACACATAAAAAAATAGAAATTCCGTCGCAAAGAGATTATTTAGGAAACGTGAGAACTACAGTAAAAGAAGATAATCACTTAGAGTTGGTTTTAGGAGATAAGTCGAGATCAGGTGGTCAATTTGACATTTGGGAAGCTACCTATTCGCCACAAGCAAAAGATGGGTATCCAGAAAGGATATGGAATAAATATACAGGTGAAATTAATAAAGATGTTGCCGAGTTTTGGAAAGAGAATTACGATTTACGTTATATTTTAGAACGCGATTGGGATAAGCTAGGCGAAAAATTAAAGGGCAAAATTCATATTTACTGTGGTGATATGGATAATTATTATTTAAATAATGCCGTGTATTTAATGGAAGACTTTTTAGAAAGTACCACAGATCCTTATTATGATGGAGAAGTAGATTATGGAGATAGAGCAGAGCATTGCTGGAATGGAGATCATGAAAACCCGAATCATATTTCTAGATTGCGCTATAATAGCATGTATGTACCAAAAATTATGAAACGTATTTTAGAAACAGCTCCAGAAGGAGCAGATTTAACAAGTTGGCGCTACAAGTAGTATTTACTTGGCAAACAATTGGTTTATGTCTTTAAAGGCTTTAAACTCTAAGGCATTACCTGCAGGATCGTTAAAAAACATCGTAGCTTGTTCTCCTGCTAGTCCTTCAAATCTTATATAAGGTTCTATAATAAAGGCTATGTTTTTTTGTTTTAATTCTTCCGCGAAAGCGTGAAAAACATCCCAATCTAAAACTACGCCATAGTGTGGTACAGGAACAGCTTTTCCGTCTACAGGATTGGTAGTTGTTTCTTGGTTGGTTTTTGCTTTGTAGTGTATTACTAATTGGTGACCAAAGAAATTAAAGTCTACCCAATGGTCACTGCTTCTGCCTTCTTCACAGTTTAAAACGTCTCTGTAAAATGTTCTGCAAGTTTCTAAATTATGTACAGGAATTGCAATGTGAAAAGGGGAGAGTTTAGTCATTTTTTTCTAGATATGTTTTGGTAGATGCTTCTAAAAGGTTGTTTAATTCTTTTAATTCTTCTGGTGTGAATTCTCGGTATTCACCAACAGGAACATCTAGCTTTATGTTCATGATACGAACACGTTTTAAGGTATTTACTTCGTAGTTTAAATACTCACACATTCTACGAATTTGTCTGTTTAGTCCTTGGGTTAAAATAATTTTAAACTTATAAGTTCCTAATTTTTCAACAGTACAAGGATTGGTGGTTTTTCCTAATTCTTCTAAAGGAATTCCTCCAGACATTCTTTCTATAAAGGTTTGCGAAATAGGTTTGTCTACTGTAACAATATATTCTTTTTCGTGATTATTGCTTGCGCGAAGTATTTTGTTTACAATATCTCCATCATCCGTAAGAAAGATTAATCCTTCACTAGGTTTATCTAATCTTCCTATTGGAAAAATTCGTTTTGGATACTTTATGTAATCTATAATATTGTCTTTTTCTACTCTAGTGTCTGTGGTACAAACAATACCTACAGGTTTGTTAAAAGCTAAATAGGTAAAAGACTCTTTGGTATTTATAACCGGTTTTCCGTCTACATGTACTTCATCTGTTGGTGTTATTTTGGTTCCCATTTCTGGTACAACACCATTAATAGTTACTCTTCCTGCGTCAATAAGTCTGTCAGCTTCTCTGCGTGAGCAATAACCAACTTCGCTTAAATATTTGTTTATACGTTTAAGATTCTCTTTCATTTGGCAAAGATACTATAAGTTTATTCACTAATTAAAGATTAACAAGATGCACTCTTGGTAATTGTGATACTTTTTAATAAGCAATGTACTTATTAATGTATTCTGTAATGGTTTCATTGTTTAAAGAGTGACCAAAACCTTGTGTGGTTATTAGTTTTGCGTTGATATAATTTTTATCAAAATGTATGGCGTCTTGATACGGAATGATCCTGTCGCGTTCATCATGTATAATAAGCGCTGAGGTTTTTATTTCTTTAGAAAAATCTGCTGCAGAAAAGTATTCTGGCGCATGGCCATATTTTTCAACTACAATATCGCTTATTTTTTTATGTACTTTTTTGTTGTAACCCATCATGTCTACATAGCGATTAAAAACACCTGTAAAGTTAGCAGGAGCACCTAGTAGTACTAGTTTTTCTAATGCTGTATTTTGGTACTTATGTTGGTAAAATACGGTTGCCATACCACCTACAGAGTGACCAATAATAACATCTGGATTAAACTTTTTAGAAACAATATGTATAAATTCAGAATATAAAATAGCGTTAAAGCGTTTGCTACCAGAACGACCATGAGCAGGAGCATCAAGGGCAATTACGTTGTAATTTTGTTCTTGTAGGTTTTTAATTAATGGTTTCCATCTTGCAGCATTACTTTCCCAGCCATGAACTAATAGTATGGTTTTGTTTTTTCCGAGCCATCTATATGTCATGATGTTTAAATCTTCATACTCTAATTCTTCTTTAAACGCAGTGTCTAAAAAATCAAAATCTTTTTCTTTAATCTTACCTTTTAAAGGTTTAGAAAATAAGGAAAGCGCTAGGTTTCCAGCTGTTTTAGGCGAAATAAAGCTTACTGTATTTATAAATAAGCCTACGGTTTTTGGTATAAACTTCATTTTAATCTTCTCTGTTTACTAAATCCATAGAAAATGCAGGAAGGCAAATAGCTATATATTCGCAGGCAGTTGTAAATGGATTAGAGTACTGAACTCTTGTGTTTTTGTTAATTTTAATAGACTCTCCAGCTTGCAAAATAATAATTTCGTCATCAATAATAAATTGTTTTTTGCCTTTAATGATGTAGGTGTACTCATCAAATTCTGGAGTTTGAAAAGGTTCGCTCCATCCAGCAGGAGCAACCATGTGAGCTATGCTTACTTGTGCATTGTTATCACTAGCTAAGCCAAAGTGTTCTTCTATTACTTTTCCGTCTGTAGTTGGTACTACAAATGGTGTTTTTTGTATGGTATATTTTTTTTTCATAATAAATATGGTAAAATAGTTATAGAGCTTTATTTTAAAGGCTTTCGTTTAATCATTCCTCCTTTTAAATCTTTAACAATACCTATAACTACAAATGCATTTTTGTCTATTTTATCAATTTCGGTGTAAAGTTTAGCTAGTTCTAATCTAGTCATTACAGTATAGATAATTTCTTTGTCGTAGCTTTTTCCGTTAGAACCAAAACCACCTTTTCCTGCATATATTGTACAAGCTCTAAGTAGTTTTTCGGTAACCATAATTCTGATTTCGTCATGTTTTTCAGAAATAATAGTGATACCAACATATTCTTCAACACCATCTACTACAAAGTCTACAGTTTTGGCTGCAGACAAATAAGTTAATATAGCGTAAAGCGCAGTTTCTACAGATAAAACATAAGCACCAAAAGAGAAAATAATAATATTTATAAGCAATAAAACGTCGCCTACTGTAATTGATATTTTTCTACTTAAGTAAATGGCTAAAACTTCTGTACCATCTATTACGCTGCCTCCACGCATTGCCAAGCCAATACCTAAGCCTAAAAAGAAACCACCAAACACAGCAATTAATAGTTTGTCTTCTGTAATTATAGGGTAATTTACAAAATGTACTACAATGGCTAAAAATGCAATTGCAATAACGCTTTTAATGGCAAATTTTACACCTATAGTTCTTGTTCCTAAGATAAGAAAAGGAATGTTTACTATAAGTAATAAAACACCAAGAGATAATGAGGTGATGTTTTGTAGTAGTAGTGAAATACCAGTTGCACCACCATCTATAAACTGGTTTGGTAACAAAAAACCTTTTAATCCAAATCCTGCAGAAAACACACCAATAATTATAAATAGATACTCTTTTATAGCATGAGAAAACTCTACTTTAATGTTGTTGATTATTGGTGTAATTTGTTTTTCGGTATATGGTATAGGCACTTGTCTAGCTTTAAGTCTTTGCTTTGCTAGATCTGTTAATAATTTACCGAATAATGGATTCATTTGCTCTTTTGGTTACCAGGTTGTATTTGGTGTATTTGTAGTTTTTGTTGCTACAGTTTACCAACCTATCATAAAATGTTTAATTTTTGCGCTATCTGGAATATGAATAGCTTCAATTTTTTTACTCATATCAATACGTAATTCTGCAGGTAATTCCATTTTGTCAATGGTGAAAAAAGCATTTATTTCGTTTACAAAAACGACTATGTTACGCAGTGTGTTTTGTATGCTTGAAATGGTATAATTATTTTTTATGTCTGCAAAAGTGCTGGTTGTGTTTAAGCCTTTTTCTGTTTTATATCTTTGGTCTATAACTTTAACCGTATTTATGGTTGCTGTAGAGTCTAAATCTTGGTTTGGCGAAAGGGTTAATAATTGTTTTCCTGTTTTGTCATAAATTTCAATGTCGCTAATGCGTCCTGTAAATCCGTCTCCACTAATTCTTTTTACCACAGAATCATTAGCAAAAACAGTCTCCAGGTCTTTTACCTTTGTAGAGTCTGTTAAAAGGCCAATATTATTTTTAGAAATTAAAAATGGGTTTACTTCTTTTTTGCATGAGGTAAAAAAGATAGCTACTAGGCAAAGGGTAAAAATTGTATTTTTCATAGGTGTTTCCTGAGAAAGCAGGAAGCTTGTTTTGTTTTTTTGTTTCCGTGAAAACGGAAATAGTGTTAATTGTTTGTTTTGTTTAATTTGAATAAGCGCAATGCACTTTATTTTTATACGGAAGGTTTTGTTACTTCATTACTTTTTTTAAAATCCCAAAAACGGAGCGTATAAATGTAGCACTTGTAAGTACCTTTACAATAGGATTCATTCTGGTGCTACTTTTACTAGAGCTTGATCGAGAAGCTTTTTTGCGTTCCTTTTCTTTTGCTTCTCTCTCGTCTTCTTTTATTTTTAGTTCTTCGGCTTTTTTTATTTTTTTATTTAGCATCTCATAAGCAGACTCTCTATCTATGGTCTCGTTATATTTCATAACTAATTTTGAGTCGTCTAAAAGCGTATTTAGTTCTGTTTCTGTTAACACATCCATTCTGCTCATTGGTGCACGCATCATGGTTGCAGCTAGAGGTGTTGGTCTACCTTTTTCATCTAATGCCGAAACTAAGGCTTCACCTGTACCTAAAGATGTTAGTACTTCTGCGGTATCGTAATAATCTGTATCAGGATAGTTTTGTGCTGTAAGCTTGATGGCTTTTCTGTCTTTTGCTGTAAATGCACGTAAGGCATGTTGTACTTTTAAACCTAGTTGGCTAAGTACTCCTTCTGGTACATCTGTAGGGTTTTGAGTTACAAAATATAAACCAACCCCTTTACTTCGTATTAGTTTTACAATGCTTTCAATTTGGTTTAATAAAGCTTTAGATGCTTCGTTAAAAATTAAATGTGCTTCGTCTATAAACATAATAAGTTCTGGTTTTCCAGAATCTCCTTGTTCAGGTAGTGTTTCGTATATTTCAGCTAATAAACTAAGCATGAAAGTAGAAAATAGTTTTGGTTTATCTTGAATATCTGTTAAACGAATAATGTTAACATAACCACGACCATCTCTTGTGGTTCTTAGTAGGTCTTCTATATCGAAACTTTTTTCGCCAAAAAACAATTCACCTCCTTGTTGTTCAATTTCTATTACCTTACGTAAAATGGCACCTGTAGATGCTGTAGAAATTCTACCATATGCTTCTTGAAATTCTTGTTTACCTTCTTGGGTTGCGTATTGTAGTATTTTTTTAAAGTCTTTAAGGTCTAGTAAAGGCAGTTTGTTGTCATCGCAATATTTAAAAATAACAGCAACAACACCAGATTGTGTTTCTGATAGGTCTAAAATTCTAGAAAGTAAAACAGGTCCAAACTCACTTACTGTAGCTCGTAAACGAACGCCTTCTTGTTCTGAAAGCGACATGATTTCTACAGGAAATCCTTTTGCTTCAAAAGGTAAGCCTATTTTTTCATGACGTTCATCTATTTTTTCATGTCCAGGACTAGGTTGTGCCAAACCACTTAAATCTCCTTTAATATCCATTAGCAATACAGGAATTCCTTTGTCGCTTAAGTTTTCAGATAAAACTTGTAGTGTTTTTGTTTTTCCTGTACCTGTAGCACCAGCAATTAAGCCATGTCTGTTCATGGTTTTTAATGGTACTTTTACAAAAGCATCTTTAATGGTTTCTCCATCTAGCATTGCAGAGCCTAAGGTAATATAGTCTCCTTTTGTTTTGTTTCCTTCTGTTATATGTTTAAAAAATTCGTCCTGTCTACTCATGATGTACTTAAAATTTGTATAAAAATAGTAATCTTTCATGTAAAACCGTTTAAAAAGACTAGCAACTTTTTAACTAAAACCTACAATTGAGTTCTTGTATTAATTGCTTTAATTTTTATCCTGAAAAATTAAATGATTAGCTTTTTAACTTTACATGCTTAAATAACTATCTTTGCGCACTATGACAAGAAGTGAGAGACAAGAGTTATTGGATAAAGGCTTGCTATTACCATTAATGGAAGAGTTTTATACCATTCAAGGAGAAGGTTTTCATAAAGGAACAGCTGCATATTTTGTAAGAATTGGTGGTTGTGATGTAGGTTGCCATTGGTGCGACGTGAAAGAAAGTTGGTTGCCAGAATTACATCCTGCAACAGAAACAATTAAAATTGCTGAAAATGCTGCCAAATACAGTAAAACTATTGTAGTTACTGGAGGAGAGCCTTTAATGTGGAATATGGATCCGTTAACCAAAGAGTTAAAAGAAAGAGGCTTACAAGTACATATAGAAACTTCTGGTGCTTATAAGTTAACAGGTACTTGGGATTGGATTTGCCTTTCGCCAAAAAAGAATAAATTGCCTACAGATGAGGTGTATGCACAAGCTCATGAGTTAAAGTGTATTATTTATAATAAAGATGATTTTAGGTTTGCTCAAGAACAAGCTGCAAAAGTAAATAAAGATTGTATTTTATATTTACAGCCAGAGTGGAGTAAAAAGGATAAAGTAGTTCCTGAAATTGTAGATTTTGTAATGGCTAATCCGCAATGGAAAGTCTCTTTACAAACTCATAAATATTTAAATATTCCATAAAAAAAAGCGTCTTGAATTTCAAGACGCTTTTTTTATGTACTAACTAAAGTGCTTATTTTGTAAACGGAACAGCAATTCTTGCTTTATCCCATCCTAAGTGCATATCAACTCCATTTTCAGATTCGGTAAACGCAATAGAAAAAGATTCTAAAGATTCTTTTCCTTCGGTTACAGGAACGCTAATTCTAGCAACATCTTTGTCTTCATTATAAAAGTAGCTTCCCCAAACATTAAGGTCTTTACTAATTATAGCAGTCCATTCTTTTTCTCCAGGAATAACATAAAAAGTATAGGTTCCAGCAGCAATTTTAGTATCGCCAAGCATCATGTCTGTATAAAGAGTTAACTCGGTAGCTTCATTAGCTCCAGTACGCCAAACCTTACCGTTAGGTGCTAATTTTTCTAAACTTCTCTCTTTAAGTTGAGGTCTACTGTATACTACTTTTATTAGTTTGTTAGCGTTTTTGTAGTCTGTAGGAAAAGCAGCTGCATCCATTGGGCTTTTGTCTAACCCTTTAAATTCTTGAGCGCTAATGTTTAAAGTGAAAAGCATTAAAAGTGTCATGGTGATTGTTGAAAGTAATGTTGGTGTTTTCATAATGTGTTTTTTAGTTAAATGAATTTTTAAAGATAAACCATATAGGTTTTAAATCATGTTAAAAGTCGTAACCATAAGAAGAAGTTTACATTTTAATAAAAAATAGCTGTAAATATATTGATAATAATTACATATTGTTGTAAATAGAATGTTTTATGTTTCAATTTGTAGGTATTTAAGTGTTTTGTGTTTTTAATATGAAACAACATTCGCATATTTGCTTCATCAATAAAACAATAAAGAATAAAAATATATAATTATGTGTGGAATAGTTTGTGCTTTCGATCTTAAACAAAAGAGTGAAGATTTAAGACCTCAGGTTTTAGAAATGTCTAAAACCATTCGTCATCGTGGACCAGATTGGTCAGGAATTTATAGTGATGATAAAGCAATTCTTGCGCACGAGCGTTTAGCAATTGTAGATCCAGCATCAGGAAAACAACCATTATTTAGTCCAGATAAAAAATTGGTGCTAGCAGCAAATGGAGAAATATATAACCATAGAGCGTTACGTAAACAATTTGAAGGAAAGTACGATTTTCAAACACAAAGTGATTGCGAAGTTATTTTAGCTTTATACCAAGAAAAAGGAGTAGACTTTGTAGATGATATGAATGGAATTTTTGGTTTTGCAATTTACGACACCGAAAAAGACGAATACTTTATTGCTCGTGATCACATGGGAATTATTCCATTATATATTGGTTGGGATCAAAACGGAACTTTTTATGTAGCTTCAGAGCTTAAAGCTTTAGAAGGTACTTGTACTAAAATTGAATTATTTCCTCCAGGACATTATATGTCAAGTAAAGATGGTGAGTTTGTAAAATGGTACAACAGAGATTGGAGTGAGTATGAAGCCGTAAAAGAAAACGAAACAAGTATTGCAGAAGTTAAAGAAGCTTTAGAAGCAGCAGTACACAGACAATTAATGAGTGATGTGCCTTATGGTGTTTTACTTTCAGGAGGATTAGATTCTTCTGTTACTTCTGCTATTGCAAAAAAATATGCACAAAAACGTATTGAAAGTGATGATACTTCAGATGCTTGGTATCCGCAATTACATAGTTTTTCTGTAGGATTAGAAGGATCTCCAGATTTAGCTGCAGCGCAAAAAGTAGCAGATCATATTGGTACAGTGCATCACGAAATTAAATTTACTATTCAAGAAGGTTTAGATGCTGTTAAAGATGTTATTTATAACATTGAAACTTATGATATTACTACCATTCGTTCTAGTACACCAATGTATTTAATGGCTAGAGTTATTAAGTCTATGGGAATTAAAATGGTATTATCTGGCGAAGGAGCAGATGAGCTTTTTGGAGGATATTTATACTTTCATAAAGCACCAAACGCACAAGAGTTTCATGAGGAAACTGTGCGTAAACTAGATAAGCTGCATATGTATGATTGCTTAAGAGCAAACAAAAGTTTAGCTGCTTGGGGAATTGAAGGTCGTGTACCATTTTTAGACAAAGAGTTTATGGATGTAGCAATGCGTATTAACCCTCAAGATAAAATGATTAATGGAGAACGCATGGAAAAATGGGTGATTCGTAAGGCTTTTGAAGATATGTTACCAGAAAGCGTAGCTTGGAGACAAAAAGAACAGTTTAGTGATGGTGTTGGTTATAGTTGGATTGATACGTTAAAAGAAATAGTAGAAAAAGAAGTGACTGATGAGCAAATGGAAAACGCAAAATTCCGTTTCCCAATTCAAACACCTCAAAACAAAGAAGAGTTTTATTATCGTTCTATTTTTGAAGAACATTTCCCAAGTGATGCAGCAGCTTTAAGCGTGCCACAAGAAGCAAGTGTAGCGTGTAGTACTGCAACGGCTTTAGAATGGGATGAAGCATTTAAAAACATGAATGAGCCTTCTGGTCGTGCTATAGCAAACGTACATGATAAATCGTATGCAACGTCTTAAATTTTGCATAGATTAGATTAAATTCTTTATAATAAATAGTTTCAAAACCTCGCTTCTGCGAGGTTTTGTGTTTTTAAGAGTTTTACTTCTTAAATAAAAATACAGAAATCGATTTTAAAGCAGTTTTTAGCTTGTTTAAGACACTTTTCAATAATTAACAAATGTTAATAATTTTTCTGTTCTGTGCTTAAATTAGCTTGAAAAACGTTTTTAATTTCGTATCTTTGGTTGTATTCAAAAGGATGCTGCAAAGCGTCTTTTTTTATGTAAAAAAAGCACTTGTTTTTTTAACAGGATTTAAAGGAGGAAGTTTGCTTTTGGGTTTCCGTGAAAACGGAATTTTTAAAATATTGATTCGAACTAAAATGTATTCAAAATAATGAGCGAAAAAAGAGAAGAGTTTAATAAAGATGGATACTCGGCAGATAGTATTCAAGCTTTAGAAGGAATGGAGCACGTACGTATGCGTCCATCCATGTATATTGGAGATGTAGGAGTGCGTGGTTTACACCATTTAGTATATGAGGTTGTAGATAACTCAATTGATGAAGCTTTAGCTGGTCATTGTGATAATATTACAGTAACCATTAATGAAGATAACTCTATTACTACAGAAGATGATGGTCGTGGTATTCCTGTAGGTTTACACCAAAAAGAAGGGGTTTCTGCACTTGAGGTTGTAATGACTAAAATTGGAGCAGGTGGTAAGTTTGATAAAGATTCTTATAAAGTATCTGGTGGACTTCACGGAGTTGGTGTGAGTTGTGTAAATGCATTATCAGAGCATTTAACAGCAACCGTTTATAGAGAAGGTAAAGTTTGGGAACAAGAATACGAAAGAGGTAAAGCGCTTTATCCTGTAAAAGCTATTGGTGATACAGATAAAAGAGGTACTATAGTAACCTTTAAACCAGATGCTACAATATTTAAGCAAACACTAGAGTATAATTATGATACGCTAGCAAGTAGAATGCGTGAATTGGCTTACTTAAATAAAGGAATTACCATTCATTTAGTAGATAAAAGAAGCACAAAAGAAGATGGTTCTTTTGAAGGTGAAACGTTTCATTCTGAAGAAGGATTAAAAGAATTTATCCAGTTTTTAGATGCTACTAGAGAGCCTTTAATGAAAGATGTAATTTCTTTTGAAGGAGAAAAAAATGGTGTGCCAGTTGAAGTTGCAATGGTATATAATACTTCTTATGCAGAAAACTTACATTCTTACGTAAATAACATTAATACACATGAAGGTGGTACGCACCTTTCTGGTTTCCGTCGTGGTTTAACACATACACTTAAAAAGTATGCAGATGAATCTGGAATGTTAGATAAGTTAAAATTTGATATTGCAGGAGATGATTTTCGTGAAGGACTAACAGCAATTGTATCTGTAAAAGTTCAAGAGCCACAGTTTGAAGGACAAACAAAAACTAAATTAGGAAACCGTGAAGTTTCTGCATCTGTAAGTCAAGCAGTATCAGAAATGTTATCTGATTATTTAGAGGAGCATCCAGAAGACGCAAAAACCATTGTGCAAAAAGTAATTCTTGCAGCACAAGCACGTCACGCAGCACAAAAAGCGCGTGAAATGGTACAGCGTAAAACAGTAATGAGTATAGGTGGTTTACCTGGTAAATTATCAGACTGTTCTGAGCAAGATCCTGCAAAATGTGAAGTGTACTTAGTCGAGGGAGATTCGGCAGGTGGAACTGCAAAACAAGGTCGTGATAGAGCATTTCAAGCTATTTTACCATTACGTGGTAAAATCTTAAATGTAGAAAAAGCCATGACGCATAAGGTGTTTGAAAACGAGGAAATTAAAAATATCTTTACTGCTTTAGGTGTAACTATTGGTACAGAAGAAGATAGTAAAGCATTAAACCTTTCAAAATTAAGATACCATAAAATTGTAATCATGTGTGATGCCGATATTGATGGTTCTCACATTGAAACACTAATTTTAACGTTCTTTTTCCGTTATATGAAAGAGTTAATTGAAAATGGTCACGTTTATATTGCAACTCCTCCTTTATACTTAGTAAAAAAGGGTGCAAAAAAACAATATGCTTGGAATGATGAAGAAAGACAAGCTATTATGGAGAAGTTTGGAGAATCTTCAAAAATTCAAAGATATAAAGGTCTTGGGGAAATGAATGCAGAACAACTTTGGGATACAACAATGAATCCTGAATTTAGAACATTACGTCAAGTACATATTGAAAACGGAATTGAAGCAGATAGAATATTCTCTATGTTAATGGGAGACGAAGTACCTCCTCGTAGAGATTTTATTGAAAAAAATGCCATCTATGCAAATATTGACGCATAGTTCTTTTTTTCTTAAATAATTAAAAAGCCTGTAAAGTAATGAAACTTTACAGGCTTTTTGTTTGTATCTTATTTTGAATTGGTTAAATAAAATAGTTGCATTTTTACTGTTTTAGCTTTTGTTTAGCTACATAAAAAAAAGAAGAAAAACCAAGTTTTCTTTCCTTATAAATACTTGAAAGTGTTTCTAGAAACACTTCTTGTTTTAGCATCTATACACGCGTTTAAGAAGCGAATAGTATTAATCAAGTTTCTTTATGTCAACTGCGTAAAAGTTGGTTTGTAGTAGTTGTGTAGTAAAAGGAGATGTTTTATGATATTGTGTTTATTTTGTAAAATATTTTTACAAATTAGTATCCATACTATTAAAATAATATTAGTTTAGCAAACCAATTAAAAAAAAGGATATATAAATGAAAAAATTATTGTTGTTATTAAGTTGTGTTTCTCTTGTATTGCAAGGTTGTTCTAGTGATTCTAATGGAGACGATTCTAGTACTTGTGGTACTGTAAGCTTAACAAGTGTTTCGCAAAATGGGAATACTTTAAATTTTAATTACCAATCTCAAAATGCTTTTAATTATTATGAGATAGGATACGACCAAACAACTAGTGTGGCTGGTCAAGGAAATGATTTATTTTTCAATTACAGTTTTACAACTACAAATGCTTCAAATGCAAGTATTGATGATGAAAATTTATCCTTTTATGCAGAAAACAATCAAACATTAAGTTTTTACATAAGAGCTCAATGTACCAATGGAGATTTAACCGATTGGCAAGGACCTATTGTTTTAAGCATTGATGACTTTTGTGAAAAACCATATGATTTTAGTGTGCAAAACGGAACCGCTTATTGGAGTACCTATTACAATCAAACAAACGCTTCTTACTTTCAATTGCAATACGGAAATCAAGGATTTCAAATCGGAAATGGAGAGGTAATAACAACAAATGATGAAAGTACATCTGATGCAGCTTTAGTTTCAGGAAACACTTATGATTTTTATGTAAGATCATTTTGTACTAACAACTTAGGTTTTAGTAACTGGGAAGGTCCTGTAACTTATTACGCAGAAAATGATCAAAATTTATGTAATGCACCTTCTAATATTACAACAGAAGTAGAAAGAAATGGTTTTGGTGAAGCTATAGGAGCCGTTTTTCGTTGGGATTACAATGGAGAAACTAACTTTGAACACGTTGTGGTATTAAATAATTATTCTCCAGACTCAGGAACTATTTATACTTCAGATACTGGTGGATGGCCACTTTATACCTTAACGCAAAATACAAATTATGATTTTTATATTAGATCTGTATGTTTAGATGGTGCTAGAACAGAATGGGTTGGACCAATAGATATAAATATAGGGAGTTAATAAAAGAATAGACTATAGATATTAAAGGCGCAAGTAAAACACTTGCGCTTTTTCTGTTTTAAAACATTAATTATTATTAATTTTACAGTTATTAAAATTCAACACAAATTTAAAATATAAAAAATGAAAGTAACAGTAGTAGGAGCAGGAGCAGTAGGTGCAAGTTGTGCAGAATATATTGCTATTAAAAATTTTGCTAGTGAAGTTGTAATCTTAGACATTAAAGAAGGTTTTGCTGAAGGTAAAGCAATGGATTTAATGCAAACAGCATCATTAAATAATTTTGATACAAAAATTACAGGAAGTACAAATGATTACGCTAAAACAGCAGGATCTGATGTTTGTGTAATTACTTCAGGAATTCCTAGAAAACCAGGTATGACTCGTGAAGAGTTAATTGGTATTAACGCAGGAATTGTAAAAATGGTATCTGCTAGCTTAATTGAGCACTCACCAAATACAATTATTATTGTAGTGTCTAACCCAATGGATACTATGACATATTTAGTACACAAAACTACAGGTTTACCAAAAAACAGAATTATTGGAATGGGAGGAGCTTTAGACTCTGCTCGTTTTAAATACAGATTAGCAGAAGCTTTAGGAGCTCCTATTAGCGATGTTGACGGAATGGTAATTGGTGGACATAGTGATAAAGGTATGGTGCCTTTAATTGGTAAAGCAGCAAGAAACAGTGTAAAAGTTTCTGAGTTTTTATCAGAAGAACGTATGGACCAAGTAGTACAAGATACTAAAGTTGGTGGTGCAACACTTACAGGTTTATTAGGTACATCTGCATGGTATGCTCCAGGAGCAGCAGTATCAGGAATGGTGCAAGCTATTGCTTGTGATACTAAAAAAATCTTCCCTTGTTCTGCATTATTAGACGGAGAATTTGGTTTAAGCGATTTATCCATTGGTGTTCCTTGTGTATTAGGAGCTAACGGAATTGAAAAAATTGTTGAAATTAGCTTAACAGATGCTGAAAAAGAAAAATTAGCAGAATCTGCAGAAGGTGTAAAAGCTACTAACGGATTGTTAGAACTGTAAAAAGTAAAATACTAACCTTAAGGTTTTTATTAACCCAATAGGTTGTCATTAATATTTATATAAAGACTGTAGAAATACAGTCTTTATTTTTTATATTTGGCAAAACATAAATAAAAACATAATACCATTAACTGCAGGTATTATGCATATTAGATAAGACAGTTAAGAATAGTGTATATTTGCGCATGAAAAAGTGGTACATCTGTACTTTAATTATTGCTTTTGCTTTACTAGGTTATATTAGTAAAGAGCAAACAGCTATGCCAAATCAGAAAATTGTACTACAGTTTTCTAACACAGCCATTTCTTCTAATGAAATTGAAAACACCGTTGCTATTGTAAAAAAACAATTAGTAGACTTTGGTGTAGATAATATTCATGTTTCTAAAATTGAAAACGGACAACTGAAAATTACGTATTATAGTGATGCGGATGTTGTTAGTATTAAAAATAAGCTTTCTAATAAAGAACGCTTAGCTATAGATTATACTTCCAAAAACAATAAAGACTATCCTAAAGTACCTGTATCTAAAGACGCATATAATCTAGACGTTTATAAAATACAAGATGCAAAGAATGCTAGTTCTGGGTTTGATGGTAAAGTAGCTTTAGAGCCTAAGATAGAAAGTGATCGTTACTTTAATCCTAATGTGTATTTTTCAGCTTGTTTACTTCAAGAAGAAGAACTAACGGCTTATGCACAAGTAGCCTATAAAGTACACACAAATATTGCAATAGCAATAGACCATACTTCCTATAAAATACCAGAAGTTAGAGCAGGACCTTGCACAAAACAAACTTCATAAAAAGGTAGTTCTTTTAGTTACAAAGCAATAATGCCTACTAAAAGAACCCAAAATCTTATTTAAATATAAAAAAATGTCAAAAAGAAATGCGTAAATGATATATTTGCGCTCCTGTTTCGAGTACTCGAAATAGGTATTAAAATAGACCATAAAAAAATATAAAAATGCAAAACAAAGGATTAGTAAAATTATTTGCACTATTGTTTGGTTTGGTAAGTATTTACCAATTATCATTCACGTTAAAAAACAGTAGTATTGAAAGCGATGCAGAAGCTTTTGCAAATGGAGATGCTGTAAAAGAGAGTAAGTATTTAGATTCTCTTTCTAACAAAGAAGTTTATAATATTGGAATAGCAAAATATACCTACAATGAGGTAAAAGAAAATGCTATGAACTTAGGACTTGACCTTAAAGGTGGAGTTAACGTTATTTTACAAGTTTCTGTAAAAGACATATTAAAAGGATTAGCTAATAATACAACAGATCCTACATTTAATAAAGCATTAGACGATGCTTCAGAATTACAAAAAAACAGTCAGAATACTTATTTAGAAGATTTTTATAACTCTTTTGAGGCTATAAAAGGAGATACTAAATTAGCTTCACCAGATATTTTCTATACAAGAGCTTTAGATGGTGAAATTGACGGAAACATGACAGATGCTGAGGTTAAACCAGTTATTTCAAGAAAAATTGATGAGTCTATTGTTTCTGCTTTTGAGGTATTACGTAAACGTATTGATGAGTTTGGTGTAACTTCACCTAACATTCAACGTTTAGGAAGTTCTGGTCGTATTCTAGTAGAATTACCAGGAGTTAAAGATGCAGAGCGTGCTACAAAATTATTACAAAGTACTGCACAATTAGAATTTTGGGATGTATATAACAAAAATCTTTTCGGAAGCTTTTTAACACAAGCAAATGAAACTATTAAAAGTATTGAAAAGTCTAACCAAGTAAATACAGAAGAAGTAAAAGAAGCTACTTCTGAAGAAGATAAAATTGCAGACCTTTTAGGTGATGATCCAGATTCTACTGCAGTACAAGCAAATCCGCTTTTAGATAAATTAATTGCTTCTCCAGATCCAGCAGCAATTGCTTTAGTTAATATTAAAGACAAAGAAACTATTAGTGAGTATTTAAACTTACCACAAGTAAGAAACTTACTTCCTGCAGAACAACGTTATGTAAAATTTGCTTTTGGTAAGCAAAAAGGAGATAGCGAGTTAGTAGACTTATACGCTTTAATTGGTAATAGAGAAAACGTACCAGAATTAGGTGGTGGCGTTGTTGTAGATGCAAGACAAGATTATGATCCATTAGGAAAACCTCTTGTAAGCATGCAAATGAATAGTAAAGGTGCTAAAATCTGGGAAGAAATGACTGGAAGAGCTTTTACACAAAGAAGTCAAATTGCTATTGTTTTAGATAACGTAGTATATTCTGCACCTGGAGTAACAACAGGAGCAATTGCAGGTGGTAACTCACAAATTTCTGGAAACTTCACACTTAATGAAGCAACCGATTTAGCAAACGTTTTAAGAGCAGGTAAATTACCAGCAAGAGCAGAAATTATTCAAAGTGATGTAGTAGGACCATCTTTAGGTCAAGAAGCTATTGATAGTGGTAAAATGTCTTTTGCTATTGCTTTAAGTTTAGTGTTACTATGGATGATTTTATACTATGGTAAAGCAGGTTTATTTTCAGATATTGCAATGGCATTAAACATACTTTTAATGTTTGGTGTACTTTCTGGTTTAGGAGCTGTATTAACACTTCCTGGTATTGCAGGTATTGTATTAACAATTGGTATGTCTGTAGATGCAAACGTACTTATCTTTGAGCGTATTAGAGAAGAGCTTGCTAAAGGTAAAGATCAAGCTACAGCAATTAAAGATGGTTTTTCTAACGCACTTTCTTCTATTTTAGATGCCAACGTAACTACAGGTTTAACGGCTTTAATTTTATTTGTATTTGGTACAGGACCAATTAAAGGTTTTGCAACTACATTAATTATTGGTATTGCAACTTCATTATTTACAGCAATTTTTATTACTAGATTATTAATAGACTGGTATGCTGGTAAAGGTGGGAAATTAGAATTCTCAACAGGTTTAACTAAAAACTTATTTAGAAACATAAATATTGACTTCTTGAAAAAACGTAAAATTGCTTACATTATTTCAGGAGCATTTATTGTATTAAGTTTAGGATCTTTATTTACAAACAAATTAGATCAAGGTGTAGATTTTGTTGGTGGTAGAACATACCAAGTTCGTTTTGAGCAACCAGTGAGCGCATCAGAAATTTCAGAAATACTTTCTTCTCAAGATGTGTTTGGAAGCGCAGATGCAAAACTTATTGGTAATAGTAATGATGTAAAAATTACTACTAAATATAAAATTAACGAAGCTTCTTCAGAAGTAGATGAAGAAATAAGACAAAAATTATTTAATGCATTACAACCGCATTTATCTAACATAAGTTATGATGCGTTTATTAATCTTAATGATGACGATAAACAAATTGGTGTAATGGAGTCTTATAAAGTAAGTCCTTCTATTGCAGATGATATTAAAAAAGCATCTTTCTGGGCAATTTTAGGATCTTTAATCGTAGTATTCTTATATATCTTATTCCGTTTTAAAAGATGGCAATTCTCTCTTGGTGCAGTAGCAGCAGTATTTCATGATGTATTAATTGTATTAGGTGTATTTTCACTTACTTACAAATTCATGCCATTTACAATGGAAATTGACCAAGCATTTATTGCAGCCATATTAACCGTTATTGGGTACTCATTAAATGATACAGTGGTTGTGTTTGATAGAATTAGAGAGTTCTTTAACGAGCATACTACTTGGGATTTTGATAAAGTAATTAACGCATCATTAAGCAGTACATTAAGTAGAACCTTAAATACCTCTTTAACAACATTAGTAGTGTTATTAGCAATCTTTATTTTTGGTGGAGATTCTATTAGAGGATTTATGTTTGCATTAATTGTTGGTGTTGTTGTTGGTACATATTCATCACTATTTATTGCAACTCCAGTAATGTATGACTCTGTAAAAAGAGGAAACGCTATGGATGCTTTAAAAGCAAAAGAAAAAGAAGAAGAATTAGAAGCATAAGCAACTAACAACCCTTTATATAAAAAAACCTTTCTGTGTTATGCAGAAAGGTTTTTTTTATGTTTTTTTTATTTTGGGCGTTACGCTACTACGTAACAACTACGTAGCGTCAGGCTTTTCGCTATATCTTTTTTGCTTTTCATGGCAAAAAAGGATGCCGCATCAATCCTTAACGCGAGGCTTATTTAGTTGGACTAAATTTGTTTACAAACGAAGTTAAGTTAGTAGCATAACCAACCATCAACTGAGGATGCACTTGGTAATTCTGTGTATGATAATAAGCACCTAATCGCACAAAAACACCACCTTTTTTTCCTTTATTAGGATTTGTCAGCCAGTAAAAATCAGCCTTGATATTAACAATGTTATATTGAAATCCAAAATGTTCAACACCATCGTCTAATATAGTCTCGTTTAAATTGATATCATCTATAGTGTTAGATCCACTATAAGAGAGTTTATTTAGGCTAAGACTTACGTCTGCACCAAAATTGGTTTGTGGTCTTATTTCTATATTCACATAAGGACCATGACTGGTAGATATTAATGAAGATATATTTTCATTGTCTTTAGCAGCATCTCCTTCACCAGAATTTACCGAAGATACTTTAAGAGCAGTTCTATAAAAAGCTCCTTGGTAGCCTAAAGAAATATAAGAGAAAAAACGCTTTGCTTCATGCGATAAAATATCTACTGCTAAATTTCCATTTATATTATTTTTGGTTAATAAATCAAAATGGTTGAAAGCGGTGTTGGTTGTTATATTGTTTGCGGTACTTTGCGTTATTTCAATAGTTCTAAAGGAGTCGTTAGAACCATTATAAAGAGCAATGTTTGCTTCTGCAATTAGTTGTCTAAAAAGCGTATAATTAGCGTTTTTAATAGTTGAGTTTTTCTGATTTAATGGTAAAAGTAATTTAGCTTGCGCATTAACAAGACTGTTGCTATTGTTATTATCAAAAGCCATAACATCGGTATATAAAACCGCTGTGAAAAAATCAAAAAATTGTCTTTGCATCACTTGCTGCTCTAAATTTTCTTTGTCAAAATGTAACTCTGTATTAGCAACGGAATAATTAAAGTGTTGGTCAGAGTCAAAAGCAAACACATCATTATAGTCAATCTTGTAGCATTTGTTTTCACTAACACTAAATTTGTTTTTACTACCATAATTATTAAAATAACGAATAGGAACGCTAAAGTTATTATTAACTACAGTTACTTTTTCGTTTTCATCTTCGTTTATATATCCTTCTAATACGATAGTTGAAGCCTTATTGTTAAAAAAATTGATATAGGCTTTTTTAATATTAATAACATCATCCGTTTTAGCGATATTAGCTTGGTTCTGACCAATGTTAGAGCATTTGTCAGAGCTTTTAGTTAACTTAACCTCATTGTTTAAAGTTATTTTTCCTGAATATTGCGCAGGTTCTCCATCTATAATTTCAGTTAAGCTTCGTAAAGCTTTTTTCTTCTTTAAAACTTTAGGTAAAACGTTTTCTACCGTTTTTAAATCATTTTCATCAGCCTTATAATCATCAGCTATATTATCATCTATTTTTTTAATTAATTGAATGACAATCGTTTGAAATGTTATACTTTCAACACTGTAAGTGATTCCTAAGCTTTCTTCGTGTTTTTCTGTGTTGGCTATTTTAATATTGAAATCACTATCATTAAATTTAGCCTGAATTTGGTAGGCTTTTTCTTTAAAAATTAGATTATCAATAGTGTGGTATTCCTGACTAAAGCAATGTATACTAATTAGAAATAAGAGTAATGTGGTTAGTTTTTTCATGACATTTAAAATTGATTAGCATCTTAAAAGTAATGAAAAAAATATTTAGTTAACTACCTGGTAACTGGTATTTTAAAGTAAAATAAAATGCGTTTTACACTTTTGTCTTATTTAAGGTTAACTATGTTTTGTTAGTAAGAGAAAAAAAGAAGTTTTTATTTAGCTGTTTCTGTATATTGTATTCTGTCTCCAACATCTAAAAGCCATTTTTGAGCCAATCCAGCATTTATTTCTAAAACATATTGAGCAGGAACTCTTGAAGGTAATGAGGTTTCATCAAAAGGAGTTGCGTTTTCTTGAAAACTAACAATGTGTTTATTGTGGTCTAAATAAATTAAGTCTAGTGGAATTCTAGTGTTTTTCATATAAAAAAAACGTTCACGCATGGTCGGAAAAACAAATAGCATACCTTGTTTTTCTTGCATAGCATTTCGGTACATTAAACCTGTTTGTATGTCGTAATCTGTGTCTGCAATTTCTATATCTAATTGCGTGACTATAGAATCTGTAGCAGCTTTGTAAATAGTAAGACTACCTTCTTTTTTAAAAGGTATTTCAATAGGTTTTATGTCTTTTTTCTGCTCTTTACAAGCACTTAAAAATACTATAGAGCACAGAAGAAGCGTAGCAAATATTCTTAGTTTCATATACGTGTTTGGTCGCTCGCAGTCGATACCTGTTTTAAAATAGAAAAATAAGACTTCTCGACTGCGCTCGAGCTAAGCTTATGGTATTTAAATTACTTTCGTTTTAGGTTTATAAATAAACATAAAATATAAACCAATTAAAATAAATGGTATGCTTAACCATTGTCCTGTATTTAAAGCCCAAGTGGCACGATCATCTACTTGTGCTTCTTTTACAAATTCTACAAAGAAACGAACAGTCCAAAGCATTATTAAAAATAAACCAAATAAGAAACCTGTTTGATTGCCTTTATTGGTTTTAGTATAAAAAAACCATAGAATTAAAAATACAAATATGTAACTAAAAGACTCATACAGTTGTGCTGGATGTCTAAAAGGTACAGCGTCTAGTAAATTTTGAAATTGTGGATTATTAGCAATAGCATTATATGCTTCTTTAGGTGTTTTCATTCCTGTTAACTTAACCGCTTCATATTGGTTGTATTCTTCTTGAATAAAACGAACTCCAAAGGCAGAATCTGTAACTTTTCCTATAATTTCTGAATTGATAAAATTTCCTAAACGAATAAAAATAGCTCCACTTGCCACAGGAATTACAACTCTATCTAAAATCCACATTAAAGACTTGTACTTGTATTTTCTTCGGTATAAATACATACCAATAATAATTCCTATTGCTGCACCATGACTTGCTAATCCTTGAAAACCAGTAAATTCAAATTTTGGTACAAATCGAAATGGTAAAAAGATGCTAAAAAAGTCTTGTGATATAAGTTCCGATTGGTAAAAAATAACATGTCCTAAACGTGCACCAAGCATGGTTGCTATTATGGTGTATAAAAAAAGAGGATCTAAATAATCTGGATTAATATTTTCTTTTTTAAAAATACGTTTCATGATTTGCAGTCCTAAAAGGAAAGCAATAATCCACATAACACTATAAAAATGTAGTTTGAAATTACCAATAATGTCAATACCTGTTATCGGATTCCAATCGAAAGTTAAAAAATGCATAGAGTTTATTTTGTGATGGTAAATATAGACAATTGCAAATGGATTAAAAAGAAACCTGGCTTAATGAAATGTTATTTTTTTTGAAGTTTTTTGTTTGCAGAAGGTTGTATGTTATAATGCAATAATGTCCTTTAAAGAAAATGTATAGTAAACTTTTAAGGGAATAGGAGAGTATGCGTATTAGTGATTTTTTTAGTTGTCATCCTTTTCAGGAACAGGATCGTAACCAGATTTTCCCCAGGGATGACAACTAAAAATTCTTTTTAAAGCTAATTTACCTCCTTTTAATAAACCGTGTTTTTGTAGTGCTTCTTTAGTGTAATGCGAACATGTTGGTTGAAACCTACAGGTAGAAGGTGTTAAAGGTGAAATCAGTGTTTGATATACCTTGATTAAAAATAAGAAAGGTGCGATTAAAAGTTTCTTCATTGGTAACTCCTACGAAAACAGGAACTTTATTAATTGAACGTAAATTTTTAAATATACATTCCAGCTTTCGTAGGAATGACAATACTGTTAATTTGTAGTAAAAGTAGTGCCATCTTTACCATCTTTCAGGTTAATGCCTACTTCTGCTAATTCATCTCTAATTTTATCAGACATAGCAAAGTCTTTGTTTGCTCTGGCTTCTTGACGTAATTTAATTAAAAGATCTACAGCACCTGTAAGTTTTTCTGTTCCAGAATTAGTTTCGATGTTATTTTCTAATCCTAAAATATCAAAAACAAACGCATGTATTAATTTAGTGAATGCTTCTAAGTCTTCTTTAGAAATAGTTTCATTTGCAGCTTTTAATTTGTTAATGGTGGTAACTCCTTCAAATAACCAAGAAATTAATATTGGTGTATTAAAGTCGTCATTCATTGCTTCGTAAAACTTAGTTTCTAAAATCGCTAAAGTTTCTTTGGTGTTTTTAGATGTTTCTTTAGATGTAGGTAACGTTTTTAAAGAATTTACTGCTTCCATTAAGCGATGGAAACCTTTTTCGCTAGCTTGTAAACCAGCATCTGTTAAATCTAAAACACTTCGGTAAGAAGCTTGCATCATGAAAAAACGAACAACACTAGGGCTGTATGCTTTAGACATAATGTTGTTTTTACCAGAAAGTAATTCGGCAGGATTGATATAGTTTCCTGAAGATTTACTCATTCTAGCTCCATTAAGTTCTAGCATATTAGCATGCATCCAGTACTTTACAGGATCTTGTCCTTTTGCTGCTCTGTTTTGTGCAATTTCACATTCATGATGTGGGAATTTTAAATCCATTCCGCCTCCATGAATATCAAAATACTCTCCAAGATATTTGGTGCTCATTGCTGTACATTCTAAGTGCCAACCAGGAAAACCATCACTCCAAGGAGAAGGCCAACGCATAATGTGTGTAGGTTCGGCTTTTTTCCAAAGAGCAAAATCTTGCGGATTTCTCTTGTCGCTCTGTCCATCTAATTCACGTGTGTTGTGAATTAAATCATCTAACTTACGCTTGCTTAAAATACCATAATCGTTTGTTTGATTGTACTTGTGTACATCAAAATAAACAGAACCGTTAACTTCATAAGCAAAACCATTATCTATAATAGATTGAATAAGTTCAATCTGCTCAATAATATGACCTGTTGCTGTAGGTTCAATACTAGGAGGAAGAAGGTTAAAAGTATTTAGAACATTATGAAAATCTACAGTATAACGCTGTACAATTTCCATAGGTTCAATGGCTTCTAATCTTGCTTTTTTAGTAATTTTATCTTCACCAACGTCTGCATCATTTTCTAAATGTCCAGCGTCTGTAATGTTTCTAACATAGCGTACTTTATATCCTAAATGTAATAGGTATCTAAAAATCATGTCAAAAGACATGAATGTTCTAACATTTCCTAAGTGTACATTACTGTAAACCGTTGGTCCACATACATACATACCAACATAACCATCTGTAATGGGTTCAAATTTTTCTTTTTTACCAGAAAGGGAATTGTATATTTCTATGTTTTGCTTTTGTAAGGTTTGCATAAAGTAGGCTGTTTACTTTAACTACTAAAAAGTAGTGTCTAATTTAATATAATCTAAAAATTCTCTACGAGTTTCTTTTTCTTTGAATTTACCACCAAACTCGCTCGTTACTGTACTAGAATCTACATCTCTAATACCTCTTGAATTTACACATAAATGTTTGGCATCAATAACGCAGGCAACATCTTCTGTGTTTAAAACTTTTTGTAATTCTTTTACAATTTGAATGGTTAAACGTTCTTGTACTTGTGGTCTATTTGAAAAGTAATCTACAATTCTATTCATTTTAGATAAACCAACAACGGTTCCGTTAGAAATGTATGCTACATGCGCTCGACCTACAATTGGTAATAAGTGATGCTCACAAGTAGAATAAACAGTTATGTTTTTTTCTACTAACATTTCTCCATATTTATATTTGTTATCAAAAGTAGAAGCACTAGGCTTGTTTCTAGGGTCTAAACCACTAAAAATTTCTTTAACAAACATTTTAGCTACTCTGTTAGGAGTGCCTTTAAGACTATCATCGTTTAAATCAAGACCTAATGTTTCCATAATATGTTTAACATCGGCTTTAATAATATCTATTTTTTCCTCATTTGAAATTTCAAATGCGTCCTCACGCATTGGAGTGTTTGTAGATGTACCAATATGGTCGTCACCTAATGCGTTAATTTCGTCTAAATTGCTATCCAGTTTCATTAAAAATAATAATAATTATAATTAGCAAAGATAAGTAATTCCCATTTGTTATGGTTTGAATTAAATCATAATTAATTTATAATTGATTTCGTTTTTTTTACTTAATTTTTAGATGTAATTACTTTATATTGAGTAAATTGTATGGTGTATCCCTTTTTTGTGCTTGCATAAAAAATATATAACCTTTTTTTATGAAGAGATTTTTACTTCTTGTTTATGTATTCTTTACTCACTTTATGTGGTCTCAAGCTCCTGGTTGCGCAAATGTAGATGCTGGACCATCTCAAATAGATTTAAATTGTTCAACAGGTTGTGCCGATTTGACTGCGACTTTTCTTGAAACAGGAGAAACTACATCTTATGATGTTACTGCCATACCTTTTTCTCCTCCTTCCTCTTTTTCAGGTTTAACAAATCAGTTGTTTTTCACAGGAGAGGATTTGTGGTCTAGTGTAATAACTATTCCTTTTGATTTTTGTTTTTTCGGAAGTACTTATAATCAGTTGCTTGTTGGTATTAATGGTACTCTAAGTTTTCAAACAATTAATGCAGGTGGAGGTTCTGATTTTATTTTTGCTAGTACTTTGCCAAATAATTCAGATGAAGCTTTAAGGGAAGGAAATATTTTTGGTGCAGGCCATGACCTTAGTGCTAGTTCTAGTGGTGGAACTCATGAAATTGCTTGGGAAATTCAAGGAGTAGCACCTTGTAGAAGGTTTGTTGCATCTTATTATAATGTTCCTCAATTTAATTGTTCTACTTTAATAACTACTCAAATGATGGTTTTATATGAAGGAACAAATACTATTGAAGTTTATATAGAGGAAAAACCAACATGTGATTTTTGGGTTTTTGGAAATGCGGTCGTTGGTATACAAAATGACGCTGGTACTGAAGCGGTTTCTCCACCTGGAAGGAATACTAGTAATTGGATAGCAACAAACGAAGCATGGCGTTTCACTCCAAATGGTACACCAAATTATAATATAACTTGGTATGATGGTAGTGGAGTAAGTATAGGAAATACACCAAGTATTAATGTTTGTCCTACAGCAGATGAAACTTTTACGGTAGAAGTAGCATATACTAATTGTAATGGTTCGACTTTTACAGGTGTTGATACTGTGGATGTTATAGTAAATGCAACACCAACAGTCGCACTAAGTAGTAATTCTACAACCTGTTCTGGAGGAAACGCAGTATTTACGATAAATGGAACAGCTGGTGATATAGTAGATTATACAGGAATAGTAGGTTCTCCAACAAGTCCTGTCACATTAGATGCTTCCGGAACAGCAGTAATTACAGTAGTTGGAGTCACCACAGACCAAACAATAACACTAACTAATGTTACCAATCCAACAACAAGTTGCTCAGGAGCATTAAACAACACGGAAACTGTCACCATTAGCGCGACACCAACAGTCACACTAAGTAGTAATTCTACAACCTGTTCTGGAGGAAACGCAGTATTCACGATTAACGGAACCGCAGGCGATATTGTAGATTACACAGGAGTAGCAGGTTCGCCAACAAGCCCTGTTGCTTTAGATGCTTCCGGAACAGCAGTAATCACAGTAGCAGGAGTCACTACAGACCAAACAATAATAGTAACCAATGTTATCAATCCAACAACAGGTTGCTCAGCAACATTAAATACTACGGAAACTGTAAGCATTAGCGCGACACCAACAGTCACACTAAGTAGTAATATGTCTACCTGTTCTGGAGGAAACGCAGTATTTACGATTAATGGAACAGCAGGCGATATTGTAGATTATACAGGAATAGTAGGTTCTCCAACAAGTCCTGTTACATTAGATGCTTCCGGAACAGCAGTAATCACAGTAGCAGGAGTAATTACAGACCAAACAATAACATTAACCAATGTTACCAATCCAACAACAAGTTGCTCAGGAACATTAAACAACACAGAAACTGTAAGCATTAGTGCTACACCAACAGTTACACTAAGTAGTAATTCTACAACCTGTTCTGGAGGAAACGCAGTATTCACGATTAATGGAACAGCAGGTGATATTGTTGATTACACAGGAATAGTAGGTTCGCTATCAAGCCCTGTCACTTTAGATGCTTCCGGAACAGCAATAATCACAGTAGCAGGAGTCACTACAGACCAAACCATAATACTAACCAATGTTACCAATCCAACAACAGGTTGCTCAGGAACATTAAACAACACAGAAACTGTAAGCATTAGTGCGACACCAACAGTCACACTAAGTAGTAATTTGACAAGCTGTTCAGGAGGAAATGCAGTATTCACCATCAACGGAACAGCAGGCGATATAGTAGATTACACAGGAATAGTAGGTTCGCCAGTAAGTCCTGTCACTTTAGATGCTTCGGGAACAGCAGTAATAACAGTATCAGGAATCACTACAGACCAAACAATAATAGTAACCAATGTTACCAATCCAACAACAAGTTGCTCAGGAACATTAAGTGCTACCGAAACCGTTACCATTAGCGCAACACCAACAGTAACACTAAGTAGTAATATGTCTACATGTTCAGGAGGAAACGCAGTATTTACTATCAACGGAA
>NZ_JBHULM010000011.1:0-1802692 GCF_042684485.1 Lacinutrix gracilariae | reverse complement strand
AGCCGTTTAACTTAAAAATGACTACAAAAAGATATAGCGGATAGCCTGACCTTACTTTACCCTTTTGTAAAGTAAGGTAACGCCATTAGTTTTATAAAAAGAAGTTCCAAACTACTCCAAAGCGAACCGTGAAGTCTCTATATGGGTAATTTGGTGCTGAATAATAATCATAACCTGTCCATGCAGAATTAAAGTGTTCTGCTTTTAAAAAGATTCTTGCTTGACGGATTTTTGCATTTATAAAGAAATCAAACCTTGGGAATTCGCCATACTCTTTTTGGTCTTGCACATATAGCTCTGCTAAAACTGGATCATAACCATTCATATAATATTTTGAGAAATAGCTAAAGGTTATTCCTGTTTGTAAAAATAGTTCTTTATTAAAGAAGTGGTTTGTATAATATAATGTATTACGTGTTACCAATTGTGGTATATTTAATGTATTGTTATTGTCTTTTACGTTTTGGTACAGTATAGTATTATGTAAGCCTAGGTTTTTATACTTTATTTCTTTTTCTACTTTTAGCTTAAAGTAGTTTATTGTTTGGTCATTTTGATAAGGCTTTATTAAACTATCTGTGGGATTACTTTTAAAATAGGTATAATCATCAATGTTTGAAAAACTCACAGATACATTAGCTATTTTATTTGACTGTAGTGCTATTTCTACTTCTTGTGTTTTTGTATTGTTAAAGTCGTTTTTCCAGTTATAGTTGATATAATCGTTTTGATACAGTTGAAAGTTGTAATTAGGCGCTTTAGAGTTTGTATTAATTTTAGCACTTACTATTGCTTCTTTATTTATAGAATAGGCTGCTTGTGCTGTTAGAAAATTACCATTAAAATCTCCAGAGATGTTTGCTCCTAATTCTGCTTGTACGTGTAATTTATTAAAAGTCTTGTTATAAGCTCCTCCTAGAGCTAACACCTGCCCTTTTAATCTGTTTGTTATCGTATTTTGATTTAAAACCACAACGTTATCATAACCATAGTTATAATCATTATGGCTAACGTTAAATTGTAAAGTTCCAATAGTTTTATTGGTGTAATTTACATTTAACTGATTATAAAAATTTTCTAGTGTTACACGTTTACTTAAATCGCTTGAACGGAATGACTCGCCAAAATAATCGGTTTCATCTTCTTGATCATATTGAAAGAATTTATCTTCAAAGGATATAATATGTCCTATACTTAACTTATTTGATGCTAAAGAATCTTTAGGTTGTATAATATTATATTGATGGTCTAAATGAAAGCGTTTTCCTTTTAATATACTTTCGGCATCTTCAAAATTAACTTCAAAAATACCTCTGTCTTTAAATTCGGGATCACCAGTTTCAAAATATATTATATTATCGTCTTGAAGTCCTCCGTTTTCTTCATTTAAAAGATCTTGAGCTACAAAATGTGCATTTGCTATATAGCGCTTATCTTTTGTGTTATAACTTGTAGTAAACCTGAAATTACCTGTACTGGTTAATATGTGTTGATACTTACCCAAGGAACGCAAGCCTTTATAAGCTATAGACATATTGAATTGCGGCGAAGTATTTACAGTAAAAAAAGCATCTACTTGTTGTCCTTGAGAAAAAGCGGTTTTATAATAAAGCTCTGTAAATGGTGTTGGAACGCGATAGTAGTTTATATCTTCAATTTCCATATAATTAAAGTGTCTAGCTCTAGCGCCAAACAATGGCATTAGCTTATCACTATTAAAATTATATGCTAGTCTGTTATAAGTTTGCCCAACATTAGAAAAAGGCAACAGCTCAAAATTATCTTTACGCAGATAATTAAACTTATACTCTTTTTTTATGGTTAGTGTAGTATCTACATGTATTGTATCTCTTCTATGAGAGATTATTAAGTAGTCTTGAATTTTAGCTTCTTCCTCTTCTTTTTTAACATTGCTAGAACTTCTATTTACTCTAGTAGCCAAAGAATCATTTGAACTATTAAACTGTTTGGTGTCTTTTACTGTTTCTTTTTCTAATTTTGGTTTCGGTGAAACTTGCGAATACCCAAAATGAAAAACACTTAATAAAAAGAATATCAGAATTTTTTGCTTCATAATTATTTTTTAGACCTTGCAACAACCTAAAGTCTATTGTTAAAATTTTGAACACCTTTGCAAAAGCTTTGGTGTTTAAAGTGGCAAAAATAGAAAATATCTAATAGGTATTAATTACAATATTACAATTTATAACAACTTGTTATTCTTAACAATTACTTAAATGCTAAAATTAAATTACTCGAAATTAAAATTTGAATGTGGTACAGACGAAGCTGGTAGAGGCTGTTTAGCTGGTCCTGTTACTGCTGCAGCTGTAATTTTGCCTGATAATTTTAAAAATAAAATCCTTAATGACTCGAAGCAATTAAGCGAAAAAAAGAGAGATTTATTAAAACCTGTTATTGAAACAGAAGCACATTGTTTTGGTTTTGCTCATGTTTTTCAGGAAGAAATTGATGAAATAAATATTCTTAATGCATCTATTCTTGCTATGCATAAGTCTATTGAAAGTTTAAAACAAACTCCTAACTTTATTATTGTTGATGGTAATAAGTTTAAACCTTATAAAAACATTCCACATGAAACCATTATAAAAGGAGATGGAAAATTTTTAAGTATTGCTGCTGCTTCGGTGTTAGCAAAAACCTATAGAGATGCATATATGAATACTATTCATGAAGAATTCCCAATGTATAACTGGAAAAAAAACAAAGGTTACCCAACAAAAGAACACAGAGAAGCCATTAAAAAATATGGTATTACAAAATACCACAGAAAATCTTTTAGACTATTACCTGAACAGATACGTTTAGACTTATAACTTATTATATTTGTACAAATTCCCTTTTACATGAAAAAAATTTGGAGCATATTCCTTCTTACTACCTTACTTATTAGTTGTACTACAACTAACAAACATATAAATACTACAGATTATATTCCAGAAAATGCTTCGGTAATCATACAAGTTAACAATTTAGAAAGTTTAAAAAGCAATTTAGATAATAACGATATTTTAGAAAATCTAGGAAATAGCGCTTTTTATACCAAGTTAAAAAAACAGTTAGCAAACCTTAAACACTTAAACACTAGTAACCCACTTTTGGTTTGTTTTAATTATGACAAAAAAGATAGTTTACAATATACTGTTATTACTAAGCAAACGCCTGGCTTGTTTGCTATAGACTCTCTTAAAAACATTAAAATAGAATCTTATGTTTATAAAAATCTATCTATAAACAAATCGCAAATTGAAAAAAACATTACTTACAACACCTTTAAGGATAGTCTTTTTATTGCTTCTTCTAGTAAAGAACTTTTAGAGACTTCATTAGTTACAACCAATAAAGACGAAGACTTAAAAACCATTTTAAAAACAAGCGATACAAAGAAACCTTTTTCTATTCTTGTAAACAATAAATACAAACAACCAATAAATACTGTTTTTGTAAACGATTCTATTTCATTTAACTCTTTTACAAACTATACGCTTGTAGATGCAGATATTAACCAAAATGCTATTATTTTAAACGGAATTACAAAAGCAACAGACTCTACAAAAAGCTTAATAAACATTTTTAAAAACACTTTAGCTAAAGAGAATAAAATTGCCAACATTGCACCTAGTAATGCCGATGGTTTTATGAGTTTTACCTTTGATGATTTTGCTGTTTTTAATGAAAACTTAAAGCAGTTTAACGCTACAGACTCTATACCTACTAACCATACGCTTTTTGATAATGTTATTGAAATTGGTGTTGTTTACCAAGGCAGCAACCAAGCCATTATATTAAATTCATTAGATGTTATTGCTACAAAAGATGCTTTATTAAACGAGCAAAACTTAGTAGAAACTTACCGACAAATAGATATTTTTAGTTTTAGTGATGCTACGTTATTTAACCAAACTTTTTCACCATTAATTACTTTTAAAAAGGCCAACTACTATGCCAACATCAATGACTTCTTTGTTTTTACTAATAATAAAGAAACCTTAGAAAACATAGTAGCAAACTACCAAAACAAAACAACGTTTAGCGAAAAAGAGTATTATAAAAGCACCAAAGAGTACCTTACAGATGCTTCGTCTTTACTTGTAGTAGCTACTCCTTCTAGCCTAAAAAACATTATAAATAAAAATATAAACGAAAGCCTAAATCTTAATCTTAATCTTAAAGATTATAAAACTTCGGCTTTACAGTTTGTGTATGACACCAACTTTGCGCATGTAAACGCTGTTATAAAAAAGAACGAAACAAAAGCAAGAGAAAACTCGGTAACCGAACAATACAACATTAAGCTTGAAGCAGATTTAATAAACAATCCGCAATTAGTTACCAACCACATTACTAAACAAAAAGAAATTGTTGTACAAGACATAAACAACAATCTATATCTTATTTCTAATAAAGGAAAAGTACTTTGGAAAAAACAACTACAAGGTGCTATTTTAGGAGAGGTACAACAAATAGACATGTACAAAAACGGAAGACTGCAATTAGCATTTACAACTCCTAACAGACTGTATGTTCTGGATAGAAAAGGAAAAGACGTTGCTCCTTTTCCTTTAAAATTTAAAGATAAAGTTACACAACCTCTTTCTGTTTTTGATTATGACAAGAATAAAAAATACCGACTATTAGTAACGCAAGACAAAAACGTTTTAATGTATGATGCCAAAGGAAAAACAGTAAAAGGCTTTAATTTTTCATCTGCAGAAAGCACTATTAACCACCAACCTCAACATTTTAGAATAGGACGTAAAGACTATTTAACCTTTAAAACAGACAACAAACTCTATATTTTAGATCGCGTTGGTAAAACAAGAGTAACACCTAAAAAGAAGTTCCTTTTTTCTAACCAAGCGCTATACCTTTATAATAACAAATTTACTACTACAACAAAAGATGGTAAACTAGTAAGTTTTAGTACTAAAGGAAGCAGTACTACCAAAAACCTTAATCTTGGTAGTAAACACCATTTAGTAACTACAACCAAAACATTAGTAGCACAGACCGAAAACAAACTAACCATAAAAAGTAAAACTTTAGATTTAGATTTTGGTAATTATGACACACCTAAACTCTTTTTCATAAACAACAAAATTTATGTTTCTGTAACAGACCTACAAACACAAAAAGTGTATTTATATGACAGTAATGGCTTATTGCAAAACAATTTTCCTGTATATGGTAATTCTGCAATAGAACTTAATAATATAGATAAAGACAGAAATTTAGAATTTGTTACTAAAGGAGAAAACAACGCTATCCTTATTTACCAAATAAACTAGCACACAAATACTTACAGAAAAATTTATCTGATTTTTTTATGTTTTTTTTGAAAAATTGTTAACTTTAGTTTCTCCTTATTATTAACTAACTACAGTGTAACCCTTAAACATAAAAAATTATGAAAACACGTTATGTAGTATTAGTACTTCTATCTTTTATTTTATTTACTCAATTTAGTTGTGATGAAGACGATATTAATAATGAGGATGAACCAGTAACATTTACCTCTACAAATTATATTTACGAAGGAGACTTACGTATATATTATTTAGAAACAAAAAACGCACAACTAGAAGCACAAATAGCTGTATGGCAACAAGTACCAGATAGCGATCCTGGTTATAATGATGCTCAAGCTAACATTGTTGAAGCAAACAACGAAATTGCAAGTAATGAAGAAGAAGCTAATGCTATAATGAGTCCTGCAAATGCTTTCTTTATTGTTAACCCAATTCCTCCTATTCCTCCTGCTCCTTCTCCTTGTTTATGTCTTATAGAATACAATACATTTAGACATATTGTTTTACAACCAGGAACAGATGAAATGAATTTAACCATTACTTCTATAGAAGATCAAAGTATAGTAGCAAGCACCAATAACAATACAGAAATAAACACGATTGCTAATACTGATGCTATTGGAAAATATCAAAGTTTTGAACTCTCTCAAGCCAATTTTACTGGTGAAGTTCTTATAACTGTAGATACAGAAACTAGAAGCTATTCTGTTTTAGCCTATCTGCAAAACCTAGAGTAGTAAACCACAGCATATTAATACTTTAAATATTTGTAAATTAGTCTTCAATTCCTTTTTTGAAGACTTTTTTATTTATGAAAACCAAAACACTTATTTTTTTTCTTTGTATAACCACATATAATTTATTTGGCCAAAGTATTAACGACTCTATATACACAAGTAATATTTACTCCTTATTTATTAAAGCAAACCAATTTATTTACACCAAACAAGATTCTGCATACCATTATTATGATAAAATAAACGCACTTGCTAAAAAGCATAAGGATTATGAAACTTTAATTAATAGCATTAATGCAACTAATAAAAGTGCGGCTCATTTTTATGATTTAGAAAAAATGAAAACCAATTTTATACAATTAGATACTATTGTTTTAAAAAATGAAGACAAATTACAAGAAAACCCAAACGCACTATTCTACACCAATTCTATACATTTAGACAAAGGCATCTATTATTATTTATTACATGATTATGAAAAATCTAGAGCAGCATTTCTTACCATAATAAACAGTACAGAAACATTACAAGAAAGCGAGTTAAATATCTATCTTCTTGATATGTTAACTAGCGCATACAGTTTTATAGCTAAAATGTATTTTAATGATGGTAAATATGATTTAGCAAAAGAATACTACACAAAAAACATACATGTATTAGAAACAAAAAAAGCAAATGACATTAAAAAAATTAATAGAAATTATAGCTTACTAGCCGAAGTTTTAAAAAACCAACAACAATACAAGGCCTCTAACCAATACTTTAAAAAATCACTGCAACACAATTTACTTTATAACGGGAACGCAAGTAGTATCATTACAGAGGCAAACCATTTATTAGAAAATTATTTAAGCACAAAACAAATAGACAGCGCTTCTTATTATCTAAACATCATAAAAAACAATCTTTCAAAAAACCACCCAAGATGGCATGTTTACCACCAAGCAAAAGCAAAAATATTACAAGCAGAAAACAACTATTTTGAAGCAGAAAAAGAGTTACA
Source organism: Lacinutrix gracilariae (assembly GCF_042684485.1). Classification (NCBI taxonomy): domain Bacteria; kingdom Pseudomonadati; phylum Bacteroidota; class Flavobacteriia; order Flavobacteriales; family Flavobacteriaceae; genus Lacinutrix; species Lacinutrix gracilariae. Next base: position 1,795,622 of record NZ_JBHULM010000011.1, on the reverse strand, counting down.
AACCGCTTTAGATCTTATACAACAAAAATGGAAAAACCAAGCGCATAATGATATTGCCAAAGCGTATAATAAAATAGGCTTACTACACGCAAAATTTAAAAATCCTGAAAAAGCTTTACAAAATTACAACCTTGCTTTGCAACAGTTTTCTAATAATAAAAACCCTTCAACCATTAACCAAACTGCTGTTTTAAAAATCTTAAAAAACAAAGCTGCTGTTTTAAATATTTTAAATAATTCTGAAAAAAGTATAGCTATAGTTAATCAAGCCATACAAATATTAGATGATATCAAACCAAGTTTTAAAAACAACACCGACAAGCTTTTTTTAATGGAAGAAGCTTTTCCTGTTTTTGAATCTGGCTTACAAGCTACTTTTAATTTATACCAAACCACCAAACAAGATTCATTAATAGACAAAGCTTTTTATTATGCCGAAAAAAGCAAATCTGCACTTTTACTTGAGGCGCTTTTAAGTACTAAAGCTACAGCATTTGCTAATATTCCTAAAGAAATTATTGAGCAAGAACAAGTACTAAAATCACAAATAAATCATATCGAAAAACAGATTAATCAATCTAAAAACAATGTGCTACAAGATCAATTATTTACACTTAAAAATACGTACAGAGCACTCATCACTACTATTGAAACGAAGTATAAAAGCTATTATGATTTAAAATACAACACGCAAGTACTTTCTGTTTCCCAATTACAAAATCAATTACAACCTGAGGATGTATTACTTTCTTACTTTTATGGTAACAACGCTATTTATACTATAGCAATTACTAAAAACTCTAAATCTATTCAGAAATATAAAATAGACAGAAATTTTGAAGAAGAAATTATTGCTATCTACCAAATGCTAAACAACCCAAAATCTGATCTTACCCTTTTAAATAATAAGACTTATCATTTCTATGAAAACCTAATAGCTCCAAGTTTGGTGAATCTGCAACAAAAAAATCTTATTATTATAGCTGATGGTCTATTAAACTATATTCCTTTTTCTAGTTTGAATACAAATCTGGATGACACAAGATACTTAGTAGAAGAGTATGCTATTAGTTATGCTAATTCTGCAACTTTATTAGAACAGCTTAACGAAAAACAAGGAATTAATAATGAAGTACTTGCCTTTGCTCCTAGTTTTAATAATACATCTTCCACGCTATTACCTTTACCTAATAATGCTTCTGAAGCTACTGATATTCTAAAATATTTTAGAGGTGAAACACTAACAAATAATCAAGCTACGTTAGAAAATTTTAATACTAAAAGCAGCAAATATGGTATTCTACATTTTGCTACACATGCAATTTTAAATGATGAAACTCCAGAATATTCTTATTTAGCATTTCAACCCAATAAAGAAAATAACAACCTTTTATATGTAAGCGATTTGTATAATTTAAACCTCAACACCAATTTAGTAACCTTAAGTGCTTGCGAAAGTGGTATAGGAAATTTAAAGCGTGGTGAAGGTTTTATGAGTCTTGCTCGCGGATTTTACTTTAGTGGTGCATCTAGTATTTCTAGTACTTTATGGAAAATAAATGATGCATCTGCCTTAAATATTATGGATGTTTTTTATAAAAACCTATCTAAAAACTCCACAAAAGATATTGCTTTACAAAAAGCGCAACAAAGCTTTTTAGAGGCAAACAAGCAAAATGCTTTAGTACATCCTTATTATTGGTCTGGATTTGTAATTTCTGGAAACACCACTGCTTTAACCTCTGGCAGTAATTTAATATGGTATTTATTAGGTGCAACTATTGTTATTATATTAGTAGTAATACTTAGAAAACGTAGAAAATAAAGAGGTGCATTACTTACAAATGATATAAAAAAACAGCTTCTTATTACAACTTTCTATTCCATTTCTGTAAAATTAAAATTCCTTGAAGAATTAAAACTATTGAAGCTCTTTTAAAAGCAACTTCGCTTTTTCTTGATTATAAGTGTAATTACCAACTAAGTTTTCTAGATATGTTTTTGCTTGGGTTTTATTTTCTTCTTTTATAGATATTAAGGCTAAATACCAAATAGATTCTGCAACAAAGTCTGTATGCTTATCTACAACTTGCGTAAATAAACGTTTTGCATTTGCAGTATCTTCTACATTTAAATAGGCTTGTGCTTTATAAAAATTAAAATACTCTTTGGTTGCTTCGGCAGGAATAGCATTTAATTTCTCTATAGTAGTTTTATAATCTCTACTTTCAAAAGCTACAAAAGCTTCACGTTCTAATGAGTTTTGCGTATCTCCTCTTGTAATGGTATATACAGTATTTGGGTAAACACTAAAATTATCATTATACATACCAGAATAGTTTGTTTTAAAAAACGAATGATAACCAAACCAACCCATTAATAATGCTATAGATGCAGCAATAGCTAGGTTTTTATAATGAAACACAAAGGTTTTAGGTTTTGTTTTTTCAGTATTAAAATATTCTGTTTTAGTGGATTTTGTTGTTGCTAAATCTTTTTCAAAACCTATAAGTTTTGCTTTTAAAGTATCTATTTCATTACTTTTTATTACTTCTTTTAAATTTTGTTCAAATAAAAACTGTGCTTTAAATTCGGCATCATTTTCTAATAAGTCTTTAAACGCAAGCTCCTGCTCTTTTGTCAAGCTGTTAGAAAAATAATGATATAGTAGATCTTGATTATTCATTGCTATTAATTTTGTGTAATAATTCTTTCTTTTAGAGTTTTCATACATCTAGATTTTGTACTTTTCACTACATTTTCACTGGTATAATCTCCTGTTTCAATAATGTCTTTTATAGTAAATCCTCTGTAATAAAATAAGGTCAATAATTCTTGACATTTTTTTCCGAGTGTAACAAAATACTTTTTTAATAAAATTTGTTCTGCAGTTAACTCTTGTTGTTCTAATTCTAAATCAGGATCTACAAGCTCTTCCCTTTCTCTAACAATAGACAAATCAAAATCTGGATGTATAGTCTTATTGTTTTTTTTCATTTTATCAAAAATCAAGTACTTACCAATACTAAATAAATAGGTAGAGATACTACTTGTAAACTCTGTAACCTTTCCTTCCATAACATTATTGTAAAAGATAATGTATGTATCTTGGTAAACATCTATATTATCCTCTTGTGATAAATTATACTTTTTAGCAAAATTTAAAAACTTGCCTCTATTGTCTTCGTATATACTTTTAAATAACTGATCAGAACCTTGTTTTAAATCTTGAACAGTAATGTTCTCTTGAACTCTATGCATTTAATACAACTAATTATTAAAGGTTAACACACTACTGCTAATTTAACTTTTTTAATTATAACTACTTAATTTTCTTATACATATATATTTTAAACACTATTAACTCTAAAATGTTAACCTTAAAACCCGTTGCACATTAAACCATACTATTAATCATAAAACCATAAATATTATGGCAACAAAACAATTTACAGTAAACTACTACAGAGCAACTTTAGGTTATCAAAACTCAGCAAATTGGGGAAATATTAATATAAAAATTCAAGGATATATTACTTGTTATGGTAGTGACCACAGATTTATCATGTATTTTTTACATGAATCAAGTCAAGTACCACAACCCACTTATAACACTACCAATAAAGTTGGTGCAATCTTTTTACCTTTTAAAAACATGCCTATTTATGGAGACATGGTACGAAATGAAAAACCTATTTATGCCTATTTAAATTCTAGTAAACCAGAATGGAATAGCATAAAAACAGCCTCTGAACCTGTATGAGAAGAAGAAAGCTAAAACATTTAATGTGTTTAACCGAAGTAAATTTACTTCGGTTTTTTTATGTCCTAATGTTAACCTTTTACGCATATGACTATTAAATAGTGTAATCTAAAAACATCTAATCATGAATTTTTTAAAATTAACACTAGTTACATTATGTGTGTGCCTAACCACAAATACACAAGCACAACTTTTAAAAAAATTAAGCAAAACAGCAGAGAGAGCTATAGAGCGTACTTTAGAAAAAAAGGTTGACCAAAAAGCAACCAAAGAAACCGAAAAAAACTTTGACTCTACTTTCAACTCTAAAAAAACCATAAAAAAAGAACCCAATAAGGTAGACAATAACACTACTTACACTACACAAGAAACTTACCAATTTACACACAAATTTGTAATGCAAATAGAAAGTAAAAAACAGGCAAGTACTATTCATTACTATTTAAACCCAAAGGCCAATTACATTGGGACTAGCGTAGATTTAGAAAACAACAATACCCAAATGATTACTGTAATGAATATGGACAACAATACTACAACCATGTTTATGGAAATGAATAATCAAAAATCACAAATGACTATTGCTCTAGACTTAGAAAGCATCACAGAAGATACTATAGAAGAACAACAAGTAAAAATTACACCAACAGGAAAAACAAAAACCATTTTAAATTTTACCTGTCATGAATATAAAGTAGAAGGCAAAGATTACTACGGAAACATTTGGGTAACACAAGATGCTGGAATTTCCTTTTCAAAATCCTTTTACAAAACAAAAGCTAAAAAAGGTTTAAACCAAGCTTGGCTATCATTGGTAAATGGGTTAACCATGGAAATGAATATTACAAACACCTCTAAAAGAAAAGAAGAAAATATGGTTATGAAATGTATTGCCTTAGAAAAAAACAACCTAACCATTAACAGCAGCGATTATAAAAAAATGATGTAAAACAACAAGTAACCAAAAACACACAGCTTTAGCTGTTAACCTTTAAAACTAAAAAAGCTATTAATTAAAAACTATAAAACTTAAAAAATGAAAACTACAATTATGAAATTATTAAAACAAAGCAGCAAACCAGTTATTACAAACAGATCTCTTTTAATAGTAGCAATACTCTTTTTGTTTGCTATACCAACAAAAGCACAAACAGCTGTTGGTGGTGGATTAGGATATAACGAAAAAATATCTGGACCAGGAGTTACCCTTAAAGGCGTTTTTAATATTACAGATAATATTGCTATTTCACCAAGTGCTTCTTACTTTTTCGGAAGCCAAATATATGGTTACCAACGTAACCTATTAGCAGGAGACCTTAATGCACATTATTATTTTAATATAATAGAAAGCAAATTAAACGTATATCCTGTAGTTGGTGCCAATTTTTCTAGCTATAAAACCGGAAACTCCTATTATGACATTTACTATGATTATGAAACAGAAAAAATTACAGACAATGCTTTTGGTGCTAATATAGGTGCTGGAGCTACTTGGAATTTTTCAGAAAAACTAAAAGTGTATTTAGAACCAAAGTATGTAGTTAGTGACTTTAGTCAAGTGGTTATAAATGCAGGAGTTTTACTCAACCTATAATACATTTTATTATAAAATAAGAATCTACAAGAAACAATTCCTGCTATTATTCTTTTATTTGAATTAGTCGTCAAATGCAAAAAAGCTTCAGACTAAAAACCTGAAGCTTTTTTATTTTCTATCCATCTATCATCTTTAAAAATATATAGTATAAAACCTACTTATCTAAAACAACAATAAATCTATAGTGTTTTTTGGGTTACTATAGTTAGGCAGGAAACTGCTGCATTAAAAGTCGGAGAAAAATATTTCGACTTTTTTTTTGATGTTATGTTAACCTTTCTAAAACACTTCCATTAAACAGTAAATAAATATTAATCAATAATAATTAAAAATTATGAAACTTTTAAAAACAACAATTTCAAAATCAAAGTATTTTCTTTTAGCACTTTTAGTAGCATTTAGTTTTTCATGCTCACCAGAAGATGGTGAAGATGGAGCTATTGGTCCTGCAGGACCTGCTGGTTCAAATGGAACTGATGGTAATGCCAACGTGCAAACATTAACTTTTGATGCTACTACTTTTGCAGGTTCTTATGACTCTGTAACAATAACAGAACTAACGCAAGATGTATTAGATAACGATGTAGTATTAAGCTATTTAACAGAAAACAACTCTGTATGGGTGCCAATACCTTGCCCTTACGATACTATTGGCTTTGACTTTTCTGTACATGTAGCTCTTTACAATGGTGGAATGGACTTAGATTACAATGATGCATCAGGTTCTGCATATACCGTTACAGCCGGAGATTTACAAACTCTTAAAGTTGTTATTATAGAATCTACAAGTACAACAGCAGGAAAAACTAATAACGGTAAACAACAAATTTACAACGAGCTTGCTCAAGCTGGTGTAAATATTAAAGACTATCAAGCTGTATGTGATTATTACGGAATTGCATATTAATCTTTATTATCCATTCATTAAAAACCGAAGTAAAAAGCTTCGGTTTTTTTAATGCCTTTTTATAACAAAATGATTAGTATTGTAGTCACAAAATTTTCAAGATGATTACACGTAAAAACGCAACCATATCCAAATTTATAATTCATAAAGTTGGTAATAAACATAACGATACAAAAAATGCATTTTCAGATAAAGAAGTACATTTTGATGAAGAAAGCTATGAACTTATGCTTCCTTTTTTATTAAGACCATTTGGCTCTGTTGTGCAAAGTTATCGTTTTAACCACCACTCTAATGTAGCTTTAAATGAAATTAATAGTTACGCAAAAAGTATTTTTAGTGATGAAGATTCCTTTGTTGAAACTTCAAAAAACATTGTAAAGCATTTATATGAGCAAAGTGATTCTGCACAAATAAAAACAGGAGATGTTTTAGTAGCGCTTTTTGAAGGTATAGAGTTTAAAGAAATGGTTACAAATGCTATTGGTATTTTTAAAATTGAAAATAAAACCAATTTCTTTCAAACCTATCTTGAAAACAATAGTTATGATGTTTTGGTGCAACAAGGTATTTCTTCTAAAAAAGTAGATAAAGGCTGTCTTATCTTAAACCAGTCTGATATGGAAGGAAATATTATTTTAAGTGTAGATAACAATAGTTATGATGCGCAATATTGGTTAGATAAATTTTTAAACATCAAGTACGCAGATGATATGAATAACCATACACATAACTATCTTGATATGTGTAGTGAGTTTTCTACTGAAATTTTAAAAACGAGTTATGGCGAACAAGAACGAAACATTTTTCTTGCAAAAACTATTGACTATTTTAAGGAAAACGAAATTATAAACGTTGAAAATTTTAAAGAAGAAATTTTTACCGAAGAAAAACACATACAACTGTTTGAAGATTTTAAAAAGGAATACGAAAGCGAACAAAACGTTTTACTACGTAACCAATTTGATCTTGCCGAAGCCGTTGTAAAAAAAGACAAAAAGAAAATTAAAACAGATATTAAGCTAGATACTAATATCCAGATTAAATTAGATATTGATGCTCCTGATGCTGCTCAAGAATATTTAGAGCGTGGTTTTGATGAAGAAAAGAAAATGTATTACTACAAAGTATTTTTTAATGCAGAAGGATAAAATATAAAACCTTCTTTTAATATATAGATTAATGTAAAACGTTATTTGTTATAACGTTTTACATTAATCTTAAAGTCCTTACTAAAACAATACAAAGATGTTTGTTTTAATAAAAATATTACATTCTTTCTGGTACATGCACTCCTAATAAACTAAATGCATTTTTAATAGTATTTGCTACTACTTGTGCTAACTGTACTCTAAACACTTTTTCATTTTCTGTATCTGCTCCAAGAATAGACACATTTTGGTAAAAAGAATTAAACTCTTTTACCAAATCATAAGTATAATTTGCAATTAAAGCAGGACTATGGTTGTCTGCCGCATTTTGTATTACTTCAGGAAAAAGTTGTAATTGTTTTACTAGTTCTTTTTCTTTTTCATGTAAAGTGACCTCTTCTACTCCTAAAGAAACAGTAGTATCTACTTCTGCTTTACGTAAAATAGATTGTATTCTTGCATAGGTATATTGTATAAAAGGTCCTGTATTACCTTGAAAGTCTATAGAACTTTTTGGATCAAACAAAATACGCTTTTTCGGGTCTACTTTTAATATGTAATATTTTAAAGCACCAAGACCTATGGTTTTGTATAGTTCTTGTTTTTCGGTTTCAGAGTAGTTTTCTAGTTTTCCTAGTTCTTGTGAAATTTCTCCTGCTGTATTAGCCATTTCCACAATTAAATCATCTGCATCTACAACAGTACCTTCTCTACTTTTCATTTTACCAGAAGGTAAATCTACCATTCCGTAACTTAAATGAAATAGATTTTTTGCCCAATCAAATCCTAGTTTTTTAAGAATTAAAAACAATACTTGAAAGTGATAATCTTGTTCATTACCAACGGTATAAACCATACCTCCTACATCTGGATAATCTTTTACACGTTGTATAGCTGTACCAATATCTTGGGTCATGTATACAGCAGTACCATCACTACGTAAAACAATTTTTTCGTCTAGACCATCTTCTGTTAAATCACACCAAACAGAACCATCTTCTTTAGTATAGAAAACGCCTGTTTTTAATCCTTCTGCTACAAACTCTTTTCCTAATAAATAGGTTTGGCTTTCATAATACAGTGTATCAAAATCTACACCTAAATTTTTATAAGTAATATTAAAACCATCATAAACCCAATTGTTCATTTTGGTCCAAAGTGCAACAACCTCATCATCTCCAGCTTCCCACTTACGCAACATTTCTTGTGCTTCAACTAAAATAGGTGCATTCTTTTTTGCTTCGTCTTCGGTTTGCCCTTTAGCAATTAAGTCTTGTATTTCCTTTTTATATTCTTGGTCAAACTTTACATAGTAATTACCAACCAATTTATCGCCTTTTAAACCTGTAGACTCTGGAGTTTCATTATTTCCAAAACGTTTCCAAGCCAACATACTTTTACAAATATGTATTCCTCTATCATTAATAATTTGCGTTTTGTATACTTTTTTACCAGAAGCTTTAATAATTTCTGCTACACTATACCCTAATAAGTTATTACGTATGTGCCCTAAATGCAAAGGTTTATTGGTATTAGGCGAAGAATACTCCACCATTACAGCTTTTTCATTAGCTGTTGGTTCTACAAAACCATAGGTAGTGTTGGTTTTAATGCTATTGAAAAAATCTACATAATAACTATCACTAATTTCTATGTTTAAAAAGCCCTTTACTACATTAAAAGCTTTTACATCTTCTACATTTTCTACCAAGTAATTACCAATAGCTTCTCCTATTTGCATTGGGTTTCCTTTTATAGCGCGTAACATAGGAAAAACAACAACGGTTATATCACCAGCAAATTCTTTTCTGGTAGCTTGAAATTCTATAGTTTCTAAGGTTACATTATAAATAGAGGTAACTGCTTGTTTTATGGTATTTGATAAAGTGTTTTGAAGACTCATTTTTCTTTTCATTTTAAGGATGCAAAGATAGTATTTTATTGCCGAAAATATTTGCTAAAAACTAGAAAGTAAAACAGCATTATTTTTTCTGTGTAGGCTTCATAACAGACCCCTTTTCTTGCTAATTGTTAAGCAATTAACTATCAAATTAGCAATATAAATTCAAATATTTTCACTTTATCTATTTTTTTTGCATTAAATCGCTTTAATTAGTTTATTAAATATGTTTTAATCAGTTTTGTGTATTAACAGTTTTATTCTAAAATAGAAATAGAATAATTCTTTTTTTATAACTAACAATCGAACAAAGCGTTTTTAATTCCCTCAAAAAAAGACTCTTAGTTGATACCTTACTTATGTAAATGTATTAAATGAGGAAACTGATAACTCTTATTTTTAGTCTTACTTTGTTTTTTGGTTTTTCTCAAACCGAAGACCTAGACAGTCTTACTATTCAATTAGCTTTTCAGAAACCTGACACTACAAAGGTTAATACATCTATACAGATAATTAAATTATTATACCACAACAAAGACTTTAACAAAGCATTACAGTTTATAAGAGAGAGCGAAAAACTTTCTAACACTTTAAGCTACTCAGCAGGTATTGCAGAAATCACCTATTACAAAGCGCTTATTTTTGCTAAAAAAGAAGATTACATAAATGCTATTGATAATTACACGAAGTCTAAAGAACTATATATAGAGCTAGGAGACACTTTAGGTGTTGCAAAAATCAACAATTGTATTGGTTTAATTGAAATAGCAAGAGGCAATTATGATAAAGGGTTACAGTTTTCACTTTCTGCCATTGAAGAACTTGAAAAACGCAATTTAAATAATGAACTCTGTGATGCCTTCAAAAATCTAGCAGAAGCCTACCATAATATGGAAGCTTATGACCAAGCTATTACGTTTTATAAAAAAACACTGCTTTGCTCAGAAAACCTAGATAGACAAGAGGCTATTATTGAAACCAATAAAAATTTAGGAGATTTATTTTATAACAAAGAAGACTACCAAAAAGCCATTTATTATTTTAATAATGTACTAACAAGTATAGATACTACAGACTCTATATTAAGAGGTGATGTTTTAACAAAAATAGGAAGCGCATATTTGGCTTTAAATAATTTAAATCAAGCCAAAGAATATGTAACTAAAGGTTTGAGATTAAGTAGAAGGCTAGATTATGACAAAGGGATTTTACAAGGTTTAAACAGTGCAGGAGAACTATACCTAAAAGAAAAAAAAACTATTGTTGCAGAGAGGCTGTTGTATGAAGCAACAACTATTGCTAGAAAACTAAAAGATAATAAAGAGTTAATAAAAAATTACGGCTTAAGAGCACAATTAGACTCTTTAGAAAGCAATTATAAACTAGCCTATATTTGGCAAAAAAGATACTACGAACTTAAAAGTAAAGTTGAAAAACAACAAGAAGAAGCTGCTTCAAAAAAATTGACGCAAACACCTATTGCTACTATTACACCTGTAGATTTAGAAGTTAATTTACAAGAAGAAAAGAAAGCTTTAATTAGTCAGCATGAAGAAGAAAAGAAAGCAAATCAAGTTGAAATAGAAAGACTAAAATTTGTTTTTTATGCATTGCTTGCTGCTTTTGCAATGGTAACTACTTTTTTAATATTAATTTATTTAAGACGTAAAAACAGAATTAAATATACAAAAGAGCTAGAAGCCAAAAACAAACAAATTAATTTACAAAACGAAGCTATTTTAGATCAATCTAGAAACCTAGAAGATATAAACACCGTTAAAGACAAACTTTTTTCTATAGTATCACATGATTTAAAAGACTCTATTACTTCTATTAAAGGGTTTATTGATTTATTAAAAGAAGGTTCATTAAGTCAAGAAGAATTTAACCAACTTATACCAGAACTAAGTGATAATGCTAACAATGCGTCTTTACTTTTATTTAATTTACTTAATTGGTCTAAATCACAAATGCAATCTTTAGAGTCTAAGCCTAGCTTATTTGATGTACAAGAAGTTTTTGAAGATAAAATAAAACTTATTGAACGAAAGACAGAGAAAAAAGGAATTAAGGTTGAAGATAATTCTTTACGTGACTTTGTTTATGCAGACAGAAGTATGGTAGAAATTATTATACAAAACTTACTTACTAATGCGGTTAAGTTTTGTAAATATGGAGATACTATAAGTATTGAAAACCATATTAGTAATGGTAAATGTTTAATTAGTATTGGCGACACTGGTGTTGGTATCTCTAAAGAAAACCAAGACCAATTATTTAAAAGTAACTCTTTTACTACCATTGGTACTAAAAATGAAAAAGGCACTGGATTAGGTTTAACCATTTGTAAAGAATTGGTAGAACTTAATCATGGCAGAATTTGGGTAGAAAGCACAGAAAATATTGGTAGCACTTTTTATGTAGAGCTACCAAAAACAAATCCTTCTGGAGGCTTTTAATTTTTTGGTAAAAACACTTCTGCCATCATACAACGTGCACTACCACCACCACAAGACTCAATAGTATGTAAACTACTACTAACAATTTGGCAATGCTTTTCTATAAGTTTAACTTGTGATGGCGTTAAACTAGTATGAGCAGCTTCACTCATAATTAAAAAACGTTTTTGGTCTTTACCTCTTACTTGTAACATATTACCTGCAAAACTAGCTACTTGGTCTTCGGTTATTCTAATAACTTCTTTACCACTTTCTTGTAAATGTTTTACAACGTTTTTACGTTCTTTTTTATCATCTATACTATCTAAGCAAATAACAGCAAATGTTTCTGCTAAACACATCATTACATTGGTATGGTAAATAGCTAAACGCTCTCCTTCTACAGTTTGATTGGCTGTAAAAACAACTGGAGTATACTCAAAATCTTCACAAAACTCTATAAACAAACTTTCGTCTGCACGAGCAGATAAAGCACAATACGCGATACTGTTTTCTCTATCTAGAATTAAGCTTCCTGTTCCTTCAAGAAAAACGCCTTCTTCTTCAGCACTAGTATAATCTACAATATTATCAATTACAAAACCTTCTTTTTCTAAGGTTTCTAAAACATCTTCACGTCTTTCATTTCTTCTATTTTCGGCAAACATTGGGTAAATACCAACGGTTCCGTTTTCATGAAATGAAATCCAATTGTTAGGAAAAATAGAATCTGGAGTATCAAATTCTTCCGTATCACTAACCACTACAACATGAACACCTATACCTCGTAATTTTTCTACAAAATTATCAAACTCTCTTTGCGCTTTAACATTTTCTGTTTCAGGCAATACGCTATCTGCTTCTTTTTGGTAATAATTATTTACAGCAGTTTGCTCATTCCTCCTAAAGTTTATAGGACGAATCATTAAAATAGTGTTTGTTGTTTGTTGCATGTTCTCTTTTTTTAGCGAAGCAAAACTAAGCTAAATTATTGTAATTTTCATCTATAAATCAAACCCAATTGAAAATTGCCAAACTCTATTTCTAGGACTTCCTTGATCTTCATATATATCCCCTAATCCTAAATGGTATCTTACACCAAGACTTACTCCGTTATTGGTTTTAAATCCTCCTCCAAAATTAATTCCCCAATCTAATTTATTAGGTTCAAATTCTTGTGAAGTATCAAATAAGTTAAAACTACTATCAAAGGTTTCTTTATGTGAAATAGCAAAACCTGCTTGTGGACCAACTTCTAAATAAAAGCTATCTTCTGGATACATTTTAAATAGTAATGGTATATTAATATAATCTAATTTTTGAGTAAAAGTACCTCCATTACTCTTGACTTGATAACCTTGTTGTGAGTATTGAAGTTCTAATTGAAGCGCTACAGCTTTAGAAACAAAAGACTCTCCATAAATACCAACATGAAAACTATGTCTTTGTCCTGTTTCTTCTTCGCCATCAAAACTTACTGCTGCTAAATTATATCCTCCTTTTAAACCAAAGTTAGATGCGTTTGTGTTTTCTTCTTGTGCATTACTAGTAAAAATTAAGCATAGCAATGCTATAGTTATTAAATATCCTTTTTTCATTTTTTTACAATTTTATTAATTATTTACCTCCATTAGCTTGCAAGTCTGCAATACATTGAGCGTCTAATTGTGGAGCCGAACCTCCTGTAATTAAATTGGCAATTCCGTCACCTGTTTCTGCTGCATAATACATTAAGCAATTTTCTTCATTGCAATGTTTTGGGTGCGTTGCATCTTCGTGATCAGACTGTAAATCGGTTCCTAAGTTTGTTAATCCTAAAAGATGTCCAAACTCATGTGTTATTACTGTAGTTTCTAATAAACTTCTACTAGGTTCTAAAGCACTATCACTATAACCATGTATGGTTTCTTCGTATATTACAAAAGAGGTATTTCTATATGCTGTACCTAAAACCACACCTTCACTTGTATTATTAGCAGAGGCTCCATCTGCAAAAAATGCCCAAACAGTTATTTGATTTTCTGTATTATAAGCAGTTCTATTAGCATCTTCAATGGCTCTTATTTCGGTATTGGTATAAGGCGCATTTCCTGGTGAAGCTATTGCTCTTTTTTCAACTGTAATACCATTAGGTTTAAAGGTTCTTGCTTCTAAAAAAGCTACAAAGTTATTGATTGCTGTTTGTGATGGCTCAAAACCTTCAACATAAACCAACTCAATTAACATGCTTGTATAGGTAGCGTCTGATAGTAAATCATTAGCAGAGCTTCCTGTGTTTTGTTGGTTAGCACTTGTAGTACTATTATTATTGTTATTATTAGATAAATTCAAAGAAGCTTCATCTGTTGTACAAGCTACAATTGCTACCAAAAAACTAATTACAAACATTATCTTTTTCATCTTAGGTGTTTTTATAAACAGCTGCTAGAAAATCTAGCAGCTGTTTTATTAATATTGGCTTTATTATTTTAAAATAATATTACACTTGTGAAAGTACTAAAGTAATTGCTGTATTTGTTGTGCTTTGTAACACAATACTAGAGTTACTATAACTTACTACTTGCCAATCATGGTTTAACAAACTAAAAGTAGCATCACCTGTAAAATTAAGGCTTAAATAAACTTCCATTTGCGAAGTTACTTCATAAGTACCTTGAACATCACTTACTGCTGTATTTACTGTGTTTTCTGCAACAATACTTAAATCGTTTGCAAAGTCTATAGTAAATTCTGCATAATCATTAGCAGTATTAATTCCTGCATTAACAAAAGACTCTACTTGAAAAAGACCATCTACTAAAATTTCTTCTAAAGCATCTGCATCTTCTTCTGCGTCTTCCATAGCTTCTTCATCATTTATACAATCATTAATACTTGCTTGTAAAGAAGTGTCACTAGTTATTGTTGTAGAACTACCACTAGCAAAATCAATATTTATTGGGTAATTAATAGAAAACAACTCATCATTACTAAAATCATTCATGTAAGCGTATAGTTGTTGTTCTGACTCTAATACAACACTTCCTGTTTGTTCAAGCGTAAGACTATATGTTAATATAGTAATAGGAAACTCAATGTCTAAACAAGATATTGCTGCTTCACCTTCTGCTTCTGCAGTTTCACATGCATCTACTAAAGCATCATACTCTGCTTGATTAGTAACAACAACTTCTGTATAGTTACTTAAAGCAACTGTTAACGGAAACTGAAGCACTACTGTATCATCATCTGTATTAAACTCTCCTAAAATATTTAAAACTTGCTCATAGTCTGTTTGGCTAACAATGGTTAATGTTGTTCCGTTTACTGTTGCTGTAACAGGTAATAAAATAGAAGAACATGAAACTCCGTCTAAAAAATCATCAAAAGAGCCATCATACATTGAGGTTCTTATTAAATTATCTGCGGTTTGTGAATCTGCAGTATTGGTGTTTGGGTTTTCACCACTTTCATTATCTATTTCGTCTTGACAAGACACAAATGAGAATAATGCCATAAATACAATTGATGTGATTAATTTTAAATTTTTCATAATTTTTTATTGTTTACAAATTTAACTTTATTTTTTTAACGAAAATTTCGCTTTCTATAAGTAAGACAACTCAATTTCAATTTACCCTACCTTTTTTTTAATTTATTTGATTTAGTATTAAAATGGATGTTATAATTAATGACATGATCAATATTATTAGTGTAAACTCAATTAACTCTAAAGTTCTGTCTTCCATATCATTTCGGTTTTTGGTTAGTATACTTGTAAGACATTTAAAAAACATTTCACCCTACTTGATTAAAAATATATTATCTTAGAATTTTAATATTCCTTTTTAAGAATATGGACAAACCCACTGATAACCTTTGCAAAGAATCTACTTTTAATGCCTTTTACACAAAACAGGTTCAAGCAGCTAGTAACTTTGCTTTTTACAAGTGTGGAGATAAAGACCATGCTCTAGATTTAGTACAAGATGCTTTTTCTAAAATTTGGGTGAACTGCTCAAAAATTGACTATACAAAAGCAAAAACATATTTATTTACTACTGTCAATAATTTGTTTTTAAATACCATAAAGCACAAAAAAGTAGTTTTAGAATATGCTAAAACCTCTCCTTATCAAGACACTAATAACCAAAACCCTGAGTATTTATTAGAAGAAGAGGAATTTAAAGTAAAATTGCAAAATGCTATTGCGTCATTAACAGATGGACAAAGAGAAGTTTTTTTATTAAATAGAATTGAAGGTAAAAAATACAGAGAAATTGCCGAACTATTAAACCTATCTCAAAAAGCAGTAGAAAAAAGAATGTCTGCAGCTTTAAAAGCTTTAAGAGCAGAAATAGAAAACATTTAATCATATTATGGTAGGGTAAAAACAAATGTAATTGTCTTACTATTAGAATGCTAAAAAATGAAACAAGAAAAAGACATATTAAAATGGTTTAACCAAGAGCTTTCTGAAAAGGAAATTGCTAATTTAAAAGCAAGCCAAAAAACAGAAACGCTTAGTAAGATAGCACATTATGCTTCGCAATTAGAAGCACCAGAAATTGATGCACAAAAAGCTTTAGAAGATTTTAAAACTAGAAAATTATCTAAAAAAGAAACAAAAGTAAAAACCTTAAACTATAAACAATTTTTAAGAATAGCTGCTGTTTTTGCTATCTTATTAACCTCATCTTATTTTTTATTTTTCAACAACTTACAGTCTTTTGAAACACAATACGCAGAAACAGAAACAGTACAACTTCCTGATAATTCTGAAGTTGTATTAAACGCTGGCTCTAAATTAAGTTTCAATAAAAAATCCTGGAAAAACAAAAGAGACTTAGAGCTAGATGGTGAAGCCTTTTTTAAGGTTGCAAAAGGGAAAAAATTTACAGTACATACAGACGCAGGAACTGTACAAGTTTTAGGAACCCAATTTAATGTAAAAGAAAGAGAAAACTTTTTTGAAGTTACCTGTTATGAAGGTTTAGTAAGTGTTACCTTTAATAACGAAACTATAAAATTAGCTAAAGGAAAGTCTTTTAGAATTTTAAACAATAATGTAGAATTTAAAGATATTGATGCTACAAATCCGTCTTGGTTACAACAAGAATCTAGCTTTACAAATATACCTTTAAGTCAAGTAATTGAAGAATTAGAAAGACAATACAACCTACAAATTGATGCTACTAGTGTAGATACAAACCAATTATTTACA
Source organism: Lacinutrix gracilariae (assembly GCF_042684485.1). NCBI lineage: Bacteria > Pseudomonadati > Bacteroidota > Flavobacteriia > Flavobacteriales > Flavobacteriaceae > Lacinutrix > Lacinutrix gracilariae. Next base: position 1,778,663 of record NZ_JBHULM010000011.1, on the reverse strand, counting down.
GGAACCTTTACACACAACAACAAAGATATAGCGTTACAATCTGTAACTATTCCTTTAAAATTAAGTTATAGTATTACTGGTAAAAATGTTACTTTCAAAAACTATGACGCTAACTAGATGTATTTTTTACATACTATTCTTTTTTACATGTATAAGTTATAGCCAAACTACTACAGCAAAAAAGCCACTTCCTTCTATACTGAACTCTATAGAAGAAAAGTTTGATGTAAAATTCTCATACTCTGTAGATGATGTAAATAATGTAGTTATTGAAAGTCCTTCACCACAATATACCTTAAACCAAACTATAGCGTACTTAAACAACAAAACGCTTTTAAATTTTAAGCTTTTAAATGAGAGGTATATAACCGTTTCTATAGTTAATAAAACCATAGATATTTGTGGTATTATACTAGCACAAGAAAACAATACACCTTTATTAGGAGCCACTATTATTATTACTAATACGCAAATAGGAACAGCTACAAATTACTCAGGTAAATTTAAACTTACCAATGTACCTAGTAATGCTACACTAAGTATATCCTATTTAGGCTATGCCACCAAACAGCTAAAAGCAAATTACTTTTTTAATGAAGAAAACAATTGTAAAACCATTATTTTAAAAGAAACCAACCAAGAGTTAAACCCTATTACTATTACTAAATTTTTAACTACAGGTTTACAAAAAAGAATAGATGGTAGTACTGTTTTAAATACCGAAAAATTTGGCATACTTCCAGGTTTGATAGAACCAGATATACTAGAGTCTATTCAAGCGCTTCCAGGAATTGAAAGTGCTAATGAAAGTATAGCTAATATAAACGTAAGAGGCGGAACCAATGATCAAAACTTAATGCTTTGGGATAATATTAAAATGTACCATTCCGGACATTTCTTCGGACTGATTTCTGCCTATAATCCATACCTAACAAACAAAGTTATTGTTAGCAAAAACGGAACAAGCAGTGCTTTTAGTGATGGTGTTTCAAGTACTATAAACATGTTTAGTAAAGATCATATTACCAATACATTTTCTGGAGGAGCTGGTATAAATTTAATTAGCGCTGATGCTTTTTTACAAATACCTATTTCTAAAAAATTAGAATTTCATGTATCTGGTCGTCGTTCATTTACAGATTATTATAGCACACCAACCTATGATAATTATTTTAAACGAAGCTTTCAAGATAGCGATATCAATACCCAAGAAATAAACCAGAGTAATACCTCATCAAACTTTTACTTTTATGACTACTCTGCAAAACTTTTATTTAATCTAAACCCAAAACATAAATTTCGTGCTAACATCATTGGTATATTTAATAATTTAGATTACGCCGAAACGCTTACAGATACAAACCAAGAAACTACTTCTAAAAACAGTTATTTATCACAAGAAAATTTAGGGTTTGGCGGAAATTGGCAAGCACAATGGAGTAAGAAATTTAAAACCAAACTTATTGCTTATTCTTCAAAATACACTGTAGAAGCAGATGACTACACAGTACAAACAGACCAACGCTTACAACAAGGTAATGAAGTGTTAGAAACCGGATTAAAACTTAACACACATGTTTTAGTTTCTAATCATTTTTCACTGTTAAACGGTTATCAATTTAATGAAACCGGAATATTAAACAAAACCTTAGTTAGCAACCCTTCTTATATTAAAGAGAAAAAAGATGTACTCTTAAATCACGCCTTTTTTACCGAAGGAGAATATAAAAAAAACAGTACCTATTTAAGGCTAGGTGTGCGTGTTAATTACTTTCAAAAGTTTAACAAATTACTTATTGAACCACGATTAAACTTCAGACAAAATATATTTAAACATCTAGCAGTAAAACTAGAAGGCGAATTCAAAAATCAATCTACAACCCAAATAGTAGATTTTCAAGATGATTTTTTAGGTGTTGAAAATAGACGATGGATTTTAGCAAATCAAGAAAACATACCAATAACAACAAGTAAACAAGGCTCTTTTGGCTTAGAGTTTAATAAAAAAAATTTTCATGTAGATCTTACTAGTTTTTATAAAAAAGTAGAAGGTATAACTGCATCTAACCAAGGATTCTATAACAACTTTCAATACCTAAATGCTACAGGTAACTACACATCTAAAGGATTAGAATTTTTAACGAATGTAACTGCTGCTAAATACAGTACCTGGTTAAGCTACACCTATAGCATAAACAATTATTTTTTTGAAAGCTTTACGCCTAAACAGTTTCCTAACAATACAGATATTAGACATTCTATTTCTTTAGCTTTTAATTATAATATTTTTAAACGCTTACAAATTTCATTAGGTAGTATTTACAGAACAGGAATACCTTATACCAAACCATTAGAAGATAACGAAACCATACAAGTTGGTAGTTTTTATCAAGTAAATTATGATGTACCTAACAAAGAAAACTTAGATCCTTTTATTCGTTTTGATGCATCATTAAATTACAAACTTAATATTTCTAAAAAAGTGCAATCATCACTAAGAGTTGGTATTAAAAACATTACCAACCAAGACAATGTTATTAATCGTTATTACACTGTAGATGAAAACAATAAGCAGAAAGCAATTCAGGTAGATAACAAATCGTTAAGCTTTACTCCTAACGCCAGCCTAAGATTCAACTTTTAAAGTCTTTTTGTATTAAATCAACAAAAAGAATGTTAAATTTTTATTAAAACAAATTAGATTATATATTTGCGCTCAACTTATAAAACCTAAAAGCTAGTTCGGTTATGTTTTAAATAAAACCCAAACACTTTTATTATAAGTTTCACTATTATTCACTCTCGCTCTCAGTATTAATTTTAATAATTAATACAATAATCACTATTAACATGTATTACCAAGAAACCCTTGTATGTAAATATAGGTTTCTATCACTATTAACATGGTACTAATTATGTATATAATTGTTACCAATCTCTCTCAATAATACTTAACAAAAGTTATTCTTGTTAAGAAAACCTTAATTTTTTGTTAGGGTAAAATTAGATTCAATTGTCTTAACAATGTTAAGGGCATAATTTGTCTGTTTTTGTAATAACAAATCATGTCTTAACTACAGTATGACACTAAGAGTTAGTGTTTTATTTTTTAACTATTTAATTATTATTATGATGAAACAAATTTTACTTTTTGCTTACTGCATACTCCTTTCTGGATTTATGTGTGCACAAAACAAAAAACAACAAAATCTTGAAAACAATTTAAAGTCAAACACTAAAATTGAATCGTACTTTATAAATCCCGATCGGCAAACACCATCTATGATAAAAATTAAATCCGGATTTAATTTAACAGTAGACAACCTTCCAGAATTTATTAAAAACATTCTTCTAATTGATACTGATGCTTATCAATTAGCTATTTCAGACAAATCTAAATCTAAAAATGGTTCAGAAATTATTACTTTCTCAGCAACTTACAATGGCATCCCTTTAGCTCATGCAAAATACAAAGCCTTTATAAAAGAAGGTAGCGTAAAATTTATCTCCTTAGAGCATTATTTATTAGATGCTAGCATGAACCAATCTGTAAGCCTTACAAAAGACCAAGCAAGAACCTATGCTACACAACACATTGGTGCAGACACCTATGTTTGGGATTTTATTGAAGAACAAATGACAAATACGTTTAACACCGATTTATTACAACAACTAGAAGCGGACTATAACGCGTATTTCCCTGTAGGTGATTTAGTATATATAGATGATTACAATACTCCTGAAGCAGATTTAAAACTAGCCTATAAATTTAATATTTATGCCTATGAACCTGTGTACAGAGCTAATGTTTTTGTTGATGCACAATCAGGAAAAGTGTTACTTGTAGACGCTATTATTAAACATGCAGATGAAATAAACAAAAAAAGAGAAGAAGCAAAAAATAGCTATACCTATGCTCCTCCTTTTTTTAGTCAAGCATCAGGTGATACTAGATATGCTGGTACCAGAACTTTTGAAACCACTTTTGATGACCAAGGAGACATAGACCCTTTAAATGATAGATTTTCTTTAGACGGAACAATAAACCTAGCTCCTTATGGTATTACAGATGATCCTTTAACAACAGAAGTAGATGAATCTTTAGTACTTAACGAAACAAGATCTTATGATGGAATTGGTGGAGCACCTATTAGTGTAAGCGGAATTCCTTCATATTCTATTTATGATGGTTATTCAAGACCTGAAGAACTACAAGTTACTGCAGAAATTGGAGACAATAACTGGTCTGCTGCAGAGCATTACAGAAATGATTTTAGCCTTAGTTATCCTACGCATAACGAAACAAGTAATGATGATATTGCTTTAGATGCACATTGGGGAGCAGAAATAGTGGTAAGATATTGGGCAGATGTTCATGGTAGAAGTAGCCATGATAATAAAGGAACTAAAATTCTTAACTATGTACACTATGGTGATGCTTATGACAATGCTTTTTGGAACGGAACAGCAATGACTTATGGTGATGGTAGCTACCAAGGAGGAACAAACCCTAATGGTTCTTTTGCTCCTTTAACTTCTTTAGATGTTTGTGGTCATGAAATTGGTCATGGTGTATGTTCTGCAACATCAGATCTTGTGTACGCAAGTGAATCTGGTGCCATGAACGAAGGTTTTTCAGATATTTGGGCTGCTGCTGTAGAAAACTATGTACTAACACAAATAGACAACACCTTACCTTATGATCCTTGGGGAGTTGGTGAACAAATAGATGAAAGAGATGGAGGTGCTGCTCCTGGTGCTACAAATTCACAAGCTTTACGTTGGATGGATGATCCTAATGCAGAAGGAAATCCTTCTTGTTATGGTGGAGCAGATTGGACAGACACTGAAAATTGTGTAGCCTCTTTAGCAAATGACCAATGTGGTGTTCACAATAATAGTGGTGTACTAAACAAATGGTTTTATTTAATGGTAACAGGTTCAGGACAACCATTTTCTCCTGGTGCAGATAAAATTGCAGCAGACCCATCAAAAGCAGATAGAGGTGCAGGACATGATTATTATGTAGAACCTCTTGGTTTTGATATTGCCGAACAAATTACCTTTAAAGCAGAAGTATTATTAACGCCAAATGCTACATTTGAAGAAATGAGAAATGCAACAATTCTTGTTGCTGAAACAGATTATTCTATTTATGAAGTAGAGCAAGTTACCAACGCTTGGTATGCTGTTTGCGTAGGAGAGCAATATATCGCTCCAGATCCTAATGTTTTATATTACGAATCTTCTAGCGTTAGTTTAACTACCGAAAAAACAGCTACTAATGGTTGTAATGAATTTAAAACCATTACTGTTTCTGTTTCTGCAGCTTCGGTAACGGAAACACAAACGGCTACCTTTTCATTTGAAAATTCTACAGCTACTTTAGGTGAAGATTTTGATATTTCGCCTTCTAGTTTAACTTTTCCTGTGTCTGAAACTATTAATACACAACAAGTAACTGTTACTATATATAATGATGGACTTATTGAAGGCAATGAAACTATTGAAATGCATTTTTCTAATGGCCCTAATACAGAAGATTTAAGAAGCCATACCATCACTATTTTAGACGATGATTATATACCAACTGTAGGATCAGGAACCGTAGAATTATTAAATGAAACTTTTGATACTTCAGAAACTCCAGCAAACTGGTTTGTAAATTCAGAATTTGATGCAAACACATGGTTATTTAATGGTAGTGGAATAAAATCTGCAGGAAGAGCTTATGTAGTTCCTAGCCTTTCTTCTACTACAGAACCTACTTATGATGGTACTGCAAATAGTAGTATTCACTTAATTAGTAAAGTTGTTGATGCTCGTGGTATTAATAATGTAACCGTTTCTTTTGATTGGGAAGCTGGTGGTGAAAATGATCAAACCACCTATTTTGATTGGGGAGAATTTATGTACTCTTTTGATGGTGCAACTTATGAATCTGTAGAGAAATTTTCAACAACAGGATCTCCTGCAGGATTAGGTGCGAATGCATCAGGAACATTTAATCTAGCAATGCCTGCTTTAGATGACAAAGCTTTTACATTAATATGGAGATGGTATAATGATGCATTAGTTCAAGGTGCATTTAGCTTTAGTATTGATAATGTAGTAGTAACAGGTAACGCAACTCCTGTAGAAAGCAATATTGCAGATGCAGATAGCGAAACTGTAAAAGCAGGAAACCAAATATATTTTATTAGTGATCAAGATGCCGAAGTTATTGGTATTATTGAAAACGCTACTGAAGATTTAGGCTGTGTTACTTTATCTGTTCAAGAAATTGGCTCTTCTACAGATTTTACAAACATAACAGGTTCTCATTCTGGTAAAGTATTTAATATTGAAGCAGACGGACCAAATGCAAGTACAGCAAGTTATGATGTTACCCTTTATTTTACCAATGCAGAATTAAGTAGCTTTAGTCATGCAAGTGCTTTACAAATAATTAAAGTAGATAGCGCTACTATTGATGATGCTTCAGATGTTGCTAATAACTATACTATTTCTGGAGGTCTTTTAGAAACAAATACTACTCAAGAATATAGTACGTATAAAGGTACTTTTACTGGTTCTGGCACATTTGCATTGTATCAAAGCAATTCCTTATCTAACTCAGAATTTGAAACTTCTGCCTTTAAAGTGTACCCAACCATTTTAAATAGTAATGAAGTAATACACATTAAAAACGCTTCAAATACTATTGAATCTATTTCAATTTACAATATCAATGGTGCTTTAATTAATACACAAACAGTTCAGGCTAATAATGCTACAGTTTCTACAAGTAAACTGTCTTCTGGAATGTATTTCTTAATTATTAATAAAACCAATGTTGTAAAATTCATTGTGAAGTAGTTTAAATATTAAAAAAGCCTGGTGTTGTCCATCAGGCTTTTATTCCTAATAACTTTAATATAATAATATGAAAAAATTTACCATAATTATTACCGTAGTTCTTTGCGCTTTTATGAGTATTTCATGGGCACAAAACAAAACAAGTGATTGGTCTAAAACAACAGTTCAAAGCAACATAAAAAACATTAGTTTTAATAAAGATAAAATGCCTACAGCGTATACATTATACACTATGGATATTGAATCTATTAAAAACAAACTTCAAAATGCACCTATTCAAGGAGCCTTTTTTGGCGAGTCTTCAAACATAATTCAAGTACCTAATGCTGCTGGAGGATTAGAAAGTTACCGCGTTTTAGATACCGAAATATTACATCCAACTTTGGCTGCGCAACTTCCTAACATAAAAAGTTTTGTTGGACGTTCTATAGAAAATCCAGGTACTTTTATTCGTTTTAGTGTTTCACAAGCTGGATTTCACGGACAAGTTTTTGAACCAGGAAAATCAACTTTTTTTATTGATCCGTATACTAAAGACAAATCTGTATATATTGCTTATAAACGTGAGGATTTAGTAAATAGCTCTAGTGATATTTTTTCTTGCGAAACAGATAATACAATGTATGAAAAAGCAAAAAATACAGCTTCTAGTGAAGTACTTCGTGCTACAGACGATAGTAAAATTAGACGTTATGAACTAGCAATGTCATGTACTGGAGAATATGGTGCTTTGTTTATTGGAAGTGCTACTACAGACTTTGAAAAAAAATCGAATATCATGGCACAAATGGTAATAACCATGACTCGTGTAAATGGTATTTATGAAAAAGAAATGGGTATAACATTTCAGTTTGTACCAAACAATTTTGATATCATGTATTATGATGCAGCTACAGACCCTTTTGATGGAGAGTATAATGACAAAACACAAGAAGTTATAGATAATAATATTGGTGATGCAAATTATGATATAGGACATAACTTTAATACAGATGGAGGCGGAAACGCTGGTTGTATTGGTTGCGTATGTACTTCTGGAACTAAAGGAAGTGGAATGACAGGTAGAGCAAATCCTACTGGAGATTCTTTTGATGTAGATTATGTAGCGCATGAAATTGGTCACCAAATGGGAGGTTACCACACACACAACGGAACAACTACTTGTTTAAAAAGTGGAAACAATACTGAAGTAGAACCTGGAAGTGGATCTTCTATTATGGGTTATGCAGGAATATGTACAGGACAAAATGTACAAGACAACTCTGATGATTATTTTAATTATGTAAATATTAGAGATATTAGTGCAAACATTCAAGGCGGAGTTAGTTCTGCTTGTTTTGAAGAGATTACTGTTACTAACTTACCTCCTACTGCAGATGCTGGTGATGATTATATAATACCAATTGGTACTGCATTTGTTCTTACAGGTGCTGGTTCAGATCCTGATACTGCAACTAATGGTGATGTTCTTACGTATACTTGGGAGCAAAATGATAATGAAGACATGCAGTCTCCGCTTATGCCTGTACCAACAGCAACAGCAGGACCAATGTTTAGATCTAGAAGAGGTACCACTTCTCCTAAAAGATACTTTCCGCAAATGAGTGATATTATAAATAATGACCTTACACCTACTTGGGAAGTAATTCCGTATGCGCAACGTGCTTTTGAATTTGCACTAACGGTTAGAGATAATGTTATTTATGGAGGACAAACTGCTGATGATTTAATGACTATTAATACAGATATATCTGCAGGTCCTTTTGAAGTGTCTAGTCAAAATGAAAATACCACTTGGACTCAAGGTGCTACAGAAACCATTACTTGGGATGTTGCTAATACTACAAATATACTTACCGTTAATTGTCAATTAGTAAACATTACATTTTCTGCTGCAGGTGATTTTTCAGACACAGTAACTTTAGCTAATAATGTACCAAATAATGGAACAGCAAATATAGTTGTTCCTTCTACTGTTACAACTACTGGTCGTATAATGGTAAGTGCTGCAGACAATATCTTTTTAGATGTTAATGATGCTATAATAACTATTGAAGAAGTTACTACACCTACATTTTTCTTAACAGCAATAGATGTTACAAAATCAGAATGTAACAATACAAACAGTACTTCTTTTAGTTTTGACTATTTACCTTCAACCGGATTTTTAGAAACCGTAACATTTTCTGCTACAGGTTTACCTTCTGGAGCTTCTGCTACTTTTACTCCTGCTACAGCAAGTAGTACCGAAGAAACAATTGTTATGACTATAGAAGGTTATGATGGTGCAACAGCACAAGATTACTCTCTAATTGCTGAAGGTACTTCAATAAGTGCTACTAGATCTGCTACAGTTAATTTAACATTAAAAGCGAGTACTTTTTCTGTTCCATCCTTAGTAACTCCTGTAAATTATAGTACCAACCAAGCAACCTACCCGAACTACACTTGGAGTGCAGATAATACTGAAACAACAGTAGTTTATGATATTGAAATTGCAAGCGATTCTAATTTTAATACCATTATAGAAACAAGTACTGTAGCAAGTAATACCTATACACAAGCAACTAGTTTAAATGAAAACACAACGTATTATTGGCGAGTAAAACAAAAAAACGAATGTGGAGAAAGTGCTTTTTCTACTGCTTATAGTTTTACAACTGGCGCAACAGAGTGCTTAACAGCAAATAGTACAACTCCTACTTTAATTCTTTCTACACAAACAACAAGTAATACCATTACTATTGAAAATGATATTCCTTTATCAGATATTAATATTAGTGTAGATATAACACATCCTTATATTGGTGATGTAGTATTAGAGCTAGTTAGTCCTCAAGGAACTTCTATATCATTAATAGCTACACAATGTGATTCTAATCCAGATATGCTAGTAACGTTTGATGATGCAGGATCTACTGCTATTAACTGTTCTTCTACAAGTCCAGCTATTTCAGGAACGTTACAACCTATACAAGCGCTTTCAGCTCTTAATGGAGAGAGTAGTCTTGGAGATTGGACATTAAATATTACAGATACTGGTATTGGTGATGATGGTTACCTTAACTCTTGGAGTATGACTTACTGTGGTGTTCAAAGTGGTACCTTAAGCGTAGATACTTTTACTAAAAGTACTATAAAAATGTACCCTAATCCTGCCACTAATTATGTTACCATAACTTCTAATGATGGTGAAGAGCTTGCTGTTACTTTATATGATTTATTAGGTAGAAAAGTACTTTTTAAAGAGCTTGATAATACCAACAAAAACATAAACACCTCCAACTTATCTTCCGGAACTTATATTGTTAACATACAAACAAGTAATAACGTTAGAGTAATAAAAAAGTTAATTATAGATTGAGAGACTCTATGGTTAATAGTGAAGAAAATGCGTCGCAAATGTGGCGCATTTTCTATTTAACACTAATCTCTTATTAAAGGCATAGTACTACAACGCAGTAATCCTTCTTGTTTTGCTATTTCAGCATAAGGTACTTCTTCTACAGTAATACCATTTTTGCGTAACCATGTATTTAATCGTGTAAAGTTCTTTTCAGAAATTACTACATCTTCCGCAATAGAAAATACATTACTATTCATATTATACATTTCTTCTTTGGTAATAATGAAGCAATTTTCTTTTCCGAAATAATTTAACAACCATTCATATTCTTCCTCTTCTAAAAATCCTTCTTTATGTAAAATGGCTTTGTTGGTACCTATAGGTTGAAAACAGCAATCTAAATGCAATGCATTATCTCTAGGATTGGTTTGTGACTTCCTTAGGTTAAAAGATTTTACTTTTTTATGCGGAAAGGTTTTTTCAAGAAAAGCAACACCTTGTGTATTGGTTCTAGCAACAATATAATCTGGATAGTCTTCTTCTCTGTAGGTACCTACAAAGATATAATCATTCCAAAGCATCACGTCTCCTCCTTCAATATGTACTTCTTCTGGCGGACGAATAACTTTTTCTGGATGTACTTTATCTATAACATATTGTATAGCATCTAATTCTTCTTCTCTATCTGGTAAGATATTTGCTTTTACAAAAACATCGTCTATTACAAAGGCAATATCTCTAGCAAATATTTGATTACAATCTTTTATTAGCTCTGGTCTGTAAACCATAACATCATACTTTTTAAAAACAGCAGCAACGGCTTCCATTTCTTTTACCATATCTTCTTCTACAGGATAGGTTCCTGCTTTAATATGTTCTAAAGATTTAGGATCATAAGCTTCATCTAAGCTTGGTGTTGGTCCATTACTAACTGCAGTACCCAAAACAACTGCTCTTAACCTAGAAGTTTCATTTTTAACGTTTAGTTTTAGCATAATGTAAATATATAAAAAAGCTTCATAATTACTTATGAAGCTTTAATGGATAAAATAAAATATATTATCTGTTTTCTATGTCTTTAAATGCTCTACTGTTTTCTCCAGTATAGACTTGTCTTGGTCTTCCAATAGGTTCTTTACGTAAACGCATTTCACGCCATTGTGCAATCCAACCTGGTAATCTTCCTAATGCAAACATTACTGTAAACATATCTGTAGGAATACCCATCGCTCTATAAATAATTCCAGAATAGAAATCTACATTTGGATATAGTTTTCTATCTACAAAGTATTGGTCTTCTAAAGCTTCTTTTTCTAAACCTTTAGCAATATCTAAAATTGGGTCTTCTACACCAAGATCTCCTAAAACTTCGTCTGCAGCAACTTTAATGATTTTTGCTCTAGGGTCAAAGTTTTTATAAACTCTATGACCAAAGCCCATTAAACGGAAAGGATCACTTTTATCTTTAGCTTTAGCCATGTATTTTTTAGTATCTCCACCATCTGCTTCAATACCGCTTAACATTTCTAAAACCGCTTGGTTTGCTCCACCATGTAATGGTCCCCAAAGTGCAGATATACCAGAAGAAATAGAAGCAAATAAACCTGTATGTGCAGATCCTACTATACGTACTGTAGAAGTAGAACAGTTTTGTTCGTGATCTGCGTGTAAGATTAATAATTTATCTAAAGCGTTAACTAAAATAGAACTTTGGTTGTACTCTTCATTTGGTTTTTTAAACATCATTTTTAAGATGTTCTCTACATAACCTAAAGAGTTATCTCCATAGTCTAATGGTAAGCCTTGTTTTTTACGCATTGTCCAAGCTACTAATACAGGGAATTTCCCTAGTATTTTAACTACGCTTTTATACATATCTTCTTCAGAATCTACATTTACAGAAGAAGGGTTAAAAGCGGTTAAGGCACTTGTTAAAGACGATAACACTCCCATTGGGTGTGCTGTCTTAGGAAAAGCGTCTAATATCTTTTTTATATCATCATCTACAACAGATTGTTCTTTTATATCTGCATGAAATTTATCTAGTTCTTCTTTTGTTGGTAATTCACCAAAAATAAGTAAGAATGCTACTTCTAAAAAATCTGCTTTTTCAGCTAATTCTTCAATAGAGTAACCTCTGTACCTTAAGATACCTTCTTCACCATTTAAAAAAGTTATTGCACTTTCACAAGAACCTGTGTTTTTAAAACCAGGATCTATAGTTGTAACTCCTCCTGTTGCTGTTCTTAACGTTTTAATATCTATAGCAACTTCGTTTTCTGTTCCTACAATTAAAGGAAACTCATATTTTTTTCCATCAATTTCTAATGTAGCTGTTTTTGACATATTTATTTTTGAATATTATTTATTTTTGCGGAATGCTAAATTACGAAAAATCACACGATTTTTAAAGCGGAATGCCAAAGGTTTTTTCAATAATATTATTAGGAAAATTGATGATAAAAAAAAAGTGCTTATTTTAAACAAATAAGCACTTTTTATTCTTGGTATAAATGGTATTATTTAATTTTAAAAGCCTTCTCTTTTGGGTAATAAGCGACTTGACCTAGTTCTTCTTCTATACGAAGTAATTGGTTGTATTTAGCCATTCTATCACTACGTGAAGCAGAACCTGTTTTAATTTGTCCTGTGTTTAAAGCAACCGCTAAATCTGCAATAGTATTATCTTCTGTTTCACCAGATCTATGTGACATTACAGAAGTATATCCTGCATTATGTGCCATATTAACTGCAGCAATAGTTTCTGTTAAGGTACCTATTTGGTTTACTTTAATTAAAATAGAATTAGCGATACCATTTTCTATTCCTCTTGATAAACGCTCTACATTAGTTACAAATAAATCATCACCTACTAATTGTACTTTATCTCCAATTTGTTCGGTTAAATATTTCCAACCATCCCAATCATTTTCATCCATTCCGTCTTCAATAGAAATTATTGGGTATTTAGCAGCTAATTCTGCTAAGTAATCTGCTTGTTCTTTACTGGTTCTTATTTTTCCTTTGTCTCCTTCAAATTTCGTGTAGTCGTATTTACCATCTACATAAAATTCTGCAGATGCACAGTCTAAAGCAATCATTACATCATCACCTAATTTGTAACCTGCATTTGCTACTGCTTTAGCAATAGTTTCTAAAGCATCTTCTGTACCTCCTTCTAGGTTTGGTGCAAATCCACCTTCATCACCTACAGCTGTACTTAAACCTCTATCGTGCAATACTTTTTTAAGGTTGTGAAAAATTTCTGTTCCCATTTGCATTGCATGTGTAAAGTTTTTAGCCTTTACTGGCATTATCATAAACTCTTGAAATGCAATAGGAGCATCACTATGTGAACCTCCATTTATAATATTCATCATTGGTACAGGAAGTGTGTTTGCACTTACACCACCAACGTATCTGTATAATGGTAAACTTAATTCATTTGCTGCTGCTTTTGCTACAGCTAAAGAAACACCTAAAATGGCATTTGCTCCTAATTTAGATTTATTTGGTGTACCATCTAAATCAATCATAATTTGATCAATATCGTTTTGTTCAAAAACGGAAACACCTAATAATTCATCTGCAATTATAGTATTCACATTAGTTACTGCTTTAGTAACTCCTTTTCCCATAAATGTATCTCCTCCATCACGTAACTCTACAGCTTCGTGTTCTCCTGTTGATGCACCTGATGGTACAGCTGCTCTTCCTAAAAACCCGTTTTCTGTAATAACGTCAACCTCTACTGTTGGGTTTCCTCTTGAATCTAAAATTTGTCTTGCGTGAATATTAATTATAATGCTCATAAAATATGTTTTTGTTACTCAAATTTACTTTTTAATTCTCTTTTTTTTAGTACGTTAATTAAATTATTATATAAAATAATTGCTAAAACGTTATAGTAAAACAGAAAAGACAACAAATTTCTACATTTGTTGCCTTTTCTATATTAATTAGATGTCATATTTTTAACAAACTCATCAAATAAATAAGATGAATCATGTGGACCAGGACTAGCTTCTGGATGGTATTGTACAGAAAAACAATTTTTACTTTTCATTTTAATACCTGCAACGGTATTATCATTTAAGTGTACATGCGTAATTTCTATATCTTCATGTGCTTCTGTTTCTTCTCTATTTATTGCAAATCCATGGTTTTGTGAAGTAATTTCCCCTTTTCCTGTAATTAAGTTTTTAACAGGATGGTTAATACCTCTGTGTCCATTGTGCATTTTATAAGTAGAAATACCATTTGCTAGTGCAATTACTTGGTGGCCTAAGCAAATACCAAATAAAGGTAAATTTCTTTTAATAATTTCTTTAGCTACTTGTTGTGCTTCTACTAAAGGTTCTGGATCTCCAGGACCATTAGATAAGAAATAGCCATCTGGTTGCCATGCTTCTAAATCTTCAAATTTTGAATTATATGGAAATACTTTTATATAGGCATCTCTTTTAGCAAAATTACGAAGTATGTTCTTTTTAATACCAATATCTAAAGCTGCTATTTTTAATGAAGCATTTTCATCTCCAAAATAATATGGCTCTGTAGTAGAAACTTTAGAAGCTAGTTCTAAACCTTGCATGTTTGGTATATCAGCTAGTTGCTTTTTTAAAGCTTCTACATTTTCAACATCTGTAGATATTACTGCATTCATAGCTCCATGATCTCTTATATAACTTACAAGAGCTCTTGTGTCTATATCTGAAATTGCAAAAAGGTTATTTGCATCTAAAAATTCTTCAAGTGAATTGTCTGCTGCATCACGAGAATACTCATAGCTAAAGTTTTTACAAATAAGTCCTGCTATTTTTATGTCTTCAGATTCTACTTCATCTGCTTTGGTTCCATAATTACCTATATGTGCATTGGTAGTTACCATAAGTTGCCCAAAGTAAGAAGGATCTGTAAAAATTTCTTGATAACCTGTCATTCCTGTGTTAAAGCAAACTTCGCCAAAGGCTGTGCCTTCTTTATTAGCTACTGCTTTACCATGAAAAATAGTGCCATCTGCCAATAGAATAATAGCTTTTCTAAGAGATTGGTATTTCATTATATTTTTTATGTAGTGTTGTTTGTTTTGCAAAATTGCATAAAAAAAAGGATAAACTAAAATAGTTTATCCTTTATATTTTTTACACTCAAAATTTATTTGATTAATGTGTTATAATAATCTAATATTTGTATTAGATCTTGCTCTTTGGTAATGGATAAATCGTTCTCTTTCATATAGCTTTTAACTTCACTTTTTTTGTCATCCATTAAACTCATTAAAACCGATTTTTTAAGTTTTATTTCTTCTACCTTGTTGTTTTTCTCAAAATAATAATTGCTTTTTACTACTATTTTATCTTTTCCCATTTTTTGTTGTGTCATAGGATTAATAGTAGCTTTTGAAATAGATATATCATAGGCTTTAAATAAAACCGTTTGTTCACCTTGTTGTAATACTTCTACTAACTGGTTAGTACCTTTATTGGTGTTCTTTTTTATAAAGACTTTATTATTAATTTCAACTTTACTAATATCTCTAGTATTAAAAGCAAAAATTTTACCTTTTACATCATCTAATTGCGCTTCTATACGATTAGATTCAATATTAAAATTACAGTTTGGTAAATTGTAGCGCTTACCTGCTATATCATAAACAATGGCATTATTCAACCAATTTTTAAATAAATAAGAACTTCCTTCCATATCTTCTGCAACAGAGGAATTTTTAATCCAAAGTCCATTAGTAGATGAACTGTTAATTTCTGCAGCTCCATAATTAGATGAACTATTAGTGACTATTTCGGCATCTTGACCAAAAGAATTAGTTATTAAAAATAACGCAGGTACTAAAAAAAGATATTTCATAATTATTTATTTTAAAATTAAGGCGCAAAAATTATACCATATATTTGATTTAAGTTTAATAAAAAAGGCAAACTAAATAGCTTGCCTTTTGTATTTTTCTATAATGAATTATAGTAATTAAATATTTTATAAAGATCTGCTTCATTAGAAACAGAGAGTTTATTTTCTTTTATAAAGCTTTTAACTTCTTTTTTCTTACTAGACATTAAACTTAATATTGCTGATTTCTTTTGTTTAAGAGGAGTAAGCACACCATCTTTTTCTGTATAGTATTCTTCTGATATTTTTATCATATCATTTCCTAATTTTTGAGAAGTCATTGGGTTTACTTGTGCATACACTAATTTAGAACTGTATTCTTTATATAAAGAGAACTCGGTTCCTAAAGCTATTAACTCCATAAAATAGTTACTTCCTTTACCATCTACTTTTTTCTTTAAAAAGGTTTTGTTAGCAATAACAAACTTTTTAATGGTTCTTGAATCAAAAGAAAAAATAGAATCTACAGATACATCGCTTAAATTAGATTCAAATCTATTATACTGAATATTAAAGTTACAATTTGGTAATTTATAGCCTTTGTCTTCATTATCATAAACCACTGCTTTATTAAGCCAGTTTTTAAATAAATAATTAGTACCTACTATATCTGTTTCGACTGCTTTATTCTTTATCCAAACTCCATTCTTCATATTAAACCCTCCATAATTATCTGAATCATTATTTAAGATTAAAGATGCGCTTTGTTGGGAGAAAATAAAATTTGCGCTTAATAGGAGTGTAATTAAAAGGAGTTTTTTCATAGTATAAATAATGTTATTTTTTGTTTTGGTAAATTTAAAAAAAAAAGGCAAACTTCTTAAAGTTTGCCTTTTTTAGGGTGTTAAAAATATGTTATTTTTATTCCTCTTCGTTTGTAGCTTTTGTTTCTACAGCTGGAGCAGTAGTTTTGCTACCACCTCTTCTACTTCTACGAGTAGATTTCTTAGCTTTCTTATCTGCATTATAGATTTCATTGTAATCTACAAGTTCAATCATAGCCATATCAGCGTTATCTCCTAAACGATTACCTAATTTGATAATACGAGTATATCCACCTGGACGATCACCAACTTTAGTAGCTACTTCTCTAAATAATTCAGTAACTGCTTCTTTTTGTCTTAATCTAGAAAAAACAATACGTCTGTTGTGTGTTGTATCTTCTTTAGATTTTGTAATCATTGGTTCTACAAACTGCTTTAAAGCTTTTGCTTTAGCTACTGTTGTATTAATACGTTTGTGCTCTATTAAAGAACAAGCCATATTAGCTAACATTGCTTTTCTGTGTGCTGTTTGTCTACCTAAGTGGTTTACTTTTTTTCCGTGTCTCATGACCTTTTTGTTTTAGCTTCATCTTGCTCTAACTCACTATTGAGGAGCAAAATATGAAGTAATTAATCTTTATCTAATTTATATTTTGAAAGATCCATACCAAAGTTTAAACCTTTAACATTTACAAGCTCTTCAAGCTCTGTTAATGATTTTTTACCGAAGTTACGGAATTTCATTAAGTCGTTTTTATTGAAAGATACTAAGTCTCCTAATGTATCTACTTCTGCTGCTTTTAAACAGTTAAGAGCACGTACAGATAAATCCATATCTACTAATTTAGTTTTTAGTAGTTGTCTCATGTGAAGAGATTCTTCATCATAAGTTTCTGTTTGTGCAATTTCATCCGCTTCTAAAGTGATACGCTCATCAGAGAATAACATGAAGTGGTGAATTAATGTTTTAGCTGCTTCTGTTAATGCATCTTGTGGAGTAATAGAACCATCAGTAATAATTTCGAAAACTAATTTTTCGTAATCTGTTTTTTGCTCTACACGGAAGTTTTCAATGCTATACTTAACATTTTTTATTGGAGTGTAAATTGAATCTGTAAAGATTGTTCCTATTGGTGCAGATGATTTTTTGTTTTCTTCTGCAGGCACATAACCTCTACCTTTTTCAATGGTAATCTCCATGTTAACATTTACTTTAGGATCTAAGTTACAGATTACTAATTCTGAATTTAATACTTGGAATCCTGAAATAAATTTTTGAAAATCTCCAGCTGTAATTTGTTCTTGACCAGAAATAGAAATAGAAACAGACTCGTTATCTACATCTTCTATTTGACGCTTAAAACGCATTTGTTTTAAGTTTAAAATCATTTCTGTTACGTCTTCAACAACACCAGGAATAGTAGAAAACTCATGATCTACACCTTCCATTCTTACAGAAGTAATTGCAAACCCTTCTAAAGAAGAAAGTAAAACTCTTCTTAAAGCGTTTCCAACTGTTAATCCATATCCAGGTTCTAAAGGACGAAATTCGAATTTCCCTTCAAAATCTGTAGAATCAATCATGATTACCTTATCCGGTTTTTGAAAATTAAATACTGCCATTTTTTTCTTCGTTTTAATTGTTATATAGTTGCGCGATTTAAAAGTTTGAAGATCGCTTATAAATCCTTTGGCTATATACCAATATGATTAATTTATTATTTAGAATATAATTCTACGATGAACTGCTCGTTGATGTTTTCTGGAATTTGAATTCTAGCAGGTACAGAAACATATGTTCCTTGCTTAGTATCATTGTTCCAAGTAATCCATTCGTAAACTTGACTTGAGTTTGATAAAGATCTATCAATAGCTTCAAGTGATTTTGATTTTTCTCTTACTGCAACAACATCACCAGCTTTTAATTGGTAAGAAGGAATATTTACTAATTCTCCGTTTACTGTAATGTGCTTGTGAGATACTAATTGTCTTGCTCCAGATCTAGAAGGAGAGATTCCCATTCTGTATACTACGTTGTCTAATCTAGACTCGCAAAGTTGTAATAAAACTTCACCTGTAATACCTTGTGCAGCTGTTGCTTTTTTAAATAAACCTCTAAATTGACGCTCTAAAATACCATAAGTATATTTAGCTTTTTGTTTTTCCATTAATTGGATTGCGTATTCAGATTTTTTTCCACGACGTCTAGCGTTTCCGTGTTGTCCTGGAGGGTAATTTCTTTTTTCAAAAGATTTGTCTTCTCCAAATATAGCTTCTCCAAATTTACGAGCTATTTTAGTTTTAGGACCAGTATATCTTGCCATAATAAATTGTTTTTTAAGAGCATTTGTGAATTAAGGTCTTAATCTTATCCTTCGACAAATGTTGTTCTCTTTTTTAATACTTGTTTATATTAATTTTTTTCAGTTTGCAAATTTACATATAAAAAATGAAATAGCAACTATATAAACAGCTGCTATTTCATTTTAAAAATAAGTAAATTATACTCTTCTACGTTTAGGAGGACGACATCCATTATGTGGTAATGGTGTAACATCAATAATTTCTGTTACTTCAATTCCTGCATTATGAATAGAACGAATAGCAGATTCTCTACCATTTCCTGGTCCTTTAACGTAAGCTTTCACTTTCTTTAAACCAGCTTCTTTAGCTACACCTGCAGCATCTTCTGCAGCTAATTGTGCAGCATATGGAGTGTTCTTTTTAGAACCTCTAAATCCCATTTTACCAGCTGAAGACCATGAAATAACGTCTCCTTTTTTATTGGTAAGTGAAATAATGATGTTATTAAAAGAAGCAGTAATGTGTGCTTCTCCAACAGCATCTACTATAACTTTACGTTTTTTAGTACTTGACTTTGCCATATTATATTTAGCTTTTAGTTTTAGTTAATAGTCGCTAGAATCCTAAACCGTTAAATTTCAAACAGATTCTTTCCAACGTCTAAAGACTAAAGACTATATTATTATTTAGTTGCTTTTTTCTTGTTAGCAACAGTTTTTCTTCTACCTTTTCTAGTTCTAGAGTTGTTTTTAGTTCTTTGTCCTCTTAATGGAAGACCAGATCTATGACGAATACCTCTGTAACATCCAATATCCATTAATCGCTTAATGTTTATTTGAGTTTCAGAACGTAATTCACCCTCAATTGTGTACGTACCTACAGCATCACGAATGGCTGCTATTTGGTCATCGTTCCAATCTTGAACTTTAATACTTTCGTCAACTTTAGCTGCTGCTAAAATTTCTTTTGATCTGCTTCTACCTACTCCGTAGATATAAGTTAGAGATATTACTCCTCTTTTCTGTTTTGGTATGTCTACACCTGCAATTCTTGCCATAATTACCCTTGTCTTTGTTTGAATCTAGGATTCTTTTTGTTAATCACGTAAAGTCTACCTTTTCTACGCACTATTTTACAATCTGCGCTTCTTTTTTTAACTGATGCTCTTACTTTCATCGTATTGGTATTAGTATCTATAAGTTATACGAGCCTTCGTTAAATCGTAAGGACTCATTTCTAATTTTACTTTATCTCCTGGTAATAATTTAATATAATGCATACGCATCTTACCTGAGATATGTGCTGTCACAATGTGACCATTTTCTAATTCAACACGGAACATTGCATTAGATAATGCTTCAATTATTGTTCCGTCTTGTTCTATTGCTGCCTGTTTTGCCATAGTATATAAATTAAGCTACTGCCTTTCTATTTTTACCAGTTTTCATCAAGCCATCATAGTGTCTATTTAACAAGTAAGAATTTACTTGTTGCATAGTGTCAATTGCAACTCCAACCATAATTAATAGTGATGTACCACCAAAAAATAAGGCCCAACCAGATTGCACATTCATTAGCTTAACTATAAATGCTGGGAACACAGCAATAAGTGCTAAAAATATAGAACCAGGTAATGTTATTTGCGACATGATTTTATCTAGATATTCTGAAGTTTCAGATCCAGGACGTATACCAGGAATAAATCCTCCGCTACGTTTAAGATCGTCTGCCATTTTATTTGTTGGTACTGTAATTGCTGTATAAAAATAAGTAAATACTATAATTAATAAAGCAAATATTAAGTTGTACCAAAAGCCAAACATATCAGAAAAATTTGTTTGCATCCATTGTCCGGCTGCAGTATCTTTTAAGAATGAAGATCCGCCTATTAAACCTGGTACAAACATAATTGCTTGTGCAAATATAATTGGCATTACTCCTGAAGCATTCAGTTTTAATGGAATATATTGTCTTGACCCAAATACATTCTTTTCATAACCTCCTGAAGCGGTTCTTCTAGCGTATTGTACTGCAATTTTTCTAACAGCCATTACAAGCATAATACTTGCTGCAATAATTGCTAACCAAATTACAAGTTCAAAAAGAATTAACATAACGTTATTTCCTTCTAATCTAGAAGATGCATTAAGTAAGAAGTTTTTAGGTAAGGTTGCAATAATACCAACCATAATTAATAATGAAATACCATTACCAATACCTTTATCTGTAATCTTCTCACCTAACCACATTGCAAATATACATCCTGTTACTAAAATAATAACAGAAGAGAAATAGAATAAACCTCCTTGCCCTAGTAAAAAGGCAGATTGAGGAATACCTAAAGCTGGTAAACTTGCTAAATATCCTGGTGCTTGTACCAAACATATTGCAATAGTTAACCAACGTGTAATTTGCGTGATCTTCTTTTGTCCACTTGCTCCTTCTTTTTGTAGTTTTTGTAAATAAGGAATAGCTATTCCCATTAACTGAACTACAATAGAAGCAGAAATGTAAGGCATGATACCAAGAGCAAAAACAGATGCATTAGCAAATGCTCCTCCTGTAAATGCGTTTAATAAACCTAATAAACCATCTTCAGTATTACCTTGTATACCTTCTAATTGTGAAGCATCTATACCTGGAAGTACTACTTGTGCTCCAAAACGATATACTAAGAGTAAACCAATTGTTAAAACGATTCGGTTTCTTAGTTCTTCAATTTTCCAAACATTTTTTAATGTCTCTATAAATTTCATGCTTCTTAATTAAATTATAAAGTTACTGCTTCTCCACCAGCTGCTTCAATAGCTGCTTTTGCAGTTGCTGTAAATTTATGCGCTGTTACTGTTAGTTTAGATTTCAATTCACCACGTCCTAATATTTTAACTAGTTCATTTTTACCAGCTAAACGTAATGTAATCATTGTATCTAAATCAAGAGTATCTTTAATTTTTTTATCGTCAATTAACTGTTGTAATGTATCTAGATTAATTCCTTGATAGTCTTTACGGTTAATATTAGTAAAACCAAATTTAGGTACACGACGTTGAATAGGCATTTGACCTCCTTCAAAACCAACTTTTTTAGAGTAACCAGAACGAGATTTAGCTCCTTTGTGACCACGTGTTGCAGTACCACCTTTTCCAGAACCTTGTCCACGACCTATACGTTTACCTTGATTTTTTACTGAACCTTCTGCAGGTTTTAAATTACTTAAATCCATTTGTAAGTGTTATATTATTTTGCTTCTTCAACAGAAACTAAATGTGAAACTTTAGCAACCATACCAAGGATATTTGGTGTGGCATCGTGCTCTACTACTTGACCAATCTTTTTAAGACCAAGAGCTTCTAATGTTCTCTTTTGTCTTTGCGTACGATTGATTGCACTCTTTACTTTTTTAACTTTTATCTTTGCCATCGTTTTCCTTTATTATCCTTTAAAAACTTTTTCAAGAGAAACTCCTCTATCACGAGCAATTGATCTTGCATCTCTTAATTGTAATAAAGCATCAAAAGTTGCTTTAACTACGTTATGAGGGTTTGATGAACCTTGAGATTTAGATAATACATCGTGTACTCCTACTGCTTCAAGAACAGTTCTTACTGCTCCTCCAGCAATTACTCCTGTACCAGGAGCTGCAGGAATGATGTTTACTCTTGCTCCACCAAATTTTCCTTTTTGTTCATGTGGTAAAGTACTTTTTACTAGAGGAATACGTACTAGATTTTTCTTTGCGTCTTCTACTGCTTTTGCAATTGCACTAGCAACGTCTTTAGATTTTCCTAATCCGTGTCCTACTACACCAGCTTCATCACCAACCACTACGATTGCTGAAAAACCAAATGCTCTACCACCTTTAGTTACTTTAGTAACTCTTTGTACACCAACTAAACGATCTTTAAGATCTAATCCACTTGGTTTTACTAGCTCTGCGCTTTTGTATTTTTGATACATAATTTCTTAGAATTTAAGTCCTGCTTCTCTAGCTCCTTCAGCTAATGATTTTATTCTACCATGGTATAAATAACCACCTCTATCAAAAGAGATTGTATTAATACCAGCTTTTATTGCTTTTTCGGCAACAGATTTACCTACTAAAGTAGCTATTTCAGATTTATTACCTTTTGCAGAACTAATGTCTTTATCTCTTGAAGATGCTGCACTGATAGTGTTACCAGTTACATCGTCAACTATTTGAGCATAAATTTCTTTATTACTTCTAAAAACAGATAATCTTGGTCTTGTAGCTGTACCAGATACAGTCTTACGAATTCTGTTTTTTATTCTTATTCTTCTTTCGAATTTTGATAGTGCCATAACTTACTTATTAAGCTGATTTACCTGCTTTTCTTCTTAATACTTCTCCAACAAACTTAACACCTTTTCCTTTGTAAGGTTCTGGTCTACGGAAGCCACGAATTTTTGCAGCTACTTGACCAACTAATTGTTTGTCAAATGAAGTTAATTTGATAATTGGATTTTTTCCTTTGTCTGAAATTGTTTCAATTTTCACCTCTGGAGCAATATCCATTACTATGTTATGCGAAAAACCTAAAGCTAAATCTAATTTTTGCCCTTGGCTTGAAGCTCTATATCCTACACCTACTAACTCTAAACTTTTAGTCCATCCTTTAGATACACCTTCAATCATGTTATGCATTAATGATCTGTATAAACCATGTTTTGCTTTTTGATCTTTAGAGTCTGAAGAACGAGTAACTAATACGTTACCATCTTCTACTTTGATATCAATAGTATCAAAGTTTTGTGTTAATTCTCCTAATTTACCTTTTACAGTAACAACATTATCTTTAATGTCTACTGTTACGCCTTCTGGAATGGCTACTGGATTATTTCCTATTCTTGACATTTCTTTTGGGCTTTAAATTAGTAAACGTAACAAAGTACCTCACCACCTACATTCTCTCTCTGTGCTTGTTTACCTGTCATTACTCCGTGAGAAGTAGAAACAATGGCAATACCAAGACCGTTTAAGATTCTAGGTAATTCTTTTGAACTTGCATACTTACGTAAACCTGGTTTACTGATTCTTTGAATTTTCTTGATTACTGGTTCTTTTGTTTCTTTATTGTACTTAAGAGCAATTTTAATTGTTCCTTGTACTGAAGAATCATCGAACTTGTAACTTAAAATATATCCTTGATCGAATAATATTTTAGTGATTTCTTTTTTCAAGTTAGATGCAGGAATTTCTACCACTCTGTGGTTAGCTCTTACCGCATTTCTAACTCTAGTTAAATAATCCGCTATTGGATCTGTGTACATAACTAATTGATTTTGTGATCTTGGTTTTCAACGTTGGTGTTGAACCTAAAATCTGATTATATTTAAATTTACCAACTTGCTTTTCTAACTCCTGGGATTAAGCCTTGATTTGCCATTTCTCTAAATGTAACACGAGAAATACCAAAGGTACGCATGTATCCTTTAGGTCTTCCTGTTAATTTACATCTATTGTGCATACGCACTGGCGAAGCATTTTTAGGTAACTTTTGTAATGCTTCGTAGTCTCCAGCTGCTTTTAAAGCTTTACGTTTCTCTGCATATTTCGCTACTGTTTTTGCTCTTTTAACCTCGCGGGCTTTCATTGATTCTTTAGCCATAACTTAGTTCTTTTGAAAAGGTAATCCTAGTTCTGTTAATAATGATTTTGCTTCTTTATCTGTATCTGCAGAAGTTACAAATGTAATATCCATACCAGAGATTTTGTTTACCTTATCGATATCAATTTCTGGAAAGATAATTTGTTCTACAACACCTAAGTTGTAGTTTCCTCTTCCGTCAAATCCAGTAGCTTTAATTCCGTTAAAATCTCTTACTCGTGGTAAAGCAGTTGTTATTAAACGGTCTAAAAACTCATACATTCTTTCTCCTCGTAAAGTAACTTTTGCACCAATTGGCATTCCTTTACGTAATTTAAAAGTAGCAACATCCTTTTTAGAAATTGTTGCTATAGCTTTTTGTCCAGTTATAGTTGTTAATTCTTCTAACGCGTAGTCGATTAACTTTTTATCTGCAACTGCAGCACCAACACCTTTAGATAAAACTATCTTTTTAAGTTTAGGTACTTGCATTACATTATTATAACCAAATTCTTCTGTAAGAGCAGCAACTATTTTGCTGTTATACTCTTCTTTAAGTCTAGGTGTATATGCCATAACTATATTACTTCATTAGATTTTTTTGAAAATCTTACTTTCTTATCGCCTTCCATTCTGTATCCTACTCTTGTTGCTTCACCTTTAGAGGTTAACAATGTTAAGTTAGATATTTGAATTGCAGCTTCTTTTTCTACGATTCCACCTTGAGGACTTTGTGCACTTGGTTTAGTATGTTTCTTAACCATGTTTACTCCCTCAACGATCGCTTTGTTCTTATCGATTAATACTTTAAGTACTTTACCTTCTGAACCTTTATGGTCTCCAGCAATTACTCTTACTGTATCTCCTGATTTTATTTTAAGCTTTGTCATCTTTATAAATGTATTAAAGCACTTCTGGTGCTAATGATACAATTTTCATGAATTGTTTATCACGAAGTTCTCTAGCAACAGGTCCAAATACACGTGTTCCTCTCATTTCACCCGTTGGGTTTAAAAGTACACAAGCATTGTCATCAAATCTAATATAAGATCCGTCTGGACGTCTTACTTCTTTTTTAGTACGTACTACAACTGCAGTAGAAACAGCTCCTTTTTTAATGTTTCCATTAGGAGTTGCGTCTTTTACTGTAACAACGATTTTGTCACCTACAGATGCGTATCTTCTTTTTGTACCACCTAGAACACGAATGGTTAAAACCTCTTTTGCTCCAGTGTTATCAGCTACCTTTAATCTTGATTCTGTTTGTACCATAATTATTTAGCTCTTTCTATTATTTCAACTAATCTCCAACATTTAGATTTAGATAAAGGTCTTGTTTCCATGATCTTTACTGTATCTCCAATGTTACAGTCGTTTGTTTCGTCGTGTGCAACATATTTTTTTGTTTTTAACACGAACTTACCATACATAGGGTGTTTTACTTTTTTTACTTCGGCAACAACGATTGATTTCATCATTTTGTTGCTAGTAACTACACCTATACGTTCTTTTCTTAAGTTTCTTTTTTCCATCTTTTCAGCTGAATTATTGTAATTCTCTTTTAGTTAATTCAGTCGCAATTCTAGCTACTGCTCTTCTTACAGAACGTAACTGGATTGGATTCTCTAAAGGAGATACTACATGAGCCATTTTAAGGTCTGAATAACTTTTTCTAGTCTCACTAAGTTTCTCTTGTAACTCAGCAGTAGATAATTCTTTAATTTCTGATTGTTTCATCATCTTAAATTATTATGCTTGATAATCTCTAGCAATTACAAACTTAGTTTTAACTGGTAGTTTTTGTGCTGCTAAACGTAAAGCTTCTTGAGCTACTTCTAATGGCACTCCACCAATTTCAAATAATATTCTTCCTGGTTTAACTACTGCTGCCCAATATTCTACAGCACCTTTACCTTTACCCATACGTACTTCAAGAGGTTTCTTTGTGATTGGTTTATCTGGAAAGATTTTAATCCACAATGATCCTTCTCTTTTCATGTAACGAGTAGCAGCAATACGTGCAGCTTCAATTTGACGTGAAGTTAAAAAGTTTGAATCTAATGATTTTATTCCAAAAGTACCGTATGATAATTGGTGACCTCTACCAGAGTTCCCCTTCATACGTCCCTTTTGCATTTTTCTAAATTTTGTTCTTTTAGGCTGTAACATTTTTTCTTTTCTTTAAAAAATTACTTTCTACGACGAGATTGATTCTTATTATCTCTTCCGCCTCTTCCACCTTTTCCTTGCTTCTTAGATAATCCAACAAGCGGAGAAAGTTCTCTTTTACCATATACTTCGCCTTTCATGATCCATACTTTTACACCTAATCTACCGTAAGTAGTGTGTGCCTCAACTAAAGCATAGTCAATATCAGCTCTAAAGGTTGATAAAGGAATTCGTCCTTCTTTGTAGTGTTCACTACGTGCCATTTCAGCACCATTTAAACGACCACTAATTTGGATTTTAATTCCTTCAGCATTCATTCGCATTGTAGCAGCAATTGCCATTTTGATTGCACGTCTGTATGAAATTCTGTTTTCAATTTGACGAGCAATACTTGATCCTACTAAAAATGCGTCAAGTTCTGGTCTTTTGATTTCAAATATATTAATTTGAACCTCTTTACCTGTAATCTTTTTAAGCTCTTCTTTTAACTTGTCTACCTCTTGTCCTCCTTTTCCGATAATGATACCAGGTCTAGCAGTAGTGATAGTAACGGTTACAAGTTTTAAAGTTCTTTCAATGATTACTCTTGAAACACTAGCTTTAGATAAACGTGCG
Organism: Lacinutrix gracilariae; assembly: GCF_042684485.1. Taxonomy (NCBI): domain Bacteria; kingdom Pseudomonadati; phylum Bacteroidota; class Flavobacteriia; order Flavobacteriales; family Flavobacteriaceae; genus Lacinutrix; species Lacinutrix gracilariae. The sequence continues at coordinate 1,751,094 of NZ_JBHULM010000011.1, read as the reverse complement.
TGAACGTATTTTCTGATCTTATCGTCTTCGGCAAGCTTATCACCATAATCGTTTCCTCCGTACCAGTTAGATTCCCATCCTCTGATAATTCCTAAGCGATTTCCGATTGGATTTGTTTTTTGTCCCATATCTATCTTAGCTTTGTGTATTATTGTTTGCTCCTACCACTAATGTTACGTGGTTAGAACGTTTTCTTATTCTATGTGCACGACCTTGAGGTGCTGGACGCAATCTTTTTAACATTGCTCCACCATCTACTCTTATCTCTTTAACTATTAATTCTGCCTCTTCGATGTTAGCATCTTCGTTTTTAGCTTGCCAGTTTGCAATTGCAGACAATAACAATTTTTCTAAACGATTAGAAGCTTCTTTTTGGCTAAATTTTAATATGTTAAGTGCTTTTTCTACGCGTTCACCTCTTACTAAATCGGCTACTAAACGCATTTTTCTTGGTGATGTAGGACAGTTATTAAGTTTTGCAAAAGCGATTTCCTTTTTTGCTTCCTTAATAGCGTCTGCCATTTGTTTTTTACGACTTCCCATAGCTTTCTACTTTTTACCTTTATTTTTAGCACCAGCGTGACCTCTAAAAGATCTTGTTGGTGAAAATTCTCCTAACTTATGTCCTACCATGTTTTCTGTTACGTAAACTGGTACAAATTGACGACCGTTATGTACTGCTATTGTTTGTCCTACAAAATCTGGAGTAATCATACTTGCTCTTGACCAAGTTTTGATTACTGTTTTTTTGTTAGCTTCAACGTTAGCTTCAACTTTTTTCTCTAATTTATAATGAACGTAAGGTCCTTTTTTTAATGATCTTGACATGTCTTATTTCTTTCTACGTTCTACAATATATTTATTACTTGCTTTTGTTTTAGAACGGGTTCTATAACCTTTAGCAGGTATACCGTTTCTTGAACGAGGATGTCCTCCAGCAGATTTTCCTTCTCCACCACCCATTGGATGATCAACAGGATTCATTACTACTGGTCTAGTACGTGGACGTCTACCTAACCATCTTGTTCTACCAGCTTTACCTGATACTAACAATTGATGATCTGAGTTAGAAACCACACCTATTGTAGCCATACAAGTCACTAACACTAAACGTGTTTCACCTGATGGTAATTTTACTGTAGCAAATTTACCATCTCTTGCCATTAACTGAGCAAATGCTCCAGCACTACGCGCCATAACAGCACCTTGTCCAGGACGTAACTCCACACAAGAAATAATAGTACCTAATGGTATATTACTTAAAGGCATTGCATTACCAATTTCTGGAGTTGCTGTATCACCTGACACTACTGTTTGACCAACTTTAAGGCCGTTTTGAGCAATGATGTATCTTTTTTCGCCATCTTGATAATTCAATAATGCGATAAAAGCGGTTCTGTTTGGATCGTATTGGATAGACATAACTTCACCAGGAACTCCTGCTTTATCACGTTTAAAATCGATAATACGATACTTTCTTTTATGACCACCACCAATATAGCGCATGGTCATTCTTCCTTGACTGTTTCTACCACCAGACCTTTTATTCGGAGCTAATAAACTTTTCTCCGGCTTATCAGTAGTTATGGCGTCATACCCATTTACTACTCTAAATCGCTGTCCTGGTGTGATTGGTTTTAATTTTCTTACTGACATTTTAGTCTAATTACATGTTAGTGTATAAATCAATTATCTCACCTTCCGCCAGTTGTACAATTGCCTTTTTAACAGCATTTGTTTTACCATGTTGAATACCAGTTTTTGTAAACTTAGTACTTCTATCTGGACGGACATTTATAGTACGAACTTTTTCAACAGAAACTCCATAAGCAGCTTCCACCGCTTTTTTGATTTCTACCTTGTTCGCCTTAGTGTTCACTTGAAAAGTATAGCAGTTGTTTAACTCGCTATTAGCTGTCGCTTTTTCTGTGATTATCGGTTTAATTAAGATATTCATTTGTTTCTTATTTACTTAAATTCGTTTCAATTCCTTCTAAAGAACTCTCTAAAAGAACTACTTGATTTGCATTTAAAATCTTGTAAGTACTTAATTCTGAGTTAATTACCACTTCAGAGCCTTTTAAATTGCGTGACGACAAATATACATTATTATTTGACGCACCCAACACAAACAGTGATTTTTTGTTTTCTAAACCTAAAGCTTTTAAAACTGCTGTGAAATTTTTTGTCTTTGGAGTATCAAAATTTAAATCTTCTAATACAACAATTGACTTTTCACTTGCCTTAATACTTAAAGCCGATTTACGTGCTAAACGTTTTAGGTTTTTATTTAATTTAAAGCTATAGTTTCTTGGTCTTGGACCGAACATACGACCTCCACCTTTGAAAACTCCAGATTTAATAGATCCAGCTCTTGCTGTACCTGTTCCTTTTTGCTTTTTAATCTTACGTGTACTTCCAGTAATCTCTCCTCTTTCTTTTGATTTGTGAGTACCTTGTCTTTGGTTTGCTAAGTATTGTTTAACATCCAAATATACAGCATGATTATTAGGTTCAATAGCAAACACATCTTTAGAAAGGTCTACCTTTCTTCCTGTGTCTTTTCCGTTAATATCTACAACTGCTACTTTCATTATTTTCTAATAATTACATAAGCGTTTTTATGTCCAGGAACACATCCCTTAACAACAAGTAGATTCTTATCTGTAACTACTTTTAAAACTCTTAAATTTTGAACTTTTACTGTATCTCCACCCATTCTACCGGCCATTTTCATTCCTTTGAATACTCTCGCAGGATATGAAGCAGCACCAATAGATCCTGGAGCTCTTAAACGGTTATGTTGACCATGCGTAGCTTGACCAACTCCACCAAATCCATGACGTTTTACAACACCTTGGAAACCTTTTCCTTTTGAAGTTCCTGATACATCTACAAATTCACCTTCTACAAAGTGATCTACAGTGATAGCATCTCCTAATTTGTACTCCTCATCAAAACCTTGAAATTCAACGATTTTTCGCTTAACAGAAGTACCCGCTTTTTTAGCATGACCTAAGTCAGCTTTAGTAGCGCTTTTTTCTGTCGCGTCATCGAAACCAAGTTGTACAGCTTCATAACCGTCAACTTCTTCAGTTCTGACTTGGGTAACGATACATGGTCCAGCTTCGATTACTGTACATGGAATGTTTTTTCCATTTTCATCAAAGATGCTGGTCATACCGATTTTTTTTCCAATTAACCCAGACATAATTATTATTTATTTATTTGTTACTATTTATTAAAAAACAAGGCTGAAAATACGTTTCAGCCTTGAATTGTATTTTTTCCGTTTTTCCTTAACCATCGTTAAGGACATGTAAGTTTATACTTAAACTTTGATCTCTACTTCAACACCACTTGGTAACTCTAATTTCATTAGAGCATCAATTGTTTTAGAAGATGAAGAGTAAATATCTAATAAGCGCTTATAAGAGCTTAATTGAAATTGTTCTCTTGATTTCTTGTTAACGTGCGGTGAACGTAATACAGTGAAAATCTTTTTGTGCGTTGGTAATGGAATTGGTCCAGTTACAACAGCTCCCGTATTTTTTACGGTTTTTACAATCTTTTCAGCAGACTTGTCTACTAAGTTATGATCGTAAGACTTTAATTTTATTCTAATTTTTTGACTCATTTTCTTAACTTTTTAAGATTGTTCTCCTTTAGCTGCTTTAATTACTTCTTCAGAAATATTAGAAGGCGTTTCAGCATAGTGTGAAAATTCCATTGTTGATGTTGCACGACCTGAAGATAATGTTCTTAATGTTGTTACATATCCAAACATTTCAGATAATGGCACGGTAGCTTTTACAGTTTTTGCACCATTTCTATCTCCCATGTCACTTACTTGACCTCTTCTTCTGTTTAAGTCACCTACAATATCACCCATATTTTCTTCTGGAGTAATAACTTCTAGCTTCATAATAGGCTCCATGATTACAGCTTTTGCAGCTTTAGCACAGTTTTTAAATCCTAATTTAGCAGCTAATTCGAAAGAAAGTTGATCTGAATCGACATCGTGGTAAGAACCATCTTTTAATGTCACTTTCATAGCATCAATCTCGTAACCAGCTAAAGGTCCGTTTATCATTGCTTGTTTGAATCCTTTTTCAATAGAAGGGATAAATTCTTTAGGAACGTTACCACCTTTAATAATAGATTCAAATTGAAGTCCTACAGCTCCTTCTTCAGCAGGTTCTACAGTAAATACAATGTCTGCGAATTTACCACGTCCACCAGATTGCTTTTTATAAACCTCTCTGTGGTCTGCAGCTTGTGTAATAGCTTCTTTGTATTCTACTTGTGGTTGTCCTTGATTAACTTCTACTTTAAACTCACGTTTTAAACGGTCAACAATTACATCTAAGTGAAGCTCACCCATTCCTGATATAATAGTTTGTCCTGAAGCTTCGTCTGAACGTACTGTGAATGTTGGATCTTCTTCAGCTAATTTAGCTAATCCCATTCCTAATTTATCAACATCTGCTTTAGTTTTAGGCTCCACTGCAATACCAATTACTGGATCAGGGAAATCCATTGATTCTAAAACAATAGGATGTTTTTCATCTGTAAGTGTATCTCCTGTTTTAATAGATTTAAATCCAACAGCAGCTCCAATATCTCCAGCTTCTATATATTCAATTGCATTTTGCTTATTAGCATGCATTTGATAGATACGAGAAATACGTTCTTTTTTACCTGAACGGTTGTTTAACACATAAGATCCTGCGTCTAAACGACCTGAGTAAGCTCTAAAGAATGCTAAACGACCAACAAAAGGGTCTGTAGCAATTTTAAATGCTAAAGCAGCAAATGGCTCCTTTACACTTGGCTTACGTATTTCTTCTTCTTCTGTAACAGGGTTCATTCCTTTAATTCCTTCTTTATCAATTGGAGAAGGTAAGTAACGACATACTGCATCTAATAAGAATTGTACACCTTTATTTTTAAAAGCAGAACCACAAATCATAGGAATGATAGCCATATCCATTACAGCAGCTCTAAGTGCAGCATGCACTTCTTCTTCTGTAATAGAATCTTCATCTTCCATGAATTTTTCTAAAAGGTTCTCATCGTAACTTGCTACTTCTTCAATTAAAAGTGCACGATACTTATGAGCTTCTTCTTTCATATCTTCTGGTATGTCAATAACATCAAAAGTTGCCCCTTGTGTTTCGTCATGCCATACGATAGCTCTATTTTTTACTAAATCAATAATACCTTTAAAATCTGACTCATCACCAATGTTTAAAACGATTGGCACAGCGTTAGATTTTAACATATCTTTTACTTGTTGACAAACTCCTAAGAAGTTAGAACCTTGACGGTCCATTTTGTTAACAAATCCAATTCTTGGTACTTTATAGTTATCTGCAAGTCTCCAGTTAGTTTCAGATTGAGGCTCAACACCATCAACTGCACTAAATAAGAACACTAAACCATCTAACACACGTAAAGATCTATTTACCTCTACAGTAAAATCTACGTGACCTGGAGTATCAATAATATTAAAGTGATATCCTTTTGTATCTGGAGTTGGTTGTCCATTTTCTAATGGGAAATTCCATGTACAAGTTGTAGCTGCAGACGTAATAGTAATACCACGTTCTTGCTCTTGCTCCATCCAGTCCATAGTTGCTGCACCATCATGTACCTCACCAATTTTGTGTGAAACTCCTGTATAATATAGTACACGCTCTGTTGTTGTTGTTTTACCAGCATCAATATGAGCCGCAATACCAATGTTTCTTGTGAATTTTAAATCTCTAGCCATTTCTTATTAAAATCTAAAGTGAGAGAACGCTTTATTTGCCTCTGCCATTTTATGAGTATCTACTCTTTTCTTAACAGCTGCTCCTTCTTCTTTAGCTGCTGCTAAAACCTCTGAAGCTAAACGTTGTGCCATAGACTTCTCGTTTCTTTTACGAGCATAACCTATTAACCACTTCATTGCTGTTGATACTTTTCTATCTGGACGAATTTGCATTGGTATTTGAAATGTTGCACCACCTACTCTACGACTACGCACTTCTACGTGAGGCATAACGTTAGATAAAGCATCTTTCCAGATCTCTAATGCTGTTTTTTCATCATCTGTTTTCTTTTCTTCTACAATAGCAATTGCATCATAGAATACTTTAAAAGCTATAGACTTTTTACCATCCCACATCATCATATTAACGAAACGAGTTACTAACTGGTCGTTAAATTTAGGATCTGGTAAAAGCGGTCTTTTCTTCGCTGCTCTTTTTCTCATGTCTTCTTCTTAAAGTTTAAATTACTTCTTAGGGCGTTTTGCACCATACTTAGATCTACGTTGCGTTCTACCTGCAACACCTGCTGTGTCTAAGGCACCACGAACAATGTGATATCTAACTCCTGGTAAATCTTTTACCCTTCCACCTCTAACCAATACTATCGAGTGCTCTTGTAAATTGTGTCCTTCTCCACCAATGTATGCATTCACCTCGTTACCGTTTGTTAAACGAACCCTTGCCACCTTACGCATTGCTGAGTTAGGTTTTTTAGGTGTTGTTGTATAAACACGAGTACACACACCACGTCTTTGTGGACACGAATCTAAAGCAGCCGATTTACTCTTCTTGGTTATTTTGGCTCTTCCTTTTCGTACTAATTGTGAAATTGTTGGCATATATATTATATATAAATTTTAAAATCCTCTTCTTAGAGGGCTGCAAATGTAGGAATTAATTTGAAAGAATCAAACTCTAAACCATTAATTTTTAATAGATTTTAAAATTTAATTTTCAAACTGTATTATTCCTATTGTTTTTCCGTTAGATTTACACAATTAAAAAAAGCAGAAAATTCATCGTGTCTAAATCTTTCTTTTTTACCATATTATTATGCCTTTTATTTTCTTTGAAAGTAATTGGCCAAAATTTTTATTTAAAAATTACTGGTGAAACCGAAATAGAAAATACTGTTATTGACTCTCTTTCTTATAAGCAATCACATATTGATTTTAACAGTATTAAAGCAGAAGTAAATATGCTTCAGCAAAAACTTTTTCAAATTGGTTATATTGAAAACGAAGTAAAACCATTAATAAAAGAAAATGACAGTTCTTACCTCTCATTTTTCCAACTAAAAAAAAGATACGTTGATATACATATATATTATAACGAAAAAATAGTTCCGAGAAATATCATAGAGAAAGTTACCCACCAAATAAATGACAACTATTTTATTTTACCTTTTACAGATCTAGAAAAAAGTCTATATACTTTAAATTCTAAAATTAGCGATTTAGGTTTTCCTTTTAACAAAATACAACTGCAAAATATTACCATAAAAAACAATACTACCTTAAAAGCGAATTTAACTTCTGTAACCAACACCGAAAAAAGATCTATTGATAAAATTATAATTAAAGGATATGAGAAGTTTCCTAAAGCGTATTTAAAACACTATTTAAAGTTAAAAACAAATACCACTTTTAATCTTTCTGAAATAAAAGAAAAAACGGAGGCATTAAATGATTTAAGATTTGCCAATAAAATAAAAGACCCCGAAGTACTTTTTACAAAAGACTCTACCATACTATATATGTATATTGAAAAAGCTAAAAGCAATAATTTTGATGGCTTTCTAGGTTTTGGTACTAATGAGTCTACTAATAAGATTGATTTTAATGGTTACCTAAACCTTAACCTTAATAACAATTTAAATGCTGGGGAATCTTTTAACTTGATTTATAAAAGCGATGAAAGTGAACAAAAAACATTTAATGCCAATTTAAATATTCCATATTTATTTTCTTCCCCTGTTGGAACTGAAGTAGGTTTACAAATTTTAAAAAAGGATTCCTCCTACACCAACGTAAACCAAGTTGCTAAATTATATTACCAAATAAACCCACAAACCAACATTTACTTAGGTATTAAAAACACCAACTCTAATAACCTATTAAGTGATGATAATGCAATTTCAGAAATACAGGATTACAAGTCTAACATGTATACCTTAAAGTTTAGTTACAGTAAACTACAGAACAATTATCTTTTTAATAGAAATTTATTTTTAGCATTTGAAATAGGTAACGGAAAAAGAAAATATCTTAATAATTCTGAAAACCAAACCAGCTTATTTATTGATGCCTTTAAAATATTTAATCTAAACCAAAAAAATAGCGCCTACATTAGGCTAAATGCTTCTAGTTTATTTTCTGAAAATTACTTAGAAAACGAATTATTTTTATTTGGAGGTATAAACTCTATAAGAGGTTTTGAAGAAAATAGTCTTAACGCCTCTATGTATGGACTAGTAAACACAGAATACAGATACCAATTAAGCAACTCGCTTTACATACACTCCATCATTGATTTTTCTTATTTTGAAAACAAGCTTACCATACAAAAGGAAAAACTATACGGTTTTGGATTTGGTTTCGGGCTATTAACCAAGGCAGGATTACTTAAATTTAATTATGCAAATGGTAAAAATGAAAATCAAAAATTTAAATTTTCTAATTCTAAGATTCATTTAAGTTTAACCGCAATTTTCTGAGTTATTAGCAAGCTTAAAAGCATTACTCTGAAAAAAAATTCAAAATTTTAACCTATAATTATTGTTTTATTAACTTTTTATTATGATTTTTGGCATAGACTAATTCAAATAAAATATAAAATGAAAACAAAGTTTAGTGGAATTTTAACGCTATTACTGGCGTTTGTTGTGCAATTTACGTTTGCACAAGAAAAAACAATTTCAGGAACAGTTTCTGATGAAAACGGCTTGCCTCTTCCAACGGCAACAGTTATTATTCAAGGAACTAGTACTGGGACATCAACCGATTTTGATGGAAACTATTCAATTAGTGCAAAACAAGGTGATGTTTTAATTTTCAGTTATGTTGGTTACGCAAACCAAACACAAGCTGTAGGTACATCAAGTACAATTGATGTTTCTTTACAACCTGACAACACTTTAGATGAAGTAGTTGTAACTGCTCTTGGTATAAAAAGAGAAGAGAAAGCATTAGGTTACGCGTCTCAACAAGTTAAATCGGAAGAATTAACTACAGTAAGAGATGGTAACATTGTAAACTCTTTAAGTGGTAAAGTAGCTGGTGTAAATGTAACAAGCGCATCTGGAGCTGTAGGAGCTGAAAGTAGAATCGTTATTAGAGGTATTACTTCTATTAGTGGTGATACTCAGCCTTTAGTTGTTGTAGATGGTGTTGTGCTTGATAACGGAAGTTATGGTAACTCTACAAGTAGTGGAGGTACAAGTACACCTAACGGTTTAGCAGATTTAAATCAAGATGATATCGAATCTATAAACGTTTTAAAAGGTGGTGCTGCAACTTCTTTATATGGTATGCGTGGTGCTAACGGTGTATTAGTTGTAACAACTAAATCAGGTAGATCTAAATCTGACAAATTAGGAATTGAAATTACTTCAAGTGCTAGTTTTGAAAATCCTTTTATCTTACCAGATTACCAAAACTCTTACGGACAAGGTAACAGTGCTTCATATTTTGAATATGTAGACGGTGTAACTGGAGACGGTGGAGTTGATGAAAGTTGGGGTCCTGCTTTAGATGCTGGATTAGAATTTGTTCAATGGGATTCTGTTAATGGTGAAGCTACTCCATGGGTATCTTATCCTGATAACGTAAAAGATTTCTTTGAAACTGGTATTACTACTAATAACAACATTGCATTCTCAAAATCAAGTGAAACAGTAGATGCTAGATTATCTTTAGGTTTAACAGACCAACAAGGTATTCTTTACAATACAGACCTTAGAAAATACAATATTTCTACAAAAGTAAACATGAAATTATCAGACAAATGGACTGCTGGTGTTAGTGTTAACTATATTAAAACAGAAAGTAATAACTTACCATCTGTAGGTTATGGAGATGCTAATAACCAATTAGGTCAATTAGTTTGGTCTGCAAGAAACGTAGATTATACAGCTTTAAAAGATTGGAGAAACCTTCCAACAGGTTTTGCTGCTGGAACAGATGATGCTACTCCTATTAACTGGAACTTAGCATATAACAATAACCCTTACTGGTCATTAGATACAAACACAAATGAGTTTGATAGAGACCGTCTTAATGGTAATGTAAACTTAGGATACCAATTTAGCGAGAAATTTAGTGTTTCTGTACAAACTGGTCTTGATTACTTCTCTTCATTAGATGCTAAAAAACGTGCTTTTGGTACTTATGAAACTCCAAGAGGTTCTTACCAAGAAGTTATCCGTAACCGTTCTGAAATTAACTCACAAGCTATCTTAAGTTATAACACTGATATAGGAGAGAATTTTAAAACTAGTTTAAACGTGGGAGGTAACATGATGGTTAACAACTACCACTTAAACAACATGGTAGCTGGTGAATTACAAGTACCAGATGTATATAACATTTCTAATACAAGAGATGGTGTTACTCCAACTTTACAACAATTCACTTCTAAAGAACAAATAAACAGTGTATTTGGTTTTGCTCAAATTTCTTATAGAGATTACTTATTTATTGATGTAACAGGAAGAAATGACTGGGCATCTGTATTACCAGTAAAAAACAATAGCTTCTTTTACCCAAGTGTAACTGGTAGTGCTATTGTAACAGATATGTTTGATATTTCTGGAGAAACTGTATCTTACTTAAAAGTAAGAGGAGGTTGGTCTAAAGTAGGTAGTGCAGGTCCATTAGCACCTTACAGTATTGATCCTACTTTTGCATTTTCAACATCTCCTTGGGGATCTACTCCTGTAGCTTTCTTACCTGGTACTTTATATAACCCAGAAATTGGAAATGAAGATACGCAAGAATATGAAGTTGGTTTAGAAACAAGATTATTCAACAACAGAATTAACTTAAACGCTACTTACTACGATAAGAAAACTACAGATGTAATTATGGCTAAGGATATTGATCCTGCTTCAGGTTACACTGCTTTCTGGGATAACGTAGCAGATATTACTAATAAAGGTGTTGAGTTATCTTTAGGAGCTAAAATTTTAAGAAGTGATGATGGTTTTAACTTAGGTGTTAACATTAACTTCGCTAAGAATACAAATGAAGCAAGCAATATCGATGATGACCCAACAACAAACAACGGTCAAGTTGTTTTAGGAGGATTATGGAACGTAGATGTTGTAGCTCGTGAAGGAGAAGCAGTAGGAGCTTTATATGGTCCTGGTTTCTTAAGAGATGATGCTGGAAACATTATTTATGAAAATGGTTTACCACAAGCAGATGCTACTAACAAAATATTAGGTAACATCAACCCAGATTGGACTGGAGGTTTAGGAATTAACATGTCTTACAAAAACTTTAGTTTATCTACTTTATTTGATGTGAAGTCTGGTGGAGATATTTATTCTCAAACAAACTCTTGGGGTAAATTAGCTGGTGTATTAGAAGAAACAACTCAAGGTCGTGAGACTGGTATAGTTGGTCAAGGTGTAATGGATGATGGTACAGGAAACTATGTTCCTAATAACGTTGTTACAACTGCACAAAGTTTCTTCTCTACTACGTATTCTCAAAACATTGCAGAATCTTCAGTATATGACGCATCTTTCGTAAAATGGAGAGAATTAGCATTAACTTATACTATTCCTAACAGCTTATTTAAAAACACAGGAATTGATAATATTTCTGTTGGAGCAACAGTTAGAAACGTAGCTATTCTTTACAAAAAAGTTCCACATATTGATCCAGAATCTGCTTTTAGTAGTGGTACAGGTAACCAAGGTCTTGAGTATGCACAAATACCATCTACAAGAAGTATTGGATTCAATTTAAATCTTAAATTCTAAAAAAAAAGAATATGAAAAAAATAAAATTTTTACTAGCGCTTGTAATACTGGGGCAAGCCCTTACGTTTACAAGTTGTGATGGTGATTTCGAAGAGACAAACACCGACCCTAATAATCCTGTTTCTGTTCCTGCTGAATTACTTTTAGCTGGTATTACAAGATCTGCAGGAGATAGAATACAAGATATCTTTTTAGCTGGTGAGGCTGGTTCATGTTGGGCACAACACCTAGGAAAACCAGTATATAACGATAATGAATTATATATACCAAGACAAGCTTCTATTGAAGCTTTATGGTCTGTATTATACTCATCTGTAATTAAAGATGCTGTAACAATGGAAGAATTAGCAGCAGAAGAAGGTAATAGTAACCTACAAGGTGTTGCTTTAGTAATGCAAGCATATGCTTACCAATTATTAACAGATACTTTTGGAGATATTCCAATGACTGAAGCTTCTCAAGGAGAGTCAGGAATTATTACACCTGTTTATGATGATAGTGAAACAGTAGTTTACCCTGCAATAATTAGCATGCTTACTCGAGCTAATACATTATTAAATGGTACTGGTACTATTGATGCAAGTCAAGATTTAATTTACGGTGGAGATTACACGAAATGGAAATTATTTGCAAATTCCTTAAAATTTAGAGCTTTAATGAGAGCTTCTTCTGGTGGATATAATGCAGCTGCTGAATTACAAGCTTTAGTTAACGCTGGTGAAATGTTTGCTAGCAATGATGATGAGGCTAAAATGGCTTACTTAGCTGCTTCTCCAAATGCTAACCCTTATTTTGAAGGTTTAGTTGATGGTGGTCGTGTTAACGAATGGTGTTTAGGTGAAGAATTAGTAAACTATATGATTGCTACTGGTGACCCAAGATTACCAGTTTACGCTCAAGAAGTTGGAGGTAATGGTTCTGGAAACGGTTATGTAGGTAAGCCTGCAGGTATCGAAGCAATTGGAGATTCTTTCTACGGAGATTCTAACAATGTTTCTCTTATTGGAGAAAAATATTTAGAAGCTGAAGAACCAGCTTATTTTATGTCTTTTGCTCAATTAAATTTCTTAATGGCTGAAGCTGCTGAAAAAGGTTACATTGGTGGTAGTGCTGCTGATTACTTTAATGCAGGTATCGCTGCTTCATGTTCTTCTAACGGAGTTGCTAACGTATCTATTTCTTATAGTGGTGGGCAAGCAGGATTACAACAAATAGCTGAACAATCATGGGTAGCTTTATATTTACAAGGTTTTGAAGCATGGACTGAATATAGACGTACAGGATTCCCTGTTTTACCTCTAGCAATTGATGCTCAAGAATCTTCTATTCCTAGTCGTTTAAATTACCCTATTGCACAACAATCTGTGAATGGTGTTAATTATTCTGCAGCAGTAGCCGATCAAGGTCCTGATGTATTAACTACGCCATTATGGTGGACAAACTAATTTTAAAAAAAAAACAAAATGAAAAATTTAAAAAATATATTTTTAGCATTCGCAGCATTATTTAGTATTGTTGCATGTGAGACTGATGCAGATACTGTAGCAGAGATCGCAGACGAAGCTGGACTATTAGTAGATGTTACTGCTACTTCAAATAGTTCTATCTTAGGTAGTCCTGAAGCTGGAGTACCTCTAGAAGATGCTTTAGTAACAATTACTAATGCATACTTAGATATGACTGTTTCACAAACAGCTGGAACTACGGATCAATTAGAAAAAATCGAAATTGTAAAATCATTTAATGGTGGTACTGAGATTTCTTTAGCAGAAACAACTTCTTTACCTTACAACTTAGTTATTAGTGACCTAACGTCATTATTATCTGGTACAGGTGTTGTTGAAGCTGACTTACGTATTGGTGATGTTTTAAGCTTTAGAACTAAAGTTTACAAAACTGATGGATCTGTATACTACTATAACTCTTCAATGGGAGATTATAGCTTAGTAGTTAACTGTTCTTCTGATTTAGCTGGAACATATGCTATTAACTATTCTTCTGGACTTCAAAATCACATCGTTACTGAATTAGGACCTGGTTTATATGAAATCGATTCTATGATGGGATGGCCAGGTGCTGGTTATGCTGTAACATTTACTGATACTTGTGGTGAATTAAGTTTAATTGACGAATGGCAATACTCTAACCCTATCTATGCTGAAGGATATGTAGATAATGATGGTAACATTGTTTGGACTACTTCTGGAGTAGATGGTGTTTATGATGGAAGTGCTTGGGTTATGTACAAGCAATAATTTTAATATAAAACAAAGAAAATATTATGAATAAAATATTTAAAAACATTGGATTATTAGCTCTTACAGGTATTTTAGTTACTGCTTGTAATGAAGATGATAATACAAATGAATCAATTATAGATTACAGCACTGCTACTATAACTCTTTCTTCTTCATCTGCTACATCAATTGACGAAAGTGCAATTGACGCTGATGATGAAAGTACTTATCAAATAGAAGTAGTTGCTACTTTAGCAGAAACTCAACCTGTAAACGCAGTAATTGATTTAGTTCAAGTTGGAGGTTCAGCAGATAGCGCTGACTTTGAAGGACACACAATTACTATTCCTGCGGGAAGTACTACTGGTTCTGCAACTGTAGATATATTACAAACTGGTGATATTGAAGGAGATGAAACATTAGTTATTGGAGGTTCTTCTAGAGCTAACTTTAACATTGCTGCTTTTGAGCATACCGTAACTATTACTAATGACTATATCAATACTTTTATTGATTTAGATTTAGATTGGGATGGTCAAGTTACTATTGAAGAAGAAGATGTTTCTTCTACTACAGTAGAACTTTGTGCAATTGATTTTGATGTTGTTCTTTTTGATGCAGCTACTTTTGCTAACTTAGGTTACCTAATGGCTACAGCATCATGTCCAGAAAGTGATTCTTATTTCTTTGGTGATGGAGAATACCTTCTTATTGCTGAATTATATGACAATCCACATGCTGGATTTGGAGACACTACAGATGTTCCTTTAACTTTAAACTTTAACCACGAGTATTTTGACAATAGTGGTTCAATAGTTGTTACAGGTGCTTTTGATTTATCTGCTACTTCAGGTCAAGCTCCAATAGCTTACTTAACAGTATCTAATGGAGGACAAACTTATGAAGTTACTCCTTACTAATTTTAAGTAATTAAATCATATTAAAAACCACCTCTTTTTGAGGTGGTTTTTTTATATACATAGGTTAAGCTCTACTCTATTTATAATAATGATAAAGTAAAAGCATATATAAAATGACACATGTTCATGGTTTAAATAACCTAAAATATATCTTATAAAAAACCAACTAATACAAGTTGGTTTTTTTATACCTTTGCACCAATGGAAAACAGTACACAAATATTTGGTATAAGAGCAGTTATTGAAGCAATAAATGCTAATAAAGCAATTGATAAAGTTTTTATTCAGAAAGGTCTTAAAGGAGAACTATCTCATGAACTGGAATCTTTAATTAGAAAAGAAGGTATCAATACTTCTTATGTTCCTGTAGAAAAATTAAACCGACTTACTAAAAATAACCATCAAGGTGTTGTTGCACAAATTTCACCTATTGCATTTTATAACATAGAAGATCTTGTTTTAAATGTTAATGAATCCGGAAAAACACCCTTATTTTTACTTTTAGACCAACTAAGTGATGTTAGAAACTTTGGTGCTATTATTAGAACTGCCGAATGTACAGGAGTTGATGGTATTATTATTCAGAAAAGTGGTAGTGCTCCTGTAAATGGAGATACTATAAAAACTAGTGCTGGTGCTGTATTTAAAATACCTATTTGTAAGGTAGACCACATAAAAGATGCCATGTTCTATTTACAAGCTTCAGGCATTAAAGTAATTGCTGCTACAGAGAAAACAGATAATACGCTTTATGATGTTTCTTTTAAAGAACCTTGTGCTATAATTATGGGGAGTGAAGGTCGTGGTATTAACCCTTCGGTATTAAAATTAGTAGATGCTAAAGCAAAACTACCATTACTAGGTGAAATAGAATCATTAAATGTTTCTGTTGCTTGTGGTGCTTTTTTATATGAAGCTATAAGACAACGTATGTAGTTTGCTATAAACTACTCTTTACTTTTTTTATAAATATAATGAATTGTTGTACTTCCCTCCTTTTCAGGTGTATCTTGAATTTGAGGTTTTTCTTGTACTTTGTTTTCTTGTACTTTGTTTTCTGGTTCTGTTTCTGGTTCTGTTTCTGTTTCTGGTTCTAGTAATTCTATAAAGTTTCCGTTTGCATCAAAATGTTTTAAAAAAGGATCTTCATCTTCATTGTAATCTTTTTGTTGCCAAACGTATTTTTTGGGTTTTGCTATTTCTTTTCTAAATATAAAAGCAAATAGTAAACCGGTTATTAAACCAGACAAGTGTCCTTCCCATGAAATACCTTTTTCTATTGGCATGGTATACCAAACCATGCTTCCGTAAAGAAAAATAATCAATAGAGAAAGTGCTATTAATCGGTAATGTTTAGCTAATATTCCTTTAAAAAAAGTAAAACTTACTAACACATAAATAAGTCCGCTAGCACCAATATGGTAAGATGGTCTGCCAATACACCAAGTTAAAAAACCAGAAAGTAAAATACCGTAAAAAAGTACTTTCCAAGCAATGGGTCTATAAAAATAAAAAAGCGCTGTTGATAGTACAAATAACGGAATAGTATTAGAATACAAATGTTTTATACCTGAATGTATAAATGGACTAAAAAGCACACCTTGTAGTCCAGAAAGTCTTTTTGGGTATATACCATGACTATTTAAATTTACATGAAAGCGAATTTCGAACCAAAAAACAATCCATAATATCAATACAAATGCTATTGGATAACCTAAAACTCCTGGAGTAAATTTAAATTGTTCTTGCATATTTTAAAGATAGCAAATAGTTATCCAATATGATTAAGAATGATAAATTGTCAGCAATACAAATTTTACTAAAATTATAGTTAAAAATTTCAACAAGAAGATAATTGACAACTTAGGAATTTGTAATTTTACCATTATGAATGAACCATTAGCAGAACGTTTAAGACCTAAAACTTTAGATGACTATATTAGTCAATCACACTTGATTGGTGAAAATGGTTCTTTAACAAAACAGATAAAATTAGGTTTAATTCCGTCATTAATTCTTTGGGGACCACCAGGAATTGGTAAAACTACGCTTGCCAACATTATAGCAAATGAATCTGGAAGACCTTTTTACACCTTGAGTGCTATAAATTCTGGTGTTAAAGACGTGCGTGAAGTTATTGAAAAAGCCAAACAAAGTGGAGGGCTATTTACTACCAAAAACCCTATTTTGTTTATTGATGAAATTCATAGATTTAGCAAATCACAGCAAGATTCTTTATTACAAGCAGTAGAAAAAGGATGGGTTACTTTAATTGGTGCTACCACAGAAAACCCTAGTTTTGAAGTTATTTCTGCACTTTTGTCTCGTTGCCAAATATATATTTTAAAGGCTTTTAATAAAAACGATTTAGAGACCCTTTTAAAACGCGCTATAGAAAAAGATGCGTACTTATCTAAAAAAAACATAATTCTTGAAGAAACAGATGCCTTATTAAAGCTATCAGGTGGTGACGCAAGAAAATTATTAAATATTTTTGAGTTATTAGTAAATGCTGAAGATGCTGATAAAATAGTGATTACCAATGCTAGTGTTTTAGAAAAGGTACAGAACAATACAGTACGCTATGATAAAACAGGCGAACAACATTATGATATTATTTCTGCATTTATAAAATCTATTCGTGGTAGTGACCCAAATGGTGCTGTGTATTGGTTAGCAAGAATGATTGAAGGTGGTGAAGATGTAAAATTTATCGCTAGACGTTTATTAATTGCTGCTAGTGAAGATATTGGTAATGCAAACCCAACAGCTTTAGTAATTGCTAATAATACTTTTCAGGCAGTTTCTACCATTGGATATCCAGAATCTAGAATTATACTAAGTCAATGTGCTACTTATTTGGCATGCTCACCTAAAAGTAATGCTGCATACCAAGCAATTGGTAAGGCACAACAATTAGTTAGAGAAACAGGAGATCTTTCTGTGCCTTTAGAAATTAGAAATGCGCCTACCAAGTTAATGCAAGAATTAGGTTATGGCGATAACTATAAATACGCACATAATTATGAAAATAATTTTGCGAATCAAGAGTTTTTACCTGAAGAAATTAAAAACACCAAATTGTATGATCCTAGTAACAATACTAGAGAAAATGCACATAGAGAGTTTTTAAAAAAACGATGGAAAGATAAGTATGGTTATTAGTGTTAGTTGCAACTAGAATTTAATGGTATATGTTTTTGATTGTAGTTTTTCATTTTCATAATACTCCATTACCCAACTAGCATTTAACATATAGATTATGGCTTCTTTATCTTCTACTATATACACATTAGGGATTCCTGTTTTTTTTATGGTATACACTACTTGAAGTGCATTGTCTTTTAATTGATAACCATTTGCAATACGTACAGCGGTTAAAACATCTACAGCAACAGTTTCTTCAACCTTGGTAATACTTTCTATTACTTTAGTGTCTTCTATTAATGTAGTATCTACTTTAGCAACATTTTTAGCAACATTGTTTTGTGCTTCTTTTTCTTCCTTTAAAACTTTTATCTCTTCTTTTAATTTTTCAATTTCAATATTATCTACTTTATTGCCATTCTTACTGTATGCTAGTATGTCTGGATTTTCTTGATATTGGTAATTAATCGTGTGAAAAGATCTAAATGCTTGTCTTAATGCCAAAGTATAAGCAACTTGGTACATTTTTTCTCTAGAAGAGCCAATAGCTGTTGTAAAAACAACTTCATTTTTACAATTTTTTAATTGTACTTTTAATTTAGAATTAAATACTCCAGATTCATTTAAAACATTTGCTTTTAAAGATAAACAGTTATTTAAAACGGCATCATCAGGAAATTTTTCATCTTCCATAATGGTAGTAAAACCATGTTTTTCTAAAAGAACTTTTGTTAGTGTATTTAATCTATATTGGTCTGGTTCATTTAAAAAATCGAACTTGTTTGGTACAATTACATATTTATAATCATTAATATTAATTTGAGCTTGTATTTGATTACATGTAAATACTGCTATAAAAAGGAAAAAGATAATTTTAGTTTTCATTGCTTTTAAATATATAGTTAAAACCTAATTGCAAAGATACACTTTGTGCTTTTGCTAGGTTTTTATATTTTAATAAATTATCTGCTGCAATATAAAAATGTATATTTTTAATAGTAGTTGATACTGCCAAACCTACATTACTAAAAGAATAAGCGTCTAATGTATAACTAGTTTTTATACCTAGATTAGAAAGTAGTCTTCTATAATAAAATGCCGTTAATGCTGCTTGTGGTTTTCTTGGTCTCTTCATTAAAAAGAGATGTGCTCCTATTCTATTTTGAAAGTCTTCTTGTACAGATAAGCAATTACATTCTTTACTGTTTTTTTTACCAAATGCATACTGCAAAACAGCATTAAACTTTATAGGTTTGGCCAAAGTATATTTGGTATTGGTAGTATCTATTTTAAATAATTCTTCAAAGTCTTCTTCTACAGTATCCCAATATTCTTCTGCTGTTTGTCCTTCACCAGATTCTGGAAACAAAGGATTTATTCCTTCAAACGTAAGGTTTCCGTCTAGTTGATAATTTTCAACATCCTTATTATACTTTATAAAACCTACATCTTGAATACTTGCTTCTAGCATCCATTGGTCTGTAAAACTATAGGTAAAACCAATATCTAATCCTAAACCCAAATTGCCTCCAAAAAAGGCTCGTTGTACTATGGTACTTATATCTTTACTTAATTCTGTATTTTCATCCTCTAAAAGGCTTTTAAGTCCACTGGTTTGTACTTCTAAATCTAAATAAAACTGATGGTTTAAAAAGTTGTTTTCACCAACTGTAGTTTGAAAAGTACCTCTATTATTTGTAGCGTTAACATTAAAAATGCTAGAATAAATTTTACCTCGTAGTCCATAGGTTAGCTTTTTATTCACTTTTTTATTAAATCCTAGATGAAAGACAGCAAGTATCTCTGCACTAGTATTTAAATGTCCTAAATTAAAAACTCTATCTATATTTTCATGGTTTCCTTCATACGCTAAAACAGCATAATCTTTAGGAAAATATACAAAAGCATTGGTTTCTTGGTACATACCAAAAGAAAGGTATTTATCTTTTTCAAAACCTCTACCAAAAGCAAAACCTGCAGAAAACAAATCTAGTTGTTGGTTAACAGCAAAATAATCGGTGTCTTTCATAGCGTAAATAGCATCTTTTAATTTGCTATTAAAATCGCGACCATCATCTGCAAAAACATCATAGACAGTTAGCTTAGACATGCCTAAATTAGCGTGTATATGAGACAGAAAAGGTATACCAATAAAACCATTATTAGTTACAGGAGCTCCTGGATTTATTAAAAGGTTTTGTGGTATTTCATGAAAGCCATACAATAGCTGCTTGTTTTGCGCAAAAGTTACACAACAAGTAGTTATTAGTAATAACAGACTTAGTGCTTTCATGTAGAAGTGTCTAGATTAAGATAAAAGGTGGCTTTAGACCTAAATTTTAAGTTTCCAGGGCTTTCTTCGGTTAAAATAGAACCATCATTACTTGGCATTAAAGTAAGTGTGATTACTAACTTTGTAGTTTGTTTAAATGCTTGTAAAGATTGGTTTTCAAAGATTTCTAGGTGTTCTGCTAAAATTTCTTCTTGATTTAAGGAAGCTGCAACAGAAAAACTAAAACTATGTTGCAAAACGTTTGCTTGATCTAGCAAATCTACTTGCGCTTGAAAGCTTCTATTTATAGTATTTGTTACTTCAAATAGAAATATGGCTTTTGTAAGATTATCTACAGTAAATGCATCTGCAAACACATCTACATTAACAGAATCTCTAACTATGCTTTGTTCTGTTATTCCATTTACAAAAGAACTTGCTGGTGTATCAAAATAAATTACACTAGCATCTATTATAGGTGAAATTGCAAAACTTTCGCTTTGCGAAAAATCTATATCACTTACACAAGCGGTTAGACATAATACACCTGTAAAAAGAAGAATTGAATATTTTAAAGCACACTTAAACATAACGTAAACCACTTATTATTAGTGACTTACTAAATTTAAGCTATTTTATTTAAAAAAACTTTTTTAACTCTATTAAAGTTTCAATTTTTTTAATTTTTGCATCTAAAGTAAAATTATGATAATTAAAACATATAGCATCTATACCAAAATCTAATGCACCAAGTATATCTGCCTCATAATTATCTCCAATCATGACACTTTGTGCTTTTGTAGTATTGGCAAGACCTAAAGCATGGTCAAAAATTTTAGGGTTTGGTTTTTTAACACCTACCATTTCACTATTGGTTACTGTTTTAAAGTAATTATTAATGTTTGCTTTTTCTAACTTTTTATGTTGTACTTCATGAAAACCGTTAGTAATAATATGCAAATTATAATTAGGTTTCAGGTATTCTAAAATATCTACAGTACCTTCAAACAAATGATTAAAACTAGAAAGATGTGTAATATAGTCTTCTGAAAGCTGATGGATTAAGGCTTGATCTGCTGTAAAACGTATCGCTTCAAAAGTATCTGAAAGTCTTTTATAACGTAAATTTACTTTATCAATTTTTTCTTCTCGAAAAAGCTTCCAATAATTAAGATTTATTGGTTCATAATGTTTTAAAAATTCTTCGGTATTAATAGTAACATTATTTATTTCAAATATTTTTTGAAAGGTTAAAGCGGAGTTTTTATCAAAATCCCAAAGGGTATGATCTAAATCAAAAAAAATATCTGTTATGTTTTTATGCATCGTTTGGAGAGTCAATTATTATATTAAAAAGTTCTTTAAATCCATGCCATCTTTCTACATCACTAAAGGTATAATTATGAAACACAGGAATAAAAGAACCGTTTACTTTTTTAATTTCATTTATTACTTGGTTTAACACCTTCTTTTTATCTAAAAGCGAATTGTTTTTCAGTAAGGCATAGTCTAATAAATGGTATGAGTATATTTTTAAAGGTGTTTGCACTTCATAATCTAAATCATAGAAGAAAAAAGGTGTACAGGTTCCTGCTCTAAAACCAATATGGTTTACAAAACCCATGGTATAATCTTCTGGAACTTCTAATTCTACCAAATTTCTATAGGTTTCTGGTAGATTTAATTTTGAAAACGAATTTCTAGAAGCCAGTAAGGATGTATTTATAACAGCTTCTAGTTTTTCTTTTTCTTGTTTTAGTATTTTAAAATTAGAGATTGCAAAATAGGATGCTTTTAAACCTACAATACTATAGTCTGATACTTGTTTGATTAACGAAACAAACTGTGCTTTATTTATATTTATATTTTTATCATAGGTAGAATAATCACCAATTAAAAAGAAAAACACAAACTTAAATTTAGTTTGTTTTTGCTTGTTTAATATGTACTTAAAAGTATCATACGTATCTCTTTTGAATCCAAATAAAACCGAAAATCTAGTATATAATCTTTTAAATTTAAAGCTTACTAAATCATGTAATGTACCACCAAAACTTCGCATAAGTCCTTTATTTTTAAAAGTAAATGCTTCAGGAACATCAATTACAGGAATTACTTGGTATTGTTTTGTGGCAAACTGAAAATCTGGATAATTTTCTTGTAGTATTTTTTTAAACTTATACGCCCAAATATCTACAATGGGTTGTTGCAAAAAATTATGTTTATAGGCTAAACTTTCTTCTGCTGTAAAGCGCGAATAATCATCTTTTACATGAGGTAAATACTCTTCATACCTAGAAAGCATATAAAAAGAAGCTGCAAAAATATCATAAGGTAAAACGCTTTTATCTCCTGCAGTAAAAAAGCCTTTGGTGTCTTCCCAGTTTTGTACATTAATATCTACATCACTTAGTCCTTGCTCAAACAACAAATGGTGACTACGAATAAAAATTTCATGGCTTAATGGTTGTTTGGTATAAGATATTTTTAAACTATCATGTGCTATAAACTCTTCTATAGTTGTAGTAAATGTAACAGGAAGACCTAAAATTCTAGTACATATATGTTTAAAAACATATTTAACTCTTGGTGTAATTTTATGTGTATATACTAGTAACATGTTTTTTTAGTAGCAGTATTGAGTAGCAATTGGCAGCAAATAATTATTTCAAATGTAATAAAAGCATCTGTATTTAGCTTACCAATACCTTGTAAAAGGTATAACTATTTCTAATTTACACATACCCATTTTTATTTTATAGTATCTACCTTTTTTACTTTTAGCTATATCACTTTTAAATTTTAGATGCTTTTACAATAGCGCTTCGTCTGCAAAACTAAAGTATGCTTTTTCGGTTATAATTAAGTGGTCTAGCACTTTAATATCTAAACTTTGTGCTGCAGTTTTAAGTTTATTGGTAATTTGCTTATCTGCTTGGCTAGGTTTTAAAGTTCCTGAAGGATGGTTATGCGCCAAGATAATTCCTGTAGCACTAACCTCTAAGGCTGTTTTTAGTGCTAAGCGAACATCTACTAAGGTTCCTGTAATACCACCTTTACTCAATTGGTTTTTCTGTATTACTTTATTCGAGTTGTTTAAATATATAATCCAGAATTCTTCATGCGCCAAATCGCCAATTATAGGTTGCATTAGTTCAAAAACCGAAACACTAGAGGCTATTTTCTTTTTTTCTAAGGCCTCTCCTGCTCTACGTCTTCTTCCTAATTCTAATGCAGCAGTAATACTTATTGCTTTAGCTTCACCAATACCTTTAAATTGCATGAGTTGTTTTATAGACAGTTTACCAAGTTCACTTAAGTTGTTATCTACACTCGCCAAAATACGTTTACATAAGGCAACAGCACTTTCTTCTCTATTTCCAGAGCCTATTAAAATAGCAACCAACTCTGCATCACTTAAAGCAAGCTTGCCTTTATCGCGAAGTTTTTCGCGAGGCTGATCATCTTGACTCCAATTTTTTATGGAAAAGGAAGCTGGTTTTTCTTGCATCTTATAAATATAATTATTGTAAATTGATAAATCAAAAAACATACATTTAAATTCATTTTCCTTTTGAAGTATCCTCCTAAGCACCACCAAGATAACTCTAAAAGCAACTTATTAGAAGTCATTAAAACCTATCCGCTTGCAACCCTTATTTCGGTAAAGGATAACCAACCTTTTATTACGCATTTACCATTAATTTATAGAGAAACCGATGGTAAACTTATTGGCCATATTGATATTTATAATCCGCAAACCAAGTTATTACAAGATAATAATGAGGTAACGATTATCTTTTCTGGTCCACAATGCTATATTTCACCAAGCATTTATACTACCACACAATTACCTACATGGAATTACGTAAAAGTGCACCTTAAAGGAAGCGTTAAAGCCATTGAAAATAAAGAAGCTTTAAAAGAATCCTTAATAAAAATGACCGAATTTTTAGAAGCTCCAGAACACAAATATATTCTAGAAGTAGACAACCCAAGAATGGAAGCTAATCTAGAATATATTAAACTATTTGAAATTACTATAGATTCTTGGGAAGGCAAATTTAAACTCTCACAAGACAAAAAAACCATAGATACTGCTAACGCTAAAGCGGAATTGATTCGTGCTAGTCAAGAAAGTATTCAGGTGTTTTTAGATACTATATTTAATTAACCAAAGTATACGACTCTAATCGTCTTTCAAGAAAATGTTGAGCAGTAGAAAGAAAAGTACTTGTATTTAAAACCAAGCCTATACCATCTGCATAGTAATAATGCGAAATTCCTGGGTACTGATTGCCATCTTGATCTCTTGCATATAATTCCATATCTAAAGCATCAAATGTTCCTGCAGCTGTGGTAACATTATAGCTGTTTTCTGCTAAGCGCAGATACTGCAAAAGAGAAGTATTAAACGAATCTATTAATCTTTCTTCATGATTTTCTCTAAGAAAAATAATATCGTTTCTATCATTTATCAAATTCCCTGAATCTTCTCTAAAGTATCTAAAAGATTCTCCATTTGTTGGATAATTGGGTGAGTTAACATCGTTACCTGTTGTAAAATATCTAAATTTAAAATAGGTTTCGCCTTCTATTTCTTCGGTAGAAACAATAGATACAGATTCGGTAATAGTACTAGCTTCAAAACTATTACTAGATGAATTATAATCATAATAGCGATACTCCCAAGAATTACCAACTGTTAAGGCGTAAAATCCAGCCTCTGGTGTTGTCACACTATTATTAGTAGTATCATCATCAGAATTACAAGAAAAGAAAAGGGTAAAAAAGCATACAGAAAAAAGAATACGTTTCATATTTATTTGGTTTGATTAATAGTTAAAAAACGTAATTATGCTTTATAAAATACTGGTTTGGTTGGTTTTAGCATAACGCATCTATTCTTGTTTTATTTTATAGAACGCTATAATTTTTAACTTAGATGCTGAATCTGCTCAAAAGAGATACTTCGACAGGATCAGTATGACAACTGCTTAATCATTAAAGATGTATAGCATTGAAAACTGCTCTTTATCATTTTGAATTTAATACGGAATCTACTCAAAAGAGATACTTTGACAAGCTCAGTATGACAACCGCTTAATCATTAAACATGTATAGCATAAAAAACTGCTCTTTATCATTTTGAATTTAATACGGAATTGCTGAGAAGAGATACTTCGACAAGCTCAGTATGACAACCGCTTAATCATTAAACATGTATAGCATTAAAAACTACTATTTGTCGTTTTGAATTTAATACGGAATTACTGAAAAGAGATACTTCGACAAGCTCAGTATGACAATCGCTTAATCATTAAACATGTATAGCATGAAAAACTACTATTTATGGTTTTGAATTTAATACGGAATTGCTGAAAAGAGATACCTAGACAGGCTCAGTATGACAACTGCTTAATCATTAAAGATGTATAGCATTGAAAACTGCTCTTTATCGTTTTGAATTTAAGACGGAATCTGATGAAAAGAGATACCTAGACAGGCTCAGTATGACAACCGCTTAATCAATAAACATGTATAGCATGAAAAACTATTATTTGTCGTTTTGAATTTAATACGGAATCTGATGAGAAGAGATACTTCGACAGGCTCAGTATGCCAATATTTTAATGGATTAACTCTTTAACCGCATCAAAATCTAAACCTCCATAATTACCAGAACTCATTAACAACAAGGCTGTATTATCAAAGTTTTGTTTAAAAAGAAAGTCTTTAAACGCTTCTGGATTGGTATAAATAACTAAATCATCACGCTTAAAAGCATTTGCAATTTGGTCTTGTGTTACTTCTTCTAGTTTTTTAATTTCTACTGCATGCGGACTGTAAAATACTACAGCAACATCTGCTGCATCTAAAGCTCCTTTATATTCCTTTAAAAACTCAGCATTTAAACTACTATAAGTATGTAGTTCTAAACAAGCTATTAATTTTCTATCGTTATATTGTTCTTTTACTGCTTTAGTGGTTGCTTCTACCTTACTTGGCGAATGTGCAAAATCTTTATAAGCTACAGCGTTATTACTTTCGGCAATTTTTTCTAATCGCTTGCTTGCACCTTTAAATGTTGAAATTGCTTCATAAAAATCGTCTTCATCAATTCCCATGTGTTGGCAAATCCATTTTGCTCCTGCTAGGTTATTAAGATTGTGTTTACCAAAAATTTCAATTGGCATTAAACCTTCAGGTGTTTCTAATAAGGTTTCTCCATCTTCAACAGTATATTCTGGTGTGTGGTAAGCAATTTTACGAATAGGATTTTCTGATGCTTCTACTACGCGTTTCACCTCAGCATCTTCTTCGTTATAATTTATACTTCCTCCTTTAACAATACTATCTACAAAAATGCTAAACTGTTCTACATAGTTTTCATAAGTAGGAAACACGTTTATATGATCCCAAGCAATACCACTTAACAATGCTATGTTTGGTTTGTATAAATGAAATTTTGGTCTTCTATCTATTGGAGAACTTAAATATTCATCACCTTCTAAAACAATAAAATCATTGTCATCTGTTAATTTCACCATGACATCAAAACCTTCTAATTGTGCACCTACCATATAATCTACATCGCGATCATGATAATGCATCACGTGTAAAATCATAGAAGTAATGGTAGTTTTACCATGACTACCACCAATAACAACTCTAGTTTTATGTTTAGACTGCTCGTACAAAAACTCTGGATAACTGTATATTTTTAAGCCTAACTCTTGTGCTTTTAACAATTCTGGATTGTCTGCTTTAGCATGCATACCTAAAACAATAGCATCTAAATTTGCTGTTATTTTTTCTGGAAACCAGCCAAAAGATTCTGGTAATAATCCTTTTGCTGCTAACCTAGATTTAGAAGGCTCAAAAATAGTATCATCGCTTCCTGTTACTTGATATCCTTTATTGTGTAATGCTAAGGCTAGATTGTGCATTGCAGATCCACCAATAGCTATAAAATGTACGTTCATGTTTTATTTTTGAAGATGCTTCAAAGATAGTTTTTTGACCTGAATTTCACTAATTTTCAGGAATCTGTTCCTTTAAATTATTAAATACTAACTGCTAAATTATTAAATAGCTTGGCTTTAGTTTCAAAAAAACTGTTTTCTAATAAAATTGCTTTTAAGCGTGCATCCATAAGTTTTCTTTCTCTTGCATTTACTAAAAACAAAGAACTTTCTCCTAATGTAAATTTACGTTCTTCGGCAGCTACTAATTGCTGATAATCTTGAATCATTTTAGCTGTTAAATCGTTTTGAACAACATACGACTGCAACTCATTTTTAATAGCATCTACCTTATTTTTAATACTAAGTTTAGACAAACTAATATCTAAAGAGGTATTTTTCATTTTTAATTTTGCTAGTTTTAAATCTCCGCGTTCTTTTCTTAAAAACAACGGAAAAAGCATGGTTACACCACTTTTATAATTGGCAGTATTAAAACTATTAGTCGCTTCTGGTGTTTGTGATAAAAAATTATATTGCAAGTCTATTTTAGGCAATAGCATATTTGCTTTTAGGCGTTTTTCTATTTTTAAACTTTCGTATTTATAGCTTAAAGATTGTACTTTTGGATGCATTTCAACATCAAAATCATACAAAGCTAATTCTGAAATATTCAAACTATCATCAATACTTGCCTCGCTATTTACATTTGGTATTACGTTGTCTTGCAACTCGACAGGAATATTATTTTCTAGCCACAAGTAATTAGATAACTCTAAAGTTGCTTTCATGAATTTCACTTTTGCTTTTTCATGTAACAACGCTCTTTCATTTACAACAATTCTTGCTTCTACTGCATCTATTGCTGCACTTTCACCAACTTCTACATTTTGCTTAATACCATTAAACCTCACTTGCGCATTGGCTAAAAACTCTTGATATAGGTTTACTTCATTATACGCTTTTAACCAATTAAAATAAACCAAAGAAGCCTCAAAAAGAATGTTATTTACAATAATATCTCGATCTGCTTCTGCTTGCTGCTTAAAAAGCTTTGCTTGTTTTAAAGAAGCCATGCGTTTGTTAATAAGAAGCCCTTGTGCCACAGAAAACGAAATTCCTGCACTATACAAACCATCTTCAGGAAGTGTAGATTCTGGATTTAAATATACACCATCTGCTTCTTCAAAATTTGCCTTAAGCTCTATACCATACCAAGTAGGAATTTTAAAGGATGTGTTTAATTTATCATAATATTCTGTGCCTTTAAACTTCTTTCTATTATAATCTAAAGCTAATTTAGGATCGAAAGCACCTCTTGCTTTTAATAATTTTGCTTCACTTTCACTGATTACCAATTGTGCTTGTTTTGCTATAGGATGATATTTTTTTACAAATGCTAAATACTCATCAAAACGCAACACAGAAAGGTCTTCTTGCGCAAAAAGCATACTTGAAAAACAAAGCAAAAATAGAGTTAATCGCTTTTTCATTCTTTTACTTTTTTATCTGTTTTATTGGTTTCAGGTTGGTAATAATTAGGCGGAAAACCATTTAGTGTTCGCCATAATTCAAACCAAATTGGTACATCTTCTAATAAAGCCATTGTTTTGGCTCCAGAACCAACACGAATAGCTTCTGGCCAATTTGCTTCTTCACCATCTGGAGCTAGTAACACTCTATATTTTCCGTTGCTGCTTATAAAATTTTCTATAGCAACTACTTTTGCGCCATAGGTTCCATAAGATACGTTTGGCCAACCACTAAAAACAATTGCAGGCCAACCATCAAACTCAACACGTACTTTTTCGCCAACATGCAACAATGGCAAATCTAATGGCTTCACATAAGTTTCTACAGCCAAATCATATTGTGATGGCATGATATTAACTAGGCTTTCTCCTTCTTTAAAGGTTTCGCCTAAACCTCCACGAATGGCTTTGTTTATAAATCCGTTTTGAGGTGCAGTTACATAACGAAGTTTGTTTCGCATTTCGTAATTAGAATAACTAGTTTCTAATTTACTCACTTGTGCTTCTGTATCAAACTGACTAGATTGTGCAGTAAATTTATCGCTTTGTGCTTTAGATACTTTATCATTAAACGAAGCATTAACACTAGCTATTTCTACCTGTGCATTAATAACATTGTTTTTACTTGCCAATAGTTTATTTTCTTGCGAAATAAGTTTTGCTTGGGTTTCTTGAAGCTTCAACCTTTTTTCTTCTACATCTTTTAATGCTTTTAAGCCTTCCTCTTGAAGTGTAACTATACGATCAAATTGTGTTTGTGCAATTTTTAAATTGGTATGTGCTGCTTCTAGCTCAATACTATCGCTTTTTACTTTTAAATGCGCTTGCATTAATTTGTTTTTGGCTTGTTCTAGCTTTAAATTTCTTGCGGCATTTAATGCTGCAATTTGCCTATCTAGCGCTTTTACTTTTTCAGAATAAGAGCTTACAGATGCGTTTTTAGAATGTATTTGATTTTCTGTTCTTGTTACTAGATTAGGATCAAAATAATCGCTTTTAATTTCAGAAATTTCAAGAATAGTATCTCCTTTTTTTACTTGATCTCCTTCTTGTACAAACCATTTTTCAATTTTTCCAGGAATTGGAGATTGTATGGTTTGTGGTCTTTGATCAAGCCTTAAAGTAGTTACTTTTCCTTGTCCACTTATATTTTGTGTCCATGGAAAAAACAACACTATAAAACAAAAAATAGCAAAGCCTAAAAGAAACCTATTAAAATACTTATAGTATCTTTTGTTAAAGGTTTTTCGTCCGGATTTATAGGTATTAAAATCGAACTTTTTATGTAATGTATTGTTAGATATATTTAGCATAGCATTGATAAATTAAATCATTTTTCCTTTGTGTAATACAATAGTATTTTGGCATTTTTCTTTCCACCTTTTATTACCACTTACTACTATAACAGCCCAATTGTTTGCCTTATCTAATAAAAAGTTCATAACCCTTTCCCATTCGGTAAATTCAAACTGGTCTAAAGGATCTTCAAGAATTAATAGTTTTGGTTTTCTAACAATTGCTCTAGCTAAAATTATTTTTTTTGCATCTGTATACGCAATTTGTTTTCCTTCTGGATTAATAATAGCATTAAGTCCTTTAGGTTGTTCTTTAACAAATTTCAGGAGTCCTACTTTTTCAATGGCCCAAAAAACGTCTTCGTCTGTAAGACTAGCATCTCCAAAAGTAATATTTTCACGAAGCGTAGCTTGAAAAGGAGTTTCATCTGATAAAGACATTCCTATTTGTCCTCTATATTTATTTAAATGAATATTGCTTAAAGAAAAGTTATCTAAAAAGATACTTCCTTTTGTTGGCTTTATTAATCCTGCAAACAAACGCAACAAACTAGATTTACCTGCTCCACTTTCTCCACGAATCAAGGTACTTGTATTGGCATGTACTTGCATAGAGATATTTTCTAATATATTTTTATCTCTTTTAGGTACATTATAGGTTACGTTTTCTAGTTCTATTTTAAAATTGTCTTTAAATATAGGATCTTCTCCTGTTTGGCTTTCTAATTCTTTATCTACTACCTGACCAATTTTTTCTAAAGAAGTTAAAATATCATAGAAAGACTCTAAACCAAGTATTAGTTTTTCAACAGAACTAATTACCAATAGTATAATTATTTCTGCTGCTACAAATTGTCCAATATTCATTTCTTGGTTTAAAACTAAAGCACCACCAATAGTTAACAAACCAGCAGTTACAATAACCTTAAAACCTATCATTTGTATAAACTGAATGACTAACACCTTAAAATGTGCTTCTCTAGAATGTAAATACTTATCTACTAAAGCATCATTTTTGGTTAATGCTAAATTGGTTTTTCCAGACAACTTAAAACTTATAATAGTTCTTGCAACTTCTTGAATCCAATGCGCAACTTTGTATTTGTTTTTAGATTCTTGCAGACTTGTTTCCATTCCTTTACGTGCTGTAAATTTAAAAACCACATATACTAGTATTAAGAGTATAATACCAAAAGCAATAAAAAAAGGATGGTAAAAAGAAAGTAATATAAGTGCAAACACAATTTGCAAAACTGCTGCAGGAATATCTACTAATATTTTAGCTAAGCCCTTTTGCACAGTTAGTGTATCAAAAAAACGATTTGCTAATTCTGGTGGATAATAACTACGTAGCTCTTCCATTGTAATTTTTGGAAAGCGATAAATAAACTCAAAAGACGCTCTGGTAAAAACACGTTGCTGAAGGGTTTCTATAATTCGCATTTGCATCAATTGCAACACACCAACAAAGGCAACACCAAGAGTAACTAAAACAACTAAAACAATCCAAGAGGTAGTTACTTGTGCTCCTTGTAATAAGATAATAATTGCTTGAATACCTAAAGGCAAGGATAGCGAAACTAATCCTGCAAAGATGGCATAATAAAACACTTGAAAAACAGCACGCTTTTCTAATTTAAGCAAACCAAAAAGCCTTTGCCAAGGCGTCATTGTATTATTCTTCATAAATTTATTTTAAAGCATTAAAGGTGAGTTCTGTAAAAAATTGGGTTGGTGTGGTTGTTGCATCACAATCTGTAATAGACTTAAAGTGTTCTTTTAAAAAATGCTGATGCAAAGCTCCTTCAACTACTGTACTTGCAAGAGTGGATGCATATTTATACTTAGGGTTTATTTTAATCATCATATCTCGCAACCTAGTTACTAATCTTTTATAGACAATAAAGTATCCTTCTTTATTTTCGGTATCTACTTCTTTGGTTAAGTACGATTTTGAATACTCATTAATAACAATTCTATTTAATACAACTTCATTAATATACAAGAACGTATTATCTTCTTTAATCGACCTTGTAACTACTTCAATAGCTTTTTGTAGTTGTAATTTTTCATCAGTAATATTATGCGTAGCAAAAACAAGTTGATACTCTATCCAAGCCCAATACCACGAAGTTAAATACAATAAGAGTTTGTGCTTACTTTCAAAATAACGATATATAGAACTTTCATTAGAACCAATTTTTACACCTAATTTTTTAAACGTGTAACTATCAAAGCCTATTTCATCTATTAATAATATACTTTGCTCTATAATACGTCTACCTAATTTAGAGGACTCAGGATCTTTAAGATAGATTTTTTCTGGTACATTAATTTTTAAATTTGATAGTAAATTAATCATAATTACATATTTTGATTGCAAATATAATAGTATTACTATTAATTATGCAATCGAAATAAAAAAAAACTGCTAATGCAGTTATTAATAAAATTTATAATTGATCTATTTTAAGTTTCTCTTCTTTAAAAACTTGTATTTCTGGAAGCTCAGAAATAGCCAACGTAATGGCGCGTAATGCTTTTTCTTTTTTGTTTTGGTGCTTATAAATTTGTGCCAACCTATAATTTGCCCAAGCTATTGGCACACCATCTTCAGCTCTATAATTTTTTATATAAGTCTGTAAACATTGTTCTCCTTTAGCTAATTGTACATTATACTCAGCAGCAACCTTTCCTATTTGGTAATGCAATGCATTACGTTTGTGTTTTTTTTGTGATGCCTCTATAGTTGAAATCGCTTTTTCTGGTGTATTCGTACTTTCGTAAAACCTAGAAAGCTTCTCATAGCAAGTTAAAGACCCTCCTTCTGTAATTGCCATCTTATAATATTTCTCTGCTAAATCTGGCTGTTCATCATATTCATAAATATAACCTTTGGCCAAATAACCATCTACCTTAGATAAGGCTTCTAGCTCATTAGCATATTGTAAAGATTTACTTTGGCTTCCTCCAACTATTGCTGGTAACTGCATATATAATTCTACTAAAGCCCAACGCGTATTTATATGCTTAGTATCAAGTTTTGCTGCAGTTAAAAAGGCTTCTTTAACATCTCCAATAATAGTTAAAGCTATAAACTTATTTACTTGCAAAGCCTTCATACCTAAAGCGCCTCCATATTTATAATGGTAATTAGCTTCTAACGGTTTTGCCTCTACCAATTTTTTATATTGTGTAATGGCATCATCCCATTTTTTTTGGTAACCATAAGCATCTCCAAACAACTCAATAGCTTTTAAGTTTTTTGGGTGTTCTGCAATAATTAATTGGAGTAAATTTTCTGCGCTTACATATTTTTTTTGCATTAAAAGCGCTTCAGCTTTGCCAATATTTTGTTGGCTAAAGCTCAATAAAGGAAACATTAATAAAACAAATAATTTATGCATAGCATCAGGTTAGATACAACAAATATAACCTTTCAAAATCTAATTTAAGAAAGTACTATTTACTTAAAAAAAAGTTAACTTCACTCCACAAAACGCTGATTTTACGAATTCGGTGTTTTTTGGAACACATTTTGAAGTTAGCTTTACGTAAAACTAAGCACATGAAACACACCATCTCTATTCTTATGATTATTCTTTTTGCAAATTTTTCTCAAGCACAAAACAACGATTACAATAATCTTTGGGAAGAAATAAAACAATTAGAAAAAAAAGGCTTAACCCAATCTGCTTTAAAAGCTGTAGAAGCCATTAGCGTAAAAGCAAAAGCAGATAAAAACGCTCCACAAATTGTAAAAACACTACTATACAAAAGCAAATATGCTTTAACGTTAGAAGAAGATGCACAGCTAAAAATTATAAACGATTTTAAAGAAGAAATCAACCAAAGCGTTTCGCCTACCAAAAATCTACTGCAAAACATGCTTGCCAACTTATATTGGCAGTATTTTAATCAAAATCGTTATCTGTTTTACAACAGAACAAAAACCGAAGACAAAGTAGATGCCACAGATTTTAGAACTTGGGACTTACAAACACTGTTTGCCGAAATTAGTACTTACTACCAACACTCTTTAAAAAACAGCACACTACTACAGCAAACAAGTTTAAATAATTATGATGCGCTTTTACTAGAACAAGAAAACTCTAAACTATTTAGACCTACTCTTTTTGATTTACTAAACCATAATGCCTTAGAATTTTATAAAACTACAGAGAATAATATTACCAAACCTGCCTATACATTTGAAATAGATAAAGAAGCTTATTTACGAGAAGCAGAAGCTTTTGCTAACTTAAAAATCACTTCTAAAGATAGTGTATCTTTACAATTGCATGCTTTAAAAATCTATCAAGAACTTATACAGTTTCACAGTACAAACAAAACAGCAGAAGCTTTAGCAGATGTAAATATAGAAAGATTACATTTTGTTAAACAGCATGCTACTTTTAAAGATAAAGAGACTATTTATTTAAAAGCTCTACAAGCAGAAAGCAAACAATTAAAAGGAACTACAATTTCTGGCTTATATGATTATGAAATTGCTAATTTATTCTTAGAACAAGGGTATGAATACCAACCAGAAACCAAAGAAGAAAACCGTTGGAAAAACAAAGAAGCACTTGCTATTTGCGATACTGTTTTAAAGCAATTTCCTAAAAGTATTGCTGCACAAAAATGTCAAATTTTAAAGCAGCAAATTTTACAACAATCTTTACAGATTACTACAGAAACACATTTACCAATACAAAAAGAAGCAAGGCTTTTAATTCGCTATAAAAACATAGACCATATTTCTTTTACAGTATATAAAATTTCTGAAAACCAATTAGAACAACTAAACAAAACATACACACAAGAAGAACAGTTAGCCTATATAAAAAAACTTGAAAGCGTTACACAATGGCAAAGTACATTACGTAATGAAAAAGACTACCAAACACATACCACAGAAGTTATTTTACCAAAATTAAATAATGCACGCTACATTATTTTAGCAGAAACAAATAATGGCTCAAACACCTTTGGCTTTGCAAACCTACAAGTGACTAATTTGGCTGTAGTTGAAAACAAAGTTTCTGATAAAACCGTTTTTCAAGTAGTAGATAGAACCAACGGAAAACCTATTGCAAATGCCAAACTTAAAATCACTTATTTAAAAAATAACAACCGCAAACAACAAGTAAAAAACCTAGTTACCAACACGAATGGCGAAGCTTATATTTCTAAAACCAAAGAAAGATATAACAATCTAAAAATAGAAGTCGTACACAACAACGAGAAAGCCTATTTTGGCAACTATTATATTTACCAACTTTACAAAGAGAACAACAATAAAGTAAACGAAACCTACAATGGTTTTCTGTTTACAGACAGAAGTATTTACAGACCAGGACAAACCGTTTTCTTTAAAGGCATTGCCATAAAAACCAATAACGATGTCTCGGAAGTATTAACAGATACCAAACTAAACGTCACAATAAAAGACGCTAATTATCAACAAATAAAAACCTTAACATTTACTACCAATGCATTTGGTTCTTTTCAAGGCGAATTTATTTTACCAAATACAGGATTAACAGGTAATTTTAATATTAGTATTTCTTCTGAAAAAGTACACATAAACGGAAGCACAAATATTTCAGTTGAAGAATATAAACGACCTAAATTTGAAGCTAAATTTCTTCCTATTACAGAAACCTATACCATAAATGATGAAATTACAGTAAAAGGAAATGCGCTTGCTTACGCAGGAAGCAACATTACAGATGCTAAAGTGGTATATAGAGTACACCGAAAAGTACAATACCCAAGATGGTATT
Organism: Lacinutrix gracilariae; assembly: GCF_042684485.1. Lineage (NCBI taxonomy): Bacteria > Pseudomonadati > Bacteroidota > Flavobacteriia > Flavobacteriales > Flavobacteriaceae > Lacinutrix > Lacinutrix gracilariae. Next base: position 1,715,132 of record NZ_JBHULM010000011.1, on the reverse strand, counting down.
ATTGGTATAGACCATCTTTTATTAGCGAACCACAAGAAATCACTTTTGGAGAAAGTAAAACCAATGCTAAAGGAGAATTTGAAATCAAATTCAATGCGCTTCCCGACCAAAGTGTAGACAAAAAAAACCTACCTGTTTTTCACTATGAAATAACAGCAGACATTACAGATTTAAATGGCGAAACACAAAGCGCAACCACAACGGTTAATGTTGGCTATCATGCTTTATTGGCCAACCTTTCAGTTGCCAACAAACTAGATAAAAATAGCAAAGAGCACACTTTACAAATAGATACCAAAAACTTAAATGGCGAATTTGCTCCTGCAAAAGGAAGTATTAAAATTTATAAATTAATTGCACCTCAACACGTTTTAAGACCTAGACCTTGGGATGCTCCAGATTATCAAGACATCTCAGAAAAAGAGTTTAAAACAAAATTTCCGCATGAAGCATATCAAGACGAATATAATAGCAATACTTGGCAAAAAGGAAAACTGGTTCTAGACGAAAAGTTTGACACCTCAAAAAAGAAAGAATTAAAATTAGGGAACATTAAAAAATGGCAGTCTGGAACATACTTAATCCTTTTAGAAAGCAAAGACAAATTTGGTCAACTAGTAAAAGACCAAACCAAAACAACACTCTTTAGCACTAAAGACAAAGATTTAGCAGACAACCAATTATTTAGTAGCACAACAGATAAAGACAGTTACCAACCTGGAGAAACTGCTTTAATAACATTTGCTTCTGCTGCAGAAGATGTCTATGTTTCTGTTTCCGTTGAAAAAAATCACAAAACAATTCAACAAGAGGTTATTCATTTAAACAAAAATAAAAAAACCATTAGTATACCTGTTACTAAAGACGATGTTGGTGGTTTTGTGGTGCATTATAGTTTTTCAGCTTTTAATAGTTACCATAGTTCTAGTATACATATTACGGTTCCGTATCCAAAAACCGAATTAGAAATAGAAACACAAACCTTTAGAGATAAACTACAACCAGGAACAAACGAAACGTGGAGTTTTAAAATTAAAGGACCTAAAGGTGAAAAAGTGAGTGCAGAGTTACTTGCAAGCATGTATGATGCTTCACTAGACCAATTTAAAGCGCATACTTGGAATTTTAACCCAATTAGTCAGCCAGATTACTATACATACAATACAAAAAACGCAAGGCAAAGTTTTGGCATTTCTGGTTTTAGAGTGTATAATAAAAATACAAGTACTGCATCACAATTGTATCAAAATTACGATCAAATTAATTGGTTCGGATTTTATTTTGGGCATTCTAGAATGTTGTATGATGCAGATAATGTGATGATGGCAAAACGAAGCGTTTCGCAACAAAAACAAGTTGCAGGTGCTCCTGTTGTTGAAATAGAAATGTCATACTCCACTTTAGATGAAGAAATTTCAATAGAAAATGCTTTATCAGAAAAAGCAGGTGGCATAAAAGTTAACAAAGAGCAAACAACACAAGAAGATGCATTCGCTGCAGTAAGCATTAGAAAAAACCTACAAGAAACGGCATTTTTCTTTCCGCAATTACAAACAGATAAAGACGGAAACATAAGCTTTAGCTTTACAACTCCTGAAGCATTAACTAAATGGAACGTACAATTATTAGCACATACCAAAAATTTAGAAAGCGCAGTTACTAACCTAGAAACAGTTACACAAAAAGAATTGATGGTACTACCAAATGCACCTCGTTTTTTACGTGAAGGAGATGAAATAGTAATTAGTTCTAAAATTGCAAATCTTACCAAAAAGCAAATTACAGGAGAAGCTGTGTTACAACTTTTTGATACCACAACAGGAGAACGTATTGATAAAAAACTATACACAGAAGCCGAAATACCTAGTGCAACCTATTCTGGAAGTTATGGTACAAGAACTTTTACTGTTAATGCAAACGGAAACACGCAAGTATCTTGGCTGTTATACATTCCTGAAGACATTGCTGCTGTGCAATATAAAATTATTGCGCAATCAGAAAACTATAGCGATGGCGAACAAAACGTGCTTCCTGTGTTAACCAATAGAATGTTGGTAACAGAAACGCTTCCAATGTGGATTAAAAGCAACCAAACAAAAACTTTTACTTTAAATAAGTTAAAAAACAATACTTCTACTACACTTAAAAATCATAATCTAGCTTTAGAAATGACAAGCAATCCTGCTTGGTATGCAGTGCAAGCGCTTCCGTATTTAATGGAATATCCTTATGATTGTAACGAGCAAACCTTTAGCAGATATTACGCAAATGCGTTGGCTAGTCATATTGCAAATAGCAACCCTAGAATTCAAGAGGTTTTTAAACAATGGAAAAACACAGACGCACTACTTTCTAACCTAGAAAAAAATCAAGAATTAAAATCTCTTTTAATTCAAGAAACACCTTGGTTACGTGATGCACAAAGCGAAACCGAACAGAAAAAACGCATTGCCTTGTTATTTGATTTAAACAAAATGAATAACGAATTACAAATCGCAAAACGTAAACTAGAACAAAACCAAATGCATAATGGCGCTTGGTCTTGGTTTGCTGGAGGAAGAGAAAATCGTTACATCACACAGCATATCATTACAGGTTTTGGTCATTTAAAACACTTAAATGTCATTCCGAGCGATAGCGAAGAATCTAATATGATTAAAAACGCTATAAATTATCTAGATGCAGCATTTGTAGAAGAATACAATGACATTAAAAAATACAACAAAAATGTAGACCTAAGTAAAGACCATTTAAGCAACATGCAGTTGCATTATTTATACATGCGAAGCTTTTTTCCTGAAATTAAAAAAAGTAAAGAAGTACAAGACATTACAGCATACTACCAAACACAAATAAAGAAACATTGGTTATCAAGAAGTTTATATGCTAAAGGAATGATGGCTTTAATTTTAGAAAGACTAGACGATAAAAACACTGCAAATGCCATTTTAAAATCGTTAAAAGAAAACAGTATTACTAATGAAGAATTAGGAATGTACTGGAAAGAAAACACCAATTCGTGGTATTGGTATCAAGCACCAATAGAAACCCAAGCCTTATTAATTGAAGCATTTTCAGAAATAGAAAATGACACAGAAACCATCGATAATTTAAAAATATGGTTACTTAAAAACAAACAAACCAACCGTTGGAAAACCACCAAAGCAACCACAGAAGCTATTTACGCTTTATTACTACAAGGTAGTGATTGGTTAAGTGTAACAGATATGATAGATATTACTATTGGTAATCAAGAAATAGATCCTAAAAAACTTGAGGCTGTACAAGTAGAAGCAGGAACAGGTTATTTTAAAACATCTTGGAAAGGCAACGATATTAAACCAGAAATGGCAGAAGTGAAGATTACTAAAAAAGGAAAAGGAATTGCTTGGGGAAGTTTATACTGGCAATACTTTGAAGATTTAGATAAAATAACAACAGCAAAAACACCTTTACAACTAAAGAAAAAACTGTTCTTAAAAAAGAATACAGATCTTGGTGAAGAACTAAAAGAAATTACCATAGATACTAAGCTGCAAATTGGTGACCTAGTTCGTGTTCGTATAGAATTAAAAAGCGATCGTGCCATGGAGTTTGTACACATGAAAGATATGCGTGCTGCAGGACTAGAACCTGTAAACGTACTATCACAATACAAATGGCAAGATGGTTTAGGGTATTATGAAAGTACTAAAGACGCTGCTACCAATTTCTTTTTTGACTATTTACCAAAAGGAGTTTTTGTATTTGAGTATGATTTACGTGTAAACAATTCAGGTTACATGAGTAATGGTATTACAACCATACAAAGTATGTATGCTCCAGAATTTAGTAGCCATAGCCAAGGAGTAAAAATTACTGTAGAATAAATACTAAAGAAAGATACCCTTTTCCTCTTTTCAAGGGAAAAGAACCTAAGTACAGAAGGATTTTACAAGAAAACAGCTATTTGTAAGTAAACATTTAACAACACGACCTAAGGTTAGAAATATAGAATTTATCATTCTATGATATTATACTAACTAACACATCCCTTATTATGAATTCAAAAGTATTTATGATTCTAAGAATTTTACTTGGAATCTTTGTATTGATTTTTGGACTAAACAAATTTTTAGGCTTTATGCCAATGCCAGAATTATCTGCAGAAGCAGGAGCTTTTTTTGGCGCATTAACTTCAGCAAAAACAATGACACTTGTTGGTATTGTAGAAATAGTTGCAGGTTTAGCTTTAATTCTAAACAAATATGGCGCTCTATTAACTATAATTTTAATGAGTATTTCTATTAATGCCGTTTTATTTCATGCTGTTTTAGATCCAGCAGGAATTGCAGGAGCTGCAGTTTTATTAATATTAAACATTGCTGTGCTTTATGGTTATAAAGACAAATACACCAATTTGTTAGCATAGCAAACAAATTAGATTTAATAAAAAAAGAGGCTTATATAAGCCTCTTTTTTTATTTATAAGGTTTTAAATTTTAATTAATTATTAACTTTACGCCTTATTATTTTTTATTCATAATCTGTTTATGGTATCAGCTAAAGTATATTTAAAATCTTCCGTTATAGTACTATTATTATGCTTGATTTCTTGTGCTTCAAAAAAACCAACAACATTAGAGAGTGAAAAAACAATAGAACAACCAAAGGTTATTTATAATAACAAAATTCTAATTATAAATTACCTACTAACAAAAAATGCACAAGACCAAAAAAGCATTTCGTTAATCAATAAAATCAACACCGAAGGAAATCTAAAAGAAAGACCTAAAAAACCACTAAACACCACTATTGGCGATTTACAATACGCTCTTTTAGATGCTGATTTAAAAGAAATTGAAACACATACTTTAAAAAATCCGTTAAAAAAAACAGTGGAGTTTGTAAACGATTTTGGTAATTTTGAAAAAAGAATTTTAGATTTAGATAGTGTACAATTTAGTATTAGATTACAACTACCTGAAAATGCAAAACATATTGTTATTTCAGAAATAACAAACAAAAAACCAATACAACTCCTTAGTACAAAAATAGAATAAGCATGAAAAAAACATTACTATTATTACTTCTTATTTTTAATTTACAACTTGTTTTTTCTCAGACTTTTGAAGTACTAAAAATAAAGGACTCTGGAGAAGATGCTAAGCGAATTAATCTAGTTATTTTAGGTGATGGTTATCAAGAAAGTGAGCTTTCGCAATTTGAAACAGATGCTACTAATTTTATGAACGATTTGTTTGCTGAAGAGCCTTTTGCTAGCTACGAAAACTACTTTAATGTACATATTATAAAAGTAATATCTACAGAAAGTGGTGCATCACATCCTGGAACTGCTAATGACGAATCTAGTTATACTGTGCCAGCACAAACAATAGATAATTATTTTGATACTACCTATGATAGTTATAATATTCACAGACTACTTTACACTTCAAACCAAGCATCTATTAGCACTGTTTTAGCAACTAATTTTCCAACGTATGATCAAGCACTTATTTTAGTAAACTCACCTTATTATGGAGGTAGTGGAGGTCAATTTCCTATTGCTTCTACTGGAGAAGATGCAGGAGAAATTGCTATTCATGAATTAGGACATTCATTTGTTGATTTAAAAGACGAATATTATCCTGGTGACGTACTTGCAGCCGAAGCAATAAATATGACCCAAGAAACAGATCCTAGTTTGGTGAGATGGAAAAACTGGATTGGTATTAATAATGTTGGTATCTATCCTTATGCTACTTCTGGTAATGCTTCTACATGGAACAGACCACATCAATCTTGTAAAATGCGCTATTTAGGCTATCCTTTTTGCTCTGTTTGTAAAGAAGGAATCATTGAAAAAATACACGATTTAGTTTCGCCTTTAGACTCTTATACACCTACAGAAACTACCATTAGCGAAGCTTCTTTTCCTTTAGATTTTGAAATAAATACTGTAGAAACACTTCCTACTAATACATTACAAAGTACATGGACACTTAATAACGTCAATTTTGCTACGAATGTAAACACTGTAAATATTGAAGAAAGTGATTTAAATTCAGGAACCAACAACTTAACTGTTATTGTGCATGATGCAACCAACTTACTAAACATTGATGGTCATGAATCTATTCACTTAGCAACAGTTTCTTGGTCTATTGATAACACTTTAGGTATTCAAGATATTACAGCTAATGAGCTTAACTTATCGATGTACCCAAACCCAACAAATAATGTGGTACACTTTAAACTAGAAAACACTTTAGCGAATAGTATTGTTGTTGAAATAGTAAGTATGGATGGTAAGCAAGTAAAAACAGTTACACTTAACAATAACCAAGACACACAAGTAGATATTAGTACTTTAAGCCAAGGAATTTATATCACTAACTTTTATGAAAACCAAGTTTTAATTGCTAGTAAAAAGTTAGTAAAAAATTAAGTTGCTAGTGTATTCAATTGTTTTTTAAAAGCTTAAAACACCAGAGAGAAATACGCTTATTTTGATTCTGGAGGATAATTTTTAAACACCTTTTCTACAATAGATTGCAGAACAGCTTCGCGTTTTTCTGGTGTAGCATTTGGGTTAAAACTACTTTCTGTTTCTGCTTGCCAAAAAAGGCCAATACCTTTTTCATCAACAAACTCAAATAAAATCTGTCTTGTAATTTTTTCTTGACCAACAGGAATACCAATAGATATTCCTCCACCAACAGTACTTCCTGTACCACCAACACCTACTCCAACAGCACTATTTTGCGCTGCTTTGTATTCTTTACTCTGAATATTAATATAGAAATCTGGGTTTTCTGTAACAGAGAACCCTTGAAGTTGTAATTGCTTATCTAAAACATAAAACAAACGTTTAGCCTCTAAATCGCTCAAGCCTGTTTCTATATCTTGATAATAGTTATAGGTTTTATACTTAGAAAAATTGGTGCCTTTTTCAAAATCTGTTGCAACATAAATTGGTGCACATGCTGTAAATAGAATGATTAAAGAAAATAGTATAAAATTATTTCTCATATCAAGACTATTTTTAATCATTCAGCATATTCCAGAGTTTATCTTTAAGTGCTGTTAATCCTTTTTGAGCAACCGAAGAAATAAACATATAATCAATTGGTAAGGTGTTATCTAATTCTTCTTTTAATTCTGCTTGTAATTCTTCGTCTAACATATCACATTTAGAAATAGCTATCATACGTTCTTTATCTAGCATTTCTGGATTGTAACGTCTTAATTCATCTAACAGAATATCATACTGTTTTTTAATATCATCTGCATCTGCAGGAATTAAAAACAAAAGAATAGAATTACGCTCAATATGACGTAAAAAGTAATAACCAAGTCCTTTTCCTTCTGCAGCTCCTTCAATAATACCTGGTATATCTGCCATTACAAAGGTTTGAAACTCTCTGTGTTTAACAATACCTAAGTTAGGTTTTAATGTAGTAAACTCATAATCTGCAATTTTTGGTTTTGCAGAAGTCACTACAGAAAGCAATGTAGACTTTCCTGCATTAGGGAAACCTACTAAACCAACATCTGCTAATAGTTTTAACTCTAGCGTAATGTCTTTTTCTTCTAACGGAATTCCTGGTTGTGCGTAACGAGGTGTTTGGTTGGTTGGCGATTTAAAATGCCAATTTCCACGACCACCTTTTCCTCCTTCTGCAATAATTCTTTCTTCTCCATCTTTGGTGATTTCAAAAAGAATTTCATTGGTTTCTGTATCTCTAACAACGGTTCCTAATGGTACTTCTACATATTGGTCTTGACCATCTGCACCAGAACTTCTACCACTACTACCATGTTCACCATGCGTGGCTCTTATGTGTCTTTTAAACTTTAAGTGTAAAAGCGTCCATAAATTAGAGTTTCCTTTAAGAATTACGTGACCTCCACGACCTCCATCACCTCCATCTGGACCTCCTTTTTCTAAATATTTTTCGCGGTGTAAATGCGTAGATCCTTTTCCTCCATTTCCAGAAGATACGTGCATTTTTACGTAGTCTACAAAGTTCCCTTCAGTCATAATAATTCCCCACAAAAGTGGAAATAAATTTAGTTAATTTCTTTTGATAATAAACATGCTTAATATCTCATGATGGCTTAAAACCACCATGAGATTTTATATATTAAAGCTTATCTATTACTGTATTTAATCGTTTTGTAATATCTGCAATACTACCAACTCCATCTACACCAAAATATTTATCTTGTGCTGTGTAGAAGTTTTTAAGAATAGCTGTTTTAGCGTAGTATTCTTTTATTCGGTTTCTAATTATACTTTCATCTGCATCATCTGCTCTTCCGCTAGTTTTACCTCTTTCTAATAAACGCTCTACTAAAACTTCATCATCTACTTCTAAAGCTACCATAGCATTAATTTGAGAATCTTTACGTTTCATTAAATCGTCTAAAGCCTCTGCTTGTGCATTAGTACGCGGAAAACCATCAAAAATAAAACCTTTAGCATCGGCATTTTTTTCTACTTCTGCTTCTAACATATCAATAGTCACTTGATCTGGCACCAACTCTCCTTTATCTATATAAGATTTAGCTAGCATACCTAAAGCAGTTTTATTTTTTATATTAAAACGAAACACATCACCTGTAGAGATATGCACTAAATTATATGTTTCTTTTAAAAAGTTAGCTTGTGTTCCTTTTCCTGCTCCAGGAGGTCCAAATAGGACTAAATTTGTCATGTGTTGTGTTGTTTTTAATTGATATATTTCTGGTAAATCTCTTCCTAAATTATTATAATCTAGACCATAGCCTACTATAAATTTATCTGGAATTTCTATACCAACATAATGAAGTTTAAAATCTTTTTTATATGCTTCTGGTTTAAAAAACAAGGTCGCTATAATTAAAGATTTAACATTTTCATTTTCAAAAATTCTATGTACTTCTGCTAATGTTTTTCCAGAGTCTATAATATCTTCTAGAATTACAACTGTACGTTCTGTTAAATCTTGTGTTATTCCTATTAGCCTTTGTATGTCGTCTGTAGATTTTAACCCTTCATAAGAAGCCAATTTTATAAAAGTAACTTCACAAGGTTTTGGGTATTTTTTTACAAAATCACTAACCAACATAAAAGATCCGTTTAAAATACCTATAAACACAGGTACCTCATCTCCTAAGTCAGCTGCAATATCATCTGCCATTTTTTGTACTGCAGCATCAATTTTTTCTGCAGAAATAAACGGCTTAAAATATAAATCGTCTAGCTTAATCATGTAAGTCTAACTTGTTTTTTATTAATTTCTAGCAAAGATAATTCTTTTAGTTTTAAGACAGAAGCTAGAAACTGGAAGATTTTAAAACTCCGTCTAAATTTAAACCTGAAACCATTCAATATTTAATGTATTGAATTAAAAAATGTTACGATTTAACATACAATCCTAAAAGAGAAATCTAGATATTTTAATAAATATACACAAAAAGTTTGTCTTTTATTCCTGTTGTTAAAGGGCTAGATGAATTTCTTACAATTCGTATTACTACAACGTAAACCAACTTATTAGTCCTTTAAAAAGCTACAAGCCTATGGAATAAAATTTCATTCAAACTGTACATAAATATTAGGTGAGACTCAGGTTTTAAGTGTATTTTTGTAAAATAGAACGATTTTTAAAACAAATGTTTCATTTAAAAACAAATTTTCGCTTACGCGGAAAAGCTTATGAATTATTTTTCTTCAAATTTTAAACTTGGTATTCTTGGTGGTGGACAACTTGGTAAAATGCTACTTACCGAAACCAGAAAACTAGATATTTATACTTGTATTTTAGATAGCAATACCGAAGCGCCTTGCAAAATAGGAAGCAATGAATTTCACTTAGGAAGCCTAATGGATTTTGATACGGTTTATCAATTTGGTAAACAAGTAGATGTGCTAACCATAGAAATTGAAAACGTAAATATTGACGCTCTTGAAAAATTAGAAAAAGAGGGTGTTACTGTTTATCCTGCTTCTAAAACGCTTCGAATTATTCAAAATAAAGCAAAACAAAAGCTATTTTATGTAGATGAAAATCTGCCTACTGCTCCGTTTTCTCGTTTTGCATATGTTTCAGAAATTGAAGACGCTATAGAAAATGGTGGTTTAAAATTTCCTTTTGTTTGGAAAGCTGCACAGTTTGGCTATGATGGTAATGGTGTAAAAGTGGTAAGAAATCTTGAAGATTTAAAAAAACTACCAAAAGGAGAATGTATTGCTGAAGAGTTAATTCCGTTTAAAAACGAATTAGCTGTTATTGTTTCTAGAAACGCTAAAGGAGAAGTAAAAACTTTTCCTGTTGTAGAAATGGAATTTCACCCAGAAGCTAACCAAGTAGAATATGTAATTTGTCCTGCTAGAATTGAACCTGAAATTGCTAAAAAAGCAGAACGTATTGCCTTAAAAACTTCAGAAGCTTTTAAACATGTTGGTTTATTAGCTGTAGAAATGTTTTTAACGCAAGACAATGAAATTTTAATAAATGAAGTTGCGCCTAGACCGCACAATTCTGGACACCAAACTATTGAAGCAAATTACACTTCACAATTTGAACAACATATAAGAGCTATTTTAAATTTACCTCTAGGAAGCACTGCAAATAAAGCAGGTGGTATCATGGTAAATCTTGTTGGTGCAGAAGGTTACACGGGTAATGTTATTTACCAAAACATAGAAGAAATCATGAATATGGAAGGCGTAACACCACATATTTATGGTAAAAAAGAAACACGTCCTTTTAGAAAAATGGGACACGTAACCATTGTAAATAAAGATATAAACGAAGCTCGTAAAATAGCCGAAGAAGTTAAAAACACAATTAAAGTAATAAGTAAATAATAAACAATTATGAAAGTAGGAGTAATCATGGGAAGCAAAAGTGATCTTCCAGTAATGCAAGAAGCAATAGATATTTTAAAAGGTTTTGATATACAAGTAGAAGTAGATATCGTTTCTGCACACAGAACACCAGAAAAAATGTTTGATTACGGAAAAAATGCACATAAAAATGGTATTGCTGTAATTATTGCAGGAGCTGGTGGTGCTGCTCATTTACCAGGAATGATAGCTTCTTTATCCCCTTTACCTGTTATTGGTGTTCCTGTAAAAAGTAGTAATTCTATAGATGGTTGGGATTCTGTTTTATCTATTCTACAAATGCCAGGAGGTGTTCCTGTGGCAACTGTAGCTTTAAATGGTTCTAAAAATGCAGGTATACTTGCTGCTCAAATTATTGCAACATCAGACTCCTGTGTATTAGATAAAGTAATTGCTTATAAAGAAGGATTAAAAGTAAAAGTAATAGAGTCTGCTAAAGGTCTATAAGCCAATAACCTCAAGATAAATCTTGAGGCCATATCGCTATTAATCAATTTCTTAAATATGAGACGCAAATCTCACATGAAAAAACCTTATACAAAGATTACACTAAATCCTTTTGTATTTTATAAAAAATGAGGGTTTTTTACTTTTTTCGATGAAAAGTAAATAAACACGATTAAGTGCTGTGTTCTTGATTTTTAAGCATAAAAAAAACCTTGACTTGCATCAAGGTTTTTAGCTATTAATCAATAATTTTAACAATGAGTAACCAGCTCTTATGAAAAAATCTTTACAAAGATAGATATAAAGGATTTTGCAATCAACACATAATTCACTTTTAACATAATATTAAAGAATGAACAAGAATATACTTACAGAAAAGTTTACTACAGCATTTCAGACAGCACCTTTCTCTAAAATTGCTACTAAAGATTTTCTTCCAGCTTTTAAACTATGCATAAAAAATGCGAAAGCAGAAATAGATACTATAATACATAATCCTGAAGCTCCTACCTTTAAAAACACCATTGAAGCTTTAGATTTTTCTGGTGAGCAATTAGATAGAGTATCTAGTATATTTTTCAATCTTAACTCGGCAGAAACCAATGAAGAAATTCAGAAAATAGCACAAGAAGTTTCTCCTTTACTTTCAGAATTTGGAAACGACATTACACTTAACCAAGATTTATTTGAACGTGTAAAAACAGTTTACAACAATAAAGCAGACTTACAACTAACTACAGAGCAAGAAACGCTATTAGATAAAAAGTACAAAAGCTTTGCTAGAAATGGTGCTAATTTACCAGAAGATAAAAAACAAGAACTTAGAGAAATAGATAAGCAACTAAGCAAGTTAAAACTTCAGTTTGGTGAAAATGTTTTAGCCGAAACCAATAAGTTTGAAATGCTAATTACAAATGAAGAGGATTTAGCAGGATTACCAGATGGCGCAAAAGAAGCAGCAAAACAATTAGCAGAATCTAAACAAAAAGAAGGTTGGCTAATCACCTTAGATTATCCTAGCTATATTCCGTTTATGACCTATGCAGACAATCGTGAATTACGTGAAAAATTATCATTAGCAGCAGGAAGTAAGGCGTTTAAAAAGGATGCTTTAGATAATCAAGAAATTGTGTTACAAATAGCAAAATTAAGATTTAAAAGAGCAAATCTTCTAGGCTATAAAACACATGCACATTTTGTGTTAGAAGAACGCATGGCTAAAACACCTGAAAAAGTAATCGACTTTTTAAACGAAATACTTGAAAAAGCAAAACCTGCTGCAAATAAAGAATATGCTAATCTAGAAACTTTTGCTAAAGAGCTAGATGCTATAGACACCTTACAAAAATGGGATTCTGCTTACTATTCCGAAAAGCTAAAACAAAAACTTTTTAGCTTAGATGATGAGCAACTAAAGCCCTATTTTAAATTAGAAAACGTAATTGATGGTGCTTTTACTATTGCAAATAAATTATTCGATTTACAGTTTGAAGAAATTGATACTATTGACAAATACCATGAAGATGTATTAACGTATAAGGTAAAAGACAAAAACGGAGAATTAGTTTCTATTTTTTATGCCGATTTTTTCCCTAGAAAAGGAAAACGTAATGGTGCATGGATGACAAGCTACAAACCACAAAGCATTAAAAACGGAGTAAATGATAGACCACACGTTTCTATTGTTTGCAACTTTACCAAACCTACAAAAAGCAAACCATCTCTTTTAACTTTTAATGAAGTAACGACACTTTTTCATGAGTTTGGTCACGCATTACATGGTATGCTAGCCAATACAACATATCCTAGTTTATCTGGAACTAGTGTTTTTTGGGATTTTGTAGAATTACCAAGTCAAGTTTTAGAAAACTGGTGCTATGAAAAAGAAGCCTTAGAGTTGTTTGCAAAACACTATGAAACAGGAGAAGTAATACCTATGGAATTGGTAGAAAAAATAAAAGAATCAGCAACCTTTCATGAAGGCATGCAAACACTACGTCAATTAAGTTTTGGTTTATTAGATATGTCTTGGCATGCACAAGACCCAACAGAAATAAAAGACGTAAAAGCACACGAAAAAGAAGCCTTTGGCGACACACAATTGTATCCAGATGTTGCAGAAAACTGTATGAGCACAGCATTCTCTCATATTTTTCAAGGTGGTTATTCGTCAGGATATTACAGCTACAAATGGGCAGAAGTATTAGATGCAGATGCCTTTGAATTCTTTAAAGAAGAAGGTATATTTAACAAAACAGTAGCAACCAAGTTTAAAGAAAATGTATTAAGTCAAGGAGGAACCGAAAACCCTATGACACTTTACAAACGTTTTAGAGGTCAAGAACCAAAACCAGAAGCTCTTTTAAGAAGAGCAGGATTAATTAAATAAAATTAAAACACGCATTTACAGTCCTTCTGTTAACAATTTTATAGGTATGCTACATACCCAAAAAATTAAAATAAAAAAAGGGGTTATTTCTGTTGACGCTACATCATGCTCACCTACAGATGAAGCCCCTTTAAATGTATCATCTTATAACAGTGAAGGTGAAGAAATAATTTTCATAAAACACATAGAAAACTATGTGAAAGAGACCTTTTTAAATCATAAAACTACCCTTACCACTAAATCTGATTTTTTCACTAGAAAAATGCTTGTAAGAAGTTTGATAGCTAATAAAGTCAATGAAAACTGTAAACTAAATCCGGATAAAATTGAACGTTTTATTTTAAAGTATGATGAACATATAGAAAAAGGTTAAATAAACTTTCAATAATTATTGAAAGTTTAGAAATTTTTATATATTTGTAGTATGAATTACGAAGAAGCTAAAATTAAATTTATTAACACTTGGGGAAGTTTAGGTACGCTTTGGGGAATTAATAAAGCAATGGCTCAAATACAGGCATTGCTTTTTATTACTCCAAATCCGTTATCTATGGAAGAAATCATGGAAGAACTTAAAATTTCTCGAGGCAATACAAGTATGAATTTAAGACAGCTTATGGATTGGGGAATTGTAAGTAAGGAACTTATTCCTGGTGAACGCAAGGAATATTTCACTACAGAAAAAGACGTACAAGAGCTAACCAGAGTTATTGCTAAAGAGAGAAGCAGAAGAGAAATAAAGCCAGTAATTAAAGTCTTAAAAGACGTATCCTCTATTAAAGATGATGGTACAGAAAAAACAAAAGAACTAATTAAACAAACAAAAGCACTACAAGATTTAACCGAAAATGCAGATTTAATGATTAACAATTTAGTTGACAAAAATCAAAATTGGATTACTAAATCTTTGATTAAACTCATCAAATAAAAAATTTACAACAAACTTTCAATATTTTCTGAAAGTTTAAAATAAACAAAATGAAAATCAACAATAATTATAAAGCACTCACCTATTTTATAGCTTTGGTTTGGAGTGTTAACGGGCTGCTTTGTAAAGTGTTGAATCTGGTTTCAAGACATCAAGATATTGTTGCAAGAATCTTAGACACTAATTACTCAAGAACCATTACCATAGCAATAGGAATATTAGAAACAATTATGGCTCTATGGATTTTAAGTAATTACAAATCGAAATTAAATGCCATTGTACAAATAATTATTATAGCTACCATGAATGTGTTAGAGTTAATATTGGCGCCAGATCTATTACTCTGGGGAACCTATAATTCTCTATTTGCTTTCTTATTTATTCTACTAGTTTATTTTACAAATTTTAAACAAAACAAGAAACATGTTCTCTTTTCTTAAAAATCATCCCTTTGCTGTTGAAGCCTTTTTTAAAAGCTCACTAGTACTCACTTTTGCAGTTCCAAAGGAAGAAGTACAACACCTAATACCTCCTTGTTTAGCATTAGACACCTTTAATGACAAATATGCCTTTGTCGCAGTGGCAATGGTTGAAACCAAAGACTTACGTCCTAAAGGTTTTCCAAAATTTACTGGAAATGATTTCATTTTAACAGGGTTTCGAATTTTTGTACGCTACACTAACAATAAAGGCAAACGATTACGTGGATTATATATTTTAAAATCGGAAACCAACAAACAGAAAATGAAAATTCTGGGTAATATTTTTACACATTATAACTATACGACTACAGATATAAAGTACAGCATTAAAGACCATAAAAAAGAAATCGCATCTATAAAGTCAGACTTTAAAATTGAATTAGATTCTGCAATAAAGGACGAAGTAGCATTACCTGAAAATTCTCCATTTGCAGATTGGAAAGAAGCTAGACGTTTTGCTGGACCTTTACCATTTACGTTTACGTATAACAAAAAAACAAAAGAAGTATTAATTATTGAAGGAGTAAGACATAATTGGAAACCAAAACCAGTAAAAGTCAACAAATATCACGTTCATTTTTTAAACACTTTAAACTTAAAAAACAAAGTATTGGCAAATGCTTTTATTACTGAAAATACCCCATATCACTGGAAAAAAGGTAGAAAAGAATTATGGAAATAAAAAGAAGAAAATTTAAAGGTGTTTTAAACATCCTTAGCTTTAATAGACATTTTTACTTTTATGGTGCAATCGTATTAATGTTAATAGTCATGAGTTACCTATGGTTTTCGTGGTCTACTACACTATTCTGGATAATTATTACAGCATTTATTTACGGATTATTAATGCCTTTAATTGTTTCGGCATACGTCTATGATTTTTCAGGTTATTACGATTTTAATTGGTTAAACAAAATGAACCTTAAAGACACAGGGACCAAAGAGATATTAAATATTAATGCTGGTTTTGATGAAACTAGTTTTATTCTTAAATACAATTTTCCTAAATCTAATTTAAAGGTGTTCGATTTTTATAATTCTGAAAAACACACAGAACCTGCCATAATAAGAGCCCGAAAAGTAAGTTTGGTTTATCCAAATACACAACAAATAAAGTCGAATGCTATACCTCTTAGCAACAAATCTGTAGATCTTATTTTTTTACTCTCTGCTGCTCATGAAATAAGATCTCAAGAGGAAAAAATACAGTTCTTAAAAGAATGTAGAAGGGTATGTAAACCTGACGGAAGCGTTATAATGGTAGAACACTTACGTGATTTTTCAAATTTCCTTGCCTTCTCCATTGGATTTACGCATTTTTTCTCAAAAAACACATGGAAAAAAGCTTTTAGCGATGCTGGATTTACAACATGTACTGAAAAAAAATTCACGCCATTTATGTCCATATTTACTTTTTTCTCTAAACCTTAATTTTTTTAAACATTATGTATTTTCACTTAAAAATAATAGGAGTACTTTTAATCCTTCTAGCTTTCATTCATGTGTTTTTTCCTAAATACTTTAATTGGAAAAAAGATTTAAAACCCCTAACTTTAATAAATAGACAAATGATGACAACGCACACATTTTTTATAGCACTCACCGTGTTTTTAATTGGTGTACTTTGTTTAACAGCAGCAACAGACTTAATAGAAACTAATTTAGGAAAGAAAATATCCCTTGGCATAGGAGCTTTTTGGACAATAAGACTGTTTTTCCAACTATTTATTTATTCTAAACAATTATGGAAAGGAAAAAAAATGGAGACAACAATACATATCCTGTTTACTATTCTATGGACATATTTTAGTTGTATATTTTTTATTATATACTTTCAATAAACAAAAACGAACTTGATAAAAAACAACATGAAAACAATACTTATAGCTGGAGGAACAGGATTTATAGGACAAACATTAGAAAAATATTTTTCTAACAAAGGCTATATGGTAAAAATACTAAGCAGAAATCCAAAACGTGAAAATGAAATACTTTGGGATGCTAAAACCATAAACGACACTTGGGTTTCACATCTAGAAAACTTAGATGTACTTATAAATCTTACCGGAAAAACCATTAACTGTAGGTTTACAGATGCAAATAAAAAAGCAATAAAACAATCTAGAGTAATTGCTACCGAACTTTTAGGAAAAGCTATTGACACTTGTAAAAACCCTCCAAAACTCTGGATGAACTCCTCTACTACTTCTATATATAAAGAAGCGTTTACTGAAGAACGAACAGAAGAAAGTACTGTATTTGGTAACGATTTTGAAGCAGAAGTAGCAACCGTTTGGGAAAAAGCTTTTTACAAAACCAAAAACCCTAAAACAAGAAAAATAGTTATACGCACATCTATAGTTTTTGGTGAAAATGATGGCGCATTTGTACCATTAAAAAAACTAACGCAATTTGGCTTAGGAGGAAAACAAGGTAGCGGAAAACAAATGGTTAGCTGGATTCATAAAACCGATTTTGCTAGAGCTGTAGATTTTTTAATACATAAAGAAGATGCTAATGGTGCTTTTAATTTTTGCGTACCAAAACCAACAGACAATGCAAGCATGATGCGTGACTTTAGAAAAGTAATGCACGTTCCTATTGGTATTCCTAGTCCTAAATTTATATTAAAAATTGGTGCTTATTTTATGCAAACCGAACCAGAACTTATTCTAAGCAGTAGAAATGTGGTTCCTAAAAAGTTATTACAATCAGGTTTTACGTTTAAATTTCCTACAATAACTACTGCTACAAAAGACTTAATAGAATAAATATAAAACCTTTTACGTACTTTTGTTAAAACTAGCTATAAAAGTATATGCCAAATCATCAAATAGATCCAAATAAATGGATTGATTCTTATTCCGATTATTTATTCAATTTCACCATTTCTCGTGTTAACGATAGAGATTTGGCTAAAGACTTGGTGCAAGAAACTTTTTTTGCTGGTTTAAAATCTATGAAAAACTTTAAAGGCGAAGCTAGTGAGCGCACTTGGTTAATATCTATTTTAAAACGAAAAATTATAGATTATTACCGAAAAATTAATTCTAACAAAGGAAAAGCAGAAGTACGAATGAACTATAATAGCAGTTCTGAATCTGAAGGTGATTGGTTAGAAGAACGTGTTGCAGACCCTTTTGACAAAACAGCAGAAGACTCTTTAGAAAATGAAGAACTTGGTGACGCTATCTACAATTGCTTAGGCAAACTTCCAGAAAAACAAGCAACAGTATTTAAAATGAAAACAATAGAAGGTATAGATACCGAAACTATTTGTAATGAACTAAATATTACAGCGTCTAACCTTTGGGTTATCATTCACAGAGCAAGAACCACAATGGCAACTTGTATGGAGAAAAACTGGTTTTAATATGTGTACAAAAATGAAAATAAATAAAGCTTGTGAAAAAGCAAATCATGTTTGTGACAAATCACAATATAAAGAAGCAACGTTATTAGAGAAACTTAAACTTATGCTACACCTTGTATTTTGTAGGGCTTGTAGAAATTACTCTAGCACTAATAAAAAGCTTACTACAACTATAAAAGACGCTAATGTAGACTGTATGCACAAAAATGAAAAAGAAGCTTTAAAAGAAAGCCTAGAAAAAGCCATACAGGAGCAACAACACCAACCATAATATTGGCAAACCTTCAACAAAAAAAGAACTATAATATGTAGCCTGATTTTTTTTAGAAAATACCACAAACAATAAGGTGATTAGCGTAAATAAAGCTAACACAAAAACATTTTCACTACTGGTTTGATCTTTAAAAAATTCTAAAAGGAAAAAAAACACTAATAAAACAGAACCTATAACCTTTGTTTTAGGTATTCCAATACGTTGTGGTATTGTTGAAAGCTTTAAACTATCATATTGTAAATCTCGTATTTCAAAAGGAATCATAAGCGCTAGCACAAAAATAAATCGCTGTAAAGTAGTAATAAACGCATCTGCATTTAACATAAATGCATTATCTAATAACGGAAGCAAAACAGTAACAGCAGACCACACTAAAGCAATTACATATACTTTTAATCCACTAATCTGTCTTAAATTTTGGTTACTATCTACAAATACACTTCTAGGCAGAAAAGGAATAGCATAAAAAAAGGTAATAACAGCAAGTACCAAAATATACAACCACGTTTTAATTTCTAGCTGAAACGCATAATAGCATAGCGCTAAAAAACAGAAAAAAGAAAACACTTGTATTACCTTTAACTTTCTTGCTAAACTTCTATGATGAAACTTAGCTAAGCCAAAATATTTCACAAAATTATATCCTGTTATGGTTGCAAAAAAGTTAAAATACAAAACGGTATTATCTTGAGAAACACCAAATTCTAAAAGCGTAATCCATGTTAAAGCATATACACTTAAAGCTACATGAATACTAGCATTTATATAAAAATCGAAAAAGTGTTTTACTATTCGCATAAAACAAAAATACACATTCTCTTTTACCCATTGAATATGTAAAAAGAAAAATAAAACCTAGTAATTATAAAGCTTGCTAAACAGACAAACAAACCTTCTAAAAACCAGTATATTTCAGTCTGTTAAATGCATAAAAACAAGGTTCTGTTAATAACCATTTAATTTGGTTAAAAACTTTCAAAATTCAAAACTAAAAACCTTTATTATTTGCGTATTTTTGCGCCACAAAACACAACTTTTTTAAAAATGAATACAAATACTTTTGCACTTCGTCATATTGGTCCTAGAGAAGAAGACCAAGAACAAATGCTAAAAACCATAGGTGTAGATAATTTAGATCAACTTATTTACGAAACGATTCCAGATGATATAAGATTACAAAAAGATTTGGATCTAGAGCAAGCCATGAGCGAGCAAGAATACTTAGTTTACCTAAATGAGGTTGCTAAAAAAAACAAAGTATATAAAACATATATTGGTTTAGGATACCATCCAACCATTTTGCCTGCAGTAATACAACGTAACATTTTAGAAAATCCGGGTTGGTATACAGCCTATACGCCATATCAAGCAGAAATTGCACAAGGTCGTTTAGAAGCACTTCTTAACTACCAAACCATGATTACAGACCTTACAGGTATGGAGCTTGCAAACGCATCACTTTTAGATGAAAGTACTGCAGCTGCTGAAGCCATGAGTTTACTTTTTGCAGTTAGAGATAGAGCACAAAAAAAAGCTGGAATAAATAAGTTTTTTGTTGCAGATAACATTTTACCTCAAACCCTTGCTTTATTACAAACAAGATCTAAACCAATTGGTGTAGAACTTGTTGTTGCAGATGAAAAAACTTTTGATTTTTCTTCAGACTATTTTGGTGCAATACTTCAATATCCTGGTAAAGACGGACAAGTAACAGACATACAATCTTTTATTTCTAAAGCACAAGAAGCTCAAATAAAAGTTGCTATTGCTGCAGACCTTTTAAGCTTAGTAAAACTAGAAGCTCCTGGTAAATTTGGTGCAGATATAGTACTAGGTACCACGCAACGCTTTGGTATACCAATGGGTTATGGAGGTCCTCATGCTGCCTATTTTGCAACAAAAATAGCTTACAAACGTGATATTCCTGGACGTATTATTGGTATCACCAAAGATGCTAATGGTAACAGAGCGTTACGTATGGCTTTACAAACTAGAGAGCAACACATAAAACGCGATAGAGCAACATCTAATATTTGTACTGCTCAAGTATTATTAGCTGTAATGGCAGGAATGTACGCTGTGTATCATGGACCTAAAGGCTTACAATTTATTGCCAACCAAGTACACAATGCTGCTTCTACTTTAGCAGAATCTTTAGAAAAATTAGGTTTTAAACAAACCAATACTTCGTATTTTGATACGCTTCAAATTAAAACAAAAGCTAAAAAAGTATACAAAGTTGCTAAAGACAAGAAAGTAAACTTCTTTTATCCAGATAAAAATACCGTTACTATTTCTTTAAACGAAACCACTTCCGTTAAAGATATAAATACTATCATTTCTATTTTCGCTAAAGTAGCAGACAAAAAAGCATTTACAATTTCGTCTTTTACAGAAGCAAACAACATCGATGACCATTTACAAAGAACTACAGATTTTTTAAACCTTGATGTATTTAATTCGTACCATTCTGAAACCGAATTAATGCGTTACATAAAAAAACTAGAACGTAAAGATTTATCTTTAAATCATTCTATGATTTCTCTTGGTTCTTGTACAATGAAATTAAATGCTGCTGCAGAAATGTTGCCTTTAAGCCAACCGGAATGGGGAAGCATTCATCCTTTTGCGCCTTTAAAACAAGCCAAAGGTTATGCTACTATTTTAAAAGAGCTAGAAGACCAACTTACAGAAATCACTGGTTTTGCTGCAACTTCATTACAACCTAATTCTGGTGCTCAAGGAGAATTTGCTGGCTTAATGGTTATAAAGGCATACCATGAATCTAGAAATGACCACCATAGAAACATCTGTTTAATTCCAAGTTCAGCACATGGTACTAATCCTGCAAGTGCTGTAATGGCAGGAATGAAAGTTGTAGTTACTAAATCTACAGAAGAAGGTAATATAGATGTTGAAGATTTACGTGAAAAAGCCATTCTACACAAAGACAATTTATCTTGTTTAATGGTAACATACCCATCAACACATGGTGTTTATGAAGCTTCTATTAAAGAAATCACCAAAATTATTCATGATAATGGAGGGCAAGTTTATATGGATGGAGCAAACATGAACGCACAAGTAGGATTAACTAATCCTGGAAATATTGGTGCAGATGTTTGCCATTTAAATCTACATAAAACTTTTGCTATTCCTCATGGAGGTGGAGGTCCTGGTGTTGGACCAATTTGTGTTGCAAAACAACTAGCTCCTTTTTTACCTGGAAACCCAATAGTTAAAACTGGAGGAAAAGATGCTATAACAGCTATTTCTGCAGCTCCTTTTGGTTCTGCTTTAGTTTGTTTAATTTCTTATGGCTATATAAAAATGCTTGGTGCTAAAGGCTTAACAGCTTCTACCAAAATTGCTATTTTAAATGCAAACTACATTAAAACTAGATTAGAAGGTCATTTTGATACTTTATACTCTGGAGAACGTGGTCGTGCAGCTCATGAAATGATTGTTGATTGTCGTGCTTTTAAAGCTAACGGAATTGAAGTTACAGACATAGCAAAACGTTTAATGGATTATGGTTTTCATGCACCAACAGTATCTTTCCCTGTTGCAGGAACTTTAATGATAGAACCTACAGAAAGTGAAAGTAAACAAGAAATAGATCGTTTTTGTGATGCTTTAATTTCTATTAAAAAAGAAATTGATGCCGCTAGCAAAGAAGACGCTAACAATGTACTTAAAAACGCACCACATACTTTAGCAATGGTAACTGCTAACGATTGGAGCTTCCCTTACTCTCGCGAAACAGCAGCATATCCTTTAGATTATGTACAAGACAACAAGTTTTGGCCTAGCGTAAGACGTGTTGACGATGCGTTTGGCGACAGAAATTTAATATGTACATGTGCTCCTATTGAGGAATATATGGAAGTAAATTAACGGTTGAACATCGTAAATTATTACACTTTTAAAATTGCCTTTAATTTTTTACTGCTTATCTTAGCAGTTAAACAATTAAAGGCAATCCTTTTTTTATGAATATTAAGATTACAGGTACTGGTAGCTATATACCTAGTACCATAGAAAAAAACGAAGATTTTTATAATCACGAATTTTTAAATGCAAACGGCTCTAAAATTAACAGTACTAATGAAGTTATTGTTAAAAAATTTAAAGCAATAACAGGTATTCAAGAAAGGCGATACATAAAACCAGAATTAACTAATTCTGACATTGCTTTTTATGCAGCAGAAAAAGCCATAGCAGATGCTAAAATTGACAAAGAAAGTCTAGATTATATCATTGTTGCTCATAATTATGGTGATATAAAGTACAATACAGAGCAGAGTGATACAGTACCTAGTATAGCGTCACGTGTAAAACATTTATTACAAATTAAAAACCCAAAATGCGTTGGTTACGACCTGCTTTTTGGTTGCCCTGGATGGATTCAAGGACTTATTCAAGCGAAAGCATTTATTGACGCAGGAATAGCTAAACGCTGTTTAGTAATAGGCTCTGAAACCCTTTCTCGTGTGATAGATAAACACGATAGAGATTCTATGATATATAGTGATGGTGCTGGCGCTGTTATTATTGAAGAAACTACAGAAGAAGGCGGAATTATTAGTCACAACGCTGCCACTTTTGCTTTAGACGAAGCACACTTTATTTATTTTGGCGAAACCAATAAACAGGAAGATTCTAGCCATCGTAAATACATAAAAATGTATGGTAGAAAAATTTATGAATTTGCTTTAAACAACGTGCCTTTAGCTTTAAAATCTTGTTTAGAAAAAAGTGAATACTCCATAAATGATGTCAAAAAAATACTAATCCATCAAGCTAATGAAAAGATGGACGAAGCAATTGTAGAACGTTTCTACAAGCTTTATGACATGAAAATGCCTGAAGGTATTATGCCAATGTCTATAAACATGCTTGGTAACTCAAGTGTTGCAACGGTTCCTACTTTATACGACCTAATTTTAAAAGGAAAACTGGAAAATCAAGAGATAAAAAAAGGAGATATCATTATGTTTGCAAGTGTTGGTGCTGGTATGAATATTAACGCCATAGTGTACAAGCACTAGTTGTAAAATTATGGACTTTTAAAAGTTTGCGCTTACGCGGAAAACAAATATGTACGAACAAACATTTCCTCATAAAAGATATAAGCTTACCTATCAATTTTTAGAAAAACACATTTCTAAATCAGAATCTATTTTAGATTTAGGTATAGAAAATCCTTTTACTAAAATTTTAAAAAACAACAATTATTCGGTTACCAACACCAAAGGAGAAGATTTAGACCTAGATACGACAAACATAGAAAATGCCGAAGCTACAGTTGTTACAGCTTTTGAAATTTTTGAACATCTACTCTCTCCTTTTACTGTTTTAAAAGCCATACAAGCAGATAAACTTGTAATAAGTGTACCACTTAAATTATGGTTTTCTTCGGCATACAGAAGCAAAACAGATCCATGGGATAGACATTACCATGAGTTTGAAGATTGGCAACTAGATTGGTTATTAGAAAAAGCAGGATGGAAAATTATAGACAGACAAAAATGGACCAATCCTACAAAAAAAATTGGAATTAGACCCATTTTACGTTGGTTTACACCAAGGTATTATATAGTGTATGCCGAAAAAATTAGTTAATCTACAACTACTAAAAAAACAAAATTCCAAATTTTAAAACTTACTAATATAGTTTTGGAATTTGGAATTTTAATATTGTAATTTGTTTTATGAATATTTCTATTGTCATTCCTGCGCATAACGAAGAAAAGTATATTGCACAAACATTACACTCCTTAGCAAAACAAACGCTACAGCCTAAAGAAATAGTGGTTGTTAATGATAACTCATCAGACAACACTAAAAGTATTGTTGAAGACTTTCAGAAAAAATACCATTTTATAAAATTAATAAACACCACCTCATCTAACAAGCATTTACCTGGAACAAAAATTATAAATGCGTTCTATAAAGGCTATACTATTTTAGACACTAATTATGATGTAATTTGCAAGTTTGATGCAGATTTAATATTTCCTAAAAACTACTTAGAACAATTAGCAAAGCACTTTCAAGCAGACCCTAAGCTAGGCATGGCTGCAGGTTTTTGTTATATTGAAAAAAACAACCAATGGGTTTTAGAAAACCTAACTAGAAAAGACCATATTCGTGGTGCATTAAAAGCCTATAAAAAAGAATGTTTTGAGCAAATAGGAAAACTAAAATCTTCTATGGGTTGGGATACTGTAGACGAGCTATTATCTAAATATTACGATTGGAAATTACTAACCGACGAAACACTACATGTAAAGCATTTAAAACCAACAGGAATTAGCTACAACAAAGCCTCTAAACACATGCAAGGTGAAGCTATGTATAAAATGCGTTATGGTTTTACAATTACACTTATTTCTGCATTAAAATTAGCTTACAAAAAAGGAAGTTTTGCTTTATTTAAAGATTATATGTCTGGTTATTTTAAAGCAAAAAACAACAAAACGGAATATCTAGTAACCCAAGAACAAGGTGCTTTTATTAGAAAATTACGTTGGGACGGAATGCTTAAAAAATTAAAATAAAGGGTATACTAAGAAGTACAATTGAAGCCTTTAAAAACTCCAATTACTATACACTGCAGAAGCCTCTAACCTATTTTCAACAGTATCCTCTAATTGAGAAAAGAAATCAATTCCTGTACGTTTTTCTATTTCATCTACAGATACTACAAACTTGTATAAAGGCTCTTTAGATTCTTTATGATCTAACAAAAACGCAAGCATTTTAGCTTCGCCTGAATTAACATCTATCAATACTTTGTAAAATTGATTTGGTACAGCTACTTTCTCCTCACCAATAGTTTTCATTTTTCCATTTAATATTCCTCCAGAAACTACAAATACGCCATCGTACTTATTTGCCCAATAGCGTGTTTTTTGTTCTAACCTATTCCAAACACCAGCATTAAAATCATGCTTTTGCGGAGTAATATTACTTGTTAAAAAAGTTTCATCATGTGCTGCTTGACTATATTTCCTGTCGCCTGCAGGACAAAGATGCCCTCGATCATAACCCGAATTTTTATAGTTTCGCCAATGTGCAGCTCCTGTTTTTACAGCCTTATCTATTTCAAAATATGGACGTTTAAAATTGGTATTAGATAAGTGTGATTTTTTTAACTCGTAGGCAACCCATTCTGGTTGCTCATGGGTTTCGCTATAACTTAAGCTGTAGCCTTCATGATGTACAACCTGTCCTGTTGTACTAGTTGGTAAAAAATACTCGTTGGTATTTGTTTTTGCAGTAGCGCCTTGCGCAACAACTTGTTCTTCTACTTGCTGATCAAAGTAAGCATCATACCCATAAACAGCAACTAGAATTATAATAGCAATTATGGAATATATTTTTTTATTCATTTAAATAAAAACCTACAAGACTTCACATGCCTTGTAGGTTATTGTATTTTTTATTTTAAACTAGCTAAGCTACTTTTTAAGGTTTCAATCTTAGCCAAAGCATCTGCTTCTTTTTTCTTTTCTGAAGCTACAACTTGTTCTGGTGCTCCTGCAACAAAACGCTCGTTAGAAAGTTTCTTTTGTACCGATTTTAAGAAACCTTCAGTATACGTTAACTCTTCGGTAAGTTTTTTAATTTCTGCTTCTACATCAATAGCACCTTCCATAGGAATAAAGTACTCGTTAGATTTTACTCTAAAGGTTAAAGCTCCTTCAACTGGTTCAGACACATATTCTATAGCTTCTAAGTTTCCTAGTTTTGCAATTACTGCATCAAATGCTGTATTTACATTTTCATTGTTTATAACAGAAAAACCAATAGCATCTTTAAACGCAATATTCTTTTCTTTTCTAACGGTTCTAATTCCTGAAATTACTTCCGAAGCAAACTCAAACTGAGAAATAATCTCTTCATTTACTGGCTTTACTTCTGGCCATTTCGCTACTATTAATGCTTCTTCTGGAGTTCTTTCTGCAATATATTGCCAAATATCTTCAGTTAAGAAAGGCATAAATGGATGTAATATTTTTAAGTTATCTTCAAAAATAGCCATCACTTTATTGTAAGTCGCTGCATCAATTGGTTGTTGATATGCTGGTTTTACTATCTCTAATAACCAACCACAAAAATCATCATAAATCAATTTATAGATTGCCATTAATGCATCACTTAAACGGTATTTACTAAAGTGGTCTTCAATTTCTACTAATGCTGTACTAAACTTTGCTTGGTACCAATCTAATGCAATTTTGCTAGATTCTGGTTGCTCAATAGCATCACTTACACTCCATAAATTAGTTAAGTTAAAGGCATTCCAAATTTTGTTTCCAAAACCTTTTCCTTGTTGGCAAAGCGCTTCGTCAAACATTAAATCGTTTCCTGCTGCACTACTTAATAGCAACCCAACACGAACTCCATCTGCACTATAATCTTCAATAAGTTTTAACGCATCTGGTGAGTTTCCTAAAGATTTACTCATTTTACGACGTTGCTTATCACGTACTAAACCTGTTAAATACACATTGTTGAATGGTTTTTGGTCTTTGTACTCATAACCAGCAATAATCATACGTGCTACCCAAAAGAATAAAATATCTGGTCCTGTTACTAAATCGTTAGTTGGATAGTAGTATTTTATTTCTTCGTTTTCTGGATTACGTATACCATCAAAAACAGACATTGGCCATAACCAAGAGCTAAACCAAGTATCTAAAGCATCTGTATCTTGTTTTAAATCTTCGGCTTTTAAATCTGCTTTTCCTGTAACTTTTTTTGCTTTTTCTAGAGCTAACTCCATAGTTTCAGCAACTACAAAATCTTCTTTTCCGTCGCCATAGAAATAGGCAGGTATTTGTTGTCCCCAAAGTAATTGACGTGAGATATTCCAATCGCGAATATTCTCCATCCAATGACGATAAGTATTTTCAAATTTCTTTGGAAATAATTTAATTTCAGCATCTTCTCCTAAAACTGCTTCAATAGCTGGTTTTACAAGGTCTTCCATTTTCAAGAACCATTGATCACTTAATCGTGGTTCAATAACCGCTTTAGTACGTTCTGATGTACCTACTTTATTTAAATGTGTTTCTGTTTTAATTAAAGCACCAATAGCTTCTAATTCTTTAGCTACTGTTTTTCTTGCTACAAAACGATCTTGTCCTTCAAATTGCAACCCAAAGCTATTTAAGCTAGCATCTTCATTAAAAATATCTATTACTTCTAAATTGTGCTTATCACCAAGGTTTTTATCATTTTCGTCATGAGCAGGAGTTACTTTTAAGCAACCTGTACCAAATTCTACATCTACATATTCGTCTTCAATAATTGGTATAACGCGATTACAAATTGGCACGATGGCTTTCTTTCCACGTAAGTATGTAAAACGCTCATCTTCTGGATTAATACATATTGCAGTATCACCAAAAATAGTTTCTGGACGTGTGGTTGCAATGGTTAGTGTATCATCACTTCCTTCAATTTTATAATTGATATAGTATAAATTTCCTTGACGTTCTTCATGTATTACTTCTTCATCAGACAAAGTAGTTTTAGCCTCAGGATCCCAGTTTACCATTCGGTAACCTCTATATATCAATCCTTTTTCGTGTAAATCAACAAATACTTTTATTACAGCTTCAGACATGTCATCATCCATTGTAAATTTGGTTCTGTCCCAATCACAAGAACATCCTAATTTTTTAAGTTGTTCAAGAATTACACCACCATATTCTTCGGTCCACTCCCAAGCGTGCTCTAAAAACTCTTCTCTTGTTAAATCATTTTTATCTATTCCTTGTTCCTTTAATTTAGCAACAACTTTAGCTTCTGTTGCAATAGATGCGTGATCTGTTCCAGGTACCCAACATGCATTTTTACCTAACAAACGCGCTCTACGTATAAGAACATCTTGTATGGTATTATTAAGCATGTGTCCCATGTGTAAAACTCCAGTTACATTTGGTGGAGGAATTACAATGGTATATGGTTCTCTTTCGTCTGGTGTAGAATGAAAATAGTTATTTGCTGTCCAGTAGCTGTACCATTTATTTTCTACACTTTTTGCATCATATTTTGATGGAATGTTCATACTTTGGAATAGTTTTTGAATAATATCATGCAAAAGTACTTATAATTTATATTTTGAAAAATATTAATACGGTTTAATGTACCTTTAAGAAGAATGTTTTTATTAAGATTAAAGGTAATACAACTAATATTTTTGCAGAATGTATTAAAAGTAGTTAGATTTACAATAACATTAAAAACAGAAACCAAATAAACAACTTATTTACAACTGTTTAAAAACTAAAGAATAGGAATCATTTAAATAATAGCAAGATGAAACAGTTAATTACAATTTTATTTATCGGAATATTTAGCTTTTCAATGGCTGCGCAAGAAAAAGTAGCAAAAATTGAATTTAAAGAAACGACAGTAGACTATGGTACCATAGAAAAAGGAGCAGATGGCGTTAGAACATTTGAGTTTACCAATACAGGAAATGCACCTTTAATTATTTCTAAAGTATCTTCTAGTTGTGGTTGTACTGTACCCAAAAAACCAGATGGACCTATTTTACCAGGAGAAACTGGAGAAATACAAGTTAAGTATGACACCAAACGTGTAATGCCTATTAGAAAAACAATTACAGTACTTTCTAATGCAGAAACACCAACTGTAGCATTAAAAATAAAAGGAGAAGTTATTGATCCGGATAAAACTAGTGTTCTTGAAAAAAGAAAAAAAAGCGTAATGGAAAATTAAATTTCTGTAACCACAATATTTAAAAGGTTGTTTACTGCATAGTAAACAACCTTTTTTTATTAAAATACTTTTTTTAATGTAAATTTAAAATCTAGTTGTTTCCCTAATCTATCTACTTTTAATTTAATTGTCTTTCCTTCCTTTTCATAAAAATATTGGGTACACTTTTGAAGTGTTAAACCATACGTTTCTTTTCCGTTTATTTTTAAAACAATATCTCCTATTTGTAGTCCTGCTTTTTCTGCTGGAGAGTTTTCACGCAACTCTACAATGGTATAAGCTGGTTTTACAGAAAGTTTATAACTAGCATTGTAAACTACTCTTGTTTCATCATTATTGATGGCCTTAGCGTCATTTAAAGTGGTAATTCTAGTTGAATTATCTTTCTCTCGCACCAACCTAATACCATTTTGCTCTAGCTCTATTCCGCTTTTGTTATAGCTAAAATCATCATTAAAAAATTTACTTTTTTTAAGTAAAACGGATGATTTTTTATAATTAAAAACAACATGAAATCTTTTTAAAACATTACCTGCAAGGCTTCCGTTTCTATCTTTATGGTTTCTTGCAAAAGAAATAGACGTAGAGTCTGGAAAAGCAACATTAGCATTATGCAACGTAAAACTGTTTATAGTAAAAGCATCTACTTTAGAACGTTTTCCGTAAACGCTTCCGCTTAATCCATGGCCTAAAAAATCGGTAAAATAAGCTTCCTTTACATGTATACCTAAAGAAGTATTTTCAAACAACCATATAGAATCACTTCCGCCAGAATCTATTAATAACTTAACTGGTATTTGTTTAGCATCTATAGTTACTTCTGCATTTATATATGGTTTTTTATTATAAAAATACAAAGGTAATATTTCGCATTTTTTACATTTTTTTTGCTTGTATGTTTCGCTTTCAAAAATCTTTATGGTTTTTGAAACATAGTTAATTTTAACCACCAAATCTTTAAAAAAATCATAACCAATAATACCATGAATTGGTATTCCTAATTTTGGCGCAAAATCTAATTTAGAATTATAGACTACAAATAAATCTTGATTAACACTAACAGCCTCTCCTATTTGTATTACATTATTTTTAGACCGCAAAGCTTCAACAGGTTCTCCTTCTCCTAAACCACGAATTACAATTTTTTGAGCATTTTTAATCTTTAATGTTTCATTGACATTAAAAATATTAAATAAAATAGGCTTACTTACTCCTGTATCTAGAATAAAAGATAATTCTACACCATTTATTTTAACCGGAATTATAACTAAATTATTAATTAATTTAAACTTTATCTTATCGGTTTTCTTTTTATTTTGAATAACAAAAGGGCTCTGAGATAAGCCTAAAAAGGAAATCCCAAATAGTAATACAAAAGTAAAAACTACTCTTTTCATGATAAAAAAAATAACGCCCTTATCAATTTACGAATCTTTCTTCTTAAAACCGTATTTTATTACTTTTTAAAAAAACTTTGATTTAATTTTCGCAACTTTGCACTTTAATACATATAAGATGCCAGCAATTTCAAAAAAAGGGCAATTAATGCCACAATCGCCAATTAGAAAGCTAGTTCCTTTTGCAGAGGAAGCTACTAAAAACGGGAAGACTATATACTATTTAAATATTGGACAACCAGATATCAAAACACCTCAAATAGCCTTAGATGCTGTTAAAGTGCACTCTCTGGAAGTCTTAGCATATACAAGATCTGAAGGTTCTGAAGAATACAGAAGAAAAATAGCAAACTACTATTCAGACAAAGACATTGAGGTAAACCATGATGATATTATTGTAACCACAGGTGGTAGTGAAGCTTTACTTTTTGCCTTTGGAAGCATTATGGATGTGGATGATGAAATTATTATTCCAGAACCATTTTATGCAAACTACAATGGGTTTTCAACTTCCTCTGGAATAAATGTTGTTCCTGTAATATCTAAAATTGAAGATAATTTTGCATTACCTGCAATTGAAGAATTTGAAAAACTGATAACTCCAAAAACCAAAGCTATACTTATTTGTAACCCAGGAAACCCTACAGGTTATTTATATTCTAAAGAAGAAATTAAAAAACTTGCTACAATAGTAAAAAAGCATGATTTGTTTTTAATTGCAGATGAAGTGTATAGAGAATTTACCTATGATGGTAATACACACTACTCTATCATGCAAGAAGAAGGATTAGAAAATCATGCAATAATGATTGATTCTGTATCTAAAAGATATAGTATGTGTGGCGCAAGAATTGGTTGTTTAGTTTCTAAAAACAAAGATGTTATACAAACGGCTTTAAAATTTGCTCAAGCAAGACTAAGCCCTCCTACTTTAGCACAAATTGCTAGTGAAGCAGCTTTAGGTACACCACAAAGCTATTTTGACGATGTAATTGAAGAATACGTAGAAAGACGTAACGTTTTAATTGAAGAGCTACAAAAAATAGAAGGCGTACAAGTTGCAACACCTAAAGGAGCTTTTTATTGTATTGCACAACTACCTGTAAAAAACAGTGATGCATTTGCACAATGGCTTCTAGAAAACTTTGACGTAAACGGAGAAACCGTTATGGTAGCACCTGCTGCTGGTTTTTACTCTACTCCTGGAGTTGGTTTAAACCAAATACGTATTGCTTACGTACTAAAAAAAGAAAGCTTAATCAAAGCTGTACATATTATAAAAGAAGCTCTTAAAGTTTATAAAGACTAGTGCAAATACAACATAACATATCTTTAAAAAAGCACAATACTTTTGGTATAGATGCTAAAGCAAAACACTTTGTTGCTATAGATTCTGTAGCGCATTTAAAAAACGTACTTCAACTACCAGAATATACCGAAAGGTTTATTCTTGGTGGAGGAAGTAATATGCTACTCACCAAAGATATCGATGCTTTAGTTATGCACATTCAACTAAAAGGGAAAACCATTGTAAGCCAAGACGAAACATCGGTTTTAGTTAAAGCACAAGCTGGCGAAAACTGGCATGAATTTGTACTGTGGTGTTTACAAAATGACTTTGGAGGCTTAGAAAACCTATCCTTAATTCCTGGAAATGTTGGTACAGCTCCTATACAAAACATTGGTGCTTATGGCATCGAGCTAAAAGACGCTTTTGTTTCTTGCGAAGCTGTAGAAATTGAAACACTAAAGACCAAGACTTTTACCAACGAAGCTTGTAACTTTGCCTATAGAAATTCTGTTTTCAAACAAGAATTAAAAGGAAAATATATCATTACAAACGTAACGTTTAAACTCACCAAAAAAAACCATACTTTACATACTAATTATGGTGCCATCACGAATGAGTTAGAAAAAATGAATGTAGAAAACCCTACCATTCAAGATGTTTCTAAAGCAGTAATTGCAATTCGTGAAAGCAAATTACCAAACCCAAAAGAAATAGGAAATAGCGGAAGCTTTTTTAAAAACCCTATAATTTCTTTAAACGATTTTAAAAAATTAAAAGAAAATTTTCCTGAAGTACCCAACTACCCAGTTTCAAGTACATCTGTAAAAATACCTGCTGGTTGGCTTATAGAAAAAGCAGGCTTTAAAGGAAAGCGTTTTGGTAACTATGGCGTACATAAAAACCAAGCTTTGGTATTGGTAAATTACAACGATGCTAAAGGAATAGAGATCTTAAAACTATCACAATTAATACAACAAACAATTAATCGTATCTTTAATATAAATATAGAAGCAGAAGTAAATATTATATAAATATCAAATAAATATATAACTTTGGTTTTATATAAGTTAGTTAAACACTAAACAAAAAGACCTTTTGAACACACCAATAGAACAACAAATAGTTAGTTTACTTAAAGAAGGCGACAAAAAGGCCATTACTTTGTTGTACCAAAATTACTCAGATACGCTATTTGGTGTCATATCAAAAGTTATTTCTGATCCAGATTTAGCACAAGATGCCTTACAAGAAACATTTATCAAGGTTTGGAAAAAAGCTCATACCTATGATAGAAAAAAAGCAAAACTATTTACTTGGTTATATAGAATTGCATACAACACTGCAATAGATAAAGTTAGATCTGTATCAAATAAACAAAGTAAAGAAGTCCAAATTGAAAATTCTAACGTATATAAAATAACAAGCAATAGTTTAAATCAAGACGTAATTGATATTAAAAAACATCTAAAAAGCATTGATGAAAAATATCAAATAGTAATAAACGCGCTCTTTTTTGAAGGTATGACGCAACAAGAAGCAAGTGACGAATTAAACATTCCGCTTGGTACAATAAAATCAAGATTAAAAATAGGATTACGTGAATTAAAAAAGATTTACAATCCAGAAACAAAAAAGTCATGAATGATAAAATAATTACATTTTTAAATTCAGATCTATTAGACAAATACCTAGTAGGCAGCACTAGCAATGAAGAAACTGCTAAGGTAGAAGCTTACATTTCTAAATATCCAGAAGTTAAAGATGCATACAGTACTTTACAGCGCAATCTAGAGATTGTTGCTAAAAGTAATGCCATAGAAGCACCAAAAGGCTTATTAGACAATATCCTTTCTGAACTTGACGAAAAGCCAGTGGTTACATTACAGCAACCTGCTTCTAAACAAAGAATTTGGTATAAGTTTAGTATAGCTGCAAGTATAGCTGCATTCGTTTTTGCAGGATCTACGCTTATGTTTTACTTAAACAATCAAGACCTACTGCAAGAAAATGATGTGATTGCAGATGAAATTTTTGACCTACGTAGTGATATCGAAAAAAACAACAAAATGTTAAGCGATATTATGCAACAGTTTAAACAGCTTAACAATCCAGAAACCCAAAAATATATTATAAAGGGAAATGAAAGAGCTAAAAATTTAAAAACTGTAGCTTATATAAATCCTATTGATAAAACTTCTATGATAGACGTGGTTTCTTTACCACAACTACCAGAAGAACAATGCTACCAAATTTGGGCAGAAGTACAAGATAAAATGGTTAGCTTAGGTATATTAAATGAATCTGATAGCCAACTAATACCTTTACCTTATACAGAAAACGCATTAGGTTTAAACATAACAATAGAACCTAAAGGAGGTAATAAAAACGCTTCTATAGAAAAATCTGTAGCAGAAATTAGCTTAAAAAAATAAATCACTTTTCACTATAAAATCAAAAAGCCTCGTTTTAAAAAGCGAGGCTTTTTTTGTATAACCATTACTTAAAAAGTAGTATCTTTGTAAAAATAATTTAGAACATTACACACATGAAACTACTAGCAATAACATTAGTACTTTTAGGTATAGCAATAGCAGGAATAGCAATTAAAATTTGGGCAAAAAAAGATGGTAAATTTGCAGGTACATGTGCTAGCCAAAACCCTATGTTAAATAAAGAAGGAGAATCTTGTGGCTTTTGCGGTAAAACTCCAGATCAATACAAAGATTGTAGCGAACCTCAACATTCTTAATACTGCATGATTATACTGAATATTGTCTTCTACGCATTTATTGCAGTAGTAGGTATTCAACTAATATATTATCTTTTCTTATTTTCAAAATTTGCTTTTTTAAATCCGCAAACAGAAACACCAAAAAACATTGCTGTTTCAGTTATCATTTGCGCTAAAAATGAATCTGAAAATTTAAAGAAATTTCTTCCGCATATATTAAATCAAGAATATCCAGACTTTGAAGTAGTTTTAATAAACGACAACTCTCATGATGACACCTTAGACATCATGGAAGAATTTGCTGCAAAGCACAACAATATTAAAATAGTAAATGTTGTACCTACAGAAGCATTTTTTGGCAACAAAAAGTATGCTTTAACATTGGGTATAAAAGCATCAAAAAACGACTATTTACTATTTACAGATGCAGACTGTATACCAAATTCAAAATACTGGATACAAGAAATATCTTCGCATTTTAAAACCTCAAAAAGCATTGTCTTGGGCTATGGAGCCTACGCTAAAATAAAAAAGTCTTTTTTAAATAAATTAATAAGGTTTGAAACCCTTTTAACGGCTTTACAATATTTTTCTTTTGCCAAATCTGGAATCCCTTTTATGGGTGTTGGCAGAAACTTAGCCTATAAAAAAGAAGAGTTTTTTAAAGCTAACGGATTCATTAACCATATAAAAGTGCGCTCTGGTGACGATGATTTATTTATAAATCAAATTGCAACAAAAACCAATACTAGTATTTGTTTTACTAAAAATAGTTTTACTATTTCTAATCCTAAAACAACACTTAAAGACTGGATTTTACAAAAAAGAAGACACGTCTCAACAGCTAAGTACTACAAGCCTTTACATAAATCTTTACTTGCTCTTTTTTATATTTCGCAGTTTTTATTTTGGTCTTTAGCACTAACACTACTCATTACAACACATGCTTGGCAACTAGTTTTACCTTTATTTACTTTAAGACTACTTGTTTTCTACATAGTATTTGGCAAAACTTCTAAAAAACTAGATGAAAAAGATCTTGTTTTTTTCCTGCCTTTTTTAGAGATTTTTTTAATTGGCATGCAATTAACTATATTTATAACCAATCTTATTGCAAAACCTAAATATTGGAAATAGAAGAAGCCATACAACAAGCTAAAAAAAACGAACAAAAAGCATTTAATTTTTTATTAAACACCTTTTGGGATGACGTTTATGGTTTTCAGTTAAAACGTATTCAAAATGAAAACGATGCAGAAGATGTAACCATTCAAACTTTTTCTAAAGCTTTTGATAAAATTGAAACCTATAACACAGATTATAAGTTTAAAACGTGGCTGATTACTATTTCTAAAAACATTCATATAGATATATTAAGAAAAGAAAAACGATCGGTTTCTACACAAATATCTAAAGATGATGAAAGCGCTGTGTTTCAAATTCTAGACGAAACACCTTCCGTGGAAGACAAACTTATTACAGAACAAAATTTAGCAAAATTACTTCGCGATATAAAAAAGTTAAAACCGCATTATCAAGAAGTGATTAATCTTAGATACTTTCAAGAATTAAGTTATAAAGAAATTTCTACAAAATTAGAGGAACCTATTAATAATGTTAAGGTAAAACTCTTAAGAGCTAAAAAATTATTAGCAGAAATTATTCAAAAAAAATAATGTCAAAGCTTTTAAAAAAACTTGGACCAGGATTACTATTTGCAGGAGCTGCAATTGGTGTTTCTCATTTAGTACAATCTACAAGAGCTGGAGCAGATTTCGGACTTGGTTTACTTTGGGCATTATTGGTAGTTAATTTATTTAAATATCCTTTTTTTCAATTCGGACCTCGTTATGCTTCGGCAACTGGTGAGAGTCTTTTACAT
This sequence comes from Lacinutrix gracilariae, assembly GCF_042684485.1. NCBI lineage: Bacteria > Pseudomonadati > Bacteroidota > Flavobacteriia > Flavobacteriales > Flavobacteriaceae > Lacinutrix > Lacinutrix gracilariae. The sequence continues at coordinate 1,678,298 of NZ_JBHULM010000011.1, read as the reverse complement.
GGTTATAAAAAACTAGGCAAAGGGGTTTTGGTCTTTTATTTTATACTCAACATAGCAACCATGTTTACCATACAAGCTGCTGTTACTATTGTTACTGCAGGCTTAGCTACAACCCTTTTTGGTGATTTTATTGATCTAAAAACCTGGACCATTATAATTTTATGCATTTGTTTAGTCATACTGTTTATAGGTAAGTATAAGTTATTAGATAGGCTAATGAAAATTATCATTATCATACTTACCATAAGCACACTAATAGCTGTTGTTTTTGCTTTTTACAAACAAGATGCTAGCTTGTCGTTTACTCAAGTACTTCCAAAAAACAGTATAGAAATTGCTTTTCTTATTGCTTTTATGGGTTGGATGCCTGCACCTTTAGATGTGGCTGTTTGGCAATCTTTATGGACCATTGAAAAACAAAAAGACGAAAAAGAATACACACCAAAATCGGCTCTATTAGATTACAACATTGGCTATGTGGTAGCCATATTTTTAGGCATTAGTTTTCTTTTACTCGGCTATTTAGTCATGTATCATAGTGGTAATACTTTTAGTGCTTCTGCTGCTGTTTTTTCTAATCAGTTAATAGAAATGTATACCAAAAGTCTTGGTAGTTGGGCATATATTGTAATTGGTATTGCTGCGTTTACAACCATGTTTAGCACGACACTAACTACATTAGATGCTTCGCCAAGAGCTATGAATAAAACCATGGAATTACTAACAAACAAGCCTTTTAACAAAGGGTATTTAGCATGGATTATCTTTCTTGTTATTGGTAGTATAATAATCTTTTTTTATTTCGCTTCAGAAATGGGTTTACTTATAAAAATAGCAACCATTTTATCTTTTTTAACAGCTCCTTTTTACGCCATTATAAACTATATACTCATTAGTGGTAAACATACTCCTAAAGAATGGCATCCTACAAAAGCACTACATGTTTTAAGCATATTAGGTATTATATTTTTAATAGGATTTAGTATTTGGTATATCACTATTCTATAAAGGCTTTTTTTATAGAATACTTTGTATCTTTGCACTTAGAAATTACAAAGTAAATGGAAACAAAAACTGCTTCAAATATATTGCCAGATCGTCAACCAAAACCAAAATGGCTTCGTGTAAAGTTACCTACAGGTAAAAAATATACAGAACTTCGTGGTTTAGTAGACAAGTACAAACTAAATACCATTTGCGCTTCAGGAAGTTGCCCAAATATGGGAGAATGTTGGGGAGAAGGTACAGCTACATTTATGATACTTGGTAACGTTTGTACACGTTCTTGTGGTTTTTGTGGTGTAAAAACAGGAAGACCAGAAACTGTAGATTGGGATGAACCTGAAAAAGTAGCACGTTCTATTAAAATAATGAACATTAAACACGCGGTTTTAACAAGTGTAGATCGTGATGATTTAAAAGACATGGGAAGCATTATGTGGAGCGAAACCGTAAAAGCGGTTAGAAGAATGAATCCTGAAACTACTCTAGAAACGCTTATTCCAGATTTTCAAGGAATAGAACTACATATCGATAGAATTATTGATGTTGCTCCAGAAGTGGTTTCGCATAATATTGAAACCGTAAGACGCTTAACGCGTGAAGTACGTATTCAAGCTAAATACGACAGAAGTTTAGGCGTATTAAAATACCTAAAACAACAAGGACAAAGACGTACAAAGTCTGGTATTATGCTAGGACTAGGTGAAACTAGAGAAGAAGTTATAGAAACATTACATGATTTAAAAGCTAATGATGTAGATGTTGTTACCATTGGTCAATACTTACAACCTAGTAAAAAGCACTTACCTGTAAAGCAGTTTATTAATCCAGATCAATTTGAAGAATATAAAGAAATAGGTTTATCTCTAGGTTTTCGTCATGTAGAAAGTAGCGCTTTAGTTCGTTCTTCATACAAAGCCCAAAAACATATTAACTAATGGTTAATGTTGCAATAAATGGTTTTGGAAGAATAGGTAGACGTGTTTTTAGATTATTACAAAACAATCCAAACATTCAAGTAGTTGCTATAAATGATTTAGCAGACACAAAAACTTTAAGTCATTTACTAAAATATGATAGTATTCATGGCATTTTTCATGAAGACGTTTCTTGTAACAAAGAGCATATCATTGTTAATGGTAAAAATATTCCGCTATTAAATAACCAGCAAATAGAATCTATTAATTGGAAACCGTTTCATGTAGATTTTGTTATTGAAGCTACAGGAAAATTTAAAACTCAAGAGCTTCTTAACCTGCATATAAAAAATGGAGCAAAACGCGTTATTTTAAGCGTTCCTCCTATGGATGACACGATTAAAACAGTAGTTTTAGGTGTCAATGAATCTATTTTAGATGGTAACGAAAAAATAATTTCTAACGCTTCGTGTACTACCAACAATGCTGCACCAATGATTGCCATAATGAAAGAGCTTTGTGGCATTAAACAAGCATACATTACAACAGTACACTCCTACACTACAGACCAAAGTTTACATGATCAACCGCATCGCGATTTACGTCGTGCAAGAGCTGCTGGTCAATCTATAGTACCAACTACAACAGGAGCTGCAAAAGCCTTAACAAAAATATTTCCAGATTTATCTAGCGTTATAGGTGGCTGTGGTATTAGAGTTCCTGTAGCCAATGGCTCACTTACAGACATTACTTTTAATGTTGAAAAACAAGTAACTATAGAGCAAATTAACAATGCTTTTAAAACAGCCTCACAAAACAAATACAAAGGCATTTTAGAATATACCGAAGACCCAATAGTATCTATAGATATAGTAGGCAACACCCATTCTTGTATTTTTGATGCACAAATGACATCTACTATAGGAAATATGGTGAAAATTATTGGTTGGTATGATAATGAAACAGGATATTCTAGCAGAATTATTGATTTAATTAGCAATTTATCGATAAATAATTAACTTTTATCGAATATATAATTATATTTGTTACTATTACAGTTTAAACATGTTCCGAATCAACTGCTATATATGTGCTATTATAATGTTGTTGAGTTACAGTGGCTTTGCGCAAGAAGCTACTACTCAAGAAGAAGAATCTATACAACAAAATGTAGAGAATCTTATTAGGCTAGCCCAAAAAGACTTAGAAAGCGCAAACTACTTTGATGCACAGAAAGAACTTGAAAATGCCCTTGTTTATGCAACTACTATTGGCGACAAAAAAAGCATAGGAATTATACATTCTAAGCTTGGAAAAATTCAATATATCTTAGAAGAACCCAATGAAGCTATCAAGCATTTAACTCAGGCTGTTGCTACACAACGTATTGCTGCAGATAGAATTAACCTTGCAGAATCTTATAAAACCTTTGGTAATGTGTATGTTGCTAAAAAAGAATACACTACAGCTTTAGACTATTATACTTCTTCAAAAAATCTTTTTGAACAAGAAGGCTTAAATGAGTTTGTTGCAGAAGTAGAGCTTAATGAAGGCCAAACCTATCTAGCTTTAGAAGATTACAAAAAAGCTAAATTATATTTTGAAAATGCTTTAGCCTTATCTAGTAGGTTTAACCTAAAAAAAATTCATAGTAGCGCTCAAATAAACCTTGGTATAGTTCACGCTAAACTTAACAACTTAAGTAAAGCTATAGAAATTACTAATAATGGAGTTAATGAAGCTAACAACAATGATTTTGACAATATTTTAAGCGAAGGATACCTAGTTTTAAGTGATTTAAATCACAAAACAGAAAACTATAAACTGGCAAATGAATATTTAAAAAAACACATTCAGATTTCCGATTCGCTTTTAAATGTTAAAAGACAAAACGTATCACCAGAAAAACGTGTAGAGTTTTTATTAAAAAACCAAACCGAATACCACAGACAGCAAGCTGCAGATCTTGAAGAACTTCAAAACTCTAAAAACCTTAGCAAATTAACTGCTATTTTAAGTGTAGCATTAATTACCATTTTGTCTTTATTAACCTTATCCTTATACAAAAACAACAGGATTAGGTTAAAAACAAATAACATGTTACATAAAAAAAATGGCGAACTAATTCTTGCTAAAGAAAAAGCAGAATTAGCATCTAAAACCAAAGCCAACTTTTTGTCTACTGTAACGCATGAATTAAGAACACCTTTATATGCCGTTACTGGTTTAAGTAATATGCTTCTTGATGAAAACCCTAAACCAGAACAAATTCAGCATTTAAAATCTTTGAAATTTTCAGGAGATTACTTGTTAACTTTTATAAATGATATACTTCAAATAAATAAAATAGAAGCAAACAAAGTAGAGATTGAACCAGAAGTATTCAATTTAAAAAAGAAAGTGGCTAATGTTATAGCAGCATTAAACAACTCTGCTATAGATAACGATATAAAAATACACTTTGAATACGATAAAAACTTACCTGAAAACTTTAATGCAGACCAACTAAAAATATCTCAAATACTAATTAACCTTATTGGCAACTCTATTAAGTTTACAAAAGATGGTGATATTTGGGTTAGAGTCTATATGATTAATAAAACTGCAGATAGTTATTCGGTACGTTTTGAAATAGAAGACAACGGAATTGGTATAAGTAAAGAAAAACAAGAACACATGTTTGAAAGTTTCTCACAAGGATCTATTCAAATTAACAGAAAATATGGTGGTACTGGTTTAGGTCTTTCTATTGTAAAAGGATTAATAGATATTTTAAAAGGAAAAATTTATCTAAAAAGTGAACTAGGTAAAGGTTCTAACTTTATTTTTGAAATTCCTTTAAAACATACAGATGAAGTAATTAAAGAGGAAGAAAGCAAAAAGAATTATTTTAAAGATATTAGTGAAATAGAATTGAGTACCATAAAAATTCTAGTGGTTGAAGACAACAAAATCAACCAAATGATTACTAAAAAAATCCTTAATAAAATGAATCTTAATTGTGACATTGTTGATAATGGCGAAGATGCTGTTGAACAAGTAAAAACCACAAATTATGATGTTGTTTTAATGGATATTCATATGCCAGGAATTAGCGGACTTGAAGCTACTAAAATAATTAAAGGCTTTAATAAAGATCTTACCATATTTGCTTTAACAGCTGTAACTCTAGAAGATAAAATGCAAGAATTTGAAGATGCAGGTTTTGATGCTATTATATCTAAACCTTTTAAGCAAGAAGACTTTGAAAAGAAATTATACCAAGCTTTAATTAAAGACGAGATATCTACTAAGTAGACACAAAATCTAAAACACTACTATTAAAAGCCTCTGCGTTATCTAATTCAACCTCAATAGGCAGATAAAACACTTTATCTTGTAAATTAAAAGGCAACAATCTAACGTAATCTTTTTCGGTAGTTACAATAAATTTCTGTGCGCTAAACAAGGCTATATCTTCATCTGTAAAGTCATAATGATCTTTATAATGTAAATGCGTAAAATCTAATCCTTTTCCTTTTAAATAATTTACTAAAGGAGTAGCATTTGCAATACCTGTTACTAAGGTAAAATTTGGCAATGCTTCTAGCTTATACTTTGTATTTTCAGAGTAAACCACATCAGAATAACGTATAGAACTAAAAAAAACTTGTTGGTTAGCCTTAGGTTGTATTTGCTTTATAACCTTCTCTTTTTCTAGAGCATTTAAATTTTCAGGACATTTAGTTACTACAATACAATCTGCTCGCTTGGCTCCTGCTCTAGGCTCTCGCAAATCACCTGTTGGTAAAACCCAATCTTTGGTATATAAATTATTATAGGTAGTTAATAAAATATAAAAACCAGCCTGTACTTTTCTGTGTTGGTAAGCGTCATCTAATAAAACAACCTCAGGAGCTTGCTCTTGTTGCATTAATTGCGAAATTCCGTTTTGTCTATCGGCATCTACAGCAACAGCAATAGCGTTTTTAAATTTTCTATAAAACTGAAACGGCTCATCTCCTAGCATTTTAGCAGATGCATTGGTATCTGCCAAATAAAAACCTTCACTACTCCTTTTATATCCTCTACTTAAGGTAGCAATGTGTTTTTTATCTTTAAGAAGCCTAATTAAATACTCTACCATTGGTGTTTTTCCTGTACCACCAACACTTAAATTACCAACTGCTATTACAGGAAAATCATAAGATTTAGATGTAAAAAAACCAATATCATAAAAATAATTACGCAACCAAGTTACAGCATAGTAAATGGGTACAATAGGAAATAAAATATAGCGTAAAAATTTCATTAGTGTAAAATCACAAGTGGTTACATTTAAAATACAAAGAAAAGACTTTTTTTATGTAGTAACCTGAGACAATAAACAAAAAATAAAATCCACTAGCTGAAACTAATTATTTATATTTGAACTTAAACATATTTTTTTATGATAGTACAAGATGTAATTCAATATTTAGAAGAGTTTTCTCCTTTAACTTACGCAGAAGATTTTGATAATGTTGGTCTACTTGTAGGAGACAAAAACACAAAATTAAAAGGTGTTTTAGTTACTTTAGACACTTTAGAAGAAGTTGTGGATGAAGCCATTGAAAACAACTGCAATCTTATTGTTAGCTTTCATCCAATAATTTTTAAAGGCTTAAAAAAAATTACAGGAAAAACATACGTAGAACGCGTGGTAATTAAAGCCATAAAAAATGACATCGCTATTTATTCTATGCACACCGCTTTAGACAATGCTTGGCAAGGTGTAAATAGCATGATATGCAAGCAATTGCAACTAAAAAACACACGTATATTAATTCCGCAAGCCAAAACCATAAAAAAGCTAACTACTTTTGCACCAACAGAGCAAGCCGAAAATATCAGGAAAGCGCTTTTTAAAGCAGGAGCAGGAAACATTGGCAACTACAGCAACTGTAGTTTTAATTCTGAAGGAATTGGCACCTTTCAAGGTAATGAAAATGCAAACCCTGTTATAGGAAATAAAGGAGAACTACATACCGAAGCAGAAACACAAATTTCTGTAACCTTTGCTAAACATGCAGAGTCTGCAGTATTACAAGCTCTTTTTAAAGCGCATCCTTATGAAGAGGTCGCTTATGAAATTATTACACTAGAAAACAACAACCAACACATAGGAATGGGAATGATTGGCGAGCTTGAAAACGCCATGCCTGAAACCGATTTTTTAGCCTATTTAAAAGCGAAAATGAAGGCTTCCTGTATAAGACACTCGAATTTATTAAATAAACCAATAAAAAAAATAGCTGTTCTTGGTGGCTCTGGTAGTTTTGCTATTCAGGCTGCAAAACACTCAAAAGCAGATATTTTAGTGACTTCAGATTTAAAATATCACGACTTTTTTTCTGCCGAAAACAGCATTATATTGGCAGATATCGGACATTATGAAAGCGAACAGTACACAAAAAACGGTTTAGTAGCACATCTTACAAAAAAAATTACTAATTTTGCAGTCGTTTTATCAAAGACAAACACCAATCCTGTTCAATATTTTTAAAGTATGGCAAAAAAGAAAGAAGTAACTGTAGAAGAGCGCTTAAGAGCATTGTATGATTTACAACTAATAGACTCTCGCATAGACGAAATAAGAAACGTACGCGGAGAACTTCCTTTAGAAGTTCGCGATTTAGAAGATGAAGTTGCTGGTTTAAATACAAGATTAGAAAAACTTGAATTAAGTTTAGAATCTATCAATAGTGACATTGACTCAAAAAAGAATTTAATTGAAGAAGCTAAAGCTTTAATTAAAAAATATGCTGAGCAACAAAAAAATGTTAGAAATAACAGAGAGTTTAACTCACTTACCAAAGAAGTTGAATTTCAAGAATTAGAAATTCAATTAGCAGAAAAGCACATTAAAGAGTTTAAAGCGCAAATTGAGCAAAAGAAAGAAGTTATTTCTGAAACTAAAGATCGCTTAAAAGCTCGTCAAACACATTTAAAACACAAACAAGGTGAATTAAATGCTATCTTGGCAGAAACAGAAAAAGAAGAAAAAGCACTTATCAAAAAATCAGATGAGTATAAAGAATCTATTGAAGATCGTTTAGTTGCTGCTTACACTAGAATTAGAGTAAATGTAAAAAACGGTTTAGCTGTTGTGCCAATTGAAAGAGGTGCTGCTGGTGGTTCTTACTTTACTATTCCACCACAAGTACAGGTAGAAATTGCTGGTCGTAAAAAAATTATTACAGATGAGCACAGTGGACGTATTTTAGTAGATGCTGCTTTAGCTGAAGAACAAAAAGAAAAAATGGAAAAAATGTTTGCTAAACTATAATCCATTTTTAAAATTATATTTAAAAGCCTTTACTTTTTGTAAAGGCTTTTTTTATACAACATATTTAAAATTGTTCTTAGCTAGAACTACTACACCAAAGCAATCTTTTTTAAAAAAGATGTAAAATCTAGATAATTTTACGACTAAGAATTAAAATTTGAATATGAAAAAACTACAAATAGTACTTGTACTAAGCATATTATTTAGCTGTAAAAACAACGCGCAAGTAAACACCAAACAGCAAGCTGTAATACAAGCAGAACCAATAGAGGTCGCATTAGAAAACGGAAAAGCGAAAGCTTATTTTGCTAGTGGATGTTTTTGGTGTGTAGAGGCTGTTTTTGAAAGTGTAAATGGTGTTGATGAATCTATTTCTGGATATGCAGGCGGACATACAGAAAACCCAACTTATGAGGATAGCAACACAGGTACAACTGGACATGCAGAAACAGTAGAAATAATCTACGACCCAAAAATGGTAAGCTTTGCAACTCTAGTAGATGTTTATTTTGCTTCACAAAACCCTACACAAGTAAATGGTCAAGGTCCAGATAAAGGCTCACAATATCGTTCTATAATTTTTTATCAGAATGAAGAACAAAAGCAAATTATATTAAGTAAAAAGAAAGCATTAGCAGAAAAACTACAAAAACCTGTAGCGGCAGAAGTGTATCCTTTTCAAAAATTTTGGATTGCAGAAGACTACCATCAAAACTACGAGAGACTTCACCCAGAAAACAGATATATTCAAGGTGTATCTATTCCTAGATTAAAAAAGTTTCAAGCTAAAATGCCTGAGGTTTTAAAAAAAGCACATTAATTAAAAACAACCTGTAAGGTAAAAACCTTGCAGGTTGTTATACTATAACTTTGTTGCCTTTAACGTAAAAATCAAAGGATACAACTTATCTTTTGTAACATACATTCCAGACTTTGTCTCTTCTAAGTTTGGCAACACATCGTAAGGTGAAGCATCATATTCGTTTAAGTATTCTATATGCAATCCTGCTTCAGTTAAAGCATTAATAACTTCGCTTAACCCATGATTCCAACCATACTCTTTGCTTGTCATTTTTGAATCTGTATCTGCATACGTACCTTCATACTCTTCGTAAATCACTTCTTCTTGCATATAACCATATTTCATTTGTGGTTTTTCATCTAAATAATCAAACATCCAGACTATAGGATGAAATTCTGCCATAAAAAACGTTCCTCCTGTTTTTAATTTTTCGGCAATCATTTTCCCCCAAGGTTTTAAATCTGGCAACCAACCAATCACACCATAACTGGTAAAAACAATATCAAAGGTTTCTTTTACATGTGCAGAAGTATCTAAAACATTACAACAAACAAATCTTGCATCAAGCTGTAACTCTGCATTTAAATCTTTTGCTAAAGCAATTCCGGCATCACTTAAATCTACACCAACACATTTTGCACCTAACCTACTCCAACTTAAAGTATCCTGCCCAAAATGACATTGTAAATGCAAAAGCGTTTTTCCGGAAACATCTCCAAGTGCTTCTAATTCATAAGGCATCAAGGAGTTTTTTCCTTTTTTAAAAGCTTCTAAATCGTACATATCACTTGCTGCATGTACTTTTACTTTGTCATTCCACGTAGCTTTATTAGCTTTAAAATAATCTGGTTTTGCTTCCATAATGTTTGTTTTAAAAATCTAAAATAAGACATAAACAACAAACTTCTTTATATTTGAAGAAAGCTGTAAAATGAAAACAAAAAAATCACTACTTCTATTCCTCTTCGTTTCTATTATTATTTCTTGTAAAAAAGAAGCAAAAAAAGAACCGCTTAAAACACTCACTACTGCAGAAAAAATAGCCAATGCTCATGGTTTTGAAAATTTTAAAAACGTGTCAAACATTTCCTTTACTTTTAATGTAGATAAAGACAGTACGCATTTTGAAAGATCTTGGTCCTGGAACACTAAAACAGATGCTGTTACACTAATTAGCAAGCAAGACACCATTACATACAACAGAAAAAGTATAGACAGTACTACTATTAAAGCAGATCAAAGTTTTATAAATGATAAATTTTGGCTGCTTGCACCTTTTCAATTGGTTTGGGATAGCGGAACAACAATTACAAAACCTACAAAAGAGAGAACTCCCATAAGCAACACCATATTAAACAAGATTACATTAACGTATTCTAATGAAGGAGGATACACTCCTGGTGATGCGTATGATTTTTATTATGATAACGACTATATTATTAAAGAATGGATTTACAGAAAAGGCAATGCTAAAGCACCTTCCTTAATTACTACTTTTGAAAACTATAAAAATTTTAATGGTATTTACATTGCTGAAGATCACATTAAAAAAGAGGAGAACTGGAACCTTAATTTCACCAATATTACAATAGATTTAAATTAATTTTAAAATAAAACATCCAAAGTACCTCTTTGTTACGTATATAAAATACCCTCCGCAATATTTATTGCGTCTATATAAATTGAAAAACGCCTTGTAGAATATTTTACAAGGCGTTTTTTTATGCTTTTAAACTGCTAACCTACAAAGTTTTCTTTGGTATGCGTACCATCACAAAATGGCTTATTGGAAGACAAACCACATCTACAAAAGGCAGTGGTTTTATTTTTAATTTCTTGTTTTCCATCTTTATGTGTCACCTTTAAGGTACCATAAACCAACAAAGGTCCGTTTTCAAGTACTTCTACTTTCGTTTCAAGACGTTCTGCAGTATTATCCTTTTCCGCATTCATATAAAAACCTAAAGCTCCAGAAGGACATGCTTTCACTTGATTAACAATAGCTTCGGTATTTTCTGCATCTATTTTTATCCATGGTTTTTCTTTTGGCTTAAAAACTTTTGGTAATCCTTTTGCACAAATAGCAGAATGAATATATTTTTCAGGCTCCCAAACTACTGTAACTTCTCCGTTTGTATATTCTTTTACTTTCCCCATAACCTATTGCTTTAATCTTAAAGATACAAAAAATTGCAGATTTAAGAATGCTATTTTTTGTGCTTCATTCCTAAAATAATAATTCTTATTTTTGTTGGAAACCGAAAAACAACACACATTGTCTAACTACAAACAAGGTCTAGATTACGCCAAAGAGCAAGACCAAAACGACCAAATTTCACACTATAGAGACCAATTTCATATTCCTAAAGACAAAGACGGAAATGACTGGCTGTATTTTACAGGAAACTCTTTAGGCTTACAACCAAAAAGTACACAAGAATATATTCAACAAGAACTAAAAGATTGGGCCAATTTTGGTGTTGAAGGTCATTTTGAAGCTAAAAACCCTTGGATGCCTTACCATGAATTCTTAACCGAATCTATGGCAAAAATTGTTGGTGCTAAACCTATAGAGGTGGTGATCATGAATACCTTAACCACCAACTTACATTTGTTAATGGTAAGCTTTTACCAACCAACAAAAACAAAATATAAAATTGTAATTGAAAGTGATGCTTTTCCTAGTGATAGATATGCAGTACAAACCCAATTAGAATTCCATGGTTTTGATGCCAATGAAGGTGTTATAGAATGGAAACCTAGAGAAGGTGAAGAACTGCTACATATAGAAGATCTAGAAACTATTTTAGAAGAACAAGGTGATGAAATAGCATTACTACTTATTGGTGGTGTTAATTATTATACAGGACAATATTTAGACATAAAGAAAATTGCAGATTTAGGGCATGCTAAAAACTGTATGGTTGGTATAGATTTAGCGCATGGAGCAGGAAATATAAAACCAGATTTTCATAATTCTGGAGTAGATTTTGCCGCTTGGTGTACTTACAAATATTTAAATTCTGGACCAGGAAGTTTAGGTGGTCTTTTTGTGCATGAAAAACACGCACATAATAAAGATTTAAAACGATTTGCTGGTTGGTGGAGTCATAATAAATCTACTAGATTTAACATGAGGCAACCCTTAGACGTTATTCCTGGCGCAGAAGGTTGGCAACTTAGTAATCCGCCAATATTATCAATGGCAGCTATTAAAGCCTCTTTAGATATGTTTAACGAAGTTGGTATGGATGCACTACGTGAAAAGTCTGAAAAATTAACTGGCTATTTTGAGTTTTTAATTAACGAATTGAATAACGAAAAGATAAAAATAATCACACCTTCTAACCCTAAAGAACGTGGTTGCCAATTATCTATACAAGTAAAAGATGCCGATAAGAGTTTACATAAAAAACTAACCGAAGCACATATTATTACAGATTGGAGAGAACCAGATGTTATACGTTGTGCTCCTGTGCCATTATACAATACGTTTGAAGATGTTTACAGAATGGTTGAAAAATTGAAAGAGATATTGAATAAATAATTATGAGTCAAGAAACAAACTATATAATTTAGTCTTGTCCCAAATCAATTCGTAGAATTGAACGTCAAGGCGAAGAATAGATAAAGAAAAGCTCTGAAATTAGGAGAACGCAGTTCGACGCGGAGTTTTCAAATCGGTTTTCAGTTTGTAAAACTGAAAAATTCCTTGACTTGACTGTGATTTTTTGGTTCGTTTTGTATCAAGACAAAATGAACAGAATATTAAAACAAAGGAGATTTCCGCCTTCGCGGAAATAAAAAACATGAGTAATAAAAAAGAGAACATAATTATCATTGGAGCAGGACTATGTGGTTCTCTCCTAGCCTTGCGTTTAGCACAACGTGGTTACACAGTAAACGTGTATGAAAGCAGACCAGATTTACGTACTACAGATATTTCTGCAGGACGCTCTATAAATCTTGCGCTTTCAGACAGAGGTTTAAAAGCCATGCGTTTAGCAGGAGTTGAAGACAAAGTAAAACCGTTATGCATTCCCATGTATGGACGCTTAATACATGATGCCGAAGGCAACACCTTTCCTTCTAACTATTCAGGAAGAGAAAATGAATATATTAACTCTATTTCTCGTGGTGAACTAAACGGGTTACTTTTAACCGAAGCAGATCTGTACGATAACCTTACCATTCATTTTAATAAAAAATGCGAAGGAATTGATATTGAAAACAACACTGCTACTTTATACGATTACGAAACCAAAACCGAGTTTCAGGTAAAAGGAGATGTTCTTTTTGGTACAGATGGTGCTGGTTCTTCCTTAAGAAAAAGCTATTATTTAGAACGCAAATTCTTATTTAGCTACTCACAAAACTATTTAACACATGGTTATAAGGAGTTAGAAATTCCCGCTTCTGCGGAAGGAAAGCACCTGATTAGTAAAGACTATCTGCACATTTGGCCTCGAGGTGATTATATGTTAATTGCACTTCCTAATTTAGACGGAAGCTTTACAGTAACATTGTTTTTAAGTTATGACGAAGGAAAATACAATTTCAATAATCTTTCTACCGAAGCTTCTATAAAAGAATTCTTTACCACGCAATTTCCTGATGCTTTAGCACTAATTCCAAATATTGCCGAAGAGTTTGCCAACAACCCTACAGGAGCCTTAGGAACCGTAAAATGTTCGCCTTGGCACTATCAAAATAAAAACGTGTTACTAGGTGATGCAGCACATGCTATTGTTCCTTTTTACGGACAAGGTATGAATGCTTCCTTTGAAGACGTAACCGTTTTTGACGCTATTTTAGAGCAACATGAAGGCGATTGGGAAACCATTTTTAAAGTCTACGAAAAAACTAGAAAAGCAGATACAGATGCCATTGCAGATTTAGCAATAGATAACTATTACGAAATGCGTGACCACGTTGCTAATCCTATTTTTAAAGAAAAACGTGCAATAGAAATGGCTTTAGAAAAAGAATTTCCAAATGCTTATTTTTCAAAATATTCTATGGTTACCTTTAAGGAAGACATTCCGTATTACACAGCAATGACCAAAGGAAGAGCGCAAGATAAAGCAATTTTAAATCTATTAGTGGACAAAGAAATTACAACAACCGAAGATTTAAATAGTATCTTAAAAAAAGTACAAAAAGAAACGGAAGACATTTTGCAAGACGACAGAATTGCAGGATTGAAATAGAGAGCAGTGAGCAGTGAGCAGTGAGCAGTGAGCAGTGAGCAAAAAAGTAAAAAACTTTGAGCTAACAGAAACAAACTAAAAGTAAAAGTCCTTTATCAATTCGTAAGAATTGAAACATCAAGGCGAAGAATAGATGAAGAAAAGCTCCGAAAACAGGAGAACGTAGTTCGACGCGGAGTTTTCAAATCGGTTTCAGTTTATTAAACTGAAAATTCCTTGGCTTGATCGTGATTTTTTGGTTCGTTTTGTATCAAGACAAAATGAACAGAAAGAAAAACCTTAGGCTTGATTTTTTTTTGATTTATTTTCGAACAGCCAAAAAAGAATAAGTAAATAAGCACTTCGACTGCGCTCAGTGTGACATTTTACAATAAAAGGAAACCAATAAATACTAGATCCTGAAACCAGTTCAGGAGGACAAAAAATAAAAAGATGAGTGACAATAAAAATGAGATTCCTGCTTCCGCAGGAACGAAGGTAACACCAAGAGGAGCATATCCACACGTAAAACAAGTTGGCGATTTCATTTTCGTTTCAGGAACCAGTTCTCGTAGAGCAGACAACAGTATTGCTGGAGTAGATATTATTGACGAAATGGGAACAAAAAAACTAAACGCCTATACGCAAACACAAGAAGTTTTAAAAAACATTGACACCAATCTTAAAAAAGTTGGTGCTAGTTTAAAAGACGTTGTTGATGTTACTTCCTTTTTAGTAAATATGAATGACTTTGCAGATTACAACAAAGCATACGCAGAGTTTTTTGAAAAAGAAACAGGACCTACCAGAACAACAGTTGCTGTGCACCAATTGCCTCATCCAGATTTGGTAGTAGAAATTAAGGTTATGGCTTATGTTGGCAACTAACATTTAAATCTAATGTCTCCTCGAGCGCAGTCGAGAGGTTACTAAAACAGGTCTCGACTGCGCTCGACCAAACAAAAAAAATGGAAAATATAAAAAACTACATAAACGGAAATTTTCACAATCCAATTGAAAATCATTGGATAGACAACTATAATCCTAGTAATGGAGAAGTTTACGGACAAATACCCAACTCCTC
The DNA here is from genome assembly GCF_042684485.1 of Lacinutrix gracilariae. Classification (NCBI taxonomy): domain Bacteria; kingdom Pseudomonadati; phylum Bacteroidota; class Flavobacteriia; order Flavobacteriales; family Flavobacteriaceae; genus Lacinutrix; species Lacinutrix gracilariae. The sequence continues at coordinate 1,662,997 of NZ_JBHULM010000011.1, read as the reverse complement.
TAAAGAAGATGTAGAAAATGCATATATCGCTGCAAAATCTGCTTTTCCTGTTTGGTCACAAACAACACTAGAAGAACGCAGCAGCATATTATTAAAAATAGCCGACTTACTAGAAACTAATTTACAACGCTTTGCAGAAGCAGAAAGTAAAGACAACGGAAAACCTATAAGTCTTGCAAAAGCAGTAGACATACCAAGAGCAGCAAGTAATTTTAGATTCTTTGGAAACGCCATCACACAATTTGCAAGTGAAAGCCACGAAAGTGTTGGTCTGCAAGCCATCAATTACACGCTACGTCAACCCATTGGTGTTGTTGGTTGTATTTCTCCTTGGAACCTTCCTCTATATCTTTTTACATGGAAGATCGCTCCAGCAATTGCTGCAGGAAACTGCGTGGTTGCAAAACCAAGCGAAGTAACACCAATGACAGCTTATTTATTAGGTGAAATTTGTAATGAAGCTGGTTTACCTAAAGGCGTTTTAAATATTGTTCATGGACTTGGAAGCTCTACAGGGCAAGCCATTATAGAACATGAAGACATAAAAGCAATTAGCTTTACAGGAGGAACAGCTACAGGAGCACATATAGCAAAAGTAGCAGCTCCTATGTTTAAAAAACTGTCTTTAGAATTGGGAGGAAAAAATCCAAATATCATTTTTGCAGATTGTGATTATGAAGACATGCTAAACACAACAGTACGTTCTTCTTTTGCCAATCAAGGACAGATTTGCTTATGCGGAAGCAGAATTTTTGTAGAAGCTTCGATCTATGAAAAATTCAAGAAAGATTTTGTTGCCAAAATAAAGGCTTTAAAAGTTGGTCATCCATCGGAAGAAACAACCAATATTGGCGCTTTAGTTTCTAAACCTCATCTTGAAAAAGTAAAAGAATATATAGAAATAGCCAAAACAGAAAACGGAACCATCCTTTGTGGAGGAAATGAAGTGACTGTAAAAGGGTATGAAAATGGTTACTATTTAGAGCCAACCGTTATTGAAGTACAAAGTGATGATTGCAGAGTAAATCAAGAAGAAATTTTTGGTCCTGTGGTTACTATAATGCCTTTTAACAACGAAGATGAAGTGCTAATCATGGCTAACAAAGTAAAATACGGATTATCAGCTACATTATGGACCAACAATTTAAAACGTACCATACGCATGAGCAACCAATTACAAGCAGGAATTGTTTGGGTAAACACTTGGATGATGCGTGATTTACGTACGCCTTTTGGTGGTGTAAAAGCCTCAGGTGTAGGTCGTGAAGGTGGTTTTGAAGCGCTACGCTTTTTTACCGAAGCGAAGAATGTTTGCATAAAATACTAAAAGCCCATCTTCCGTCTTCCCAAAGGGAAGAAACTAGATGAATAATTTAAGCAAACATTGAAATAAAATTAAAAATTATTACACGTTACAATCTCCTTCCCTTTCCTAAAAGAAATGGAAGACAGAAGGGTTAAAAAAATAATTAAATTAACATTAAACAGATCCTGAATCAAGTTCAGGATGACAAAAATATGGACTTACAACTTAACAACAAATACGCATTAGTTTGCGGAAGCACAGCAGGAATAGGAAAAGCAACAGCAATAGCTTTAGCAGAAGAAGGTGTACAAGTAACCCTTATTGCTAGAAATGAAGACAAGCTAAAAGCAACATTAAGTGCATTACCGCAACATAGAGATCACGATTATATTGTTGCCGATTTTTCTAATCCGAAGGAATTAAAAGAAAAAGTAAACGCTTACGTAAAAGACAAGCATGGTTTTCATGTATTGGTTAATAATACAGGTGGACCAAAAGGAGGACCTGTTTTTTCAGCAGAACTAGAAGAATTTGAAAGCGCTTTTACGCAACATTTAAAATGCAACCATGTATTAGCACAAGCAGTGGTTCCGTTTATGAAAAGTGAAGGTTTTGGTAGAATTATAAGCGTTATTTCTACTTCTGTAAAACAACCTTTAGATGGTCTTGGTGTTAGTAATACCATTCGTGGTGCTGTTGCTAACTGGAGCAAAACGCTAGCTAATGAGCTTGGTCAATTTGGCATTACAGTAAACAATGTTTTACCAGGAGCTACAGGAACCGATCGTTTAGCAGAAATTATAAAAAACAAATCTGCTAAAACAGGAAATACCGAAGAAGAATCTGCCAATGCTATGAAAAGTGCAGTGCCTGCAAAGCGTTTTGCAAAACCAGAAGAGTTAGCAAGTGCTATTACTTTTTTAGCTAGTGAACGCGCTGCGTACATTAACGGAATTAACCTTCCGGTTGATGGAGGAAGAACAAAAAGTCTTTAATATCAAACTTGATTTGATATCTCATAAATTGAAAAGTTATTATTAACTTTATACAACTTTGTCATTCCGCACTTGATGCGGAATCCAAAACAAAAAAATTATTAAATAGATTTCTGCCTTCGCAGGAATAACAAAATATTATACTATGAGTACATTATTTCCGCCTATAAATTTTAAAGCTTGGATTGAAGAAAACAGACATCTTTTAAAACCACCTGTTGGTAATAAAGTGGTGTGGAAAGATGGTGATTTTATTGTTATGGTTGTTGGAGGACCGAATAGCAGAAAGGATTACCATTATAACGAAACACCTGAGTTTTTCTATCAAGTAGAAGGTGATATTGTATTAAAAGTAATTGATAATGGTACTCCAAAAGACATCACAATTAAAGAAGGTGAAATATTTTTATTACCTCCTAAAGTTCCGCACTCTCCGCAACGTGGAGCAAATACCGTTGGTTTAGTCATTGAATATCCTAGAGAAAAAGGCGTTCAAGATGCTTTATTATGGTTTTGTGAAAATTGTACTACCAAACTATATGAAGAAGATTTTACGCTAGACAATATAGAAACAGATATGCCTAAAATTTTTGATGCCTATTATGGTGACAAACAAAAGCGTACTTGCCCAAATTGTGGAGAAGTAATGCAACCACCACAAAAAGTAACATTAGATTAAATAGAAACCAACCTGTCATTGCGAGCCTTTTTCACGGCAAAATGTTTTATAAAACGAAATGACATTAAAAATATTCCTGCCTTTGCAGAAAACACAAAATGGAAAAACGTAAACTTAGAATTAACGGTCACTCACACCTATTGCCATATCCTGAAGAAATCCCTCAGTTTATGAAAGACAAAGAGATTTTTTGGGTAGATAAAGACCGAAAATTTATGCTTCAAAAAGATTGGAACAGACCAATTACAGATTCTAGTTTCTTTTTAGATGAAAAACTAGCTTGGATGGAACGTTTTAAAATTGACCATGCTGTAGTTTTAAACCTATCGCAATTATATGGTAATGGTTTGCGTGTAGAAGAAATGAAGCAAGCCCTTAAGTTTCAAAATGATTTTAATGCCAAAATACAGCATGAAAACCCAAGTAAATTTACTTGTGGCTTTGTTGTACATCCTGGTTTTGTACGTGGTGCTTGCTGGGAAATTGAACGTTGTGTTGAAGAATTAGGCTTACAACTACTTTGCCTACCAACCCATTACATGGATACTATTGGTACTTGGCGTTGTATTTTTGATGAAGAAAATGAACCTATTTTTGAATTGGCTAACAAGTATAATCTTGCTGTAGAAATACACCCTTATGATGGTGAAAAATTTATAAAACTAGAAAATACTTCTTGGCGTTTTCACCTAATTTGGATGCTTGCACAATGTGCAGATGCCTATCACTTTTTAACCTTAAATGGTTACCAAGATAAATACCCAAATATGCGAACTTGTTTTGCGCATGGTGGACAATTAGCACAAATAAACTTAGGACGACGTATTCAAGGCTTTGATGGTAGACCAGATTTATTTGAAGGCAAAAGCCATCCAAGAAAAGCTGTAGGACATAAAAACATCTTTTTTGACACACTTGTACATGATACTGGAGGTCTTGACTTATTATTAAAAAACCAAGGCTCTAAACAGGTTTTAATGGGATTAGATGATCCTTATCCTTTAGGAGAAATGGAAAGCGAAAAACAAAGCTCTTATCCTGGTAAAATTTTAGATTTAGCAATAGAAAGTAAAATTATTACAGAATCTGAAAGAGATGCTATTTGGGAAGATAATGTTATACAATGGCTATGCGGAGATGATCAAGTTGCAAAAGATAAACTAGTAAAACGCATTTTAGGCTAAACTTAAAACCATATCAACTAGCACAGTTAACGAAGCTTTATAAACTTATATTTTTAACAAGCTGTAACTGTGCTTGACAAAACAATACCATGTACTTTTTACCAGAAAAACTAGACGAATACGTAGTTGCACACAGCCAAGAAGAACCTGAATTATTGCAACAACTTACACGTGAAACCTACCAAAAAATACTTCAACCTATTATGCTCTCAGGACCTTATCAAGGTCGTGTTTTGAGTATGATTTCTAAATTAATAAGACCAAAATCTATTTTAGAATTAGGAACTTTTACAGGCTATGCTACATTATGTTTAGCTGAAGGTTTACAAGCAGAAGGCGAAATTCACACTATTGATATCAATGAAGAGTTAGAAGATTTTCAGCGTAAGTATTTTGACAAATCTGGTTACGGAACACAAATTCATCAACACCTAGGTAGCGCTATAGATATTTTACCAACATTAGATAAAACTTTTGATCTTGTTTTTATTGATGCAGACAAGCCTAACTATGTTAATTACTTTCACTTAATTATAGATAAGCTAAAGCCTGGAGGCATTATACTTTCTGATAACGTATTATGGCACGGAAAAGTTATAGAACCCTTAAACGATAAAGATACCTCAACCAAGGCCGTTTTAGAGTTTAATACCTTATTAAAAAATGATGACAGAATAGAAACGGTATTATTACCAATTAGAGATGGCTTAACCATTAGCAGAAAAAAGTAAAACTTAAACCAAAGCTTTCTCTGGTATAGATTGACTAATGTTTTTTATAATGATTTGAAAGAATTCATAATCATCATAAGGTTTCATAATAATATCATTAAAGCCAGAAGCAAACACACTTTCTTTTACCTCCTCTATATTTGATGCGGTTAAAGCTATTATTGGTATTGTTTTATTAGATATTCTTATTTTTTTAGTTGCCTGAAATCCATCCATAATAGGCATGTTTAAATCCATGAGTATTAAATCATACTCATTTTGTTCTATAGCTCCTAATGCTAGAAGTCCGTTATCTACCACATCACTAATAAAGTTTTCTTTTTTAAGAATGTTTTGGGTTACAATTTGATTAATTTTATTATCCTCTACTATTAAAATTCTTTTCCCTTGATTTTCTACTAGACTTTGTTTGTACGACTTTTTATCTACTTTAGCTTTTGCTTCTTTGTCTACCTTAAAGGTTATATTAAAAGAAAATGTAGAACCTACACCTTCATCACTTTTTAACTCTATTTTACTCTTAAATAAACCTAATAAGTTTTTGGCTATAGAAAGACCTAATCCTGTACCTTGATAATTTTCGTTATGATTTCTATCTAATTGCGAAAAATTATCGAAAATTATTTTTTGCTTTTCTTTTGGTATTCCTGGTCCATCATCAATAATTTCAAATCGAATATTTACTAAGCCCTTATTTTGTTTTAACAGAATTAATTTAAGCCATACATTACCTTTATTTGTAAACTTTAAACTGTTACCCAATAAATTAATAAGTATCTGGCTTAAGCGAATATTATCAGCAAAAATATATTCTGGTATTTTATTATCGTATTCTAAGTGTAAGCTATTAGCTGATTCTTCTAATTGGTATTCAAAAGAATCGGTTATATTAATAACCATTTGCTTTAAGTTTAAAGAATTGTCTTGTAACTCAATTTTTTTAGATTCAATTTTACCTATTTGTAATACGTCGTTAATTAAATTTAAAAGATAGTCTCCAGAATATTTTAAAGATTTTAAATATTTCTGATCTTGAACATTTAAGTCATTATTTTCTAACAATAAAGAGGTTAAACCAACCACACCATACAAAGGTGTTCTTAACTCATGACTTACATTAGAAATAAAGCCAGATTTTAACTTAGACAACTTTTCTGCATCATTTTTAGCTTTTTCTAATTGCTGATTTCTTACTTGTAAGATCGAGCTTAACTCTCTTTTGGATAGGTAATTTATAAATAATGCGACTAAGCTTATTATTAAAAACACCAAGGCAACCAAAAAAATAGTATTTGCTTTTTGTGTTTTTTCAGTCACCTTAACTAACACATCTTTTTCTTTGTTTGCTTCAGTAGCATTACGCTTATAATCTTCTATATCAAATATTACTTTAGCGTGATTAGATTGCTTTATTTTTTCTTCGTTAAGCACTTTTTCTCTGTACTCATTGTGTTTTAATAAGGCTGCATATGCTTTGTCATTTTTATTTAAACTAGACAGAGAGGTAGCGTATTCTTTATAAATTTCAGAAATTAATAAATTTCTTTGACTACTATTTTCGTTTAACTTATTTAAAAGCACCAAAGCTTTATCAAAATTTATAATAGCGTTGTAGTATGCTTTTTTTTGCGAGTAGTATTTACCAAACATAAATTTCATTTGGCTTTCTACTAATGACGAGGTCTCAACAGCCTCTTGCAGTGTTTTAGCTCTTAGCATTAAGGTAAAAGCTTCGTCTGGTTTATTATAGTCTAAATAAATAGAACTAATATTTAAAAGAGCATTGGAAAGTATGTGTGTCTTTTCTTTTTGGGTTGTATTTGCTAATACATCAATTTTTTCAGCAAAATGTAAGGCTTTTTTAAAGTAGTTTAAGGCTTCATGTCTTTTATGGTAGCCTTTATAATACACTTCACCAATATTTAAATAAACACTTGCTATTAGGTAGTTTTCATTGATTTGTTTTGCTGCATCTAATGCTTTTAAAAAAGATTTCTCTGCATCTAAATTTTCATTCATCTTCCTGCTAATACTACCTACAGTAATATTTGCAATAGCTTTGCCGTAGTTGTCACCTATAGAGTCTGATAATTTTATAGCTTCATTTAAATACGCCATAGATTGCATAATATCATCAGTATCATACAATTTTATTCCTATAGTATTTAAACTGTCAATATTGCTAATAATCTCTCTTTCATTCTGACTGAATATATGAGATATAGCTAAAAAGTAGAAAAATATATGTAGGAAATTTTTCAATTTGGGGTGATTTAGGTTATTCAAATATAGCAAAAGGGTTGAAAGTACAAAACTTTTAAGTACATAAATAACTACAAACCAATAAATTAAAAACTATTTATCATAAAAAAACTATTATTAAAGAGCTTGATTTCTTATTTTGACTGAGCGAAGTAGATGAAATTTTGAACTTGATCTTTAGTATATAAGTATTACTGTATAGCTAAAATAAAAAACAGGAATTATGTATACTATTGTATATAGTACCTGCTATAATAAGTATTATGTTTTGTTACTACTTGCCCTAAAATCTTGGGCATATTCTTTGTGTGGTTATTTAGGAATAAGAGAAATATTACACCTAAGATTTTGAGATAGGTTTTAACCTATAATTTACGACGAACAGAACCAGTAAATTCTTCTAAATCGTCTTTTACTTTTTTAAGTTCTTCATCTACATCTTTGGTTATACTAGTGTCTATGCCATGATTTTCTGCACTTTTGGTTATTTCATGCTTAATATCATTGGTTGCATCTTTAAGCGTACGCATACCTTTACCTAAACCTCTAGCTATTTCTGGTATTTTGTCTGCACCAAATACCATAACCACCACAAATAGTATCAATACAATTTCTGGGCTACTTATAAATAAAAATGTTGTTTTTAGTATCACACTGCAAATATAGTGAGTTGTTTAATACAAATAAAAAAAAGCCGACTAATAAAAGTCGGCTTTTTAAAAAATATTTTATTTAAACTAGTTTCTTACTTCCTTTTTGAAAGAATCAAACTTGCTTTCTTTAACTTCTTTAGGCCAAGCATTATTTGAAGTATCAATATCTGCTGTTTCTAAATTAGGATCTACTTGAATAGATACTATTTCTTTTTCTGAAGCTAAAACTTTGCTAACTTCATTATCATTTAATCTCCATATTTGCGCTGGATATTTCATGATTTCTGATGTACCATCTGCATAAGTATATTCTACAATAATTGGCATTACAAGCCCTCCTGGTTTTTCAAAAGTTACATTATAGAAATATTTAGGCTCTTTAATTTGAGCTCTTTCTTCTGGAGTAAAATTATCCATGATATACTCATTTAATGTTGAAGAGTTTTCTAAGGCTGTTTTACCTTTTAAGTCGTTATTAAAATCTTCACTACCTTCTTCTACAAAAAATACTAAAGGAGGTAAATCACTTAATTTCATTCCTCTTTGTTCTGCTATTTTTTTAATTTCAGCATTTGGCTCATTAGAAACGTAATATTTTTTAACGTCTTTAACACCTATATCTACATAATCTGTAGTATAGAACCATCCTCTCCAGAACCAATCTAAATCAAATGCAGAAGCATCTTCCATAGTTCTAAAGAAATCTTCTGGTGTTGGGTGTTTAAACATCCAACGGTTAGCGTATTCTTTAAAAGCGTAATCAAATAATTCTGGTCCCATTACTGTTTCTCTTAAAATATTAAGAGCTGTTCCTGGTTTACCATAGGCATTATTACCAAATTGGTATGTATTTAAACCTTTTGTCATGATTGGAGCAATAAAATCCTGATCTCCTCCCATATAATTTACAATTTTAGCTGCAGGACCACGACGTGAAGGGTATGCTGTTTGCCCTTCAGATAATGCATCTGGATACCATTTACCAAAATCTTGTTCTGCTACGTATTGTACAAAGGTGTTTAAACCTTCATCCATCCATGTCCATTGTCTTTCATCACTATTTACAATCATTGGAAAGAAGTTATGTCCTACTTCATGAATAATTACAGACATCATTCCAAATTTAGTTCTATCGCTATAGTTACCTTCTGCATCTGGACGACCATAGTTCCAGCATATCATTGGGTACTCCATACCTTGTTGTTTAGCATGAACAGAAATTGCTTTGTGGTAAGGATAATCAAAAGTCATACGTGAATATGATTTTAATGTACTTGCTACCGCTTTAGTAGACCAATCTTCCCATAAAGGGTTTCCTTCTTTTCCGTACATAGAAACAGCCATCACATCTTTATCTCCAATCTTAACACTCATCATGTCCCAGATATATCTTCTTGAAGTTGCAAAACCAAAATCACGTACATTTTCTGCGTATAGTTTCCATGTTTTTGTTTTGGTAGATTTTGTGTTTAACTTAGCTATTGCTTCATCTTCTGTTACAATTACAACAGGCTCATCATAAGATTTTTTAGCTTGCTCATAACGTTTCAACATTTCTTTTGAGTAAACCTCTTTTCTGTTTGTTAATTTTCCTGTACCATCTAATATATGATCTGCAGGAACTGTAATGTTTACTTCAAAGTTTCCGAAAGGAAGTGCAAATTCATCTCTTCCCCAAAACTGTGAGTTTTGCCATCCTTCTACATCATTATACACAGCCATTCTTGGGTAAAATTGTGCAATTACATACGCTCTATTATCATCTTCTGGAAAATACTCATAACCAGATCTACCTCTTCCGTTTACGTGATCATTAATATTATACCACCATTTTATAGAAAAAGAGAACTTATCTCCTGTTGCTAATGGTTTTGGTAACTCTACACGCATCATGGTACGATTTATCATATGCTGTAAAGCGCGACCATTAGTATCTTTTACTTCTTGAATATTAAAACCACCATCAAAAGGTTCTGTTAAATAAGTATTTGCAAAACTACCTGGTGTAGCAGCTGGTTGTGCAGCATCATTTTGTATTAAAGGTGTTTTAGAGTCTTTAGCTCTCATATTTTGATCTAACTGTACCCATAAATATTTTAGTGTATCTGGAGAGTTGTTAGTATAAGTAATGGTTTCAAAACCAGAAAGTTTTGCATTAGTATCATCTAATACAAGATCCATTTTATAATCTGCTTGTTGTTGGTAATATGCAGATCCTGGCGCTCCTGATGCTGTTCTATACATGTTTGGTGTAGAAAACTCATCATAGAGTTGTTTAAATTTATTGTTGTTGGTGTGGCCTTGTTGTTTTTCTGGACTTTCTTGTTTTTGTGCAAAAGCTCCTGCGGAAAGAAAAACAGCCGAAAGGAAAAGATACTTTAATTTAATCATTGGATAAAAATTTGTTAGAAAATGTTGCCTAAATTAGTAAAATTTTAAAGGTATTTAACGTTTTTTAATGAAAGTTTAACAAGCGGCTAAGGTTTCCTTCTCTTAAAAGAAAGCTTTTATTTTTACCGTTTATTTTACATTTAATTATATTCTCTTGTTCTGAAAATAAATCCAGTAGTACTTTATTGGTAATTTCAATACTATTAATTGCTTTAACACCTTCTATCTCTAGGTAACAAAACATAATATCATCTTCATATTCTTTTCCTATAAAATTAAGTTTTACAGGTTTTCCATTAATTTCTATTTGTAATTTTTCTTTAAGGTAACGTTCTGTATACATATTTACAGTAGATAATTCATCTTGAATCGCTAAGGTAATTTTATCATCATAACGCTTACGTAGCAAGTTTTCAAAATCATCAATAAAAATTCTAGAAATTATTTGAACAGATTCTTTTTCTTTAACATATTCTACACTGGTAACACTAACATAATATTTGTGTGGTACTGTAAATGCTAACGCTGGTATAACCAAAAGTAAAATGGCTATTTTTAAATTTTTCATTTGTATACAATTGTTTGTAAAAGTAGTTCTTTTATGGTTTTCAAAAAAAATATTGTGAAACTAGATTATTTTTATGGATTAAAATATACCCAAAAGGGTTTTAGTTGTTTTTTAAAAACAGCTTGCTTTGGGCTAGTAAAAACTCTAATAATTCTACTTCGTTTTCTTTTTTAAGCAAGGCATAATCATAAGATGTAGTTTGTAAAAAAGCATAAAAAGATTCTACTTCTGCTAAAGGAATTTTAAAATTTTCATGAATAAATATTGGAGAATACACCTCTGAAATATCCTTATATGGTGTGACGTCATTTTCTAAAATTATTTGATTTTTTTTCTTTTTCCTTTTAAAATTTACTCCAAAAAGTTTTAGCATTTCTACAGGATTAAAACCGTTATAAAGCTCTCCTTTTTTAAGAAAAACATTATCGGGTTTATTCATTCTGATATCTTCAAATTCTAAATTATCTATTGTTCCAAAATCTATAGGTATTGGTGTAAAATAATCTGCATTTTCAACATCTACCACCAATTCTCCTGTTAAATTATGGGTAAGTACAACCACTTCATCTAGCGTATTAACCGTTTCGTTTACTAAAACAGTGAGCGTTTTACTTTTAAGTATTTCTTTACTAATAACAAGGGTTACTTCTTTAAATAAAAGTGCAGAAATTTTTATAACATCTTGTAACTTGGCCTGAATAACAAATTCGCCGTTTACGTTTGTGATGGTTCCTTTTTTAGAAGTAGCATTATAGATATTAATATTTTCTAAATCTGAAGCATCCGAAACTATTTTACCTTGAATCTCTACGGTTTGTGCCATAGAGGTTTGCAAACCAATAAATAGAAGAAAAAGAAGCTTAATTTTTGTTTTTTTCTTCATTTAAAAACAATTCACTTTGGTTTACTAAATATTCTATTAATTCTATATCTTTTCCTGTATCTAAAAGACTTGCATCTGTATTATTGTTTTCGGCAAAAACAATAAACGCTTCTACTTTTTCTTTTGGTATTTCAAAATTAGCACTTATAAAATCTTGTGTATAGCCAGTCATTAAATCATTAAAATTTGAAAACTTTTGCTGGTTTTCTTCATCTTTATTTTTAGATTTAAGTCTTGGTTTTATTAACCAATTGGTAATTTTTACAAAATCTACACCATTATAAAATCGATCCTTTTTAAGTATCATATTTTCAACTGCAGCGTATTGTGGTTCTGTATATTGAAACGCTTCTATATTTTCAACATCAGAATAAATGGCATCTATATCTAAGTTAAAGGTTTTAAGCTTATTTAAATCTGTAGCCAAGTTCCCTGAAAGTCCGAAAGGTAAAATTACCACCTCATCTAAATTATTTATACGTTCTACCAAAAAGGCTGTAAGTTGTTTAGAAGAAATAATATCTGGAGTAATAGTTACCATAAAGGTTTTGAATTGTAAAGCCGATATTTCTATTGCATCATTTACAGCTACTTCTATTGTAAATGCACCACTGCTATCTGTTAAAGTTCGCTTGTTTGATGTTTTATTGTAAACCACCAGACCTTCTACCTCATTAATTTCAACAATAACTTTTCCGTTTATTTCAACTCTATCTTGGGTTTGACCAAAAGTTGTAAAAGAAATAGAAAATAAAAAAGTAAATATTAGTAATATATGCTTCATAGTATATGGTTTTATTCAGTTTAAAGAAAAGAATTCAAATCTTAAAGAAAATACAAGAGCCAATTAATCTTTTGTTAAAACTCATTATTACTTAAATTTACAACAAATTAATTGAATTAAAAAGATTTCTATACCTAGAAAAACAACTATGAAAAACATTATTATAGCAAGCACTTCTACCATACACGGAAGCGAATATTTAGAATATCTTTTAGATGAACTAGCCGTTTTTTTTAAAAAAGCATCTACTATATTATTTATTCCTTATGCAAGGCCAAGTGGCATAACGCATGACGAATACACCTTAAAAGCAAGTGAAGCTTTTAATAAAATAGACAAGAAAGTAATAGGAATTCACACCTTTAAAAACCCTATAGAAGCTATTGAAAAAGCAGAAGCTATTTTTGTTGGAGGTGGTAATACCTTTGTTTTGGTTAATCAGCTTTATAAAAACAAGTTGTTTACAGCAATAAAAGAGGTAGTAGAAAATGGCACACCTTATTTAGGCACAAGTGCTGGAAGCAATATTTGTGGTTTAACAATGAATACTACTAATGATATGCCTATAGTACAACCACCAAGTTTTAAAACTATTGGCTTAGTACCTTTTAATATCAATCCGCATTACCTAGATCCTGACCCAAACTCTACACACAAAGGAGAGACTAGAGAAACTAGAATTAAAGAATTTCATGCATATAACTCACAACCTGTTGTTGGTTTACGCGAAGGTAGCTGGTTAGCAGTAAAAGGAAACACTATAATATTAAAAGGAGAACATACTGCAAGAATTTTTAAACACAATCAAGAACCTTTTGAGGTTAAACCAGAAACATCACTTAGCGATTTAAAATAAAACATTACAGAAGTACCAAAAAAACAAAAGCCTTATCGTTTAAGATAAGGCTTTTGCTTTATAGATTAAGTTTAATTCGTCTACTTTTACATAAACTCCTCACCTTAAATCTTCAATATCACGTAATTATATATAACAAAAAAGCCTCATCGATTAAGATAAGGCTTTTGAGCGAGAGACCGGGTTCGAACCGGCGACATTCAGCTTGGAAGGCTGACGCTCTACCAACTGAGCTACTCTCGCATTCGGATGGCAAATATATAAAATACTTTAATTTAAAAAAGAAAAAATTAAAACTTTTTTAAAAAATGATAGCCTAAAATTTTAAACCCTTCGTTAAAATAAAATTTATGCGAAGCAAAATTCTGAACATAGGTATTTAACTCCATGGTTTCCACATTTTTAGACAAAGCATAGTTTTTAATCCAAGACATAAACTTTTTTCCTAAACCTTGATTTCTATAAGCATCATCTATGTAAACATGGTCTAATTCCATACTTTTTCCCGAATAATGCCTGGTAAAAAACCACATTCCAGCAACTCCAACAAGTAAATTGTCATCATAAATTCCTGCGCATTGGTAATTTTGCTCCTGCATTTCTTCAAAACGCTGCATTAAAATGGTTTTAGAAATTTTTTCTTCGTTCAGTTTATAGACTAAAGGAATTACTTCGTGCAAATTCTCTTTTGCAACGATTGTAAACGATAAAGACATAACAATAATTTTATTGTAAATTTAGTTAATTTTGATGCACAAATCGTACTTATAAAATTATATTGAAAAGAAGACAATTTATAAAAGCAACAACCTTATCTACATTAACACTTGCAACTTTACCTAATTTTGCTTTTGCTAAAAACACAATCTCTGTACAAGAACTTATTGGTAAGGGAAAACCAAAACTTTATGGTAATGGTTATGCATTAAGAGAAGCTGCTCATCTTGCCTTTTTAAAAATGAAAACCGAAGCTCTAAAAGAAGGTATTCATATACAACCCGTTTCTAGCTACCGAAGTTTTAACCATCAAAAAAGTATTTGGCAACGCAAATACAAACGTTATAAAAGTGAAGGTTTTACAGAAACGCAAAGCATTCAAAAAATAATTAATTATTCAACTATACCAGGAACCTCTAGACACCATTGGGCAACAGATATTGATATTATTGATGCCAATGTACCAGCTCCTAAAAATGTGCTTCGCGAAGAAAATTTTCACAATAATGGCGCTTATGTAACCTTAAAAAAATGGATGGATACACATGCCAATGCTTTTGGTTTCTATCTAGTATATACTAATGATGCGGATAGAAAAGGATTTAAATATGAACCTTGGCATTATAGTTACAAGCCGCTTTCGCAAAACTTTTTAAATGCTTACAAAAAGATAAACATACAAGAAATACTAAAAAAAGAACAACTGCTAGGAAACGAATATCTTACACAAGCATTTTTAGAAACCTACCTAAAAGAAAACATTTTAGATATTAATCCGCAACTTTTATAAACCTATAAATTCTATAAAAAAGTATACATATATAATACAATAGTATAAAAAAACGGAATCTATACCTAAGTTACTGACGCGACGGAATTCTTTTTTTTATATTTGGTTCACAAAATTACATCACATGCACAAGAAAGTTATATTAATGATTTTAGATGGTTGGGGAAAATCTCCAGACCCAAAAGTTTCTGCAATAGATAATGCTGACACCCATTTTATAGATTCCCTATATACCAAATACCCAAATGCTTCTTTACGCACAGACGGTTTACATGTTGGTTTACCAGAAGGACAAATGGGAAACTCTGAAGTTGGCCACATGAATCTTGGTGCAGGACGCATAGTATATCAAGATTTAGTAAAAATAAATTTAGCAGTTAAAAACAAAACATTAGAGCAAGAAAAAGTACTTGTTGATGCTTTTAATTATGCTAAAGAAAACAATAAAGCTGTACATTTTCTAGGTTTAGTAAGTGATGGTGGTGTACACTCTCACATTAAACACCTACTAGGTTTAGTAGATGCTGTTGAAACCTATGACATTAAAAAATCTTATATCCATGCCTTTACAGATGGTCGTGATGTAGACCCTAAATCTGGTTATGGTTTTATTACAGAACTAGAAGAATATCTTGAAAATAAAAACACCAAAATAGCTTCTGTAACTGGTAGATACTATGCTATGGATAGAGATAAACGTTGGGAACGTGTTAAACTAGCTTATGACGCTATGGTTAATGGTAAAGGCAACCTTTCTAGCAATGTCTTAAAATCTATTCGTGAAAATTATGATGAAGATATTACCGATGAATTTATAAAACCTATAATTGCTGTAGATGCCAACAACCAACCTGTTGCCAAAATTGAAGAAGATGATGTTGTTGTGTTTTTTAATTTTAGAACAGATCGAGGCAGACAATTAACCGAAGCTTTATCACAAAAAGATTTTCATGAACAAAACATGCATAAATTAAACTTGCATTATGTAACCATGACTAATTATGATGATTCTTTTGAAGGAATGCACGTAATATACGATAAAGACAATCTAACAGAAACACTTGGTGAAGTACTAGAAAAACACAATAAAAAACAAATACGTATTGCAGAAACAGAGAAATATCCGCATGTTACTTTTTTCTTTTCTGGTGGTAGAGAAGAACCTTTTAAAGGAGAAACTAGAATATTAAAAAACTCTCCAAAAGTTGCTACTTACGATTTAAAACCTGAAATGAGTGCCTTTGAACTGACCGATGCTTTGGTACCTGAACTAGAAAAAGGTGAAGTAGACTTTGTATGTTTAAACTTTGCTAATGGAGATATGGTTGGTCACACAGGAGTAATGGAAGCAGCAATAAAAGCCTGCGAAGCCGTAGATACTTGTGTTGAAAAAGTAGTAACTACTGCTTTACAAAACGACTATACAACCATACTAATTGCAGATCATGGTAATTGTGAAACCATGATAAATCCTGACGGAACACCAAATACCGCACATACCACTAACCCTGTTCCTATTATTTTAATAGACAAAGACATTAAGCACATTCATGATGGAATTTTAGGAGACATCGCTCCTACTGTTTTAAAACTAATTGGTGTAGAGCAACCAGAAGCTATGACACAAAAATCTTTAGTTTAAAAAATAAAAACACCTCTTCTATGTTTATCTATAGAGAGGTGTTTTTTTTATAAAAAAACAAAGAAAACTATAACGTGAATACAAATCTAAAGTTTGTATTTTTACAAACTATTTAATAAAACAATGAATTTTAACGACAAACTTATACTTGCCATTGATTTTGATGGAACTATTGTAGATGATGCCTATCCTAAAATTGGGAAACCAAAATTATTTGCCATAGATACTCTTAAACAGTTACAAGCAGATGGCCATCGTTTAATTTTATGGACTTACAGAAGTGGACAACAACTTGATGAAGCTGTTGCTTTTTGCAAAAGCAAAGGCATAGAGTTCTATGCTGTAAATAAAAGTTTTCCTGAAGAAGTCTTTGATGCATCTAAAAGTAGAAAAATTCATGCCGATTTATTTATTGACGATAGAAATATTGGAGGTTTTTTAGGCTGGGGAGAAGTTTACCAACATCTTTCTAACCCCAAAAAAAACCAAAAACCACCTAAAAAAAAGAAAGGCTTCTTTTCTTTTTTAAAAAAAGATAGCTAAGCTTAATTTCTTTTTCTACACCACAACAACTCTTAAAATAAGGCTATTACAAATACTATCTAGTAGCATACTGTTTTAAGCATTTCACTTATATAAATATTTCCATTTATTCTTATATAAAAGGGGCTTAAAAAAAAGTGTAAAACTGCAAAATATCTGCTTTCAATAAAAAAGTCTGCCTTGTTATTTTTAGTATCTTTGCACCATATTTTTTATGCCTTATGATTATAGTAAAAACAAGAGAAGAAATAGAATTAATGCGTGAAGCAGCATTGGTAGTATCTAAAACTTTAGGAGAAATTGCTAAAGCAGTAAAACCTGGAGTAACTACTTTAGAATTAGATAAGCTTGCAGAAACTTGTATTAGAGATCAAGGAGCAATACCTGGATTTTTAGGTTTGTATGATTTTCCAAACACACTTTGCATGAGTCCTAATGAACAAGTAGTTCATGGTATACCTAACAATACGCCTTTAGTTGAAGGTGATATCATATCTATAGACTGTGGTGCCATTAAAGATGGTTTTTATGGAGATCATGCCTACACATTTGCTGTTGGTGAAATAGCTCCTGAAACCGAAAAATTACTACAAGTAACTAAAGAATCTTTATATGTTGGTATTCGCGAATTTAAAGTGAATAATCGTGTTGGTGATGTTGGTTATGCTATTCAAAAATATTGCGAAGACCATGGTTATGGTGTAGTAAGAGAATTAGTAGGTCATGGTTTAGGAAGAAAAATGCATGAAGATCCAGAAATGCCAAATTATGGTAAACGCGGACGCGGAAAGAAATTTATTGAAGGTATGGTTGTAGCCATTGAACCAATGATTAATCTTGGTACCCAACGTATAAAACAACATAGAGATGGATGGACCATTACTACATTAGATAAAAAACCTTCTGCTCACTTTGAGCATGATGTAGCCATAGTAGATGGTAAGCCAGAACTACTTTCTACCTTTGCATATATTTATGATGCTTTAGGTATTACAAGTGACGAAGAATTAGAGTTTAGACAACAACCTCTTGTACTTTAATAATTTATAATGAACAACATTACATATGTAGAAAAGGAGTTAACTCCTTTAAGAGAAGCACTTAACAACCATAAATTATATCATGTTTTATATTCGGTAAAAGACATACAATCTTTTATGGAGCAACATGTATTTGCTGTTTGGGATTTTATGTCCTTATTAAAAGCGCTTCAAAACCACTTAACAACAACATCTGTACCTTGGGTTCCTGTTTCTAATCCTGCTACATCTCGTTTTATTAATGAAATTGTTTTAGGAGAAGAAAGTGATGTTAATGAATTAGGAGAACCTAAAAGTCATTACGAAATGTATCTAGATGCCATGCAGCAAGTAGGTGCCAACCCAAATCAAATTGCGCTTTTTATACAATTTTTAAAAGAAGGTTTTTCTATTCATGAAGCTGGAATTAAAGCCGCTTTAAAAACCGAAACATTACAATTTGTACAATTTACTTTTGATGTCATTGCTACCAATGCACCTCATAAAATAGCTTCTGCTTTTACCTTTGGACGCGAAGATGTAATACCAGATATGTTTTTTCAAATTATTGACAAATCTAAAACTAGTGATAATTCGTATAGTAAATTAACTTACTACTTGAATCGTCATATAGAATTAGATGGTGATGAGCATGGTCCATTATCTTTAAAAATGATTGAAGAATTATGTGGTGATGATAGTCAAAAATGGAAAGATGTTTTACAAGTTGCTAAAGATGCACTACAACATCGTATTGCACTTTGGGATGGTATTTATAATTTAATTCGCAATACAGCAGCTGTTGAAGCGTAATACTTTTGAAAAAATTATTTAAACTCATATTAAACATTATACCAAGACCTTTACTTATAAGGTTAAGTTATGTGGTACGACCAATTTTAGCCTTCTTTTTAAAAGGAAACACATTTACAGACCCAATAGATGGAAAAAGCTTTAAAACCTTTTTACCTTATGGTTATGGTAACCAAAGAAACAATGTGCTCTCTCCTTCTACTTTAAGTTTAGAACGTCATAGATTATTATGGTTGTATTTAAAAAAAGAGACTGATTTTTTTACTGCGGAAAAAAGCGTGCTTCATTTTGCGCCAGAACAATGCTTTTTAGATCGATTTAGAAAACTAAAAAATCTAGAGTATACTACTACAGATTTATTGTCTCCTATTGCAGATGTAAAGGCAGATATATGTAATCTTCCGTTTGCAGACAATAGCTATGATATTATTTTATGCAATCATGTTTTAGAGCATATTCCGGATGACACTAAAGCGATGCAAGAATTATTCCGAGTGATGAAACCAGGTGGTTATGGTATCTTTCAAATTCCGCAAGATGTATCAAGAACTACAACTTTTGAAGACAACTCGATTACAGACAAAAAAGAACGTGCTAAAATATTTGGTCAATATGATCACGTTCGCGTCTATGGTTACGATTATTTTAATAAGCTAAGAGAAATAGGTTTTATGGTTAATGAAGAAGATTATACCGCAAGACTTTCTGAAGAAGAAATTGAAAAATATTGCTTAGCCAAGGGAGAAATCATCCCTGTAGTTTACAAATAACCATACCTAAACACTAAAAAAACACTAAAGTATATTTTAATGACACAACAAATTATTCTTGCAACTGCTGCTCTTTTTGGTGGATTATCTGTAGTTTTTGGCGCTTTTGGAGCACATGCTTTAAAGAAAATACTATCTACAGACCAATTGCAAAGTTTTGAAGTTGGTGTAAAACACCAAATGTATCACGCTATTGTTTTATTGGTTTTAGGTTTGACTCCTAAATACACAAGCGCTCCAATTTACTGGTGTTTTACTATAGGAATACTATTATTTTCTTTTAGTATTTACGGTTTAGTTTTATCGGATGCCAAAGAAAAAAAGCTTCGTTTTTTAGGTCCAATTACTCCTATTGGTGGTTTGCTTTTAGTTAGTGGTTGGTTGTTATTACTAATACATGCTTTTTAAAGGATTCGCATAAAAAACATACCTAGTAGTACATACAGTAACACAAGAAACAATTCTAATTTATTTCGTTTTAAATATTTCATAATTTTAAAAAAAAAAGCTGAGCTACCTAGATAGCCCAACTTTAAAAACTGATTAATAGCGTCTTTAGTTTTTTATAAATCTTTTTGTGTTTCGGTTTCCGGCTATATCTTCCATTTGTAGTAGATACATTCCTGCAGCAAGGTTAGAAACTTCTATTCTTTTGTTGCTACTCTCAAGTACTTTTTGCCCTTGTATATTAAATATTTCTGCTTTAAATAATTCCTGAGGCATTTTAATATTTAAGGTATTGGATGTTGGATTTGGGTAGATTATAAAATCCTTTTTAGTTTCAAAATCTTCTATATCTAAAGTAGAACCATATTCATAAGCTCCCATATCTACCGTTGTATTAAAAATACGCTGATTACCTAATAAATCTGTAGTAACTCCAGCTGGGATTTTAGTATTATCTCCAGAGTCTATTGCTGGAGAACTTGAAGTTAAGGTAAAATCATCATTTGCTGTATCCATAAACATTGGATTTGCATTACTTGTATTTGTAAGATAGGTTAGGTTAGAAAAACCATCTTCTCCTATTGAGTTATTTACTCCTGTAAATCCTGGTGCATTAGTATGTACTCTTCCTATTGAAATTGAAACTGCTCCACCAGTAGTAGTATTGCCATAAAATATACAGTTGGAAACATCTGCAGTAAAGGAACCTGTAGCAGATTTTCCCATACCTACAGTAGCGCGTTCTGCAACAGTAGCAGTACCAGTATCTATATTTTTAGAGAAAGTACAGTTTGTTATTTTTGCATCTACTATAGAATTTGCACCATTTGCACGTATCCAAAAAGCACTTCCTGCATAACCTGTAGATCCAAAATTTCTACTTCTATTATTTTCAAACAAACTATTTGTTACTTTCACATTTAATGTTTGATTATCTCCTGTTAAAGCATAAAACCCTGATCCATATCTAGAATCATTATCACTAAAAATACAATTCTCGATTGTTAAATCACCACCATTTGTAAAACTTGCATAAAGACCACAAGCTATGGTTCCGTAATTATTTAAAATAGTCGTGTTTTTAAGTGTCATAGTTGTAACTGCATCTGCTTTTTCTATAGCCGAACCTCTTGAGTTTGATCCAGTAGTTTCTGTACTAGCACCATCTCTAATTGTAACACCATCAATAATAATTCCATTTGCTGTAATTTTAGTAACATGAAAACTGTTGTCAAACAGATTAGACCCTGTATTACCATCATTCTCTAAATCACCTGATAAAATAGAAGGATTAGCTGTTATATTGCGTTGTGAAATTGAGGTTTCTGTACCATTAAAACCACCATATATCTTCAAGTTTTCTTTAGAAAAAGTAAAAGAAGAACTTCTGTTTGATGCATGTGGCGTATATCTACCTGCAGCAATCCATATTTCTGTAGTAACAGGTTCTATATTTGCTAATCCGTCTTGAAGCGTTGTATAGGCATCTGTAAAAGAAGTACCATCATTATTTCCGGTAGCATTTACATCTACGAATATTCTTGGTTTTGGAACTTCAACTGGAATGCTGTATTTTTTAACAGATA
Organism: Lacinutrix gracilariae; assembly: GCF_042684485.1. Taxonomy (NCBI): domain Bacteria; kingdom Pseudomonadati; phylum Bacteroidota; class Flavobacteriia; order Flavobacteriales; family Flavobacteriaceae; genus Lacinutrix; species Lacinutrix gracilariae. The sequence goes on along the minus strand of NZ_JBHULM010000011.1, from coordinate 1,641,378 downwards.
CTTTTGCTCCATCTAAATATAATAAATACATGTTTCCATCTACGACATTCATTTCCATTGAAGCGAAAAAATTTGTTGTAGTTGTACTTATTCCAACAGAAGGTAAATCAAACCATTGGCTTACTGATCTTTTATATTTTTGAAAAACTAAATCATCATTACTATCTGCAAACATTAAATAATAATTTGTATCTGTAGGACTTTTACGAAGTTTTAAGTATCCTATTTTACTACCATTTGTATTTAGAGGTCTTCCTTGACTTGTTGCTCCATTTGAAAACCATATTGCACCAGAATAACCACTTAAATTATTAGCAGCAACTATGTTTTCATCTGAAATTCCAGATATTTCTCTAAAGTTTCTACTATTAAGTCCTTGCGCAAATAAAGTTGATCCACTAACCGTTCTTTTACCAAAATATGATGCTGAATAATTATCGTATTGATAGAAAAATTGCTCATAATTTACAAAATCCACAGTCATTTGCGTAATATTTGATACGCTATGCCCATAATTATTTACTGTCCATGTTCCTGTTGTTTGTGTATAAAAATGTACAGCTTTTAAATTATATTGTCCTGCAATTCTAATATTTCCAGATGCGTTAAATTGCATTTGTAATTTTACATCTAGCAAATCTCCAGCACCTTCTGCAGTAGTAACTGCAATCCAACTTGTGCCATCAAATCTATAAACGTCAAATGTATTATCACTTACACGTCTATACGCTACAGTAGGCTCATTTGTTACTGGATTTATTTTAATTACAACATTGGCAGAAGCTTCTGTTGAAACTTCAGCTACAGTTAAATCTACCCAATTAGTACCATCAAATTTTTTCACATATACTTTATTACTTGCAGCTGGATTTATATAGGCTAAATAAGGTATTCCAGCAGCATCAAATGAAATGGATGCATCTGTTGCAAAATTAGTAAATTGTGTTGCTCCAACTTGGTTCCAGGTTTGAGCAAAAGAGAAACTACTCACTAAAAGTAGGATTAAAAGTATTCTTGGTTTCATAATATAAATTGATTAATAATTATGAAACAAAGATGTACTAAAAGTAAACGATTGAACGTAAGTAATTTCTGAAACGAGGGTTTCAACTTCTAAAGCATTTAGATGCTTTGAACGATAGTTAAAAATTCTTCCTTTTTATCGTTGGATATAGATACAGTCTTGTCATTTTCCATAACAATGTACCCACCATCTTTTTTGATATACTCTTTTATATAGGAAAGATTTATGAGGTGTGAACGATGTGGACGATAGAAGGTATTTATCTTTTGAAGAATCTCTACAAAGAACTTTAAAGGTTTGCTAACTAAGATTGTACCATCTTTTATTGTAGAAACATTGGTATACATACCATCTGCTTCTAACATGATAATATCTTGAAAATTAACAAACTTAATACCATCGGCATGTGGCAATCCTATTTTTTTGAAGTTAGAATCTTGCAAACTTGTTTTCAGTTCTGCTAGACGTTGATTGATTTGCGAATTTCCTAAAAAAGCAACTGCTTTATCTACTGCTTCTTTTATTTGACTTGGCCTTACCGGTTTTAGCAAATAATCTATTGCAGACAGTTGAAATGCTTGTATAGCATACTCACTGTAAGCCGTTGTGAAGATTATTTCAAAATTATGGACTTCTTTTTCTATAAAATTTAAAATTTCTAATCCGGAATGTTCTGGCATTTCAATATCTAAAAAGACAATGCTTGGTTGTTCCTTTTTTATTAGTTCTACTCCAGAAAGCAAATCTTCGGCTTCTAAAATGGTTGTGATTTTAGGGCAGTTTTCTTCTACTAAAATATGTAAAACTTGTCTTGCTTTTTTTTCATCGTCTATGATAAGTGCTTTCATATTTACTTTTTTAGTATTGGTATTCTTAAAACCACTTTGGTTCCTTTGGCTTCCCCATTTTCTTTTAAATCGATAATTTCTACACCTATTTTCTTTTCACGACCATAGTTTAATAAATCTAACCGTTCTGTTGTAGCTTTTAATGCAAAGGATTTGTGTTGTGCTGCTCTTTTTAGATTTATTTCTTTAGATTTTTCTCTACCAACACCATTGTCAACTATAATACATTCTACTATTGTATTAGATACTTTAGAGATAGTAACATGTAGTTCTCTATTTTCTTTTTTATGAAGTAAACCGTGTTTAAGTGCATTTTCAACATAAGGCTGAATAAGCATGGTTGGTATATATACAGCATCAGATTGGATAGCTTTATCTATTTGAAAGGTGTATTCCAGTTTTTCTTCAAACCGTAGTTTCTCTAATTCTAAATACAAATTCAAATTATGAACTTCGTCTTGTACAGAAATAAAACCAGTATCACTAAAATGCAGGTAATTACGAATTAAATCTGCAAACTTCCCTAAGTAATCGCTTGCTAAGTTTTTCTGATTGAGAACAATATAATCCTGAATAGAATTTAATGCATTAAAAATAAAATGCGGATTCATTTGCGCTTTCAAGGCCTTCAATTCAGAGTCTTTATATTGCTTTTCTATTGCTAAGCGCTTTTGTGTTTCTTTTAATTCTAGGGTAACTAATTCTGCTTTCTTTTTCGCTTTTAACCTACTAAAATAAAATAATGATGCTAATAATAGTAGTGCAACTATAGTTGTAGAACCTAAAAATAAGTTTCTATTTTTTTGACTCTCTAGTTTAGTAAAAGCCACTTCTTGTTCTGCAAGTTCTTTGTCTTTAAATACTTTTTCTGTTTCGTATTTAGTTTGCATTTCTTCGATTATAGAAACTTTTTCTTTAGAAAAAATACTGTCCTTTATTTTATAATGTGCCTCTAGAAACTTGTGTGCATTTAAATAATCGTTGTTTTTTTTATAATAATTACTTTGTTCTACATATGCACGACTTAAATTCTTTAAATTATTTTGTGCTTTATATATACCTATAGCTTCACTATTAGTTACAATTGCTTGTTTTACATTTCCTGTATGCGCATAAGCTACAGCAAGTTCTAATTTAGTATGTGCTATATTAGCTTCTTGTTTATTTTTGATAAAAAAGTCTTCAGATTGGGTTAAATAATGAATGGCTGCAGTATAATTTTTTCGCTTATTTTCTAAAACACCTAAAGACGAATTTGCAATAGCAATTCCTGTTTTAAATTGAACAGATTCTGCAATTGCTTTTGCGGCTAAATAATGTTCTTCAGAATCTGCATAACTTTCTATCTCTTCATATGCAGTTCCTAAATAAAAATGTACTTGAGCTTCTATACTTTTATTCGAATTCTTTTTTAAGAGAGCTAAATTTTCTAACTGAATTTCTATAGCTTTCTTAGGTGCATCAAGATGATTGTAAATTCTTGCTATACTACTATTGGTGTAGATTAGTCCAGATACATCTTTCAAGCTATCTTGACTTTTTTTGGTAATTAAGGCCAACTCTAAAGCTTTATCATATTTTCCAGATTGCACATAAAGAGAAGTTAGGTTGGTGTAAGAATCATTTAACCCTTTGGTGTAATTTAATTCTTTACTAATATGTATAGCCTCTTCTAATATGGCTTTGTTTTTAGAAATATCTCGAGTTGTATAATGTGCAGTTAATTGATTTAAAAGAAATACTCTTGTTGTATCTCTATGGGTATGAATTTTAAGTAGATTTTTAATACTATCGAATTCTTTTTCTTGTGAAAACGTGATTTGTAAAACGAATACAAATAAAAAAGAAAGAATTTTAAATTTCATAGAATCAGAATGTAGTGCATGGCAAAATTGAATATATTATTAATAAAATATTATACGCAACTTCTAAAAATAGCATTTGAACTTCTAAGATAGAAAATTCCTACTACTTTGGAAATCCATTTATTGTCAATGTCTCTAATTCCATTCTATCATTTTCAAAAACAATAAAAACTTTAAACTCTGGATGGTTTTTTAAGAAAGCTTTTGTTTTTTCCATTCCCATTGCTTGAAATGCAGTTGCAAAAGCATCAGCTGTCATACAATTTGGTGCAATTACCGAAACACTTAGTAGGTGTGTTTTGCTTGAATACCCTGTTTTAGCATCTATAATATGCGCATAACGTTTTCCGTTTTCATCTAACTTAAATTTTCTGTAGGTTCCTGAAGTAGCCATAGCAACATCTTGTAACGGAATAGCTTTTAAAACAGATTGCGTGCCTTCAAAATTTGGCTTATCAATACCTACTGTCCATGCAGTTTCTTTTTCTACATTAATACCTTTGGTACGTATTTCGCCTCCAATTTCAACTAAATAGTTTTCTACTTTTTTACTCTCTAAAAATTCGGCAACCACATCTACTGCATATCCTTTTGCTATAGCATTAAAGTCTAAAAATGTTTCTGGGTATTTTTTAAATAATAAGTTACCTGCTTGATAGGTTTTGTCTAAACCTACAAACTGCATTAAACTATCTATTTTAAGACTGTCTAACTTCTCTATTTTCTTTTCTGGCCCAAAACCTAATGCGTTTACTACAGTTCCTATAGTTGGATCAAAAACACTATCTGTTTGTGTGTAAAATTGTCTAGAAGCAGTATAAACTTTTATAAAATGTGCATCTACCTCTTTTGCTTCATTTCTATTAATTTTTGAAATATCTGAGTTCTCCTGGTAGGTAGACAATGATTTATTAATTACATAAAACAAACTATCTATTTGCTTTTGGTAATTACTTTCGGCATCATATAATATGGAATAACTTGTGCCAAAAACAGCATCTGTTAATTTTATATTCTTTTTTTCTTTAGTACAAGAAAATAAACTAGTTAGCAATACTAGTAGAATGATAGATTTTTTCATTTAAAAAAATATTTTGTTTGCAATTTAAGATTTGCAGAAAAGTAACTTACTTAAAAACCGTTTAATTTAGGTTTGTTTCAATAACTTGAATACCATTATACTCTATTAGGTATTCTTTGTTTAAATACACTGGTAAATGTTCTCCATCTGGATTCCCTAAACCTACTCCTGCATATAATACTTTGGCATTTTTATCAGAAGCATGTTTTTTAAAAGATTCCATCCATATTACATCATAGTTATTTGGGTTTTCTGGCAATAATACAGCACGAACAATTACAAAAAAGTACTGACTATTTTTATCAATACATACAAATTGAGGATGCTTTTTTAGTGTACTATTAATAGCTACAAACTCAAAACCACGTTTTTCTAAATCTTTGCCAACATGGTTCATGGCTAAATTATGTAATTCCTGTTTTGAAAGAGGTTTGCTCATGCTACAAAAGTACTACAATTACTTATTATAATAAAAAAACCCAATACTTTCGTATTGGGTTTTTAATAGATTTAAAACAGTTTATTGTTTTACAATCTTTTTAGTGGTTTGTTTAGCTCCACTTTTTACTTTTAATAAATACATACCAGAAGATATAGTATCTAAGTTTATTGTTTTAGTAAATATGCTTGCATTATTTTTATAAGTATTAGCAAAAACTTTACGTCCTCTAATATCATATAATACAATACTTACATCTTCATTAGAACTTAATTGAATATACACTTCTCCTGTAGTAGGATTAGGATATAAACTAAATGTTTCAAAACTAGATTCGTTTACACTTAAACTAGTTGAAGTACCAAAATAATAATCACCTTCTACACCAGTAAAATCTCCTGAAACAGTAACATGATCACCAAAGGCACCAATAGTTACAGGTACAGATTCTACTGCAGAACCAGCAACTTCTCTTATAATATAGATGTCTGCTCTATTATTACCTGTTGTTGTTTCCCATCCTGCTACTTCAGCTTCAGTAAAGTAGAATGTATTTGTAGCATCACCAGAGTTGGTTGTATTTGCTGTAGTTACTCTAAATACTTTATCAGTAACAAAATCTGCAGTTACAGAACCATTATAGGTTTGTGCAGATAAACCAGCTCTAAATACAGATACATTTGTACAACCATAATCAAAACTAGTGTTGTTTTGAAGTTGTGCCATTATAAAACCTGTAGTAGCATCAAATGTAGGAGCAGTACCCATTGCATTTAATAATAAAGTTTCTGCTGTTGCTGTATTTACATCTGTTTGCACGTCTGTACCAGATACTGCATTAACATCAATAGTATCTAACAATAATAACCCATCACCTGTTGCAGAGTTATGGTGTCTAAATACTAAGCTACCTGTCATACCTATATAAGCAGACATATCATAGTTTCTAACCTCTGTTGTTGCTTCCGCTGTATTTGCATGGTTATCTTCTATAACAAACTCTTCTAAATCTGTATCTGAATCGGTTGTAAAATATACCGAATAATAGTCTTGAGCAGTACTAGTTTGACTAAATGCACCAATAATAAAACTAAGAGAAGCTTCATTCATTCCTGCAGGTATAGTAAACTCTGGGCTTATTAAATAATTATCAGGATCATAAGTACTAAATCCACCAATAGCAGCATCATTAGTTGCTGAAAATGCTGCAGCTCCCATAATATCACCAATACCTTCTGCTCCGTTTACAGCTCCCCAATTATCGCCATCACCATCTCCGTCAACAATAAGCCATCCTGTTAAATCTTCAAAATCTTCATCGTATACATCTACAAATGTTGAACTACTAGGTGCAAAATCATCATCACTAATAGTAATTGTAGTCGTGTTTAAGTTAGGATCTAAAATAGCATCACTACTTCCAGATAAACTCATAGAAACAACGATAGTTTCATCTCCTTCAATAATACCATCATTAAATACACGTAACGTTAAATTTTGTGTATCTGTTGCTCCACTAGCAAAATCAACTGTATTATTAACTAATTGGTAATCTACATTGTTAGTTGCAGAACCAGAATCTACGTTAAAAGTAACTGTTGCATTTCCTGTTGGTGCTAATTGAATCTCAACATCAAAGTTATAATCTGTATATGCACAATCTGTACCTTCTGTTGCACTTCCTGTAGCACTACCAAATTTAATATATGGTGCAGCTGCTTGACATGCATTAGAAGTATTTAATTCCATTCTTCTAGGAGAATTTTGCATTACCGTTACAATTCTTGCTTTTTGGTCTTCAGTAAAAGTATCCATACAATAATCAAAAGAATAATCCATATAATTTTGATACTGATCTGCTGAACCACAACTAGTAACTGCAGCACAATCATAATTTGCAGAATCTGATTCTGGAGTATCATCACAGTAATCATCTACTCCACAACCACCATCACCCCAAATATGGCGTAATCCTAACCAGTGACCAACTTCATGGGTCATAGTTCTTCCTAAATTGTAAGAATTGTTTATAATAAAACTTCCATCATTTAAATCTTCTGTACCAAAAGAATCATAACCAGCTACAACTCCATCTGTACTAGCTGCTCCTGCATTAGTTTGTACACCAGCTAAACCAGAATTACTTGGAAATTGCGCATATCCTAATAAACCACTTAAACCTGGATTGGTAGGATGATTTAAACTATTACCACCTGGTTTAATACACCACATATTCATGTATTGTGTAGGATCCCATTGGGTATTTGTTTTTAATTGCTGAACATCTGCATTAGTTTCCCAATCATCTGTAACAAACGTTGTTTGTGTATTAGAATAAGGTGTAATATCATGACGAACAACTCCTGTTGTTGGGTTACCATCTGGATCTGTAACTGCTAAACAAAAGTTTATTTCAACATCTACAGCAGCTCCTGTAGTATTAAGACCTCCATTAGTACCAGAAATTCTTCTATAATCTTCATTTAACACTTGAATTTGCGAAACCGCTTGTGCATAAGATATATTTTCATTGTTAGCTTCACCATTAGTATTTATACTTTTACCATCGTGTACAACATGAACTACAACAGGTATATTGTAAACTACACGTCTACCAGCTGCTAATTGTGCTTTTGTAATCTCTAATTTAGGAGCTAACCAAGCTTCAAACTCTTCTGTAGAAAGACGATTAGGATCTGATGCTTTTAATATTTCTTCATTCTCTACAGTTAAACATCTAACATATCCTGTTTCATTAAGTCCTCTTAAATTTTCTGGAGTTAATTGAAAAGCAGGTTGCTGTTGCAACTGTTTATTAGAAAGGTTTACAGTCTTTGTAGACTTGTTAATGGGTTGTTTGTTGAGTTTTTGTGCTTGGATACCTAAAACACTGAAAAATGCGAATCCAAAACATAAAACATTAAAGTTTTTTTGTTTCATTATTTTAACTATTATTTTATGCCTACAAGATAAATAAAATTTAAAATCAAATAAACTTTAAGGATACATTAAAACTGTTAAAATTTATAGGAAAAGTAATACAGACCACTTGTTTTAAATAGATTAATAACTAGCTAATTACACTACAAAAAACCTACCACCTTAAAAGACAGAAAGTTAGCTTTTATATTTTTTATTTTGATTAAAGAAACTAGATGGAAATGAAACTAATAAGCATAAAAAAACCAACACGTTTGTGTTGGTTTTTTTATGCTTGATTTCTAGAGTTTTCTAGAAATAACTTGAAAGTTTAATTGATTTTAACCTCCAAAGTCATCAAATCGGATATTTTCATCATCCATACCGAAATCTTCTCCCATTTTTTGAACCGCTTGGTTCATTAATGGAGGACCACAGAAGTATAATTCTAAATCTTCTGGTGCTTCGTGTTTAGATAAATATTGATCTATAACTACTTGGTGTATAAACCCTACAAATCCGTCTCCTTCTTCATCATTAATATCCTTTTTAACTTTCCAATTATCTGCTTCAGTTGGATCAGATAATGCAATAAAGAATTTGAAGTTCGGGAAATCTTTTTCTAATGCTCTAAAGTAGTGAATATAGAATAATTCTGCTTTAGAACGTCCACCATACCAATATGTAACTTTTCTTCCTGTTTTAATGGTTCTGAATAATTGATATAGATGTGAACGCATTGGTGCCATACCTGCTCCACCTCCTACATATAACATTTCTGCATCAGACTCATTAATAAAGAACTCACCATAAGGTCCTGATATAGTTACTTTATCTCCTACTTTTTGGTTAAAGATATAAGAAGAAGCTACACCAGGATTTACATCCATCCAGCCACCTTTAGCTCTATCAAAAGGAGGAGTTGCAACACGCACATTAAGCATGATTCTTCTTCCTTCTGCAGGATAAGAGGCCATAGAATAAGCTCTTTCTACAGGTTCGTCATTTTTCATGACTAATGGCCAAAGACCAAATTTCTCCCAATCTGCTTTAAATTTATCTGGTTCACCAGGATGATCATCTGGATGTGCAGTAATATCCATATCAGAATATTTTACTTCACAGTTAGGGATTTCAATTTGAATATAACCACCAGCTTTGTAATCCATATCCTCAGGAATTTCAACTACAAACTCTTTAATAAATGTGGCTACATTATAGTTAGAAACAACGGTTGCTTCCCATTTTTTAATTCCGAAAACTTCTTCTGGAATGGTAATTTCCATGTCTTGCTTCACTTTTACCTGACAAGATAAACGTGCACCATGTGCTAATTCTTTTCTAGAAAAGTGAGGTGTTTCTGTTGGTAATGCTTCACCACCACCAGAAAGTACGTGACATTCACATTGAATACATGTACCACCACCACCACATGCTGAAGGTAAAAATATTTTTTGTGATCCTAAGGTAGATAATAAACTATCTCCCGAAGCTACTTCTATTTCACGTTCTCCATTAATCTTGATCTTTACTGGACCAGATGGAGACAATTTTTGTTTTACAAATAATAACAGAGCTACTAATAATAAAGTTACTAGTAAAAAAGCTGCTACAGTTGCTATTATGGTTCCTAATGTACTTGCTGCTAATATCATGTTAGTCATTTGTTATTGTATTGTTAGCTAACTCTTTTGTGCTTTCTTGATCTACAGTTTCAACTTGTGCTGTACCATCTTCTTTAGCTTCTTCGTCTCCACCTGTTAACATTCCACCAAAGCTCATAAAACCAATAGCCATTAAACCTGTAATGATAAAAGTTATACCTAAACCTCTTAATGCTGGTGGTACGTTAGAATATCTAATTTTTTCACGAATGGCTGCAATTGCTAGAATAGCTAAGAACCATCCAATTCCTGAACCAATACCATATACAGTAGCAAGGCTTAATGTTGGTATTTCACGAGATTGCATGAATAAAGAACCTCCTAAAATGGCACAGTTTACAGCAATTAATGGTAAAAAGATACCAAGGGAGTTATAAAGAGATGGCGAAAACTTTTCTACTACAATTTCTACTAATTGTACCATGGTTGCAATAGTTGCAATAAACATGATAAAAGAAAGGAAACTTAAGTCGTAGTCTGCATAATCTGCACCTAACCATTTTAATGCTCCTGGTTGTAATACATACTGATCTAATAACCAGTTTAAAGGTACTGTTATAGCAAGTACAAAGATAACTGCGGCACCTAAACCAACAGCTGTACTTACTTTTTTAGATACTGCAAGGTATGAACACATTCCTAAGAATACGGAAAATACCATGTTATCTATAAATATCGATTTTAAAAATAATTCTAAATGTTCCATTTTTTTATAGTTTGTTAGTAGTTACTAGCTTAATCTTCAATTAAGGCTTTGTTTCTACTACGTTGTACCCAAATAATAATTCCTACAACAATTAATGCCATTGGAGGCATAATCATGAAACCATTATTTTCGTAACCTAATGCGTATAATCCTGTTTTTTCAATAGGATCTCCTAATACAGGAATACCTAATAAAGTACCTGCTCCTAAAAGTTCTCTAAAGAATGCAACAATAATTAAAATAACACCATATCCTAAAGCATTTCCAATTCCGTCAAGGAAAGAACGCCATGGTTTGTTTGCTAAAGCAAAAGCTTCAAAACGTCCCATAATGATACAGTTTGTAATAATTAACCCAACAAATACAGAAAGTGTTTTACTTAATTCATAAGCAAAAGCTTTTAATACTTGATCTACTATAATTACTAATGCAGCAACTACAATTAGTTGTACAATAATTCTAATTTTTGAAGGTATAATATTTCGCATTAAAGAGATAACTACGTTACCAATTGCTAATACAAATAATACAGAAACAGACATTACAATTGCAGCTTCTAGTTCTGCAGTAATTGCTAATGCAGAACATATACCAAGTACTTGAATAGTAATTGGGTTGTTATCTGCTAATGGATCTGTAATTAATGCTGCGTCTTTTTTTGATAAAAGTCCCATAAATTAATTGTTTTTTAAGTTATCAAAATAAGGTACATATTGTTTAAGCTCTGATTTAATCATTGCAGAAACACCATCTCCAGTAATTGTTGCACCAGCTATTGCATCTACCTCATTATCTGTTTTATCTTCGTTTTTAGGATCGTTGTTACTTTTAGAGATATTAATACCTTTAAAGTTTCCGTTAGACTTTAGGTGTTCACCAATAAAGTCATCCATAAAGAAACGTTGTTTAATGTTTGCACCTAAACCAGCAGTTTCTCCTTTATGATCAAAATAAGCACCTTGTACAACCATGTTTTCATCCATTGCTATATATGCCCAGATTGCATCCCAAAGTCCTTTACCCCTAATTGGTGCGATATAGTATGTTTTACCATCTTTTTCACCAATAAACAAAGGAAGTTTTCTAACGTTACCTGCTTTAGCGCTTGTTTGTTCTTTTTTTACATCGATTAGATATGCTTTATCGTTTTCAGATACTTTGTCTCCTTCAATTACAATTTGTTTTTTTATGTATTGATTAAACAATTCTGGAGCTTTATCTGTAGAAACAAAAACGGCAGAATTACCTTCGTTTTCGTTAATACCCATAGCATACAATATATTTTGTTGCTTTTCTAATCTTTCGTTATTATCAATTTTAGGTCTTAATGCAGAAGCCGTAAAAGCTAGCAAACCTCCTACTACAATTACCATTGCTATGGCAAAGATTATAGTATATGAATTTTTGTCTGTTCTATTTTCCATCGTTATGCGATTTTTGCTTTTAGACGTTTCATTCTTTTCTTAACATTTGCTTGAACCACATAATGGTCAATAGTTGGAGCAAACACATTCATTAATAAAATGGCTAGCATTACTCCTTCTGGATATGCAGGATTAAATACTCTAATTAATATAGAAATGAATCCTATTAAGAATCCGTAAATCCATTTACCTTTATTAGTTTGTGATGCTGTAACAGGATCTGTTGCCATAAATACAGTACCAAAAGCAAAACCACCAATAAGTAAGTGATGCCAGAATTCTGTACTCATTAATCCGTAAAACTTGCTTGTTTCGGTTATCCAACCAGAACTAACAACACCATTAAATATTAAGCCCATTACTAAAGCACCAACACAAGAAGACAACATGATTCTCCAGCTTCCAATTTTAGAGAAGATTAAGAATAATGCTCCTAATAAAATTAATAGTGTAGATGTTTCACCAACAGAACCAGGAATAAATCCTAAAAACATATCTGCTACAGAGTGTGTAACGTCATGGTTTTGTGCTAGTGTTCCTAAAATGGTTTCTCCAGAAATAGCATCTGGCGTTCCTGCTAATTCTTTAGCACCTTCAACCCAAACTTTATCTCCAGACATCCAAGTAGGATATGCAAAGAATAAGAATGCACGAATGGTTAATGCTGGATTAAGAATATTCATTCCTGTACCACCAAATACTTCTTTACCAATAACAACACCAAAGGCTACTGCTACAGCAAGCATCCATAATGGAATATCAATTGGTACAATAAGAGGAACTAACATTCCTGTTACTAAGTATCCTTCTTCTACTTCGTGTCCTTTAATTACTGCGAAAATAAATTCGATAAGTAAACCTACACCATAAGAAACAACCACTAGAGGTAAAACTTTTGCAAGTCCTATTACTAAGTTATCCCAAGCCCAAAAAGAAGTGCTAAAAAATCCGTTAGCTGCTTCAATTGCTCCTGAAGCTAAGTGGTGTTGGTAACCAGCGTTAAACATACCAAATATTAAACATGGTACAAGTGCCATGATTACCGTATTCATGGTACGTTTTAAATCGTCTGCTGCTTTTATATGAGTTCCATTATGTGTGGTCTCATTTGGCAAGTATAAAAAAGTATGAATGGCGTTAAACGCAGGAGCCATTTTGGTTCCTTTATACTTTTCTTTTAAGTTATGTAAACTGCTTTTTAAACCCATTATCCTATCTCTTTTAGCATTAAGTCTAAACCTTTTCTAATAATATCTTGATGTGGTTGTTTAGATACACATACAAACTCTGTTAAAGCAAAGTCTTCAGGTGCAACTTCGTACATTCCTAAAGCTTCCATTTCATCTAAATCTTTATACATACATGCTTTTAAAATTTGCATTGGATATATATCTAGAGGAAAAACTTCTTCATAAGTTCCTGTAGTAACAAAGGCACGATGCTCACCATTAGTATTGGTAGTTAAATCGTACTCTTTTTTAGGAGTTAACCATGAAAATGTTAATGCTCTTGAAGTAGATACTTTATTAAAAACAGGTTTATTCCAACCAAAGAATTCATAATCATCACCTTCTGGTATTACAGTAATCGTATTGCTGTAATAATCTAAAAAGCCATCTGGTTGTACTTGCTTACCGCTTAATACATTACCAGAAATAATTCTAATACTTTCGTTTTTATCTACACCATTATCATAAATCATAGAAGCAACTTCTGCTCCTAATTTAGTGACAAAATATCTTGGCTTTTTAACCGAAGAACCTGCAAGTGCAACAATACGCTCTGCATTAAATTTTCCTGTTAGCAATAATTCACCAATAATAACAAGGTCTTGTGCATTTACTGTCCAAACAACTTCTCCTTTATTAACAGGATCAATTTTGTTTATTTGCGTACCTACATTTCCTGAAGGATGCGGACCTGAAACAGTATGAATAGTAGCTCCAGAAACATTTGCTAATGGTGAGTTACCATTTTTACCAACAGATACATGCACTTGGCCTTCTGTTAATTTGCCTAAAGCAGTAATTGCAGCTTGTAATTCTGCTTCTTTACCTTGAAGGGTAAAATCTAAATCTGCAACCAATGGCGCAGAAGCATAAGCAGAAATAAAAATTGCTTTTGGTGCTTTTTCTGGATTTGCAATCACATCATACGGACGTTGCCTAATAAAAGGCCAACATCCTGAAGCTAACAAGTGCGCTTTAATGTCTTCTGCTTTTGCGGCATCTACATTAACCTTACCATTATCTTGGTAAGATTGCTCTTTGTCTGCTTGAATTTTAACTGCTAAAATTTTACGTTTTGCTCCACGAGGAATGTCTATTATTTCACCAGAAACTGGAGAAACAAATTTCAATGCTTCATTAGCCTTACTGTAAAAGATAGGTTCTCCTGCTTTTACCTTAGTTCCAACTTTGGCAATTAATTTGGGTATAACACTGTGGAAGTCTTCTGGTCTTATAGAAAAGTAATTACTGACAATGGCGTTCTCTTTTGCCTTCTCTGCAGTTCCTTTTAACTTAATATCTAGACCTTTTTTAATCTTAATGTCGTTGGACATATTATTAATCTATTAGTTAATAGTTATAGTGTTTATAATTCTTATAATTACTTAAAAATCGATGCAAATTTACGAATTAATACATAAAAACACGTCTAAAATTCAGCTTCCACACTATTTATACTCAATCTAAATAAATAAATATGCTTAGGCATAAAATTTGCTTATATTTACTGCAAAACATCAAATTTATGCTTGTGAATTTCAAACATTTAATCGTTACTTTTTTATTTTCAGCTTCCCTTTTTGCACAAGTTGCTCAAGAAATTGCTCCGCCAGACTATATAAAAACCATAACTTTTAAAAGCAATACTGCTGAAAGTCAACTCCCTGTTTTAAAACTTGGCGAGTACTTAAACTTAGAATTTGATGCTTTAAATGGATATGAAGAAGATTATTATTATGAAATAGAACATTATAATTACGACTGGACTCCTTCGGTTTTATTTAAAATGGAATATTTAGAAGGTTATGACAAACAACGCATACGTACCTATGAAAATTCTTTTAATACGCTTCAAATTTATTCTAACTACCAACTTACCATTCCTAATGACAGAACACGTGGCTTAAAAGTTTCTGGAAACTATATGCTTAAAATTTACAACGATTATGACGAGGTTGTTTTTACAAGAAAGTTTATGGTTTATGAAAACAAGGTTAATGTTGGTGTTGCTATAAAACGATCTCGTGATGTTAGAGATATTGAAAGCAAACAAACAGTGGATATTACTATATCTTCTAGTAGTATGCAAATTAACAATCCTAAACAAAACATAAAAACAGTTATAGTACAAAACAACAACTTAAACACTGCTATTTCAGGAATACAACCTATGTATACGCTTGGCAACGAACTCATTTACAAGTATAATAAAGAAACTACCTTTTGGGCTGGTAACGAGTATTTATGGTTTGAAAATAAAGATGTAAGAGCCGCAAACACAGGTATACAATTTATAAATTTAAAAGATTTATACCACAACTACCTATTTACCAACACTACTAGATACAACAAAGCTTACACCTACAATCCTGATATAAATGGTAATTACTTAGTAACTGCAATAGATGCTACCAACTCTAGTATTGAAGCAGATTATGTATGGATGCATTTTTCTTTATTAGTAGATGCACTACCAAAAAACAAAACCATTCACGTGTATGGTAATTTTAACAACTACACACTAGACGAGAGCACCAAAATGGTTTACAACCCAGAAAAAGGGGTTTATACAAATGAAATGCTTTTAAAACAGGGATTTTATAATTACAAATATGTAGTTGTAGACACTGACGAAACCATAGAAGAAGGCGCCATTAGCGGAAATTTCTGGCAAACAGAAAACAACTACAAAGTACTTGTATATTATAGAGATTTAGGTGCACGATATGATAAAATTATAGGTTTAGGCGAAGCTAGTTCTGTTAATATTACCAATTGATAAAAAAAATTATTATCTTCATGCAAAATCGAGAGAATACCAATTCTTTTTTTAGTATTTTTAACCAGTAAAAACCTCGATTACAAGAAGCTAACAATGGTTCAACAAGTAACAAAAGGCATAAAAATTTCGGTAGACACTACTTTTGAAGGCACTTTTTATAAAAACTATAAAATACAATTTGCCTTTGGATATGAGATTACTATTGAAAACCAGAGCAAAGACTCTGTACAACTTAATGCAAGACATTGGACTATTTTTGATGCACTAAACCATGTTGTTATTGTTTCTGGCGAAGGTGTTATTGGTAAAAAGCCCGTTTTAAAACCAGGAGAATCACATACCTACAATTCTGGCTGCTTACTTACTTCTCCTTTTGGAGCCATGAAAGGATATTATGAAATGGTGAATTTTAGTAATACCACAAAATTTCATGTAGCCATACCAACCTTTAAATTAAGTGCTCCTTTTGCTTTAAATTAATTTTTATTGCAACCTTGTCGTCACCTTACCAATAAAACAAAAGGTAAAAAAAAATTACGGAGTTATAACTACCCAATAAGCACTACCTACTCCTTTATCTCGAACCTATATATAGTACCTTTTTGTTCAATATGAAAAAACTTACAATTTGAATAATGTATAAATTCATACATCTCGTGGTAATTAAAACCAACTTCATTTACCGTGTATAAAGCATGAACATCTACATTTCCGTGAGGAGAAATTCGCTTATACCAATACTCTAAACTATTTTCTGTTGCATGCAATTCATACCAAGCTCCTGCAGCAATACCAGAAAGCCACTGTGCTTTTTCATGTAAATCTGCAACTGGCTTAGGCTGTAACGTGCCTACAAAATTTGGTGCGTGGTTTTTTAATCTATCTAAAAAATACAATACATTATCTTTACTAACTGTAGAAGTATAATCTGCAATTACTCCTGTTTCAGAAACCTCATACACTTTGTTTTTAGTATCTGCTAGTATTACATTACCAATAGTACTTGGCGTAAACCATTTAGATTTTTGTAGTTTTTTAATTATTGCTGCATTGGTTACAGAAGCAATTAAAGTATCGGTTACAAAACGCGCACAATTACATGCATCTTTTGCAAAAGCAGCATAACGTATAAAATGACGTTGTTGCATTTTTGTAATATGCGTTCTAGCCAACGTATAATCTACAGCATCACAAACCGAAGCTATTAATTTACCATCACCATGTGTTAGTTTAGGGTGTGTAGCTAGAAACTGTAAAATTTCATTTAAGTTTTGTATTTCGTTATTTTTAATAGTTGCAGTAAGAGGAAAATCTAATTCATGATCTGTATCTCTACCTCGCACTCTTCCGTTGGGTTCTGGTGTTATATACCTTCCAAAATCATGGTACTCTAAAATTCCTGTAGATTTATCTATTAACACCAAAGCTGCATGACCTGCTCTTAAATAGTTCTTTTTTCCAACTCCTAAAAAACGTAAAAATGGCGAATACCATTCTTCTGCAACCATAACTATAGTTTCAGGATAAGCTAGCGTTATTATAAATGCGGTATTATTCATGTACGGTTTCTGTAAATAAAAACGTCTTTAAAGATTTTGTGTTTTCTGCTAAGCTTTCAAAACACATAGACACTGTATCCTTTGTTTTTTCTACTTGCGTAATACTGGTAGTTTTTACAAAACCTCTATCCATTACTACACCATATTCTTTATTTGCAGTATTTGTGTTTTTATGAAATTGTAACGCTTTCGCGGAATTTAATTGATTTTCCTTTTTAAAATCATTAAACCATTGCGTTCTTTCGTTTTGCATTTCTTCAGAATACAATGTTGAAGAAGACCATATTTTAGCTTCTTTGGGTAAGTTTTTAAAATATTTTTGGTCTCCATCCCAAACCAATTCATAAAATTGCAAATTGTTATTCCAATCGGCAATCACCATAGTAAAAGGTTCAATATCTAGAAAATTATAAGCTTCAATTGCAGCTATAATCTCTTTGCAAGCCAATAAATCTTTCACCACAACACCTCTACTTAATCTGTAGCTTTCTTTTCTTTTATGACGTTTAAAACCTCCATTTAACAAACATATTAATCGGTGTTTATCACTAACACCAATCCATGTTCCTCCTGCTTTTTTATCTTTAGGAAACAACATTTTAGTAGCATCTACCTCATAAAAATCTGGCGCTAGAGATACTCGATTTGGCGCTTCATCTCTATTAGAGGTAAGCACAAAATCATTTTCACCTGTAGGAAAAATAGTTACTGTACACATGGTATTATAGTCTTTAAACGGAAGAGCAACTTACAAAAAAATATCTTATAATTTAACTTGTCTTTAGTATTACTAGCACTTACATATCTATAAAAATATCGTAACTTTGTACTTCAAAAATTTTCGAATCACAAAACCAATAAACAATCATGGGAAAAGGATTTTTTAACGTACCAATTGCCATTAATGAGCCTGTTAAATCTTATGCTCCAGGATCTCCAGAAAGAGAAGCTGTATTAAAAGCATACAAAGAAATGTTTAACAGTAAGGTAGATGTACCAATGTATATTAACGGAAAAGACGTAACTACTGGAAACACTAGAACGATGTCTCCTCCTCACGACCACCAACATGTAGTTGGAACTTACCATGTAGCGGAACAAAAAAATATTGACGAAGCAATTTCTACAGCTTTAGAAGCTAGAACTGCTTGGGCTAATACACCTTGGGAACAACGTGCTGCTATATTTTTAAAAGCTGCCGAACTAATTGCTGGACCATACAGAGCTAAAATTAATGCTGCAACTATGATTGCACAGTCTAAAAACATACACCAAGCAGAAATTGATGCTTCTTGTGAGTTAATAGACTTTTTACGTTTTAATGTTCAGTTCATGACAGACATTTATCATGAACAACCAGAAAGTACAAGCGATGCATGGAACCGAATAGAATACAGACCTCTTGAAGGTTTTACATATGCTGTAACACCTTTTAACTTTACAGCCATTGCAGGAAACTTACCTGCTTGTATGGCTTTAATGGGAAATGTAGTTGTTTGGAAACCTAGTGATAGCCAAATATATTCTGCAAAAGTAATTATGGATGTATTTAAAGAAGCTGGTGTACCAGACGGTGTTATTAATGTTGTTTTTGGTGATCCTGTTATGATTACAAATACAGTATTAGCTAGTCCAGATTTTTCTGGTTTACACTTTACAGGTTCTACTTTTATCTTTAAAGAATTATGGAAACAAATAGGAACCAACATTCACAACTACAAAACGTACCCAAGAATTGTAGGTGAAACTGGTGGTAAAGATTTTATTGTTGCTCATAAAACAGCAAATGCAAAACAAGTAGCTACTGCTATTGTTAGAGGTGCTTTTGAGTTTCAAGGACAAAAATGTAGTGCAGCTTCAAGAGCGTATATTCCTAAAAGCTTATGGGCAGATGTAAAAGATTTTGTTATTGAAGATATGAAATCTTTAAAAATGGGATCTCCAGAAGACATGAGTAACTTTATTACTGCAGTAATTCACGAAGGTTCTTTTGATAAGCTAGCTAAATATATTGATGGTGCAAAAGCAGATGCTGATGCAGAAATTATTGCTGGAGGAAACTATGATAAGAGTAAAGGATACTTTATTGAGCCTACAGTTATTCTTGCTAAAGACCCAAAATACACAACCATGTGTACAGAGTTATTTGGCCCTGTAATTACTATATATGTATATGAAGATGACGCATATTCTGAAACTTTAAAATTAGTAGACGAAACTAGCGAATATGCTTTAACAGGTGCAATATTAGCAACTTGTAGATACGCAATTACAGAAGCTACAGAAGCTTTACAAAACTGTGCTGGAAACTTCTACATTAATGATAAGCCAACAGGAGCAGTAGTTGGACAACAACCATTTGGAGGAGCTAGAGCTTCTGGAACAAATGACAAAGCTGGATCTGCACAAAACTTATTACGTTGGGTTTCACCTAGAATGGTAAAAGAAACATTTGTAACTCCTACAGATTACAGATACCCATTTTTAGGATAGTATATAAAAACTATTAAACACAAAAAAAAACCGAAGCTTTCGCTTCGGTTTTTTTATTTATTAAAAACGCTTTTTAGTTTTCTTCAAAAGCTTGGTCTTCACCAAAATCTCCAGATCTAGAGTTTACTGCTGCATTGCTATCATCAACAACAAAAGCAACTACATGTATGTTTGATGCATCACTAACATTTGAAGGAACAGCTACATTAAAAGAAGCAGTGTAAACACTTTCTTTAGTAGTCTCTGCACTTGGTATTGCATCTCCTAATAAATCTGTTAAAGAAGCTCTTAAAACATGATTATGCTCAAAATCACTAATAACAGAAGTTCCTCCATAATAAGTAGTATAATTTGTTTGGTCATAAATTAGTCCGTTTTCTAAAACATAAACAACAAGTTTTAAATCTGTAGATGAAAAATCTTCTCCAAATTTTACATTCACATCAATTTCCATATCAGATCCATGAATAGCAGAACTTAAAGCTAAACCTAACGCTGCATCATCTCCTGTTAAATTTACAGCTTGTCCTGAATTAATTGGTTCTGGATAATTCCAAGTTGTAGTTCTATTCAACATTGCTGTTGGATAACCTTCTAAACCAACTAAATCCTCCAAAACACTTGCTGGATAGTTATAAGGATCCACATTACTTCCAGAAGCATTACCTCTATGTATTGCTACAACCACTGCTTGCTCTGTACTTGCTTCAACACGCTCTATACCATAAGCAACTCTTGGGCAATAGCCACACCAAGCACCTGTATAATCTTCAATTAAAACATTTTTATCAAATACAATTGGCGGAGTATCTACCGTAATTACAGTACTACTAGTAAGCGCCTCATAAGTAGCTACTGCATTAAAAGTACCTGCTACTGCAGATGAAAAAGTATTACCTGCTAAAGCAGTACCATCAACAACTATATCTGCCAAAGCAGTAAGGTCTGACCCATCATTACCTGTTACTGTAAAAGTTACAGTTTCACCAACATAAACACTTGCTACATTTGCACTTATAGAAATACTAGTCAAGGTAACAACATCTACACCTCCATCATCATCTGCACCAGAAGATCCAGAATCATCACTGCTGCTGCTACAGCTAAAAGTAAAGGCTAATAAGCTTAAAAAAAATGTACGTAAAAATAATTTTGTTTTCATAAAGAAGGTTTAGGTTATTAAAAAATTTTCGATAAATATAGCACATTTTTATAATTTTGGTATTAATATTGCGCTTTTATTACCTTAAATCTTATTTTACTTTACAATTAAAAATTTATTATGAAAAACACTACTATTCTTCTAACATTACTACTATTTTCTTCTACCTTATTTTCTCAAACCATACCTAATATTGATTTAAAATCTCTAGATGGAACCGTTGTTAACGTAAGCGAAATTGCAAACTCAGATACAGTTAAAGTATTTAGCTTTTGGGCTACTTGGTGCGTACCTTGTGTTAACGAGCTAGATACTATAAGCGAAGTGTATGACGAATGGCAAGAAGAAACACAAGTAGAAATTATTGCTGTTTCTACTGATGATTCAAGAACTCAAAAAAGAGTAAAACCAATGATTAATGGAAAAGGATGGGAATACACTATTCTACTAGACAAAAATCAAGAATTTAAACGCGCTCTAAACATATCTACTTTACCACATATTGTAGTTGTAAAAAATGGCGAAATAGTTTACAGACATAGTGGTTATTCTCCTGGAGCTGAAGATGAATTATACGAAATTATTCAAGAACACTCTAAGTAAAACACAAACCTTCCTCACTAAAACACACAACAACAAACTAACTAAATGAAAAAAATAATACTAGTACTCGTTTTCTGTATTTCAGGAAAATTTATGTTCGCCCAATTAATTGACAATTTAACTATTGGTCTTGAAAGTAATGGAGCTTGGTATAATGACGACAAAAAAACAGGCTCTTTTTTTGATGGTGTAAATAATGATGGTGATGAACACATAAGATTTAATAACTATTTAAAATTAGATTACACTTTTTTAAAAAACTTCACTGCTTCTGTTCAAGTAGAATCTTATGAGCCTTTTGCATTACTAAATTATTCTCCAAATTTTGAAGGTACTAATATTGGTACTTACTCATTAAACTACAAAAACTCTAAATTTGACGTATCTGTAGGACATTATTATGCACAATTTGGAAGTGGATTAATATTAAGAAACTGGGAAGACAGACAATTAGGTATAAACAATGCACTATTTGGAGGTAAGGTTAATTACAACCCTACAGACTTTCTTTCTCTTACTGCTTTATATGGTAAACAACGTGTTGGCTTTGACCTTTCTGAAGGAGAACTTTTTGGATTCAATACTGTATTTGATGTTTCTAATGCTTTAAAATTTGAAAAAACAAACCTTAGCCTTGACGTAAGCTATGTTGGTAGAAAAGAAGCCACAGATATCATTGACCCAGAATTTAACGAACTTACTAATGCCTTTTCTGGAAGTTTAGATTTTAGTCATAACAATTTTTACTCTAGTGTAGAATACGTAACTAAAGGAGAAGATTTAATTGTACAAAACATCAACAACACCAACATTTTTCCTGATGATTTTGTTAAAAACGGAAACGCTCTTTTATTTAATGCTGGTTATTCAAAATCAGGTTTTGGTCTTGACGCTACTTTTAGACGACTTGAAAACATGAGTTTTTACTCAGATAGAGAAACAGCCGGAAATATATATTTTGAAAACATTGTAAACTTTATACCTGCTTTAACCAAACAGCATGACTACCTATTAACCAATATTTTTGTGTACCAACCTCAAGGCGTTGTAAATTACACTTATGATGCTGGAATATTTAAAGTTGGAGAAATTGGCGGACAAATAGATATGTATTATAAAATAAAGAAAAACACACCATTAGGAGGTAAATATGGTACTAAAATAGCTGTTAATGCATCCTATTGGGCTGGACTTAAAGGAGATATTAATACCGATTTTGAAAACCTAGATTACGATATGGACTTTTTAGGTTTTGGTAGTAAATATTTTTCTGATATAAGTTTAGAAGTACGTAAAAAATGGAACAAAAAATTAAGCTCTATTTTTTATTATGTAAACCAATATGCCAACCAAAAAGAAATGCTAAGTATTTTTTCTGCTGAAACTATTAAAACAAATATTCTTGTTGCAGAATCTACTTATAAACTTGGTAAAGGAAAATCTTTTAGGGTAGAAGCTCAAAAACTATGGTCTAATTCTGATGACCACGATTGGATTGGTGGAACTATTGAGTACAATTTCAACTCTAAATTTTCAATCTATATCAATGACATCTACAATAAAGGAACAGATAAAGACACCGAAAAAACAGACTATTATAATTTTGGAGGTAGCTTTACCAAAGGAGCTACACGCATAGGACTTAATTATGGTCGTCAACGTGCTGGACTTGTTTGTGTTGGTGGTGTTTGTCGTTTTGTTCCTGAAGCAACAGGATTAACCATGAACTTAACTACATCTTTCTAAAAAAAACATACTAAATTCTTAAAAAAACCTTTAAAATTTTATCATTTTAAAGGTTTTTTTATACACTTTATCCGAATTTTACTACAAAACTAGAAAAACAACAAGAGAAGTTTATATATTTAAATCAACTAATCCATCCTTAAATATATATTATGAAAAAATTCTATTTCCTAGTATTTACCCTCTTAAGTATCTCATTATGTGCACAACAAAAAAAAGCTTTTCAAAAGTTTGACACTTCAGACATGGAAACTTCGGTTTTAACACAAAACCAATTAGCAGAGGATATTACAAACTACAATCAAAAAAAAATAAACCACTTTCAATTTTATCAAGCCTATAAAACCATTGCGCAAGGAGATTTACAAGAACGCCTTCTACCACTACAAAGCCTAAAAGAACAAACCAAACAAAGTTATTTTACTAAAGCAATTCCTTTAGCAATTCTACATAGTGAATTTGAATCTATAACAGATACTGCAATGCAAAACAATACAGTAACTGTTGATGCACAAGGCTACGTATTAAGAACAGATACCGAAACACCTATTTTTGAAAAAAAGAGCATAACCATTGCTGCTCCTCTTCGAAAAAAAACAAAAGGACTACAAACCACTTTTCGTTTAAACAGCTCTAATATTTTTAATACTACCAATAACAGCATTACTAAAATCACAGTAGATTTTAACGATGGAGAAGGTTTTAGAACCATACCTCTTGATCAAAACATTACCGTTTTATATGAAGAAGAAGGAAAAAAAACAATACGCTTTAATTTAACATTAGATTCAGGCGAGTTAGTTTCTAGAACCTCTACTATTGAAATTAAATACGCTAACCAAGATTTAAGTAATTTATACAACAGAGAAGTTGCAACCTTTACATCAAGCATTACTCCTAACCTATCTGCTTATGGTGAAAGCACTTCATATCCTGGTGTTGGAGAATACGAAATATTTTTAAGCAACGACAACATACTTGACAAACCTATTTTTTTAGTAGACGGATTTGATCCTGGAGATGGCAGAGATATTACTGGATTGCAAGAACTATTAGATTTTGATGATAATGGCACAACCTCAAACCTAGAAACTTTAGTAAAAGAAGAAGGTTTTGATGTTGTGTACTTAAATTTCCCTGTATATACAAGAGCAGCAGACAATCAAGTTATTGATGGAGGTTCAGATTTTATAGAACGAAACGCTATGCTATTGGTAGAATTAATAAACCTTATAAACATGCAAAAAGTAGGTACAGCTCAAAACGTAGTGATTGGGCCAAGTATGGGAGGTTTAATTTCAAGATACGCATTAAACTATATGGAAAATGCGAATATGAATCATGAAACTAGATTATGGATTTCTTTTGATGCACCTCATCATGGAGCAAACGTTCCTATTGGTTTTCAACACCAATTTAACTTTCTTGCCTTTGGTTTAGACGATTTTTGGGTACTAGGAGATCAAAACGTAGAAGAACTACAACCCATTATTGATGGTATGCTAACCTCTCCTGCTGCTAGACAAATGTTAACCGATCAATTTGAACCACATATTACTAATAGTGATGGTGTAACTTTTAATAATAGTTTAGCAACACCAAGAGCACATGCTTTTAAAAACATTTTTTACACCAATTTAAACAATCTTACTACCTCTGGTTATCCTGAGTTAACCAGAAATGTATCTATTATAAACGGAAGCGGAAACAATAGTCGTTACCCAGACAATACCAATAACAGCAATGATTTGCTTCCTGGTAGCAAAATTCTAGATGCAGATATTGATGTAATGACTGGAGCAGAATTAAAGGTAGACACGCGCTTTACACCTTACGCAGGAACACAAGTACAAACCAGTAAAGTACATTTAGATTTTTCATGGTGGTTTCCTTTAGCTAATGATAGAGAAAATAATGCAAACTCTACCGCTTTTACCTACTCTAACGGAATTGATGCTGCTTCTGGAGGCTTGTTTGATATATTAAAGTTAACCGAAGAATTAGCTACAGATGGTTTAGTTGGTGATTTTTTAGGTTCATTAAACACAGACCACTTTAATTTTATACCAAGCGTAAGCGCTATGGCTTTTGAAATTACTAATAATGAAATAAATTGGTTTCATACACCTTCAGGAATTACTACTAGCAGAGCTACCACAAGCACAACTCCTTTTGATGCTTGGTACATGCCAACAGTAAACGAGCCACATGTTACTTTAACCCAAGGAAACGTAGCTTTTGCTTTATATGAAATATTTCAAGAAACACTTTCTACAGATGCTAAAATGCAAAACAGTATCAAACTAGAGCAAAACCCAATTAATAACGGTTTAAACATTTTAAGTACAGAAACCTATGAAAATGCAAAAATTACAATTATAGATGTAACAGGAAAAATGGTTTACAATACGCAAATCACGTTAAACGAAAGAACAAACATACCTTTACATATTGCTTCTGGCTTATATATATTAAATATTGAAACTACAGAAAACCAAAACTTAAAAACCAAGTTTGTGGTAAAGTAATATAATATACTACCTACAAAAAAAAGCGCTTCTAAACTAGAAGCGCTTTTTTTATGAAACAGAATATTGTTTTAATTAACCTTTAAATTTTAGTGGTAAATGCACCACTTTTTTAGTTTCAAAAAAATCTTCAGAATAAAAATCTGAAATATTATATATAGTTGCCTTTGGGTAGTCTTGAAGCTCTTCGGCTAAATCACCTCCTTTTAAATAAATAATACCATTTTTAAGTGTGTGGTTTTGTTTTTTAGCAACTCTACCTTTTACCCAATGCACAAAAGTTGGCATTGCAGCAACAGCTCTGCTTACAATAAAATCATAAGTATCTTTAATTTCTTCTACTCTACAATGTGTTGTTTTTACGTTTTCTAAACCTAAACCATCTACAACCTCTCTAACTACATTTAGTTTTTTATTGATGCTATCTACCAAATGAAAAGAACATTCTGGAAACAAAATTGCTAAAGGTATTCCAGGAAAACCTCCTCCTGTACCAACATCCATTATTTTAGTGTTAGGTTTAAATTCTATCACCTTAGCAATGGCTAAAGAATGAAGAACATGACGTAAATACAGTTCATCAATATCTTTTCTTGAAACCACATTAATTTTTAAATTCCAATCTTGGTACAAAGCCTCTAGCTTAGTAAACTTATCTATCTGATCTTCTGTTAGGTTTGGAAAATACTTAAGAAGTAACTGCATAATATTTTAATTTTGCACAAAAGTAGAGAAATTATTGTGCATTTTTATGAAAAATTTATTAAGATGCACATCAATATTAATTATCTTTGGAGCGATAATTGATACTTATATTTTTAAGCTTCAATACAGTAAAAAGTAACAAGATGACAAAACAAACAATATCCTTTTCAAGAACAGATTCTGCAAAATTTTTCAGGACACTAAACAAGCGTGTTAACAACTATTTTAAAGAAAATAACATTAAAAAAACAGGTAACACAAAACTATACATTAAGACCATTATAATGTTTACATTATTACTTGGTCCTTTAGTATTACTATTAACTATTGACATGCCAACTTGGCTACAAATTATATCTATGATGGTTATAGGTATAGGTATGGCAGGAGTAGGTATGAATGTAATGCATGATGCAAACCATGGTTCATTTTCTAGTAAAAAATGGGTAAATAAATTAATGGGAAGTAGCATACATATTCTAGCTGGTAACGATTACAACTGGAAAGTACAACACAATGTTTTACACCACACGTACACCAACATTCAAGGACATGATGAAGACATTGATGCTGGAAGAATTATTCGTTTTTCTAAACATTCAAAATGGTTAAAAATTCACCAATACCAAAAATATTATGCCTTTTTCTTATATGGTTTATTAACTGTAAACTGGGCAATTACCACAGATTTTAAACAAACCTATGTGTACTTAAAAAGAAAATTATCTTATGGTGATTTTCCTAAACCAGCTACACAATGGACCAAATTAATCATTGGTAAAATAATTTACTATTCTATTTGGGTAGTTTTACCTTTAGCATTAGGCTACACTTGGTGGCAAGTTTTAATTGGCTTTTTAATCATGCACTATACTGCAGGAATTATTCTTAGTGTTATTTTTCAATTAGCACACGTAATGCCAAATACAGAAATGCCTGTACCTGATGAAAATGGTAACATGAAAAACACTTGGGCTATTCACCAATTATTTACTACTTCTAATTTCTCTCCAAAAAGTTGGTTAGTAGAATTCTATACTGGAGGATTAAACAGACAAGTAGAGCATCATTTATTTTCTCATATTAGCCATGTTCACTACAAAAACATAGCAAAAATTGTTAAAGAAACCGCACATGAATTTAGCTTACCTTACAACGAGTACAACTCAATTTGGACAGCAATAGCAGAACATTATAAACAATTAAAGGTACTAGGTCAAAAACCTAGTATGGCATAATTAATAATAGTACCATAAATAACAATTTACAATGAGCCTACTTTCAGAAAGGATAATGAACATGTCTACATCTGCCACTTTAGCTATGGCAGCAAAAGCTAGAGAACTAAAAGCAGAAGGAAAAGACATTATTGGTTTAAGTCTTGGTGAACCAGATTTTAACACACCTGACTTTATTAAAGAAGCAGCTATACAAGCTATTAATGAAGACTATAACTCATATACTCCTGTTGATGGATATGTAGAGTTAAAACAAGCGGTTATTACCAAGTTTAAAAGAGACAACAACTTAACGTATACCTTACCACAAATTGTGGTTTCTACTGGAGCAAAACAGTGCTTGTATAATGTAGCAATGGTGATGCTTAACTCTGGAGACGAAGTTATTTTACCTTGTCCATATTGGGTAAGCTATAGTGATATAGTAAAAGTTTCTGAAGGTGTTCCTGTAGAAGTTGCAACCTCTATAGAAAACGATTTTAAAATGACAGCTGCGCAATTAGAAGCTGCTATTACACCAAAAACCAAAATGGTATGGTTTTCTTCACCTTGCAATCCTAGTGGATCTGTATATAGTAGAGAAGAACTAGAAGCGCTAGCTGAAGTTTTAAGAAAACACCCAAATATTTATGTAGTTTCTGATGAAATTTACGAACACATAAACTTTATTGGTGGTCATGTAAGTATGGCTGAAATAGATGGTATGTATGACAGAACCATCACTATTAATGGTGTTTCTAAAGCATTTGCTATGACTGGTTGGAGAATTGGTTATTTAGGTGCTCCAGAAGCTATTGCTCGTGCTTGTAATAAAATACAAGGTCAAGTAACAAGTGGTGCAAACTGTATAGCACAACGTGCTGTAATTACTGCTTTAAACGAATCTCCTAGCAAAGTACAATTCATGATAGATGAATTTAAAGTACGTAGAGATTTAGTTCTAGATTTATTAAATGACATCGATGGTTTTACCACTAACACACCAGAAGGAGCATTTTATGTATTTCCTAATATTTCTTCTTTCTTCGGAAAGACATTAAAAGGTAAAAAAATAAACAATGCTACAGATTTTTCTTTATACCTATTAGAAGAAGCTTTAGTTGCTACAGTAACTGGTGAAGCTTTTGGTAATCCTAACTGTATTAGAATTTCTTATGCTGCAAGTCAAGATCAAATTATAGAAGCTATAAAAAGAATTAAAGAAGCAGTTAGCTAATTAAGCACTTTTATAAAACACTTAAAAAGCCATGAATTATATATTCATGGCTTTTTTTTTATAAGCAATAACAACAAGGCTTCAACTAAGGCAAAGTTGTTTATATATACATGCCTATTAGTATTAGCAAAAGGCTTAAAACAAAGGCAAAAATAATATACTGCTTTATCCTTGTTTGTTTGCGTTCTTGTTGCAACCTAACTTCAATTTTCTTTAAATCTTCCTTAGTTGCAGTATTAGGAAACTTTAATCTCACCTTAGCATAGCTTCCATCCAACGATTTTCGTTTGCTTCGTCGCGAACGCATTTTTTCGTTATTCTTTAAGACAGTAATCATTGCTTGTACAGAACCACCAAACCCCATAATTTCTAGATATTATTCCGAAGACTTCGGAAGTGAAACATTACATTTTAGACCATAGAAGTGTATTACAAGAAAGGACTTTCTTGTTTTCTATATTTTATACTATAAAAGATTATTTTGAGGGTAACTCAAAAGATCATCAGTTAACAATCTTATAAAAGCGGCTTTATATATATGTAGTATTTTTTATACGTATGTTACACTTTTTCAATAAAAAAAGGGATTCTTCAGAAGAAAAGAAAGGAAATGAAATTTAAACTCTATCTATTACGCCAAAAGAATGGAGTAAACAATATAAGTACAGTAAACAATTCTAACCTACCAATAAGCATTAAAAAGCTACACCACCATTTTCCTAAATCAGGCAAAGCGCCATAATTATTTACAGGACCAAAATTACCAAGTGCAGGACCAACATTACCAAGACTTGAAGCAGCTAAACCTATAGAAGATTCAAAATTTATTCCCATCATAGAAAACACTAAAGCTCCTACAATAAATGACAACATATAAAGAATAAAAAAGGCAAGAATATTAAATACAATTTCTCCTGAAATTGCTTTTTTATTATATCGAACAGGAACAATTGCGTTTGGATGTAAAGTACGCTTAAATTCTAAAAAACCGTTTTTTATCAATACCAGATGGCGTACAACTTTTACACCTCCAGAAGTACTTCCTGCAGAACCACCAAGAAACATAATACCAAAAAAGAAAACCACTAAAAACGGAGTCCATAAGGTATAATCTGCCGTTACAAAACCTGTTGTTGTTATAACCGATAATACTTGAAATAATGCATGACGAAAAGCGCTTTCGCCTTCTCCCCAAACCATAGGATGCACAATAGTAGACTCTGTAAGATCTGCTCTAAAATAAATTATCAAAGCTACTATAGCTGTAAAAATAGCTATAAACTTAAAGTAAAGTTTAAACTCTTCATCATGTATTACTTTTTGCACTTTTCCTTTAAAAGCAAAGTAACTCAATACAAAGTTGGTTCCTGCTAAAAACATAAATACAATGATAATATATTGTATTATAGGCTCGTTATTCCAATAAGCAACACTTGCATTTTTAGTAGAAAAACCTCCAGTAGACAAGGTACATAACGAATGGTTAATGGCATCAAAAAACGACATTCCTGCCACTTGCAATAAAATAGTTTCAGCAATAGTATAACCAAAATAAATTAGCCATAAACGCTTTGCTGTATCTGTAATTCTAGGATGTAGTTTATCTGTACTTGGTCCTGGAGCTTCTGCTGCAAAAAGTTGCATTCCTCCAATTCCTAGCAAGGGTAAAATAGCTATTGCTAAAACAATAATACCCATACCACCAATCCAATGGGTTAAGCTTCGCCAAAACAACACTCCTTCTGGCACAGCTTCAATATCATCTAAAATGGATGCTCCTGTAGTAGTAAAACCAGACATGGTTTCAAAAAAAGCGTCTGTAAAATGCGGTATACTTTCTGTAAAAACATAAGGCAAAGTTCCAGAAAGCGACATGACAATCCAGCCAAAAGTTACCACAATGTAACCTTCACGTTTGTTCATTTCTTTGCTATGTTTTCTGGTAGCAACCATTGCTATAACACCAATAATAAGCGTTACAATACCAGAAAGAAATAACTTATAAGTAACACCATCTTGATAGATGTAACTTATTAATGAAGAAAGAAGCATAAAACCTCCATTAAACAATAGTAGTAATCCCAGAAAATGGAAAATAATTTTGTAGTTAAGCTTTATTGCTCTCATTTACAAGAATATTTTTTCAACGCGTTTAATAGATCTTGGTAAACAACATACAACAACATTATCACCTTTTTGAATTTTAAAGTCCCCTAATGCAATATAGCCTTTACCATCTCTAATAACACCTCCAATTATAGCAGACCTTGGAAAATCTGCATCTTTAATATACTTATTATTAATCTTTGAAGTTTGTTTAACCTTAAACTCTAACAACTCTGCATTCATGTTGTTTAGTTTAGTCATTGCAACCACTTCTCCTTTACGTATATATCTAAAAATATTATTTGCAGCAAGTAGCTTTTTATTAATAAGTGTATCAATACCTATAGACTGTGACAACTCAAAGTAATCCATATTTTCTACAAGAGCAATGGTCTTTTTTACACCTTTAGATTTTGCTACAAGACAAGACATGATATTGGTTTCAGAGTTTCCTGTTACAGAAATAAAGGCATCCATATCTGCTATACTTTCTTCGTCTAGCAAATCTACATTTCTACCATCCCCATTAATTACTAAAACTTTTTCTAATTCATCTGCAAGATCAAAAGCTATATCTTTATCTTTCTCGATAAGCTTAACATTAAAGTTTTTAGTACATAAATCTCTGGAAGTTTTATAACCAATTTTACTACCACCAAGTACCATGACATTTTTAATTTCGGCATTGCTTTTGCCTGTCATTTTACAAAGCTCTTCTCCTCCACCTTCACTGGTAATAAATACTACATTATCCCCTTCTTTAAATTCTGTATCTCCACGTGGTATAATGGTAAACTGTGTTCCAAAACGCTGAATTGCAATTGGCACAAAATGAATTTCATTAAACAACTCTGCAGCTTCTTTTACTGTTTTACCTACAAACGAAGCTGTTTTAGCTAAGGTTAAACCAACCATAGTTAAAGCGCCTTCTTCAAACTCATAACTATCATTAAATGCAGATTTATTAAGCAAAAGATTGATCTCTGCTGCTGCTAAAGATTCTGGTGAGATTAATTCATCTATACCTAACTCTGTAAACCCTACTTCGTCTTTGTTTTGTATAAACTCCGTATTAGAAATTCTAGCAATAGTACGTTTAGCACCAAGTTGCTTTGCCAATACGCAGGCTGTAATATTGGTTGTCTCAGAAGCGGTTACAGCAATTAGTAAATCTATTTGATTAACGTTTGCTTCTTTTAATATAGAAATAGAAGTGGCATCTCCCTTAATAACCTTTATGTCTAAATGATTATCTGCATAAGACAGACTCTCTTTATTGATATCGATTAAGGTTATTTCCTGCGACTCATAAGACAATAATTTTGCTAAATGAAATCCTACTTCACCAGCTCCAGCAATAATTATTTTCATCTGTTAATGTGCTTTATTTTAAAAGGGTAAGATGTTAAATGCATTCTTTAAATATACAAAACATTACATAACTTGTAATGTAGGTTTTATTAGTTTTTAATATAAAAAGTATGCAAATATACAGCAAATTATTTTAGAATATAAATTAAGGACAAGTGTTTGATTTGATTAGTCTAGAACTGTTTAAAGAAAAAAAATATGTAAGTTTGCAAAAAAAATAAATTTGTCGAAAATAAAACCATATAAGGATAGTGATTTAGGTAAGAAAGAGCAAGTTACCAAAATGTTTGATACTATCTCAGAAGATTACGATGGCTTAAATAGAGTTATTTCTTTTGGAATTGATGTTTCTTGGCGTAAAAAAGTAGTTGCAATGGTTAGCGAAGCGAAGCCAAAAACAATTTTAGATATTGCTACAGGAACAGGAGATCTTGCCATTAATTTAGCAAAAACCAATGCCGAAAAAATTGTAGGCTTAGACATAAGTAGTGGTATGCTTGACATTGGTAAAACCAAAATAAAAAAACGTGGATTAGAAAACACTATTGAAATGGTTTTAGGAGATAGCGAGAATATGCCTTTTGAAGACAATTCTTTTGATGCTATAACTGTTGCTTTTGGTGTAAGAAATTTTGAAACTCTTGAAAAAGGACTAAAAGAAATTCATAGAGTTTTAAAACCTCAAGGTACTTTTGTGATACTTGAAACTTCAATGCCTACAAAAACACCTTATAAACAAGGGTATAATTTTTACACAAAAAACATTCTACCTTTAATAGGTAAAATCTTTTCTAAAGATAGAAGTGCGTATAAATATTTATGCGAATCTGCTTCTGTTTTTCCTTTTGGTGAAGCTTTAAACAATATTTTAAGAGAAACGGGGTTTATTAATGTTAAAGATTTCCCGCAAACATTTGGTGTGGCTACAATTTATAAATCATCAAAATAATTTATGAAAAATTTACTTACTATAGTTATTACTCTTTTTGTTTTTCAAACTTCTTCTGCACAATTATTTAGCAAAGAGCGTATAAAAAACAATGAAAATGTAGACAAAGCGCGTTTAAGCTATGGCTACTTTCTTGGGTTTAATAGCTATAATTTTAATTTTGATTATTACGAAGACAAAAAAGATATACAAGTAGAAACAACCACAGGTTTTAGCGTTGGTCTTGTTGGTAACTTAAGAATTAACGACTATGTAGATGTAAGACTAGAACCAGGTTTATTTATAACTTCTAGAAATTTAATTTATGACGAAAGTTATTTTGCAGGTTTAGAATACACAGATGCAGACTTAATTCGTGAAGTAAAATCTACGTATATACATATACCTTTACTTTTAAAACTTTCTACCAAACGTATAAATAACTTTAAACCATTTATTGTTGGAGGTATTTCTACCGCTTTAAACCTTTCTAGTAATCAAGACAATCCGGACGATAATAGTGCTGGAGAGTTTAGAATGAAGAAAAACAACATGTACTATGAAATTGGTTTTGGTATAGATTTCTATTTATTCTTCTTTAAATTTACGCCTTCTGTTCGTGGTATTTTTGCTTTAAATGAAGAAATTGTTCCTGATGAAGACCCAAACAGCCCTTGGACAGGAAATATTTCAAGCATGAAAACTAGAGGATTGTTTATAAACTTAACGTTTCAATAAAACAGGCAACTTAGTAGTAAGTTAACATAAAACTTAAAAGTAGTTTAGAGAATTTTTTACAATAACAGTTCTCTAAACACTTTCTCTTTTAAACTCACTTAACAAAATAGCTGTTGCAGTTGCAACGTTTAAACTTTCGGTTGCTTGTAATTGTCCAAATCTAGGAATACTTATTCTTTTACTTGCTAATGCTTCAATAGCTGTAGAAACACCGTTAGCTTCGTTTCCTAAAACTAAAACACCCTTATTTGGTAATTGGCTTTTATATACATTTTCGCCATCCATAAAAGTACCAAAAACCGCTGTATTGGTTTCTTTTAAAAAGTTTTCTAAATGTAAATAACTAATATTAACTCTAGTTATAGATCCCATAGTTGCTTGTATAACTTTAGGATTATAACAATCTACAGTTGCATTACTACAAACCAAATCAACAACACCAAACCAATCACATAATCGTATTATAGTTCCTAAGTTACCAGGATCTCTTACATCATCTAAAGCTACAATAAGGCTATTGGTATTTATCTTTCTAGTTTCTGGTATTTTAAAAACAGCTAAAGCCTTATTAGGCGTGGTTAAAAAGCTAATTTTTTTTAATTCTTTTTCTGTAATTATCGTTTCTGCTTCGTCATTAATTTGAAAAGACGTTGTTGTAAATACATGATACAGCTGTAATGAAGAGTTTAATAATTCTTTAATTGTTTTTAATCCCTCAGCTACAAACAAACCTTCCTGCTGTCTATACTTTTTTTGCTTTAAACTAGTTATTAATTTTATTTGGCTTTTGGTTAACATGTAAATAATGTATTTTTGAAACTATAAAAAGGTTTTTATTGGCTAAAGATGAAACCTTAAATTCATTAAAACAAAATTAGTATTAATTTATCACATAATATTCTTGAATCTACAACCCTTTAATACCAATTTAATAGCACTTGTATTACTTGCTGTGTTTTTCACTTCTTGTGATACGGTTAAAAGAGTTGCAGATGATAAACACCTACTGGTTAATAACAGCATCGTTGTAAATAATAAAAAAGTAAACTCAGAACGTATAAACAACCTGTTGTTTCAAAGTCCAAACCGAAAACTTTTAGGAATTCCTTTACGCCTTCATATTTACAATACCGCAAGACCTAATATAGACTCTATTGTAAACGAACAAATCAACAAAAACCCAAAACACAAAAAACATTTAGAAAATTTTCTTTCTAAAAAACAACTAGACAAATACATAGAATCTAAAGTAAACTTTAATGCTTGGCTAAAAAAAACAGGAGAAGCTCCTGTAGTTATAGACGAATCTAAAACTAAAAAATCTATAAACCTTTTAGAAGCTTACTATATTAATAACGGTTGGTTTAACGCTACAGCTTCAGCTTCAATAGATACTTTAGCCAACAAAAAAGCTGCTGTAAAATACACAGTAAATACAGGAAAACTATATAAAGTAGACTCTCTAATAACCTCAATAGAAACTCCTATTTTAGATTCTCTATATCAAGCACAAAAAAGCAAAACCCTAATTAAAAAAGAACAATATAAGTCTGTTAACTTTGAACTAGAAAGACAACGTATTACAGATCTATTTTTAAATTCTGGTATCTATCATTTTAGTCAGGATTATGTCTTTTTTGAAATGGATTCTATTAACAACAACCAAAAAGTTATTGTTGATTTACAAATTAAAAACAGAGTACTAAGAAAACAAGATTCTAATTACACTAGTCCTTTTAAAAAATACACAGTTAAAGACGTTAATATATATACCAATAGTTCTTATGAAAACCGAAACAAAACCATAAGCGACACGTTAACCTATAACAATTACAATTTATTTAGTATTGGCAAAATGCGATACAACCCAAAAGCATTAACAGATGCCATTTTTATTACTCCTCACAGTCTTTTTAAAGATATAAACAGAACACGTACTTACAGACATATTAGTAATTTAAAAACCTTTAAGTATCCAGATATTGAATATATAGAAAACAAAGACACTACGCTTACTGCTAATATTTACTTAACTCCTTTAAAGAAATTTAACCTTGGGTTTAGTGCAGAAGTTTCGCAAAGCAATATACAAACCATTGGTTTTGCATTAAACCCTAGTATATTTATGCGTAATGTATTTAAAGGAGCAGAAACTTTAGAACTTTCTGCCATAGGTTCTATTGGTGCTTCAAAAGATGCAGCAAATGATAGTGACCAATTTTTTGACATCAATGAAATTGGTGCAAACCTAAAACTTACTATTCCAAGATTATTTTCTCCTTTTAATACCGAAAAAATAATACCAAAACACATGTTTCCTAGTACCATAATATCTTTAGCTATGTCTAGCCAAACAAACATTGGTCTTGATAAACAAACAGTAACAGGAGCTTTTAATTACAAATGGTACCCAAACAGAGTAGTAACAAACAGGTTAGATGTTTTTAACGCACAATATGTAAGAAACTTAAATACCGATAATTATTTTAATGTCTATGAAACCTCTTATGATAATTTAAATGATATTGCACAAGACTTAGCATATACTACAGATAGTGAAGATTTATCTATTCCTGAAGAAGCAGATTTATTTATTACAGATGTACTAAACGGAAACACTTCTCTAACCCCTAGTGATGATGATTACCAAACCATTTCTGCTATTAGTGAACGTAAAGACAGGCTAACAGAAAACAACCTAATTTTTTCTTCTAACTACTATTACACAAAAGATAAACGTGAAAATTTATTTGATGAAACCTTTTCTATATTTAGATTTAAATTAGAATTAGCAGGAAACATCTTCTCTACAGCATCTAAAGTATTTGGACTAGAAAAAAACAGCAACGATCAATACGAATTTTTCAATGTAGCATTCTCTCAATATGTAAAAACAGAGTTTGACTATATACGTCACTGGGATTTAGGTAAGAAAAATGTACTTGCTGCTCGAGGTTTTTTAGGTATAGCCATACCTTATGGTAACTCAACAAATATTCCTTTTTCTAAAAGTTTCTTTGCAGGAGGAACCAATGATAATCGTGCATGGACCGCTTATAGTTTAGGTCCAGGAAGCTCAGAAACCAACAATGAGTTTAATGAGGCTAACCTTAAACTAGCATTTAGCATTGAAAACAGATTTAATGTTTTTGGCAATGTTAACGCAGCACTATTTATAGACGTTGGTAATATCTGGAATGTACTAGATGATGTAGAAAATGACGAAGCAACCTTTTCTAGCTTTTCCTCATTAAACGACATCGCTATTGGTTCTGGTTTTGGTATTAGATATGATTTTGGTTTTGCTGTAGCAAGGCTAGATATAGGATTTAAAACCTACAACCCAGCACTAGACAATAACCGTTGGTTTTACAACTACAATTTTAACAAAGCGGTATATAATATAGGTATAAACTACCCTTTTTAGGCACATTACTACGAAAACGTTATAGCATAATTTCTAGCTAAGATTCCGTTTATTCTACTATAATTATTTAAAAATTACGTACTTTTGGTTAAACAAACTTAAAACTAAATACCAAAATAGAATGGCACATAATATAAAACCAGGAGTAGCAACAGGTCGTGAAGTACAAGAAATTTTCAAACTAGCTAAAGAAAAAGGCTTTGCGCTACCAGCTGTAAACGTTATTGGCTCTAATAGTATCAATGGTGTTTTAGAAACTGCAGCAGAATTAAACGCACCAGTTATTATTCAATTCTCTAATGGTGGCGCACAATTTAATGCAGGAAAAGGACTTAGCAATGAAAACCAAAAAGCTGCAATTGCAGGAAGTGTTGCTGGCGCTAAACACATACACCTAATGGCAGAAGCTTATGGTGTTCCTGTAATTTTACATACAGACCATTGTGCAAAAAAACTATTACCTTGGATTGATGGTTTACTAGATGCTAGTGAACAACACTTTGCAGAAACAGGTAAACCTCTTTACAGTTCGCACATGATTGATTTAAGTGAAGAACCTTTAGAAGAAAACATAGAAATATGTAAAGAGTACTTAGCAAGAATGAGTAAAATGGGCATGACCCTAGAAATAGAATTAGGTATCACAGGAGGAGAAGAAGATGGTGTAGATAATAGTGATGTAGACGAGTCTAAACTATACACACAACCAGAAGAAGTAGCTTATGCTTATGAAGAGTTAAGTAAAGTAAGCGACCAATTTACCATTGCAGCAGCATTTGGTAACGTACATGGTGTATACAAACCAGGAAACGTAAAACTAACACCAAAAATTCTTAAAAACTCACAAGAATTCCTTTCTAAAAAACACAATTTACCACACAACCATATCGACTTTGTATTTCATGGAGGATCAGGATCAACGCTTGATGAAATAAGAGAAGCTATAGGTTACGGAGTAATTAAAATGAATATCGATACAGATATGCAATACGCATTCATGACAGGCGTAAGAGATTACATGGCAGAAAAAACAGACTACTTACAATCACAAATTGGTAGTCCAGATGGTCCAGAATCTCCAAACAAAAAACATTATGACCCTCGCGTTTGGTTACGTAAAGGAGAGCAAACATTTGTAGAGCGTCTTAAAAAAGCATTTGAAGACCTTAACAATGTAAATACCCTTTAAAAGTATTTTTTGGCGTTACCCAAGGGTCGGGCTCTCGCAAGTCGCAATCAAAGATGTGCTCCAACAATTGCTCCATCCCTAACGCAAATCAAGA
This sequence comes from Lacinutrix gracilariae, assembly GCF_042684485.1. Classification (NCBI taxonomy): domain Bacteria; kingdom Pseudomonadati; phylum Bacteroidota; class Flavobacteriia; order Flavobacteriales; family Flavobacteriaceae; genus Lacinutrix; species Lacinutrix gracilariae. The sequence goes on along the minus strand of NZ_JBHULM010000011.1, from coordinate 1,602,294 downwards.
TAATTACATAAAATAAAATTCCGTTTAAACTGAACAACATCAGCACTTAAACGGAATTTTTTATGCAGAAAAACTACAAGAAAACAAGATAGCTACATCTATTTTTCAGTTGTATTAATAAAATCAGTAATTTTGTACACTTATCTTATTTTAAATAAGAACTAACTAAATTAATTTTAGAAAACTAAAATCGTAAATCTATATGGCTTGGTTTAAAAGAAAAGAAAAAGGTATCACTACCTCAACGCAAGAAAAAAAAGACACTCCAAAAGGCCTTTGGTACAAATCACCAACAGGTAAAATAGTAGACGCAAAAGAACTAGAAAAAAACTTTTACGTTAGTCCAGAAGACGGTTACCACGTAAGAATTGGTAGTAATGAATATTTCGAAATACTTTTTGACGACAATAAATATAAAGAATTAGATGCTAAACTAGAATCTAAAGATCCTTTAAAATTTGAAGACACTAAAAAGTATCCAGACCGTTTAAAAGCTGCGCAAGAAAAAACAAAACTTAAGGACGCTGTTCGCACAGCAGTTGGTAAATCTAAAGGTAATGATTTAGTAATTGCTTGTATGGACTTTAGTTTTATTGGTGGTTCTATGGGTAGTGTTGTAGGAGAAAAAATAGCTCGTGCAGCAGACTACGCATTAAAAAAGAAATTACCATTCATGATAATCTCTAAATCGGGAGGAGCTCGTATGATGGAAGCGGCATTATCTTTAATGCAATTGGCTAAAACCTCTGTAAAACTAGCACAACTAGCAGACGCAGGATTGCCATACATTTCTTTATGTACAGACCCAACAACAGGAGGAACAACTGCTTCTTTTGCCATGTTAGGAGACATTAACATTAGTGAGCCAGGAGCTTTAATTGGTTTTGCAGGACCTAGAATTGTGAGAGATACTACAGGAAAAGAATTACCTGAAGGCTTTCAAACCTCTGAGTTTTTATTAGAACATGGTTTCTTAGACTTTATTACACACAGAAATCAATTAAAAAACAAAGTAAACCAATATATTGACTTGGTACTTAACCAACCTTTAAGAGCCTAAAAAGCAATACAATAGACAAAAAGACCTTTTCTTCTTAAATAGAAAAGGTCTTTTTTTGTTTTTATATATTTATGTAAATAAAAATACTTATATTTGCCGCTCGAAAGAAAAGCTTTCGTGTACATAAAAATCATTTACAATAATATTAGAATGTATTTAACTAAAGAAGCAAAAGAAGAAATCTTCGCAAAACACGGTAAAGGAAAAAACGATACTGGTACAGCTGAAGGACAAATTGCATTATTCACTGCAAGAATTAATCACTTAACAGAGCACTTAAAACAAAATCGTAAAGATTATAATACAGAGCGTTCATTAGTAAAGTTAGTAGGTAAGCGTCGTGCTTTACTTGACTACTTAACAAAGAAAGATGTCTTAAGATATCGTGCAATTATTAAAGAATTAGGATTAAGAAAATAATCTCAATAAAAAGACCACGCTTTTCAGCGTGGTTTTTTGTTATAAATTAACTCGATTTGAACGAGTATAAATTTCAAAAAATTGAAGAAGCTAATTACAGTTTTTCATTGGTAACACACAACAACTACACAACACAACTACCAATGTTTAATTAGAATTAAAAAATTTATGATTCCAAAAGTTTTTAAAGAGGTCATAGACCTAGGGGATGGTAGAGAAATCTCTATCGAAACCGGAAAATTAGCAAAACAAGCGCATGGTAGCGTTGTTGTGCAATCTGGAAAATGTATGTTATTATGTACAGTTGTTTCCAACTACAAGCAAGCTGATGTAGATTTCTTACCATTAACGGTAGATTACAGAGAAAAGTTTGCTGCTGCAGGTCGTTATCCTGGAGGTTTCTTTAAAAGAGAAGCAAGACCTAGTGATGGTGAAGTATTAACAATGCGTTTAGTAGACCGTGTTTTACGTCCATTATTCCCAAAAGATTATCACTCAGAAACGCAAGTGATGATTCAATTAATGTCTCATGATGAAGATGTAATGCCAGATGCTATGGCAGGATTAGCTGCTTCTGCTGCTATTCAATTATCAGATTTCCCTTTTGAATGCCCAATCTCTGAAGCTAGAGTTGGTCGTGTAAACGGTGAATTTATCATCAACCCAACAAGAGCGCAATTAGCAGAATCTGATATCGATATGATGATTGGTGCTTCTGCAGATTCTGTAATGATGGTAGAAGGTGAAATGGATGAGATTTCTGAAGAAGAAATGACTGAAGCTATTAAGTTTGCACACGAAGCTATTAAAGTACAATGTGCTGCTCAAGTAAAATTAGCCGAAGCTTTTGGTAAAAAAGACGTTCGTGAATACGAACCAGAAAGAACAGACGAAGACTTAGCGAAGAAAATTCACGATATGGCATACGATAAAGTGTATGCTGTTGCTAAAGCAGGTTCTTCTAAACATGAAAGAAGTGCTGCCTTTGCTGAAATTAAAGAAGAAATTAAAGCTTCTTTTTCTGAAGAAGAACAAGAAGATTTTGGTGGCTTAATTTCAAAATATTACTCTAAAGCAGAAAAAGCTGCAGTTAGAGATTTAACTTTAAATGAAGGTTTACGTTTAGATGGACGTAAAACTACAGACATTAGACCAATCTGGTGTGAAGTAGATTATTTACCATCTACACATGGTTCTTCTATTTTTACTCGTGGAGAAACTCAAGCTTTAGCTACAGTTACTTTAGGTACAAGTAGAGAAGCTAACCAAATAGACATGCCATCTTTTGAAGGTGAAGAACGTTTCTATTTACACTATAACTTCCCTCCTTTTTCAACTGGAGAAGCTAGACCTATTCGTGGAACATCTCGTCGTGAGGTAGGACATGGTAACTTAGCACAACGTGCTTTAAAAGGTATGGTTCCTGATGATTGTCCTTACACTGTACGTGTGGTTTCAGAAATTTTAGAATCTAACGGTTCTTCTTCTATGGCTACAGTATGTGCTGGTACTATGGCAATGATGGATGCTGGTGTACAATTAAAGAAACCAGTTTCTGGTATTGCAATGGGATTAATTTCTGATGCAGATTCTGGAAAATACGCAGTATTATCTGATATTTTAGGTGATGAAGATCACTTAGGAGATATGGATTTTAAAGTAACTGGTACTGCAGATGGTATTACAGCTTGCCAAATGGATATTAAAGTAAAAGGATTATCTTACGAAATTCTTGTTAATGCTTTAAAACAAGCTCGTGATGGTCGTTTACATATCTTAGGTAAAATCACAGATACTATTGATACACCTAATGAAGATGTTAAAGAGCATGCTCCAACTATGGTTTCAAGACGTATTCCTAATGAATTTATCGGAGCCTTAATTGGTCCTGGTGGAAAAGTAATTCAGGAAATGCAAAAAGAAACAGAAACTACTATTGTTATTAACGAAGATCCAGTAACCGAAGAAGGTATTGTTGAGATCTTAGGTGTTGGTAAAAAAGGTATTGATGCTGTAATGGCAAAAATCGATTCTTTATTATTTAAGCCTCAAGTTGGTAGCATTTATGAAGTGAAAGTAATTAAAATGCTTGACTTTGGTGCTGTTGTTGAATATACAGAAGCTCCTGGTAACGAAGTATTATTACACGTATCTGAATTAGCTTGGGAACGTACAGAAAATGTATCTGATGTGGTAAACATGGGTGACGTTTTTGACGTAAAATACTTTGGTGTAGATCCTAGAACTAGAAAAGAAAAAGTTTCTAGAAAAGCAATCTTACCAAAACCAGAAGGTTATGTTGCAAGACCACCTAGAGAAAATAATGATCGTGGTGGACGTGATAACAGAGGTAAAGATAATCGTGGACGTGACAAAAAACGTGACGATAGAAAACCTAGAGGAGATAAATAAGAAAATTATTTTTCTTTAATTATAAAAACAAACCCAAGTAGATGTATTTCTACTTGGGTTTTTTATTTTCTATAACTTATTTTTTTCTAAAAAAAAACAAAACTATAAACCCTATATTTTCAACCAGTTAATGTTTTTAAAACATAATATTTTCTTAAAAGATAAAACACAAACATCTAAACAAACAATTAACACGTAAATCCTATTGTAAGTAAAAACTTAACAGCAAGATTTATGCAAACAAAAGTACACGAAGCCACTAAATTAAAATCTAAAACTAAAAATTTCAACTCGTTTTTCAGTTCCATACTTCACACGAACGGAAAAACACAAAACCCTCAAAACAGAATTGTACTATTAAGTACTTTTTTATTCATTTTAATGGGTGTTTATTTTTTCTCTGTTTTTCACAATGACTTCGAAAAATTTAATGCATTTTTACTAGAATCTACATTAGGCTTCACTTTTATAGCTATTGCTACTACTCTTTTTGTTTACAAGATTTTATTTTTTATCTACACAGCCTACAACTATATCAAATACAAACCTGTTGCCTCTGTAACAGATAATGAATTGCCAACTTGTACTGTAATTGTTCCTGCTTATAACGAAGGAAAACAAGTATGGCATACCTTAATGAGCTTAGCAAAGAGTAATTATCCAGAACATAAATTACAACTTTTAGCAATAGATGATGGTAGTTTAGATGACACCTGGAAATGGATGCTAGATGCTAAAGAACAACTTGGTAATAAACTAGAAATACTTAAACAACCAGAAAACAAAGGCAAGCGCCATGCTTTATACAGAGGTTTTAATATTGGTACTGGCGAGATATTTATTACAGTAGACAGCGATTCTATAGTAACAGAAGACACACTTAGAAACCTAGTTAGTCCATTTGTAAACAATCCACAATGTGGTGCTGTTGCAGGAAACATTAGAGTTTTAAATAACAAAAAGGAAATGCTTCCTAAAATGTTAGATGTAAGTTTTGTAATGAGCTTTGAGTTTGTTCGTTCGGCAGAAAGTAATTTAAACTCTGTTCTTTGTACTCCAGGAGCATTAGCGGCCTACAGAAGTACAGCTGTTGCTAAATGTTTACCAGAATGGATAAACCAAACGTTTATGGGTTCACCATCAGATATTGGTGAAGATCGCGCAATGACCAACATGATTTTAAAACAAGGAGAACACGTTCTCTTTCAAAAAAATGCGGTTGCCTATACCAATGTACCAGAAGAGTATTTAGGTTTATATAAAATGTTTATACGTTGGGGACGCAGTAATGTGCGTGAAAACCTAGAAATGGCAAAATATGTTTTTACTAACTTTAGAACAGGTAAAAAAACAGGTACTCGCTTATTATTTATTAGCCATTCTGCTCGATTAATCATGAGCTATCCTTTATTAATTTTTATGCTATTCTTTGTTTTAACGCATCCTTTACTTTTCTTGGGTTCTACATTAGTTAGTATATTAATACTTTCTACTTTTTCATTAGTATTTTTTGCAAATCGTCATAAATCATCACAAGGTTTCTGGGCATATCCTTATAGTATTTTATACACTTTTGGTTTATTCTGGATTACACCTTACGCAATTGCAACAGCTAGCAGAAGCGGTTGGTTAACTCGTGGTTTGCCTGAAAAAAAATAAAAACATACTACTTTTTAAGAATTCAGACCTCAAAATTTAAGTACTACCATTGTGTGTAGTATTTAATTTTGAGGTCTTTTTTTATGAAAACATTCCAAATTGTCACCGACACGATGTCAGTTTGCTAATTTCGCTATTTTTTCAAATTTCCATTTTCGCATATAATGAGCGCTTTACATATTACATATTAATATTTTATCTAAATATTTTTAAGATTTCATAATTCTTTAAATCCGTAGTTCCTTTTGGCACTTATGTATAGTCCTTGTGGTAATTAAGACCAAACAATATATATAAAACATGAAAGTATTAGTAATTGGAGCTGGAAACATGGGTTTAACGTATTCTGAAGGAATGGCAAAATCGTCATTATTAGGAAACCAAAACCTTATGATATTTGACACAGATCCTGAAAAAATTACAACATTAAGTAAACAACCACAATTTACTGTTTTTGATAACTTAGAAAACTGTTTACCAAAGGCAGACATTATTTTTATAGCTGTAAAACCATACCACAGTGAAGAACTATTTAAAAACATAAGATCTCTTATTAACGAGCAACAATTATTTGTATCGTTAATGGCTGGTGTTACTATTCAAACTATAGCAGAACAGCTTGGAGCAAAAAAAATAGTAAGAGCCATGCCTAATTTACCTGCTAAGGTTGGTAAAGGAGTTACCTCTTACACAGAATCTTCAGATGTTTCAAATGTAGAACTTATTATGGTTAGAAACCTATTAAGCACCACAGGAACCTCTATATATGTAAAAACCGAAAAATTTATTGATGCCTCTACTGGTATTTCTGGAAGCGGACCAGCGTACGTATTTTACTTTATGCAATCTATGATGGATGCTGCTTTAAAAATGGGCTTTTCAGATTACGATTCTAAAACACTAGTAAGTAGCACTTTTGAAGGAGCTATAGAACTTTTTAATCAAAATAACATTTCACCAAAATCATGGATTGACAAAGTAGCATCTAAAGGAGGAACAACACAAGCTGCTATAGATTCTATGGATGATAATAATGTAAAACAACTTATTCAAGATGCTGCTTATGCTGCATTTGATAGAGCTGTAGAATTAGGAGAAGAAAAATAATTTATGAAGAACGATATTAAACGAATTGTAGTAAAAGTTGGTACTAATGTACTTACCAATAAAGATAATAGAATTTTAGGACCAGTTTTACGTGAATTGGTTAGACAAATAGCAGAATTATATGAACGTGATATACAGGTTGTTTTAGTATCTTCTGGTGCTGCTATTGCAGGAAAAGAGGTGCTTGGCGAAACAGACATTAAAGACATGGCTATTAGAAGACAGGTTTATTCCTCTGTAGGACAACCACGAATGATGCGTCATTATTATAGTATATTTTATGATTACGGAATGCGTTGTGGTCAAGTGCTAGCAACAAAAAGAGATTTTGACGAAGGGAAACATCGTGAAAATATGATTAATTGTTATGAAGGTCTACTCTCTGAAGGCGTAGTACCTATTGCTAATGAAGATGATGCTGTATCTCTTACCATGTCTATGTTTTCAGATAATGATGAGTTGGCCAGTTTGGTTGCTAAATTATTAGATGCCGACCGATTAATAATACTATCTGATACAGATGGTTTATATACTGGTCACCCAGACGACAAAAATTCTAAAAAGCTTAAAGAGGTAACCGTAGACCAAAACGTAGAGCAATACGTGCAGGCTTCTAACAAAAAAGAAGGCGAAGGTCGTGGTGGCATGGCTTCTAAGCTAAAAATTGCCAAAGGCGCAGCAAAAAGAGATATTCCAACATACATTGCCAATGGTAAACGCAGAAATGTTATTGTTGATATTATTGACAATAAAGAAGTTGGAACAAAATTTATTCACTAAAAAATTATGATGAAATTATTAAATACAAAAACAAAAAACAACGTACTTCTATCTATGATGAAAATCATTAATAGAGAACGAGATAATATAATAGCAGCTAATAAAAAAGACCTTGATGCTTTTAGTAAAAACGACCAGGCTTTATATGATAGACTTATAGTAGATGAAGCTAAAATTAATGGCATGATAAACGCCATTGAAGAAGTTAAAAACCAAGAAGATCCTGTAGCACAAATTATTTCAAGCACCACACTAGATAGTGGTTTAAAAATTGAAAACAAAAGCGCTCCTTTTGGTACCATTATGATTATTTATGAATCTAGACCAGATGTAACTATTGAAGCTGCTGTATTAGCTTTTAAAGCCAACAATAAAATTTTATTAAAAGGTGGTAAAGAGGCAATAAACAGTAATCTTATTCTTGAAAAATGTTGGCACGAAGCATTAACAGAAAACAACCTATCTAAAGAGTGGATTAAACTATTGCATTTACAACGTGAAGAAACGCAAGAATTTTTAAAAAACCCACCAGAAAAAATAGATTTAATAGTACCTAGAGGTGGTGAGCGTTTAATTAAGTTTGTTAAAGACCATTCTTCTTGTGCTGTACTTATTAGCGGAAGAGGTAATAACTTTTTATATGTTGCTAAAACTGCCGATTGGTTAAAAACAGTAAAAGTAATTATTAATGCTAAAACCGATAAAATTTCTGGTTGTAACGCCTTAGATAAAGTATTAATAGATAAGGCTATTCCTGATTACGAAAAGAAGGTTAAAGAACTGCAAACCATTTTAAAAAAGTTAGAAGTAGATTTAGTTGTAGACGAAAAAATAAGCAACATTCTTCCTGATGAAAATAAAATAGACGCTCAAGATATTTGGTATGAAGAATTTCTAGCCATGAAACTTTTAATTGCTGAAGTTGCCAATGAAGATATTGCCATTGATATGATTAACAATTATTCTGGAGGGCATTCGGCAGCTATATTAACAGAAGATGCTAAGCAAGCAGAAAAATTTATGCAACAAGTAGATAGTGCTGCTGTATACCACAATGCTTCTACTAGATTTACAGATGGAGGACAAATGGGTGTTGGTGCAGAATTAGCTATTAGTACAGATAAATTACACCATCGTGGACCACTTGGTTTAAAACAATTGGTTACTAATAAATATTATATATTTGGTGATGGACATATTAGAACCAATATATAATACAGAAAACATATTATTAGTTGCTCTATAGCCGCTATTCATTGGCGAAACGCACTCAAAACGAATAAAAAAATATGGATAAAACAAAAATAATTGCTTTAGGCTTAGTCATAATTGGAATTATTATTCAATATACTTTAAAAAGCGAATATGATTTAATCTCTGGGCTATTAATTGGTTGTGGAGTTGGACTTTCACTTAAAAAATGGAAAAGTAAAACAACATCCTAATTAAATTCAGAATTTGAAAAAATTACAGAATTACTCACTTCATCAAAATTAAAAGGTTTAAAGGATAAAACGCTAACTGAGTTTACTCGAATTCTGAAAACAAAAAGAATTTACAACTGTATTTAAACCTACTGAAAAAACAACGAATTGCCAACTAAGTAAGCGCGTTAAGGATGGAACGGCATGTTTGAGCTCCTCAAAGAGAGCGAGTAGTGACAGCCTGACTTTTTGCTAACTTTAAATACTTACAAACAACTTTATTTTAGATTTCACCTTAGTAAATAGGCGCAAAAAGTAACGCCCAAAAAAATAAAGTAAAGTTTTTTGTAACATTTTCTTCTCTTTCTGCGTATAACTAAATAGAACGTTTTATTCACACAAATTTTACACGAGAACATTAGATGAGACAACTTAAAATTACCAAGCAGGTTACCAATAGAGAAACCGCTTCATTAGACAAATATTTACAAGAAATTGGTAAAGTTGACTTAATTACAGCAGACGAGGAAGTAGAATTAGCACAACGTATTAAAGCAGGTGATCAGGTTGCTTTAGAGAAGTTGACAAAGGCTAATTTACGTTTCGTTGTATCTGTAGCTAAGCAATACCAAAACCAAGGTTTAACACTACCAGATTTAATTAATGAAGGAAATTTAGGGCTTATTAAAGCAGCGCAACGTTTTGATGAAACTCGTGGTTTTAAATTTATATCTTATGCTGTTTGGTGGATTAGACAATCTATTTTACAAGCATTAGCAGAACAATCTAGAATTGTACGTTTACCTTTAAATAAAATTGGTTCTATTAATAAAATTAATAAAACGTTTGCCTTTTTAGAACAAGCACATGAAAGACCACCAAGTGCAGAAGAAATTGCAAAAGAATTAGACATGACTATTAACGATGTTAAGGAGTCTATGAAAAATTCTGGTCGTCACGTAAGTATGGATGCTCCTTTAGTAGAAGGTGAAGATTCTAACTTATATGATGTATTAAACTCTGGTGAGTCACCAAATCCTGATAAAGATTTATTACATGAGTCTTTACGTACAGAGATTGAACGTGCTCTTGAAACATTAACTCCTCGTGAAGCTGACGTTATTAGATTATACTTTGGTTTAGGAAACCAACACCCAATGACCTTAGAAGAAATTGGTGAAACGTTTGATTTAACTCGTGAGCGTGTAAGACAAATTAAAGAAAAAGCTATACGTAGATTAAAACATACGTCTAGAAGTAAAATATTAAAAACGTATTTAGGATAGTAGTTTTTACTAATTACACCTAAATTATAGTAACAAACAGTTTATACTTAAGAGATTGAGTATTTCATAACTGTTCGTTTTTTGATTGATGAAAGAACCCAGAGCTGATTACTCTGGGTTCATTCATTTTTAGCCATTTCTTAAATTATTTTGCTTACAAAAGCGGCTTTTCTTGTACCAAAAAGGTATACACTTAAAAAAGACTTTTCTATATTTGCGCAAACACAACACAAACTAAAAAATGACTACAAAATTAATTGCTCCTTCAATGCTTTCCGCAGACTTTGGCAACTTACAACGTGATACAGAAATGGTTAATAATAGTGATGCCGATTGGTTTCATATTGACGTAATGGATGGTCATTTTGTACCAAACATTTCTTACGGAATGCCAGTAATTGCTGCTATTAAAAAGCACGCAACCAAACCATTAGATGTACATTTAATGATTGAAAAACCAGAGCGTTATATTGAAGAATTTGCAAAAGTTGGCGCAGATATTATTACTGTACACCATGAATCTACAGTACATTTACACAGAACGCTTACACAAATTGAAGATGCTGGCTGTAAAGCTGGTGTGGTTTTAAACTTAACAACTCCTGTTTCTGTTCTAGAAGATATTTTACCAAAATGTTATATGGTATTATTAATGTCTATTAATCCTGGTTTTGGTGGTCAGAAATTTGAAGAAATGACCTACGCTAGAGTTAAGAAACTTAGAAAAATGATTGACGAGCAAGGTTTAGATACTAGAATTGAAATTGATGGTGGTGTAACCGATAAAAACATAGAAAAACTAGTAGAAGCTGGTGCTGATGTTTTTGTTGCTGGAAGTCACGTTTTTAAGAGTGAAAACCCAACTGCTACTATTGCTAATTTAAAGAAACTTTCTAATTCTTAATAGCCTATAAAATTAAAGTTAAGCATTTGCTTTACATGTTTATATACATTAGGAAAGTGAATTTTAAACTCGTTAGGAGTTTCAATAAAATTCTCGATGATTACTGCCGTAAATTCAAAATCGTTTTTAAAAGCATAGCTTCTAAAATAAGTTGAGTTTTCCATCTGTAATTTAAGGTTTGCTTTAGACTGTATATAAGCATGTAATGCATCTAAGCTACTAGTAAATATATGAGCGCTAATATCATTATTACGCTTAGAATGTAAGTAGCTTAAATGTAATGCATGTACAAATTCATGAATACCAAGATTTAAGTTGTCGTCTTGAATTTTATGTCCATGTACAAAATCTTCCCAAGACAATATTATTGCTCTATATCCTGGATTAAAATGCCCTTTATGGTAGTTTTTATCTAGCTTAGAATAAAACACAGTAGGATATATTAATATTTTATCTACCAAGTTAATAGCATAATCACGATACCCAAAAGTAAGCATGATTGCTGTTGCTGCTACTAAGGTTTTCTTTTCATCATCTATTTTAATATTTTCTTTTCCTACAAAATCTACATGAGAAATAAATGTATATACACGATGCCTAAAATACTTTTGCTGTTTAACATCTAGACGTTTATAAAAACTAAAATCGTTTTCTAAAATTCTTTTTTGATTTGCATTCAGCTCTTTAGGAAACAAATACAAATGCCTAAACAATGGTTTTTTAGCTATAAAATCTACATAAAAGCCTTCAACAAATTTAAAAAGGCCAATTCCTGCAATTATTAAAAAGCCTATAACAATTAAAACAACAAAAATAACACTTGAAGATTCATTATTTTTTGAAGCAGATTGAAATAGAAAAAGTAGGTTTATCATTTGTAAATAGTAGGCTAAATAATTTGTATAAAATTATTATTGCCAATTTACATGTATTGCTTTTATCTTACAAGGAAAATGTATCATGGAAAAGAAAAAAGAGGAATTAAGTCTGTATAGGACTAAAAACAAAAAAGTTTTTTAACAAAACCAAACCTGTTGATTTCACTAAAAAACTTTTATGCTTACCTTGTATAAAGTACTAAGCTAATTTAGCTTTTACAATGGTAGAGATTGTTTTACCATCTGCTTGTCCTGCAAGTTTTTGGTTTACTATTCCCATTACTTTACCCATATCTTTCATACCTTCTGCACCAACAGCTGCAATAGTTTCTACAACTACTTTTTCAATTTCTGCTTCGCTTAATTGTGCTGGTAAGAATTGGCTAATAACTTCTGCTTGTGCTAATTCTGGCTCTGCTAAATCTGTTCTATTTTGTTCGGTAAAAATAGCTGCACTATCCTTACGTTGCTTTACTAATTTAGATAAGATTTTTATTTCTTGCTCTTCTGTTATTTCCTCTTTAGAACCTGTTTGTGTTTGTGCTAAAAGTATTTCAGATTTTACTGCTCTTAATGCAGATAATGCTGTTTGGTCTTTAGATTTCATTGCAGCTTTCATAGCTGTCATTATATCTTTTTGTAAGCTCATAACCTATTTTAAATTTTGAAGTACAAAGGTATAAAAAAGTGAGCATTTGCAAGTAGGAAGCTACAGTATTAAACTAAAAAACCCGAAAAATATTTTGAAGTATTTTTCGGGTTAGTTGCTATTAATCAAATTACTTAATCTACATTATCATGTAAGAATGAATTGTTACTACGGAATAACATATCATCATTATCATCAATACTTAAACTAGTTTTAGACATACTTGTTTTTTGTGATGAGTGTTGTACATCTTGCAGATCTACACCTTGACGTTTATATGCTGGTACTTTTTCTATATCATCAATTTTAGCATTATTGAATTTATAGTTAAAATCCTTCATTTTACGTCTACGTTCTTCTGCTCTATCTTTTAGTAGGTCTGAAATTGGACTATTCATTGGGTCAATTTCTTCTACTTCTTCTTTAACTTCAACCTTTGCTACTTCTTTCTTTTCAAAAACAACTTCTTGGTCTAGTTCTTTATCTACTACCTCTACTTTTGGCTCTTTTTGCTTAGGCTCATCAGTAGATTCAAAATCTAAATAATCATCTAAAGCGTAACGTATTTCGCCATCTTTATTTGTTTCTGTAACAGATACAAGCTCTACATAATCATTAACAGGAATTTCTTTAATTTCTTGGGCATCTAAAGTATGAACCACTTTTTTCTCTTCCTCGATTACTTCTTCTTTAGTATCTTCAACTTCTGGCACAGCAGGCTTTACAGGCTCGCTTAAAGGCATATCAAAAGTTAGCGTTATTTGTTTCTCTTCTTCAAAATCTGAAATAGGTTCAGCTTCTGGTGTTGCATTTGTTATTACAAAATCATCTTCTTGTAAGGTATCTTCAAAAGTTACTTCTTTTAAAGGGTTTTCTGTAATAGTAGTATCTTCTGTAGTTTTAGGTGCAACAACTTCGTCATATACTACATGCATATTTTTAATAGTATCTGTAGTAGGTACTAAATCTACAGGTTTTGATACTTCCTTTTTAGGAGTTTCAAAAGCATCTTCTAATTCATTTAAATCTAAAGTGTGTTTTACAACTACTGGTTCTACCTTTTTCTCTAACTCAATATTAGGTTTTAGTATTGCAGGATTGTTTCCTTTTTTAGAGGTGTCTGTATCTAAGTTTTTTTCTTCTTCTAGTGTATGAATTACTTTTTTAGTTTCGGTATTCGAAATTTCATCTTGTTGTTCAATATCAAAACCTGTAGCTATAATGGTTACAGCAATAGACTCATCTAGAGACTCATCTTCACCAACACCCATAATAATATTTGCACCATGACCAGCTTCGTTTTGAATATGATCATTAATTTCACCTATTTCATCAATAGTAATTTCTTGAGCTCCAGAAACGATTAGCAACAATACGTTTTTAGCTCCAATAATTTTATTATCATTTAGTAAAGGCGAATCTAATGCTTTACGTATTGCTTCATGAGCACGATTTTGACCAGAAGAACTAGCAGAACCCATAATAGCTGTTCCGCTATTACTTAAAACAGTTTTAGCATCACGTAAATCAATATTTTGTGTATAGTGGTGTGTAATAACTTCTGCTATACCACGAGCAGCAGTAGATAGCACTTCGTCTGCTTTAGAGAATCCTGCTTTAAACCCTAGATTACCATATACATCACGAAGTTTATTATTGTTTATTACAATTAAGGAATCTACTACGTTTCTTAATTTTTCAATACCTTCTTGTGCTTGCTCATTACGCATTTTTCCTTCAAACTGAAAAGGCATAGTAACAATACCTACTGTTAAAATGTCTAAATCTTTAGCCATTTTAGCAATAATAGGTGCTGCTCCAGTACCAGTTCCTCCTCCCATTCCTGCTGTAATGAAAATCATTTTGGTATTGGTATCTAACATACGTTGTAGATCTTCAAAACTCTCAATAGCAGATTGCTCTCCTACATCTGGATTTGCTCCTGCACCTAACCCTTCTGTAAGGTTAAGACCTAGTTGAATTTTGTTGGGTACACCGCTGTTTTGAAGTGCTTGCGCATCTGTATTACAGATTACGAAGTCTACCCCTTTAATGCCTTGTTGAAACATGTGGTTGATAGCGTTGCTACCTCCACCACCTACTCCAATAACTTTAATTACATTTGATTGATTTTTTGGTAAATCAAATGATATGTTGGTTTCGAATTCTTTGTTGCTGCTCATGAATTTCGGTTTTATTTTCTTACTTATTACTTTACTCTGCGTTATCTAAAAAATCTTTTAAGCGTTCACTTAATTTATCTAAAAAGGAACGTCTTTCTTTTACTGGTTGTGGTTGCTCTATAGCTTCTGTTTCTTCTTCTGTATTTTCATTTTCTTCATCTATAGTTTCAATTTCTTCTGCAATAGTTTCTGCTTTTTTTCTTTCATTTCTTTTTAATCCATCCATAACCAATCCTACAGCTGTAGCAAATAACGGACTTGTAATCTCATCATCACTATTACCTGCAAGGTGCTCATTAGGATATCCTATTCTGGTATCCATTCCTGTTATAAACTCTACCAATTGCTTTAAATGTTTTAATTGTGCGCCACCACCTGTTAAAACAATTCCTGCAATAAGTTTCTTTTTTTGTTCTTCGTGACCATAATTTTTAATCTCTACATATACCTGCTCAATGATTTCTACCACTCTTGCATGTATTATTTTAGAGAGATTTTTTAAGGTAATCTCTTTGGGTTCTCTACCTCTTAAACCTGGAATAGAAACAATTTCATTGTCTTTATTTTCTCCTGGCCATGCAGACCCAAATTTTATTTTTAAAAGTTCTGCTTGCTTTTCTATAATAGAGCAACCTTCTTTTATGTCTTCTGTAATTACATTACCTCCAAAAGGAATTACAGCAGTATGACGAATAATACCATCTCTAAAAATGGCTAAATCTGTTGTACCACCTCCTATATCTATAAGCGCTACTCCTGCTTCTTTTTCTTCTTGACTTAATACAGCGTTAGAAGATGCTAAAGGCTCTAGAGTAACACCCTCTAATTGTAGTCCTGCACTTTGTATACATCTACCTACATTTCTAATAGAAGATACTTGACCAACTACAACATGAAAATTAGCTTCTAATCTTCCGCCATACATACCTACAGGTTCTTTAATTTCGGCTTGACCATCTACTTTATATTCTTGCGGTAGTACATGTATAATTTCTTCACCAGGAAGCATTACTAACTTATGCACTTGATTAATTAGTCTATCTATATCTTCTTCATCTATAACCTGGTCTGAGTTTGCTCTTGTTATATAATCACTATGTTGCAAGCTTCTTATATGTTGTCCTGCAATACCAACGGTTACACCTTCTATTTTTGCAGCTGCAGCAGTTTCTGCTTCTTGTACTGCCAACTGAATAGACTGAATAGTTTGCGTAATATTATTTACTACACCACGATGTACACCAAGGCTTTTAGATTTACCTATACCTAAAATTTCTACCTTTCCATATTCGTTTTTACGACCAATCATAGCCACAATTTTTGTGGTTCCAATGTCAAGTCCTACTGCTATATTATTTTCCATAGTTTACGTTTTGGTGCACACTACTTGGTTATCAAACTGTAAATTAACTTTACTGTAATTATTAAGTGTTTTTTCTTTTAATGCCTTTTGATAAAATGCCTTTAAGTTATTTATCTTTTTATCTAATTGATTTAATTTTCCTAAATGAACCACAAAGGTAGACTGTCTTAACTTTAAATAGATACTATTATCGCGATTTTGATGAATTTCTATCACATATTTATTTAAAAAAGGGTCTTCATTTATTTTTTCAGCAATTTTAAACACATTTTCTAGCGATTCTTTTTTTACAAAACCGGTTACCAATGGTACTCTTGCTGCATGATTTTTAGACAATGGCATATATTTGCCTTGATCATCTATATAATAGGATGAATTAGCACTTACTCTTGCTATAGGTGTTTTCTGCGTCACTTCAGCTTTAAGCTCTCCACTTACAGAAAGGTACACTTGTGCAGACTTTATCATTGGATTAGAGTTTAGGGCTGCCTCTAACTTGTTCAAATCTAAAATTTCTTTAGACGCATTTGAAACTGCTACTTGATTTTGTATTAACAACTTACTAACATTAGCCTGTGTTATAAACAGGTTATTATCGCCTAAAAATTGCACTTGAGGTTGCGATACTTTTCTTACCTTATTTTTTGTTGTAGAAAAAGCATACAGAAACCCTACTAATACTAGTAGTACACCCATTTTTATGTAGTTCCAATTAACTCGCAACGCTTAATCCTTTTTTTATTTGTTCTACTTCTGCTCCTATATCTCCTGCACCTATAGTTAAAATTACTTGTGCTTTACTTTCCTTTATTTTTGTAACCAACTCCTTTTTAACTACAAGCTGCTTATTTTTATTTTGTATTTTTTGCAGTAACCAGCTAGAAGTAACACCTTCCATTGGCAATTCTCTTGCTGGATAAATATCTAGCAACATCACTTCATCAAACTGCGATAAGCTTGTAGCAAATTCATCTACAAAGTCTTTTGTTCTAGAAAACAAATGCGGTTGAAATACAGCCAACACTTTTTTGTTTGGATACATTTCACGAACAGCTTGATGCACTGCATTTATTTCTTCTGGATGATGTGCATAATCATCTATATAAACCAATTCTTCGGTTTTAATTTGATAAGTAAACCTACGTCTTACGCCTTTGTAAGATGCTAATGCTTTGGCGAGCTGCTGGTGAGGGCAACCATATTCTGCAGCCATCGCCAAGGCTATTAATGCATTCGACAAATTGTGTCTACCTGGTAGGTTAAATTGAACATCTTTTAGTGTTGCATTTGGCATTTTTACATCAAACACATAAACACCATTTTGTATTTTTATATTTTGTACAGAATAGTCAGCATCATCTTCAATTCCGTAAGTAATTCCTTGTAAAGGCAAACCATTTTTAACAAACAGTTTTCCGTTAGGTTTTATTTTTTCTGAAAAATCTTGGAAGGATTTAATCAATTCTGAAGCATCACCATAAATATCTAAGTGATCAGCATCCATAGAAGTTATACATGCTAAATCTGGTGATAGCGTTAAGAATGATCTATCAAACTCATCGGCTTCTACTACAGAAACTTTATTTCCGTTTAGTATTAAATTAGAATTATAGTTTTCACTTATTCCTCCTAAAAAAGCAGTCAACTCCACATTACATTGATACATTAAATGCCCTAAAATACTTGTTGTGGTTGTTTTACCATGCGTACCTGCAACTGCTAAACAAAAGGTATTTTGGGTAATTAATCCTAAAATTTCTGATCGTTTTAAAACAGTAAAGTTTTTATTGTTTTTAAAATACGTAAGCTCTTTATGGTTTTTAGGAACCGCTGGAGTATACACCACCAAAGTGGTATCATAATTTAAGAAAGCTTCATCTACTTGCGCAATAGAGTCTTCAAAATGAATTTTAATACCTAAATCTACCAAACTATCTGTAACCGCAGTTTGGGTTTTATCATAACCAGCCACATTTTTATTACTAGCTTTAAAGTAACGTGCAAGCGCACTCATGCCAATGCCTCCAATGCCAATAAAATAAATGTTATGTATGTTGTTTAAATTCATTTTTATTACTCCTTTACAAGTAGGAATCTATGTTTAATTATATATTTTATTTTTTTAATAGTTTTTCCACTTCATTTACTATTTCTTTTGTGGCATGCACCAATGCTAGTTTCTTAATATTGTCTCCTAATTCTTGTTGTTTTTCTGGTGAAGCCATTAGCTGCGTAAACTTATTTTCAAAATCTACAACCAGATCACTTTCCTTAATTAACATAGCAGCATTTTCATTAACAATAGCCATAGCATTTTTTGTTTGATGGTCTTCTGCTACATTTGGTGACGGAATAAAAATAACAGGCTTACCAACTATACAAAGCTCACTTACAGAACTTGCTCCTGCACGTGAAATAATGATATCTGCTGCTGCATAGGCTAGATCCATATTATTTATAAACTCATGAAGTTGCACATGCTTTTCATTGCCATCAATTTTATACGTTTTATAGTATAATTTTCCGCATTGCCAAATCACCTGAATGTTTAACGTATTAAAATAATCTAGTTCTTCTTTTATTAACTGATTAATACGTCTTGCACCTAAACTACCTCCAATAACTAGAAGTGTTTTTTTGCCTTCTTTTAAATTAAAGTACTTTTTTGCTTCAGCTACTTTAGAATCTATATCTAGTAAATCTTGACGAACAGGATTTCCTGTTTTAATTAATTTTTCTTTTGGAAAAAAACGATCTAAACCATCATAAGCAACACAAATTTTCTGTACTTTTTTTGCTAACAATTTATTGGTAATACCAGGAAAAGAATTTTGCTCTTGTATTAAAGCAGGAACTCCTTTAGAAGTTGCTACTTGCAATAGTGGTCCGCTTGCAAAACCTCCTGTACCTATAGCTACATCTGGTTTAAATTGCTTTACAATTTTTCTAGCATGATACAAACTACTTAAAAGCTTAAACGGAAACATTAGGTTTTTTAATGTTAACTTACGCTGTATACCAGAAATCCAAAGTCCTTTTATAGCATAACCTGCTTGAGGCACTTTTTCCATTTCCATTCTATCTTTTGCACCAACAAACAAAATTTCAGCATCGGGAAAACGAGACTTTAATTCATTTGCAATAGCAATTGCAGGATAAATATGTCCTCCTGTTCCTCCTCCTGAAAGGATAATTTTATATGTTTTTTTCTCTGTACTCACTTTTATTTTCTACAGCACTTTAACAAGTGATGTGTAACATTTAATTTATATAGTTTCCGAAAGTATTTCTAACGGATTATCTTCTTTACTTTCTTGGGTCTTTTTATTTATATCTTCTTCTCTTTTTGCGCTTACACTTAACACAATACCAATAGCTAAACAGGTCATCCAGATAGATGTTCCTCCACTACTAACTAGTGGTAAGGTTTGCCCTGTTACAGGAAACAGCTCTACAGCTACAGCCATGTTAATTAATGCTTGAAAAACAATTGGCAAACCAACACCAAGCACCAGCAGCTTACCAAAAACGGTATCTGATTTTTGCGCTACAATTAAAATTCTAAAAAGTAGCCACATATATAATATCATAAGTAGCAAACCTCCCATTAAGCCATATTCTTCTACAATAATTGCAAAAATAAAATCGGATGAGGATTGTGGCAAAAAGTTTTTCTGAATACTTTTTCCTGGACCTACTCCTTGAATACCCCCTGAAGCAATTGCTATTTTAGCTTTTTCAATTTGGTAATCTGCCTCAGTATCTTCGCCATTAGAGAAACTTTCTATTCTACTCATCCAAGTATCAATTCTATTTGGCATAGCATCTGGAAATGCTTTTGCTATCAAAACAAAGAGCATTAAAGCAAAAATTCCGGAACCAATAATAACAGCCAAATAGCGCAACGGATAACCACCTAAAAACACCAATATAATAGTCATAACAAAAATAATGGCTGCTGTTGAAAAGTTTGCAGGCAGAATAAGTATTAACACTAAAAACACTGGTACCCAAAGCGGCAAAATAGTTTCGACAAAAGTAATTTTTTTATCATGTATTTTAGACATATATCTAGCCACATATACCATGAGCACAACAGCTGCAAGCGTAGATGTTTGAAAAGACATATTAACTATCGGGATTTGAATCCACCTACTAGCATTAGCGCCTTCAATAGTGGTTCCTTGTAGCATGGTTACAACCAATAAAACCAGTACTACAGGAATCATAATCATAGACAAACCTCTAAAATATCTGTACGGAATTTTATGCACTCCATACATGATTACAAATCCTAAAAACAAATGCATAAAATGCTTTATAAAAAACGAAAAGGTATTTCCTGTACCACCAACATAAGCCAAGTTGCTTGCTGCGCTATATACAGGTAAGAATGAAAAAATAGCCAATAGCGCTGCTAATGCCCAAATTAACCTATCTCCTTTTATGTTTTTAAATAACTCTTGCATTTTTTACTCCTACGTAATCAGGAATCACATTTTAATTAATTACTCTTTTTTTAACGCGTTTTCTTCGTTGTAATTTTTTTATAGATTTCTTACAGCTTCTTTAAACTGTCTTCCTCTGTCTTCATAATTTTCAAACAAATCAAAACTTGCACAAGCAGGTGACAACAACACGTTATCTCCATTTTCTGCAATTTTATAAGCCATTTTTATAGCTTCGGTCATAAATTGTGTTTCTGCAATAACATCTACCATACCACCAAAAGTGCTCATTAGTTTTTCGTTATCAACACCAAGACAAATAATTGCTTTTACTTTTTCGTTTACAAACGGAAAAAGCTCTTCGTAATTATTTCCTTTATCTACACCTCCAACAATCCAAATTGTTGGCGCGTCCATACTTTCTAAGGCGTAATAAGTTGCATTTACATTAGTTGCTTTAGAGTCGTTGATATATTGCACTTTGTTAATTTTTAACACGTGCTCTAAACGATGCTCTACACCTTGAAAGTTTTGTAAACTTTCGCGAATAGTTTGTTTTCTTATTTTTAATAAATGCGCTACAGTAGATGCTGCCATTGCATTTTTTAAATTGTGTTTACCTTCTAACGCTAGTTTGTTTGTTGGCATAATTATTTGGTTGTTATCTATTGTTATTATAATGTTCTCTTGCTTTAAATACGCACCATTTTCAATAACTTTCACTAGTGAAAATGGTAATAATGTAGATTGTACTGGATGTGTTTTTAACCAATTTGTAATTACTTCATCATCTGCATCATAGATTAAATAATCTTCTGCTGTTTGATTTTTAGCAATACTAAATTTAGAAGCGATATAGTTTTCAAACTGATAATTATATCTATCTAAATGATCTGGTGTAATGTTAGTTATTACAGCTATTTGTGGTTTAAAATCTACAATACCATCTAACTGAAAACTACTTATTTCTAAAACATAGTTTTTATAATCTTCTTCTAAAACTTGTTTTGCAAAACTGTCTCCAATATTACCAGCTAAACCAACGTTTAACTCTTGTTTTAAAATATGATCTGTTAGTGTAGCTGTGGTAGTTTTACCATTACTTCCTGTAATACCAACTATGGTTGCTTTGGTATATTTTGAAGCAAATTCAATTTCTGAAATAACAGGAATCTCTTTATTAATTAGTTGCTGTACTAAAGCCACTTTTTCTGGAATTCCTGGGCTTTTCATTACTACATAAGCATTTAGAATTTTAGATTCTGTATGCTTTTGCTCTTCCCATTCAATCTCATTATGTATAAGAACTTTTTTATATTTTTCTTTTATTATTCCTTTATCTGAAACAAAAACCTCATATCCTTTTGCCTTTGCTAAAAGCGCAGTTCCTACTCCGCTTTCTCCTCCTCCCAATATGACTAATCGTTTCTTTTTCATTTCTTTTCTATCATCCCTGCAAAAGCAGGAATCTGATTTTTATTGTGGATTCCTACAAAAGCAGGAATGACAAAACTTATCTAATTTTCAAGGTTACTATTGAAAGTATTGCTAATAAGATTCCTACAATCCAGAATCTGGTTACAATTTTACTTTCGTGATATCCTGATTTTTGATAGTGATGATGCAAAGGAGACATTTTAAAAATGCGTCGTCCTTCGCCATATTTTTTCTTGGTATACTTAAACCAACTTACTTGCATTACTACAGATAAATTTTCTGCTAAAAAGATTCCGCATAAAACAGGAATTAACCATTCTTTTCTCACTGCTATTGCTATTACTGCAATAATTCCGCCTATGGTTAAACTTCCTGTATCTCCCATAAAAACTTGAGCTGGATAGGTATTGTACCATAAAAAACCAATAAGTGCACCTACAAAAGCTGCTATATAAATGGTAATTTCTTCTATTCTTGGTATATACATGATGTTTAAATAATCTGAAAACACAATGTGCCCAGAAACGAAGGCAAAAATACCTAGCGTTAACACAATAATGGCCGAAGTTCCTGCTGCAAGTCCGTCAATTCCATCGGTAAGATTTGCTCCATTAGAAACTGCAGTAATAATAAATATAGAAGCAAGAATAAAAATGATCCAAGCATATTTTGCCCAAGCTGGATTTACCCATGTAATTAAATCTGCATAGTCAAACTCATTTCCTTTTACAAAAGGAATAGTCGTTTTGGTTGACTGCTCTTCTGCTGCAAAAAACTTACTAGGTAAAGCATTCGGGTTTTCAGCTAAAATTTCTTGTTGCTGTGCTACTGGAAGTTTTTCTTTGATAGTAACATTAGGATTAAAGTATAATGTAGCACCTACAATAATACCTAAACCTACTTGTCCTAATATTTTAAACCTTCCTTTTAAACCTTCTTTATCGTTTTTAAATTTTTTAATATAATCATCTATAAAACCAATAGCTCCCATCCATAGAGTAGTTACTATTAACAAAATAATGTATGTGTTTTCAAGTTTTGCTAGTAATAACACAGGAATTAAGGTAGCAAGAATGATAATGATTCCTCCCATTGTTGGTGTACCAGATTTTTCTGCCTGACCTTCTAAACCTAAATCTCTAATGGTTTCTCCTACTTGTTGTTTTTGTAAAAAACGAATAATACGTTTACCAAATATTGTAGAAAACAACAACGAAATTATAATAGCAACTGCCGCTCTAAAGGTGATAAACCCAAAGAGTGATGCACCTGGAAATTGGTATTGTTTTTCTAAATATTCAAATAAGTAATACAGCATATATTTTAATTTTCAAATTTCAAAAAGTTGCCTTTGCAGCTTGTTTTATAACCTTGAAATTCTTTCTTTTTATTATTGTTTTTATTTCTGCAATTGCTTTAAAAGTTCTTGCACTGTTTTATAATCATCAAAATCATGGCGTTTACCATTAATTTCTTGATAGGTTTCGTGTCCTTTTCCTGCTATTAATATGATATCATTAGCATTTGCCAGTTGACACGCCGTTTTAATAGCTTGTTTTCTATCTACAATAGAGAGCACTTTTTTATAGTTTAAAGGATCTACTCCGCTTTCAATTTCTTCAATAATTGTTTCTGGCACTTCACCTCTAGGATTATCACTAGTAAAAATCACTTTAGTACTTAAAGCAGAAGCAATATTTCCCATTTTTGGTCTTTTGGTTTTATCTCTATCACCACCACAACCAACAACAGTTATTAACTCTTCGTTTTTAGTACGTATACTATTTATGGTTTCTAATACATTTTGCAAAGCGTCTGGTGTGTGCGCGTAATCTACAATTGCAGTAATTTTTTGATCTGAAATTAAATACTGAAAACGACCACTAACACTTTCTAACTCACTCACCAACCTTAGTATTTCTACTTTTTCAAGACCTAACAATTCAGCAGTAGCATAAATTGCCAGTACATTATAAGCGTTAAATTTTCCGATAAGTTTTGTCCAAACTTCTGCATCTTCTACCTTAAGCAACAAACCACTTAGTTGATTTTCTAAAATCTGAGCTTTGTAATCTGCATAGCTTTTTAAGGCATAGGTATATTTTCTTGCTTTTGTATTTTGAAGCATTACCATACCATTTTTATCATCTGCATTAACTAGTGCAAAAGCTTCAGCCGGAAGACCATCAAAAAACGCTTTTTTAACATCGCGATATTCTGCAAATGACTTATGATAATCTAAGTGATCATGCGATAGGTTGGTAAAAATTCCGCCTTCAAAATAAAGTGCTTCTGTTCTATTTTGATGAATACCATGCGAGCTTACTTCCATAAAACAAAACTCTACACCTTCTTCATTCATTTCTTTTAAATAACGATTAATGGTTAAAGAATCTGGCGTAGTATGTGTAGCTTTATACTCTTTAACATCTACAATTATTTTAACTGTAGAAAGCAAACCTACTTTATAACCTGCATTTTTAAATAACTGATATAAAAGACTTGCTATAGTGGTTTTACCATTAGTTCCTGTAACACCAACAAGTTTTAGATTTTTTGAAGGAGAACCATAATAATTAGAAGCCATAATAGCCAATGCTTTTGTAGCATTTTCTACTTCTACATAAGTAACTTTAGGATTTAAATTATGTGGTAAATTTTCACATACCACAACCATTGCACCTTGTTGAATCGCTTTTTTTATATAATCATGACCATCTACAACAGCTCCTTTTATAGCAACAAAAACATCATTAATAGCAATTTTACGTGAATCGAAATCAATATTTCGAATATACACGTTAGTGCTACCAACAACTGCATTGATATTCACCTTATATAATATGTCTTTAAAATTTGTCACGATGCTTCTAAAACTATTGTTTGTTTATTTTTAAGTTTTGTGTTTTTATCTACCGATTGTTTTTTAACAGTACCAGAGCCAGAAATTTTCACCTGCACATCTACATCCATATTTTCTAATAAAGAAATAGCATCCATTGCAGGTAAACCAATTACACTTGGCATTATTGTTTTATAAGTTTGCGCTGTATTATAATAGTTTTCAAATTCTTTTTCTACAGCTGCATTTTGTACTTCTAAAGACTCTACCTCATCTACAATTGGCGTGTCTGTAAATATTTTTTGAGCAATACGTTTAAAAACAGGACCTGTAACATCTGCACCATAATACCCAACTTTTGTACTTGGCTTATGTATTACTACAATACAAGAATATTTAGGTTTTTCTGCTGGAAAATATCCTGCAAAAGACGAAATGTATTTTGGGTTTTTATTCCACGCTTCGTTATCTGCATAATCTGTTCTAGCGGTTCCTGTTTTTCCTGCCATAGAAAAAGTTTTTGAATACAACTTTTTACCTGTACCTCTTACTACTATATTTTTAAGAATGTCTTTTATTTTAAAAAGTGTTTCATCAGAACAAATTTTATCTACAATCACTTCTTTTTCAAACGTCTCTACCTCTCTATCAAACTCCTTAACTGCTTTTAAAAATCTTGGCTTAATTAGCTCTCCATTATTAGCTATAGCATTGTAAAACGCTAATGTTTGCAAAGGTGTTAATTGCATATTATAGCCATACGCCATAGATGGTAATGCATTTCTACTCCAAATTTTATCACCAGGTTTTGGAATCACAGGATTACCTTCACCTATAATAGAAACACCTAACGGTTGATCTAATTTCCATTTTCTTAATGTTTTAAGAAATTTTTCTGGTTTTTTAGAATAATGATCATCTATTATAGTTGCCAAACCTATATTAGAAGAAACCTCTAAAGCTCTTGCTGCCGAAACCTTACCAAATCCACCACGATGCGAATCACTAATTGTTCTTCCGTAAAAACGCTTTCTTCCTTTTCCTGTATCTACAACAGTAGAGGTATCAATCACCTTATCTTCTAAAGCAGCCATTAAAGCCATTACCTTAAATGTAGAACCAGGCTCATGCGACTCACCAACAGCATAGTTTAACTTTTCGTAATAACCACCTTTACTAGTTCTACCCAGATTAGAGATTGCTCTAATTTCACCAGTTTCCACTTCCATCACTACTACACAACCATGTTCTGCCTCATAATGCTCTAATTGTTTTAAAAGTGCATGATGTGCTATATCTTGAATATTTACATCAATTGTTGTGTATACATCATACCCATCTTTAGCTTCTACTTGATCATAATCTACAATAGGTTTCCATTGGCCTTTTCCTATTTTTTGCTTTAAACGCAAACCATCGGTTCCGCGTAAATACTTAACACCAAAAGCACCATCAATTCCTGGTCTTGTAACATTACCTTGGCCATCTGTACGCTCATAACCAATAGTACGCTCTGCAATTCCACCCATTGGATGCTCACGTTTTGTAGTTTGCTCTACAATTAAACCTCCTTTAAAAGCACCAAGCTTTAACATTGGAAAATTGCGAAACTTAATATAATCTGAATACCCAATATTTCTAGCCAGCAGATAATATCTATTTCTATTCGCTCTTGCCTTACGCAATTCTTTTTGGTAATACGAAGCAGGTTTTCCTGAGTATTTAGAAAGCGCTTCACTTAAAGGCTTTAAATTTTCTTCGAAGGTTTTTGCTGAAGGCGTAACCGCATCAATTCTAATATCATATTTAGGAATAGAGGTTGCTAACAAATTACCATTAACAGAATACACATTTCCTCTATTGGCAGGAATTGGCACTTCTTTAATAGTTCTGCTATGCGCTATTTTCTTGTATTTATCACCTTGCACAAATTGAATGCTCAAAAGTTTAAACACCACTGCTAGAGCAAAGATGAACATACATCCTGCTATAAAATACAATCGGTTTAATATGTTCTTTTCGCTTGTTGACAAAGTTGAACTATTCTTTTTGTGATTTAACTTTTATTTTTTTTGGCGGAACCTCTGAAATAGCGATTCCTTTTTCTGCCATTTTATTTTCTAAAAAAGACTCTTTTTTTAGCTTCATTAATCTTCCTCTACCATCTATCATAGCCGAACGAAGCTCTTTAACTTGGTTATTTAATTTTGCAATTTCATGCACTTTTTTATCTGCACTATGCGAACTCGCAATCATTACCAATGCCAAACCAGAAAGAAAAAAAATCATTTTCCAGCTCTTAAAGGCATCATCACTTACTAGAAACCTTCCTTTTAATATGCTATAAATACTTTTTTTCATCTTTAGTTTCTGCTAAAGCAGAAATCTCTTTTATTTTTTACTTTTTAAAACGCGCCAAATTCAACCCTCTTCACCATGACCTATATATTACATTGAAAACCTAAAAACATTTCCTAGTAATAAGGAAGAAGAAATGTTGCGCTCTATATTTTTTTAGCTATACGAAGCTTAGCACTTCTTGCTCTATTATTTAATTTTATTTCTTCTCTGGTAGGCACAATCAAACCACCTACTTTTTTAAGAGGCACTTCAAAATTGCCAAACATATCGCGTTCTGGCTCTCCTTCAAACAAACCATTTCTTATAAAACGCTTCACCAACCTATCTTCTAAAGAATGATAGGATATAAAACTCAATCTTCCATCAGGCTTTAAAACTTCTGGTGTTTGCAACAAAAACTCTTTTAAAGCTTCTATTTCTTGATTTACCTCAATACGAATAGCTTGATAAATTTGCGCTAATACTTTATTTTCTTTTTTATGTTGCAAAAAGCGTTTCAACACCTTTTTTAATTGATCACTAGTTTTTATTGGCTCATCTTTTCTTTGCTCAACAATCTCTCTAGCCATTGCTGGAGCCTGCCTTAATTCGCCATATTGTAAAAGCACTTGCTTTATCTGCTCTTCATCATACTCATTCACCACATGATATGCAGAAATTTCACTTTGCTGATTCATACGCATATCTAAATCTGCTTCAAATCTGGTTGAAAAACCACGCTCTGCAACATCAAACTGATGCGATGAAACACCAAAATCTGCCAAAATACCATCTACTTGCTTTACGCCATAAAACCTTAAAAAACGTTTTATATATCTAAAGTTTTCATGTATTAACGTAAACCTTTCATC
The DNA here is from genome assembly GCF_042684485.1 of Lacinutrix gracilariae. NCBI lineage: Bacteria > Pseudomonadati > Bacteroidota > Flavobacteriia > Flavobacteriales > Flavobacteriaceae > Lacinutrix > Lacinutrix gracilariae. The sequence continues at coordinate 1,574,230 of NZ_JBHULM010000011.1, read as the reverse complement.
ATCTATAGCATTTTCAAGAGCATCAGGATCTTGATCAAACGCATACAATCTTCCGTTAGCACCAAGTCTTTTTAATATCTCTCTACTATGTCCTCCACCACCAAAAGTGACATCTACATAAATGCCATCTTCAACAATATTTAAACCATCAACGGTTTCTTTTAATAAAACTGGGTTATGATATTCCATGCTCATCTTCGTCTTGTCCCATTACTTCTTCTGCTAAATCTGCAAAATCTACAGCAGCATCATCAATAGCTTGTTCATATTTATTTTTATCCCAAATTTCAACAATGTTAATTGCTGAAGAAACTACAATTTCTTTTGAAATATCTGCAAAAACCACAAGATCCTTAGGTATTAACAATCTTCCAGTTGCATCTACTTCAATCATTTTTACACCTGCAGTAAAACGACGAATAAAATCGTTGTTTTTTTTCTTAAATCGATTTAAAGTATTCATCTTAGCCATTAAAGCCTGCCACTCATGCATAGGATACAATTCTAAGCAAGGTTGAAAAACTGCTCTTTTAAGCACAAACCCATCTTGTAACACAGGAGACAACTGCTTTTTTAGCGCAGCAGGAAGCATGAGTCTTCCTTTTGCATCTACCTTGCATTCGTATGTTCCTATTAATGAGTTCAATGTATCTTTTTTATGTAAAAACGATTAAGATTCAAATATATTGAAAATTCTACCACTTTTTACCACTATTTACCACATTGTTAATAAATTTTCGACTAAATGATATTTTATTTCGATTACAAAATCTCTAAAAACGCGCTAAACACTACAAACCAACCGTTTAAAACGCTTATAAAATGATTTTTCAAGATTGTTAACATCTCATTAAAGAAAGTCGCATAGTGTTTTTATTTAAATAGTTATAATTTGAAGGATTTACCTATATTTGTTTTTAATAGAAATGACTATTTATACATGACGCATCGCTTAAAAAAAGAAAATGACTACAACTACATTGAGGTTGGAGAAGGCAAGCCAATTATTGTACTTCACGGTCTTATGGGAGGACTAAGTAATTTTGATGCTGTTACGAAACATTTTAGCAAAAAAGGATATAAAGTTATTATTCCTGTGCTACCTATTTACAGCATGTCTTTACTAAAAACCAATGTTAAGTCTTTTGCCAACTACCTTCATAAATTCATTGAATTTAAAGGCTTAGATGATGTTATTTTACTAGGTAACTCATTAGGAGGACACATTGGCTTATACCATACCAAATTGTACCCTGAAAAAGTTAAAGCTCTAGTAATAACAGGAAGCTCTGGCTTATATGAAAGTGCAATGGGAGGAGGCTACACCAAACGTAGTGACTATGAGGTAATAAAAAAGAAAGCACAAGATGTTTTTTATGATCCAGCTGTTGCTACTAAAGAAATTGTAGATGAAGTTTATGAAACCGTAAACAACAGAAACAAACTTATTAAAACATTAGCAATTGCTAAAAGTGCTATTAGACACAATATGGCTAATGATTTACCGCAAATGCAAGTACCTACCTGTATTATTTGGGGAAAAAACGATACAGTAACACCACCAGAAGTAGCAGTTGAGTTTAACGAATTGTTACCAGATTCTGAATTATTTTGGATTGACAAATGTGGTCATGCTGCAATGATGGAACATCCTGAAGTTTTTAACCAGATACTTGACAAATGGTTAGAAAGTAGAAATTTATAAAAAAACTCAAAGCTAACAATACACACAGCAAAAACGAATAACGCTTTTAAAGCTAGTATTTTGTAACTTACGCGTATGTATTTACCTTTGATTTTTTTAGTATTAATTTAATGAGATTTTCCTTTTTACGGAAACACAATAGCAATGAAAATAAAATCTGCAGAATTTGTAATGAGCAACTCTAATGTTGCTAAATGTCCGAAAAACAACATTCCGGAATATGCTTTTATTGGTAGAAGTAACGTAGGTAAATCATCACTTATAAACATGCTTACCAGCAGAAAGAGCCTTGCTAAAACTTCTGGTAGACCTGGAAAAACACAACTTATAAACCATTTTTTAATTAATAAAGAATGGTATTTGGTTGATTTACCTGGTTATGGTTATGCTCGTGTTTCTAAATCTGCAAAAAAGACTTTTCAGAAATTTATTACCCAATATTTTGCCTCTAGAGAACAACTAGTTACTGGTTTTGTTTTGGTAGACATAAGACATAAACCACAACCTATAGATTTAGAGTTTATGCAATGGTTGGGAGAAAATGGTATTCCGTTTTCTATTATATTCACTAAAGCAGATAAACTGAAGCCTAAGGCTATTGAAAACCATGTAGAAGACTACAAAAAAATTCTTTTAGAAACTTGGGAAGAGGTACCTAACTACTTTATCACTTCTTCTTCTAAAGACATTGGAAAAGAAGACGTATTAGAGTACATAGACTCTTTAAATGCTAATATGGAGCTAGAGTAAAAACCACTCTAATTATTACAATACCTTAAAAACAATATACTTTAACTCTTTACATCTAAGGCGTCACGCAGCGCGTTACCTATTAACATAAAAGCCATTACTAAAATCATTATACATAGACCAGGAATTAAGGCTAAGTAAGGTTTTCCTAAAATGATGTAATTATAATGATCTTTTATCATTGCTCCCCAACTCGCCATTGGAGGTTGCGCACCAATACCTAAAAAACTCAAACCGCTTTCTATTAAAATAGCAGCCGCAAAATTGGCTGCAGATATTACAATTACTGGAGCCATTATATTAGGTAAAATATGTTTGGTAATGATTCTAAAATCTGTAAAACCTAAGGCTTTTGCAGCAGTAACATATTGCATTTCTTTTGCACTAATAATTTGTCCTCTTACTACTCTTGCTACTTCTACCCACATAGTTAAACCAACAGCTATAAAAACTTGCCAAAACCCTTTACCTAAAGCTAAGGTAATTGCAATTACGAGTAATAATGTTGGTATAGACCATGTAACATTAATAATCCACATAATAAAAGCATCTACTTTACCACCAAAATATCCTGCTAGGCTTCCCATAAAAACACCTATAAGTAAAGAAATAAAAACAGCCACAAAACCTATAAAAAAGGATATTCTTGCTCCTACCAATATTCTACTTAAAAGATCTCTTCCGTATTTATCTGTTCCGAAGAGGAAGGTTTTAGTACTTATTAATGTGTTTAATTTTTCTTCTGATACGTTAGTAAGATCTATAGTTTTTTGCACACCTTGCAATCCATCTGAAGCATATTCGGTATAGGTTAAACTTTCACCTTGCTTGGAATAACTAGAGATAGGAATTTCGGTATCTGTATTTTTTCTTCCAAAGAAAAGAGCTTCTAAAAAATTTTGCTCATTTTTTATGGTAGAAGGAATACTAAGCATTTGCACTTTAAAGCCAGGTTGTTTAGAGTGAATAGACAAGTGCATCTGGTTTGCATACTGCGAATTATCTGGCGCAATTGCATAAGCAAATACAGAAATTAAGCCTATAGCTACAATAAGCCAAAAACTAAAAACGCCCCAAAAATTGTTTTTAAATTTCTGGAGCGCTAATGCACTTAATGAGTTGGTATTACTACTCATAAAATAGTTTATTCTTTTACTGTTGAAGCTACGTTTTTAACTGTGTAAGACATTTTTAAATCTTTTAACACATGTAAAGCCTCTTCCATATATACGTCTTGACTAAGGCTTTCATGCCATCTGTCACGTTTTTCTTTTAAAATAGAATCTGTTGCAAAAAGCTGACTTTCATAAGGCAGAGATTCAAACGTTAGGTTTGTTTGATATTCTGATATTTTATCAAAGCGTTTTGCTTCTTCTTCATTTAATTCTATTTTTTGTTTGTAAGCTTCATAATTTAAAGCATGTGTATTTTCATCCATTCTAGTTTTTACCCATTTTGCATTTTCTTCAATAAGCTTTAATTGCTCATTATTACTCATACGTTCTTGGCTCTTTTTTATGGTAGTATCATAATCAAAATAGCTTCCCCAAAAAGTATAATCTACAGGATCAATTTTATCCCAAGGCAATGGGTTTTCTTGGTCTTTTTCACCAACATTAATAAAGCTATATCTGTCTGGTACTACTACATCACTTTTTACTCCTTCAAGCTGTGTTGAGCCACCATTGATTCTATAAAACTTTTGTGTTGTTAGTTTTAAAGCACCTAAATCTCCTTGCGAGTTGTTACGCACCATTCTGTTTAAATCTAAAACATTTTGCACAGTACCTTTCCCGTAGGTTTGCTTGCTACCTATAATAATTGCTCTTTTATAATCTTGCATGGCAGCTGCTAATATTTCTGATGCAGAAGCCGACAGCTCATTTACCAAAATCACTAAAGGTCCATCCCAAACTATAGATTTATCTTTATCTTTTAAAACTTCTTTTGGCTCACCTGTTGATTTTACTTGAACAATTGGTCCGTCTTTAATAAACAATCCAGCCATATCAACCACTGTTTGTAAAGAACCACCTCCATTATTACGCAAGTCTAAAACAAGGCCTTCCATTCCTTCTTCTTTTAAACGTTCTATTTCCTTTTTTATATCGCTGGCAGCGTTACGTTTTCTGTAGTCTTGAAAATCTACATAAAACTTAGGTAGATTAATAACTCCAAAACGACTATCATTTTCTTTAACAATAGAAGACTTTGCGTATGTTTCTTCTAACTCTACAACATCTCGAGTAATAGAAATTTCTTCAATACTACCATCTACTTTTTTAACTGTAAGATTTACCTGAGTTCCTTTAGGTCCTTTTATAAGTTTTATAGCATCATCTAAACGCATACCTACAATATTCACTGCTTCTTCTTCATCTTCTTGACGTACTTTTTGAATAATATCACCAACTTCTAACTCTTTCCCTCTCCAAGCTGGTCCACCAGAAATAAGCTCTACTATTTTAGTATTATCCATTCTTTTAGATAATCTAGCTCCTATTCCTTCTAACTTACCTGACATTTGTTGATCAAAACGATCTTTATCTTCTGGTGCAAAGTAAAAAGTATGCGGATCGAATTCTTCTACAATAGCATTCACATAAATAGAAAACCAATCTTTACGTTGTTGATCGTCTATATAATCGTTGTAGTAATTATCAATAGATTTCAAGGTTTCTTCACGAGATTCTTCTTCTAATACTACTAATGATTTTTTTTCTTCTTCGCTCTTTTCATTTTCTGAAACTAACTCATCATAATTAGCAATAGTAGTAAATTTAAGCTGTTGTCTCCAACGCTCTTTCATTTGCTTTTTATTCTTTACATATTCTAATTTTTCATAATCAGAATTATACGTTTCGTCTACAGAATAATCAAAAGGCTTACTTAAAATATCTTTGTAGATAACTTTAGTTTCTTCTATACGCTTAAGTAAACGCTCATGTGTTAGATTAAAAAAAGTAACATCATAGGCTTTAAGCTGATCATCAATTTGAGTTTTATATTTTTCAAAGTCTTCTATGTCTGACTTATAAAAATAACGTTTTAAAGGATCTAACTGCTCTAAATAATCGGTGTAAACAGCAGTAGAAAATTCATCATCTATATCTTTAGGGTCAAAATGACCACGCTCTAAAACATAAGTAATAACCTGTATTAATAGCTTATCTTTGTCTGGATCATCAAAAGTTTTATTAGTAAAACTACAAGACGCAAACGCCAACAAAAGTAACAGGATTAGTATATTATATTTATTCTTCATTTTCAATTTGCTTTTATTAATTTAAACCTATAACAGATTTAAGTTAGAGATCTAAGTGAATGTACTAAATTAAAGAAAAAACCATGCCGATAAAAGGTATTTGATACTAATTTTTTGTTAAACCTAATTAATTAAGTATATACTATATAAAAACCGTATTTTAGCCTAGCTAAAACCTTGTATTAATATGACAAAAAAACCACTTATTTTAGTTACCAATGATGATGGTATTACCGCTCCAGGAATTAGAACCTTGATAGCAGTCATGAAAACCATTGGTGAAGTTGTTGTTGTAGCTCCTGACAGTCCGCAAAGCGGAATGGGTCACGCTGTTACTCTAGACTCTACCTTACATTTAGAACAGGTTTATATTGATGATGGAGACCAAAAGGAATACAGTTGTTCTGGCACACCTGTAGATTGTGTAAAAATTGCAAAAAGTGAGATTTTAGATCGAAAACCAGACTTATGTGTTTCTGGTATTAATCATGGGTCTAACTCTTCAATTAATGTTATTTATTCTGGTACAATGAGTGCTGCATTAGAAGCTGGTATTGAAGGCATACCTTCTATTGGTTTTTCTTTGTTAGATTATAATTGGAATGCTAATTTTGAAGCAGCTGCAACATTTGCAAAAAGCATTGCTTTAAATGTTCTTAAAAACGGATTACCAGAAGGCGTTGTTTTAAATGTAAACTTTCCTAAATTAGAGAAAGAAGAAATTAAAGGAGTACGTATTTGCAGACAAGCAAAAGCGAACTGGAAAGAAGAATTTGACAAAAGAGTTAGTCCGCAAGGCAAAGAATATTATTGGCTAACCGGAAAATTCGTTAATTTAGATAAAGGAGAAGACACCGATGAATGGGCGCTACAAAACGGTTATGTTTCGGTAGTACCAGTAAAGTTTGATTTAACAGCTCATCATTGTGTACAAAAATTAAATACTTGGGATTTTTAAATCCGTAATTTTAAAAAACAATAATTCCACTTACGTGGAAAACAAACATGAAAAAAGACATTACCATTGGTTTAGTAGTAGGTTTAATAACAAACATTATTGGTTTATTTATAGCTACTAAAGTATTAGGAAAAGGAGAAAGTTTTATACTGGGTTTAGAAACTGCAAAAGCGCAAGGATTTCTTAACCAATTAATAAGTTTAGGTGCTATTTTAAATTTAATTGCATTTTTTTTCTTTTTAAGCAAAAGACAAGACGACAAAGCAAAAGGTGTTCTTATAATTACTATTTTTATTGCAATATTAACCTTTGCATTTAAATTTTTATAAATGAAATATTACATTATTGCAGGAGAAGCTTCGGGTGATTTACACGGCTCAAATTTAATGAAGGCATTACAAAAACAAGATATACATGCCGAATTTAGATTTTGGGGAGGAGACCTTATGCAAAGTGTTGGAGGTACTTTGGTACAACATTATAAAGAAAGAGCCTTTATGGGTTTTGCAGAAGTGCTTTTAAATATAAACACCATTTTTAAAGCTATTTCTTTATGCAAAAATGATATTGCAACTTACCAACCTGATGTAGTTATTTTTATTGATAATTCTGGTTTTAATTTACGTATTGCTAAATGGGCAAAAGAGCAAAATTTTAAAACACACTATTATATTTCACCGCAAGTTTGGGCATCTAGGGCAAATAGAGTTAAAAAGATAAAAAAGTATATAGATGCTATGTATGTTATTCTTCCGTTTGTGGAAGATTTTTACAAAAAATACAATTACAAAGTACATTTTGTTGGGCATCCTTTAATTGATGCTATTGCAGACAGAACACAAGTGGACGAGTATACCTTTAGAAAAGAATACCTATTAAACGAAAAACCAATAATTGCATTACTTCCTGGTAGTAGAAAACAAGAAATTAAAAAAATGCTAAGCGTAATGCTTAGTGTTGTAAAAGATTACCCTAACTACCAATTTGTAATTGCTGGAGCACCAAGCCAAGATTATAGTTTTTATTCGCAATTTATAAAGACCAAAAATGTTTCTTTTATTTCTAATAAAACCTACGACTTACTAAGTCTTTCTACAGCTGCATTGGTAACCTCTGGAACTGCAACGCTAGAAACAGCTCTTTTTAAAGTACCACAAGTAGTATGCTATAAAGGTAGTTGGCTCTCTTACCAAATTGGTAAACGCATTATCACACTTAAATTTATTTCATTAGTAAATTTAATTATGAACAAAGAAGTAGTTACTGAGTTAATTCAAAATGACTTTAACACCAAAAGACTTAAAGCAGAATTAGATACTATTTTAGACGAATACCAAAGAACAAAGTTTTTTATAAACTATTATGAATTAGAAAAAAAGCTAGGCGGAAGAGGTGCTAGCGAAAAAACAGCTAAACTCATTTACAACTCTATAACAGCAAACACTTAAATATGTGCATTAAAAAATTTGCCCTAATTCTTATACTTTTAATCTCTTTTTCGGCTTGTAAATCTAGCAAAAGCAAACGTGTTGTTACCAAAAAAACCAGAACAACTAAGACGGCTACTAACAAAACAACGACTAAGACTAATGCTAACATAAAAAAGGTTGTTGATTATGCTAAAACTTTTGAAGGCGTAAAATATAAATACGGAGGTACTACTAAAAAAGGAATGGATTGCTCTGGGTTAATTTATACTTCGTTTAAAAAAGAAGCCATTAGCTTACCAAGAACTACACACGACTTATCTACAACAGGAAATTGGATAGACCTAAAAGAAGTAAAAGTAGGAGATTTGTTGTTTTTTGCAACCAAAAAAAACAGCCGCAAAGTAAACCATGTTGGTATTGTAACTACTGCTAGAACAGGCTATGTTGAGTTTATTCACGCATCTACAAGTAGAGGTGTTATGATTTCTAACCTTGCTGAGCGTTATTGGTATTTGGCTTACGTACAAGCGAGACGAGTAATGTAAGAAAAATCTTTTTGATTTGTAAGTAATTGATTATCTTTAAGTTATGAAGATGATTAATTTCAACATAATAAAACTTACATTCTTTTTAATTTTAGGAATATTAATTGGTTTCTATTACTACATACCCTTACCTACAAGTATATACATAACTTTTTGCTTAATCGCTTTATTATGCACAAGCTATTTAATTAGTAAAAAACAATTTAAAAAAAACATTTGGTTTGGCATCATAGCCTTTATCACTACTTTTTCAATAGGAATATTAACTACAAATATTCACAACGAAAAGAACTACAAAAACCATTATACCCATTTTATTTCTGATGTTAAAAAACCTACTAACACCATTACTTTTAAAATTAATGAGGTTTTAAAACCTGGTAATTATCACCATAAGTATGTAATAGACATACTTAAAATTGACACCAAAAAGGTTTCCGGAACATCCTTACTATATATTGCAAAAGACAGTCTGCAAGATCTACTAGAAGTAGATGAAATTTTAATTACAACCGATAGTTTTACAGCTATTTCTCCTCCTATTAATCCGAATCAATTTAATTACAAAAAGTATTTAGAGAAGCGCTATATCTACCATCAAATATATTCTACAAACAAAAATTTATTCCGCGTAAGCAATACCACACATACTTTTTTTGGATATGCTGCACAGCTAAGAAAAAACATAAATACCAAACTTAAAAAACACCAATTTAAGCCAGACGAATTAGCTATTGTTAACGCGTTAATTTTAGGACAAAGACAACTTATTAGTAAAGATGTGTATAGCAATTATGTAAACGCTGGAGCCATACATATTCTTGCTGTTTCGGGCTTACATGTTGGTATATTATTACTTCTATTAAATATTATTTTTAAGCCTTTAGAACAACTTAAGAATGGCAGAATACTAAAGATGGTTGTTGTTATACTTTTACTTTGGTGTTATGCTATTATTGCAGGAGCTTCTGCTTCTATTATTAGGGCTGCAACTATGTTTAGCATTATTGCCTATGCCATGCATTTAAAAAGACCAAGCAACATTTACAACACCTTAGCTATTTCGGTATTTTGTATCTTACTTGTTAAACCTTTGTTTTTATTTGATGTTGGATTTCAATTGAGTTACTTGGCTGTTATTGCCATTGTCTCTATACAACCTATTCTTTATAAAATTTGGAAACCCAAATTATGGTTAGTAAATAAATTATGGGAAATAACCACTGTAACATTTGCGGCACAGTTTGGTGTTTTACCAATTAGCCTATTTTATTTTCATCAAATTCCTGGCTTGTTTTGGTTATCTAATATTGTTATTATTCCGTTACTAGGTACAATACTTGTTAGTGGTATTTCTATTATAATACTTGCTTTAATAAATGCTTTACCTCAATTTTTAGCAGATATTTTTGGATTTATTATTGGACTAATGAATGCTTTTTTTGAATGGATTGCTAGTAAAGAAGAATTCCTTTTTCAAAATATTTCATTCAATATCTTTTATGTACTTACCTCGTATTTAATTATTATAGCATTGGTAAGGCTGTACATAAAGAAAAACCATAAGACATTAGTGTTTTTATGTCTTTCTGTAATTAGTTTTCAAATAGCAACCATTTACACAAAATATAAAAACAGAAAAAATGCATTTATTATTTTTCATAAAAGCAGAAATACTGTGATTGCTGTTAAAAAGAAAAACACATTAAATGTTTTTCATAATGTAGATAGCTTACTAAAAAACAAAAATATTAGCACTTTTGCTGTTGCCAATTTTATTAAAAACATACAGGAAGATAGTTTACAAAACCTTTATGTATATCAAAATAAAAAAGTTTTAGTGGTAGACAGTTTAGGCATTTATAACTTTAAAAGTATACAGCCAGATTATGTTTTATTACGCAACTCTCCTAAAATAAATATAAGTAGACTGATAGATAGTTTAAAACCAAAAACAATTATTGCAGATGGCAGTAATTACAAAACTTATATATCTAGATGGGAAAACATTTGTAAAAAAAGAAAGCTCCCTTTTCACTATACAGGTAAAAAGGGAGCTTTTATATTAATAGAATAGGTTATTAGCAATACTAATAACAGCTAGTTTTAGCCTTTAAATTCTGGCTTAAACGCTAAATAATACTCGTTAAAAGCATCTTGTGTAGTTAACGTTTTATAATCATTGTTTGCAAACATTTTTAAGTATAACTCAATTTGCGTTGGTGTTTGATATCCTTTAATAGGAGCAATTAAATCTGCATTTTCATCTAAATACACAATGGTAGGATATGCATTGACTTGAAAATATCTAGATAATTGATGAGAGCTATTACGTCTTGATGCTTTAGCAGGATCATAACTAGGGTTTGTAAATTCTTTACCTTGAAAGCTTACCACATCATTACCTTCTGCATTAAATTTTACAGCATAAAAGTTTTCATTCACATAGGCTGCAACCTCTTTATTTTGAAAGGTATTTTTATCTAGCATTTTACATGGACCACACCAAACGGTATACATGTCTATCATAATTTTTTTAGGTTCTTTCTTTTGAAGCTCTAAAGCCTCTTCTAGTGTCACCCAATTGATTTCTTGAGCTGCAACAGAACCAACTGTAATCACTGTAAGTAAAAATGTAAGTACTAAATTTTTCATATTATATAAATGCTTTATTTATGTTTTTATTTCATTTCAAAAGGATAGTCTCAATTACTATTCCAAAATTACAATTATCTAACGTTATGCATTAATCGCTTTAAAATAGGGTTTAAAATTATAGAAATAATACCTACAGCAATAGGAACTAATGTAAATATTAAAAAGAACGTACTCAGAGAGTATTCTTCTGTAATTTTATCAATCATTCCTCCCATTGTTCCTGCTGCTTTTTGGCCAATAGCAATTGCTAAGTACCAAATACCAAACATAAAACCAATCATTCTACCAGGAACTAATTTACTTAAATAAGATAAACCTACTGGTGAAATACAAAGTTCTCCCATGGTATGAAATAAGTAAGCAAATATTAAGAAAAACATACTAACAGAAGCTGTTTTTGCACCTTGTTCTATTCCCATTGTACCCATTACTAAAACTCCAAATCCTAAACCTAAAAGAATAAGACCTAAACCATATTTCATGGCTGCACTAGGATTGTATTTGCTTTCCCACCACTTTGAAAATAATGGAGCTAGCGTAATAATAAAGAAGGAGTTTAAAATCCCAAACCAAGAGGCTCCTACCTCTGTGGCATCTTTGCTAAATTCTCTATTTACTTTCCAAATAACAATACCCCAAAGCGAAATAAACGCTAAGGATAATACAATATTAGAATACGGAATTTTAGAGTATGTTTTTTTAAATAACAAAAATAAAACCCAAGTAATAATTGCTAATGGACCTACTGTTAATATTAAATCAATAATTTTAAAAACCATTGCCGAAGAACCAGATAAAGCTCTTCCTGTATAATCTCTAGCAAAAATAGTCATAGAGCCTAAAGATTGCTCAAAAGCTGCAAAGAAAAACACTGTAAATATACCAAATACAGAAACTGCTATAATTTTGTCTCTTATGATTTTAGAGTATCGTGAAATTCTAGTAATTATTAAATAAAGAAATAATACTAAAGCAGTAAGAATGGTTACATTAGAACCTTCAAGGCCACCAATATTAAAATTCAATATATTCACATCACCAATTTTAGACATTGGGTCATTGAATAAGTATAAAACACCTCCTAAAGCAGAAAGCACAATTAGTATTTTATCAATATTTGTAAAAGGATTTAGCTTTTCTTCTAATTTGTAATCCTCTGTAGGACTAACCTCATTAATGTTTTGCGGAATCTCTACTTCATGAATTTTTGTAGGTTTTTCACCTATACTTCCAAACAAATCTTTAGCTAACCAGAATTGTAACATTCCTAAAAACATAAATATTCCGGCAAGACCGAATCCCCAAGACCATCCAATATTTTCAGCTAAATAACCACAAAGCATCATTCCAAAAAAGGCACCAGCATTAACTCCCATATAAAATATAGTATATGCTCCATCTTTTTTAGACTCTTTTCCTTTATACATTTCAGATATCATAGAAGTTACGTTAGGTTTAAAAAAACCTGTACCAATAACTAATAAAGCCAATCCTAAATACAGTGTAAATTGCGTTTCAAAAACCATTGCTGCATGACCAAGCATCATGATAAAGCAACCGATAATTACAGCCCACTTATAACCAGTAATCTTATCTGCAACCCAACCACCAACAATTGGTGTTAAATACAAAAGAGATGCATAGGTACCAATTAATGCTAAAGCGTGTTCTCGTGGCCATTCCCATCCTGGGTTTTCACCTATTAAAGGAGCTGTTAAAAACAGAACTAAAAGTATACGCATTCCGTAAAAAGAAAAACGTTCCCACATTTCAGTAAAAAACAATACAAACAATCCTGCTGGATGTCCTATTACTTTGTCTTTAAATAGATTTTCAATATCTGTATTCATTAATAATAAAGAGATTAGTTAGTTTAATATTTTCTAGATAAGAATGTATTATTCAATTCCGTGCATTTTTCTTTTAAGCATTGGATTTAATAAAAACATTATTACAGCTGCACCTATTGGAATAATTGTAAATATTAAAAAGAAAGTAGTTAAGCCGTGTTCTTCCATGATTGGATCCATATAACTTCCTGTAAAACCACCTAAAAGGTTAGCAAAGAAATTAGCTGTAAACCAAATACCAAACATCATACTCACTAATTTAATAGGAGCTAATTTACTTACGTAAGATAATCCTACTGGTGAAACGCAAAGTTCTCCCATTGTATGTAAGAAATATGCAACTACCAAATAAATTAAACTAACAGAAGCTGTTTTTGCTCCATCAGGAATACCTGCAGAACCATAAGCTAAAGCCGCAAATCCTAATCCTACTAATAGTAATCCTATAGCAAATTTTACAGGACCTGAAGGGTTAAATTTACTTTCCCAAATTTTAGAAAATAAAGGAGCAAATAAGATAATAAATAAAGAGTTTAGTACTGAGAACCATGATGCAGGAACTTCTGTTGCGTCTGATTGAAATTCTCTAACAAGCATCCAGATTACAATTCCCCAAATAATTACAAAACTTAAAGCTAGTAATATATTAGCTAGTGAATATTTAGCAAAAGTTTGTTTAAATAACATGGCTAAAACCCAAGTGATTACCACCATTGGCACCACTGTTATAATGGCATTAATTATTTTAAAAGTAAGAGCTGCGCTTCCTACTAAAGATCTATCTGTATAATCTGCAGCAAAAATAGTCATAGAACCACCTGCTTGCTCAAATGCCCACCAAAAGAAAATAACAAACAGAGAAAAGATACCAATAACAAATAATCTGTCTCTTACTACTTTTGAATTTTCAGCTTCTTCAATAACGTCTTCAACATTATCTTCTAATTTTTCAACACTATCTTCAATTACATCATCAAAATCTTCGGTTTGTTTTGGTGATAATCCTATTCTACCAAAGATACTTTGTGTAAAAAAGAATTGTAGCATTCCTAAAAACATAAAGATTCCAGCAAGTCCAAAACCAAAATGCCATCCAATATTTTCACCTATATAACCACATAATAAAATTCCTAAGAAAGCACCTGCATTAATTCCCATATAAAATATAGTATAACCAGCATCTTTTTCTTTTCCTTGTGATTTGTATAACTGTCCTACCATAGAAGAAATATTTGGCTTAAAGAAACCATTACCTATGATTAAGAATGATAGACCTGCATAGAAAAACATTGGTGTAATGCCTTCTAATGCCATAGAAGCATGCCCTAAAGTCATTACAAAGGCTCCAAGTACAACGGCTCTTCTATAACCCATAAATTTATCGGCAATAAAACCTCCAATAATAGGTGTTATATAGACTAAACCTGTATACCATCCGTAAAGCACTAAAGCATCTGCTCTACTCCATTCCCATCCACCATCAATAATGGTTGACACTAAAAACAGTACAAGTAAAGCTCTCATACCATAGTATGAAAAACGTTCCCACATTTCAGTAAAGAAAAGCACGAACAACCCTGCAGGATGCCCTAAAACTGTTTTTTGATTCTCTGCAGAACCTCCAAATTTAAATTCCATATGTATTTATTTTAATTAGTTAGTTAGTTTATTATTCTTTTATATGCTTAATTTCTTGTTTGGCTTTTGCTTTTATAATTTATCACCAAGCTTAGCATCAATAAAATTTGTCATTTTTTTATACAAATGTAATCTAGTGTTACCACCATAAATACCATGATTTTTGTCTGGATAAATCATCCATTCAAACTGTTTATCTGCTTGAATTAATGCTTCAACCATACGCATTGTATTTTGCACATGTACGTTATCATCTCCAGAACCATGTATTAGTAAAAAGTCTCCTTTTAATTTATCTACATGATTTATTGGTGAGTTATCATCATAACCACTTGCATTTTCTTGAGGTGTTGTCATGTAACGCTCTGTATAAATAGAATCGTAAAATCTCCAGCTTGTTACTGGCGCAACAGCTATTGCCATTTTAAAGACATCGTTTCCTTTAAAAAGCGCATTACTACTCATAAAGCCACCAAAGCTCCAACCCCAAATTCCTATTCTAGAAGCATCAACATAGGCTCTATCGCCAAGTTTTTTTGCTGCATCAATTTGGTCTTCTAATTCAAATTTACCCAATTCATTTTGAGTTACTTTTTTAAAGGCTGCACCTTTAAATCCTGTTCCTCTTCCGTCAATACAAACCACAATATAGCCTTTTTGTGCTAAATGTTGGTACCAATAATCATTAGCTCCATTCCATCGGTTTGCTACTTGTTGAGATCCTGGACCAGAATATTGATACATAAATAAAGGATATTGTTTAGTAGCATCAAAATCTAGTGGTTTAATCATCCACATATTTAAATCGTTACCATTTACATTAATGGTAGAAAATTCTTTTTCAGAAATTTTATAGTTTAAAAGCTTTTTTGAAAGTGCGCTATTATCTTTAATACGTTTTACTAAATTTCCTGAAACAGCTTCGTTTAACGTATATTCTGGAGGTGTACTTGTATTAGAAAATGTATTTATAAAATAGGTGAAATCTGCACTAAAAGAAGCATTATTGGTTCCTGTATTTTTAGTCAGTCTAGTTTTATTGTTTCCGTTTAAATCAATTTTATATACATCTCGATTAATAGAACCATTTTCAACCGATTGATAATAAATAACATCGTTTTTATCATCATAACCATAGTAATTAGTTACTTCCCAGTTTCCTTTGGTAATTTGATTAATAAGCTTTCCTTTTTTATCATAGTGATAAATGTGGTTGTGTCCATCTTTTTCACTTGTCCATATAAAGCTATCGTCTGTTAAAAAGGTAAGATTATCGGTTACATCTACATAGGCATTATCTTTTTCTGCTATTGCAATTTTAGCACTTTCCTTTTTAGCGTTAATCATCCATAAATCTAGTTCGTTTTGATGTCTGTTCATGTATTGTGCACTTAAAACATCTGGATCATTCGTCCATTTTATTCTAGGAATATAAAAATCATTATACGCTTTATCTAACTTAACCTCATTGGTTGTATCAGCCTTTAAATTATATGTATGTAAAGACACAATAGCGTTTTTTTCTCCAGCTTTGGGATATTTAAACACTTGTTGTTTTGGGTATAATGCAGAACCATAAACATCCATTGAAAATTCTGGAACATTGGTTTCATCAAACTTTATAAATGCTAATCTATCACTAGAAGCATTCCACTCAAAAGCGCGAACAAAGCCAAATTCTTCTTCGTAAACCCAGTCTGTAATACCATTAATGATTTCATTTTTCTTACCATCAAAAGTAATTTGTTTGGTTTCACCAGAAACTAAATCTTTTACATATAAATTATTATTTAATCCGTAAGCTACTTTGGTAGCATCTGGAGAAAATGTTGGTTCTTGAATTTTATCTTCGGCAATTAAAGTAACCGATGCATCACTAGTATTGTATACATAAAAATGACCTAAAGTAGAGCGTCTAAAAATAGACTCTACATCTGTAGCTAAAATAATTTTGCTTTCATCTGCACTAAAGGTATAATCTGTAAAGTAAGGTATAGCTTCAATATCTGAAGAGTTTACTAAGGTTTTTACCTTGCTTAAGGTTTTATAATCATACACATCAATAGTGGTAGACTTTGAAACTCTATCATAGTCTAACACAGAATATTGCTGTCCGTTTTTCATAGAATGTAGCGCATCCATTCTTTGGGTTCTAAAAGTACCATTCCAAATGTCTTCTAAAGAAATATTTTGTGTTTGTGCTGAAGTATGAATTGCTGTTAAAAAAAAGCAGCTTAATAGGAAGAATCTAAAAGTTCGCATTAAAAAAAATGATTATATTAAAATGACGTCAAGTTTACTAAAAAATAAGCAAAAAACCCTAAATATTAACAGTAATTTGGGGTTACAAAACCCCAAAACACCTTTCCTTTTATTTATTACAAACATAAATTACATAAATGAAAACCATTAAAAATGGGTATACTATCTTTGTGTTTTAAAAACCAAGTACATGAGTGCAACTATTTCAGGCTTTTCAAAACTATCTAAATCTAAAAAAATAGATTGGATTGTTGAAACCTATTTTTCTAATAAAGAAGAAGCTAAAAAAATTATACAACAATATTGGAACACCAATTTGTCACTACAAAACTTACATGATGAGTTTATAGAAAACACCATTACCAATTACTATTTGCCACTTGGCGTTGCTCCTAATTTTTTAATAAACGGAAAAATGCACACCATACCTATGGCAATTGAAGAAAGCTCTGTAGTTGCTGCTGCTAGTAAATCTGCTAAGTTTTGGTTATCACGCGGAGGTTTTAAAACTCGAGTACTTTCTACTACAAAAATTGGTCAAGTACACTTTATGTATGCTGGTGATTTTAAAACACTAGAAACCTTTTTTAACCATGTAAAAGCGCAACTAATAGCAGACGCTAAGCCAATCACCAAGAACATGGAAAAACGTGGTGGTGGTATTACAGACATAGTTTTAAAAGATAAAACCAATGCTATTTCTGGCTACTACCAATTGCATGCAACCTTTGAAACACAAGATGCAATGGGAGCCAATTTTATAAATTCTTGTTTAGAGCAGTTTGCTAAAACTTTTAAGGCTGAAGCCGAAAAACAACTACAAGAATCTATAGAAATTGTAATGAGCATCTTATCTAACTACGTACCAGATTGTTTGGTTCGCGCAGAAGTAAGTTGCAAATTAGAAGATTTACCTAAAGACGATTTTAATGCCGAAAAATTTGTACAAGCTGTAGCAATTGCAGAAGTAGAACCTTACCGAGCTGTCACGCACAACAAGGGTATTATGAATGGTATTGATGCAGTAGTTTTAGCTACAGGAAATGATTTTAGAGCAGTAGAAGCAGGTGTGCATGCCTATGCTTCTAGAAATGGCTCTTACAGCAGCCTAACACATGCTAAAATTGAAAATGGTGTATTTACTTTTTGGATGGAAATACCACTAGCATTAGGAACCGTTGGTGGCTTAACCAACTTACATCCTTTAGTAAAATTAGCTCTAGAGTTATTACACCAACCTAGTGCAGAAGAGCTAATGCAAATAGTAGCTGTTGCAGGTTTAGCACAAAACTTTGCTGCGTTACGCTCTTTAACCACAACAGGTATTCAACAAGGACACATGAAAATGCATTTAATGAATATCTTGAACCAAATGGAAGCTACCGAAACTGAAAAAGAAACATTGGTACATTATTTTAAAACCAACACAGTAACACACAGTGCAGTAGTTGAAGCTTTTAATGAATTAAGAAAAAAGAATAATTAATAACTCATGCAGCAATTTTATAGCAGCGGAAAATTATTACTTACAGGAGAATATGTAGTTCTTGATGGAGCAAAAGCACTTGCTGTACCAACAAAATTTGGGCAGAATTTGCTTGTAGAAGAAATAGAAGCTTCAAAAATACTATGGAGTAGTTTAGATGAACAAGGAAACACCTGGTTTAAAACAGATTTTAAATTAGAAAACAATACCATTTATTTACAAGATCAAGAGGACTCTGAAATCTCTAATAGACTTTTAGAAATATTTTGTGCTGCAAAAGCACTGAATCCTGAATTTTTAAAAGACAAAAAAGGATTTAAAATAACAACAACATTAGAGTTTCCAAAAAATTGGGGACTTGGTACATCGTCTACCTTAATTAACAACATTGCTACTTGGGCTAATTTGGATGCCTACCAGCTACTAGAAAAAACTTTTGGAGGTAGTGGTTATGATATTGCTTGTGCACAAAATGCCTCGGCAATTACATATCAATTACATAACAATGCACTTTCAAAACAAGCTACAAACAATAAGCGAACGGTAAAACAAGTATCTTTTAACCCTATTTTTAAAGCACATTTATATTTTGTGCATTTAAACAAAAAACAAAATAGTAGAGAAGGTATTTCGCATTATAAAAAGAACACAAATAATCTAGATAGTACTATTGCTGAAATAAATAAAATAACCGAAAACATTATTGCTTGTTCTTCCATAGAAGCCTTTAATCTGCTTATAGAAAAGCATGAGCAAATCATTGCAGAAACAATACACTTACAACCAGTAAAAGAAGCACTATTTAGCGACTTTAACGGAAGCATAAAAAGTTTAGGTGCTTGGGGAGGAGATTTTGTTTTGGTGAGCTCTAAAACAAATCCTACTGCATATTTTAAAAACAAAGGCTACACTACTATTTTAAAATATGATGAAATGGTTACAACTACCTTGTAGTTTTATAAACAAATACCCATTTATAATTGGGCAAACTATTGTTTAAACAGAAAATAGAAGAAATAAAAAAAGCGACCTTTTGGTCGCTTTTTTTATATAAATATACGGCAAATAAACTTTAGCTTATTGTACTGTATTTGCTCTGTTATCTTCAATTTCAGCAGCTTCTTTTAAAGCTGTATATAATCTTGAATCTACTGCAGATTGTTTTTGTTGTGCTACTTGGTTAGCAAAAGCTTGGTAGTTTGCTAATTCAACAGCTGGAGTAACTTTAGTTACTTGAACCATATACACTCCATTTTCTCCTTCAATTAAATTAGAAGTTTCTCCTTCTTTTAAACCAAATGCAGCACCAACTACTTTAGGCTCTCTACCAACACCTGTAACTGTAGGTGTTTTCATATTGATTGCTAATGCAGTTCTTACAGTTTGTCCTTCTGCTTTAGCAACATCTTCTATTGTAGTTGCAGAAATTCTGTTTTTAATGATGTCTGCTTTTTTAGCTTTACGTATTGCTGGTAAAGCAGTAACAGATGCATCTTGCGTATTCATTAAACCTGCTTTGTTTTTAGCAGTTAATTGTGCAATAACAAAACCATCAGTAATTGCAAATTTCTTAACATCTCCTACTTCAGCATCTTCTTCAAAAGCCCAACGAACTATTGGTCTTTGACTGTTTAATCCAGGAATGTTTTCGTCTAAAACTTTAATAGAGTTTACAGGACGTACAGTATAGTTGCTTTCTTTTGCTATTTCTTCAAAGTTTCCTTTTGCTACAGCGTTTTCAAAACTTGCAGCATCTCTAAACACTTTAGATATTGTAGCTTCACTTGGCTCAATTTTTCTAGCAATAGTACCTACTTTAATAGTACGTTGTAAGTTCTTTTGGTCTAAAATTTCAATTACGTGAAATCCGAAAACGGTTTCAACTACACCAAAGTCTCCTTTTTTATTTTCAAAAGTAAAGTCTCTAAATTCTGGTACCATAGCGTTGTATGTAAACCAATCTAAAACTCCTTCTTTTTCATTACTTACTGTATCTGCAGAAAAATCTAATAAGCTAACAAATTTTGAAGGTGTAGCTTTTACTACACTCATAATACTATCTGCAGTTGCTTTAGCTTGTTCTTTTGTTTGAACCGTTTCTGCAGTTGCAGAACGAGAACCTACAAATGGTAATAAAATATGTCTTGCTTTTACAGAGTCTGGTAATTGTTTTACTGCAACTACTTTAGAAATTTTAAAGTAATTAGCATCTTTATAAGGACCAAATACTTCACCAGTGTTTAAACTATAAAGAGTATCTGCAACAGTTGCTGGTAATTCTGATTTTTGAACAAAACGATCATCAAACTTAATATCTGAATTCGCATTGATAAAAGACGCATTGTCTTTTACTTTTAAGAAACTAGAAATAGTATCGTTTCTTTTAGTTACTTCGTTATATACAACTTGATCTTTTAAAAGATTAGTTAAGCTTTCTTTAATTGCGTTTTCATCTTCTAATGAAGCAACTTCTTTAAACTGTACATAGTTAATATCTCTAGAAGCTTCAACTGTATATTGTTTTTTGTGCTTGTTTACATAGTTTGTAATATCACTATTAGAAACTGTAATTGTACTATCTGCAATAGAAGAAAAAGGTACTTGAACAAATTTAATATCTACTTGATCACCTTCTAATTTATGTTGTAATTCTCCTTCGGCAAGAGTACCAACCATACCTGCTTTAACCATATTAATATAGTTTTGGCTTAGTGCGTTTGAAGCAATTCCTTTTTCATAGTCAATCCATTGTTGGTATGCTATAGCAGAAGTTTCTTTTAAATTAGCAATATATTCGTTCATTTTGTTTTCATCAAAAAGACCTGCTTCGTTTTGAAAATCTGCATTACCAGATAAACTTGTTTTTAACAAGTCACGCATTTGATCTTTTTCAACAGTAAAGCCTAAAGCATCAAATTGTGTTTGCATAACAGCTTGACGTACTTCTTGGTTCCAAACGTTGTTCATAGCTTGTGTGCTCGTTCCGCTTCCTCCCATTTGACGTTGCATTAACTCTACTTTCTGCATGAAATCTTCACGAGTAATGTCTTTGCCATTTATAGTGGCTACCACATTTTGTGATTTTGCTGTAAGTGCATCGCTGTTTCTAAACAAATCTGCTAATACAAATGAGAATAACGCTAATGCAATTACTGCTATTAGTACTAATGATTGTTTTCTAATGTTATTTAAAATTGCCATTTTTGGTATAAATTTTATTCAATATAGTGCGCGAAAATACCATTTTCTATTTAATAATGAAAGGGTTATTTTGATAAAATGAAATTGAAGTTAAAATTGTTGCTAAAATAAAATTTTAGAGGGCTTCTTGTTGGTAGGTGATTTATGTGTGATGCCTTAAGAGGAACCAGTAAAACTAATCTTGGTCTAACACTTTTAATTCTACTAAATCTATTTTAGTATTAGATACTTCTAGAATAGTAAACTCAAAATTATCAATAGTTACTATTTCTTCTTTTTGCGGAATTTCTTCGGTATGCGCAACAATTAAACCTCCTAAAGTTTCATAGTTTTCTTCTTCTGGAAGGTTAAGCTTAAAGGTTTCATTTATATAATCTACCTCTAATCTTGCTGAAAACTTATAGTTGTTTTCGTCTAGTTTTTCTTCAATTAAAACTACTGTATCGTGTTCATCTTCAATTTCACCAAAGAGCTCTTCAACAATATCTTCAACAGTCATAATTCCAGAGGTTCCTCCATACTCATCTAACACTACTGCTATACTTTTATGTTTTTTAATAAGCACGTTAAGCACATCATTAATTAGCATGGTTTCTGGAACAAAACCAACAGGAAGAATAATAGATTTTATGGTTTTGGGCTTTTTAAAAAGCTCAAAAGAGTGCACATAACCTAAAATATCATCTATATTATCTTTGTATACAATAACTTTAGAGCAGCCTGTTTCTGTAAAAATAGCGTTTAAGTTTTTAATAGATTCATTAATTTCTACAGCTATAATTTCGGTTCTAGGCACCATGACTTCTCTAGATTTTACTTCGGCAAATTCTAGTGCATTTTGAAAGATTTGTATTTCAGAATCTATATCATCATCTTCTTCAACAGATTCCATTTGCTCGCTAATATAATTACCAAGTTCTACTTTGGTAAAGGCTAACTGCACTTGATCTCCTTCGGTTTTAAAGAACTTTTTTAGTACAAAATCTGAAATCCAAAGAACAAAATCTGATATAAAAGTAAATAGTACATAAAATATATATGCAGGAAATGCCAATATTTTTAATAAAGAATTAGCATAAATTTGAAAGAATACTTTAGGTAAAAACTCTGCAGTAATTAATATTACTATTGTAGAAATTATAGTTTGTGTTAGTAGGCTAAAATCTACAAACATATAGTTAACAAAACGGTTAGTAGATGGCAACATAGATTGAAACCAATTTACTAACAAATCACCCATAAAAAAACCATAAACTACTAATGCAATATTGTTACCAATAAGCATTGTTGCAATAAATTTTGATGGTTTTACGGTAAGCTTAGTAAGTATTTTTGCTAAAAATCCTTCTTGTTTTTTTTCTATTTCTATATGTATTTTATTAGAAGACACATAGGCAATTTCCATACCTGAAAAAAAGGCGGAAAGAATTAAACAAACAATGATAATAACAATGTAAACACTCATTACTTAGCGTTATTGTTGTCTTTATATTTATTATTAAATTTTCTTCGGAAGAAAAACATAAATATAGCTAAAGCAGTAAATGCTAAAGATATATATGTTCTGTTACTATCTACATTCCAATTTGTTACAGCATCATATAAAAATAATGCGGCAAAAAACAGGTATATGTATTGAAAAAACTTAGCAATTTTCATTTATAATATTTTGGTTGAAAGTTATTAGTATCAAATATAAGTATTATTCTTCTAGTGTAATAATACCATCAATTTCTAAAACCTGTGCTTTTTTAAATTCGGAATCCGAATCAAAACCGTTTCCGTTTATAAGGTCACGACCTTGTCTAAAAGTAACGGGTTGGTTTGTAAATAACCATTCGTCACTTTGGTCATAATACAACTGCTCTGCAAACAAGGTATCTTTTTTGTGTGATGTAACCACTACATTACCTTGCAAATCGATTAGGTTGGTTTCTTTATAAGAAATAGCGTAATCTGCTATTACTGTATTTTTTTGGTTTAACTCGTCATACATATGTAAGACAATACCTTCTGGAAACTCATTATACCCAAAATCTCTATTGGTAAAATCTAACATTTTAGGACTAATAAGATTTGCGGTTACTCTACCAGAATCTGTGTATTTTAAATTAATGTCTTCAGCAACACCAATAGGTTGATCTTCTGAAACACCAATTTTTTGCACCTCGTTAAAGTTGCTTTTACATGAAAAAAACAAAGTCACAGTAAATACTGTGACTAAGCTTTTTATATATAAATTATGGATTTTCATTATAGGTTTGGTACAGTTACACTTCTACCAATCCAACATCCAATACTAATAGTTTGTCCTGCTTTTCCTGCAGAGAAAATTTCAGATTTACTTGGTGCTTTAGCTTCATAATTAGCAGCTAAACTAGAACTTCCTGCTTTTCTTGCTTCTGCAGCAGCTAACCAAAATACAGCTCTTTTGTTAAAGTTTGTATCTCCACAGCTATTTGCACTTGCAGCATACATTCTAGCAATTTGCTCGTATGGTTTTTTATCTGATGGGTTTTGAGCTAATGCTTTCATAAAGTATTCTCTAGCCTTACCATAGCTACCTTTTTGTTTAAAGTCTCTACCAATAGTATTGTAAAGTTTAGCTTTTCTAAAAGGATCTGTTTCTAACTGTAAAGTTTGATCAAAGTATTGTTGCTCACCAGTAATTAAGTATAAGTAATACGATGTTTTTGCGTTAGGCTCGATGCTGTTTTTTTGTTTTACCACTTTAACAAACATTGGGTCTTCTTTACAACCTTTTTCGTATAATTTATTCATTGCTCTTTGTAACCAAACACCATCATTTTTGTTTTCTTCGTAATCTTTTTGGTATAAAGGAATAAGGTTATCACAATTTGCTCTATCTCCTAATTTAGAATCTACACTACCAGAAATTTGATCAAAAGCTTTTAATGAGCTCTCATAATATCTTTTGTATTGTCCTTCTTTTTTAGTTAAAGCAGTACCAGCATCTTCTTTAGCAATTAATTTATTTAATCCTTCAGAGCTACTTTTTACTTCTGTTTCAATTTTATCTACAACATCATCATACTTATCAAATAACTCTTGGTCTGTTTTCTTACCAGCATCATATAAATCTACCATTAAAGAAAAGTAAGTATATAAAGATTTCGCATTTTTAAATGTTTTTAAATCTGTAGTATACGCTTTATCAAAGGCATTGTAAACGTCTTCATCTGTTAAACCTAATTCGGTTTTATAGTCATACATTAACTGTGCTTTGTCTGATAATAAATCCCCTATTTTAGTTTTACTAGGAAAGTTTTCTAACTTTTCATCCCAAAGTTTTAAAAGGTCTTTTATAAAAGCAACTTTTTCTGCTCCAGTTGCGTTTTTAATTTTATGCTTAAGAATTTTTTCTCCGTCTACAGGAATAGCGTTATTAAATTTAGGCCATTTAGTACGCACTTCCATCCATGGTTCATAAGCTGCATCGTAATTTTTAGCTTTCACATATTCATGAAAAATAGAAAGCTTTGTCATTGCTTCTTCGTTTTGTGCAAAGCCAAAACCAAGTCCTAGAAATAGTATTGCTAATAGTGTAAATTTCGTTTTCATCGTCTTCATAATTTTTGATCTTAATCGTATTTGCTTTTTTGAAACCATCTATCGTTCAAAGATAAACTTAATTGGAAATTAATAAAATTCTCTTGTATTAAATTTAAGTTAGTTGTACCACGCTTACCTACTTCAAAACCTAAGTTTGCGTTAGAGAATAAATTACCAACTGGTAATCCTACTCCAAAAGATATGCCAAACTCATTTATAGACTCACCATTAATAACTAATCCTGTTTTTTCTGTTCTAAATCCAGCACGATATACCATACGTTTTAAGTACGATTTGTAGGCATTATAATCTGGAATATAAAAACCACCTAATGAAAAAGTACTACTGTTTTCATAGGTAGTTACTGCACTTGATGATGTATACAAGTCATTACTAAACTTACTTGTTTCTTGAAAAATACTTTCTACACCTACAAACCATTTTCTTGGATCACCAATACCAACACCAAAAGAAAATTTAGCTGGCATAACTAAGTCTGTTTCTTCTAAATCTTGTGTTTCTAAATCTGCTTCTAGCGTATTTATCACAGATTCTAAACCTGATGCGCTATTTATAACAATGGTATTTAATGATCTTTGGTTTTTAGATTTTAAATCACTTCTAGGCGAATAGGTAGCACCTGAAACCAGCTCTAAGTTACCGTTGATTTTTGTTTTGTAAGAAAGACCAAGGTTATATGTTAAACCACTAATATCTGATCTATTATTTTCTCTTGTTTGGTATTGCACTAAACTACCATCTTCATAAAGGTACTCAATAGTGCTTCCTTCAATATTACCAAAGTTATATTGCAGATCAACACCAAAACTTAAATCGTTTGTTAATTGATATCCTGCAGATAAATAAGTTCTGTTAACACCACCATCTCCTCTATATTTATTGGTAATACCATCATCACCATAAGTCTCTAGCTTATATCCTACAGAAGTATATGGCAATAAACCAAAACCAATACCTAATTTACCAAGAGGTAATGAAACAGCTATATAATCAAATGTAGAAACAGAAGTACGATCGCTATTAGTATCACTTTTTAGCTTTGTAGAATTGTGGCTTCCAGCAACCGAAAACGTCATTGGTCTACCTTCATTGCCATACAAGCCTAAACTATTACCTCCATAGGAAGCAGGGTTTCTTAGGTTTATATGTATACTGTCTGTATAAATACTTAATCCTCCCATACTTCTATTTTCAACAGTACCTTTAAATTTAAGGCTACCCATTCCGTAAAAGGAATATGGTGAAGAAGTACCTTCTTGAGCGAAACTTTGAATTGCAAATAATGCAATAAAAACTATTAGCAGTTTTTTTATCATTAGTGTGTATTATATTGTAAAATAAAATTTAATCCCTGTAAAAGGAAATTAGAGTTGGCAAATATGCTACTTTTTAATTGTTTAGACAAAAAATTAGTGTCTCCTCCTGTTAAAATAACTGTTAAATCAGGATATTTTAACCTATATTCTTGAATTGCTCCATCAATTTCATGTAAAACTCCTTTTACAACACCAGAATGCATAGAGGTAACTGTACTAACTCCTATACTATTTTTTGGTATCTCTGTTTTTAATAACGGTAAATTTGCGGTAAAATGATGTAAGGCTTTATAACGCATTTGTATTCCTGGTGAAATAGCACCACCTAAATACTCGTTTTTGCTTGTAATACAATCAAAAGTGATACAAGTACCTGCATCAATAATTAAAACATTTTTATTAGAATATTGTTGCACAGAGGCACAAACTAGAGCAATTCTGTCTATTCCTAAAGTTTTAGGCGTACTATACAAATTTTTAAAAGGCACTTTTGTTTCGTGATTTAAAACAATTGTTTTGTAATATTTATGCAAATAAGCTACATCTGCTTTTTTTAATTTGCCTACCGAAGAAAAAATTGCCTTATCAATGTTTTTATATTCTTTTCTTATAATTCTTAAGGTTTGCAACACATCTTCACTAAGCACCTTATAAGCCTTTATAAGCTTATCTTGTTCAAAAACAGCAAGTTTTACAAAAGAATTACCAACATCAATAATTAGATTCATATCATTTTTAAAAGCATCAAATTTACAAAATGAGTTATTTTAAAACCCTCTTTTTTGCAATTAAAAAAAATAAAAAAAATATTTTTCGTTTTTTTCTTTGCGAATCCCAAAAAGGTACATATATTTGCACTCGCAATTTTATGCAACTGGTGCCTTAGCTCAGTTGGTAGAGCAAAGGACTGAAAATCCTTGTGTCCCTGGTTCGATTCCTGGAGGCACCACCACTTTAAACCCTTGACACGTTTTTATAAACAAGTTAAGGGTTTTTTGTTATACCACACTTTAGCTCATTAAATTTGCGTTTCTACACAGCATTAACTAGCTAACTAATTATTGAAAAGTCTTTATTACTTATAGATGTTTACTTGAATTGCTTAGACGCACAGAAAGCAGCCTACAACTACAGTATACTGCTTTATATAATTTACACCTTGATCTAGTTACACAAACTCCTGTAGCTTCTTTGAAGATCCTGCTACACGTTATGCTTACACGAAACTACTAGTTACCTTCTTTTAAATTAACATCTTCTGCTTCAGAATCAAATCTTTTAAGGTACGATTTTAGTGGTATTGTATTACTCTCTGATGTATTAGAAGTAAACAATTTATTTGAAGAATTTGAAAAAGAAGCTTTCACTTCTTCTTTATTATTATCCTGAGAATTAGTAGAGGAATTTTGCATATTTTTCAACGTTTATTTTAATTAATCTTACTAAACTTATTAAATTATCTTACAAATTTGAACCACCCATTTCTAGCATATTAACTATCAAAAAGCCACTATCTAGAACAACCATTATCTTGCAGAATGTTTTTGATTTAACAACACCTCTGCTTGTATTTTAACTGAAACAAAACAACTACATACAGACGCTGTTAACACTTTATTTTTTGCCAAGAAACTCATTATTACTTACACCAAGCTCCACATGCTCCTGACAACATAAAATGGATACTATTTAATTGTTTTTATAAAAATCATTTTTAGCTTGCAAACAATATTCTTTTGCTGATTCTATATTATCAAACACAACAAAAGGCGTTGCAGGCTCATATATTCTTTTATAACTAGTTATAACCAGTCTTACTCTCATGCTATTGATTACATAAGCTTCAGAAATCCTTAACTTATTTAATATTGGCGAATTAGCTAATAAACTAGCAGACTCTCTTGTAAGCACTCCTTGAGCATCTCTTAAATCAATTAAAAACGGCATTGGCTTACCTTTACACAACTTATCAATTACCTTAACAAAAACTTCAATTTCTTCTGTTTCAAGATTATAATTAAATTCTCCTCTTTTAAATTCACAGTAAAGAATACCATTGTCAGTCCAAAATTTTGAGTTTCCTATTCGAATTACATCTTTCATACTAACTCTCGCAGCTAATAGAGTTAAAAACATCATAGTATTGATGACTATAGCGCTCAGCCAAACTAAGGTCTTTAAACACTAAATTTGGCACCTTAGTATCACTAAACAACATGTAATAAGAAAGTAAAACTTTTTGTTTATAGTTTTTAACCAAAAACACCTTTGATAACACACAACCTCTAATCTTACAGTTGTTTGATAAAAGTTTAAATAATTTTACAGAAACCGAGCTGCTAACTTCACTAAGATCAAAAATCACAGGCAAATAAGAGCCATCTGACAAAATGGAAATAGCTTTACAAAATAGCTCCTCATACCCTTTACATGTAAAGTCTACCACAGAGTCATCATACAACTTACAATAGATAATATTTTGGTCTAACCAAAATTTAATATTATTAATAAGTATTTCGTCTTTCATTACAGTTACTTTGTTTAAAGATTTCATACCAATAGAAGTGCCAAAAAGTGTTTCTAAAAGCAAAAACTTCGTAAACACCATGAAAATCAATCGATTAAATTATTAGTGCTATTTTAAAGAAAATACTCACCTATCGATATTCCGTGAAATAGGACACCTAAATGAAGAAATTGACGGAATACCGTCAATCATATAATACTTTAAACACTTAAATTCACTACCCAATATAAAAGCATATATAGCTAAAAGACTTCAAGACCTCAACATATAAAAAGAGCGTTTGCTCTAAAAAAACCATTTAACCTATTGCTTTTTTTAACAAGCAGAAAAACAGATAAATAAAAATTAAAAACTATTAAACACCTCTTATTTATAATAAACAAGAGGTGTTTTCATCTATTCACTTACAATCTTTTTGTTGGCAACTATCTTTTAGAATTACACCTTTATTTAATATTCATATTTAAAGAAAATACCGTTATTGATGTTGTACCAGAACCAGTTAATCGCTCTCCCCAAATTTCAATATAATCTCCAGGATCTAGCGTAACAGTTCCAGAAATAGAATTACTAGAAATATCTGAGGTATTATTAACACGCATTAAAGTATTTGTTTCAACCAAAGTTTCTGTACCATTTCTTTGTATAAAAAAAGCGTAATAATCACCTACACCTGAATTACCTCTAACAGATAGCGTTGCATTTATTTGAAATGTTCTTGTTTTCTTACCTAAATACTTTAATCTGTTATCTTGAGGAGAAGACATTCTTAACAAATTAACAGCAGCAGTGGAGTTAGAATTACTATTTCCTCGCAAGTTTAACGCAGTACCATTTGTAACAGTTTGCACAAAACCAGTAGTAATACCTCCATCATAATAAATATTACCACTTGCAAGTTGATCTGATTCTACCGGAATACCAGGACAATCTATTGTCCATGCATTACTAAAACTAAACCCAGCATAACACCCAGCAGTATATCCTTTTACATACTGCGTACTAGTACCACTAAAGCTAACACCTGTTAATATACCTTTACCAACAGCAGGACTACTACTTACATCTAAACCAATATTAGCACCATTTATCTCTGAGAATCCACCTTGTTTTTCAATAATGCCAAAAGTACCTGTAAAGGTTTCATAAGTCCCAGAATTATTAGAAAACCATCCCATGTTACTCAATAATAAATCGGTTATATTACTATACGTTATTCCTGTAGTATTTCCTGCAAACTGAACTATACTTAAAAACACCAACCCGAAACCATCAATAGAACCTACAGATGCTGAACTAGCAACTATAGAATCTCTAAAAACAAAGTTTTCTGTACTTGTACCTGTTAAATTAAAAACAGTTCCTCCTGTAGCAGTTAGTGTTAAATTTCTAATACTCCCTCCACTAGAACCCACAAACATAGTTCCTCCTGTTTTCTTTAACACATCCTCATTAGTATCTAATCCTACTAAGTAAGCATTATTTAAATCTATAGACTGTGCCAACGTAACCTCTCCATTAATTTCATACAATGTATTTGAAGATAACAAGTATTTACTTCCTCCTCCTGCTGCCAACTCATCACTTAAATCTGCTGCAGAAGAAATAATTTTATGATTACTTCTTGTAACCGAAGCTGAATCCATTTTTGTCCAAACACTAGATTTGAAAAAATAAAATGCATTTTCTGTAATGTCATAAACTAACAAACCATTAGCTGGACTTGCTATAGCAGCTCTTTCTGCTGATGTCATTCTTGGAGCCAACATTCCCTTTTCTGTAGAACTAAGATCTAACATTGAAGAAGCGTCTGGTGTTAATGTTCCGATACCTACTTGCGCTAAAGCATTATAATTAAAGCTTACAAAAGCTATTAAAGTTAATACGGCTATTTTTATGTTTAATTTTTTCATAATTATTAGTTTAATATTTTTTTAGTTAGTTTACTGTCAATGGTTTCTACATTAACCAAATAGACCCCTTTACCTTGATTAAATGGTATCTGCACTCTATCCTTGTTATTTAAGTTTGTATTGGTGTTTAAAATTTCTTGTCCTAAAACATTGTATATTTTTATGCTTTTTATTGTAATTCCATCTGTATTATTGACTACAATATTGTTTTGCCCATCATAAAAAACATTTATATTTAAAAGGTCTGCATTTGAAGTAGACAAAGATTCTTGTGGCAAAAACACCAAAGAGTATCTATCTAGATATTCACCAGCTGGTAAATTGATACTAAAATTAGAAGCACTTAAATTGTGTGTAGTATTTAAAACATTATCCTTTAAGTAGATTGTATTTTGAAAATTATCTATTTCGTCAATCATAATTTCATGCAAACCTGCTTCTGAAATCACAATACCTAACGGAAGCTCTATACTTTCATGAAAAGCATCAACTCCTTGAATAGCGAACTTTTTATTTAATTCATCATCTACAACAAAGAAAAGGTCATCATCTCTATTATCTATTAACAAGGCATCATAACCAAGGTTATAATGTATATCTGCAGGAGAGTTAGGCAAAAAAGCTAAAAGTAATTGTCTATGAAACCCTTCAGGATCTTGATATCCTATTCGTATATATTGATTATTAACATCTCTATCTGAAACACTAGAACCATCATAAAAAACTGAATTACCTGAAGACTCTGTAACAAAAGCCCTTTGCGAGTTATTAAAAACAATAGAACCGCTTGCATAAGCATTTACAAAAAAACCTTGACCTATTGGTACATAACGATTAGGAGCCTCAGCACTTCCTGCTGAACCAAGACCTCCTACTAAAGATGCAGGCACAGAAGGAGCAGTTCCACCTGATAAGTTACGAATAGCATATCCTCCTAAATAATCTGTAGTACCATGCGAGGTTGAACCTCCATCTACCCAAAAATAAAGGGCATCAAATAGCGCTAAATTATCTGTAATAAACGCTTCTGCATCTAAAGCCGAAGGATATGGATTACCTAACAATGATTCTTCTCCAGAATTAATAGGCATCAAATACTCGCCATTATTAGGCGCACCATAATACACGTAATTTTGACTAGTTAAAACAGTATTTGTTCCTTTCATGGTATACCCTTCTGCTGGGTTTAACGCACTATTTTGGTTTAAACTAACCCAATCTCCATACGCTCCTACACCTTGTAAGTATTTGTATATCCATCTTGTATTAATAGTTAAAGAAGTTGTTACGTTACCACTACCATCTAAAACAGATGGCAAGCCATTATAAGGTGAACTAGTACTAAATGACATTGCCTGTGGATTAAACGGGTTTACATCTGCATCTGAACCATCAAACTTACCGTCTAGTAAAGTAAAAACACCTCCATTATTTACAGGTGCAGACCAATAGTTATATTTATAAGCAGAAGCATAACCTTGTTGATCTATTAATATCTTACCAGAACTTACTGTGTTAGCATCTACTCCTAAATGTGTCTGTACAAGTTGCGCTTCACCTGTTAAACGAATATCGCCACTCACTAAATTTAAAGCGTTCTCTACTTGCAGTGCAAAACCATCTTCAACAGACACTCCTTTTTTACTTATTGCAGTAATATCTATTTCTAAATTATTAAACTGAATAGCATTTGAAGTACCAGAAATACTTACTAGAGGATTGTCTGAACTTTTAAAATAGGTGGTTCCTGATGTTGATGAAGTGTTACCATTATTTATAAAACTATCATTTAAATAAAGGTTTCCGTTGCTTTCATGGCTTCCTGTATTTTTATTAGTGTATTCGTTTTCAAAATACACATTGGTTGCTGGCTCAATTTGTAGTAAGCCTTCATTCACAATTTGCGAATAGCAACATAAAAAATTAAAAAGAAGAAAGCATTTTAAAAAAAAGTATTTCTTTGTCATAGGTTAAGGTTTTGGGGTTAGTATTGGGCATGTATAATAAAAAGGGAAAATTATTTGAGTAAGTTATTAGCTAAGTGCGTTATACACTTTATTGTTTTCATCACAGTAGCGAAACGCAGCTTTAAAGTTTTTAAAAACTGCATCTGGAATAATAGTTATACGTGTAAAATTCTGAAGACTTAAAAGAATTTTTAAAAAGTAAGAATTAACCAAAAAAGTTTCTGAAAGAACAACCGACTTGATTTTGGAATTATTAGATAGAAAACGGAACACCTTAATAGAGTTATAAAAACTAAGGCTTCCTATATTTATTAAAATAGGCAAATATGTATCCTGTGATAATTTTGAAATAGAACTTGAAAAAACATCTTCTAAATCTTCATCTAAACATTTCTCATTAAAATCATTATACACATCACAAAAGATGACATCTTGATCTACTTTAAAATTAAATACGTTTACTAACTTGTTGTTTTCCATGGTTATTAGTTTGGAAAACGTATTCCAATACAGATGCCAAACTAGACTCAGAAGCAAAAAAAAACCATAAAACACTTATTTACAGCGCCTTATGGTTTTATAGTAAATTTTAAGAAATATCAAAAAATCGACATACCGCGAATATTTCAGACGAAATACTCCAACTAACGGTATACCGTTAATTTATTATGGCTTTACAATTTTTAATTTAGTCATTCTATCTCGTAATGTACTTGGTTTTAATTTTAATACATCAGCAGCTCCATTAGAACCACTAATTTTCCAATTACATTGCTCTAATACCTGCACAATATGGTTGCGTTGCACAGTATCTAGACTCAAATCTTTATTATTAATTAATTTGGCCTTTTGCACTGAAGATTCAAAACCAGGAACAACTAAAGTATCTGTAGTAGATAAAATGGAAGCACGCTCAATTAAGTTTTCTAACTCCCTAATATTTCCTGGCCAATTATATGCTTTTAGCTTATTCATAGCATCATCAGTAATATACTGAATGCTTTTACCATAAGCTTTATTAAATTTATCTACAAAATGTTCTACCAACAATGGCACATCTTCTTTTCTATCTCTTAAAGCAGGCACATTAATAGGAAACACATTTAGACGAAAATATAAATCTTCTCTAAACTCCTTTTTTTCAATAGCATTTTTTAGATTTCTGTTTGTTGCAGCAATTACACGAACATCTAATTTTTTTGATCCACTAGAACTACCAACAACCTCTATTTCTCCTTCCTGTAAAAATCTTAGTATTTTTGGCTGCATATCTAAAGGCAACTCGCCAATTTCATCTAAAAATAAAGTTCCTTTATCTGCTAGTTCAAACTTTCCTACCTTATCATTTACAGCTCCTGTAAAAGACCCTTTTTTATGACCAAACAATTCACTTTCAATCAGCTCTCTAGGTATTGCAGAGCAATTCACCTTAATTAAAGGCTTATTATTACGTAAACTAGTATTATGTATAGCTCTAGCCAATAATTCTTTTCCTGTTCCAGACTCTCCTAACAACAAAACTGTAGCGTTTGTAGGAGCTACTTTTTCAACCTCTGTTAAAACATTACTAAAAGCCTCACTACCATAAACCATTTCTTCATAGTTAAACACAAGCTCTAACTCATTTCTTAAATAAACATTTTCTTGCTCTAACTGTTCTCTTAACTGGTTTAACTCTTTATTGACTACTGTAAGTTTTTGATTGGCTATTGTAATTTTATTTTCGGCAATTTTACGCTCTGTACTCTCTACCATAAGAGACACTACATTCGCTATTGAGGTTGCAAACTCAAGATCTTCTGCACTCCAATCTCTTAAAGAATCACCTACATGTTCAAAACAAATAATACCATAATATCCTGTGGCACTATTAATAAAAACATCCATAAGTGATGTTATATTATTTGGTTTTAAATAAGGGTTTAAAAATAGTTTAGTAACAGCATTATTTTGAACATCTTTAACCAGTAAGGCCTTTTTTGCATTTAAAGCTTCAAAGTAATCTGGATTATCTGCGTATTGAATTTCCATTCCTTTTTCAATACTACCTGTTCTTAAATTGAATAAGTTTTCACAATGTAATATTTTCTTATCCTCATTAAACTTCCAAACACTTACTCTTCCTACATTTAAGGTTTTAGCTGCTAATTCTGTAATTTTATTTAATGAAGAAGAAAAATCTTCACCTACTAGATTGGCTAATTTTAAAATTACATCTTTCTTTTCGTTAGATTTTTTAGCTCTATCAATTAATACTTGCTTTGCCCTTAACTCTTCTGATACATCTTTAACAGTAGCATATAAAGCAACAACCTCATGTTTGTCATTTTTTATGGTACCTGTATAAAAAGATGCTGTAATTTTTTCACCATTTTTTTTAATGATATCAAAATGAAACTCTTTTGCTTCTTCACTAGCTACATCTTCATAACTTTGTAAAACTGCTTCATGGTCTGATTTTTGCCAAAAAGGATAAGGATGTCCATGATCTGTTAGCTCTTCTTTAGAGTAACCCGTTATCTTACACAAGGAATCATTAACCAAAATAATTTTAGTATTTAACCCTGTAATAAGCAAACCTTCTTGCATAGACATGATAAGCTTGTCTCTAAATTCTTTGGCTAATTGTAAAGCTAATTCTGCCTTTTTTCGTTCTGTTATATCTTGTACTGTAGAAAAATTTGCGGTTTTCTCTCCGTTTTCATCATACAGACTAGATATTGACACATACACAGGAAAGCGTTCTCCATTTTTACGCATGTATGTGTTTTCGTATTCTTTTTTATTCTTATTTGCTAATAATAACTTGTAACGCTCATCGTTTCCTTCTCTGAGTTCTGGTGGCGAATATGGAAACGGACGTTTTACACCTATTAATTCTTTTTCAGAAAAACCAGTCATTGCGCAAAAGGCAGGATTTACACGAATTATTTCAGACTCTAAATTTATAACTACCAAGCCTTCACGCATAGAGTTTAAAAGACTAGACGAAAACTCTTTAGCATCTCTTATTTCTTTTAAATTATTTTGCCATTCTGTAATATCACGAGCAATAGCGAGTACTTTACCATCATTTTGAAGTTTTGCAGACACTTCAACCTCTAATACAGAACCATCTTTACGTTTATACTTTCTAGGAAATAAAATAGATTTTCCGTCTAACAACTCTTGATGTTTTACTGTATTTTGAATTAACTCATCTACATAAAAATCTTGTATTTTTAGTGTAGAGAACTCTTTTTTAGTGTATCCTAAACTTTGGTAAGCAGCTTTATTAAATGAATATATAGTCCCTTCTAAGCTATAAGAAATTATAATATCACTTGCTTGACTAACCAAAGACTTATAAGACTCTTCTTGTTTTTTTACTTCTGCTTTAATATTAAATTTTACAATAGCCATTTTGGCTAATCTAACAGCAGAATTTAATTCTTTAATATCATCTAAAGAAGGAGTATTAATAGCACTACTATAAATAGCAAAAGTACCTAACACCTCATTGTTTTCTGAAAGTACAGGAATAGACCAACAAGATTTTAAATTATATTTTAAAGCAACATCTTTATACTTTTTCCAGAATCTACTAGTACTTATATCTGAAACAACAACTGGTTTTTTTGTAAATGCAGAAGTACCACAAGACCCAACCTCATCACCAATAACTATGCTTTTAACAAATTCTTTATACTCTTTTGGAATAGAAGGCCCAGAAACAAAATCTAGATGAACACCATCTTCACGCATTAAACTAATAGAACCATAGTATTCTGGATGCAGTGACTCATAATTAGAAAGTATATGATTAAATATTTTATAAAGCGAGGTGTTGCTAGCTATTAAATCTAAAACCTCGTTTTCATTAACTAATATTTGTTGTGCTTTTTTACGTTTTAACGCTTCTTTTTCTAGATCTAAATTTTTTTGTTCTAGTTTACTAATAAGCCTTTTACTGTATAACTTTAAAGCTTCTTGCTCTGTAAACTCTAATTCTTTTTTCGTTTTTTCAACTAGTGTTGCTTTTTTAAAAATATCATGAATTAACTCTATAATTACCTCTGGATCTGTTGGCTTTCTTAAAAAATGTGTTGCTCCTAATTTAAGAGCAAAATCTTCATCTAGTTTATCTGTATAGGTAGAAGTGTAAAAAACAAAAGGAATATGCATTAGTGATGCATCTTTTTTACAAGCTTGACACAGCATATACCCATCCATTACAGGCATTAAAATATCAGAAATGATTAGGTCTACTTTATTGTTTTTTAGTTTTTCTAATCCGTCTCTTCCATCATTAGCTTCAATAACCAAAAAGTTAGCCTGCTCAAGAATAATCTTTAAAAAATAAAGATTTTCATATACATCATCTACTATTAAAATAGTTTTCTTTTTCACTATTTACATCATTTGGTATTATAGACACTTTCCATTTGACTTATAAAAGTATCTGGATTAATAGGTTTTTCAATATACCCATTTGCTCCTGATTCTATTGCCTTCTCTCTATCTCCTCCCATTGCATATGAGGTAACTACAATAATTACTGTTTCTTTTGGAAGCCCATTATGCCTTAATTTAACACATAATTCATGTCCATCCATATCTGGTAACTGAATATCTATTAAAATAATTTCGGGATGTTTTTCATGCGCTAACTTTAAACCATCAATAGCATTATACGCCTTTAAGATATTAAAATTATTTTGTTCAAGTAAATAAGATAACATATACATATTCTGCTCGTTATCTTCAATTATTAAAATATTTGGGCTCATTTAATTTGTTAATTTCAATATCAATACATAAAACTTTAAATATACATAATTGATATAAAACTGTACTTACAATTGTTATTATTTATCGGGAGAATAATCTAAAGGTAAAATAAATGTAAAATTACTTCCTTTGCCTAATTCACTCTCGGCGGTAATACTACCTCCTAATTTTTCAACTAGGTTTTTACAAATAGCCAAACCCAAACCTGTTCCTTCATGATTTCTACTTAAACCTGCTTCTAACTGAATAAAAGGCATGAATAGTTTTATTAGATTTTTTTTACTAATACCAATTCCTTGATCTATCACTTGCGTTATTAGTTGATTATCTTTAACTGCTACCTTTACTAGTATATCTCCTTTTTTTGAAAATTTAATAGCGTTTGAAAGTAAATTTAGCAGAATTTGCTCTACACGTCTTTCATCACTTACTAGTGTTATTTTCATTTCGGAAATCTCTGTTTTTAAATGAAGGCCTTTAGCTGAAGCTTGTGGTGTTAAAAAATCGAGTGTGTTTTTTAAGGACACCAAATAATCAAAAGGATAATAAGAAACTTTTAATTTACCTGCTTCTATTTTAGAAATATCTAAAACATCATTAATTAAACCCAATAAATGCTCACCACTATTTTTAACCATAGCTAGTTGCTTTTTTTGTTCCTCATTTAATGGTCCTGCTAATTCTTTTAATAAAATACCTGTAAACCCAATAATAGAATTCATTGGTGTTCTTAACTCATGAGACATGGTAGCTAAAAATGCAGATTTCATTAAATCTGCAGATTGTGCTTTTACTTTTTCTTTTTCTAGCTCTATAGATTGAACATTCATATCTTCTAAAAGATTTAGCAAAGCCTCTCTACTATCATGTAGTTCTTCGGTTCTTAAACGTACTAACTTTTCTAAATTGTTCTTATAAATCAACAACTCTTTTTCGTTGTTAATTCTTTCTGTAATATCTGACGCAATACCAATAAATCCATATCTATTATTATCGGCATCAATAAGTTTTACTGCTTTTGCTTGAAACCAAGTAACAATCCCATTTTTATCCTGAAATCTTAGTTCTGATTTAAATTCGGTATCATTTAGTATGGTATTCTGCCATTCATTTACTACTCTTTCTCTATCCTCAGGATGTATTGCTTTTTGCCAACCAGCATCTAAAGATTCTTCAAGGCTCAAACCTGAATATTTAACCCATTGTTCATTTACATAAGTAAACGCTCCTTTTTTATTGGTATTAAATATAACAACTGGTGCATTTAAAGCAAGACTACGATATAGCATTTCGCTTTTTTCAATTTTTGATTTAGAAGATTCATAAACTTGATTTAATTTATCTTCTTGCTCTTGTAACTTACTGTTTACAATCTGTTTTAATCGTAGCGATTGTCCTTTAAAAAACCAAACACTCCAAGCTCCTAAAAAAGAAATTATTAAACCAAACACCATATAGCTTATTGCTGTATTGTATGTTTCGTTAGTTGGTACAACATACAGTTTCCATTCTCCAGAAGTCATTTTTATAGGCACTGCAAAAGACTGGTAAGACGACATGTCTTTTTCTAAAAAAAACTCTTCCTTACCTGTTTTAAAATTAACTCTTGACAACTGATAAATAAAGTCTTTATCTTTTTCAGTATCTATATTTAAATCGTTTAAAAAAGTAGATAATGTAGTTACAACAGCAGAAAAACCAGAGAATTTATCATCTATAAAAATAGGCTGTCTACTTACCATACCTATGCCTCCTTGTTTTAAATGAACTGGGCCAGCTATAAAAAAATCTTTTCGTTCTATTGTTGCTAAAGCACCACTACTAGCTTCAATACTTTTTATAATATTAAAACCAATTACTTCATTATTTTTTAAAGGATACACGTGCGTAATAAACCCATCAGCATCTACTAACTCTACAACGTCAAAATATTTATTTCGTTCTAAAAGTTCACTAGCTATGGTATTAAAATCGTCTGGAATACCATTTCGTTCTACAATGTATGCCAATGTTTTTGTAGCAGAATGGCTATACATTACTAGAGCCTGTATTTTTTCCTTAATTAAATCTACTTGATTACTTAATTCTTTTTTGTGTTGATTTTTATTTATCACATACTTTTGATATGCAATAAACTGTGTGATAGCAAGCAATATTATTAAAGTGGTAAAACCCCAAACAAAAGGTTTTTTAAGTAAAGAATAAAAAGCAATCCTTGTCATATAAAGCAAATATTAAATGGGTTTTTATTCTTTTTAATTATCATTTTTTAATTTCAATTCTTTAATAATATTTTTTAGTTCTTTCATTTTTAATTCTCTTCCTACAAACAGATTATTCATTCGTTGTAATTCTTCATTTTTAGAATTCACTTCTTCTGTTCTAACTTTCACTAACTCCTCTAAGTTATTTCTATATTTTTTTAATTCTAATTCCGTTTTTTTACGCTCTGTAATATCTCTTATAATTCCAATTAAAAATTTAGTACCATTACCATCAACAAATCGTGTTTTTTTGGTAGAAATCATTCGTGTTTCTTTTCCGGTTACTGTTAAAGTTTCCTCATTAACATTCTCTACACCTGTTTCAATAACCTGCTTATCTATTTTTAAGAAACTTTCTTGTTCTTCTGGAGAAACGTGCTCCACTAAAGTTCTTCCTATTACAGCATCTCTTTCTAAATCAAAAATGGAACAGAATGCATTATTTACAATTACTAATTTACTTTCAGCGTCTTTTACAAAAACAGGATCTCCAATATTATTAATTATATTTTCAAGATATATCTGACTTCTTTTAACTTGTTCTTCAGCATTTTTTCTTTCTGTAACATCTAAGGCCACACCTATATAACCATATAATTTATTATTAGCATCAAAGGTTCCAACGGCTTTAACAGACAACCAAGTTATCTTTTCTTTGGTTTTAAATCTAAATTCTGAAATAAATTCTTTTGCATTTAAAATACATTGTTGCCATTGTTGGCGAACTCTTTCTTGATCTTCTGGATGTATAGCGTCAGTCCAACCAAAGCCCATTGCCTGTTCAAAAGACATTCCTGCATATTCTAACCATTCATCATTTACATAATTACAGAAACCTTCTTTATCTGATTGAAAAATACCGACTGGCACATTAGAGGTTAAACGCCTAAACAAAAGCTCACTATTTTTTAATTTTTCTTCGGCTTCTTTACGTTCTGTAATATTTTTAGCCACGATACCTAGCGCTATTGGCTCGCTTGTTTCGCTATCTTTAATTAAAAACCTAGACATTTCAATAGGTATTAACTCTCCCGTTTTAAAATTTTTAAACGCTGCTTCTCCTGTCCATTTATTCGTTTTAAAAATAGCACTAAAATGTTCTGTTTGTATATTTTCACGATAGTCTTCAGGAAAGAAACCAGCTATTGAATCAGGCAATTCCTCCTCTTTTTCTAATGCCACTAATTTTCTTCCATTAGCATTCAAATAAATTGGCTTTCCATCTAAAGTTGCTAAACCAATAAACTCATCGCTTGTTTCTATTAAAGAGAGTAGTTTTTGATTTTTTTCGTCTGTATTTTTCTTTTCAGTAATATCTGCAAAGTAAATTGTTAAACCATCTGGAGTTGGGTAAATTCTATTCTCAAACCATTTATCTAACGGTTCGTAATAATCATCAAAATATACCGTTTCTTGCGTTTCTACAGCCTTATAATAAGCCTTATAAAATGAACGCCCTACACCTTCCGGAAATTCGGTCCAAATATGTTTTCCAAGTAATGTTTCTGGAGATCTTCCTAAAAGCTCTGCTGCTTTTTTATTAACAAACGTATAACACCAATTAGCATCTAGAGATATAAAACCACCACTAATATTATTTAAGGAAGTTTCTAATTGAGAGGTTAAGCTCTTCTTCAATTCTTGCTTTTCAGACTTTAGTTTTAAATATTTCTTTTCATACTTTAATATAGAAAAAACACCACGATCTTGATTAGCAACAAATGAAGTACTACTTTCCTCTTTATCTATATACTTTAAATACAAATACAGAAGAAAAGAAAACACGAATGCTGCAAAAAACTTTCCAACGATATTACCTACTAATAAATTATAGAAACGTACATTACCCCAGTATAAGGTTATATTAAACACAAAAGCATCAAAAGTAAAAACAGTTAAAAGCGATATAAAGAGTATAAAAAAGAAATATTTTTTATTAATTATTGATACTAAAAATTGATAGATTATTACCAGCCATAGAAAATCTAATAACAACAGGATGCTTCCCGTAATAAAATACTTATCATCTATTAAAAAAGCAAACGTAGAATTTATATCTACTAAACTCCCCATATGCATAATACCAAACAATGCAGACAAAATAAGGTTGGAAAAGATAATTCCAAAAATAAGCGCTCTCGCACTAGCAGCTCCTTCTTTAATATAAATCAATAAAACAGCAAACACAAGCCCACTAAATATAATAATAGATATCGGATAAATAATTAAGTCATCAAAAACAGTAATACTTACCATTGTTCCCGAAAGTGCCTGAAGATATCTAACCGCACCCAAAAAGAGATAGAGAGGGGCTAAACCCAGTACTTTTCTAAATTTAAAGAATAAAAGAATACTGGAGGATATGAGTAAAAACTCAAGAATTATTATAGTATAAATACCCATAAAATGAATTGGTTAAGCAAGGAACTTTAAAAATACAATTTTTACTTTAAACTTAAATAGAATAAATAATTTTAAAAAACTACAAAGCAACAAAATCGTATTGACAATTAAGCAATTAGACTAAAAAATATATTAAAAAACACCTTATCTTCTTGAAATAACCGTGTAAAATTAATTTATAAATAAAAACAACCACAAACAAAACATATTAAGTTTGAATTCCTTTTCTATAAATCACTATTTAAAAATAGTATATTAGCTTGTTAGTAAAAAAATAAAAACACAACATGAGTAATAAAGAACAATTTATGAAAGAAGCTGTAAACGCAGCTTTAAAAGGAATGAACAACAACGAAGGTGGACCATTTGGCTGCGTAGTTGTTAAAGACGGAAAAATTGTAGGACGCGGAAACAACAAAGTAACCTCTACCAACGACCCAACTGCACACGCAGAAGTTACTGCTATTAGAGATGCTTGTAAAAACTTAAACTCTTTTCAGTTAGATGGTTGCGAAATTTACACCTCTTGTGAACCTTGTCCAATGTGTTTAGGTGCTATTTATTGGGCTAGACCAGACAAAGTATATTACGGAAGCAATCAAGTAGATGCTGCAAATATTGGTTTTGACGACGAGTTTATCTACAAAGAAATCCCTTTACCATACGAAAAAAGAAGTATTCCGTTTGAGCAATTAGCGCGCGAAACTGCATTAGAACCATTTCAAGAATGGACAAAAAAAGTAGATAAAACCGAGTATTAAATAAAAACTAAATTTATATTATACTGAGAACGCAACAAAAATTCAAGTC
The DNA here is from genome assembly GCF_042684485.1 of Lacinutrix gracilariae. Classification (NCBI taxonomy): domain Bacteria; kingdom Pseudomonadati; phylum Bacteroidota; class Flavobacteriia; order Flavobacteriales; family Flavobacteriaceae; genus Lacinutrix; species Lacinutrix gracilariae. The sequence goes on along the minus strand of NZ_JBHULM010000011.1, from coordinate 1,530,918 downwards.
CCAATTTCCGACACAGTCAGAATTATCAATCTGAAGAAATAATGAGCAGAAAACAAAAGTGCCATGCGTAGCTTAAAGCATATAGTTTGAAAGCGAATGCTCCGCAGGAATTCCCTCAGACTGATTTGAATTTTTGGTTCGTTTTGTTTCAAGACAAAATGAACTTAAAGAAAAATTAAAACATGATTACCTTCATCCTAAATAATAAAACCATTAAAACTTCGGAGCATTCCGGAATGACCTTATTAGATTTTGTTCGTTACCAACAACGTCTTACAGGAACCAAAATTGGTTGTCGCGAAGGAGATTGTGGTGCTTGTACACTTTTGGTTGGCACACTTAATGGAGACACTATAAAATACCAAAGTATCACCTCTTGCATTTCTCCCTTAGGAAATGCGCATGGAAAACATATTGTAACGGTTGAAGGTACAAATCTAAAAGACAAACTAACCACAGCGCAAGAAGCCATGAAGGCAAACTACGCTACACAATGCGGATTTTGCACTCCTGGTTTTGTGCTTGCACTTACTGGTTTTGCATTATCAAATTCTGATAAAAATTACAACAATGCTATTAACGCTATAAGCGGAAATATTTGCAGGTGCACAGGATATAAATCTATTGAAAAAGCAGCACATCAAGTAGTAGAAAAACTAGAAAATAAAAAGGAAACTACTTTGGATTGGCTTATTGAAAACCAATTTATTCCTGAGTATTTTCAATCTATTCCAAAACGTTTAAAAGCCATTGAAACTAAAGATGAAAAACAACCTAAAGGAAAATATATTTCTGGAGGAACCGATTTATATGTGCAACAAGCCGATTCTTTAGCAGATAGTGAAGTACACCTTATTGCCAAAAAAGATTTTTTAAAAGGAATTACTATTAAAAATGACATTTGTACTATTGGTACCAACTCTACAGTTTCTGATCTATGGAATCACAAGGAATTAAATAATTGGTTACCAAACTTAAGAAAACACTTAAAACTAGTATCTTCAGAACAAATTAGAAACATGGCTTCCCTTGGCGGAAATCTAGTTAATGCTTCACCAATTGGCGACATGACCATATTCCTTTTAGCGCTTAATAGTACTATTACGATATTAAATTCTGAAGAAAAAGAAAGAATAATTCCGCTTAAAAACTTTTACCAAGGCTACAAAACTTATGATTTAAAAGAAGGCGAATTACTAAAAGCTATTCGTTTTAAATTACCTTCAGAAAACGCTTTTTTCAATTTTGAAAAAGTGTGTAAACGTACTCATTTAGATATTGCTAGTGTTAATGCTGCAATTCATATTTCGGTTGAAAACGAAACCATTACCAAAGCACATGTTGCTATTGGAGGCGTTGCTGCAATACCAAAATATTTACACGATACCTCAGCCTTTTTAACAGAAAAACCATTGACCTCTAAAACCATAGTAGAGGCTAACAAAATGCTTCAAAAGGAAATCGCACCAATTAGTGATGTTCGTGGTACCAGCGACTATAAACGTTTATTGGCAAGACAATTATTCTTTGCTCATTTTACCGAATTATTCCCGAAGCAATTCACCTTAAACGATTTTGTTCAGCATGCATAAAAACAAGACAAATAAAGAACTAGACACGAAGTTAGATGCTGTTTCTAAAGCCTTAAAAAAAAGCATTAAAAACTTAGACTCTTACACGCATGTTCGTGGTGAATCGCTATATGTAGATGATGTAAATATAAGACAAGGCACCTTTCATGCAGTGGTTTTTGATGCACCAAAAGCACACGGAAAAATAAAAAGCATTGACTACTCTAAAGCAGAAGCTCTAGAAGGTGTAGAACGTATTTTCACCTACAAAGACATTCCTGGTAAAAACGAAATTGGTGGTATTATTGCAGATGAACCTTTATTTGCTGAAAACGAAGTGCATTTCTGGGGAATGCCAATTGCTCTAATTGTTGCAGAAACCGAATTTATTGCACGTAAAGCACGAGGCTTAATTCACATAGAAATTGAAGATTTACCAGTAATTACTACTGCAAAAGAAGCAAAAGCAAAAGGCAGCTTTATTAATGCACCACGTTCTTTTAGCTTGGGTGATACCGAAAAAGCTTTTGCAGATTGCCATTACGTTTTTGAAGGCGAAACCTTCTCTAACGGACAAGAGCATTTATACATTGAAGCGCAAGGTGCTTATGCAGAACCCATGGAAAATGGAAACATAAAAATCACCTCTTCTACACAAGGACCAACTGCTGTACAAAAAACAGTTGCACAAGTTCTAGGTGTTGCCATGCATAAAATTGAAGTAGATGTAACACGCCTTGGTGGTGGCTTTGGTGGTAAAGAAGACCAAGCAACACCTTGGGCTGTAATGGCTGCTTTGGCTACTTATCATTTAAATCAATCAGTAAAATTAATATTGAATCGTCATGACGATTTACGTATGACTGGAAAACGACATCCTTATGAAAGCACCTATAAAATCGGACTTTCAAAAGACCTAAAAATTCTAGCCTACCAAACCGAATTTTTACAAAATTCTGGTGCAGCAGCAGATTTATCTCCTGCCATTGCTGAGCGTACTTTATTTCACGCAACCAATAGTTATTATGTACCTAATGTAACCACAAAAGTACTAAGTTGTAAAACCAATTTACCTCCTAACACAGCCTTTAGAGGTTTTGGTGGTCCACAAGGTATGTTTGTTATAGAATCTGCTATTGCAAAAGCTGCGCATGAAATTGGTGTGCCTGCAAGAGAAATTCAAGAAGCCAATTTACTAGACGAAAACGACACCTTTTCTTACGGACAAATTGCTAAAAAAGTAGAAGCCAAAAACACCTGGAATTCGGCTAAAAAAACATATAATATTGAAGCTTTAGAGCAAGAGGTTGCAGACTTTAATAAAAACAATTCTGCCTTTAAAAAAGGACTTTCGTTCATGCCAATTACCTTTGGTATTTCTTTTACCAATACACCTATGAATCATGCTCGTGCATTGGTTCATATTTATTTAGATGGTAGTGTTGGCATAAGCACTGCAGCTGTAGAAATGGGACAAGGTGTAAATACTAAAATGATGCAAATTGCTGCAGATGTATTTTCTATTCCTATAGAGAAAATTAAAATAGAAACCACCAACACCACTCGTGTTGCCAACACCTCTCCTTCTGCTGCAAGCTCTACTGCAGACTTAAACGGAAAAGCAACCTTAATGGCTTGTAATGCGTTAGTAGAACGATTAAAAAAAGTAGCTTCGGAAGAATTAAATGTTTCTGAAAACAATATCACTTTAAAAGAAGAAGCCGTTTTTGTAGACGGAAAAAAATCAAATGTAACTTGGACCTCATTAATTAGTAGCGCCATGTTAAAACGTGTAGCTCTAACCGAAAATGCACATTACGCAACGCCTGAAATTCACTTTGATAAAACCAAAGAAAAAGGACATCCTTTTGCGTATCATGTTTACGGAACAGCAATAACAACAGTTACTGTAGATTGTACTCGTGGCACCTATGTATTTGATTCTGTAAAAATTGTTCACGATTACGGAAAAAGCATGAGTGAAGGTATTGATTTAGGTCAAGTAGAAGGCGCTTTAATACAAGGAATTGGTTGGATGACCTTAGAAGAGATTGCCTATAACGAGAAAGGAAGATTACTATCTAACGCACTATCCACTTATAAAGTACCAGATATATTTTCTGTACCAAAAAGTGTAGAAGTGATTCCTGTAGAAACCGAAGGAAATGACATGGCTATTTTAAAATCGAAAGCCGTTGGAGAACCTCCTTTAATGTACGGAATTGGCGCTTATTTTGCGCTTCAAAATGCAATAAAAGCGTTTAACCCGAACTACGATTTACAATTTCATGCACCAATGACACCAGAAAAGGTATTAACTGGTTTATACCAAAAATAACTAAGCCTTATCGCATTACACTACAAAAAACAAAACATTTTAAAAGGCGCACTAATTTATAGTGCTGGTGATTCTATTGCTGCTCTTTTATTAGATGAATTTTCTTGGTATCGTTTATTAGGAATCATGTTTATTGGTGCTACTTTTTACGCTTTTGAAATTCCGAATTATTTTGATTGGATTGTAAAAAAGACACAATTTTTAAAAGGCATTAAAGCTACTTTAACCAAAACGGTTTTAGCCATAGCATATTTTAATCCATTATGGATTGCTAGGCACTTACTATTTATCAAGCTATTTTCGGGACAGTTTGAAGCGATTGGTTTCCATCTTTTAGAAATTGCTTTTTGGTCGTTTTTAGTGAATATTCCTATTTCGTTTATTGCGAATTATATTATTCAAAATAGATTTAAATTGAAATGGCGATTTATGGGAAGCGCTGTTTTTTCTGCGATAATGGCGATTTATTATGCTTTGAGTGAGACTATTTTTGGGTAATATATTCCTAGCTTGAATATAAAAACACTATATATTATATTATTACAAATGTGACTATATTAAATAAAAAGCCTCTCTACGTAATCTTAAAGAGGTCTAGATTATAAATTTAAATATGTATTATTATTATTTAATTACCAACTTAACCGTAGCCTTTTTAGTACCTGATACAACTTTTACGAAATAAACACCAGCAGTAAATTGCTGTGTATCTAAGTCAATAACATTCGTATCACTGAATGTATGAGCAGAAACTTGATTTCCTAAAACATTAAAAATGTTTACAGAAACCTCATTATAGCTTTCACCTAATTGTATTATTGATAATCCTACACTTGGATTTGGGTAAATCATAAACTTTCTACCAAATGTATTATCCTCTATACTTAAAACTAAGTTTGTGTAAACACGAACGTGACCAGAATCAGAGCCGTTTCCATCGTTACCATTAGCACCAATTACTACAGTGCTTCCATCAGAACTTAAACTGACAGAGGAACCAGATCCGTCTCCAGCAGCCTCACCATCTATATTAGAATCTATACGCGTCCATGTTCCTGCTATATTTTGATATATACCTACTTTTCCTTGACCGTTATTATTACTAGGAGAACCTATTGCAACAATATTACCATTAGAATTTAAACTAACCGATGCTCCTAATGCATCACCAACTTCACCATCTATGTCTAAACCTAATTGTGTCCATACACCTCTTATATTTTCATATACACGAACATGACCAGAAAATGGACCAATACCATCATTTTTTTCAGCTCCAATAGCAATAATATTACCATCAGAATTTAAACTTGTAGCACTACCAAACCCATCATAAGCTGCTTCTCCTTCAATATCTACACCTATTTGCGTCCAAGTTCCTGAAATGTTTTCATATATCCTTACATGACCTGAAGCAGTTCCATTGACCCCATCATTAATTGGTGCTCCTATGCCAACTATAGTTCCGTTTGAGTTTAAACTAACTGAATCACCAAAATTGTCACCAGAAGCCTCACCATCAATATCTTCACCTATTTGAGTCCAAACTCCAGATATATTTTTAAAAACACGTACATGACCAGAAACAGCACCATTAATTCCAGTATTTGATGGAGCACCAATAGCAATAATAGTACCATCACTACTTAAACTTATAGAAACTCCAGAGGTATCAAAAGCTGCCTCGCCATAAATATCAGAACCAATTTGTGTCCAAGTATTAGAAACATTTTCAAATACTCGTACTTGACCTGAATTTGTACCATTACCATTATTTGTATGAGCTCCAACAGCAAGTATATTCCCATTTGAATTTAAACTTACTGAAAACCCAAAAAGGTCATTAACAAAATCCCCATCAATATCTGCCCCAATTTGGTTCCATATTCCTGATATATTTTCATAAACACGAACATGACCTGAACTAACACCATTAGAATCATTATCCTTGGCGCCTATTGCGACAATACTACCATCACTACTGATACTTGTTGACCAACCAGAATGATCAAATTCATTTTCTCCATCAATATCGTAACCTATTTGAGTCCATTGACTGAAGCTAAAAATTGGGAATAATAAAAGTAGTAACGTTATTTTTGTCATTGTATGATTTTTGCTACAAATATAATTAGTTTAACTACAATTATATTTTGCTATAATTAGATAAATATTAGTATACTTTATTAAGTACAAAACAAAATTAAAAATGTGACATTGTGATGCGGAAAAACAAATCATTTTAATAATCCTAAACCTTCCTTTTTCAAAGTCATATATTGAGAGATCCCGTATTTTATCAAAACGTCTTCCAATAAATAATCACGAACTACCAAAATTAAATGTTCGCTTTTATGGAATTCATATTTTGGAATTATTTTTTTAGCTGCATGATGTAAACCTTCATTCTTCAACTCTAGCTTTCCTATTTCATCAATAATTAGAAATTGATTTTCAGTGTTTGAAGCTATAGAAATCAAATAATCCTTTGCTATTTTAAATGCAGATTGTAAAAACGTAAAATTCCCTATGCTAATAACACCTTTAATGTCAAGTTCTGTTTCAAGTTTAAATTGCTTTTGAGATTTTATTTTTAAGAAATAACGCTTTCCATCTTTGCCATCTGGACACAGCAATCCATCTACATTGTTTTTCTGTAGAGACCAATCTAACAAAGCAGTGGTTTTTCCTGACCTTATTTCTCCTGTTAAAATGTAAATCATTCTTCACGAATTTTAAAATGAATACAATTAGAAATGCTATTTGCTATAAAATACTTAAATCGCGTATAGCCTTTTAGGTGCTTTGTCTCTTTCCAGGTAAAGGCAATAATTTGCCTGAAATACGGAAACAAATCCATGGCATTGGTTATTTCTTCTTGATATTTAGACTCTTTTTTAGCAAGATTTTTTCGAATAAATTTTAGTGCAAAAGGCCCTAAAACCAAATACCAAAGCATTAAAAACAAAAAACTTCTTGCTATAATATATATTGCTTTTTGCCAACCAAATAAAGGCCCTCCAAAATAAGTGAATGCCAAAACAATTACAGCAACAGTAGCTAGCCAAACCCAAAGTACTTTAAACTTTTTTCTTTTAGTCTGTTTTGTAGTTTTTGAGGTAGTTACAGGTGCTTTTAAATAAAAAGGTTTTTCTTCTTTAGTAGCAATTAACCCAATCATACTTTTAATAAATAATCCAGCTAAAAGTCCGCTAAACCCATAAATAAAAAGATACAAACTTATTAAAACAGAAGTGGTAGATGTTTCAGTAATAAAGTTTATTTTTTCTTGAATCCAAGTACCATAAATATTAATAGCATGCCAAAAATCTGTTCCGTAGATAATGGTTAGTTTCAATAATTTTTGCAATGCAGATTGCAAGAATGTAACCATTCCTAAAACAATTAACGTGATTCCTTTCCATGAAAAATTAGAAAATAAAAAGGCACCAAAAACAGCTTGAAAGCTTACCGAAATATACGCTGTAAATGGCGAATAAGGGCTTACTGCCATTTTTATAATCAAAACAATTACTAATGCTTTTAAAATAGATTGCCATTTGTTTTCGGCATAAAAAGCAATTAAACTAATAATTAAAATTGCAATTCCACCAACAATTAATCCTGTAAATGGCGAGTTAAACACATGCAAAAAACCTCCTAAACCAGATTCGTTTAAAGCCCAAAGTGCAGTAAGCTTATCTATGATGGATTTATTGTTTTGTTTTAAAAGATTCTTCGCGTCGCTCTGAATGCCATTACTCATTTTTGTAATGTATTTGTAATAATTGCGCAACAACACTAATAGCTATTTCTTTTGGTGTATCACCTCCTATATCTAAACCAATCGGACAAACCACATTAGTCATTCCTTCAGGAATATGCATATCTTTAATAAGCATATTATTAAAGCGTACTTTCTTGGTTTTACTACCAATTAAGCCTAAAAATTTGGTTTCGTGTTGTAATGCCATTGCAATAATATCAAAGTCAATAGCATGATTATGGGTTAACACCAAAACATAACAGTTACTTCCCCATTTTACAGCATCTTTAAAGGTTTTAAAATCGGTTTCACTTGTTTGGTGCGTAGTAATACTTGCATCTAACGTTAGATTTTCAAACCAATCATCACGAGAATCAATCAAGTTCACTTTAAAGGGCGTATCTACTAAAAGCTTACAGATTTCAAGACCAATATGTCCTGCTCCAAATAAAAATAATTCTGGGGATTGGTTCATGGGTTCTATTATAAATTCAACTTTTCCGCCACAGCATTGTTCAAATTCTGGTCCTAAAGTATAACTAGATTCTATAATTCTATTCTCATTTAAAGCCACTATGGCTTCCTCTATGGCTTTGTATTCAAGCTTTCCTCCTCCTATAGTACCATGTATTTGCTTATTTTTAGTCACCAACATTCTTGAGCCAACCACACATGGCGTTGAACCTAAACATTTTGTAACTGTAATAAAAGCAACAGGTATTTGCTTTTGTTTAAATGCTGCTAAAAGAGAAATCCAGTTTTGCATAAACTTATTTTACTTCTACTTTTTTCACTAATTTACCAACAGTCATTCCTTGTACTAGTATAGAAAACACAACAACCACATAGGTAATTACTAAAAATAAATCACGCTCCATTACTTGTGTTAATCCCAAAGCTAATGCTATTGAAATTCCTCCACGCAATCCTCCCCAAGTCATAATTAAATTGGTTTTTGGTACGAAGTCTAACTTCTTTTCAAAGAATTTTATAGGAACCAATAACGAGATATATCTACACAATAACACCAAAGGAATTGCAATGAAACCAGCTAATAAATATTCAAATTCAAAAGTTAAAACCAGCATTTCCATACCAATTAAAACAAATAAAACCGTGTTTAAAAGTATGTCTATTAATTCCCAAAACTTGTCTACATAGGTTTCTGTAGTTTCAGACATTGCACTATCTCTAACTGTATCATTACCAACCACCAAACCAGCTGTAACCATTGCTAATGGCGCAGAAATATGCAGTTTTTGCGCTAAAACCGTTCCTGCCATAACTGCAGCAAGAGTTATAATTACTTCAATATCATAATCATCTATAGACCTCATTAATCGATAGGTAATCCAACCTAAAATTAATCCTAAAACAATTCCTCCAATAACTTCTACTCCAAATAATTCAACAACCTCTAAAACCGTTACATTTTCAATTCCTAAGTCGGCAATTTTAAATATGGTTAAAAACACAACCACACCTACTCCATCATTAAAAAGAGACTCGCCTACTATCTTGGTTTCTAAGTTTTTTGGAGCACCAGCTTTTTTTAGAATTCCTAAAACAGCAATAGGATCTGTTGGAGAAATTAAGGAACCAAATAACAGGCAGTATATAAAATCAATATGCAAGCCAACAATTGGCAATGCATAAAACATTATTAAACCAACCAAAAAAGTAGAAATTACCACACCAAAGGTAGCAAAAGCTAGAACTGGCCAACGCTGTACTTTAAGTTGCTCAAAATTGGTATGCAATGCTCCTGCAAAAAGCAAGAAACTAAGCATAACATCTAGCAATACTGCTTTAAAATCTATTTGTGTAATGATAAACCGTTCTGCATTTAGCAAGGTATCATCAAAATAACTCAATGCAAAAACGGCAAGTGTAAACACAATGGTTATTAACATTAAGCCGATAGTATTTGGCATTTTTAAAAACCGCACATTGATATAACCAAAAATTGCAGATATAAGCACTAAAATAGAAGCGATTACAAAATAATCCATAAAAAAATATTTTTACTGCTAAATTAAAAATTTATATCTTTTAACTATCATTAAATGACTTTTATGAAAAGGGCATACATCGATTTACATTGTCATCCAGCACTAAAACCTTATGGTAAGAGTTTTAAATACCAACCAACAAAACAAAACCACTTAAATGCTGGTAGAAAAAACTCTATTTGGCATTATAGTCCGCCAAACTTTTTAGAGCGCCAAATCAATAAAATACTAACCTTAACAAAATTTACACAAACAGACTTAACGGCTTTAGCAAAAGCAAATTGCCAAGTTGTGGTGGTTTCATTTTATCCTTTTGAAAAACACTTTTTAAAAAAAAGAATGTTAGGCTTTAAGTTTATTTCTGATATTTTAGTAAATCTTGCTGCTGGAGTTAGCCACTCTAGAATTGATAACATTAGAAGCCATAATAGTTATTTTCAAGACCTTTTAGATATCTATAATTACTACCTACAATTAAACAACTTTGCTCAAAAAATTGACAATATAACCTACACCTATAGACTAACTAATAGTTTTACAGAAGTTGAAGAAAACATTGCAAAATCTACAGATACTAAAAAAATAATAAGCCTTGTACCAACCATAGAAGGTGCTCATGCTTTTGAAACCGGATTATTAATAGATAAAAACACCGCAAATGAGCAAACCGTTTTAAATAATATTGATAAAGTAAAAAACTGGACTCACAAACCTCTTTTTATAACCTTAGCGCATCACTTTTATAATGAAATTTGCGGACATGCAAGAAGTATAAATATTGGCGCTATAAAAGACAACCAAAACAGAGGACTAAACACAGATATTACAGCGTTGGGCTTAAAAGTAATAGACAGACTTTTAGACAATACAGATAACAAACGCATACTCATAGATGTAAAACACATGAGTACACCTGCCAGAAAAACATACTACAAGCTACTAGAAACTACTTATGCAGACCAAAACATTCCTATAATTGTAAGTCATGGTGCTGTAAACGGAAAACGTTCTATTGAAGAATGGAACCAAAAAGATTCGGCTTTAAGCGATCAATTTAGTGATGTAGATATTAATTTTTATGATGCAGAGATACTTCGTATTGCTAAATCTAAAGGAATTTTTGGCTTACAATTAGACGAAAGGAGAATTGCTAGCAGAAAAGCAATAAGAAGCTCTAGAATTTATATACCCAACAAAAAAAGCCGATTAAGAAACAAATCTGAACTCATCTGGAACCAAATACAACACTGTGCCGAAATACTAAACAAAAACCATATGTTTTGCTGGGAAACAGTAGCGATAGGATCTGATTTTGATGGTATTGTAAACCCAATAAAAGGACTATGGACTAGTGAAAACATAAAAGACATAGAACCTTATTTAGTAGAAAAAGCAGAAGAATACCTAAAAAACAACCACCAAAACTTAATAGCTATAAATAAAATTTCAGCACAAGAAATAATTGATCGTGTGCTCTATTTAAATGCAGAAACCTTTTTAAAAACCAACTTTAAATAAACTTATTTTTTTGTTAAGTTCTGTTTATCTTCACGACATAAACAGTATATTCATTTTTTAGTATACATTTTAAAACTACAAGATGCAAAAAACATATTACGATCCTGCTGACCTAAAAAAATTTGGTAAAATCACAGAATGGAGTGAAGAACTAGGAAATAAATTCTTTGAATATTACGCTAAAGTTTTTGAAGAAGGCGCCTTAACTGCACGTGAAAAATCGCTTATAGCATTAGCTGTTGCTCATACAGAACAATGTCCTTATTGCATTGACGCATATACTAAAGACGGCTTACAACGTGGTATTACTAAAGAAGAAATGATGGAAGCCATTCATGTTGGTGCTGCTATTAAAAGCGGAGCTACCTTAGTGCATGGTGTGCAAATGATGAATAAAGTGAATAAATTAGACGGTTAATAGTACGTATATGACCAAATTAAAAACACAATCTCTTCATAAAAAAGAAAGCGACTTAGCACAAGCTAACAAACAACTAGAAATACTTTCTAACGGAATATTTAAAAGTGGTGAGTTACCAACTTTTGCAAAAAAAATAAAAGAAACCAATCCTGCTCCTTTACGTGCTAGAAAACTAGAAATACTTCAAATTAACGTTGGCTATATGTGCAATCAAGTATGCACGCATTGCCATGTAGATGCTGGTCCAGACCGAAAAGAAATTATGACTGTAGAAACCATGCAGCAATGTTTAGCGGTTATAAAAAATACTGGAGCACATACCTTAGACTTAACAGGAGGAGCTCCAGAAATGAACCCTAATTTTAAATGGTTTGTTGAAGAAGCTTCTAAAGCAGGAATTAAAGATTTTATTGTACGTTCTAATCTTACTATTATTCGTGCCAACAAAAAATACCATGATCTGCCAGAGTTTTTTAAAAAATATAATGTTCATGTCGTTTCCTCTATGCCACACTGGACCAAAGGAAAAACAGACAAACAACGTGGTGATGGTGTTTTTAATCAATCTATTCAAGCGCTACAAGAATTAAACGCTGTTGGTTATGGTATGCCAAATAGCAATTTAAAATTAGATTTGGTATACAACCCTTCCGGAGCATTTTTACCAGGAGACCAAGCTGCTTTAGAACGTGATTTTAAAAAAGCTCTAGCGCAAGATTTTAATATACAATTTCACCACTTATTTGCTATTACTAATTTACCAATTAGCAGATTTCTAGATTACCTTATCGCTTCAGAAAACTATGAAGAGTATATGTATTCTTTAGTAGAAGCATATAACCCTTCAGCTGTTGCAAACGTGATGTGTACCAATACTATTTCGGTAAGTTGGGATGGTTATTTATACGATTGTGATTTTAACCAAATGTTAGAATTGCCTGTAAACAGTACATCTAAACATATTTCAGATTTTAACGAAGAACTACTAGAAGGTCGTAACATTGTAATATCACAACATTGTTATGGTTGCACTGCTGGAGCAGGAAGTAGTTGCCAAGGAACAGTAGCTTAGTATGAATTATAAATTAACAAGCATACTCCTTTTTTTTGTGGCAGCATTACCAAGTACTGCACAAGAAAGTCTTTCGCAATTATTAAACAAACACAACACTAAAAGCGTACCTTATATTTCGGTTCAAGAATTAGCAATGCCAAAAACCGAAGCTCTTATTTTAGATACTCGTGAATGGCAAGAATACCAAGTAAGCCACATAAAAAACGCCTTACATGTTGGTTATACACACTTTAATTTAGAAGAAACTACAAAGCTACTAAAAGACAAACAGCTACAAATTGTGGTGTATTGTTCTTTAGGAATTAGATCCGAAAAAATTGCCCAACAACTAAAAGACGCTGGATATACCAATATTTTTAATTTATATGGTGGGATTTTTGAATGGAAAAACAACAACTTTCCGCTTTATAATCTAGAAAAAAAGGAAACCGAATACGTACATACCTTTTCTAAAGCATGGAGCAAATGGCTTTTAAAAGGAAACAAAATTTTTAATGATTAACAACAATAAACAAACGTGAAAAACCAAAACCTCATTATTGTATTTACTCGCAATCCAGAACTTGGTAAGGTAAAAACACGTTTAGCAAAAACAATTGGTAACGCTTCTGCTTTAAAAATCTATACTTTTTTATTAGAACACACCGAAAAAACAATAAAAAACATAGCGAGTGACAAAGCGGTGTACTACTCCGTAAAAGTGCGTGATCATGATATTTGGGATAATACTATCTACCAAAAACACTTACAAGAAGGTGATGATTTAGGCTATAGAATGCTTCACGCTTTTCAAGATGCTTTTCAAAAAAAGTACCAAAAGGTAGTAATTGTTGGTAGTGATTTATTCGATTTAAAAGAAAATCATATTCAAGAAGCATTTAAAGAACTAGAAAATCACGATGTAGTTATTGGTCCTGCCAAAGATGGTGGTTATTATTTATTAGGAATGAAAACTTTGCACACTAATGTTTTTAAAAACAAAGCCTGGGGAACTTCTTCTGTTTTTAAAGATACTATGAAAGATTTACAGAAATTTAAGATACATCACCTAGAAAAGTTAAATGATATTGATACTTTTGAAGATATGGAGCATAATTCCGAATTAAAAAAACTTATAATTCAAAATGATTAAATATATAAACGAAACCGTAGAATACCTACAAGAAAAAGGTTTTGACAAACCGGAAATAGGAATCATTCTAGGTACAGGACTAGGAAAACTTTTAGAAGAAATAACCGTTATAAAAGAGGTAAGTTACAACCACATACCAAACTTTCCTACGGCAACCGTAGAATTTCACAAAGGAAAACTTATATATGGCGAATTAGCTGATAAAAAAGTAATCGTCATGCAAGGACGTTTTCATGTGTATGAAGGCTATACCTTACAAGACGTAACTTATCCTGTTCGTATTATGGAAAAACTAGGAATTAAAACCCTTTTAGTTTCTAATGCTTCTGGTGCTATAAACACCAACTTTAAAAAAGGCGAATTGATGTTAATTGATGACCATTTAAATCTACAAGGAAGCTCTCCGTTAGCATTTAAAGGAGTTTCCGAATTAGGAGAACGTTTTGTAGATATGAGTGCTCCTTATGATACAGAAATTAACAACACTTTTAAAAGTATCGCCAAAGCAAATAACATAAAACTTCACGAAGGTGTTTATGCAAGTGTCGTTGGACCACAATTAGAAACAAGAGCAGAATACAGAATGCTTAAAATTATTGGTGCAGATGCTGTTGGTATGAGTACCGTTCCAGAAATTATTGTTGCCAACCATTTAAAATTAAAAGTAGCAGCAGTATCTGTTTTAACCGATGAATGTGATCCAAATAATCTAAAACCTGTAAATATTAATGAAATTATAGCTATGGCTGAAAAAGCAGAACCAGATATGATTACTTTATTTAAAGAATTGATTAAGAGTTTATAGTAAGCTTTGGGCGTTACTCTACTTCGCGAAAAGCTACGTAGAGTCAGGCTATTCACTATATCTTTTTCTCGTACCTCAAAAAAGGATGCCGTTGCAATCCTTAACGCGAAAAAAAACAGCAATAAAACAAGGATTTTCAATCCCTTAAGAAAAGTAAAATAATAAATAAAAAGATACCTGCCTTTGCAGGCATAAAAAATGAGTTACCTAGAAACCACGCACGACGTTTACAAAGAAGCAGCACTAACTCCAGATGTTGGACTTTGCTGTACTACGAATCCGATTTGGGAATTACCAGGATTAAAAATTCCGAAAATCATGCAAGAAATGAATTATGGTTGTGGTTCTACGGTGCATGCTCGTGATTTAACCAACAATCCTAAAATGCTTTATGTTGGTGTTGGTGGCGGCATGGAGTTACTACAATTCGCATATTTTAATCGCCAAAAAGGTGGTGTGGTTGGTATTGATGTGGTAGACGAAATGTTAGAAGCTTCTCGTAAAAACTTTATCGAAGCCGAAGCACAAAACCCTTGGTTTAAATCGGAATTTGTAGACCTTGTAAAAGGAGATGCGTTAAACCTTAATGTACCTGATAACTCTATAGATGTTGCTGCGCAAAACTGTTTGTTTAATATTTTTAAAGCAGAAGATTTAAAGAAAGCAATAGCCGAAATGTATCGTGTTTTAAAACCACACGGAAAACTAGTGATGAGCGATCCTACTTGTGAGCAACCCATGAACGACACATTGCGTAACGACGAAAGATTAAGAGCTTTATGCCTAAGCGGAAGCTTACCAATTGCCGAATACGTAAAAGCACTTACAGACGCTGGCTTTGGAACTATTGAAATTAGAGCAAGAAAACCATATAGAATTCTAAATCCTAAAAATTACCCAACAGAAGAATTAATCTACATAGAATCTATTGAGGTTGCTGCAATTAAAGATCCAATGCCAAAAGACGGACCTTGTATTTTTACTGGTAAAGCTGCCATTTATTATGGAGATCAAGATTATTTTGATGATAAAGAAGGTCACGTTTTATTAAAAAATCAACCATTGGCAATTTGCGATAAAACGGCAAATGCATTAGCTAATTTAAAAAGAGACGATATTTATATTTCAGAATCTACTTTTCATTATGATGGTGGAGGTTGTTGCTAAGTACCTAAAGTTACACAGCTAAAAATCCAATTGTTTTACTTTTACTCCTATGGAAAAATATATAGACATCATTAAAAATTCGTATACTGGTTATTTTAACTACCTTAAAAACGAATTAATCACTATCAACCATTGGGACAATTATTTCTACGGATTAATTGTTATTTCTCTAGTAGTTTGGGGATTAGAAATTGCTTTTCCTTGGCGTAAAAATCAGTCTATTTTCAGAAAAGATTTTTGGTTAGACACCTTTTATATGTTTTTCAATTTCTTTTTGTTAAACCTCATCGTGTTAATTGCATTATCTAATACAGCTGCCGCATTTTTTAATGATATATTAAGTATTGTAGGTGTATCTATTTCAAGTTTTCAATTGTTTGATGTAGATGATTTACCAAAAGCAGTTGGTTTATTTATTTTCTTTATTATTAGTGATTTTGTACAATGGAATACGCATCGTTTACTACACAAAGTTCCTCTATTTTGGAACTTTCATAAAGTACACCATTCTGTAAAAGAAATGGGCTTTGCTGCACATTTACGTTACCACTGGATGGAGCCTGTTATTTATAAATCTTTATTATATATTCCTATTGCTATAATTGGTGGTTTTGATGCGCAAGACGTAGCAATTGTACACTTTTTTGCAATAACCGTTGGCCATTTAAACCATGCTAATTTAGGTTGGGATTATGGTTTTTTAAAGTACGTTTTTAACAATCCTAAAATGCATATTTGGCATCATGTTAAAGAGCTTCCAAAAGATAAAGCTGACGGAATTAATTACGGAATTACACTAAGCCTTTGGGATTATATTTTTAAAACAGACCACGTACCTTACGATGGTAGAGATATAGAATTAGGCTTTGAAGGAGATGAAAATTTTCCTAAAGATTTTATTGGCCAAGAATTATACCCTTTACATAAAAACACCAAAAAATAAAACCTCTTCTTTGTAAGGTACAGCCTCCTGAATTGACGAAAAGAAAAACAAACAACATGAAACATTTTACTTGTATTCTTTTTGCTATTCTCTTTTCTACTTTTGCTTTTGCTAAACAAATAGCGCTAAGTAATGAAATTAAAAAAACAGAAAACACTTTAGCAAAACCTCAAGAAGCAGCTACTAAAAACCAAACTCCTGAAGCATTTAATCACGATGCTTGGAATACACTATTGCAAAAAAATGTTTCTGAAAATGGTAATGTAAACTACATCGCTTTTAAAAATAACCCAACAGAACTACAAGATTATATTACCGCTTTAGGCAATAATATGCCAACAGATACTTGGACTAAAAAAGATAAACTTGCCTATTGGATTAACGCGTACAACGCACTAACCATAGATTTAATTATTAAAAATTATCCTGTAAAAAGCATTAAAGACATTAAAAATCCTTGGGACCAAAAACTATGGAAACTAGGCGAAAAATGGTATAACCTAAATGAAATTGAGCATGAAATTTTACGTAAAATGAACGAGCCAAGAATTCATTTTGCTATTGTTTGCGCCTCTTTTTCTTGTCCTAAATTACAAAACCAAGCCTTTACAGCTTCTAATCTAGAAGAACAGTTAAACAGTGCTACCAAGGCATTTTTAGCAGATAGCAATAGAAACGAAATAGCTTCCGATAGCATTAAAATTTCAAAAATCTTTCAATGGTTCTCTAAAGATTTCAAACAAAACGGAAGTCTTATTGATTTTTTAAACACCTATTCCGAAGTACAAATTTCTTCCAACGCAAAAAAAAGCTACAAAACATACAATTGGAATTTGAATGACTAATTTTGTCCTACTTACAAAAGCAAGAATACTGCTCCCAACAGAAACAAGGTAAGTTCTTGCTTTTGAAGAAATGCTAGCTCATGAATAAAATTTCTATCATCATCCCTATGTTAAACGAAGCAGATCATATTAAAAATCTGCTAGAACATATCATTGAAAATAGTAAGGCTAAAAATATTGCTGAAATTATTGTGGTGGATGGCGGAAGCATAGATAACTCACCAGAAATAGTTAGTAGTTTTAATACTGCTACTTATAACGAAAAAGAGAATTCTGAAAAAGCTTTAAACATGGCTAGACCAAAAGTGTTCCTTTTCACCTCAAAACGTGGTCGAGCCAAACAAATGAATGTTGGAACAAAAGCTGCTTCTGGCAATATTTTATATTTTTTACATGCTGATTCCTTTCCGCCAAAAAACTTTGATCAATTAATTATTAACGAAGTTAAAAAAGATAATTTGGCTGGTTGTTTTAGACTACAATTTAAAAGTACACATTGGTGGTTACGCTTAGCAAGTTGGTTTACTAAATTTAATTGGAGTATTTGTAGAGGAGGTGACCAAAGTCAATTTATTACCAAAAAATTATTTCATGAAATTGGAGGTTTTAATGAAAACTATACCATTTATGAAGACAATATTTTAATTCAAGAACTTTATAACCGAAAGCAATTTGTAGTTATCAATAAAAAAATTGAAACCTCTGCTAGATTGTATGAAAAGCATGGAGTTTGGAAACTACAGTACCATTTCTGGACCATCTATATAAAAAAGTGGCTTGGCGCATCACCAGATAGCTTGTTTGCTTATTATAAAAAACATATTTGTTAGCCTATAAGAACTTCAAACTTTTAAATAAGGCTATTTATTTCTACCTAGTTCGTTTGGGTAAAAACTATAAACAGGCTCACTTTGATAGATTTCCTTGGTATCAACATCTATGGCAGAAAGTTTTCCTTTAAATGCAGCTCCTGTATCTACATTCCAAATATTTACAGCATTTGTAGGTGTGTGTTTATTAAAATTTGTGGTTGGTGTATGACCAATATAAATTTCGTGATAATGCTTTAATCTTTTAGGATAAATGATAGCATCTTCAGGAATACTTTTATCCATAGTTAAAGCCATTTCCCAAAGGGTTCTATCATAATAAAAACTTTCTGGGTTCACTTCTCTTGTTACACCATGCATAGAAGTAAACCCTGCATGTAAAAACAATCTGTTTTTAGAGTCTAGCAAATAAAGTTTGGTCGTTTTAAAAAACGCAAGGTGCTCTTTTTTTTCAGCATTTGTAATGGTTTTATAACTTGCTATAGTTTCTTTTCCTCCATGCAAATACCAAGAATCATTTATGTTTCCTGTTTCTAGCCATTGCATACACCAAACATCATGGTTT
Organism: Lacinutrix gracilariae; assembly: GCF_042684485.1. Lineage (NCBI taxonomy): Bacteria > Pseudomonadati > Bacteroidota > Flavobacteriia > Flavobacteriales > Flavobacteriaceae > Lacinutrix > Lacinutrix gracilariae. The sequence goes on along the minus strand of NZ_JBHULM010000011.1, from coordinate 1,511,930 downwards.
CCTCTTATAAACGTACAATTATATTGTTTAGAAAAATCTATTAAAAACGAAATTACTTGTGCAGAATCACTCCAACCATCTACATAATCACCAAGAAAAATAAAGCAATCCTTTTCTGTTACTTCAATACGTTGAAGCAATTGTTTTAAAGCTTTTAATCCTCCGTGAATATCTCCTATTGCAAGTGTTCTACTTTGTTTCATCTGTTTTATTTAGGTGTTTAGCCCTTAGTAAATAACATACTATTAGCAATTAAAAAAACATTTTCTGCATTACTAAATTATTAATTTAAAAAGGCATAAAATCGATCTGTAACTAAAATGCCTTATACACCTCTTTAATCACTTTTTCTACTGGTTTATTTTGTGGTGTAAATCGGTTATTTGTTTCTCCTCCTACTTCTTGGTGGTTATGAAACCATTTCCAAATAAAACCACCAGCAAACCAATCTTCTTTCCAAAAAGTTTGCAGCAAAGCTTTGGTAGTATTGGTTTGTGCTTCTAGGTTTACACTAGTCATACTTCTATCACTTCGCCAAGGTTCTTTTCCCGAATAGTCCACACTTCTATACCCAAATTCGGTAAACAAAATAGGTTTTTTATAGGTTTCAGAAAAAGACTTAATCGTTGCTACGTGAGGTTTCCATCCTTCTATACACGCTTCAATAGTTGGTGTTTTTTCTTCGCTTATAGGAAAATAAGCATCCATACCAATAAAATCTAAATCGCTCCAAAAAGGGGTTCTTTTAAATTCATCCCAATTGGCTGCATAGGTTAGTTTCCCTTTATATACCTTTCTTATTTCCACAATTAATTGCTTCCAAAAATCGGGTCTGTTCACAACAAATTGTTCCAATTCTGTACCAATACATAAAATTTCGGCCTTTGTTTCTTCCGCTAAAGCGGCATAATCTAAAATAAACGTAGCGTAAGATTCTTCTAAAAGTTTCCAATCTGCTTCGTTTTTCATTTTAATATATCCTGTGAATTCCCCTTTTCTAACCCAGATTTGAGGTTTCATCATGATTTTAATGTTTTTCTTTTGCAAAGCCTCTATATATTGCTTTGCTCCTACTCTAGTTTCTCCAAACCACTGTCTGTTTTTATTGTAAACCACTTTTGGATCTTGCAACTCTTGCACAAAACCAAAAGGCATTACCGCAGCATAATTGGCATGAATATTAACTATTGGAGCAATATGCGCATCTTTAACAAACTCTCTAGAGGCAACAAAACTCACTCCATTAATCTTCTCATTTTCTAATGGAGACATAGAGCAAGAACAGATAAATAAGAAAAAAACAATCTTTAATATAAAACGCATACGTGTTAATTTATGTCTAAAATTAATCAAATTGAAATTACTGTGTTAAGGTTTTAACTTAACTTTCGACAAAACGGATAACTAAACCAAATTTATGGAACATATTGTCATTATTGGAAACGGAATTTCTGGAGTAACAGCTGCAAGGCATATTAGAAAAAACTCAGATAAAAAAATTACTATTATCTCTGCAGAAACCGAACATTTCTTTTCTAGAACAGCGCTTATGTATATATACATGGGACACATGAAATATGAACATACCAAACCCTATGAAGATTGGTTTTGGGAGAAAAACAGAATAGAACTAAAACAAGGTTTTGTAAAAAATGTAGATACCCTTTCTAAAACACTTCATTTTGCAAACGGAGAAACCCTACAATACAGCAAACTTATTATTGCTACAGGAAGCAAGCCTAATAAATTTGGTTGGCCAGGACAAGACTTAAAAGGTGCACAAGGTTTATACAGCAAACAAGATGTAGACAATTTAGAAGTGTATGCACCAAACAATAAAGTGTGTAAAAGAGCTGTAATTGTTGGTGGTGGTTTAATAGGTATTGAACTTGCCGAAATGCTTAACTCACGTAACATTCCGGTTACCTTTTTAGTTAGAGAAACTAGTTTTTGGAATGGTGTTTTACCTGAAGGTGAAAGCCAAATGATTAACAGACATATTAAAAACCATCATATAGATTTACGTTTAAATACCAATTTAAAAGAAATTGTTTCCGATGAAAATGGCAAAGTAAAATCTGTTATTATCGAAGAAACAGGCGAAGAAATTGCTTGTAACGTTGTAGGATTAACTGCTGGAGTTTCCCCAAACATAGACTTTTTAAAAGACTCTAACATTGAAACAGGAAGAGGCGTTTTGGTAAACCGTTTTTTAGAAACAAACATACCAGACGTGTATGCTATTGGTGATTGCGCAGAACAACACCAAGCCATTGGCAACAGAAGACCTATTGAAGCGGTTTGGTACACAGGACGCATGATGGGAGAAACACTTGCACAAACTATTTGTGGCAACAAAACAGCATACAAACCAGGACATTGGTTTAATTCAGCCAAATTTTTAGATATAGAATACCAAACCTATGGTTGGGTTTTTGGAAGCAGAGGAAAACCAGAATACGAAAAACATTTTCATTGGAAACATGAAGACGACACCAAATGTATTACTGTAGCCTACCATAAAGACACCAACCTGTTTTTAGGAATAAATACTTTTGGCATACGAATGCGTCATGAAACGTTTGATACTTGGTTAACACAAAAACGCGATGTAGCTTATGTAATAAACCACTTAGCAGAAGCTAATTTTGACCCTGAATTATTTAAACATTATGAAACAGCAATTCAAACTGCTTTTAACAACCAATTTCAAACTGCCTAATTATGAGTAATAAATTAAATCACAGCATGTCGTTGGCTAAACCTGATGCTTTAGATATTTCTAACAAACAAAAAATAGCATTAGCCATAGGAGTAATAGGTCTTTTTATTCTTGCATTAGCTCTTTTTAACACCAATTTCCCTAACAAAGGGTTGTTTTTAACCCTTGCTTTAGGCTGCATTTCTTTAGGTATAATTGTATATGCTAGAGGTGCTTACCTTCATAAATTAGAAGGCATAAAAAACGATGGTGTTTGGTTTAAATCTATTTCGTCTCGAGGTGTTTGGGGATGGATTGTTGGTGTTATACTTACCACATTTTATATTGTATTATACTTTTTTCCTAAATATTTAGGCTTAGGTACAGATGGTGCAGAAAACACAGGACTAATTGCTTTGTTTGATCCGTTAAGCAAATTACTTTCTGGTAGACCTGCAAGCCAGTGGTTTGTTTATGGTACCTTATATACGGTTGCTATTTTAGCTTTTGGATACAAATTTATACTTAAATACAGACACAATAGATACCAACAAGTACGTACGGTTTCTGTAATGTTCTTTCAATTAGGTTTTGCCTTTTTGATTCCTGAGTTTATGTATGTTATGAATAACGATTTGCCATACTACGACTTAAAATCGATGTGGCCACTTAACTATTATATTTTTGATGAATGGTCTGTTAATGGCTTTTTATCAAACGGAAATATTGGTTTGGCATTAATACTTTTTGGTATTATTTCCATCTTTGTTATTTCGCCAATTTTAACCTACAAATACGGAAAACGCTGGTACTGTTCTTGGGTTTGTGGTTGTGGTGGATTGGCCGAAACTGCAGGAGACTCATTTAGACAATTATCCTCTAAAAAAATGTCTGCATGGAAAATAGAACGTTGGTTAATTCATACCGTTTTAGTATTTTCTGTAGTAATGACAACTGCAATGATTTACACCTATTTAGGGTATGACAGTAATGATTTTTGGTTAACAAGAGGTGTATTTATCTCTTTAGTCATTGGTTTTTTAACCCTACTATTTACTGCTGTTTTATACTTTAAAGGCAAAGAATTTGGTAAAGACGTAAAATATGGAGCTATTGGCTTTTTTGCTACTATTATCTTATTACTAATACTTCACTTTTCAGGAACCACAGAACATGTGTTTTTTATAAAAGCAGGAACGCTTCGATCTATTTATGGTATTTATATAGGTTCTATTTTTTCTGGAGTAATTGGTACCGGTTTTTACCCCATTTTAGGAAACAGATCTTGGTGTAGATTTGGTTGCCCGATGGCTGCTATTTTAGGATTTCAACAACGTTTGTTTTCTAAATTTAGAATTACAACCAATGGAGGACAATGTATTTCTTGTGGTAACTGCTCAAACAGTTGCGAAATGGGAATAGACGTTAGAGCCTATGCACAAAAAGGAGAAAACATTGTACGTTCTAGTTGTGTTGGTTGTGGTATTTGTTCTGCAGTGTGCCCAAGAGGTGTTTTAAAATTAGAAAACGACACTATGAAAGGACGTATTAATCCTACAGAAATATTATTAGGAAACGATGTAGACTTAATGGATTATGTAAATAAAAAATAGTTACAAACAAGCGCATCTTAGTGCAACAAAACAACAATTTATAATAGCAGCAAAAGTTTTACAAATTACCAAAGCTAAACACGTGGAAAAGAAACCATACTGTTTATAACAAATTATGTGCATTTCTATTGTACTTTTGCAATTCCTAAGAAAAAATTAATGCCAATAATAAAAGTTATTATTCCTGCTTATAACGAAGCAGACTCTATAGCAAAAGTAGTTCATGACATTCCGGAAACGGTTTCTGAAATTATTGTAGTAAGCAATAACTCTACAGATGCCACAGAAAAAAATGCTAAAAATGCAGGTGCAACCGTTTTAACAGAAAATCAAAAAGGATATGGTTATGCTTGTTTAAAAGGAATGCATTACATTGCACAGCAAGAAACCAAACCAGACATTATTGTATTTCTAGATGGTGATTATAGTGATTACCCAGAAGAATTAACAAAATTAGTAGCTCCAATTATACAAAACAATATTGATTTTGTTGTTGGGTCTAGAGTTAAAGAGTTACGCGAATTAGGTGCTATGACTCCGCAACAAATTTTTGGTAATTGGCTAGCCACATTTTTAATGAAACTCTTTTTTGGAGCAAGGTTTACAGATCTTGGTCCATTTCGTGCCATTAAATACAAAAAGCTTTTAGCCTTAAACATGGAAGATAAAACTTATGGTTGGACCGTAGAAATGCAATTAAAAGTACTGAAGCAAAAATTATCTTATCTTGAAATCCCTGTAAATTATAGAAACAGAATTGGCGTTTCTAAAGTTTCAGGAACCGTAAAAGGAAGTGTTTTTGCAGGAATTAAAATATTAGGTTGGATCTTTAAATACAGCTTTAAAAAATGATTTTAGAAACAATCATCATCACCATTTATACTATTTCGTTATTGCTAATTTTCTTTTATGCATTAGCACAACTAAACCTACTATTTAATTATATTTCTGCACAGAAAAAGGAAGACCATTCGCCAAAATTCAATCTAAAAAACACCGCAGAAATACCATATGTAACCATACAACTTCCTGTATATAATGAGTTGTATGTTATGGAGCGTTTGTTAGATAATATTGCCGAAATAGAATACCCAAAAGACAAATTAGAAATTCAGGTTTTAGATGATTCTACAGATGAGACTGTAGCAAGCACAGCCTTGCAAATAGAAAAACTAAAAGCACAAGGTTTAGACATTAAGCACATTTGCAGAACCAACAGACAAGGTTTTAAAGCAGGTGCACTAAAAGAAGGATTAAAAATTGCCAAAGGAGAATTCATAGCTATTTTTGATGCCGACTTTCTTCCTAATAAAAATTGGTTATTACAAACCATTCCGCATTTTAAAGATGCACAAGTTGGTGTAGTACAAACACGTTGGGCACATATTAACAGAAACTATTCTACCTTAACAAAAATTCAAGCTTTTGCTTTAGATGCACATTTTACCTTAGAGCAAGTTGGTAGAAACAGTAAAGGACATTTTATTAATTTTAATGGTACAGCAGGTGTTTGGCGTAAAGAATGTATTCTTGATGCAGGAAACTGGGAAGGAGACACACTAACCGAAGACCTAGATTTAAGCTACAGAGCACAGTTAAAAAACTGGAAATTTAAGTATCTAGAAAACGTAGAAACTCCTGCCGAATTACCAGTAGTAATTAGTGCAGCACGCTCACAGCAGTTTAGATGGAACAAAGGTGGCGCAGAAAACTTTAGAAAAATGCTCTTTAAAGTACTTAAAAGCAACAACATTTCTGCTAAAACAAAAATGCATGGCCTGTTACATTTACTAAACTCTACCATGTTTTTAAACGTACTTATTGTAGCTATTTTAAGCATACCAATGCTATATATTAAAAACGAGTATGCACACTTAAAACCTTACTTTTATGTAATGAGCTTTTTTGTAATAAGTACCCTTATTTTCTTTGTGTGCTATTGGTATATGTATAAAAACACCTATGGTAGTACAGTTAAAAACTTTATACAATACATTGCACTTTTCTTTACCTTTTTCTCTATTGCAATGGGCTTTTCACTACACAACTCTATTGCTGTTTTAGAAGGACATTTTGGTAAACGAAGTGATTTTGTACGTACACCAAAATTTAATATCAATAATCTTACAGATAGCTGGAAAGGCAATAAATACTTAAAGAAAAACGTTTCTGCAAACGTCATTATTGAAGGCTTACTTATGCTCTATTTTGCATTTGGTATGTATAGTGCTTTTGTAGTTGGAGATCAAGGAGGCGACTTTGGTTTATTCCCTTTTCACCTTATGCTTTTTGTAGGTTTTGGGTTTGTATTTTTTAAATCTTTAACCTCTAAGGCCTAATTTTTTTTGGGTGTTTCTTTTTACGTTTAGCTACAAGGCAAAGCACAAAACAAGTTTAGCGCATTGCCTTGCAGGAACATAAAAAGTCGCGCTTTCCGCTATATCTTTTTTGCTTTTAATGGCAAAAAAGGATGCCGCATCAATCGCTAACACAGGCTTACCCAATGGTAATTTCTAAAAAAAAGTGTGTGTGTGTGTGTGTGTGTGTTATTTAATTAATTGTAGTGCTTCTCTTTTAGCTTCGTCGGCAACACTTTTTTGATTCCAATAAGGTTCATTCAAACTAGACTTTAATGTAGCTGTAGTGATAAAACCATCACCAGAATCTTCGGTCCATTCTAAAATTTTATAAGGAAATTCTTTTTCCACTTCAATGCTTAAAGTTCTATCTATATCTAAATAGTTAATGGTATAAGCAAAAGCAGTTTCAGTTTCGGTTTTACTAATTTCTGCTGTATGCGCTTGCATTTTTTTATAGTTAAATCGACTATATATGGTAGAAGGAATCAATTGCAACTCACCAATAGGCAGTTGTCCAGAATGTATACGAATACGTGTCATTAAATCTTCTTCTAGTAAGGCAGCATTTAATTTTCGTTCCTCATCTCCATCAGCTTCAAAGTATGAAAACAGCTTAAAATGATATTGATTATCATCCAAATTTAATTGGGTAAAGGTATGTCCGCACCACTCTTGTATACTTGTTGTTGCTTTAAGGGTTAACGGATGGTTTGTAAAATCAATAGGAGTAAAAGTAGAAGTAACAATAGAATAGTCATAAATACCAGTATTAAACTTTCTAATTTGGTTTAATTTCATCACTGTTACCTTGTCTGCTCCTGCTTGCTCTGCATGATCTAATTTTACTTGTTTGCTTAAAGAAAAAGGCTCCGTAACAAAAATCAATACTACTTCTCCTGTTCTAATTTCATTATACCTAGCCTGTTTAAGTACATAACTACTAAGTTCTGCTTTTCCTGAATACCAATAGGCATTAAATGCTTCATTAGTAACTGCACTACTAGTAACTCCCTTATTTGCTGCAGTATTTACAACTTTTGCTTTACTTGTTGTATTTAAAGTAACTATATTACTTTTTTCTGGTTTACAAGAAAAGATTAAAAAGAGAATAAAAGAAAGGATTGTTATAGCGCTTTTCATAATAATTAGATGGTGTTTTGCTTTTCTACAAAATTAAAGGAAAACAACCACAACCTTAGTTAACCCTAAGTTAAACCACAGTTTATTATTTATTGAACAGGCAAGGCTACTTTATTTAAAGTAAAGACCATATTAGAAATATCACCATTAATTTCATTGATTCTAGAATTTGTAAAATACAAGTGCTTATTATAAATACTAAACGTATCTGCCCATTTAATTTTTTCGCCTTCTACAAGTGTATGTATACTTCCATCTGGTTTTCTGTATTGTATTTTGTTATGCTCTAAATCTGCATAATATAAGTTACCATTTGCGTCTAAAATCATTCCGTCAGGAGCAGCTGTTTTAGCAATAAAACGTACTTGATCTTGTATTTTATTTTCATCGTCTTCATCAAAAGCACTAGTTGGTATAGCAAACAGACTATATCCTGTTAAAGCATGATAATAAAGCATGTTGTTTTTTGTATCTAAAGCAATACCATCAGAGTTAATGGCTCTTTCCCATTTTTTATCACCAAACGTTAAATGCGTCATTTCTGCGCTAGTAGAAACATGGTCATTTAATACTCTTTTTGAAATACCAGAATGCATATCTAACACTACCAATCCTGCATGACCAGAATCTGTAAAATAGATTTTATTCTTCTTTTTATCTACACGAAGATCATTAATATAAGAATCTGGATGGTAACTGTTTTTGCTAAGTATAAACGTTTTACTTAACGTGTTAGTCGTTAAGTTAAAAACAAAAACACGAGGAGCATCTAGTACATCTTGAAACAATTGGCTTCTTGTATCTAAAACATATAAAGCATCTTCAAAAGCAACTACAGACTGCACACCAACAAACTTATCTTCTACTACAGGATCTCCTATTTTCCAGGAGTTCCATCTTGCATTTGGGTAACTTTTTTGTTGTTTATCTGCTGTAATTTCAACTACCGAATGAGCAACACCATCTCGCCATCTTGGAAAATTTACAAATACACGACCTGTATTAGAAACCGAAACTCCTGTTACTTGCTGGCCTTTAAAACTAGCTACTTCTGTAATTGGCACTTCAGTACTTAAATCTTGTGTTGTAGTAATTGTCTCTACTTCTGTTTTATTGGTTTGTTTACAAGATGTAAGACAAAATAAAAGCAAGGAAACATATAGTATATTTTTCATAAGAATAGTTGTTTTTCAATACTCAAAAATAACAAAGATTATTTGTTTTATAGAACATAAAAACGCCTTAAAAAGTAAGGTAAATGTTAAAAAAGACACTTAGTTATGAGAATATGTAATAAGGTTACAATTTACTTTTAAAACATTCTATTAACAGTACATACAAAATCAACAAACAAATAATATTTATATTTGGCCTATGCTTTACAATACCTTCTTTTTAAAACTTAAAAAACCTTCTGTTTTATTGGTATTAGCCTGCCTGTTATTTTATTTTTCTTTTGCCTATAATTTGGTAAGAACAGATTATATAAAGCTAATAACACTGTATATTGCATTGTTTGTTCTATTTTATAAATTGATACAGTTTAACAAAAGTAATCTTAAGTTTTTAACGTACATAGCCTTTTTATTTCGAGCCGTTTTTATTCTTGCTATACCTAATTTATCACAAGATTTTTATCGTTTTATTTGGGATGGTCGTATGATTTTAGAAGGTTTTAATCCGTATGTATATACACCAGAATCTTTTTTAACCAATCAGCAATTACCAGTTGCACAAGCCGAAGCATTATACAAAGGAATGGGAGCTTTAAACGCTAGCCATTTTACTAACTATCCTCCTATAAATCAACTCTGCTTTATCCTTGCAGGAATTTTTGCAGGAAAAAGCATTGTAGGATCTGCCATTATTTTAAGACTAATAATTATTGCAGCAGATTTTGGAACGCTACACTTTGGAAAAAAACTTTTAGAAAAATTAAAACTTCCTGCCCACAACATATTTTGGTATATTTTAAACCCATTTATTATTATAGAACTTACAGGAAACCTTCACTTTGAAGGTGTTATGATTTTCTTTTTGGTGTGGAGTTTATACTTATTACATATTGGTAAATGGAAACAAGCAGCTGTTGTTTTTGCGGCTTCCGTTTCGGTAAAATTAATTCCTTTGCTGTTTTTACCTTTGTTTTTTAAATGGTTTAGAAAAGAAAACAGCATGGAAAGTGCTACAACACAATCTGTCTCTAGTAAGGAAACGTTAAAGACCAATCTAGATACCAAACGTACTTCTGTTTTTACAGGAATAACAAAACTCCTTTCGTTTTATACAATAATAGGCTTGGTTACACTCCTTTTATTTCTTCCTTTTTACTCTTCTGCTTTTGTAAATAATTATGCACAAACAGTAGCTTTATGGTTTCAGAATTTTGAGTTTAACGCAAGTATTTACTACATCGCTAGAGAAATTGGCTACTGGATTACTGGATATAATGAAATTGCTATTATTGGTAAAATACTTCCTGTTATAGTTTTTCTTTTTGTTTTATATATGGCTTTGTTTAAAAAGAACAGCAGTACACCACAACTAATACAAAGCATGCTTTTTGCATTTGCTTTTTACCTATTTATGAGTACGACCATACATCCTTGGTATGTATCTACATTGTTAACTTTATCGGTTTTTACCAATTATAAATTTCCGTTAGTATGGAGCTTTGCTATTATACTTAGTTATTTAGCATATATACAAATAGGGAAAGCAGACAAGTCTGAAAATCTATATATTATTGCTTTAGAATATATTATCATTTTTAGTGTATTTTTATACGAATTAAAAAAAAGGAAATCTGTTGAAAATTAATTTTAAGAAAATAGTTAGACGATTAAAGAAAATTACAATAGCTCTTATTTTATTGTACCTATTCTCTTTAGTCTTTTTATACTTTAAGCAAGAACGCTTCTTTTTTAATCCAAAACATTTAGACAAAGACTACGTTTTTGAGTTTACAAACCCTTTTGAAGAACTAAATATTGAAGTAGAAAAAGATGTTTTTTTAAACGCTGTACTTTTTAAAGCAGAAGCCTCTAAAGGAGTTATTTTATATTTTCATGGTAATGCTGGAGCCATTCATGATTGGGGAAAACGCGCTCCTTTATTTTTAGAAAACAACTATGATGTGCTTTTTGTAGATTATAGAAACTATGGTAAAAGTGATGGAGCTTATTCTAACAGCGAAGAAATATTTCAAGATGCCCAAAAAGTATATGATTATACTAAAACTAGATATCAAGAAGACAATATTATTGTTTTAGGTTTCTCTCTAGGAACAGGAATTGCAAGTTATGTAGCCTCTAATAACAACCCAAAAATGCTAATTTTAAATGCGCCTTATTACTCTTGGAAAACCTTGATAGCAGATGAAATTGCGCCACCAATACCAAAGTTTTTAATTAGATACCATATACCAACCTACCAATTTGTAAAGCAGGTAAAATGCCCAATACATATTTGTTATGGTACGCGAGACTTTTTAATACAACCAGAAACAAATACCAAAAAACTAAAGATTTTAAACCCCAAAAACATCATGCTGCATCCTATTACAGATGCAGGACATAATGGTTTACATATTACTAAAGAGTATTATGATTTGTTAAAAATTATCTTGTAATTTTAATCTAAATCTTCGTCTGTAATTTCTGGATCTTGTATTGCTTTTGGGTCTGTTTCATCAAAAGCTTCATAATCATCTTCGTCATAATTCTCCATAGTTACTGCAAGTTTTGTACTTACTTTTACTAGATACTTAGTGTCTTCAGTAGTAACCTCAACAGCTTCGACAATTTCATTTTTAATATTTCTAAATGAAATGACTTGATCTTCATCATAACCATCGGGATATTTTTCTACCAATAAAGCTAAAATTTCTGGTGTTAGTTTTTTAAAATCTACAATTACTCTTTTTAAGTTGTCTCTTTTCTTTGCCATTGAAAATTTATTTTCATTTTCAAAACCCTATTTAGCTGGTAAACAGGATTGAAAATCTAATCTTATAATGAATGTTTAATAATTTAAATATATTATTTATTGTTGTTAATTCTAACAACATCGTAAAAATCTTTTCGTCTATCTTTTAAATTTTTTACTGCTCCAAAAGAATGCAATTCTTTTAACAAACTTAGGTCTACATCTGCTACCAAAATCATTTCGGTATTTGTGGTAGCTTCTGCTTTAATACCATTACTAGGAAATGAAAAATCACATGGTGTAAACACAGCAGACTGTGCGTATTGAATATCCATATTATTTACATTTGGTAGGTTACCAACACTTCCTGAAATAGCTACATAGCATTCATTTTCTACTGCACGAGCTTGTGCACACAAACGAACGCGAGAATAACCATTTTGGGTATCTGTTAAAAACGGAACAAAAAGAATATCCATACCTTCTTCTGCTAACAAACGCGATAGTTCTGGAAACTCGGTATCATAACAAATTAGTATGCCTATTTTTCCTGCATCTGTTTCAAAGGTTTGTAATTTATTTCCTTTTTGCATTCCCCAAACTTTAGCTTCGTCTGGAGTTACATGTATTTTTTCATAACGCTCTATGCTTCCATCTCTTCGGCATAAATAACCTACATTATAGAGTTTATCATCTACAACTTCTGGCATACTACCTGTTATAATATTGATGTTATAAGAAATAGAAAGTTGGTGCATTTTCTTTACAATAATTGCTGTAAATTTTGCTAACTCTCTAATAGCATCTGGCTCGTGTAAATGATTAAATTCTGCCATTAATGGCGCATTAAAAAACTCTGGAAACACAGCAAAATCTGAACGATAAGCAGCAACACTATCTATAAAAAACTCTACCTGCTCCATTAAATCCTCTAAACCTTTATAAGGACGCATTTGCCATTGTATGAGTCCTAACCTAACCACTGTTTTTACAGTACTTGCTTTTTTATTAGGTTTGGTATAATAAATATTATCCCACTCCATTAAAACAGCATATTCATTAGATGCTGTATCGCCTTCTAAATACCCTTTTAGCACACGAACAGGATGAAAATCGTTAGAAATTTGAAAGTTTAAAACTGGATCATGAATTTCTTTACGCTTTACTTTTTCAATGTATTGTTTAGGAGTTAAATGGGTATGTTTATGAAAGTTTGGCATTCTTCCACCAAAAACAATCCCTTTAAGGTTTAAGTTTTCGCAGACTTCTTTTCTATAATCATACAATCTTCTTCCTAATCGCAAACCTCTGTATTGTGGTTTAATAAAAACCTCAATACCATAGAGTACATCACCTTCAGGATCATGGTTTTTAAACGATTTTCCTCCTATAATATCTTCATAAGTATGCTCATCTTCAATAGCATCATAATCTACAATTAACGATAATGCGCAACCAGCAATGTCACCATCAATTTTGATAACTACTTGACCTTCTGGAAACATAGTAGTTAACTCTTCTATATGGTGTTTTTTCCAATACGAATTAAGCACACCACCATACGACTCTAAAGTGACTTCTTTAAGCGCTTCAAAGTCGTTGACGGTTAAGTACTTTAATTCTATATTATCTATTTTATTAGATTCCATTATTGATCTAACAAATAAGCAAAAATTAATGGAGCAACGATGGTTGCATCACTTTCAATTATAAATTTTGGAGTATCAATATCTAGTTTCCCCCAAGTAATTTTTTCGTTAGGCACTGCTCCTGAATACGATCCATAACTTGTAGTAGAATCACTAATCTGACAAAAATAGCTCCAAAATGGCGTATCTGTACGTTCCATATCTTGATATAACATTGGTACCACACATATAGGAAAATCACCAGCTATTCCTCCTCCTATTTGAAAGAAACCAATGCCCTTTTCTGAATTATCGGTATACCAATCTGCTAAAAACGTCATGTACTCAATACCAGATTTCATGGTACTTGCTTTTAGTTCTCCTTTAAGAACATAGCTTGCAAATATATTTCCCATGGTGCTGTCTTCCCAACCAGGACAAACAATAGGCAGGTTTTTTTCTGCAGCAGCATACATCCAAGAGTCTTTTAAATCAATTTCATAGTATTGCTCTAATACTCCAGATAATAACATTTTGTACATATACTCATGTGGCAAATAACGTTCGCCTTTAGCTTCAGCCTCTTTCCAAATTTCTACAATATGTTGTTGTAGTCTACGAAAAGCTTCTTCTTCTGGAATACAAGTATCTGTAACTCTATTTAATCCTTTTTCAAGTAAATCCCATTCCTCTTGAGGTGTTAAATCACGATAGTTAGGCACACGTTTGTAGTGTGAATGTGCTACTAAATTCATGATATCTTCTTCTAGGTTTGCTCCTGTACAAGAAATAATTTGCACTTTATCTTGACGAATCATTTCGGCAAAACTTTTACCAAGTTCTGCTGTACTCATAGCTCCAGCAAGAGACACTAACATTTTTGCGCCAGCATCTAATTGTGCTTCATACCCTTTTGCTGCATCTACTAAAGCTGCTGCATTAAAGTGTAAATAATGTTTTTCTATAAACTGAGAAATTGGTCCTTTAGTACGCATCTTCATCTTGAAATTTAGTGTTGTTATTTTTATTTATTGTAGCTTCAAAAGCATTGTCATACTCTTCTGCTATATCTTCATTTTGAAACTTATAGCTAAGCATTTTATAGTATAATTTAGCTGCAAGAAAATCGGAAGATTTATCTATTTTATTTGGGCAAAGTTCCACAATATCAAAACCTACTACGTTTTTCTCTTCAAATACTTGCTTTAAAAAATCTAGCGTTTCATACCACAACATACCTCCTGGTTCTGGTGTTCCTGTACTTGGTAAGATTGAAGGATCAAAAACATCAAGATCTATAGTAATAAATACATTTTCTGTCATTTGGTCAATTGCAGTATCTACCCAAGTATCTTCTAATGCCATTTCATGCGCAAAGTATGTTTTTTCTTGGTCCATAACCGTTTTTTCAATCACATCCATAGAGCGAATACCAACTTGAATTAAATTGGTGTTTTGGCTCGCTTCATACATAGCACAAGCGTGGTTACAAGCAGAACCTTGATATTCTTTACGTAAATCTGCATGTGCATCTAGTTGTAACACCGTTAAACTTGGATACATTTCATTAAAAGCGCGAACAGTACCTATAGACACCGAATGTTCACCACCAAAAACGGTTACAAACTTGTTCTTTTTAATGTACTTTTTTGTTGCTTGATGTACAGCATCTACCATAGCTTCTGGAGAGCTATTTACTGTAACAGTATCTGCTAAAAACACACCTTGCTGGTATACTTCTGTTTCTGTTTCAATATCATAAAGTTCCATGTTTTCTGAAGCATGTAAAAATGCTTCTGGACCTTTATCTGCTCCTTTTTGCCATGTGCTTGTACCATCATAAGGCACAGGAATTAGCACGATTTTTGATGTTTCAAGTTTCGAAAATTCTTCCGAAATACCTGCATAAGTTTTAGTTTGCATACCCTAAAATTTTAAGTAAGTCTTCACTTTTTTGTTGTTCACTAAATAGTTTTGTAGAGATTTTTCCGTCGGCATCTCTATCTATTAATATATGTTTTGGTGACGGAATTAAACAGTGTTGTAAACCACCAAATCCACCAATACTTTCTTGATAAGCTCCTGTATTAAAAAAGCCAATATATAGTGGTTTATCTTTATTGTATTTTGGTAAATAAATAGCATTCATATGTTGCTCGCTATTGTAATAATCATCACTATCACAGGTTAATCCGCCAAGCAGAACACGCTCATAAGTTTGTTCCCAACGGTTTAATGGCAGCATAATAAAACGCTTGTTAATTGCCCAAGTGTCTGGTAAAGTTGTAATAAAAGAGGAATTTATCATGTTCCATTTTTCACGATCGTTTTGTTGTTTTTGGTACAATACCTCATAAATTGCTCCTCCACTTTCACCAACAGTAAAACTTCCAAATTCGGTAAAAATATTTGGCACTTCTACGCCTCCTTCTTCGCAAGTAATTTTTATTTGGTTAATGATTTCATCAACCATATATTCATAATCAAAATCAAAAGCTAGGGAGTTTTTTATTGGAAAACCTCCTCCAATATTTAAACTATCTAGGGTAGGACAAATCTTTTTCAAGCTTGTATATACCTTTAAACACTTTTGCAATTCGTTCCAGTAGTAAGCGTTGTCTCTAATTCCTGTATTTATAAAAAAGTGAAGCATTTTAAGTTCTACTTTTTTATTAGTAGCTATTTGGTTTTTGTAAAATGGTACAATGTTTTTATAACCAATTCCTAAACGAGAAGTATAGAATTCAAACTTTGGTTCTTCTTCTGAAGCAATACGAATTCCTATATTAAACTTACCTTCAATTTCTTGAGAAAGTAAATCTATTTCTTCATAATTATCAATAATTGGAATAGCGTTTTTATGCCCTTCATTAATAAGTCTTGCAATATTTGTAACATACTGCGAACGCTTAAACCCATTACTAATAACAAAAGTATCGTTTGTTATTTTTCCTTCTTTTTTAAGGTTTTCAACAATATCAATATCAAAAGCCGAAGAGGTTTCTATATGTATATCATTTGATAAAGCTTCATTTAATATATGTTTAAAATGCGAGCTTTTTGTACAGTAACAATAGTTGTATTTACCTTTATAACCTTGTTTTTCAATAGCATTTGCAAACCATTTTTTTGCACGTTGAATGTTATTAGAAATTTGTGGTAAATAGGTGAATTTTAAAGGTGCTCCATACTCTTCAACCAATTGCATTAGGTCGATATCATGAAAGCGTAGTTTATTAGCCTCAAGGGTAAATTCTTCTTGAGGAAAATCGAAAGTTTGATCAATTAGATCAATGTATTTTGTGTTCATTATTATTTTTAAAAATGTTAGAATTTAAATAAGAAACAGCGCAAAAATGCTGCTTAAAACAAATAATAATGATGCAATCAGATTTGTATTTTTAGTTCTGTAGTAGGTACAAAACCGTATTGATGCTGGCTAGCAACGATAGAAGAATACTCGGAAGTTAGCTTTAAAATTCGGTCGCTTAATCTGTAAGCTGCTTTTGAATATGACTTCCTAATTTCCAAAAGCCCGAACATAGAAACAGTGTTCAATTTGTTCAGCTAAATGCAATACAAATGAAATACTTTTTTTTGAATTGCAATCTTTTTTTTAAAAGATTTTTATTTTTTTTTGAAAGATATTTTAACGGCTCTTTTTGAAGAAAAAAGTTGGTTTCAATAATTCCTTTTTGGTATACAATACTTTTTACAAAGTGCAACCAAAGGCATCAAGAAACAGATTTAAAACACAAGAAAAACTAGCTTAATCCTGTACTAAATTAGCTATGTGTCTAAATAAAAAGAAAGTCGCCAAATATCTCTATTTGGCGACTTTAATAAATATTGTAATTGTTATTAAAAAAAAACTTATAACATTTTTAAGGTATTTATTTCTTGTTCTGTTAAGTGTTTCCAGTGACCACGAGGAATATCTTTTTTAGTAAGATGCCCAATTGCAACACAATCTACACTAACTACATCATAGTTTAAATAATCAAAAATAGTACGAATAATAGTATTCCCTGTATTTTTAATTTTAAGTCCTATTTCTTTTTTAGAAACTCCATCAATATAACTCACTTCTTCTACAGTAATAAGTTTACCTTCTACTCTAAAGCCTTCTCTAATTTTTTTAAGGTCTTCTGCTTTCAGGTTTTTATCTAATTCTATTTGAAATAAACGAGGAACACCATTTTTAGAGTTGGTGAATTTTTTTGCTACCAAATCATCATTGGTAAAAAACAATAATCCTTTACTATTTCTACCTAATCTACCAATTGGCTTTATTCTTGAATTTGTTGCATTTGCAACTAAATCCATAACTGTACGTCCTTTACCTTCACTTGTAGTAGTAGCAAAACCTTTTGGTTTATTTAGTAAAACGTAGGCTTTCTTTTCTGGATTGATTCTTGCTCCATCAAAACGAACCTCATCTTCTAGCTTTACTTTGTAACCCATTTCTGTAACTATCTTTCCGTTTACAGAAACTAGCCCAGTTGCTATATGCATATCTGCATCTCTACGAGAACAAATTCCTGAATTTGCTACGTATTTGTTAAGACGAATTTGGTCTGAGTCTGATGCTTTTTTAGACACTGCTTTCTTTTTTATTGGAGCATTTCCTCTTGCTTGACTCTGGTTACGCGTATTATTGTGTCCACGTCCTGAAGGCTTTCCTTTGCTTTTATTTTCTCTTTGCTTACTCATTGCTCTTAAATATATTACTTTAAAGCTGCAAAGATATAGTATATATTATGATTTATGATTGTTGGCTTCTTATTTTTAATAGTAGTACTATACTGTATGAGTAATTGTGCTGATTTCTTTTTTTTAAAATATAAGAATAAGCAACGCTTTTACTACACTCTAAAACACTTACAAACGCATAGCTACGCAGTTTCACCAAGAGGTAAGCTCCTAAATTTATAATATAACTAACTTGTTTAAAAGTAGATTTACATCTATTAGTAAAATGCTAAAAACACCTGATACAATTATAAATTTTAAAATATTATGCAGGATTAAGTATTGTGTTTTTGTATTTGATTTAAAAAGTAACACCAAGAATACTACTAATAAAACAGCACTTAAATAGAAGAAATAAACCATTTTACCTACAGGATATGTGTTTATTAATAAATATGCAGGAACCAATGTTAAAACACTTAAAATGGTAAGCATTATTTTAGATGCTTTTTCACCATAAACAATTGGTATGGTTTTATAGTTTAATGCTAGATCTCCTTTTATGTTTTCTAAATCTTTTACTAATTCTCGCATAGAAACTATTAAAAACAAAAATGCTGCATGAACAAAAATCACATGTTCAAAATTTTTGTAATACATAAAAATGGCAAAAAAAGGCGTAATAGTTAATATAGCAGAAGTAATATTACCTATAATTGGTGTTTTTTTAAGTTTATGCGAATAAAACCAAATAGCAAAAATATACACCGAAAAGAACAATACAGCTTTAAACGAAACTGCACTAGCCATAATTACAGCTAGAAAATTAAGCACAAAATAAAAGGATAGTTTGGTATTTTGACTCACCAATTTATCTAACATAGATTTTTGAGGTCTATTGATTAGATCTTTTTCAGAATCATAAAAATTATTAATGATATAACCTCCTGCAATGGTTGCTGCAGAAGCCAAAACCAGCATTAGTAGATTTATATCTAAAACAACTTCGCGAAGCGTTTTATCATGAGCTAAAATATAAATGGATGCTAAATATTGTGCGAGTACTACAATTAAAATATTGTATCCTCGTACCACAGAAAACATGCTAAAAAACTTTAATAATATGTGTTTTTGTTTTCGGGTTAGCATAAAAGGATTAATGAGAATCTAAAAAAAGGCACTTAAAGCAAATCTAATGATTCTTTAAGAGTTAAGCGAACTTTAGAAGTTATAAACTACTTCTAGCTTATACGCTTTAAGCGATTGTTTTGCTTTTTCAAAATTTTCTGTAAAGCCTAAAATATAGCCTCCACCACCAGAACCGCAAAGTTTTAAGTAGTACTCATTGGTATCAATTCCTTTTTTCCAAAGTTCATGAAACTGGTTTGGTATCATAGGTTTAAAGTTGTTTAAAACTACTTTAGATAGTTGCTTGGTATTTTTAAATAAAGATTTTATATCTCCTTTTAAAAAATCGTCTACACAAGCATCTGTATGTTTTATAAATTGGTCTTTTAGCATACTACGAAAACCTTCTTGTTTCATGTTTTCCATAAAAATGCTAACCATTGGAGCCGTTTCTCCTATAATTCCGCTATCTAATAAAAACACAGCTCCTTTGCCATCTGTAGTTTGCGAAGGAATTCCTGTTGCTTCAATATTATCTTTAGAATGTATTAAAATAGGAATACTTAAATAGCTATTTAAAGGATCTAAACCAGAAGATTTACCATGAAAAAAGGATTCCATTTGAGAAAAAACACTTTTTAATTTTAGTAGTTTTTCTCGTGTTAAATTTTCTAAAACGGTTATTTTATTTTTAGCATATTTATCATAAATAGCTGCAACTAATGCACCAGAACTACCAACACCATATCCTTGAGGTATAGAAGAATCAAAGTACATACCAGCATCTACATCTTTTTGTAATGCTTCTAAGTTAAAAGCTACCACCTCTTCATTCATTTGTTTTAAATGCAATACAAAGTTTTTTAAACTTGCGTTAGAGTTTATCGCTTCTTCAGAAGGATTTTCATCCTTTTTTAATGCTCCATTATAAAAACTATAAGGAATAGATAATCCTTTAGAATCTTTAATGATTCCGTATTCACCAAACAGTAAAATTTTTGAGTAAAAAAGAGGTCCTTTCATAAATATTTTCAGCTAGTAGTATTATCGTTTACAGTAACTTATACCAAATATACGCAATTTATATTAGTTTGGTTTAGCACCAAAGCCAATCGTGTCGCAAATATAATGTCCATTTTGGCAATACGCAACTAATTCATTTTTAATAAATTCAATGCATTTTGCTTTTTCTGCCTCTGGATATAGTACATGAACATTTGCTCCAGCATCTAATGTAAAGCTAATATGCAGACTAGATTGTTTTCTAAATGCCCAAATAGCATTAATTATTTTTAGCGTATTAGGTTTCATTAAAATAAAATAAGGCATACTCGTCATCATCATAGCATGTAGCGTTAGCGCTTCGCTTTCTACTATATCTATAAATTCTTGTAAGTCTCCAGTTTTAAAAACAGACATAAGCTTTGTCATGTTTTCACTTGCTTGATCAAAACGTTGTTTTGCAAAAGGATGGTTATGCATTAAATTATGACCAACAGTACTACTTACTTGCTTTTCGCCTTTATCTACCAACAGAATAGTGTCTTGGTAATTTTTAAAATTATCGTGAACAGCATACGGATATTTTATTGCGAAAAGATTAGAACTACCTTCAATATGTTCATGGTTTCCCCAAACAATTAAATCGCCTTCAATACTTCTGCAAGCACTACCAGAACCTAATCGAGCTAAAAAAGAAGCTTTTTGATTAAAATATTCTGGAGTAATATCTGGATTCATTTGCTTTTCTATACTCATTAAACAAAGCGCCAAAGCACTCATACCAGAAGCAGAAGATGCAATTCCTGAGCTATGCGGAAAAGTGTTTTGCGTTTCAATAGTAAAATGATAGTCTTTTAAAAAAGGTAAATACGCTTCAATACGCTTAAAAAAAGTTTCAATTTTAGGTTTAAAATCAGAATTCTTTTTTCCTTCAAAAATTACATCAAAAGAAAACTGATTATCATCTTCCTTTCTATTAAAACCTAAACTAGTTATTGTTTTACAGGCATCTAGCGTGAAACTAATAGATGCATTTTCAGGAATTTGATTTTCCTTTTTCCCCCAATATTTAACAAGGGCTATATTGCTTGGTGATGACCAAGTATAGGTACCTGATTGTATATTATTATTTTGTAAAGTAGATAAAAAGGTTGCTTCTTTTGTCATTAAAATAAAATTTTAGCAAAGATAGTTTATAAATCCATTCTATTATTCACTATTTTTGATACTATTAGTATTGCATAATTAAAAATACGAATGGAAAAAGAACAACGTATTATTTTAACTACTCTAGAACTTGTAGTAAAACAAGGCTTTCACGCAACACCTATGTCTCAAGTTGCCAGAGAAGCTAATGTTGCTGTGGGTACTATTTACCATTACTTTAAAAACAAACAGCAGATTATTGAAAAAATTTTCTTGATGATTTATAAAGATTTCGGTACTGTGATGCTAACAAACATTAAACCTGCCGACGATTACAAAACACAGTTTTCAACCATGTGGCGTAATTTGTACAACTACTTTTTAAGTAATCCCTTAGCATTTTATTTTGTAGAATATGTTGGTGTTCCACCTCTTATTACACCTGAAATTGCTAAAAAATCAAAACCGTTTTATGCAGAAGTGGTAGACTTCTGTACGCAAGGTGTGCAAACAAAAAAACTAAAAAACATTGACGAGGTATTAATTACCAATTTATGTTATGGTATTATTTCATCTGCTGTAAAATTAAAAATCAAGGAAGAATTACCAATGAGCGAAAAACAAATAGACCAAACTATTGAAGCCTGTTGGAATGCTGTAAAGTATGAGTAATTACGTTTTATGTAATTAAATCTATTAGTTTTTTCATGGTTCTATAATTTCTTGCTGTTGCAGGTGTTTTTAATGCGCGTTCAAAATAATTAGCATTGAATTTCGATTTTCCGTAACCAGCTTCATTATAAAAATAGATGCAGTTGTTTATTATTTTATATTCTTCGTTTTTATATTCTTTTTTAGAAGCTAATGCTACCAAATCTTTATCTGGTGTTTCTTGAAGTAATAAAAAGTAACTTGCCTCTTTTTTTTCATTTTCAAAAGGGCAATCCTTAAAAATAGTATCGAGTTCTTGTTTTGTTTTTACTAACACAGCAACTTCAAATTGAAAATAAGACAGTATGGTTTTACCAATAATTGCTTCAATAGTTTTTGTGTTTTTTTCTGAAGACTGTAAAACTACATTTCCGCTTTGTATATAGGTTTGCACGTTTTTAAAACCTGCTTTTGTTAACCGTTCACGTAAAGTAGCCATAGGTACTTTTTTATGTCCACCAACATTAATTCCTCTTAGCAAAGCTACATACGTATACATATTATTTAGAAATGTGTTGCGAAGCAATATAGGCTCCTGTCCATGCATTTTGAAAATTAAAACCTCCTGTTATAGCGTCTACATTAATAACTTCACCAGCAAAATATAGGTTTTCATGCAGTTTACTTTCAAAGGTTTTAAAGTTAATTTCTTTTAAATCTATTCCTCCTGCAGTTACAAATTCGTCTTTAAAGGTACTCTTACCTTCTATTACAAACTGTGCTTTGGTTAATTGTGCTGCAAGTTCTTCTAGCTGTGTTTTATTTAAATCTGCCCAACGGGTTTCATCTTGAATTTTTGATGCTAGTACTAGCTGTTGCCATAAACGTTTTGGCAAATCAAACTGTGGGGCTTTTAAAACCGTTTTTTTTGCAAGGTCTAATTTTAAATTCTTTAAAACATCTAAAGCATCTAGAACCGTTTGTTTAATAAAATTAACTTCAATAGTAAAATTATAATCCAGTTTAGCAAGCTCTAAAGCACCAAAAGCAGAGAGTTTTAAAATTGCAGGAGCACTAAAACCAACATGAGTAATTAGTAACGGACCTTCTGAAAACAAAGATGTTCCTAAAACCTGTACTTCAACATTTTGAGCTACTACTCCAGGAATATTTTTTATACGTTTATCTTTACAGTTAAAAGTAAATAACGAAGGTACAGGTTGTATTACCTTATGCTGTAGTTTTTCAAGCAGCTTCCACATTTTTGGGCTACTTCCTGTTGCTACCAGTATTTTTTTTGCTGTGAATTCTTCCGATTGCGTAATAATACTCCAACCAGCTTCCTCTTTTTCAATCGCTTTTACTGTTTGGCTATACAGCACTTCTACCTGATGCTTTTTAGTTTCGTTTAAAAAACAATCTATAATGGTTTGTGAGGTATTAGATTCTGGAAACATGCGTCCATCTTCTTCTATCTTTAAAGCAACACCTCGTTCTTCAAACCAAGCAATAGTATCACCTGTCATAAATTGATGAAAAGGACCAAGTAATTCTTTTTCTCCTCTTGGGTAATTATGCACCAATTCTTGAGGAATAAACTCTGCATGTGTAACATTACAGCGTCCTCCTCCAGAAATTTTAACCTTTTGCAAACCTTCTTTTCCTTTTTCAAGTATAGCAATAGATAATTTTGGGTTTTGAACCGCAATATTAATTGCCGCAAAAAAACCTGCAGCTCCACCTCCTATAATAATAACGTCTTTTTGTTTCATACTTTTTAAAAACCACGTAAATTTAGCATTAATAAATGAAAACTGCTTTGAATAAATTCCTTATCCTAATATTATTTTTTTACGGAAGCTGTACCACAAAAAACATTGTAAATATTACCGATTTGCCTGCAGATGTAAATGAAGTTTCTGGAACCGAAATAGCCATCGATTCTGATCTTATTTGGATGGTAAATGACAGTGGTAACAAACCCAAACTTTTTGGGCTTGATGCCAAAGGAAAAATTAAAAAAGAATTAAAAATCGATGCCAAAAACCATGACTGGGAAGACTTAACAAGTGATGACCAAGGCAATCTTTATATTGGTGATTTTGGTAATAATGATAGTAAACGTAAAAATTTAACCATTTTAAAAATACAGGCTTCTAGCTTAACAAGTGATGCTACTGTTAAGGTAGAACGTATATCATTTAGTTATCCCGATCAAAAAAAATTTCCACCAAAAAAGAAACAGCTTTATTTTGACTGCGAAGCTTTCTTTTACTTCAATAAAAATTTATACTTATTTACTAAAAGTCGTGTAAAAGGAGATTTTGGCAAGACAAGTGTTTACAAAATTCCAGAAGAAGCAGGTAATCATGAAGCGCAGCTTTTAGGTTCTTTTAATAGCTGTACAGAATCTCATTGCTGGATAACCTCTGCAGACATTAGTCCTGATAAAAAAACAATGGTACTATTAAGCCAGAAAGCCGTGTTGCTTTTCACTAATTTTGAAGGAGATGATTTTTTTAATGGCACTATTAAAGAGTTTCCTTTTGAGCATATTTCGCAAAAAGAAAGCATTTGCTTTAAGGATGCAACAACGCTATATATTACGGATGAAAAAGCACATGATACAGGAGGAAACCTTTATGAGTTTCATTTTAATTAACTTTAAAAGAAACCTTTATGCACAATGAAAGTTTTACTATTTTTTTAGACTAAATGGTCTGCATATTAAACTTTAATTAAATGTTTAGTATTTTTACTTAAAATCATATTTCTTTTTATGAACCACCTAATAGCTGAAGCAGAAAAACATGTTGTTAACTTATTAAACACGCATTTAAAAAATAGCTTTGTTTACCATAATGTAACACACACCCAAAATGTTGTAAAAAACGCTATAGAATTAGCAGATTTAGCAAAAATCGATACACATTCTAAATCACTTCTAGTTATAAGTGCTTGGTTTCATGATACAGGTTTTGTTAAAAGCAATACTACACATGAAGTGCATAGTGCAGCTTATGCAACAGCATTTTTAAAAGAGCATCATTGCTCAGAAGAAGACATTAAGTTAGTATCTGACTTAATTTTAGCAACAACAATGGGTTTTAAGCCAAAAACACAGCTAGAAAAATTTATTCGCGATGCAGATTGTGCACATGTTGCAAACAAAAATTTTGAAGATGTAACCCTTCTATTAAAAAAAGAATTAGAGTTAACCAACCAAAAACAAATTACAGATATAGAGTGGCTTGAGCAAAACATTACTTTTTTTACTCAAGAGCATAAATTTAATAGTGATTTAGCAGTTTCATTATGGGAAAAAGGGAAAAGTAAAAACCTTGCTAAACTATTAAAAACCTACAGTAAAATAACAAAGGATACTTCAAGGCTAAAACAGAAAAAAGACGAATTAAAGTTTAAAAAACATAAAATAGAAATTCCTGAACGTGGTATAGAAACCATGTTTAGAGTTACCCTAAAAAACCACATTACTTTAAGTAATATTGCAGATACAAAAGCAAACATTTTACTTTCTGTAAATGCTATTATTGTGTCTTTAGTTTTAGCCAACCTTTTACCTAAACTAGATAATCCTTCTAACCAATACCTAATTTACCCAACTTTGGTTTTTGTTCTTTTTACAGTAGCTTCTATAATCTTGTCTGTTTTAGCAACTAGACCCAATATTACTAGAGGAAAATTCACTAAAGAAGATGTTGCCAACCAAAAAGTAAACCTATTGTTTTTTGGTAATTTTCATAAAATGAAATTAAATGAATTTGAATGGGCTATGGGAGAAATGATGAAAGACAAAGACTACCTATATTCTACCTTGAAAAAAGATTTGTATTTTCTAGGTTTGGTTTTAAACAAAAAATACAAAATATTACGCATTACCTACACAGTATTTATGGTAGGTATTATTTGTAGTGTATTAGCTTTTGCTATAGCTTTTAAATACGCAGGATACTAGGCTTTAATTTCTTTCATTAAATCATTATAAGTATAAAATGCCTTATCTTCTTTACTTATATGGTACAATACACTAACTTTAATAGCTTTTAAACCTGTTACAGCTTGCAAGTCTTGTAACTCTACAATTTCAACATCTGTATCTAGATAATGCTTAGATTGTAAAAACTTTATATAACGTAAATATTCTATTTCGTCTTCTTTTTGCGAGTATACAATGGTTATTTTTCCTTTTTCGGTAACTCTTTCATTGGTTCCTTTTATAAAAGCTTTATCTACGCGTTTTTTTACAATTTCATATCTGGCGTTATAGGTACCATCTACATCAAATTGCTTTTCGTCCATTCTAAAACTTATAGATAATGGTTGGTTAAAAACCAATATCATAGAGGCAACATCTAGTGCTAACGGAAAATTAGATTTCATTTGGTAATAGGCATTTTCCATTTCGCACATAACCTGTAATTGCCACAATCTTAAATTATATAAATAAATTGGATTAAAGCTATCTTCTTTAGTAATAGACTCACCAATGTACATATTATGTTCTACACCATCGGTTTTAAAACGCTCAAAATAATGCGGATACATTTTTTGTGCATCTTCTTGTTTTTCATCTAAAAGAGATGCCATTGCTTTATTAATTGCAGCAACAGTATCGTCATATTGTTTTCTATGGTTATAGACTACATTAGCTGCAGCATCAATACTTTTATAGTAGTTTTCTATTTCTAATTTTAATGATTTTTCTAAAGCTAAATGCTCTAAAAACGGTTTTATATCCTCATTAAAAAACGAAGTGATTTGCTGCTCACTATCTACTTTAAAATGATTTTCTAAACCTTTTAAATATTCATTTACTTGAAAAATAAGCTGCTCATAAATAGGAAGACTTTCTAGTTTTGAAGCACTTTCAATAATAGATTTTACAGCATTTAACTGTACTATTAAATCTTGCTTGGTAGCTTTGTTTCTAGCTTCCGAAGAACCTTTAATATCAATTTGCCCATATAATGGATAAATATTATCGAAGGCGATTTTATTAAAACTTGGCGATTTTCCTTCGGCTTGTGCTTTAATAAAATTTCTTGCTTCTTTTACAAATCGCCAATTTACACTAGAATGAATAGAAGTACATTCTTGCTGAATGATAGCTTCAATTAAATTTTCTTCTTCATTTTTTGAACGCTCTACAGCAGAAACTATAAAAGGCATAATATCTGCAAGTTTATTGGCATTTATACTGTTTAAAACTTGAGGTTTGTATGAAATAATTTCAAGAATACCCATGACTTCGTCATTGTTTGCTATAGGTGCTAAAATAGCACTTTGTATTCCTTGATTATGTAGTGTATTTATATGCGGAATTTTCCCTTTTGTTTTTTCAAACATAAGGTTAACATTAGACACTGTAAAAAACTTTTTTTCATTTAAAAGTCTGTTGTACGACCAATTACACAAAGCATCAGAACATTTTGAAGTATCTAAATCATGCAGTAAAAAACTACTTATTCCAGCACCATAAACTCGTTCAAAAACATCTTCTTCCTTATTGTAAAGAGAAAAACCTACTTGAATATCTTTTAAGCTTAATAGCGAACGAAAGATTTCATGAAATCCTTCCATAAAAGCATGGTCTTTACGTTTGTTTTCACCTATTAAAGAAGATTTTATATTAGATATAGATTGGTCATCTGTAACATCAAACATATTAGAAATTACAAAGCCCTTAAACTCATAACTATTTGGCGGAAACTTTTCTTTCCACATGTCCATATTTTCAAAGTTATCTAATAACTCATCATAATCTTGTTGTGTTATTTTTGGTGCATTTTCATTAGGAATAATTTCTGTGAAATCTGCATTATATAAAATTTTATAATAACGCATTACACCATTTACATCTGGTATTTCGTAATAAAAAGGTCTTTTAAAATCTAGAGAATAACCATAGTAAAAGTTTAAGATAATAGCGCAAAAACTAATATACCTATCGTCTTCTGGTAAGTTTTTTATTTTTAATTCAAAATCTTCTCCTGCAGTTTTAACTATAGATTTAAATCTTTCAGAAGAGTTAAAAATAACATCTTCAAAAGGTATAGATGCTGTTTTTATTTCGTTTTTAGTAAGTACAGGACTAAAAGAATCTTGTAGTAATACTTGAATTTCATTTTTATATTTTTCAAGTAATTTGTAATCAGAAAACCCTTCACGAAGCACAGGATAAGGCGCTGCAGTTTCTAAAACTCGTTTGGCTTTTTTTGCAATAAACTCATCAGCATTAGAAGCTAAATCTTCATACTGTTCTAATAGCTTATTAAAGCTAATCTTAAAGCGCATTGGTGATTCTGATGGGTAATTTTCTTTCATTTAAGACTACTTTATATATGCAAAATTACAAATTATATTTATTAGTCGAACTACCATATACATCTTAACAGTTTATTTCTAGGGCTACGCTATTTAAAAAACTCAAACTTTATGCTTCATTTTTAAATCTTCCAAATATTTTAACTAAATTTATTGATTATCAAGCTATTAAATCAAAAAACCAACCAAATGAAACGTGCAACAAAAAAAA
The DNA here is from genome assembly GCF_042684485.1 of Lacinutrix gracilariae. NCBI lineage: Bacteria > Pseudomonadati > Bacteroidota > Flavobacteriia > Flavobacteriales > Flavobacteriaceae > Lacinutrix > Lacinutrix gracilariae. Next base: position 1,483,386 of record NZ_JBHULM010000011.1, on the reverse strand, counting down.
ATTCTTTATGGATTTTACTATTTCTATTTTTAAGCTTTACACCAAAACTAAAAGGACAAAATTGGTCAATAGCCAATGAAAACGAAAACTATATTGCGAGGCATGAATTTGGATTTGTACAAGCTGGTGATAAGTTTTTTATTTTTGGAGGAAGAGAATCTCCTAAAGTAGTTGAGATTTATGATTACACTTCTAACACTTGGTCTCAAGGAGCAATGGCTCCTGTAGATCTTAACCACTTTCAAGCAGTAACCTATGAAGGGCTAATTTGGGTAATTGGCGCTTTTAAAACCAACGAACCAAATCCTGAATTGTCTGCAGATTATATTTACATGTACAATCCTGCTAGTCATCAATGGATTCAAGGAATAGAATTACCATCAAATAGAAAACGTGGATCTACTGGTTTAGCCATGCATAATGGCAAATTTTACTTAGTTGGCGGAAATATGTATGGTCATAGTGGAGGCTATGTTCCTTATTTTGACGAATTTGATCCTGCTACTGGTACATTTACCGCTTTAACAGATGCTCCTCATGCTAGAGATCATTTTCAAGCCATTACCTACAATAATAAACTCTACGCTATAGGCGGAAGACTTACCGGAAGTACAGGAGGCTTATTTGCTCCGCAAGTACCAGAAGTAGATGTATATGACTTCAACTTAAATACTTGGTCTACCTTAGATGTTAGTAGTAATTTACCATACCCAAGAGCTGGAGCTGCTACTGTTTTCTTTCAAAATGAAATATATGTTATAGGAGGAGAAACTACCTATGGAAGTGCAACAGGTAATAATGGACAACGCGATATTGTTGAAGCTTTTAATCCGCTAACCGAAAGTTGGACAACTAAAGACAACTTAAATCATGACAGACATGGTATTCAAGCCATAGTTTCTGGTGATGGTATTCATGTTATTAGTGGTTCTAGTGGTGGTACTTCTATGAGAAACATGGAGTATTATAATATAAATAACCCAACCGGAAGCCCTAATATAAATAGCGTATTTGCTGCAGACCAAAACATAAAAACTTTTGATTACGGAACCGACTATGGCACAGTAACTATACCTATAACCTTATCTAACAGCCAAGGAACCACAGGAACTTATATAGATAATATTACGGTTTCTGGCACACACTATACTTTAAATGAAACCTATGCCAATATGCTTTTAGGTGCTAATCAAGATATAACTATTGAAGTAACTTTAAACAATACCTTACTCAACGAAAACAATGGTAATGTACAAGTAACGTATAACAATAATGCAACCTTAAATATAGCGCTAGAAGGAACTCTAAACCCTACCTTATCGGTTAGCAATTACAATAATTTAGACACGCTAAATATTTACCCAAACCCTGTAGAAGCAGAATTCACACTAAATAAAAGCAGTACACAATTAAGCATATTAGATGTAACAGGAAAAGTTATTAAAAAATTTATTGGTGATTTTGAATACCACCACGCTTTTAATATAACAGAATTACCACATGGTATTTATTTTATAAAAATTGAAAATGAGGTACAACAAACCAAAGTAAAGAAGATTATAAAAATGTAGCTCAAGCAACTAAAATCAAAAGCTTTTACATAAAGCTATAAAACAAAAAATCTCTTGAGGTATTGCTACTACAAGAGATTTTTATAATAAAGAGAGAGACTCTTATTTTAATTTATATATGTCCAGTTTACACCATCACTAATTACAAGCATGGTTCTTGAATGGTTTTCATACATATACACCTCAGAACTTCCTATTGTAGAATCTTTAGGAAACAATAATCCTGCTACTGTTGTTAGTTTTGCAGTAACCGAATTATTAATATTTCTAATAATATAAACTCTACCAGGAAAAACGGTTGGATCTGGCAAAACAAATTCTTGATCTTGTACTATTGGATTTATTGACAAATAAACTCCATCACCTATAATAGTAGGAGTTGCACTTCCTGTTAAAACCATGTGTTTTACAGAAAGGTTACCATTAACATCTAAAGTACTTAAAGGGTTTGTTGTACCAATACCAACTTGTGCAAAATTGGCAGTACTACATAATAACGTACAACAAATAAGAAATAGTATTTTATTCATCATTTTAAAAATTACTCTACTAATATTTTATACTCCCAAGCCTCTAAAGTAACGGTATCTTCTTGAAATTCTTCTTTAGCATTATCCATATAATTTATATAAGTTCCTTTTACTACATTATCAAAAGATTGTTCTTTATCGGTTAGGTTTGCAAGAAAAACAACTGCGCTTCCGTTTTTACTACGTTTAAATGCTAAGATATTTTCATTTGCAGTTTCTATTGTTTCAAAAGAAGCAGGTTTTTCACCTCCATGTAAAGCAGAACTTGTGTTTTTCAGTTTTCCTAATTTCTCTAACACCTTCCATGTTTTCCCTTTGGTATGCGGAAAGCTATCTTTTTCAAAAAACAATAATCTGTGGTCTAAATCATATTCTTGACCAGAATAAATTAATGGCATTCCTGGAGTTACGTAAGCTAAAGCAGTCATGGTTTCACTTGCTTCTCCCATGCGTTCTTTAATGGTACCATTCCAAGAATTTTCGTCATGGTTGGTAACAAAGTTCATTATAATATCATCTGCTTCATAACGCTCAAAGTCGGTATGTAACACCTTAGTATATTCGGTTGCATCCTTTTCTCCTTGTGCAATATGGTTCATGGCATGGTGTCTATCCCAACCATAAGCCATATCAAACAAACCGTCTTTTAATAATTCTGGTTTCCAAGCTTCAGCTAGCATAAAAATGTCTTTTTTAGCACGTAATTCTGGAATGGCTTGTTCCCAAAAATTGGTTGGCACAGAACCTGCAACATCACATCTTAAACCATCTACACCTTCTTCTGTTAACCAATAGCTCATGTCTGCAATCATTTCTTTACGCATTTCTTGGTTATCGTAATTTAAATCTGCAACATCTGTCCAATCGGTATCTTCAGGATGTACCACTTCACCTTTTTCATTTTGTGTGTAATATTCAGGATTGGTTTTTAACCAAGTATGATCCCAACCTGTGTGATTAGGTACCCAATCTAAAATCACATAAATTCCGTTATCATGTGCTGTATTTACAAGGCTTCTAAAATCTTCAATTGTACCAAATTCAGGATTGATTTTAGTAAAATCAGACACTGCATAATAGCTACCTAAATACTTGTCTTGTTCTGCTTCTGGAAAATCAGTAGCAAACTTGCTATCTTCTCCTCCTGTTGCTTTACGTTTTGTTTCTGAAATAGGAAAAACAGGCATTAACCAAATCACTTTTACACCTAATTTCTTTAACTGCGGAATGTCTTTGGTGAATGCTTCAAATGTTCCTTCTGGCGAATATTGTCTGATATTAGCCTCATAGATAACAGCTGTTTCTAAATCGGAAGATGAAATAGGTTTTATTGCTGTTTTTTCTTCTGAAACGGTCTTTATTTCTTCTTGTTTTTTCTCTTCTTTACAAGCAAACACACTTATAAATGCTAAGGATAAGATTAATTTTTTCATGAGTCTATTTAGTTTAATTCTTCTAATAATAAAATGTTTGTTTCTACTGTTATAGTGATCGTTCCGTTGGAAACTTTATAAGTTTCGCCAGAATAAAAATCTTTAATTTCTTGTCCTTCTTTAAAAACGGAAGACACCTTTATAATTTGTTCTCCTTTAGGAATATCGACACCAATAATTACTTCATCTTTAAAATTGCCTTTAGTATAACTTCTGCTAAACAGATAAGGTGCATTGCTAATCATGGTGTGCTTTCCTGCTCCAACAGAAGGATGATTACGTCTAAACTGACCTAATTTTTGCCAGTGCATTAGCAAATCTTGTTGGTGCTCCATTTCATTCCAATTCATAAAGCTTCTTAAAGTAGCATCACCAACAGTACCTTCTATGGTTAAATCTCTTGCAGACTCGTCACCATAATACACTTGAGAGGTTCCTGGAGATAGTAGTAATCGTGTTGCTGTTTCGTAGGTTTTCTCTCTGTTTTTATCAAAAGGTTGACCATCATCATGAGAGGTTAAATAGTTTAGTACACCATAATCTTTTAGATTGGTATGTAAAAGGCTATCGTATTTTTTGAATTGCGCTTCATAGGTTTGCTGAGCAGCATTCCATTTAAATTCAAAATTGATTAGACTATTAAAGGCAGCATCAAAATAGTTGACTTTTTTATCTCCAAAATCGAATGCCTTTCCTGCTGAAATTCCGTAGTTATACACTTCTCCAACCAAGTAAAACGCATTATCGTCTAATACTTTGTTTGGGTTTTGCTTTTTAAATTCCGCGAAAGCGTTATCACAAACCGATTTAAACTCTTGCCAAACATAAGCTTCGGTATGTTTTACAGTATCTACTCTATAACCATCAATACCAAAATCTGTGATATAATCACTTAACCATTTCATGATATAAAAACGAGGAGCACGAGGATATCCTGTGGCTTTAAAAAAAGCATCTAGTTCTGCAACTTCTTCTTCATATCTACCTTCTGCTTTCCATTTATCGGTTAATTGCGATGGTAATTCTACAGCCTCATTACTTTCGGTTTTTATATCTGGAAGGTTTTTTACCAAGGTACAAGTTACCGTGTTTTGGTAATTATCATAACTACATTGAGGTTCTGTTCTTACCCAATCGCTTGGCCAAACAGGATCTTGATCTGTAACAGGACCTGTGTGATTAATTACTGCATCTAGCAACACACGAATGCCTTTTTTATGTGCAGCTTCGACCAAATTTTTAAGGTCTTCTTTGGTTCCTAAATTGGCGTCAATATTGGTCCAATCTTTAGTCCAATAGCCATGAAAACCATAGGTTAATCCTGTACCTTCATCTGTTCCTCCATGAATTTGCTCTACAATTGGTGACATCCAAATGGCATTGATTCCTAAATTAGTAAAATAACCATCTTCAATTTTTTGGGTGATTCCTTTTAAATCTCCACCTTCAAAACCACGTAAAACACCTGTTTCTTTAGTTCTGTTGTAATTTATGTCATTGGTTTTATCGCCATTATTAAAACGATCTGTCAACAAAAAATACAAGTTTGCAGCTTCCCAAACAAAAGGTGTTTTAACTACTTCTTTATTTTGGTTTACAGCTATATCTTGATTTGCTTTTTTATCGGTTTTACAACTGAAAGCAAGAATAACTATTGCAATTAAAAGTATGTTTTTTTTCATGTTATACTTAATATTTAATTTGTGTTTCTACTTCATTTGAAGTATTCCAATTCACCTGAAAAGTCAATGTTTTTAGAACTTCATTATAGTTAAACTCTATTTTTTTTCTGTTGAATTTTATGCGTTTTGGTGACTTTGGGAAATTGTGAATTATAACATCTATTGTTTTGGTTGAAGCTAGAAAATCAACACCTGTATCTGCTTGAAAATCGAATTTTAAAGATGTATTCGTTGTTTCTGCTTTAAATTGAAGAATTTCATAGTTTCCTTTTTCAAAGGCATTTTTTGTTGCTCCATCATCATTATACATTTTGCGAGTACTTTTTGCTACAGAAGCATCAAAATAATAATGCAAGTCTAAATTAGTTCCGTTATACTCTGCAGTACTTTGCATGGCTTTTGCAGTAGGAATAAATGCACCACCACGAACGTAAGTTGGTATATAATTTTCTTCTGTTTTTACAGAAAGGGTTTGTCCTCCTACTACTTTTTTATTGGTATAAAAATCAAACCAATTACTGTTTTTTGGGAAGTAAACTTCCGCTTCTTTTTGTTCTGGATTTACAATTGGAGTGATAAGAAAATCATTTCCCCAAAGGTAAGTAGACACTATAGTTTGCAACTTGGCATTGTCTTCCTCTTCAAAAAATAAGGCTCGCATTAAAGGTGCTCCTGTTTGGTTATTTTCAAACACTAAATTGTAATTATATGGCAATAACTTATAGCGTAACTCGATTGCTTGTTTGGCTAACGCTTTGGCTTTATCGCTTCTAAAAACAGGTTCTGCAGGTACTTCCTCTTGTGCATGTGGTCTATAAATAGGTTGAAAAACGCCATATTGCAACCATCGTGCATACAGTTCGTCATCTAAATTATTACCAGCAAATCCTCCTAAATCACTATGCATATATGCCAAACCTTGTAGTCCCATTTGCAATGCAATTTCTGGCTGACTTTGTAATCCTCCCCAAGTTCTGTTGACATCTCCTGACCAAGGAATCATACCAAAACGTTGCGAACCAGAACTTCCTGCACGCATTAAAATAAAGGGTCTTGTATTTGGGCTATTTTCAGTGTACATCTCTTGTACTAATGCTGCCCAATGATGACCATAAATATTATGAACCTCATCTGCTGTTCCTGTAGCATGAAGTAAGGCTTTTGGATGCACTTCTGGTTCTCCTAAATCTCCCCAAACACCAGAAACACCTAAACGAGATAAGTCTTTATAAATATTTTGAAACCATTGTTTTCCTTTTGGGTTGAAAATATCTATCAAACCTGTGTTACCAAAATAGAAATCGAATGTAAACGGGTTTCCAACAGAGTCTTTGGCAAGCACATCGGCTTTAACAGCTTCCTCCCAACGACTAGAAGTGGTTAACACAAAAGGCTCAGTTACCAAAACGGTTTTTACATTATCGTCTTTTAACCCTTTTATCATCTGTTTTGGATTAGGAAAAGAATCGCGATCAAATGCTAAATTCCCCATAGTGCCTTGAATGGTTTTTCCGAACCAGAAAATATCAATAATTACAGCATCTAACGGAATATTTTCGTCTCTAAATTTTTGAACGGTTTGCGTGACTTCTTCTTGCGAATGGTAGCCAAATCGACTAGAAAAATTACCCAAAGCCCAACGTGGTGGCATGGGTTGCGTTCCTGTTAGTTTTGTATAGTTTTTAGTTACATCTAACCAAGAATTCCCGACCACAACTTGATAGGTTTTTCTACCAGAAATGGTTTCGTAGGTTAATGTATTATCTGCGTTGCTATCTAAATCTAAAAAGCCAATTGGTGCGTTATCAAAATGAATGAGATACTTATTAGAAGAAACCACAATTGGCATGGTGTAATTCATCAATTCACTTCTATCTTCATACCCATAATGAGCTTTGTTGTACAATTCTAAACGATTTCCTCTTCGGTTCATACCTAAAGCTCTTGCACCTCCACCATATAACACTTCATCTGGTTTTAGATTAAAACTAATGGTTTCAAACTCGTCTGTTTTTTGATAGCTATTTTTTACAGAAGTGACTTCTTTTCCGTCCTTCCAATAGGAAATATGAAAAGGTACTTTGGTGATTTTTACAGCTAATTGCTTTGATTTAAAAGTGATTTCGTCTTCTGTTTCATTAAAAATTACATCTGAAAAAGCTTTGTTTAAAACTACAGCATGTGATTTTTTATTCCTTACTGTTTCACCAGTTGGAAGAAAAGTAGTTTCTATTATTTCTGGAGTATAAAATTGCATTGTATAGTTTCCATCAGAAACTTTTAGCTCCAATTGATTATTAGAGATATTTGCAGAAACAAATTCTCTTTTTTTAATGGCATCTTGAAATAACCATGTAATAGCTTCTTCAAAATTGTTTCGCCATAAAGCTTCATTATGCTTGCCTTCTGGTACTACTTTAGACTGTATGTTTTTTTCAGGAAAACCGTTATTTTTCAATACAGTTATCATGTTATTCATGTCTGTAACTGTCTGACTAATTTCTACTCTTGAAGTATTTGTTCCTTCTTTTCCACCTGCTAATAAATACATTTTAGTATCGTTTATATTAGCATGCTGTTTTGTATAATCATTTACCTCTGGAGCAAACCAAAATGCAGGAGAATACACACCAACCTTACCAAAAACCTTAGGATATTTTAAGGCAGCATAATGTGAAATTAATCCTCCCATTGAGCTACCAAAAATGGCTGTATTGCTTTTATCTTTTTTGGTGTTAAAATTAGAATCTATATAAGGTTTTAAAGTATTTACTATAAAATCTAGATAAGCATCTCCTTCTCCTCCACCATATTCTGGATGCGTCCAAGGGGAATATTCATCAAGACGCTTGGAGTCGCCATGATCTACACCAACAACAATAAGTTTTAGGTTGTCTTTAAATAATTTATCTAAAGTTTCGTCTACTTGCCACTCGCCATAACCAGAAGTTTTGGTGTCAAACAGATTTTGCCCATCATGCATATAAACCACAGGATATTTTTCATTAGATGTTTTATAATCTGCAGGAAGATACATCCAAACACGACGCTTTCTGTTTAGTTGTGGTATATAAAATTCTTCAGAAAGAATGCTTACATTTTTTGAAGCTGTAGAAGCTTCTTCAACAGTAAATAAATGGCTCCAACCTGCAATTTTTACTTTTAGGGTATCGTTTGGTTTATTAAATTTATGGATACGATTATCTATTTTCAACCCTTTGTTGGTACATTCTGATGTTTCCCAATTTCCTAAGGTGAACTTGAATAGAATACGTTGTTCAGTTTTAGGAAGCGTTATTTGATACTGTCCATTAACGTTTTGTAATTGGTAATCTTTATTTCCTCCAGACCAACCTTCAAAATCTCCTGAAACAAAGATAGAAGCATCTTTTGGTGTGTCTTCTGGAAGTGCATCAACTATAATTGTAACCTGAGCAAAGGTGAATTGAAATAGTAAAAAGTATAGTATGTATAATAATTTTTTCATGTTTAATCTTTAAAAGTAGATTCCGCATCAAGTGCCGAATGACAAACAATTATATTTTTGTGGTTAGCAACAAACTTCCTCTTTGGTTTAAGATAATTTCATCTTCCCATACAAAAGTTTCATTAGTTACTATATTTTTTAATGTTTTTCCGTTTAAACCAATTTCTGCATAGCGCTTTAAATCGATGCTAATTGGTTGTTCGTTTTTATTAATGATGTGCACAAAAGTTTCTTCTTCTGTAACTCTAAACAAAAAATAGGTTCCTAAAAAAGGTGCAAAATGAATGGTTTTTCCATGATGAATGGCAGCGCTAGACTTTCTATAATTCAATATTTTTTTAAGGAATAACTGCATGTCTTTTTGGGTATTGGTTAAACCTTCGCCTGTAAAAGCATTTACAGCATCATCTTGCCAACCACCTGGAAAATCGGAACGAATTAAACCATGATCTCCTGGTTTTTTAAAATCGTTCATTAAAATTTCTGTACCATAATATATTTGTGGAATTCTTGGTAGAGCCAACACATAACTAAGTGCCATTTTGGTATTTGGCACATCACCTTTTAGTTGCGTAAAAATGCGACTCATATCATGATTATCTGGAAAAATCATAATGTCTTTTGGTGATGCGTATGCAAAATCATTTGCAAGACCTTCGTAGGTTTTCACCAATCCAGCATCCCATTTTTCTTCTTCGTTAAAAGCATCTACAATATTTTTTTGCATGGCAAAATCCATAGTAGATTTTAAATGCGATTGGTAACCATCTTTATTTTTTTGTCCTTCTTGCCAATAGCCAATTAGTAATGGGTTGGTACTCCATTCTTCACCAACAATTGAAAAATTAGGATATTCATTCATGATCGCTCTAGCCCAATTAGACATAAAGGTTTTATCTGGATATGGATAGGTATCTTGACGAATTCCGCTAAGGTTTAAAGTTTCTACCCACCAAATACTATTTTGAATAATATAATTTGCCATAAACGGATTGCGCTGGTTTAAATCTGGCATTGCAGAAACAAACCAACCTTCTGCCATTTCTTTTTTATCACGCTTAGAAGCATATAAATCTTGATTGCTTGTTCGTCTGTGATTAGAGTTATTTAAAGGTTTATTATTCTCAAAACTTTCTTGTTGATTTATCCAGTTTTTAAATGGTAAATCTTGCATCCACCAATGTGCATTACCACAATGGTTAGCCACTTGATCCATGATAAGTCCAATATTTTTCTCTTTGGCTTTGCTTGCTAATTCTTTGTACTCATTTAGTGTACCATAACGAGGATCGACTTGGTAAAAATCGGTCATGGCATAACCATGATATGAAGATTCTTGCATGTCATTAGTTAATAAAGGACAAGGCCAAATTTGAGTAAAACCCATTTGTTCTATATAATCTAAATGCTGAATAATGCCTTGTAAATCTCCACCATGACGAGCATAATCTTCTTTTCTATTAATGGTTTTCTCCTTTAAATTCTCATTAATATCATTAGAAGAATCACCATTAGCAAAACGATCTGGAGTGATTAAATAAATGGCATCACTACTATTAAAACCTTGATATTTGGCAGCTTCTTGCTCTCTATCTTTTAAGGAATAGGTTTGCACGAGCTCTTTACCATCTTTATATTTAAAATGGATATTGAATTGTCCTGCTTTGGTATTTTCTGCAATATGAAGATCTAAAAACAAGTAGTTAGGACTATCTGCTTTATGAACTTTTGCAATAGAAACACCTGAATAATGAATGCTAGGTTCCGCTTCCGAAATATTAGGATGTTTCACTAATAACTGTAATTGTTGGTTTTTAAAACCAATCCACCAGTTTGGTGGTTCTACTCGTTCAATTTCCCTTTTTACGTTAGAAACAATTTCTGTAGTTGTAGTTGGGTTTGAAGCCTTTTTACAAGACACACTAATACTAATAAATAGGACTAATAATATGTGTATGTTTAGCTTCATTTTTTAATTGTATATAAACCTGCAAGATTCTGGATACTAAAACAAGTTTGGCACTTGGTCTTGCAGGTTTGTGTTACATTATTATGGTTTGGTTTATACTTTAATCAAGTTATTTGGCGAGATTGTTATTTGTTTATTGTTTACAACAATATCTAAATCGGTATCACCTTCTAACTCAAAAGTTGTCTCTTTTTGCGAAACGTTTACTTTTAAAATTTGCTCTCTAAAGTTTACTTTAAACGAATAAGCTTGCCATTCTTTTGGAATTCGAGGTTCAAAGTTTAGCATATCTTCTTTCACACGCATTCCACCAAAACCTTCAACAATACTCATCCAGGTTCCTGCCATAGATGTAATATGTAAACCTTCTTCTACTTCTTTATTATAGTCGTCTAGATCTAAACGTGAGGTACGTAAATAGAAAGTATACGCTTGCTCCATTTGGTCTAATTTAGCCGCTTGAATACTGTGTACACAAGGTGACAACGAGCTTTCATGTACTGTAAATGGTTCGTAAAAATCAAAATGACGCTTTAGTTCTTCTATTGAAAAATGATCTTCGAAGAAATAAAAACCTTGTAAAGTATCTGCTTGTTTAATGTAAGGCGAACGTAAAATACGATCCCAACTCCATTTTTGATTTATAGGTCTATCTTCTTGAGGTAAATCTGCAACAGTAATTAATTCTTTATCTAAAAAGCCATCTTGTTGTAAGTATATTTGATGTTTTTCAGAATATGGAAAATACATATTATCTGCTACTTTTTGCCACTCTTGAAGTTCTTTGTCTGTAATTTTTGTTTTGCCAGAAACACGTAAATAATCGTCATGATAACCCTCTTTTACTTTTTCAATATTTTCTAAGGCATAATCAATACACCATTTTGCTAAATAGTTAGTATACCAATTGTTATTGATATTATTTTCATACTCATTAGGACCAGTAACACCTAAAATAACGTATTTATTTCTAGCTTCTGAGAACGTTGCACGTTGCTGCCAAAATCTAGCAATACCTATAAGTACTTCTAACCCCATTTCTGGAATATAACTAAAGTCTCCTGTATAACGATAGTAGTTAAAAATGGCAAAAGCAATGGCTCCGTTTCTATGAATTTCTTCAAAAGTAATTTCCCATTCGTTATGGCATTCTTCACCATTCATCGTTACCATTGGGTACAATGCTGCTCCGTTTTTAAAGCCTAATTTTTCAGCATTTTCTATCGCTTTTTCTAAATGGTTATAACGGTATTTTAATAAATTTCTAGCTACATTTTCATTTTTGGTAGCCATATAAAAAGGAATACAGTACGCTTCGGTATCCCAATAGGTGCTTCCTCCATATTTTTCGCCTGTAAAACCTTTTGGACCTATATTTAAGGTAGAATCTTTACCTAAATAGGTTTGGTTTAATTGAAAAATATTAAAACGAATACCTTGTTGTGCTTTTACGTCACCATCAATAGTGATGTCTGACATTTCCCAGATTTTAGACCAAGCCTCTTTTTGTTTTTCTAAAAGCGTGGTAAACCCATGTTCTATAACGGTTTCTAAAACGTTTTTAGCTGCAGAAACCAATTGACTTCTTTCTAGTTTTCTGTCTACAGTATATCCTCCAAATTTATGAATACTTGCCGTTTCTCCAGCAGCAACATGTACTGTGTAGTGAAATGCAATGGCGTTAGACTCTCTTTTTATTTCAGGTTTTTGGTCTTGTTTTTCATTATTTACAAAAACAGAAGACTCCATAAATGTACAGGTATAAAATTCTGTTTTCATGGTTTTAGCTTCAATGAAAGCTTTTTCACCTTCTATGGTAATTTGTAATGTGTCCCAAAACTTATCATCCCAATTGGTATCTTCATTTGTAATACCAGAATCTAAATAAGGTTGAAAAGTAATTTCGGCATCACTATTTAGTGGTTTTACTTGGTATTTAATAGCACCAACCTCATCTAAATCTAAACTAAGAAAACGTTTTGTAGAAACTTCTACTTGTATGTTATTTGGAAGCGTTGCCTCAAAACTTCTTGACAACCATCCTTCTTTCATATTTAACTCTCTACGAAAGTTTTTTACTTCTTTACAGGTAAATAAATCTAGAGGTTCTTTATTTACAAGCACATTAATTCCTATCCAACTTGGTGCATTAAGCACTTTGGCAAAATATTCTGGATAGCCATTTTTCCACCAACCTACTCTAGTTTTATCTGGATAATATACACCTGCAATGTAGCTTCCTTGAAATGTTGGCCCTGAATATTGTTCTTCAAAATTAGCGCGTTGTCCCATTGCTCCATTTCCGATACTAAATATACTTTCTGAAGACTTCACATTATCTGCGTTAAAGCCTTCTTCAATAATAGACCAATTGTCTGGTTTTATATAATCTAAATTCATTGTAATCTTATATTGTCACTCCTTTTTTAAAGGAAATATTATTATTTAAAATGAAAGTCACCTGTTAAGTTTTCTCTTAGTTACTGTAATTAAAAAACAGATTTTTTACAGTAGTGTTTAGCGTGACTTTCTTATCTATTTATTAACTCTTCAATAAAGCTGTTTTCCATTTCTGTAAAATCTGAAAAAACGTAATCTGCTTCATGTAATACTTCTTTTTCTCCTATACCAATACTAATCATATTTGCTGTGTTAGCGGCTTGCACTCCTGCTACTGAGTCTTCAAAAACAATACAATCTTCTGGTTTTATATTTAAGGCTTTAGCAGCTATTAAAAACACTTCTGGATCTGGTTTTGCTTTGCTAACATCATTACCATCTACAATGGCATCAAACTTTGAAAGTAGATTAACTTTTTCTAAAATTGGTCGTGCATTTTTACTTGCAGAACCTAAAGAAATTGGTTGTTTTTGAGCAATTAAATAATTTAAAACTTTAGATACATCAGGTAAAATTTCATTATCATCCATGGTAGCTATAAAGCTTAAATACTCTTCATTTTTTTTACCCATTAAGGATGTAAACTGTTCTTCTGAAATGGTTTTATTTCCCCATTCCAGTATTTTTTCTAATGATTTTACACGACTAACACCTTTAAGTTGTTCGTTTTGCTCCTTTGTAAAATCTATATCTATACTTTTTGCAAGGTTTTTCCAAGCTAAAAAATGATACTTAGCAGTGTCTACAATAACACCGTCTAAATCGAATATGAATCCTTTTTTGTTCATTTTTAAATGTCTTCGGTTTGATACGTAATAGCGTTTTTATTGGTAATAAGTAAATTGCAAAGTCCTGCAATTATTAAACTTATTCCTGCAATTGTCATTGCATTTATGGCATCAGGACCTAATAGGCCTGAAACAAAATTAATTCCTCCTAGTGCTGCAATTATTTGCGGAATAACAATAAACATGTTAAAGATTCCCATGAACATTCCCATTTTATTAGGATCTACAGAACTAGATAACATGGCATAAGGCATAGAAAGGATGCTTCCCCAAGCAAAACCTATTAGCACAAAGCACCACTTTAAGTTTTCTGGTGATGTATAAGTCATTAACAAAAAGCCTAAGCCTCCTAAAAATAAAGAAGCCATGTGCACGTATTTTCTATTAATGCGTCTTTTTGAAGTATAAAAGGTTAATAGCAATGCAAATGCCATAGAGGATAAACCGTAAATACCCATTGCAGAACCAACAGAATTTGAAGATTCTTGAAATGCAGTATTAGCAACATTAAAAGCTTCTTTTTGCGCAACATCTGTCATATCATAAGCGCTCTCTACAGGAACTGGTGTTTGAAACACATGCTCTGTAAGTGCTGGGTTTGCCATACTCCACATGGTAAAAAATGCAAACCAAGAAAAGAATTGAATAACTCCTAACTTTTTCATGGTTTTTGGCATGTGGCCAATATTGTTTAAAATGTCTGGAATGAATTGGTTCTTTTTTGCCTTTTCTTTTTCAAAGGCTTCCATGTCTTCTGGAGGATACTCTGTAGTAGTAAAAACAGTATATAAAATACTTATTAGAAACACAAAAGCACCAATAGCAAAGGCTACTTTTACAGACATTGGCACCACACCTGATGCAGCTTCATTACTAACACCTAATTGCGAAACCAACCAAGGCAAGTTACTGGCGACCCAAGTACCAATACCTATAATTAAGGTTTGAATTACAAAACCATAAGAGCGTTGTGATTCTGGAAGTTTATCTGCTACTAAAGCACGAAATGGTTCCATAGAAACATTTATAGATGCATCGAGAATCCATAAAAATCCTGCGGCAACCCAAAGTGCTGGAGAATGTGGTACAAAAAATAAGGCTAGAGAGCTTAAAATAGCTCCTATAAGAAAATAAGGTCTTCTTCTTCCCCATTTTGCACTCCATGTTCTATCACTTAAATAACCAATAATTGGTTGTACTAATAAACCAGTTAAAGGTGCTGCAATCCATAATAGCGGAATGGCATCTTTTTCTGCTCCTAGTGTTTGGAAAATTCGAGACATAAAGCCTCCTTGTAGTGCAAATCCGAATTGAATTCCTAAGAAACCGAAACTCATGTTCCAGATTTCCCAAAAACCTAATGCGCGCTTTTTCATTAATAGTATATTTTAAAATGAATACTATTCTGATAAGCTATTTACTTATCAAAACTTATTGGTGAGAAATGAAAATATAAGTTTTGATTTGGGTGTAAAGATATAAAAGTTTTTAAATATTCGGTGTTATTTTTTTATTTGGTGGATTCTCTCTCAATTAATTCGGTTTCAATAACTACAGTTTCATAGATGTCTTCTTCGTCTTCTCTTTCTAAATTATTGATTAATAATTCGGCTGCTTTTTCTCCTATTTTTTTACCATGCTGACTTACTGTTGTTAAAGCAGGAACAGCGTGTTTAGAGAGAACTCCATCTGTAAAACCAATAACTTGAATATCCTCAGGAATTTTCAATCCTAGTTTTCTTGCCACCTTCATTGCTGTTAATGCATACAACTCATTTACGGCAAAAACACCATCCATATTTTTATTGTTTTGAAATAAATTTTCAATTTCTTTTTCCAGGTCATCTAAATGATCTTCAGAGAGCAACTGGTCATGTACCTTTAAAATTAAACTAGCTTTAGGGCTAATTTTATGGTCTTCTAAAGCATCTAAATACCCTTGCGTTCTTAATTTACCTACACTAACATAATCTTTGGTAGAAATAATAGCTATGTTTTTACAACCACAATCAATGAGTTTATTTACTGCTAATTTTGCTCCTTCAGAATCATCAACGATTACTTTATCACATTTAATTTCGTTTACAACTCTATCAAACATTACAATAGGCATACCTTGTTTTATGGTTTCGGTAAAATGATGATAATCTTGCTGCTGTTGCGTTTCTTTTGCAATAGATAAGATAAACCCATCGATACTACCATTGGCTAACATTTCCATATTAATAACCTCTTTAGAAAAAGACTCATTAGATAAACCTACAATAACATTGTATCCTCTTTTATTAGCTACAGCCTCAATACCACTAATTACCTTTGAAAAAAAATGATGCACAATCTCTGGAATAATGATTCCTATTGTTTTCGTTTTTCTGTTTTTTAAACTAAGCGCAATATTATTTGGCCTATAGTTATACAGTTTTGCAAAAGCTTGTACTTTTTGGCGTGTATCTTCACTAATTTCAATACTGTTTCTTAAAGCTTTTGATACTGTTGAAATAGATACATCTAATTCTTTTGCGATCTGTTTTAGGGTTACTTTTCGTTTCATAGATTTTATTAATTGCGTAAAAAAGGGACTATTTAATTACCAAAGTAACAATTTTTACTTGTTTTAAACACAAAACTCTCACTTTTTAAAAAGTTTTCAACACGAAAACGTTTGCGTAAATGTTTTCTTTTTTTCAATTTAAAACTTTACATAAAATTTACATAGTTTTAACATCGAGAAGTGAAAATATAACAATTAAATTAATAACTAATTAAAATATTTTATGAAAACAAAACTAAATAGTTTACTATTTTTTCTACTGTTTTTCCCTTTGTGCATCATGGCGCAAAATACAGTAAAAGGAACAGTAAGTGAACAATCTTCTTCATTACCGCTTCCGAGTGTGAATGTGATTATAAAAAACACATCAACAGGAACTGCTACTGATTTTGATGGAAATTATGAAGTTAAGGTAAACAATGGTGATGTTATTGTTTTTTCATACATAGGTTTTTTAACTCAAGAAGTTGTTTATAACGGACAACAAACAATTAACATTAACTTAGTAGAAGACGCTTCAAACCTTGATGAAGTTGTGGTTATTGGTTATGGTACTGTTAAAAAATCTGATTTAACAGGAACAACAGACTTAGTAACCAGCGATGACTTTAACAAAGGACCTATAGTATCTGCACAATCCCTTATTAGTGGTAAAGTTGCAGGTGTAAATGTAACTTCTGGAAGTGGAGCTCCTGGTGATGGACAAAGTATTAGTATTCGTGGAGCTGGATCTTTATCTTTAACCACAGAGCCTCTATATGTAATAGATGGTGTGCCATTAGATAATTCAGGTGTAGGTGGTTCTAGAAACCCTTTAAACTTTATTAACCCTAATGACATTGAAACTTTTGTAGTTTTAAAAGATGCATCATCATCTGCAATTTATGGTGCTAGAGCAGCAAATGGTGTGGTGTTAATCACAACTAAAAAAGGAAAAGACAAAGAGTTTAAATATAACTTTAGTGCACAAACAACGGTTTACACACCTGTAAATGATATTGATGTACTTTCTTCTGGTGAATTTAGAAATCTAATCCATGAAATTGGTTCTGCATCAGAAATTGCTTTATTAGGTAATGCAGATACTAATTGGCAAGACGAGATTTACACAACAGCTTTTGGTCAAGACTATAATTTTAGTGCTATAGGAAATGCTTTTGGAGTACCATTAAGAGCTTCTGTAGGACATTCGGATCATGATGGAATTTTAGTAGGCGATAACTTACAACGTACAACAGGTTCTATTAGCCTAACGCCTTCTTTATTAGACGACCATTTAAAAGTACAATTAAATGCTAGAGCAGTATATACCGAAAACACCTTTGCTAACAGAGATGCCATTGGTAGTGCTGTTAGTTTTGATCCAACACAATCTATATATGATGCAAACTCACAATATGCTGGTTATTTTGCATGGTTAGATAACGGAACAGGAAACCAAAACAGTCTTGCTCCTGTAAACCCTATTGCCTTATTAGATTTAATAGACGACACATCTGAAGTAAGACGTTTTGTTGGAAACGCTAAATTTGACTATAAAATTCATGGTTTTGAAGACTTAACAGCAACAGTTAATTTAGGGTATGACACTTCTAACAGTCACGGAAGAAAAATAACTTCAGAATTTTTACCTATTGCTGATGCAACCTTTAATGGTTCAAGAACAAGTTATGTACAAAATTCTTACAACAAACTTTTAGACGCTTACTTAACGTATAACAAATCTATTAATGATATACATAATTTAACTGTAACAGCAGGACATGTATTTCAATCTTTTGAGTATGACAACTATTCTTATGATAGTGAAAAAGAAGAAGATGGAGCGCAATTTGAATTTTATGATCCATCAGAAAATGTATTATTATCTTACTTTGGAAGGTTCAACTACGATTACGACGGAAAATACTACGTAACTGCTTCTTTAAGAGCAGACGCTTCTTCAAAATTAAATCCTGATGACCAATGGGGATATTTCCCTTCTGCTGCTGTAGCATGGAATATACATCAAGAAGATTTTATGGATAATTCTTTCTTAGACGAATTAAAACTTCGTGTTGGTTATGGTGAAATAGGAAACATAAATGGCTTAGGAGATTATCAATTTTTAACTAGATACCAAGGAAGTACAGATACTGCAAATTACCAATTTGGAAGCAGTTTCTACCAAACCTACAGACCAGAACCTATTAATACAGATTTAAGATGGGAAGTTGGTAAAACACTAAACATAGGTATAGATTATGCTTTATTAAACAGACGTATTTCTGGTTCTATTAATGCATACAAAAAGGAAACAAAAGATCTTATTGCAAGTTCTCTTGTAGATCCATTTACAAACTTTGGAAACCGTATAGATGCTAATATTGGTAATATGGTAAATAAAGGTTTAGAATTTAACTTAAACTTATTACCTGTTAGAACAGAAGATTTTGAATGGTCTGTAAATTACAATATCTCTTTAAACGATAATGAAATTACTAAATTAAACGTAGACCAACCTCAAGGTGGAATATCTACTGGTGTAGGTAACAATGTGCAAGTACACAGAGAAGGAGAATCTGCTAATAGTTTTTATGTTTTTGAACAAGTATATGATGAAAATGGAGCTCCTTTAGAAGGTGTATTTGTAGACAGAAATGGAGATAACATCATCAATGATGAAGATAAATACATAAACGAAGATCCTTTTGGAGATATTTTAATGGGTCTTAATACTAATGTAAACTATAAAAACTGGGATTTATCTATACAATCTAGAGCTAGCCTAGGTAACTATATGTATAATGATGTTGCTGCAAACAGAGGTGTTTTAGACAATGCAACCAACAACAACATTTTATCTAACATTCACTCTGATTATTACAACACAGGATTCACTACTATTGATGGTGATACTGCTTTAAGTGATCATTTTGTTGAAGAAGCTTCTTTCTTTAAATTAGATAACATCACTATTGGATATACCTTAAATAAAATAAAGAATACCACTTTTAGATTATACGGTTCTGTTCAAAACGTTTTAACAGTTACTAATTATGACGGTTTAGATCCAGAAATAAACTTAGGTATAGACAATAATTTCTACCCAAGACCTAGATCTTTTGTAATGGGTGTAAACATTGATTTTTAATTAAAAAAAGAAATAATGAAAATAGAATTTAAAAACTTAATAATAATCATGACCTTAGCTCTTGGGCTAGTATCATGTCATGACGAATTAGACCAGTCACCAACAGATCCAGATAGTTTTACTGAAGAGGATGTGTTTGCAAATACTACTGAAGCAAAAGGTGCACTAGCTAAACTATACGCTAGTTTAGCACTTACAGGGCAAACAGGACCTGCTGGAGATGCTGATATTTCTGATATTGACGAAGGATTCTCGCAATATTCAAGAATGCTTTTTAACTTAAACGAATTAACTACAGATCATGCTGTTGTTGGTTGGGGAGATGCAGGTTTACCAGACTTACATGGTCAATACTGGTCTGGAAGCAATGACTTTACAGAAGCAATGTATTACAGATTAGCACAAGAAGTTTCTTTTTGTAATTCTTTTATTGCCAATGCAAGCGCATTACCACAAGACGAAGAAGTTACTAGTTTTATTGCAGAAGCGCGTTTTTTAAGAGCATTTGCTTACTATAACCTAATTGATTTATATGGTAATGTACCTTTAGTTACAGAAGTAACTACAGATTTGCCAATGCAAGCTTCAAGAGCAGAATTATTTGATTTTGTGGAAACTGAATTATTAGAAATACAAGATGATTTAAAACCTAGTAGATCTAATGAATACGGAAGAGTAGATCAAGTAGCTGCTTGGGCTTTACTATCTAAATTATACTTGAATGCAGAAGTATATACAGGTTCAGCACGTTATGCAGATTGTGTAATCTATTCAAACAATGTAATTAACTCTACATATATCATTAACACGAATGATGCTAACGGAAACGGAACAGCATATGATGAGTTATTCCTTGCAGATAATGATACTAACGGAGCTCAAAACGAATTTATCTTTACATTAAACTTTGATGGTTTAAACTCTCAAACTTATGGAGGTACTACTTTCTTAGTACATGCTGCAATAGGTGGATCTATGGATGCAACAGAGTTTGGTGTTAATGGTGGCTGGGGAGGCTTAAGAACTACTAAAGCTTTAGTAGAAAAGTTTCCAGAAGTTAGCCTTGACGATTTAAACGCTGCATTAGGTACACAATCAGATTGGGGAATTGTTGGAGACGCAACACCTAATGGTTGGGATGGTCCTGATACAGAAATGTATGAAACAGGAACAAACCAATACACCTTATATACTACACTTACTGCTGGTCTTTTAAAATTTAGATTTAATGAAGACTGGGGAAATAACTATGGAGATAACGGAGCAGATGGTTCTCTAGAAGTTGGTGGTGAAAACATTTTAGTTTCTGCTGGAACTTACCAAATTATACTAGATCTAGACGCACTTACTTATTCTATTACACCTTTTTCTCCTACAAGTGATCAACGTGCAATGTTTTACACAGATGGTCAAAATTTAGAAATAGAAGACATTTCTGAATTTACAGATGGATATGCTGTTACTAAATTTAAAAACATTGACAGCTATGGTGATCAAGGTAATGATAGCGCTGGAGATTTTGTAGATACCGATTTTCCTTTAATCCGTTTAGCAGAAATTTATTTCAACTATGCCGAAGCTTCTCTTAGAGGTGGTGGTGGTGATTTAAATTTAGCTGCAACTAAAATAAACGAATTAATAGAAAGAGCTACTGGTAGCACAAATGCAAACATAACGAGTAGTGATTTAACTTTAGATTTCATTATTGATGAAAGATCTAGAGAGCTATACTGGGAAGGACAGAGACGTACAGATTTAATACGTTACAATTACTTTACTACAGATTCTTATGTGTGGCCTTTTAAAGGAAATGCTCCATTAGGAACTTCTGTTTCTTCTTTTAGAAACCTATTTCCTTTACCTACAAGTATTATAACAGTTAACCCTAACCTTTCTCAAAACGAAGGGTATTAATAACTATTAAAATGAAAAATATATTATTCAAATTAATTCTTTCCTTATGCCTTACAACACTAGTTGTTAGTTGTGATGATACGGAAACAGTAGAATTAAACAGCAATAGTGTCCCTGAAATAACACTTTCAGATAACACCATTATGTTAAGCGAAACAAATGCAGACTTAGATGCACTTACCGTTACTTGGACAGATCCTGACTATGGTTTTGACGCAGCACCAGATGCTTATAAAGTATTAATAGATACTGCTGATGGTGATTTTTTAAGTGCAGAATCGGTTACTGCAGAAATTCCTTTTGAAAAAACCTTTACTACTCAAGAATTAAACGCACGTTTAATCGCTCTTGAGTTAGCACCTAACGAAGAGGCGCAAGTACAACTTAAAGTAGAAGTTGTTTTAAGCCCTTTTAAAAGTGTTTTTTCTGATGTAGTTGTACTAAATGTAACTCCTTATCCTGCTCTTGTAGATTTAAGTACTACTTGGGGAATTGTAGGAGACGCAACACCTAATTCTTGGGATGGTCCAGACCTTCCATTTTATAAAACAGATGTTGAAAATGTTTATGCAGCTTATGCGCATTTAACCGATGGATACATTAAATTCAGAGAAAATAATGATTGGACTGTAAACTATGGAGAAGGTGCAACAGCAGGAGCTCTAGAAGGTGGCGGAGCAGATATACTTGTTACAGCTGGAACCTATTATATTACCATGAATTTAAATGACCTTACCTACACCATTGATCCTTTTCTAGGAGATGTTTGGGGACTTGCTGGTGATGCTACTCCTAACGGTTGGGATGGTCCAGACTGGACACTTTTTCCTGCAGGTAACGACATCTTTGTTTCTTACGTAACATTAATTGATGGAGCCTTATTAAAATTTAGATTAAACAATGACTGGGGAACCAATTATGGAGACTCAGGAGATGATGGCACCTTAGATAATGGTGGTGATAACATAACCATTACTAATACAAGTACTGGAAACTATAAAGTTACCATGGACTTATTTAATCAAACTTATATTTTAGAAGAATTAAATTAACTAGGTATAATAACTACCCTTATTATATGCATTCTAAAAGCCTATTTAAGTTGTATACCTAAATAGGCTTTTTTTGACTAATTATAAGCTTTAAAAAATAATTTTTACGATTTAAAAAACCAATAAAATGAAAAAACTATTACTTTTTACCTTGCTCTTAAGTGTATTTAGTACCTATGCACAACTATCTTGGCAAGCAGGAACAACTCCAGATGACACCGATTCTGCAACGCTACTTTTTGATAAAACAGGAACAGGTTTAGAAACCTATACAGGTACTATTTATGCACATACTGGTGTTACTATAAATGACAGTGCAGATTGGCAAAACGTTATTGGTAGCTGGGGAGATAATGCTGCGCAGCCAGCTTTAACTCTTGTATCTGGAAACACTTACAAACTAGATTTAACCCCTTCTATTAGAAGCTTTTATAGCTACAGTGATTCTGGTACTGTAACTGCTATTAATATTGTTTTAAGAAGTGATGATGGTTCACAACAAACCACAGATTTATCTATTGATGTTGGTTCTTTTCAAGTTACTATGATTAATCCTGGTGATAGTGATGATACTGTTGTTGTAAATTATGGTGCTAACACACAAATATTGGTACAAAACACAAATGGAAATGCAGATTATGAACTAAAAGCAAACGGAACAACCATAAACACAGCAAATACTTCATTTTACAATTATTTTATTTCAAATATTACAGAAAATCTGGATTGCGAATTAATAGTAACACAAGGAAGCGCAACGGTTACTAAATACTTTAGCATATTAGTAAATAACACACAAAACCAAGCCATACCTAGCGGATTAGAAAATGGTATAAACTACACAAGCAATACCACTGCAACACTTGTTTTAGAAGCTCCTGGTAAAGATTTTGTATATGTAGCAGGAAGCTTTAATGGTTGGAATCCTGATGCTAACTATGCCATGAAAAAAGATACTACTTCAGATAAGTTTTGGTTAGAATTAACTGGTTTAACACCAAACCAAATAGAAACATACCAATATTGGGTAGTAGACCAAACTCCTATTGCTAATTCTCCTGCTATGGTAAAAACAGCAGATCCTTTTTCTACTTTAGTTTTATCGCCTTATGATGATCC
This sequence comes from Lacinutrix gracilariae, assembly GCF_042684485.1. NCBI lineage: Bacteria > Pseudomonadati > Bacteroidota > Flavobacteriia > Flavobacteriales > Flavobacteriaceae > Lacinutrix > Lacinutrix gracilariae. Next base: position 1,459,757 of record NZ_JBHULM010000011.1, on the reverse strand, counting down.
ATATATTCCTGCAAACACATATCCAAACTTACCAGCTTATCCAGCAGGTCAAGAACGTGAAGTAACGGTTTTACAAACAGGTCAAGACGAATACAATTGGGTGGTAACAGACTTTGAAAAACCAAAAAAAGAAGATTTAGTAATTTATGAGGTTTTAATTAGAGACTTTGATGCAGACAGAAACTTTGAAGATTTAATTGATAAAATAGATTATTTTAAAAACTTAAACATCAATGCCATTCAATTAATGCCTGTAATGGAATTTGAAGGTAATGAAAGTTGGGGATACAACACCTCTTTTCACTTAGCCTTAGATAAATTTTATGGTACCGAAGAAAAATTTAAAGAATTCATTGATTTATGTCACCAAAATGATATTGCTGTAATTTTAGACGTTGCACTAAATCATGCTTTTGGTAGAAATCCTATGAACAGAATGTGGATGAATGATCCTGACGGAGATGGTTGGGGAGAACCTAGCACAGAAAACCCATATTTTAATACAACAGCTATGCATAGTTATAGCGTAGGTTCAGATTTTAATCACCAATCTAGTTATACACAATATTACGTAGAACGCGTAGTAAAACACTGGATAGAAGAATTTAAAATTGATGGTTTCCGTTGGGATTTAACCAAAGGGTTTACCCAAAATGCAGAAGGTAGCGAAACAAATACTAATGCGTATCAAGCAGATCGTGTAGCAATATTAAAAGACTATGCTGATTATTCATGGACACTAGACGAAACTCATTATGTCATTTTTGAACATTTAGGATTTGGCGGAAGCGCTCAAGAAGAAACAGAATGGGCTAATTATAGACTTAATGAATCTGTATCTAAAGGTATTATGCTTTGGGGAAAATTAACAGAACCATATAACCAATTAACAATGGGTTATAATTCGGATAATAACATTGATGCTATGGGACATGTTAACAGAGGTTTTGATGCTCCAAGATTAGTTGGTTATGCAGAAAGTCATGATGAAGAACGTTTAATGTACAAAAACCTACAATATGGTAATGCAACAAACAGCGCTCATAATGTTACAGATTTAAATACAGCAATATCTAGAATGTCTGCTTTAGGTGCTGTAAGCTTAACAATTCCTGGTCCTAAAATGATTTGGCACTTTGGCGAGTTAGGTATGGAAAACTCAATTTATACTTGTTACAATGGATCTGTAAATGATACTAGTGGAACAGATGGTGATTGTAAATTAGATACAAAACCACAACCACAATGGGCAGATAACTGGGAATTAGATCCTGTAAGAAGCCAAGTATATAGCGATTGGTCAAGAATTAATGACTTAAAAATAAACGAAGCTGTTTTTGAAGGAGATTATACCATTACCTCTGGAAGCTTAACGCCACGTATTGATATCTATGATACATCTATACCTTCAACAGCATTAAGAAATGTTATTGTATTAGCAAACTTTGATGTTGTTTCACAAACAGTCAATACTAACTTCCCTTCAGGTGTCACTAATACTTGGTATGATTTAATGGATGAAACAGGAAACACTACAATTAGTAATGCAACAACAACCATTACAATTCCTGCTGGAGGGTTTAGAATTTTAGGAAACCAAAACACAACCTTAAGCACAGATGCTTTTGAATATGCTTCTACTTTATCATTATACCCTAACCCAACTAATAATTCTTTTAGATTAAATAAAGACGTTACTAGTCTAAAAATATTTGATGTTTCAGGAAAACTAGTACAAGAGTATACTGGTACCTATTCAAAAAACACAAGTTTTAATGTGTCTCAATTAGCTCAGGGTTTATATGTAGTAAAAATAGAATCTAATACAGCTTCTGTTTCTAAAAGACTTATTATTAACTAATAACTTAAAATCATGAAAAAAATATATACTTTATTATTTTTATGTACTACACTGTACTTAAATGCACAAACAACAGTAAATTATTCACAAAAAGCAGAAAACTACCAAATATATTCTAGTGGTGCTGGCATCTATAATGATGGCACAGAGAATATTGGTATGTGGGCTAACTACGATGCTAAAGAAGTTGTAGGTTTCAGAAATTTCACAGAAACAGGATTACCAGGAGGCACTGCTTCTACCATGGCTATTGGTGATAGTTTTACTATAACATTAAGTGCTACTAGAGCATATGGTCAAATAGGTATTGCACTTTTATCTAGTCCTACTTCTACTACAACTTGGTTAGATAGACACAATAATTATGCAGTACAAGTAAACATGAATGGTAATACTGGTAGTTATGATCCTATAGAAATTGTTTCTAATGCAGGAGCTGTAGATGTATCTACTATTAGTGGTTCTACAACGTATGCCGATTTTAAGTTTACATTTACCTTACTAACTAACACTACAATGGCAGTATCTATTAATGATGGTGCAGCTGTATATAATGTAACTTTAAACAATACAAACATAACTGGGTATTCAATATATCTTGCAGATGATTGGAATGGTAGTGTAAATGCTAATATTTACTGGAAACCAACAACAGAGTATGTATATGCTTCTACCTTAAGTGCTTCAGAATTTGTTCAAGAACAACAAGTTTCTTTAGCACCAAATCCAACAAATAACTCCTTTACAGTAAATAAAGAAATTTCTAATCTTGAAATATTTGATATTACAGGAAAACTTGTAAAATCTTATGCTGGTAATTTTACAAAAAATTCCAATTTCACCGTTTCAGATTTATCTAAAGGTAGCTATCTAGTAAAAGTAAAAAATATGTCAGGACAACTAAGTACCACTAAACTAATTAAATTTTAATTCTAAATAGAATTAAAATAATGTTCTTACATTAAAAAAGCGCAACCAATTTTATTGGATTGCGCTTCTTTTTTATACTGTTTCTATACTGTTCTTTTTCTTAAAGATCTACTGCAATTGTTTTCGTTTGAAAAGCAGTAGTGTCTTTACTTTTAATTCTTTGTAATAGCAGTTTGGCTGCCTCCTTACCAATTTCTTTGGCATTTTGGTTAATTACAATAAGTGAAGAATCATACTTAGATTGTAAATCATTACAAAAACCAGCAATAGAAATATTACAATTCTTTTTTTGTAGCTTGTTGGTTAAAACTATTGCGTTTAAAACACTTTTTTCATTTAGTCCAAAAACACCATCAATAGTAGGATCACTTTTTAATAAAGCTGCAAGTTTTTGTTTTAAACCCTTAGATCTATCATCTATAATGACCTTACATTTTACCTCATCCTTATATTTTTCAATTGCTTTTTCAAAGCCTTGTCTTCTTAAATCTAAATGTTGTAGTGTATTGGTTTTACAAGTAATAACAATATGTTTACAATTTCTTTCTTTTATTAAATATTCTGTAGCATCAAAAGCAGCTTGATAGTCATCAGTGATTATTTTATCACATACCAACTCATCACAAATTCTATCAAAAAGTACTATTGGTGTACCATTATCAATTAACTGTTTTATATGGTCATATTCTTTCTTTTCTTCTGCTTCTTTAGAAACACAAATAATTAGTCCGTCAACAAAACCACTTGACATAACCGATAAATTTTTAGTTTCCTTTTCTATAAAGTCATTAGAAATAGAAGTAATTAATTTATACCCATGATCATCTAAATAGCTTTCTACACCTAATAATACTTTTGCATAAAACGGATTTAAGATATTAGGGATAATTAAACCTATAGTACTTGTAGTTCCTTTTCTAAAACTAGAAGCAAAACTATTTGGCGTATAATTATTTGCTTTTGCATACTCTAAAACTCTTTTTTTTGTTTCAACACCAATTTCTGGACTATTAGAAAGCGCTTTAGAAACTGTAGATACAGAAATTTCTAGAGCTTGAGCTATAGACGCTAAAGTTGTTCTTTTTGTTGGCATTTAATGGGAGTTTTAAAATTTAATTTATGTTTTTCTATTAATAAGGTAAAGCATAATATGTAACAAAAATACTGCTTTTATTCCTTTATTTTATCATTACCGCAATTTTTAAGACAAAAAGCTACGTTATATATAAAAAAAGCCTCTCTAAAATAGAGAAGCTTTTTTGTCTGTACAGGCGGAGAGACTCGAACTCTCACACCTCGCGGCACTAGATCCTAAGTCTAGCGTGTCTACCAATTCCACCACGCCTGCAACTTTTCCGATTATTTCGGACTGCAAATATAAACAATACTTTGAATATTCATAATATCTTGATAAAGAAAATTATTTACTTTTTGTACTTTTACAAAAACCGTAAAATTTATTATGCAAAATATTAAAAAGTATATTGATCAACATAAAGACAGATTCTTAAATGAATTGATAGAACTACTTAAAATTCCGTCAATTAGCGCAGACTCTGCATACAAAAACGAAGTACTTAAAACTGCAGACCACATAAAAGCTAGTTTAGAAAAAGCAGGTTGTGAAAATGTAGAAATTTGCGAAACTAAAGGATATCCTATTGTATATGGTGATAAAATTATAGATAAAAACTTACCAACAGTGCTTGTTTATGGGCATTATGACGTGCAACCACCAGATCCTATTAACCTATGGGACTCTCCTCCTTTTGAGCCTGTAATTAAAAAAACAGAACTGCATCCTGAAGGCGCTATTTTTGCTCGTGGTGCTTGTGATGATAAAGGACAAATGTACATGCACGTAAAAGCCATGGAGCTTATGACACAAACCAACCAATTACCATGTAATGTAAAATTCATGATAGAAGGTGAAGAAGAAGTTGGTAGTTCTAGTCTTTCTGACTTTGTAAAAGAAAATCATGAAAAACTAAGTAATGATGTTATTTTAATTTCAGACACAGGAATGATTGCTAAAGATGTTCCTTCTATAACTACAGGATTACGTGGTTTAAGCTATGTTGAAGTAGAAGTTACTGGTCCTAACAGAGATTTACACTCTGGTTTATATGGTGGTGCTGTAGCAAACCCAATAAACATTTTAACCAAAATGATTGCTTCTCTACACGATGAAAACAACCATATCACCATTCCTGGTTTTTATGATAAGGTAGAAGAACTAAGCAAAGAAGAAAGAGCAGAAATGGCAAAGGCACCTTTCTCACTTGAAAACTACAAAAAAGCATTAGATATTGATGCTGTTTATGGTGAAGCAGGCTACTCTACCAACGAACGAAACGCTATCAGACCAACCTTAGACGTAAACGGAATTTGGGGAGGTTACACTGGTGAAGGCGCAAAAACAGTAATTGCAAGCCAAGCATTTGCAAAAATATCGATGCGTTTAGTACCAAACCAAGACTGGAAAGAAATTACAGAACTCTTTAAAAAACACTTTGAAAGCATTGCTCCAGAAGGCGTAAAAGTTAAAGTAACACCACACCATGGAGGTCAAGGTTATGTAACACCTATAGACAGTGTTGGCTACCAAGCCGCTAGCAAAGCCTATGCAGATACTTTTGGAAAAACACCAATTCCGCAACGTAGTGGAGGTAGTATCCCAATTGTTTCGCTTTTTGAGCAAGAATTAAAAAGCAAAACCATACTTATGGGATTTGGCTTAGACAGTGATGCTATTCACTCTCCAAACGAACACTTTGGTGTTTGGAACTACTTTAAAGGTATAGAAACCATTCCTTATTTCTATCACTATTTTACAGAACTAAATAAATAATTTTTGGGTGTTACCACCTTTTGCTTTTTTGTGTAAGCAAAAGGTGGTCGCGCTTTTCATTATATCTTTTTTTGCCTTATATGGAAGCAAAAAAAGGATGCCACTACAATCGCTAACACAAGAGCAACCCTCCCCTTACATGAAAAATAATCACGTAAATCACCTATTTGAGCTCACGTTTGCAACACTACTTATTAGCACCTCTGGGGTATTAGGTAAATATATAGACATGCCAACAGAAGTAACCGTTTGGTGGAGAAGCGCTTTAGCACTTATTGTTCTTTTTATTTATTGTAAATACAAAAAAGTAAATCTAAAAATATACTCTAAAAAAGATTTCCTTACTTTTATTATAAGTGCTTTTTTTATGGGAGGACATTGGATAAGCTATTTTTATGCACTTAAATTATCTAACGTAGCCTTAGGCATGCTTTCCTTATTTACCTTTCCTATTATCATTGCGCTTTTAGAACCTTTATTTGTAAAAGTAAAGTTCGACCCAATACATATTGTTTTAGGAGCATTAGTACTATTAGGCCTCTATATTCTTTCGCCAGAATTTAATTTAGAAAACACACAGGTAAAAGGCGTTTTATTAGGACTACTTTCTGCATTTTGTTACGCCATAAGAACCCTTATTTTAAAACAACAGGTTTCTAAATATGATGGTACTGCATTAATGCTATATCAAATAGTTATAGTTACTATTGTTCTTGCTCCAGTAATGTTTTTAATGGATACTAGTAACATAAAAACACAATATCCTTTTGTTATTTTACTAGCAGTAATAACCACAGCAATAGGACATACGTTATTTATTAAAAGCTTAAACTATTTTAAAGTAAGTACAGCAAGTATTATAAGTAGTACACAACCCGTTTTTGGTATACTCTTAGCCTATATTTTTTTAAACGAAATACCTACACTTAACACCTATATTGGTGGTTCTTTAATTATAGCAACCGTTTTAATAGAGAGCTTTAGATCTAAAAAAAACGCTATTTAATCTTTAAGTATTTTAGCAAGACTAAACTTAGTACTAGTACTTGCTTTTATAAAATAAACACCACTACCTAAATTACTTAAATTTAAAATTGTTTTACTTTTTGATGAAGTTTTACTTAGCACCATTTTTCCTGTAATATCATACAGCTCTAACATAACGTCTTCTTGTAGATTAGACATCTCTACAACCAAGTTTTCTTGTACAGGATTAGGATAAAATGAAATTTCGGCAGCATCAAATTCTTGTAAACCTAAAGAATCAAAAACAATACAAGCACTTTTTTCAACACAAGAACCCGAAGTTATTTCTACAGCATAGCTACCATTTATGGTTGGTATAAAACTTTGGTTTGTTTCTCCTGCAATAGCTGTATTGGTATCACAATTTATCCATTGGTAAGAAACCAAATCTTGATTAGCGGTTAAAGTAGTAGCGTTTTGGCTAACCGTATTATCTACATTTATAAGTCCTGCTTTAGTTACCATATAACCCATTATAACTTTAGAAAGCTCAAAATAATACGGAAAATTAAGCGTGTTATACGTATCGTTAGAGCTGTGGTAATATGGTGTTTGGTCATTGGTTTCCCAAGACTCTCCTACCAATACAGCAGAAAAATCTTGATTCCAAAAACGAGAATGATCACTAGCTGTAGTACCAGGATTTACCACATTAACATCTAAAGTAAATCCGTATTCCGGAGTATTTAAAATAGCAATAATATCATCTTTCATGGTTAAAGAATTAGCAACATCTCTAACATCAATATCAAAGTTATTATCATTATTTCCGTCATAACCCATCATATCAATATTTAAAACCCCTAAAATATTGTCATTATTAGCAGCAGCTTGATTTGCATAGTATCCTGCTCCTACCAAACCTATTTCCTCTTCATCCCAAAGTGCATAAACAATGGTATTATCTAAACATTGGGTAGATAAAATTCTTGCTATCTCTAAAACAGTTGCTGTTCCTGAAGCGTTATCATCTGCACAATAATCTGCAACAGCATCATAATGTGCACAAATAATATAAATATCATCCGGATTAGTTTTTCCTAACTGTGTAGCAATAATGTTTCTTCTTCCAGCTTCGCCATTAATTAACTGGTTAGTAACCGTTAAATTATCTAAGTTATCTAATTTCTGAAACAAATAATCTGCAGCAAGATCATTATTAGAATATACTCTATTGGTTATTGTAACCTCGTTTCCGTTAACTATAGTAGGTTGTTCTCCAGAAAATTCTCTTAAGGTAAGTTGTAAAGAATCTAAATCCATTTGATTTATAACTTCTGTAATACTTTGTGCACTCATAAAAGAGCTTGAAAATAATAAGAAAGAGAATATAATAAAAGATATGTTTTTCATAATGCAAACAGTAATAAATAAGGCATAAAGATAAGACTATTCTAGCTGTACTAGTAAAGAGATTATACAATAACCTAAAAAACCTTTCTAATCTTAGAATTAGAAAGGTTTTTTTGTGGTTAAAAATAAGCGTAAACCTGTTGGTTTTTAACTAAATACCAAACGGATTATCAATACTATGCATAGGTTCTGTAAACCATTTAGGACCATCTGTAGTCATATAAATATGGTCTTCTAGTCGAATTCCGAATTTATCTGGTACACAAATCATTGGTTCATTACTAAAAGTCATTCCTGGTTTTAAAACGGTTTTATCATTTCTAACAATATATGGCCATTCATGAATACCTAATCCAATTCCATGACCTGTTCTATGTGGTAATCCTGGTAATTTATAGTCTGGTCCTAAACCGTGAGATTCTAAAACCACTCTTGAAGCATTATCAATATCTTCACAGGTATTACCTAATTGTGCTGCATTAAAAGCTGCTTGTTGGGTTTCTTTTTCAATGTTCCAAATGCGTTTTTGTTCTTCATTTGCTTCACCAAAAACATAAGTTCTTGTAATATCTGAAATATAATCATGAAGCATACAACCTGTATCTACTAACACTACTTCATTTTCTTCTAAATTTTTAGGTGTTTTTACGCCATGCGGAAAAGAGGAATCTACACCAAACAGTACAATACAAAAATAAGATCCTGAAGTTGCTCCATATCTTATATGTGCTTCATGAATAAAATCTGTAACTTCTTTTGCCGAAATACCTACGTATAAAATTCTTGCTACTGCCTTATGTACTTTTAATGTGATATTCATGGCATGTTGCATGATAGCAATTTCTGCTTCCGATTTAATCATTCTGCAACCTGCTGTAATTGGTTTTGCGTTTACCAACTCATAGTCGTTTTGGCAATTTTTAATACCGTCAATTACAAAAAATGGTGTTGCTTCATCCATAGCAACAGGGCCAGAATCTACACCGTTTTCTTTTAAAATGGAAACAAATAATTGGTGCGGAGACTCATGCTCTTCCCAACCTTGTACATCTCCTTCAATTAGCATAAAATCAAAAATGGTTCCTTTTTCAAATTCTGGCGCGATATACACAAGCTTTCCATTTGAAAATAATACCGCACCAACCATACGTTCACTTGCTCCCCATTTTGTTCCTGTAAAGTAGAACATATTGGTTCCTGCATTTAAATACATAGCTGGAATGTTTTGCTCTTGCATGAGTTTACAAGCTTTATCCATTCTTTGCTGAAACTCTTCTTTTTGTATTGGTTGCACCAAATGTGCTATTGGTTTAATTGCCTCTAATTCGGCTTTTATTGTTGATCCTCCTATTCCTTTCATATTATTTTTTATTTATTAAAGCTTCAATGTCTTCTATTTCAATAGGCATTGCTTCTGTTAAATTAATATTTCCGTTTTCTGTGATTACATAATCATTTTCTAATCTGCAACCTATACCTTCTTCTGGTATATAAATTCCAGGCTCGCAAGTAAGTACCATTCCTATTTCAAAAGGACGAGAATACAAGCCTACATCATGCACATCTAACCCAATATGATGCGCTGTACCATGCATAAAATATTTTTTATACAATGGTTTGTTGGCATCTTGATTAGCAACATCATTAGCATCTAGTAAACCTAGTTTTATCAATTCTGTTTCTACTAATTGCGCCATGCTTTTTTCATAATCTGCTGGTAGCACTCCTGGTTGTATTAGTTTGCTTCCTTCTTTTAAACAATGTAATACTGCATTATAAACTTCTTTTTGTCGTGCAGAAAATTTTCCGTTTACCGGAAAACAACGTGTCGTATCACTATTATAGTTTGCATAACAAACACCAAAATCCATAAGTACCATTTCGCCATCTTTACAAACAGCATCATTGGCATTATAATGCAAGGCACATGCATTTTTACCAGAAGCTACAATAGGTTTAAAAGCATGTCTTGTAGCTCCAGATTTTATTAAATTATAGGTTAGTTCTGCCTCTAAGGCATACTCTTTTATGTTTGGTTTTACTGTTTGCAAAACTCTTTTAAAACTAGCAACACTTATATTTGCCGCTTTTTGCATTAAAGCAACTTCTTCTTTAGATTTTATAGGTCTTAAATCTCTAGTTATTTTTGCAGCTCTATGGTATGTATGTAAAGGATATTTTTTCTTACACCATTGTATCATTCTGTCTTGCTGTGTTTCTTGATCTTTGGTAACACGTTTAAGGTGTTCATTATGGCCAAGATAAAAACCGTCTGCTTCAAAAGCCATGTATTGCAAAAGGATTTCGAAATCTGAAATGGACTCTACACGATCTATTCCTGAAATTTGTGCAGCTTGCTCTTTGCTCAATTTTTCGCCATCCCAAATTTTTTCTTGTTCGGTAGCTTCTTTTATAAATAAAATGCTTTTGTTTTCTTGTTTATAAGCATCTGGATATAGCACCAAAATGGTTTCTTCTTGGTCTATTCCTGAGAGGTAAAACAAATCATTGTTTTGCGCAAATGCCATAACATCATCTGCATTATTATGCTTTACATCATTAGATGTTAAAATAGCAATTGTATTGGGTTTCATTTTAGAAGTGAAACGACTTCTGTTTTCTTGGAATAAGGTATTTGAAATGGGTTGGTATCTCATATTAGATTTTTATATATAAATGAAAAAATTAAGTAGTTATTGGTATTAATACGTTTTTAAAAAACGTATTTGCCAAGACAAAAATTACAGTTTGTGTTTTTTAAATGTGTTGAAGGTTTTTTAGGTGAGAGATAATACGTTATAGGTGTAGAATTTTTAAAAATACTATTTTACTCGTTTTGGTTTTACCTAAAATTAGCCTTAGTTAAAATAAATTTTAAACTGTTTTATATTCTTGAAGTAAAAAGGCAAGTAAGAACGTATTATAGTTTTATTGACCCAAAAGTCAACGCATAGTTAGTCTACTATGTTTACCAGTGTGTATGGTATTGCAATTGCTTGTTTAGTATGCTGCAGCTGCGTTAAGGATAGCAACGGCATCCTTTTTTATTTTTCTTAAAAAAGATATAGTGAATAGCCTGACCTTTGGTGATTTTTTAAGGTTTTTTCGCCTTAAAAAATCACTAAAGGAAACGCCAAAATATTATATTTTCTTTACGTAATCTGTAATAATTACTATTTGTGTTGGGCCAACTTTACCTTCAATATAGGTTTCGTTATCACGATCTAAACGAATGTTTCTAACTGCTGTACCTTGTTTTGCAACCATACTAGAACCTTTTACTTTAAGGTCTTTTATAAGCACTACAGAGTCTCCTGCTTCTAGCACCACACCATTTACATCACGATGTACTAGCTTGTCTGCATCATCTTCTCCTTCTCCTGTTGCTTTTGCCCACTCTAAAGTATCTTCTTCTAGATACATCATATCTAAAAGGTCTTGTGGCCAACCTTCTGCACGTAAACGAGAAAGCATACGCCAAGCGACTACTTTAACTGCGTCGTGCTCACTCCACATACTATCATTTAAACACCTCCAATGATTTGCGTCTGTAGTATCTGGGTTTTCTATTTGGTCAATACAGGTTTTACAAGCCATGATGCTTTCTTCTAAGCCTCCTTTTTTTGTAGGAAGAACTGTATAAACGCTAATATTTTCAGGATTGGCACATAACTCGCATTGTGAGCCACTACGTTTTTGTAAATCTCTTTCTAAACTCATTATAAATATATTTTTGAAAAAACAAAAATACATTTATTATAACAGTACAACAAGAAGAAACAGTGTTAAGCTACTTGATTGGTATTAAAATGAGTAGATAATTGCCCATTACCTAACCCGATTATAGATAATTTTTTGTTTTTAGAGAGCGCCTCATTATGCATTTGCACAATAGCAATTACTCCTTGATTATCTATAGTACTAAGGTCTTGTAGGTTTAACACAATATCATCTGCTTTATAAAAAGCATCTTTTAACTGGTTTTTAAAAAGAGACACATTAGACTTGATAAGGTTTCCTTTTATCTTGTATATATTATTCTTTTTTGTGATAATGAGTTTCATAATTTTTCTTTTTTTAATAAATAAATTGGTGCTATAGCCAACTATTTACTTTTAGGCTGCGTCAATAGCCCTCAAGTGATCAAAAATTTCTTTACTACCTATTCCTGTAATAAAAAAAGCTTTATGTGTTTTTAAAGATTGTTTGTACAACATTTCAAAAGCAGATACACCTTCTTGATCTATACTTTTTAATTCATCAATATTTATGACCAACTCATTGGTTTGGCTAAAAATATTTTTAAAATGGGATTGAAATTTTTCTACGTTTGTTTTATTAAGTATTCCTTTTACTTGAAACGTGTCTAGTGAATTTGTGATTTCTAGTGCCATATTTTATTTGTATTAAAATTAAAAAATGTAATGCGCTATTAATCACTATAAATATGTTACTTATTATTTAACAAGCCTAATATGTTCGATAAACTACTTTATAAATTGTTGAATGCAATAAAAAGTAATCTTATTCATTCATTATAATAAAGAGCCTCTTTGTTTTTTAGTTAAACCCTTCACTACCAAATCATAAGAATGATCAATAAGTTCAAAAATAAATTTTGGAGGTAGGTTATTTTGATGTAGTTGTATGGTGTTCCAGTGTTTTTTATTCATATGATAGCCTGGTTCTATACTTTTATATGCTGCACGAAGTTCTTGTGCATAATCGGGATTGCATTTTAAGTTAATAGATGGCGTACCTGCTTCCCAATTTTTCAAGGAGGTTAAGGCATACATTTTACCCAGCACTTTAAACACGAGTGTGGTTTCATCAAAAGGAAAATGCTCTGTAACTCCTTTTTTGTTTAAACAATATTCTCGAAGCTGCTCTATATGCATAACAATTTACTTTAAAACGGAAAGCTTATTCTTTAATTAGCTTGGCTGTTTTTTCTTCTAATTTTAAAGCAGAATAATCTAATTTCCAACCAATGGTTTCCACAATATTTTCCATAAGTAAAATAGTTTCTAACGCTTCTTTTTGTGCTACTTCTATTAAACCACTTTCTGGAACTTTATCTAAAATATGTTGTTTGGCTTCTTGGTTTAGCCCAGTTAAATCGGAAGCATCAAACTTATTAAAATAGCCATCTTTTTTATCGTAATAATTCAAGTTGGTTTCTACAGTTAGCACTTCTGGTTGCGGAAAATACTTGATTATAATTTTCTTGTTTTCTTTATCAGATTCTAGTTCTATTTTACTTAAATCATAACCAACATGTGCTTTAGCATTAATTACTACCAATGCCTTTTTTTTGCTTGTTACTAGTTTTAAAAAACGCTCTTTTACATCTTCATAATGGTAAATTTCTGCAAAATCTCCTTCTACAGTTATAAATTTACAAACGGTTTTAATTTTGTCTAAAAGCAATAAAGATTGCGTGTTTACTAATTGCTTTTTTTTAATTGATTTAAAGTAAGTAACTACACCTAAGCTAGCTAAAACTCCTATTATAATTCCTAAAAAGGCTTCCATTTATTTACTTTGTTTATTTTTTATTACGCAATTTATATACCACAATTTAATCGCTTAGTTGCGCATATAAAATAGGCTTACTTGGCGAAGCATCATTTTCAAAAGGTGCTATTTGTAGGTTTAGAAAATAAGTACCATCCTCAACAGTATTTGGTACAAAAATAAGTTCTGTTATGGTTGCGTTTATGCGTATGTTTCCTTTTCCTTTTGTATTCCAAAAAGCATTGTGTGCTAAAAGCGCTCCTTCATCTTTTTCTTTATCTACACTTGGCAGATCTATTAATAAGTGGTCTACACCTTTTGTTTTTAAATATGCAGCAGCTTCTTCTAACAAATAAGGAGGATTGGTGTGTGAATATTGCGCAGATAACTTATCATTGGTATTTGGCAAGGTTCTAATAATTACCGCTTTTCTTTTTTTGTTTCCTAAAGCAAATTGAATTTGTTTTTTAGAAATCACAAAATCATCACCTAACTTTTCTGGTGCTACAGTTATTACTTCGGCTAAAAAGAAAAACTTTTTTAAATTTTTATTTATCGAGTGTACCTTTTCTGTAATATGACCAACACATTCTGTATGTGTACCATGTGCATGCGGATTAAAATAAATATTATTAAAATTAATACACGCTCCTTCTTTTACACTTGCTGTCCAGCCTTCATCTTGAAAAGGCTCTATGGTTGGTTCTTTTAAATACCACGCATTGACGTTATTTTTTGATGCGATTAAAGGTATAGAAATATCTAAAGGTTTAGATAAATCTATTTTATATTTTTGAGAATTGGTTTCTATAGTTGCTATCATTAATGCTGAATTTTTTTCAGTAATTTTCTAAAATTCTATTATTCCAAATATAAGTAAAAGAAGTTGTTTATATAAGTCCTTGCTTCTTGAATTGCATTTAAAGATGCTTTATATTTTTTAGAAAAAAGAGGTAGTTATTTAAACAATAAACATTTCAGAAGCTATTCCGTCTACCAAAAACTTTCCTTTTTGTGTTGTTTTAATAAAAACTTCTTCTACAAGACTTGAGGAAGAACTAGTTGTTTTTAACAAACCGTTTGCTATATATTTTTGAGAAACTTTTAATAGATGAGAGGTATAATCTGCACCAAAATCGGTTTCTATTTTTTGTAATGAAATTCCCCAAATGGTTCGTAAACCTGTCATTACATACTCGTTATATTGATCTTGAACACTTAAGGTTTCTATAGTATTAGGCAACACTTTGTTTTGTATACTTTGTATGTATTTGGTGTTGTTAGCTATATTCCAACTTCGTTGTGTTTGGCTAAAGGAGTGTGCAGAAGGACCAATACCAATATAACTTTTACCTTGCCAATAACTAGTATTGTGTTTTGAAAAGAAGTTAGGCTTACCAAAGTTTGAAATTTCATAATGCACAAAACCTTGCTTTTGGGTTTCTGCTACTAAATGATTAAAATGCTGTAATGCTAAGTCTTCATCTATTGGAGGATAGTTTCCTTTTGCAATAAAAGTAGCTAAGGCGGTTTTAGGTTCTACTGTTAAAGCGTAGCTTGAAATATGATTAACACCAAAAGAAAATGCCTTATCTAGGTTGGCTTGCCATTTTTCAATAGACATATTAGGAACACCATAAATCAAGTCTATTGTAATATTATTGTAATATTGCGATGCATATTCAAGACATTTTTCTGCTTCTTCTGCATCGTGTGCTCTGTTCATACTTTTTAGATCGTCTTCAAAAAAAGATTGCACACCAATACTCAATCTATTAATTGGTGTTTTTGCTAATTGCACAATTCTATCTTTGGTTAAATCGTCTGGATTTGCTTCTAGTGTAATCTCTGGATTTTTAGAAACTATATAATTTTCATGCACTGCATTAATTAGCAATAACAATTCGTTATTGGTAAGTAAAGAAGGGGTTCCTCCTCCAAAATAAATGGTTTCTACTACCTGGTTTTCTAGCTCTTTTTTACGGAGTTCAAGTTCTGTAATTAATGCTTGTACTAGCTCGTCTTTCTTCTTCATAGAAGTAGAAAAATGGAAGTCGCAATAATGACATGCTTGCTTGCAAAACGGTATATGTATGTAAATTCCTGACATTAATTAAGTTTAACGAAATAAGATTCACGAAGAATATTTTCCTCTTCAAAGAGTTTTGGATAATTAATTATATATCCAGAAAATTTAACTTTTTTCAAAATAAGTTTACTAACTAAAACATAGAGCCTAAGTGAATCATGAAAATAATTTTTCTCTAGGTTAACATATGCTTCTTCCGAATCTATTTGAATACTTTTAGGAATAATTCTTCCATGAAAAAAATGATTTCTTTTCTTTAGAACAAATCTATCTTCATTAGATAAATTAATATTTAAAGCATCAAAAACTTGTTCATAATTAACAATATTGTTAGTTAATCTCTTATCTATATTTTCGATTATGTCATCTAAAATAATGAAGTCTTCCGCAGCTATACTTTCCTTGTACTTTTCTAATAATTTTTGCCCTAATTTATATTTTAATTCTTTTTGAATATAATTGGTATCCAAATCATTCTTAAACTCTTCGCATATCACCTCTAAAACAACGAAAAGCATTGATACTCTAGATAATACCGAAAAATTATAAAAACTAAAAACCATTCTAATAGAAAAATAAATCCGAGGATATCTAATAAGAAGCTCTACTAATTCCAAAAAGCTTTTTTTACTTATTCTTGATGAGAATTCTTTTTTCTGAAAGCTATCTAATTCATATTCATTTTTAAATTTCCAACTCCAACTATTAGGAGAATAAGTAAAAGGTTCAGGGAATGAAAATTCTAAATTTGAACTTCTATAAAACAAATCTGTATTAATTGAAAAATCTTTAACAGTTGACTGAAAAAAAAACTCTTCTTTCTTATAGAATTCACCTGAAAAGAAACCAATTGATACAATTATATTATTTACATAATGCTTAAATTTCTTAAAATCAAGCTTATTTTCACATTGAATACAAAGAAGATCTACTTTTTTTTTATTATTAATTATACATGTAGAAATTTTGAATTTTAATCCTCTAATATAAACAGATAAATCCTGTTGATATTCTTCAAAAAAATTGAGAAGAAAAAAACTATTTATTTTTGAATAATAACTATAATATTTTTCTTCTTTACTATTAAAATTAAGAGTTTGAAACATATATGCTTCACAAACTCTGCTCATTAAACTATGTTGTTCGTTTTTTACTAAAAAATTAACAATATCTAAAGTGATTAATTCACTAGATAATTTAAAAACAGCATCTTTTTTATACAATAAATTAAAAAAAGGATGAGGTAGTCTAAAACTTAAACCTGTATTATTCTTTTTTAACAAAACTTCAAACTCCTTGTTAGTCGTAGTTTCTAATAAGTTTATTTTTTTTTCTTTTTCGAAAGAATTTATAAAATTAAAAATTTGTAATACATCCATTTCCTATTTCTTAACGCGATCTTTATTCTGTTTTACAAAACTGTCCCAACCAGAATAACTCTTACCAACACTTACTTTACCAGAATTATAAAAATGGCAAACTGCAGCAGCCAAGCCATCTGTTGCATCTAAGTTTTTGGGTAAGGTTTTTAAACCTAGCATGCTTTTCAACATTTTAGCAACTTGCTCTTTGCTGGCATTTCCGTTTCCTGTAACAGCCATTTTTATTTTTTTTGGCAAATATTCAGTAATAGGTATTTCTCGCGAAAGACCTGCAGCCATAGCAACTCCTTGTGCTCTACCAAGCTTGAGCATACTTTGTACATTTTTACCAAAAAAAGGAGCTTCAATAGCAATTTCATCTGGATGGTGTGTATCTATCAACTCTATGGTACGCTCAAAAATAAGTTTCAGTTTAAGATAATGGTCTGTATATTTTTTTAAATCTAACTCATTCAATTGCAAGAATTCCATCTTTTTGTTTTTTACTCTAATGAGCCCAAAACCCATAATGGTTGTTCCTGGATCTATTCCTAAAATAATTCTTTCTTCGCTCATTATTGGCAATAATAACAACCACTTAAAGATATAGACACACCAATGGTTGCTGTTAAAAGGTTTCCGTTAAAGGTACCAAATCCGTCAAAAGTGGTATCATAATCGCTACTAAAAGCATAAATATAAGAGGTATCTAAAAACACCGAAAGTCCTTGCGAAATCCCATAATGAAACTCTAATCCTGCCATAGCATTTAAAAACGATGTATTGTTATCTGTATAAACTCCTAAAGGCTTAACAAAAGTATATCCTGGTCCTGCATGTGCCATGATTGCATAACTATTTGGCACTCTAATTATGCTACCAAGATCATAAACCGCTTGTATATTGATTCTAGAATAATTGATTTTAAACTCTGGAGAATCACTATTTGTAGCATTAGAAATTCTGTTATAACCATAGTCTAATTTTGCACCAAAGTTTCTGTTGAGCATACGTTGTAAGCCAATATGAACCGTTGGAAAATTAACAGGTTTCGCTTCAAAATTAGTGACAAATGCGCTTTGACTTGGGCTATTAATTCCTACTGCAAATTGTGCTTTCCAGGTACTTGTTTCTGTTTGCGAAAAACCAGAAACAGACATAAACATAAGAGCTAAAAAGCAAAAGGAGTATTTAATTTTTTGTATTCGCATAATCATATAGCAATATTGTTTTAATTTGTGCTTTTTAACATAAAATGTTTAGAGCACTACCTTACAAAACTAATCAATTCTTTTTTGTACTTATTAAATTAAGCATTGTAATTGGTGCTTTTTATTTTATCTATTTAAAACTAACTACAAATAGCGATTTAGATTTTAATGAATTTCTTTATTTTTTATCTGAAAATCATGTTTTTTCATTAAAAAACGCGCTATTTCTAGTCTTTTTAAGTGTTCTAAACTGGTTTTTTGAAATTAAAAAATGGCAAATTTTAGTTTCTTCTATTAAAAAAATATCTTTTTCTGAAGCCTCAAAACAAAGTTTAGGAGCTTTAACAGCATCGCTTTTTACACCAAACCGAATTGGTGATTATGGTGCTAAAGCATTGTATTTTACCTCTAGTTACAGAAAACGCATTGTGCTATTAAATCTTATAGGGAACCTGATGCAAATGAGTATTACAACACTGTTTGGCATTGTTGGTTTGTATTTTTTTATTTTAGAATACAATGTAGATATTGCATATTTTAAAGCCTCCAGATTTTTAATAATCATTGCTATTGTCTCTATAATATCTTTTGTAGGCTTAAAGCAAAAACGGTTTAAAATAAAAGGATTTTCTATAGAAAAGCTTAGGCATTTTATTAAAAACTTAGGCTTAAACACAATAACTTCTAGTTTTTTGTTATCTCTTTTAAGGTACTTGGTTTTCTCGTTTCAGTTTTACTTTTTACTAGGTATTTTTGGTATTGAAGTATCTTATTTTCATGCCATGGTTGCAATAACAAGCATGTATTTACTTGCCTCTATAATTCCTTCTATATTTATTTTTGATGTTATTATTAAAGGAAGCGTAGCTGTATATATTTTTACAACGGTTCATGTAAATGAATTTACTATTTTAAGCATTGTATTGCTTATGTGGATCTTAAATTTTGTACTACCAAGTATACTAGGCAGTTATTATGTACTTACTTTTACACCTCAAAAAAACAAAACGGCATGATTTTATTACTTTTTGTTATTATACTTATTAATTACGTAGTTTTAATAGGAAGTTTAGCCTTTGGTTTTGACAAAGTAAAGGGGTTTACCTTAGAAGACGTAGAAGCTAAAACTAGCTTTTCTGTTATTATTCCGTTTAGAAATGAAGCCGAAAATTTACCAGAACTTTTAAGATCTATTGCAGCTTTACAGTATCCAAAACATTTGTTTGAAATTATCTTAGTAGATGATGCTTCTGAAGATGCTTCGGTTGCAATTATTGAAGCGTTTATTGCTGCAAAAAACAAAGCTTCTGCTATAAGCAATATACGTATTATTAAAAACGTTCGTAAAAGTCATTCGCCTAAAAAAGACGCAATAACTTCTGCTATACAAGTTGCAAAATACAATTGGATAGTTACCACAGATGCAGACTGCGTACTACCAAAATATTGGCTGGACAGTTTTGATGCGTTTCTACAAAAAAACAATGCGCATTTTATTGTTGCTCCTGTTACCTATAGTAAAGTAAATTCCTTTTTAAAACGCTTTCAATTATTAGATATTTTAAGCCTTCAAGGAGCAACCATTGGTGGTTTTGGTATACAAAAACCTTTTTTGTGTAATGGCGCTAATCTTGCTTATAAAAAAGAATTATTTAATACTGTAAAAGGCTTTAAAGGCAATACTACTATTGCTAGTGGTGACGATATTTTTTTATTAGAAAAAGCATTAAAACAAGACGCAAACAAAGTACATTATTTAAAATGCGAACAAGCTATTGTAACCACAGAAGCAGAAAAAACAATAGGCCATTTAATTTCACAACGCGTACGTTGGGCATCTAAATCTACTAATTATAAAAACAGCTTTGCAAAAATTGTTGGTTTGTTGGTTTTACTCACCAACGCTTCTTTAATTTGCGCACTAATATTAAGTATTGTAGGCAGTATTAACTTTAATATTTTTCTATATCTTTTTTTAATAAAATGCAGTATAGACTTTTTATTACTGTTTAAAACCGTTCGTTTTTACAAACAAGAAACCTTTTTATCTTCTTATTTATTTAGCTGTATTTTGTATCCTTTTTTTAGTATTTACGTGGTATTTGTTTCGGTGTTTACTAATTATAAATGGAAAGGTAGAGCATTTAAAAAATAATGGTAATTCCGTTTTAAATTTTGTAGATTTACAAGAACCTACCTAAAATATATAATATGAAAAAACTATTGCTTTTACTTTGTATTATTTTCATTAGCAGTTCTGCTATAGCACAAAAAACCTACACAATAAACAATGAAGAGCTAACGCTTAAAACCGAAGTAGATGGCACTTTAGATTTACTCTGGAACACCATTGACAGCCAGTTTAGGTATTTTGTAAAAACTACAGATAATACCATTATAGAACTTGTAAATACTAAAGATAGTAACAACAAGTATCAAGAAGAATATAAAACGGTTTTAAATAAAATAACCAACAATAACGTATCTACCCAAAAAGTAAATTTAACACTACCTAGCTTAAGATCTTTTTTTGATACTTATAATGCTTCACAAAATGCTAGTTACTCACAAACCGAAAGAACAAAAATAAAAACTAGAATTGGTGTATTTGGTGGTATAACTAATAATCCTTTTGTTGAAAATCCGGATAATACAGCTTCGGTTTTATTTGGTGCAGAATTAGAGTTTTTTGAATCTAAAACCTTACCAAGACATGCAGGTTTTATTGGTATAAGACACGCTGCAGAGCATAAAGATTTTGAGTATGCTGCCACACAAATAGCTTTAGGTTATAGATATAGATTTATTAACCAGTCTAATTTTAATATATATGCCAATGTAAAATTTGCAACCTACACTATTACTAACACAGAAAATGATAGTGGTGGCGCTTTTGATGCTCCTTTTATTTTTGGCTTAGGCTCAGATATTAAAATTAATGAAAACGGCTTTATAACTTTTACCTACAACGAGTTATTCTCTATTTTTATTGATAACCAAGGTAATTTTCCAATAGACTTTGCTGTTGGTTACAAGATGAATTTATAATGCGGTTAAACAAAACTTCGAACCCAGCTTTTACAGATTATTTTTGGAATGACAGAAAATCTTCTGCCCTAAAAATGACTATTACAGGTATTCTTTTTAAATCCCTTTTATGTATTGCCATAATTGCTACAATTACAGTAGGCATCTGGAAACTTAATAGCCTAGGATATGACATAGAATGGTTTTTGTATGGAGGAATTATTTCTTCTATTATAATTAGCATTGTTATCTCTTACAAAAACAATTGGGCTCCTTTTTTAGTACCTGTTTATGCGATAGCCAAAGGTTGTTTTTTAGGAGGAATAAGTAGTTTTGCGCATGCTAAATTCCCCAATATGCCATACCAAGCTGTTGGCGTTACCATTATTACCTTTTTTACCATACTCTTTTTGTACCAAACAAGAATTATTGTAGTTACACAAAAGCTAAAAAGCATTATTATTACTGCTGCTGCTAGTATATTTTTAGTGTATATTATTTCTTGGATTTTAAGCTTTTTTGGTATTCAGTCTTTTATTGGCGGAACCTCACTTATTGCCATTGCTTTTAATATTATTGCTGCCATTGTAGCGTCACTTACACTTCTTTTAGATTTTCAATATATAGAAAGACAAAAAAACAAAGCTCCTAAAAACAAAGAATGGCTAGCCACTTGGGGACTTTTAGTTTCTTTGGTTTGGTTGTATGTAGAAATTTTAAGATTAATGAAAAAATTAGCGATTAGATAAACCGTTTCTTTTCTTGATGGAAAAACCTTAAAACAAGAAAAAAAAAGGAATCAGACTAATTTACCTGAATACGTATAGGCAAAGTAAATTGTGTTTTTACTTGCTGTCCTCTTTTAATAGCTGGATATATTTTGGGAAGAAAAATTAAACCTTGGTGTAATAAAATTTCAAGATTTGGTATTTCTGCCATGGTAACAGAATCTATTTCTGCATCTACAAGTTGCAGCTCGCCTTTTTCTGAAATTTGAAAACGCACCTTTACAGTATCTGCAATGTCTTGACTTACCACTATTTTTTCTGAAGACAAGGTTTTATAAATAGTATTTGTGATTGTGGTTTGAAAACATTTTTTCTTACCAGCATTGTCTAATAACAAATCACAAGTTTCAAAACTTGGATAGACATCTACCTCGTTCCAATTAAACGCTTGTAGCTCTTCTTCAAGAATAGCTTCTGAAGATGTTTTCTTCACATTAAAATAGCTACACGACGTGAAACTTATAAGAATAAAAAAAATAATAATTCTTTGCATACTATTATTAAGAAACCGAAATGTACAATTTTATATTTAAAATCCTTACTTCTTTATAACAAACAGGTTAGAATACATCCTCTAGCTGTATGTATCTTTTAAAAGCACCAATTGCTCCTGCTTATTTTTTAAAAATAATATTTTAAAAAAGGTACTTTTATACTGTTGGCTTCAAATTTAAAAAAAGGATTTCGGTTTAGGTTACCTATTTATAAAAGTGTTCTTCTTTTTTACAGATTTTATAAATAACTTACGTTTACTTTTTGAGGGATTATGAATATAAAAAGATATTTTTAAACTAGCAAACTATTGATTTATAGCTACTAAAAAAATAACAGTATTCTTTTTAATTAAAAGACAACAACAAGGCATAGGTATACAACCTAAGATTTTACCTCAACAGGTTTTAAAGTAACAAAATGTAACATTCACGAACAGAATTCGTCATATAAGAAAAAATATATGGATCTAGCTTTAGCTCTTTTTGGTTTCCTTTTTATAATTATTGGCCTTATTGGTAGTTTTCTTCCTATACTTCCTGGTCCTCCTATGAGTTGGATTGGACTTTTACTCTTATACCTCACCAAAGCAGTACCTAATGACACTTGGTTTCTGGGTATTACTTTAGCGGTTGCTCTTTTTGTTTTTGCTTTAGACTATATAATACCAGCTCTTGGAACTAAAAAATTTGGAGGCAGTAAAATGGGTATGATAGGAACTACTGTAGGTTTATTAGTTTCTTTGTTTTTTCCAATATTTGGTGCTTTTGGTATAATAATCTGGCCTTTTATAGGCGCACTTGTAGGTGAGCTAATTAATAAAGCAGATTCTAAAACTGCTGTTAAGGCTGCTTTTGGTTCGTTTTTAGGATTTTTAACAGGAACCTTTTTAAAATTTATTGTAGCTGTAGTTTATTTAGGCTTCTTTATCCTTACTTTTTGGGAATATAGAGTTTCTATTTTTAGCTTCTAATTGCTACCTAAAATAGAAAAAGCCTTGTAGTTTCGTTAAACGAAATAACAAGGCTTAATACATGCTATGAATCAACTTATTCTAATTCGAGGGGATTAATTAATCATACTTTTGTTGATACCTCTAATATAGTTATAATCTTTAAAACTTGGTTACGGTTTTTCCGTAAAGAGATTACGTTAAAACCGTACTATTCAAGCTATTCAAGCGTTGAAAAGCCATAAAAAAAATTCATTTTTTTTCAATCTGTTACTTATAAAAACATAGCGCAGGCTTCTTTTATAGAAATCCTTTTTTTCTAGCCTCATTTAACAAGGTTTCATCCTGACTATCTAAAACA
The DNA here is from genome assembly GCF_042684485.1 of Lacinutrix gracilariae. NCBI lineage: Bacteria > Pseudomonadati > Bacteroidota > Flavobacteriia > Flavobacteriales > Flavobacteriaceae > Lacinutrix > Lacinutrix gracilariae. The sequence goes on along the minus strand of NZ_JBHULM010000011.1, from coordinate 1,435,938 downwards.
GAAAAAACTTCTTTTAAATTCTTTTTTCTTTTTTCAATAGAGCTAGTAGAAACTCCTAAATGATTGGTTAAACTTTTTGTTTTAACACCTTGAGATAATAGGTATAATATTTTTCTATCTATATCGTCTATTTCTATTTCAGACTCTAAAGTTGTTCTTAAAAACCTTGTAACAGTTGTACTATAAAATGGCGGATTATTAACTACCGCTTGAAACGCACTAGCTAGCTCTCTAGATGTTAAATCACTTTTAACAACAAAACCCTCAGGTTTAATTTCTTTAATGATATTATGTATTCTATAAGGCTCATTAAACATGGTAAGAATAACAATTTTTGCTTCTGGCAAAATTTCTCTAGCGTATTTAGAAAGGTCTTCACCAGAAGTAATAGTTTCATCTGCTGAAGGCGGCAAGCTAATATCCATAAAAAGAATATCATACGGATTTTCATCCTCAATAGACCTTTGCATTAATTGCATAGATTGGTCACAGGTATTTGCAATATCAATTTGTAATTCTTGAGTTTCTTTTTTTGTAGCTAATAATGTATTTTGATATCCTTCTATAATCATAGGATGATCATCTGTCATTAATATTCTAATTGTTTCTTGCATTATGTTAGGTCTTTGGGCTAGATTGGAATTTTAATGGTAATGTTTGTTCCTTTACTTAATTCTGATTTTATTTTTAACTCTCCATTAATTTCTTTTACTCTTGAGGTAATGTTTTTAATACCAATTCCTTTTTTAGATTTGTTAATTTCAAAACCAGAACCATCATCTGTAATAGTTAGACAAATTACATTTTTTTTAATACTAAAACTAATTTCTACTTTGGAAGCCTTTGCGTGTTTATATATATTTTGAAGTGATTCTTGCAGAATTCTATAAATATGAATTTTGGTTTTATTGGTTATTGCATCCCAATGTATAGAATCGTTATTGGTAAGTTTATACTCTAATTGATAGGCTTTAGTTTGTGTTTCTAATAGTGTTTTTACAATATCTATAAATCTAGAATTTGAAATAAAATCGGTATTTAACTCATGCGACACCTTTCTAATCTCCTGTTCTATAGCCTGTAACTCATCAATATAACTTTCTCTAGATTGAATTGCTTCTTCGGTATTACTTCTATTTAAACTATCTAAACTTAATCTAGTACCAAAAAGTCTTCCTAGAATACCATCATGAAGTTCTTCTGAAATCCTTCTTTTTTCTGTACTTCTTGCTTCATCTATTTTATTCTGCTGAGATAGCATCAGGTTATAGATTTCCTCATTTGTTTCCTGTTGTTGCTGCTTAAAGGTTAGCGCTTTGTTTTTGGAAAGCTGTGTGAAAATAATATATATCAAGGCTAACGTTACAAACAAACCTATGGAAAGCAATAAAAACATGAACCTCTCTTTAGATACTCTTTCTTTTTCTGCTTTTATTTGATCTGTTTCATAATCAATTCTAGCAAACTTATTTCGTATAGATCGTTCTGCCTTCTGTAGGCTATCACTTAATTTAATATAAGCATTTAAACTCGCTTCTGCTTGTTCGCCTGTTTCAATTTTAGACTTTAGCAAAAGAGCTTCTAATATGGTTTCATTAGCTACTAAATCATTTCCTATTGTATATGCTTTATCTACATAATGTCTAGCGCTATCTTTATTTTTTGTTTCAAAATAAAAATCTGCCATATCCATACTAATAGACAAAAGCCCTACCTCATCATCTTCTGTTTCGCTTATTTGATAGGCTTTATTAAACAGCTCTTTAATTTCGGACTCACTGGCTGTATTGTTTTTAAATTTTGCATGTGCCAAGCCTGATAAAATAATAGAATACGAAGTTGGATCAAAAGCTAATATAGAAGTGTCTTTATAGAGTTTTTTATAGAGTCTTTCTGCAGTAGCAAAATCTCCTTTTCTTCTATACAATGCAGCTATATTTATATTAGAAAACAAAGTTTTTTCATAAGCATCTTGCATTCTATTACAAATATCAAGTGTCTTATCATAATACTCTAGTGCTCTATCATACTGTTCTAGTTCTGCAGCAACAATTGCTATTAAGTTATGAGTATTCCATAACGTTTCAAGATTATAATCGTTTTCTGGTAACTGCTCTATTAAAGCAATAGACTTAATAGCATTACTTTCACAACCTATATAATCTCTTTCGGTTTCTTGTATATCTGCCATGTTAGCTAATACTTCGCCTTGATTTTTTATGTTATTTAATTTTTCAAATAACTTAACAGATTTAAAGTAGTAAAAGTAGGCACTATCATGTTTCTCATAAATATGATGATAGAAGCCTAGTATATTATAAGCATTAGCAATTGCAAAAGTATCTTTAACTTTTTCTGCTAATTTTACGTTTTGATGGTTAATTTTAAATACCGAATCATAGTCTCCTTGAATAAGAAATAAATAAGAAAGCACTCTTTTACTAGCTAACAGAGTAGAATCTGATAGCTTATAAGACATTTTAACAGCCTTTCTAGCGTATTTAAAACGATTTTCTAACTGTGTATTATTATCATTAGCAAGGCTACGTAAAGCAATGATACTGTCTAACTCTTTATTTTGTGCAAACAAACTAGAAGTAAAAAGACAGAGTACTACTAAAGGAAGTAATTTATTTAATGATTTTATCATATTATAAATCAAATTTATAATTTTTCATTAAATATAATTTAAAAACACCAAGAAAAGTAAAATTAAAAAAAGCGTTTCAAACAATATGGAAACGCTTTTTTTATTATTGTATTTTTTTACCCTTGTTGTGGTACTTTTATTCCTTTCTTTTCTTTTTTAAAGGTAACCTTTACTATGGTTTGATCGTTCTTATCTTTTTCTTTTGTTGGATTTTGTTGTGGAGTTAAAGATGCAAAAATTGCAGATACTACAGCTACTAATACGATAATTTTTAGGGATTTCATTTTATTTAAATTTATAGTTAATATTATTTTTAGTTAAACTATTTACAATGTATTACTGTATATAGTTGTATAAATAGAAATTTTCTATAATTACAAAAACAGACTTTTAGTCTATTTTGAATTTATTGAGGGAATAAATAAAATGGATTAGATATAAAAAAACCTTAAATAATTGATTATCAACAACATAAACTCGAACTAACATATCAAAAACACGATAAAACACGCTTTTTTACCGACTAAAGGTATAATTTAAATATATAACTACCAAACATTAAGCACATTAGCTGTAAGAATACACTTAGGAAATGGTATAAAACAAAAAAGCTTCACAATTTTCTATAAAGAAAAAAGGAAAGCTTTCCATCGGTTTAACTACTTAAACCATTGATAGACTTTAACATCTATCAAACAACACAACTAAATCTTATTGCCAAAAAAAGCTCCAATCTCTCGGAGCTTTTTGCAATTTTAGCGGTCTGGACGGGACTCGAACCCGCGACCCCCTGCGTGACAGGCAGGTATTCTAACCAGCTGAACTACCAGACCGTTGCGTTATTGCGAGTGCAAATATACGCACCTTATTTAATATCTCACAAGTTTTTTTGTGTTTTTTTTTAATTTTTTTTTGCTAAATAAATTTTTGTCGCTCTATCATATACGTTGTCAGTATATTATCGAAATTTTTATTTATATCTGCTGCAACATATTTTATTCGGTATTGCCCACATTTTAATCGTAATTGTTCAAAATAGTTAGAAACAGCCTTTTCATAATTCTCTTTTACTGTTTCTGAATAGAGATTTATGTGTTCTCCTGTTTCTACATCAACAAAACGTTTTGGTTTATTATCAAAATTAAAGTTTAGCTCTTTGTTCTTATCATACACATGAAAAAGCACTACCTCGTGTTTATTGTGTTTTAAATGCCTAAGTGCCTCAAAGAGCTTCTCGGCATCTTCAGTAGCCTGAAACATATCTGTAAAAAGGAATATTAAAGAGCGTCTGTGTATCTTTTCTGCAATAAGGTGTAAATACTCGTAAGTTTCTGTTTTCTTGTTTAGCGACTTTGTAATTACCGCATCACTTAATTGATGTAGCAACATTTGGTGATGACGTTCGCTTCCTTTTTCTGGTGCATAAAAATCATAAGCATCACTATAGATACTTAATCCTACTGCATCGCGCTGTTTTTTTAACATATGCATTAAGGAAGCAGAGGCTAAAGCAGAGAATGCTACTTTATTTAAGTGATCTATTGAAAAATCTTGCATTTCTGGATAATGCATAGAACTACTATTATCTAGAATAAGATGACAACGTAAATTGGTTTCGTCATCAAAACGTTTGGTGTATAGCTTGTCTGTTTTTGCAAAAAGTTTCCAATCTATATGTCTAGTACTCTCGCCTTGGTTATAGATTTTATGTTCTGCAAATTCTGCTGAAAACCCATGAAACGGACTTTTATGCATACCAGAAATAAAACCTTCTACCACTTGTTTGGCAAGTAATTCTAGGTTTTTAAAACCTCCAGCTTTATTTAGTTCGTCTCTTAAATTCATTTTTTTTATTTAAGGCTCTTATTTTTTAGAAAAGAATAACTTGATGCTTTTACTACACATAGTTAAGAGGGTTGCGTTAAGGATTGCAGCGATATCCTTTTTTGTTTTTCACAAAAAAGATTTAGCGGAAAGCCTGGTTTTATTTTGCTTTTTCTACAAAATAAAAAACGCCCAAATTATAATAGCTCTAAACTAAAAAAGGTTTGCCATTACAGCAAACCTTTTATCTTTTCTTTTACGTTTTATTTTACAAAAGCGCGTCTATTGCATCTGAATATGCTTTTTTAGGAGCAACTCCTACTTGACGTCCTACAACTTCTCCGTTTTGAAATACTAAAACAGTAGGTATGTTACGTACACCGTATTTTGCAGCAAATTCTTGGTTTGCATCTACGTCTAACTTACCAACTACAGCTTTACCGTCGTAATCTGTGCTAATTTCATCAATGATTGGTCCTACCATTCTACATGGTCCACACCAAGCTGCCCAAAAGTCTACCATTACTGGTTTGTCACTTTTTAATACTGTTTCTTCAAAGTTTGCATCTGTGATTTCTAATGCCATAATTTTATGTTTTAATTGAATTTTACTTCTTGTTTATATGCAATATTAGTCAAAAATTTTGCCAAAGCTTACAAACTGCCAATTTGTTCTGTTTATTGGCGTATTGTTTTAGTCTATATTATGCTAATTTAATTTATAATATACTTGTTGATTTTCTAGTGCATTCAACAGTTCTTGACTCACTTTTATTTTTTGCCTTCTGCTTATCATTGGCAGTTTTATCTGTTCTGCGTTATCATACACGACAAAGTTTAAGGCTTGATTACCTGGATGCATATTAAATAATTGTTTTAAAGCATGAATTTTTTCTGCTTCTAGCTCTTTAATATTTAATTGTACGGATAGTTTTTTAGCATAGGTATCCATCACGTCATGCAAGAGTTGAAAACTATTAAACTGCATTCTAGGATCACTTTTTTTACCAGTATCTTTGTTTACCCAACCTTCGCGAACAAACACTTTTACATACACAAAATTGTTTTGCATTAAAAAGTGTCTGAATTTTAAATATTCTTCGCCAAAAATTCGGAACTCAAAACTATCGTTATAATCTTCAATGGTAAACATTGCCCAACCTTTACCTTGTTTACTTACTCTATGTTGCACATCTGTTACTACACCACCAAAGGTAAGCTCTCTATTTACGTAGGTTGCTAGGTCATTAAATAGGGATAGGTTTGCATTACAAAAGGTTTTCATTTCGGTTTTAAAATCATCTAAAGGATGCCCTGAAATATAAACCCCAACTACTTCTCTTTCTTGTGCTAGTTTTTCCATGGTTCCCCATTCTTCACAAGGCGGAACTATTGGCTCATCTATTTGCACATCACTAGCTTCACCAAATAAACTTACTTGTGCAGAATTTTCATTTTCTTGGTGTTTTGCACCATATTTTACGGCTTTTTCAAGAAAGGTTACACCATCACCTTCATCGTGAAAATACTGCGCTCTGTGTGTATCTCCAAATCCATCAAATCCTCCTGCAAGAGCTAAGTTTTCGAATGCTTTTTTATTAGCTGCACGTAAATCTATTCGTTTTGCTAAGTCGAAAATAGACTTGTATGGTCCGTCTTTTCTGTTTTCAACAATGGTTTTTACCGCACCATGACCAACACCTTTAATGGCTCCCATACCAAAACGCACTGCATAATCTTGGTTTACCGAAAACTTATAGAAACTTTCATTTACATCTGGACCAAGTACATTAAGTTTCATACGTTTACATTCTTCCATAAAGAAGGTAACCGATTTAATATCATTCATATTATTAGAAAGCACTGCTGCCATATATTCTGCAGGATAGTGTGCTTTTAAATATGCGGTTTGATAGGCAATCCATGCATAACAGGTAGAGTGCGATTTATTAAAGGCATAACTTGCAAAGGCTTCCCAGTCTTTCCAAATTTTCTCTAATTTTTTAGCATCGTGTCCTTTTGCTTCTGCTTGGGCAATAAATTTTGGTTTCATTTTATCTAGAACCGCAATTTGTTTTTTACCCATAGCCTTACGTAGTACATCGGCTTCACCTTTGGTAAAATCTGCAAGTTTTTGCGACAGAAGCATTACCTGCTCTTGGTATACTGTAATACCGTAGGTTTCTTTTAAATATTCTTCCATGGCAGGAAGGTCATATTCTATTTCTTCGTCTCCATGTTTTCTTCTAACAAAACTTGGAATATACTCCATTGGTCCAGGACGATAGAGTGCATTCATGGCAATTAAATCTTCAAAAACCGTAGGCTTTAAATCTTTAAGGTGCTTTTGCATTCCTGGAGATTCATATTGAAATACACCTACTGTTTCTCCTCTTTGGAAGAGCTCATATGTTTTTTCATCATCTAGCGGAAAGCTATCAGGATCTAAAAGAATATCATGTTTTGCTTTTACAATTTTAACGGTATCTTTTATTAGCGTTAAGGTCTTTAACCCTAAAAAGTCCATTTTTAACAGTCCTGCATCCTCAACAACCGAGTTATCAAATTGGGTAACATATAAATCGGAATCTTTTGCTACAGAAACAGGTACAAACTTAGTAATATCATCTGGTGTAATAATTACACCACAAGCGTGAATACCAGTATTACGTACAGAACCTTCTAGTGTTCTTGCTAAGTTTACGGTTTCTGCTTGTAAATCATCACCATCAGAAATATTTAAAAGTTCATTTACTTTTTCTAAATCTTCGGCCCTAAATTTCTTTCCTAATTCTTTTTCATCTAAACCAAAAATCTTGTTTAGTTTAGACATGTTTGGTATTAGCTTGGCTATTCTATCTGCATCAAATAGAGGTAAATCTAATACACGAGCAGTATCACGAATAGAAGATTTGGCAGCCATGGTACCATACGTAATAATCTGCGCTACTTGATTGCTTCCGTATTTATCAATTACGTAATCCATTACACGACCACGACCTTCATCATCAAAATCTATATCAATATCAGGCATACTAACACGATCGGGATTCAAGAAACGCTCAAAAAGCAGGTTGTACTTTAAAGGATCTATATTGGTAATTTTTAAACAATATGCGGCAACAGAACCTGCTGCAGAACCACGACCTGGACCTACAGAAACATCCATATTTCTAGCTTCGCGAATAAAATCTTCTACAATTAAGAAGTATCCAGGATAACCCGTTTTTTCAATAACATTAAGCTCAAAATCTAAACGCTCTACTACTTCTTCAGATAGTTCTTGTCCATAACGCTCTTTAGCTCCTTCATATACTAAATGTCTAAGAAATTTATTTTCACCACGTTTTCCGTTATCTAATTTATCTTCTTCAAAAACAAATTCTTCTGGAATATCAAAGGCTGGTAATAATACATCACGTGCTAACTGAAATGCTTCTACTTTATCTACAACCTCTTGAATATTTGAAATGGCTTCAGGAACATCTTTAAACAAGGTTTTCATTTCTTTAGGAGACTTAAAGTAATATTCCTGATTTGGTAAACCGTATCTGTATCCTCTTCCTCTTCCTATTGGTGTTGTTTGCTTTTCACCATCTTTTACACAAAGTAAAATATCATGTGCATTGGCATCTTCCTTTTTACTATAGTAGGTATTATTAGTTGCAACCAGCTTAACATCATGCTTTTTAGCAAAATCAATAAGCACAGGATTTACACGATTTTCATCCTCTTGGTTATGACGCATTAATTCTACATACAAGTCATCACCAAACAAATTCTTCCACCATAAAAGTGCTTCTTCTGCTTGTGTTTCTCCTACATTTAGTACTTTACTTGGTACTTCACCATATAAGTTTCCTGTTAAGCAAATTAAGTCTTCTCTATATTCTTCTATTAGTTTTTTATCAATTCTAGGCACATAATAAAACCCATTTACAAAGGCATGTGAGGATAGTTTTGCTAAATTATGGTAACCGTTTTTATTTTTTGCAATTAGTATAACTTGATACCCATTGTCTTTTCTGGTTTTATCTAAATGATCTTCACAAACAAAAAACTCACAACCAATAATAGGTTTCATTTCGTTTAATGTAGCAGGCTCACCTCTTTCAACAGCCTCTGCATTTTTAGCTTGTACTGACTTATTATGCTTATTTACCGCATTTACAAAGTGAAAGGCTCCCATCATATTAGCATGATCGGTTAGTGCTACTGCAGACATGTTATACTCTGCTGCTGCAGCTACTAAATTAGGAATGCTAATAGTAGATTGCAAGACCGAAAATTGCGAGTGGTTATGCAAATGGGTGAATTCTACCGTTTCAAGACTCGCAATATTTTGTTTTATTTCTTGCGAAGAAAGATCAGTAGATTGCGCCTCTTGTATTCTTTTATTAATCTTAGCACTTTCTTGCTTTAAATTAATATGCTTTAGGCCTATTAGCTGTATTGGCTGAGGATTCTCTTTAGTAAAGTTCTGAAAATAATCTGGCTCTACATCTAATTGTTCTTGGGTATATTGCTCTCTTCTTATCAGTTCAAAAAAGCAACGCGTAGTTGCCTCAACATCTGCTGTTGCATTATGCGCTTCACCAAAAGGAACATCAAACAAAAACTGATGCAATTCTGTTAAGGTTGGTAATTTAAATTTACCATATCTACCACCAGGAATCTGACATAGGCTTGCCGTTTGTTCGGTACAAGTATCTAAAACAGGAAGTTCTTGCAGGTCATTCTCAAGCGCTGCACGTTCAAACTCAGCTCCCATAATGTTAAGGTCAAACTTTACATTTTGCCCAACAACAAACTTAGTTTTACCTAAAGCTTCATTAAACTTTTCTAAAACTTCTGCTAAAGGCACACCTTGTTCTTGTGCTAATTCTGTAGAAATACCATGAATTTTTTCGGCATCATAAGGAATATTAAATCCTTCTGGTTGCACTAAATAATCTTGATGCTCGATACAGTTTCCCATAGCATCGTGCAGTTGCCAAGCTATTTGTATACAACGAGGCCAATTATCTGTGTCAGTAATTGGAGCGTCCCAACGTTTCGGTAAACCAGTAGTTTCAGTATCAAAAATTAAGTACATATAGGTGTTTTCTTCAGAATAAATGAGAGGGTTAAAATTAAGAAAAAATAAGGTTTAACTGATGGAAAGTTATAAACAAAAAAAAGCGCAACCTATAAGGCTGCGCTTTTTATAAAAATATTTTATTTGTATTAGTTACAAGTCATACCAGAAGTTTCAAGGCCCGCAATATAATCATCAAAAGAAATCCCTTGTAAATCTACTGTGGTAGCCGGAAAACCAGAAACTGTAACAGTCATTGTTCCATCTTGATTATCGCAATATTCTGTTTCAGGAACAACAGTACTTGAACAGGTTTGGCAAGTTCCAGGAACTACAGTACCACTAGTACAATCTAAACCATCAATAATACCTTGTAAAACACCTGTATCATCACCACAACTAGTAATTTGTTGTGTTAAAGCCGCTTCATACGCACTACAAACAGCAGCATAATTTGCACTTGTAGCATCTGTTGCTTGATACACTGCTAATGCAGCAGCAGATGCAGCAACAGCATCATCACAAGAAACAACTACAGAACTTGAACCTCCTCCAGAAATTGGCACTTCATAAAAAACACCTTGACTAAAATTTACTTTATTTAATCCTGAGTCTGAAAAAGCATTAAACCAAAATGTACCAGAAACAGCATTACCAGATTCACTATATTCTGTTATCATAATTTCACCATCTGCAGGATATATTTGTATAATTGGATCTGGCTCATTATTAGTAGAATACGCAATATCTTGTGAGCTAACAAAACTAGCCTCACTAGAGCTACCTCCACCAAGTAAATAGGTACCTACATTTGCAGATTGTGTTTTTAAAGCGATTGTTTCGCTTCCTCTTCCTCCACTAATAATTAATTGTCCGCTACTATTAATTTCAGCGGTATAATAATCTGCTCTCCACAAGGCACTATCTTTTTTACCCTGTAACGCAGGTGTATTAAACTCTAGGTCTTCACCACAACCTACCATAAATAAAGCCGAAACAATCAATAGAAATATTTTTTTCATAATCTTTTATATAATTTGAGAGCCTAAAAATAGCATAAAAAAATGATTAACAATAAAAGATGAATATAAATTATTTATAGTATCTTTGCACACTTATTAATAACCAGAGGTCGAGAACCTCAATGAATTAATTATTATGCCTGTAAAAATTAGATTACAAAGACACGGTAAAAAAGGAAAACCTTATTACTGGATCGTAGCAGCAGATGCTCGCGCGAAAAGAGATGGTAAATACCTAGAAAAATTAGGTGCTTACAATCCAAACACTAACCCAGCAACTATTGATTTAAATATTGATGGAGCTGTAACATGGTTAGAAAATGGTGCTCAACCAACAGATACGGCTAGAGCTATTTTATCTTACAAAGGTGTTTTATTAAAAAAACATTTAAAAGGTGGAGTAACTAAAGGAGCTTTAACAGAAGAGCAAGCAGAAGCTAAATTTGCTGCTTGGTTAGAAGAAAAAGCTAGTAAAATTGGTAACAAAACTGATGGTTTAGCAAAAGCAGAAGCAGAAGCAAAAGCGAAAGCTCTTGAAGCTGAAAAAGCGGCTAACGAAGCTAGAATTGCTGCAAACGCTCCAGCTGTAGAAGAAACTACAGAAGAGGCTGCTACAGAAGAAGCATCTAACGAAGAAGAATAAAAAAATATTTTTTTATACTTTTAAACTCCAATACAAATTGTGTTGGAGTTTTTTTATGAATTCCTTTTTCAAAAAGGAATCGCATTAAGTTTTGATAAATCACGAATAGGTTTCCGTTTTCACGGAAATGAAAAAATTATATTTTTCAATGAAAAAAGAAGATTGTTTTTTTCTAGGTAAAATTGTAAAAAAATACAGTTTTAAAGGAGAGGTACTTGTAAAATTAGACACAGATGAACCTGAGCTCTATGATGGTTTAGAGTCTGTTTTTGTAGATTTAAGAGGTAACCTAGTTCCTTTTTTTATTGAAAACGCACAGTTACACAAATCGGAATTACTGCGTTTAAAGTTTGAAGATGTAGACACCGAAGATGATGCAGACGCTATACTTAAAAGTAATTTATATCTACCTTTAGAATTTTTACCTAAGTTAGAAGACGATAAGTTTTACTTTCATGAAATTATAGGCTTTACTATTAAAGATACTAATTTTGGAGACGTAGGAACTATTACAGGAGTGAACGATACTACTGCGCAAGCGCTTTTTGAAATAGACAGAGATGGTATTGAAATTTTAATACCTATGAACGATCATTTTATTAAAAAAGTAGACAAAGAAAATAAGGTAATTCTTGTAGAAACTCCTGAAGGACTGATTGATTTGTATTTAGAAGAATAAGCCCATACTAAATCCTTCCCAATAGGAAGGCCTTTTACTTTTATGAACAAGCCATTTACATTCAAAGAATTTGAGGTTCACCAAGACCAATGCGCCATGAAAATTGGAACAGATGCTGTATTACTTGGTGCTTGGACATCTATACAACAAAACCCTTTTGCTGTTCTAGATATTGGTGCAGGAACAGGTATTTTATCGCTCATGTTAGCACAACGTAGTACTGCTGAAGTTGTAGATGCTTTAGAAATTGACGATGCTGCTTACGAACAATGTGTAGATAATTTTGAAAATGCACCATGGAGTGACAGACTCTTTTGCTACCATGCCTCTTTAGAAGAATTCACCGAAGAGATTGAAGATACTTACGATTTAATCCTATCGAATCCTCCTTTTTATTCAGAAGACTTTAAAACCGAAAGTTCATCACGTGATATGGCAAGGTTTCAAGATGCTATGCCTTTTCAGCATTTAATAGAAAGTACCGCTTCCTTATTAGCTAAAGACGGTTTATTTTCTGTAATTATTCCGTTTAAAGAAGAAGAAGCATTTATTCAATTAGCTTCTAAAGTAGCATTGTTTCCTAATAGAATCTTACATGTAAAAGGCAATCCTACTTCCGAAATAAAAAGAAGTCTTATAGAGTTTTCTTTCCGCGAAAGCGAACTAAAAAAAGAGACGCTTATTATTGAAACAGCAAGACACCAATACACAGAAGACTACATTGGCTTGACAAAAGATTTTTATCTTAAAATGTGATATTTATATTTGGCAATGAAAACGATTTCGTTACTTTTGTTAAACTTATAAAATAACGCCTTCTATTTTGAGTAATTCTCAAAAATCAGAAGCCTTAAATATCATAATTAGAATGAAACCAGATTTATTCGAAGCACCAGATTATTATAACTTAGACGAATTATTTACCGAAGAACACAAATTAATTCGTGATGCAGCAAGAGAATGGGTAAAACGTGATGTATCTCCTATCATTGAAGAATATGCACAAAAAGCAGAATTTCCTACACAAATAGTTAAAGGCTTAGCAGAAATAGGTGCTTTTGGACCTTATATTCCTGTGGAATATGGAGGTGCTGGTTTAGACCAAATTTCTTATGGTTTAATCATGCAAGAGATAGAACGAGGAGACTCTGGAGTACGTAGTACAGCATCTGTACAATCGTCTTTAGTAATGTACCCAATCTGGAAATATGGTAACGAAGAACAACGTAAAAAATACTTACCAAAATTAGCTTCGGGAGAATGGATTGGTAGTTTTGGACTTACAGAACCTGATCATGGAAGTAATCCTGGAGGAATGGTTACCAACTTTAAAGATATGGGAGATCACTATCTTTTAAATGGTGCAAAAATGTGGATTTCTAATGCGCCTTTTTGTAACGTTGCTGTGGTATGGGCTAAAAATGAAGAGGGACGTATTCACGGTTTAGTTGTAGAACGTGGTATGGAAGGTTTTACCACACCAGAAACCCACAACAAATGGTCGCTTAGAGCTTCTGCTACTGGAGAGTTAATTTTTGATAATGTAAAAGTACCTAAAGAAAACCTATTACCTAACAAATCTGGACTTGGAGCGCCTTTAGGGTGTTTAGATTCTGCTCGTTTTGGAATTGCTTGGGGAGCCATTGGTGCTGCCATGGATTGCTATGATACTGCTTTACGTTATAGTAAAGAACGTTTACAATTTGGAAAACCTATTGGACAGTTTCAATTACAACAAAAGAAATTAGCCGAAATGATTACCGAAATCACCAAAGCGCAATTATTAGCTTGGCGACTTGGTGTGATGCGTGAAAACGGTACTGCTTCGTCTGCACAAATTTCAATGGCTAAAAGAAATAACGTAGAAATGGCTTTGAAAATTGCTCGTGAAGCTAGGCAAATGCTAGGAGGTATGGGAATTAGTGGTGAATACAGCATTATGAGACACATGATGAACCTAGAAAGCGTAGTTACTTATGAAGGAACACACGATATACACTTACTAATTACAGGATTAGATGTTACTGGCTTAAATGCTTTTAAGTAATTAGTTACAGGAAAACAAAAAGTAAAAGCGTATACCAATGTAAGTTTATACTTTATAACCTAATAATAAAAAAAAGAGCTCTTTAAGAAGCTCTTTTTTTTATTATTTATGAAAAGCTAAGAGAAGATAATAGCTTGACGATTAAAGATATAAAATACTATATTTCATCTACAAAACGCCATACTAAACCAATATTACATTGATAATAACTACCTAATGTCTCCTTATTATTCATTGCTGCGTTTGCTCTACCAGAAAGACTTACAGCTACTGATGGTAAAAACCAATAATTAAACCCAAGTCCTGGACTTACAATAACAGAACGAGTATCTGAAAAAGAATACATCCCTCCAGCTAATAAAACATACAATTCTCTATATTTCCTTGCGGTATTAGGAATGATATAATAATTCACTTCGGTTTGTACCGCATAAAGACGAGCTGAAGGATTTGCTGTTTCTATTCTGTTTGTAGAAGCATTTACACCAAAACTCCATTTACTATTTATTTGATAATCTAGTCCTAAATACAAAGGTTTATTAAAATCTAACTTATCAATAGACCAAGGCATATCGCGTAATTGAATATTGTTAATTATGTTAACACCAGCACTTAACTTAAAGTGTGGTTTTTCTTGTGCAATTGCTTTACCAATTACTAGACTTACAATAGCTATGTTTAATAATAGGGATTTCATTCCTGTTATTTTTTAACTTATTAATTATTGGCCTTAAACAAACTATTATTCTACCTCAACCTAAAATTTACTATGTTTTTTATTTCCAGAATTGATACCAACTTTTTTTAGGTGCTTCTGCAGAATAACCATAACCATAACCGTAGTTGTAACCATACCCATAAGAACCTTTACGGTCTATATCATTAACAATGTACCCCATATTGTTTATCTTTTTATCCTCCACTAACTTTTTAGAAAACTCAATTAGTTGTTTTTCAGTAACACCAGATCGAACCACGTAGGCAGTAAAGTCCATGTTATTAATAAAGGTTAAGGTATCTGCTACTAATAAGGTTGGAGCAGTATCTATTATAATATAGTCATACTGTAATCTTGCTTCGCTAATAAAGTCTTTAAAACGCTCACTAGATAACAACACGGTTGGCATTGGTGGAATTGGTCCTGAAAGTAACAAATCGAAATCATTGCTTCCTTTATTCATATTTAAAACCGCTTCGCTCCAATTAAAGGTATCATCACTTAAATAATTAGATAAACCTCCTGTTTCTTTAGACTCATTAATTAATGTATGTAATTGAGGATTTCTTAAATCTGAACCTACTAATAACACTTTCTTTTTTAATGTAAAATAGGTCTTTGCTACATTATAGGCAACCGTTGTTTTACCCTCTCCTTTTACAGAAGATGTTATACCTATAACATGTCCACCAACTTCTTTTTGTTTCCCTAGTATAAAGTTTAAACTATTCACTAATGTTCTAAAGGCTTCTTCGGTTTGCGAGTTGCCTGAAGTAGCTTTTAATACTTCTTTAGCGTTTTTAATTACAGGGATTTCTCCTAAAATAGGATTATTAGCATTTAGAACCTCTACGTCTTTACCTGTGTAGATTTTAGTATCGGTTAAAAACTTTAAGTACAGTATCCCGATTGGAAAACCTAAACCTAATAATAAACCAGCTAAAAGTATTATTTTACGCTTAGGCGCTACAGGAATAGAATTGGTAATAGCATAATCTATTATTTTTACATTAGGAGCAGTTACTGCCATAGTAATTGCTGCTTCTTCACGTTTTTGTAACAATAGTAAGTATAGGTTTTCTTTTAGTATTTGTTGACGTTCTATACTACGTAATATTTTTTCTTTATTTGGTAAAGTTTTAAACGACTGTTGCGCAATACCCTGTGCTCGTTTGTTTTGTTTTAGCGCTTGTTGTAGTTGATTTTTGTAACCTGCAAGGGAGCGTTGTATGTTGTTATTTAAATCTCTTATTGAGGCTTTTAAAATCTTAACATTGGGGTTATTATCACCAGCACTAGCTTTCCATTTATTGTATTCTAACACTGCCGTATTAAATTCGTTCACCAAGTTGTTTACGGCATCACTATTTAAACCAATATTTGCAGGCAATAATTTGGCATCCTCATTACCACTTATACTTTTTTCTAAAACATCTGCTAGTAATAGTTGTGTTTCTGCTTCAAAAAGTTGTTCGTCTTTAATTGATTTTTTTTGAATGACAGAGGCAGCATCTGCTTCAAAAATACTAAGATTATTATCTTGCTTGTAGCTTCCTTTTGCAATTTCTATAGAATCTAATTCGGTAGTTAGGTAAGAAAACCTTTCGTCAATAAAAGCAATGGTACGTTTTGACACCTCTTGTCTATCTGTAATACCATCTTGGGTATAGACCTCTATTAAAGTATTTAAAATAGATTGTGCTTTTTCTTTACTTTGATCTTCTAGACTTAGTATTAAAATATCACTATCCTTACCGTCAGCAGCAATTTTGATGTTATTTACTAAATTTTGGGTGGCTTGTGTTTCGCTAATAATAGAGACTTCGTAAAAATGATTTTCGCTATCTACCTCACTTTTCGCACTAGTTGGCTGTATGGTAAACGGAAAGTCTTGCGTTGGTTTATCGAAGTAAAAACTAGACACCTGTAAAGATGCTTCGGTTTCTAAATTAACTAACTGATAGCCCTTGTCTTGTACCGTTATTTGAAAATTTAACCCTTCCTTACTAATATCACCTAGTTCTGGCACGTAAGTAACCTTAAAAGGTACAGCAAACACTTCTGTTTTATTCACGTGCTCAGACTGGTAGTACTGCACTTGTAGGTTTAACTGATTAACCACCTGTCTGTTTAAGCGAAAGGATTGGAATACCGCGCGTTCGTTTTCTAAGTTAACGTTACTCTTACCTAATAATTGGTCAAGATCTAAATTTAAAGCTGTAGATTCTTTTTCAGTAAGAACCTTTATTTTAGCAGCAGTGTTGTAACTGTTTGGTGTGTAATGTAAGTACAAATAGGCTAGTATCAAGGCTACTGCACCACTTAATGCGATATAATGCCAATAGGAAAGATATTTATTGGCAATACCTTTAATATCTATTTGCTGGTCTTGTGAGTCTTGTTCAAAGTAGTTATCCATGGTCCTAATTATCTGGTCAATAAAATTATAGCACTAAGCGTTACCGATGCAATGGCCACTATGGTGGACACGTTACCAACATAACCTGCGGTTTTTACTTTGGCACGATTGGGTTGTACTACCAATACATCATTCGGTTTTAATCTGTATTCTGGATTATCCATCCAATTGGTAGCAGTAAGATTTAAATGTGTAATTGTACGTTTTGCATCTACCTCTCTAATTAACAATACATCATCACGACGCCCATTAATGGTTAAATCACCTGCATAGCCTAAGGCTTGCGGTACGCTAATATATTGCTCGGTAAAATTAAAAGTACCTGGTTGTTTCACTTCTCCCAATACCGTAATTTTAGCATTAAGTAGTCTTACCGATACTATAGGGTTAATTAAGTGTCCTCCTTCTTCTAAACGAGCAACAATTAAATTTTCTAATTCGGTGTTGGTACGTTGTGCTGCTTTGATTTTTCCTAAAACAGGTAAGGCTATAAAACCTTCTGGATTTACCAAATACCCTTGTAGTTTTAATATATCAATACTATTGATAGTTGTAGCTGAACTAACCGTTTTATTATACGGTATTGCAGCCTCTGGTATTGCAGCATTTATGGTTACCGATAGAATATCATTAGGCTGAATAGTATTATGTTGGTATTGTACGTTATCTTGACTGTATTGGTCTGCATCTTGAAAGTATAAAATTTCTTTATTACTGACACAGCTGCTTAATGCAATAGTGATTACGACTAGCGTTATTATTTTTGCTACTTGCTGGCTAAATTGGGATTGCATAAGTATTATTAATATTAGGAATTATTTTAAATTGGAACTACTATTTGTTAGGTTGTTTTAAACGTATTTATTTAACAATGTTTTTACTCTCTGTTTAGGTGTCCTTTAATTTTTGAGCAAAAATAGCAACAAAATAATAAACGACCTCCTATAAGCGCATTAAATTAGATATCATGTAAGTTTAAAGCAGCTAATTGTAAGGCTAATAGTACCGTAATTTTTCCATACACTATCCATACAGCATCCATACACTATCTATATGGCTTCTTTATTATGACTGTTTTTATGGTTTTATGGTACAACCTCATTATTAAATTATTTAAAAAACTGATTTAATTTGGAAACATTTTTATTGAAAATGATCCACCAACCACCAACCTTATTGGAGGTAACGGCCTTATAATCTTCTTTAGATTTTATCATTATATTTTTTAAGCTACGGTTACTAGCACCACCAGCTCTCATTTTAGTTATTACCTCTGACAAATACCCAAACCTTAAGGTGTTGTCTTTAAAAACACGCAAAATGAAGTCGTAGTCTGCTGCTATTTTATAGTCTAAATTAAAACTACCGTGTTTGGCATAAACCTCACGTTTTAAATATAGGGTAGGATGCGCAGGCATCCATCCTTTTTTTAATAGACTAGGAGTAAAGGTTTGGCTTTGCCAATGTCTAATTACTTTATTAGTATCTGCTTTTGTTACATATTGCAGATCCCCATATACGCCATCTAAATTATTCTTTTTCATGGTGGTGACCATGTTTTGAATGGTATTGGGATTAGCCAATATATCATCGGAATGTACAAAACCAATAACACCACCCGTCGCTAAATTAATCCCTTTGTTTAAGGCATCGTATATGCCTTTGTCTGGCTCTGAAAGTATACGCACCTCTATATTATTTAGGCATTCTGACTGTAATTGTTTTACCCGATCTAAAGTACTATCACTAGAATTACCATCGATAATCACATATTCTATATTGGCATACTTTTGTTGTATCACAGAACGCATGCAACTCGCTATGGTTGCTTCACTGTTATAAGTGGCTGTTATTATTGATACTTTCATAGGTTATAAACTATTTTACAATTTGGTTTTAAAATAGTCAATGGTCTTTATTAATCCCGATTCTAATTGTATATTAGGCTGCCAACCGTTTAATTTTTCCTTGGCTAAGCTAATATCTGGTTGACGTTGTTTTGGATCATCTTGAGGCAATGGCATAAATATTAATTTAGATTTAGAGCCTGTTAATTTTATTACCGCTTGCGCTAATTCTAACATGGTAAACTCATTTGGGTTTCCTAAATTTACTGGGCCTAAAAATTCTGGTTCTGAGTTCATCATTCTTATCATCCCTTCCACCAAATCATCTACATATTGAAAGGATCTAGTTTGTAAACCATCACCAAAAATAGTTATATCTTCTCCTCGTAAGGCTTGCATGATAAAATTAGACACCACACGACCATCACTAGGATTCATATTTGGACCATAGGTATTAAAAATTCTAATAATCTTTATGGCTACTTGATTTTGTATGTGATAATCCATAAATAAGGTTTCTGCGCAACGTTTTCCTTCGTCATAGCAAGATCTTATTCCAATCGGGTTCACATGCCCCCAATACTCTTCTTTTTGAGGATGTACTTTCGGGTCTCCATAAACCTCACTGGTACTTGCTTGTAGTATTCTAGCATTAATACGTTTTGCTAAACCTAACATATTCACAGCACCAAGCACCGAAGTTTTAATCGTTTTTATTGGATTATATTGATAATGCACAGGAGATGCAGGACAGGCTAAATTATAGATTTGATCTACCTCTGCAAAATAAGGATGAGTGATATCATGACGTACTAATTCAAAGTATGGGTTATCTAAAAGATGTACAATGTTTTCTTTAGATCCTGTAAAATAATTATCTAAACAGATAACTTCGTTACCTTCATTTAATAATCTTTCACATAAATGAGAGCCTACAAAACCAGCTCCTCCTGTTATTAAAATTTTTTTCATTTTGTATGTTTTAATTCTGCAATTTTAGTTTGTATTTGAAAAAAGTAATTGGCTTTATATTTTGCTAAGTGATATCCCGCAAGGCCATCAAGAAATCCGAGTTTAAAGACGAAAGAACCCAGAAAATAAATCATGGGTAAAAAACCGCTATTTATAAATTGATACTTCACTTTTTGTCTTTTTGTTAGCTTATTAAAACCTGTTTTTAATAAAAATAAGTAACGCTTAGCCTCCCAAGTAGAGTAGGCATTATGACGTGCTATATAATGCTCTAAACCTTTGTAATCTTTATGTATGATTGGGCTACCAATTTTACCTATTTCTCCATCGATAATGGGGTGCTCGTGCACTTCCATGTCTAGGTGACTCCATGAATCTTCCTGAATTTGTTCATATTCTCCCGAATCTTTTTTGAACAAAGCCAGTTTTTTCATTTTATCCCCATACTTCAACTCTTTACCCATAAAGTAGTTATTATAATTTAACCAGAAGCCTTTAAAGTTTGAGTCTTTCGTTTTTGCACCTATTTCTTTAATAAATGAGTCGGTTAAAAATTCATCGGCATCTAAAAACAATATCCAATCATTTTTAAGAGGCACATTACGTAATGTCCAATTTCTTTTTTTAGGAAATTTGCCATCCCAATTAAAGTCAACTATTTTAAAACCAAATTGTTTCACTATCTCAGGTGTACTATCTGTACTCTGAGAATCAATCACAACAACCTCTGAAAATTGACTCAGTTTTTCTAGACAATGTGGTAAATTCAGTTCCTCATTTTTAACAGAAACCACCACAGTAATTGATATTTTAGACATATTATTTTATCTCTCTTTTTTTAATGAATTTTGCAGGATTACCTCCAACAATTGTCCACGATTCTACATCTTTATATACAGATGCAGTAGCACCTACAACAGCTCCCTCTCCAATAGTTACCCCCATACCAATAAAAGCAGACGCACCAACCCAAGCTTGATTACTTATAACAATTGGAGCTGTTATTAAGGGATATGTTTTACTCGTTATATCATGTGAAGCTGTGCACAAATACGTTTTTTGGGATACTGTAGCATGCGCACCAATGGTTACTTTAGCAACATTATAACAATCTACTTCTGGTGCTAAACAGGCGTATTCCTCCATTTCTAAGTTCCAGGGAGCATAAACCCTAACCGAAGAGTACACAACAGCTGTAGAGTGTGTTTTAGCTCCAAATAAACGAAGTAAAAACAATTTCCACCTATTTCCAATACGCCTTGGTAAGGGTCGAGCTAACAAGAACCAAATTAGCCTCCATAATAATCTTGCAATTTGATTTTTACGGCTTAAGGTGTTTTTATATTGTGATAAATCTACTTTACTCATTAATATTTTATCTTTTTAAATACCCAAGTAAATATTGAAATTTGGATTGACCTTTACCGACTTCCAGCACATTTAAAAATCTAAAGAAAACAATGGGTAATTGAATTAATGATTTGACAATTGCGCTTAGAGAAGCATTAGATTTCGTTTTTTGACCTAGATGAGCAGTAATTTGTTGCCCAGCAATTATATTCATCCAGAAATAATCTATGGGTTCTAAAACAGGTTTAGAAACTTCATTTTTAAAACTACTATTATCTTTAGTTATAGGTTTTAAATCAGGACTTTTAATATAAAAAAATGACTGAATATCTGCCAAAGTTTGATTACTCTTTAATGCTTCTGTTTCTATTACTAATACGTCTTTGGGGAAATTATTTTTTGCTGTACTAATAGCATTATAATTTTTTCTCCATACTAATGCACAGCTTATTGGATGGTATATTTTTTCAAAGATACTACGCACAACTTCGTTTTTTTGTTGCCCCTGAAACTTATAAGATAACATAAAAGTATATGGATTTCTTACTAAAGCTATAAACTTTGCTTCAGGATTATACTTTTTAATTCTGTTTATATATTGTATATGATGTGGTGTTTTTTCTATAAACTGTTCTTTATTATGTATGTCACATAACACTTTACCAAATACATCTAAAGGAGTATTTACTGTAACCTCTTTACTTATATTTGCATGATAAATATCAAGTTCTTTTTTAATTTTTGGTTTAGCATCATTAATAATTTTAGGGTCCCAACTTTGATTAATTAAATTATTAAAAATCATCCCAACTTCTTTTTCACTATAATTACCTGAATCATTAGGAGTTACAAACTTTCTGCCGTAATACAATGTTTCACCCGAGCAAACTATATTTGGATGATTATTTAAAACCTTTGTTAAATAAGTAGTACCAGCTCTTGGCATACCGACTATAAAATTTATTCTACTACTCATAAATAAAGTGAGGTTTATTGTTATTATTTAAAATCCAATCGTACAGTTCTAACATTTGCTTAGCCACTGCATGCATGCTGTACTTTTGTTCTATTAATTCCCTACCATTTACACCCATTTGTAATAAATCTTTAGGTGATTTTTCCATCATATTATTAAGCGCATTTACCAAAGATGTAACACCTACCTCAACCCATTGTCCGCAATTGTGTGTATTTAATTCCTGCCAAGGCGCTCCTGTTGTAGTAATTACTGGTGTATAACTAGCTAAGGCTTCTGCCACAACAATTCCGAAATTTTCACTATAGGTTGGTAGTACAAATACAGAGGCTTCTCTAAAGATTTTTGTTTTTTGGTCATCAAACACTGGTGATTTGATAGTTATTTGGTGCTCTAAATTGGCTGCTTTAATTCTTGCTTTTAAGTTTTTAATATAGATTGGATCTCCATTACCATAAATATCAATAACCCAATCTTGCTTTAAATTAGCATCTACTTGTTGCCAAGCTTCAATTAGATTTTCAATTCCTTTTTTAACATGAATACGCGATAAAAACAACATGCGCTTGGGGTTATTTGCTTTATTGGGTATTTTCTCTGGAAATTGACTAATATTCACACCATTAGGTATCATAGCCACTGGATTTTTTAAACCCAAGGCTCTTATACTTTCTACTTCCATTGGTGCCGTAGCGTGTAAACAGGTTGCTTTTTCTAAATCTTTATACTGAAACAGCTTTAGTGCGAGTTGCTTTTTTAGTTTACCTTGTGTTAATGCCCATGGTTCTAACATCCCTCTTGGCGTAATAATATAAGGCACTTCTTTTTTACGTGCTACTTTAGCCATTTGATGCACTGGCATTTGCCATACCCCATGGCCATGAAATAATGACACCTGAGATTGCAACAAACTACTTACTAAACTCTTAGATCGTTGTAACTTTTTAAAAGCATGAAATCTAATCGCACTATTTGCAGTATTAAACGTGGTTATAATTGGCGTCTTACTTTTTAACGTATCTAATTCAATTTGTAATGTATTATCCAATTCAAGCATTGCAGCAATTAAGTACGTTACACTTCTTGCTGGGCCACCAGTTGTAATATCTATGGATGTTATGACGTGGTAAACCTTCATATTATGAATTAATTAAATTATTCATATTATTTATCCAATTATTACTAGAAATTGTCCCTGCTAAAGTTTGACTAAAAGCGCCCATTTCAAGAAGTTGTTCATCCGTTTTATTTACTATTTTTTTCATTGCGCCATATAAATCTTCCTCATTTTTTGTTTTAAAGATAATTCCATTATTTCTAGATACAAATTGTGAAGCAGCTCCAACACTTTCACTTATAATTAAGGGGTATCCGGACAGTGCAAATTCGTGGACTACAACACCCCAAGGTTCAAAGTGACTTGGAAGCACAAAAACACCACCTTTTTCTGTATATCTCTGTAAATCTATAGGCTGTAAAAAACCTAGATGCTTAATCTGTGGATGCTTTTTTCTTTTTTCAAATAAAGGACCTGTACCAATACATGTTAAAACCCAATCATTAGGTTCATTTTCTTGAAGTTTTATAAAAGCTTCCCACATTTCATTAACTCCCTTATAATCAACATATCGCCCTGCATAAATAAATTCATGGCGTATTTTTTTTCTTGTGGACTTAAATTTAGATTCATTAGCCACATACCAACCTTCCATTATATCCTTTTCTTTAAACCCCAATTTAAGTGCAAACTTCTTTTGAGGTTTTCCTGGAACCCAAATTTTATCAAAACGAGATACTATAAATAAACGGCTGTATAATGTACCTAAATATTGTTTTAAAGTACCATGCCATTGATTATCCATGGTTAATATACATTTTGTGTTGGCATAATGTTTGGATATTACAGCATTATATTTAGAGTTACTCCAGCCACTACAAATAATTATATCAGGATTTATTAAGTTTACTAAATCTAATATTTCTTGTCTGTCTAATTTATCTTCATCAAAAAAATCTATGTTTTTATGAGATAAATTAAACTCAAAAGGAGCCTCTTTTTTATCTGGTGATTTTTTTAAAACCGTAAGCGATACGTTTTCTTGGGAGCACCAAAGTTCAAACATATTTAGCATATAGTCTGATAATCTTGAAAATAATATAACTACTCTTTTACTTTTCATTTGTTTTGTATATCATTTAATAAATCATGGATACGTATACCTACTGGCAGTGTATCAAAATGGTTAAGAGCAAATTGCCCTACTTTTAATCTTTTGTCTACTATTTTAGAACGTTCGTCTATTGATTTAGAAAAACAACTTATCAAATTATCTGATGTTAGGGGAGCACAAATAGTAATTATATCATCCCCTAGAGATTTTAAATCACCTACATCTGTAGTTATAACAATTTTTGAATTCCCTAAGTACTCATAAACTTTAGAAGGGGTTTTATAATTTGAATGTCTTCCTGTTTCTTTTTGTAAAGCGACACAAACATCTGCTTGGTTTAGTAATTCTGTATATTTGACAGAAGATACAAATCCAAAATAAGTTATGTCTATAAGATTCAATTCTTTAATTCGATTTTTTAGCCATTCGGATTTTTGGCCTCCTCCAGTAACATAAAACTTTATTTTATCTTTTAGTTTGGTTTGTTTGCTTAATTTTATTAGAGCTTCAATAAAAACATCAATACCATGTTCAAATGCGATTTTTCCAGAAAACAATACAATTAATTTATCCAAGTTTTCAGAAAAAGGTTTTTGCTTAACGTCTATGCAGCCAGTGACAATTAATGTATGCTTTTTGCCTGGTAAAAAGTCTTTAAACCTTTTGGTTGGTA
Organism: Lacinutrix gracilariae; assembly: GCF_042684485.1. Taxonomy (NCBI): domain Bacteria; kingdom Pseudomonadati; phylum Bacteroidota; class Flavobacteriia; order Flavobacteriales; family Flavobacteriaceae; genus Lacinutrix; species Lacinutrix gracilariae. The sequence continues at coordinate 1,410,870 of NZ_JBHULM010000011.1, read as the reverse complement.
TAATAATACCATCTGCAATTTTGGCTATAATATGCATACAGATATAGAAAACGATTTGTTGAAGAGGCCTGTCTTCAGATGTTGATTTAAAGTCGTTTAAAGTAGGCTTTGAAATGTCTTCTATATTATTTATTATTTTAATTTTCGGGTAAAATACTTTAAGAAGTAAAACAATAATTACTAATTGTGGATCAAAATTATAAACAACTATCTGTTTTGTTTTAGTTTTATTAATTAGCCTAATTACAGCGAGTAGATAGGTAATATATGAGTATACCAAGCCTAAAACAGGTACCGCTAAGGTTTTAGAAAAAAAATGCACTACATTTTCTTTGTGAGATATAATTGTTTTTTGGTTTATTTCCTGTCTATTAAATTTTATATTTAAACTTACACCTGGAGATATTATTATAGGTTTATAATGAACAGATAAAGCTTTAGCTATTCGGTACATTCTGTTTGATCCTGCAGGATTATTGGTAGGAAGTTGCCTTTTAGATACTACCCGCTCGTTTAAAAAATTACCTAGATATAATATATGTTTTTTTTTCATTTATAAAGAGCTTATTTATAGGGTTTCTAGAAACCTGTAAAGATACTTGTATTTTAAATAGTTATGGATTGAAATTTCACAATAATTTGCCAAATATTTATTATTAAAAAATGTCATAGTGTATTAGATTTAAAAAAATATGCCGGGGTTAAAAAGAGTTTTGCATTTTTTTTAATTTCGGTTAAATCTTTATCCCACCATTTAAAATTCAATAACAATTCCTTTTCTTCTTGGGTAAAACGTTTTTTTATTTCTTTTGCAGGAACACCTCCAACCACAGCATAGTCTGCTACATCCTTGGTAACCATTGCGCCCGATGCAATAATGGCTCCATTACCAATAGTAACCCCATCTACTATAGTAACTCCATAACCAATCCAAACATCGTTTTTTACAATAACCTCTTTATGTTCGATAACACCATCTAAAGATTGAATTTTTACGACACCGCTTGCTTTATCCGAATAAAATCCAGGATAGGTAGAAATAAAATGGGTAGGATGGATGCCTAAACCAATTTTTACATTTGGGGCTATAGAGCAAAACTTACCAATAGTTGCATTCATAATATGAGATCCACCACCTATGTAGGAGTAAGCGCCTATTTTTGAATTAGAAATTGCAGTTTTACCGAAGATTGTAACATGGTTTGCAATCTTACAATTACTTAAAACCACAGAATGTACTAATTTTACGTGTGGATATTTCATTATCGTGATTAAAGGTTTTAGACTTTCCTTTAATTTAAATTTTAAATAATTTAGAATTTTAATTAACATATATTCTCTTAATAAAAGGGGTAAACATACCTATTGCTACAAATAAATTATACAAGGACATATTGGGCATTCCATATATAAATGAATCCAAAAATTTTACAGAAATTATTATTCCAAAAACAAATAAGTGTTCCTTTTTTTGTTTTAAATTTAGTTTCATGGATCTGAAATAAAAATAAATTTGAAATAAAACAAAAACAAAACCAAACCAAAACGCTTGTTGCAACCAACCAATTTCAATTGTATTTCTTTCAACAAAAGATTTGTATTGTCCGAAAATACCTTTGCCAAAAATAATGTTGCCTATATTAAAATTATGAAAAGCGTCTTTTATAATGCGAGACCTAGAGTCTCCTTTGTAATCTTCTTCAATTAAAGATTGCTCACCTGAAAGACTTTCGTATAAGGACTCTATGTTGATTTTTTCATAGAGAGGTGTTTCTTGTAAATTAGTTAAAAGAGGACTATTAAATAAAACTAAGAGAATCAAAAATATAAACAGAGCTCTTCCTGTTTTTTTGAATTTGTCTTTTTCTTTATACAATTTGATATAGCCAAGAAAAGCCAATATATAAATGAAGACTAACAGGTATGATCTAGAGGCTAGAACGGAAACGAGAATAATTCCAATTGCTAAATTAATATAGCCAATTCTTCTATAGTTTTTGGTTTTATGAAAAACTAAAAAACTAAACGGAACCAATAGATTTTCTAATAAAAAATAAACGTCTCCAAAGCTCGTATAATTAAATAAAGTGATAAACAGTCCTAATAATGAAGCAAAAATAATCCAATAAGCTTTTATAAAACCTTTGAAAAAATTATCTTTATTAACAATTATTATAGCCTGTGATAGACCTATTAAAAATAAGACATAATATTGGAATCTCACATAAAAAGCATCAGTTAGATGTTTAAAAACAAATGAATTAACTAATATAACATCAATGACTAACCTTATAAAAGGGTATATTAGAAATATAACAAGCATTGGTTTTACTCTTTTCCAATTAACAAAATTAGAATACTTATTTATTATTGTTATGGACCAGTATATTGCAAAAACATATAGAACAATAGTGATGGGTTTTAATATTTCCAGCCCATGACTAATTGATAAATGTTTGAAAAGTGCAATACTAAAAACAATTAATATTAAATAAAATTGGGATAAAAATCTCATTAAAGTTTATTTATTGATAAATTAAAACAAAAAAGGTTTTCTAAGTAAAACTTATTCATCCTATTTGTTCCACAATCCCGTGGCTCTATTGTTAATCAACTTATTATATTGTAATGGACATAATATTGTATGTGGTATAATACAAATAATTGTTGCAATTATAACTCCCGTAACTCCATATTCCGTATTGCTCACAATAAAAATAGACAATGGAATGTTTAAAAGTGCCGTTAAAGCAATAGAATACATTTGTAACCTTATTTTACCAGTTCCATTAACAAAATAAGTAAACGGCTTATATATAATTGTTAATATAAAATACAAAGCCATGGCCATAGTTAATGTAAATGGAATACTAACACTATTTCCAATCCACAATTTATAACTTATAGGCGCGACTAAAACCATAACAATTATCAACAAAATAAAAACTAAAGCAAACTTAGTTAAGTTTTTCATGGCCATTTTAACCCATTTAAAATCTTTTTTTATGTAGGCTTCTGTTACACTAGACCAATATGGTGCAAGTATAATAGCAAACACCATTTGTGAAATACTCATATACTTATAAGCAATGTTATATGGTACAACTTCAGCAGGCGTAAATAATTTTGCAATAATAAAATTATCTGTTGAAAATAAAATTATACCAGATATTTGTATAATAAAAAAAGTAAAACCAAGACCAAAAATATCTTTTAAATATTTTTTTTTAAAAAAGCTTAATGATGGCTTTACGGATTTATAGGTGTTTGTAAAAGAAAACAGGTTCAAAATCACTAAAATAATTATAGGTATTGCGGAAAAGACAGTACCGAATAGTAATAACGAGCTTTTAGAAAACATACTTAATAGCCAAATAACCAATAAAGAAAAAGCAGCTGTTATAAATCCTATTTTCCCCTGCATGGAGTGCTTTTGGTCTGCTAAATAAATAGTCGTAATTAATTTTACAATTAACTGAAGACAGAAAAACCCAAATACTATAGGCATTAATAATTTTAGGTCATTAAAAAGGCTATTACTTGTATTGAAAACCTTAGTCCAATCAACAAAGTAGTTAACAATTATAAATATTATAAAAGTTACAAAAGCAACAATAGTAATCGTTAAATAAGCAGTACTAACATAACCTTTTGCTAATTCTAAATTATTATTAGCCCTTGCTTCTGCAAATTTATTCCTTAAACCATGACCTAAACCGATATCAAAAAAAGAAAACCAAGCTATAAAGGAACTTAAAGTTAACCAAATTCCATAATTTTCAGTATCTAAAAAATTAATAGTTAGTGGAACCAATAAAAAAGAAGCTAATATACTTCCTCCTTTATAAAAAAAGGATAAGAATACATGCTTACTGATATTTTTAGTTCTTGCACTATGTATGCCTAACTTAGAATATATCTTTAGAATTGAATTTTTCACCTGTTGATTTATTATATTTTTTTAATCTTCAATAGTAATTAAAAACTGAAACTTATTGGTCAAGCATTTCTAATTACTTTCTACCTCCCAATAGCATTAACTATAAACCCAATACTTTCTAAAGCTTCGGTATCTAATAGGTTTCGCCCATCAAAGACAAACGCTGGCTTGTTCATGCTATCATAAATACGTTGCCAGTCGTAGGTTTTAAACTCGTCCCACTCCGTTAACACAGCAATAGCATGGCTGTCCTTTACGGCGTCATACGGATTGCTTTCGGTACTTAAATAGGTCTTGTTTTGGTCTTCCGATCTTGTGTTTAAATAATTAAGATCCGACTGCATTTGTTTTGCATTCACCTTTGGATCATACACACTAATATTAGCTTGCTCGTCTATTAATCTATCGCCTACATAAATAGCTGCTGCTTCTCTAGTATCATTGGTATCTTTTTTAAATGCCCAACCTAAGAAAGCTATTTTTTTACCTGCTACTGTATTGTATAGTGTTTGTACTATTTTATTGGCAAAGCGGTCACGTTGGTGGTTGTTCATGATAATCACTTGCTCCCAATAGTCCGCCGTTTCTTGTAAACCTAAGGATTTAGAAATATAGACTAGGTTTAGGATGTCTTTTTGAAAACAAGAGCCACCAAAACCTACGGATGCTTTTAAAAATTTTGACCCAATACGTGAGTCCATCCCTATTGCTTTTGCTACTTCTTCTACATTAGCTTCTGTAGCTTCGCATAATTCTGATATGGCATTTATAGAAGACACACGTTGTGCTAAAAAGGCATTGGCTACTAATTTGGATAACTCTGAAGACCAGATATTAGTAGTTAGTATTTGTGCTTTTGGCACCCAAGTAGCATACACATCTACTAAGGCTTGTATAGCTTGTTTCCCTTCTGGGGTTTGGTCACCACCTATTAGTACACGATCAGGATCTATTAAATCGGTTATCGCTGTTCCTTCTGCTAAAAACTCGGGATTAGATAGTATTTGAAACTTCACCCCATTACCAGTATGGTTTAATATACTTTTTATAGCCTGCGCGGTTTTTACAGGAAGTGTTGATTTTTCAACTACTATTTTATCGGTAGTTGCCACTTTAGCAATTTGTCTTGCACAAAGCTCAATATACTTTAAATCTGCTGCCATCCCTTTACCAGAACCATAGGTTTTGGTAGGTGTATTTACCGATATAAATATCATTTGGGCTTCATTTATGGCTGTTTCCACATCTGTTGAAAAAAAGAGGTTACGCCCTCTGGCCTCTTTAACCACTTGATCTAATCCTGGTTCAAAAATAGGTAGTTTGGTTAAATCGGCATCATTCCAATCTGCAATACGTTGTGCATTTAAATCGACAACGGTTACTTTAATATCTGGATTTTTTTGTGCCATTACTGCCATGGTTGGGCCACCTACATATCCTGCACCAATACAGCAAATTGACGTTATTTTATTAGGACTTAGCACTGCAGCATCTGCAGTGTTTTGATATTGCTCTTGCATGAAATTGTATGTATTATAACTTAACTTGTTTGTAACTATTGGCATTGTTTAAAAACCACTGGTAGGTTTTTTCAATACCTTCTTCTAGAGGTATGCTATATTGCCAACCTGCTTTTTTTAATTTTGAAACGTCCATTAACTTACGTGGTGTACCATCTGGTTTGGTACTATCCCAAATAATTTCCCCAGTATGCCCTATTGTTTTTTGGATGGTTTCTGCCAATTGTTTTATGGTAATATCTGTACCTGTACCCACATTATATAAATGTTCTGCCAATTGGTTTTGCATGGCAAAAAGAACTGCTTGAGCAAGATCATCTACGTGTAAAAACTCACGCATTGGTGTACCGCTTCCCCAAAGGGTTACTGGTGCATTATCATTTAATTTGGCATCATGAAACTTACGTATCATGGCAGGTAGTACATGTGATGATTTTAGATCAAAATTATCATTTATACCATACAGATTGGTTGGCATTAAGCTTACAAAATCTTTATGGTACTGGTTTTTGATGTGTTGACACAACTTAACACCTGCTATTTTTGCTATGGCGTAGCCTTCGTTGGTTGGCTCTAGAGGTCCTGTTAATAGGCTATCTTCAGTTAACGGTTGCTGTGCTAGTTTTGGATAGATACAAGAGCTCCCTAAAAAGATTAGCTTTTGTGTGTTATTGCGGTGTGCAGCATCAATGATATTATTTTGAATTTGCATATTTTCTAGCAAAAACTGGTATTGAAATTGGCTATTGGCAAGAATCCCTCCTACTTTGGCTGCTGCTACTATAACCACATCTGGAGCTGTAGTTGCCATAAATTGGTTTACTGCTTCTTGGTTACGTAAATCTAATTGTTGGCTAGTTTGCCCGATTAGATTGTTATATCCTACTGTTTCTAATGCTCGCCAAATGGCAGATCCTACCATTCCTTTATGACCTGCTATGTATATTTTGGAATCTTTAGTTAGTGTGCTCGACATGTTTTGGTGTTTACTGTTGATACTCGGGGACTATACTACTCGTAATAATTAAGTGTTTTGTATCCTCCTTTTTTTAGCAATTGCTCTTTTTCCATTAGCTTAATATCTGACTGCATCATGTCTTCAATTAACTCTTCTAATTGTATTTTAGGAGTCCATCCTAATTTTTCTTTAGCTTTTGTTGCATCACCAATAAGTAAATCTACTTCTGTTGGTCTGAAATATCTAGGGTCTACAGCAAGCACCTCTTTTCCTACTTGTAGTTGGTAATCTGGATTAGTAGCTTCTTTAACTATTGCCACTTCATCAACACCAGAACCTACAAATTGTAACGTTACCCCAATGTGTTTAAAAGCTAATTTTACAAAATCGCGTATTGGCGTGGTCTTACCTGTTGCAATAACCCAATCTTCTGGTTGGTCTGCTTGTAAAATCATCCACATCATGCGCACATAATCTTTGGCATGTCCCCAATCTCTTTGTGCGTCTAAATTACCTAAGTAAAATTTATCTTGTAATCCTAGTCCTATTCTAGCTACTGCTCTAGTAATTTTTCTAGTCACAAAGGTTTCTCCTCGTAATGGAGATTCGTGATTAAATAAAATACCATTACAAGCAAACATATCATAAGCTTCTCTATAGTTTACGGTCATCCAAAACGCGTACATTTTTGCAACAGCATATGGTGATCTTGGATAGAAAGGTGTTGTTTCGGTTTGTGGCACTTCTTGCACTTTACCGTATAGTTCTGAGGTAGAAGCTTGGTAAATACGTGTTTTTTTCTCTAATCCTAATAATCTAACAGCATCTAAAATACGTAGAGTACCTAAACCGTCTGCATTACCTGTGTATTCTGGAACCTCAAAGGATACAGCTACGTGACTCATTGCAGCTAGGTTATAGATTTCATCTGGTTGTACTTCTTTAATAATTCTAATTAAGTTAGTACTATCGGTCATGTCTCCGTAATGCATAATAAAGTTACGGTTATCTACGTGCGGATCTTGATACAGATGATCAATTCTGTCTGTATTAAATAAGGAGCTACGACGTTTAATACCATGTACGATATAGTCTTTTTTCAATAAGAATTCTGTCAAATACGCTCCATCTTGACCTGTAACTCCAGTAATAAGTGCTATTTTTTTCATTTTTTTTAAGTCCCGAGTTTACTCGGTTTTCATTTTTTTATTTATTTACAACAATGTTCTTAATCAATGCTATATTATTTTCTTTAAGATTTAGACACACTCCACTTTAGTTTTTTCACCTTTTTCACCTTTACTACAAAAGGAGACAGTAAAAGTAGTATTCCTAACGGAAGAGTAATAGCAAATTCTATATTTATTGGCAAATGATTAAGAAAAAATGCTACCCCTGTTATTATAATAGTATAAAACCCTATAATTAAAGTGGCATATTTATGCTTTAAACCTAAATCTATTAATCGGTGATGTATGTGATTTCTATCGGCTGAAAACGGACTACGTTTGTTATAGATTCGTATACAAAACACACGTAGCGTATCAAATAAGGGATACGATAATAATGCCATAACAATAACAGGAGCATTCTTAAACAACAATAATTCTGTTTTGTGAGCAGCAATACTTAAATAGCTTATGACTTCAATAGCCAGTAAAAAACCAACAACCATAGAACCTGTATCTCCTAAAAATATTTTACGATGACGTGAAAAGTTAAACACTAGAAAACCAAATAAAGCGCCTACCAAAGAGATACACATTAGACTATAAAAAAAGTAACCACTAAAATAAAAAACAGCAGTCATATAACTAGAAATAACGACTCCTAACACACCTGCCAACCCATCTATACCATCAATTAAATTATAAGCATTAATGACTAGTATAATTACAAAAACAGAAAAAACAATTGCAAATAATGTAGATAACTGCTCAAATCCAAATAAACCCATAAAAGAATCTATGTGCACATTTGTTCCTACAATATATATAGTAGCGATTGCAGTTTGATACCCAAACTTTCTTCGAGGTGCCAAATCCATAATATCATCAAAAATACCCACTAACAAGAGTGATAATACTAGCGCATTAAAAATAAGTAAATCAATAAGTTGACTATAGTTTGCAAACAGTATGGCTACAATATTGATAGTAAGCATTAAACCTGTAAACACCCCAACACCTCCCAATGTAGGAACTATACCTTTATGTGATGTACGATCATCTGGTAGCGCTGTTAAATTTTTCTCTTTACTGATAGCGACCACCTTAGGCATTACTACAAGTGTTACTAATAAAGAAAATGCAACTGTTGCTATTATTGCTATACCTTTATAATTGCTTAGCAAGGCGGTAATCTCCTCGTGACTTGATGGTAAATAACTTAAAAGCATATTAATAATATATATCTAATTTTAAAAAAACACAACCTACTTTACAGTAACAAATGGACATATTTCACATGTGTTTGCCCCTTTGCTAGTTACTAGTATAGTGCTAAAAAAAAGCAATATGCTTTACTTTAACGATGTATTATTAAATTAAAACGAACAAAATAAAAAGGATAACTAGATATAAAAAAGAAAGATTTAGACTTTATCTTATATTCTAAATAGTACAAAAAAATATAAAATATATTTGGTTACTTACTTAGTAGATTTGACTAAAATACAATTACAACACTTTTTTAAACAGCTGATTATTTTATATTTGGGCGTTTTTAATAAGCTGCAATTTTACAACAAATCTTACCCGTTTCAAAATTCATTTTTGGTTTTTTTTAACAAAGCTACTACAACTTTATTTTAATTACACTTACTAAACACTAGTAATACTCCCGAAACAAGCACTAACACTATACCTTGCTCAATATCAACAAATTCCATTTTATTTTCTTTTTAAAATTCAAAAAAAAGGGCTCTCTTATAAGGATGCATTTTTTAATAATAATTTACTTACATTTACTTTATGTTTTCAGCAAAAAAACGATTAGACCGTGCATATAAAGAGGCTAAAATTATTGCTTTTGATAATGATTCAAAGTATATATTTTTTAGCGATTGCCATCGTGGCGATAATAGTTTTGCCGACGATTTTGCCAACAACCGAAACATTTATTTTCACGCCTTAAAACATTATTATGCCGAAGGGTTTACCTATGCAGAAATTGGTGATGGCGATGAACTTTGGGAAAACTTATCTTTTGCTCCTATATTAGAAGCTCATAAAAACGTATATATGCTCATGAAGTTATTTCATGAACAAGATCGCTTACATATGATTTGGGGAAACCATGATATGGTATATCGCGACCCAGAATATGTGAAAAGAAACCTATCGACTTATTTTGATCCTAAAATAGGGGAAGAAGTAGAATTATTTTGTGATTTAACCTACCACGAAGGCATTATCTTAAAACACACTAAAACCCAACAAGAAGTTTTTTTAACCCATGGTCATCAAGCAGATTGGTGGAACTATACCTTTTGGAAATGGAGCAGGTTTTTAGTGCGAGCACTATGGAAACCTTTAAACGTTATGGGAATTGCAGATCCTACTAGTCCTGCTAAAAACTACAAAGAGCTTATTAAGGTAGAACGAAGAACCAAAAATTGGATTAAAGAGAATAACAATTTAATAACTATTGTAGGTCATACTCACAGACCACGTTTTCCGGAACCTGGCGCTATTGCTTTTTTTAATGATGGTAGCTGTGTACACCCAAGAAGTATTACAGGTATTGAAATAGAAAATGGTGAAATCTCTTTAATTAAATGGCAAATTGCCACAACCGATGATGGAACACTTAAAATAGTACGTGTTTTATTAGAAGGCCCTAAAAAATTATTGGATTATAAAACGGAATAAAAAAGATAAATAGCATTACAAAGTTAAAGGACATACCAACTTTAAATAGAAACTAAAAACAAACAGATTGCTTTACTCTACTCGCAATGACGCTTACTTTAAGATTCTGGAGCCAGCTCTACTTCTAGGCCTTCCATTTCTGGCGTCATTTGAATTTGACAACCTAAACGCGAGTTTTCTTTAACATCAAAAGCCTCACTAAGCATTGCCTCTTCATCGTCTTGCATTTCTGGAAGCTCGGTATCACTTAACACATAACATTGGCAAGAAGCACACATGGCCATACCACCACAAATACCAATAGTACCTTCTGGAGCAAGCTCATAAGAACGAACTACTTCCATTAAGTTCATAGCCATATCTGTTGGTGCTACCACTTCATGCGTAACACCATCTCTATCTGTTATTTTTATATTTATGTCTTGTTCCATCTTTAGTTTCCACAACTGTGGAACGCTTTTTAATTATTACACTAAACGCCTTGAGCATATATAAAAACTCACAGCGTGTTATTTATATTTCAATTAAATAAAGCAGGTTTACTACAACAGTAAACGATTTACTCTATTTTTTTTACTACTGCTTTTGGCGCTTCTTTTCTTGTTCCGTCAAAACCATCTACACCACTAACTGTTGTATATTTTAAAACGAAACGTTTACCTGGATTTATAATTTGATACGCTGATTGACACATAAGCGTAGCTTCATGAAATCCGCAAAGAATTAATTTTAATTTTCCTGGATAGGTGTTCACATCACCAATAGCATAAATACCTGGAATATTGGTTTGATAGTCTAATGCATTATTTACTTTAATGGCATTTTTTTCTATTTCTAATCCCCAATTTGCAATAGGTCCTAATTTTGGTGAAAGTCCGAAAAGCGGAATAAAATGATCACATTCTATTTCAAATTCTTTTTCGATATGCTGTGCTTGTTTTACCACAACAGCTTTTACTTTTTTATCGCCTACAATACCAATTACTTCTGCTGGTGTAATTAGGTTTATTTTTCCTGCATTTTTAAGTTCTTGTACTTTTTCTACAGAATCTAAATGTCCGCGAAACTCATTTCTTCTATGAATTAAAGTTACCTCGCTAGCAATATCACTTAGATAGATACTCCAATCTAGGGCAGAATCTCCACCACCAGCAATGACCACTTTTTTATTTCGGTACATTTCTGGTTCTTTAATCATATATTCTACACCTTTATCTTCAAAGTGAGCAATATTATGAATTAATGGTTTACGAGGTTCAAAACTACCTAAACCTCCTGCTATTGCTACTACAGGAGCTTGGTGTTTTGTTCCTTTGTTAGTAGTTACAATAAAGGAACCGTCTTCTTGTTTTTCTATGATTTCGGCACGTTCACCAAGAGTAAATCCTGGTTCGAACTGCTTACACTGCTCCATTAATTTATGCGTTAAATCTCCTGCAAGAATTTCTGGATAGGCAGGAATATCATAAATAGGTTTTTTAGGGTAAAGCTCTGAGCATTGTCCTCCTTGTTGTGGTAAGGCGTCAATTAAATGACATTTTAATTTTAGTAAGCCAGCTTCAAAAACAGCAAATAATCCTGTTGGACCAGCACCTATAATAAGTATATCTGTTTTAATCATAATAATGCGCACAGAAGTGGGAATTTTTTTTTAAATATAAACCTACAAGGCTTTAAGGTCTTGCAGGTTTTTTTCTTTATTTTATTTGTTCAAAATTACGCAATAGATTTACTACATTTTATGACATTTATCAGTTTGCGTGAAGGATTGAACGGCCTGTTTGAGCTCCTCGAAGAGAGCGAGTAGTGAAAGCCTGACCCTTGTGGTCACGCCCAACTACACTTCTATATTAATGACTTGCTCTATTTGAGGTGCGTATTTTTTAATAGTCATTTCTACACCAGATTTTAGCGTCATTTGGTTAACACTGCAACCTACACAAGCACCTTGCAACTGTACTTTTACCAGCTTACCATCTTCTATAGATAGTAGCGAAATATCTCCTCCATCACTTTGTAAAAAAGGGCGAATTTCTTCTAGCGCTTTTTCTACATTTAGTCTTAGTTCTTCTGTGCTCATTTGCTATTTTTTTACTGCTGAACAACCAGCCATTGTTGTAATTTTAATTGCTTCGGTTGGAGGTAAATTATCATTTCTTCTTACTACTTCTTGCACCATATTTTGCGTAATTTTTTCGAATTCTTGCTCTAATGGTGTTGCGGTTTGTAGTGCTGCTGGATGCCCAACATCTCCTGCTTCACGAATGCTTTGTACTAAAGGCAGTTCTCCTAAAAATGGTACTTGTAAGTCTTCGGCAAGGTTTTTAGCTCCTTGTTTACCAAAGATATAATATTTATTTTCTGGTAGTTCTGCTGGTGTAAAGTACGCCATATTTTCTACGATTCCTAAAACAGGAACGCTAATGCTTTCTTGTTGAAACATTGCTACTCCTTTTTTAGCATCTGCCAAGGCAACGTTTTGTGGTGTACTTACTACCACTGCCCCTGTAATTGGCAGTGATTGCATGATACTTAAATGAATATCTCCTGTTCCTGGAGGTAGGTCTAAAAGTAAGAAATCTAATTCTCCCCAAGCTGCATCAAAAATCATTTGATTTAACGCTTTTGCAGCCATTGGTCCTCGCCAAACTACTGCTTGGTCTGGTTTTGTAAAAAAGCCAATAGATAATACTTTTACGCCGTAGTTTTCTACTGGTTTCATTTTAGATTTTCCTTCTACATTTACTGCTAGTGGTTTTTCATTAACCACATCAAACATAATTGGAATAGAAGGACCGTAAATATCGGCATCTAGAATACCTACTTTAAAGCCCATTTTTGCTAAGGTTACAGCAAGATTTGCAGTAACTGTAGATTTACCAACACCACCTTTACCAGAAGCTATTGCTACTATATTTTGAATACCAGGAATGGTTTTTCCTTTTATTACATTAGGAGCAGATTTTGTAGGTGCTTCTACTTTTACATTCACTTTTATTTTAGCCTTTTCATATACTAATTTATGAATGGTTTGTAGTATTTCTACTTCGGTTTTCTTTTTTGCTTGTAAACTTGGGTTTTTAATGGTTATATCTACCACTACCTCATCACCAAAAGTGATTACATTGGTTACAGCGCCACTTTCTACCATGTTTTGTCCTTCACCAGGAGCAGAAATGGTTTCTAAAGCTTTAAGAATGTCTTGTTTGTTGAGTTTCATGTTTTATATCTATTGAAAATATAGTCTGAAAATACAGGCTAAACTTTCAGATTCTATTAAGATTAATTCTAAACAGCAAATATAATTAATAATGCATTAAGACGGAAGTTAGTAGCAGGAAGTTTTTTATAGTATTTATGGGTAAAAATCTGTAGTTAAAATTACTTCAGAAAAACTATATGTTACAACTCCATAGCAGGATCCCAAAACAGGGCTTCAAAGTTTTGAATTTGGTTTTCTACCACCTCAACACCTTCACTTTCTAAAAGTTGTTGCATGAGGTTGGTGCCATCAAAATGGTGTTTACCTGTAAGCAAACCTTTTCTGTTTACTACTCGATGCGCAGGCACGTCTTTACCTGAAGATCCATTCATAGCATAACCAACCATTCTTGCGCTTTTTGCTGCTCCTAAATATTTTGCAATAGCACCATAACTTGTTACACGACCATGAGGTATTAACTTTGCAACAGCATACACTTTATCGAAAAAATTTAGAGTTTCTTGTTGCATTATATTTCCTTAATAATTTGAAACAAAGTAATAATAGAAATTATTCCTGTTATGGTACCAATAAGGTAATTCATGCTTTTTTGTGAGGTAAGTGTTTTGCTTTTTATTTTATCGAAAAAGAAAATATAAAAATAGAAAACCACAAAGCTTCCGGTTACAGCTCCTGCTACGTAGGAGAAAACTATTGATTTCTCAAAATTCATCCAACCAAAAGACACAATGGTAATACTCATATATGCTTGATACGGAATTGGAAACACGTTTAAAGCCGAAAGTAGCATACCTTGAAAAAACCTACTCTTTTTACTTTTAACTTTTAATTCTGTTTTAGGCTTGTCTTCGGTTTTTGCTATTGCCAAAAAATAAATTGTAATAAGCACAAATAAAACAAAAGCTACCCGTTGTAAAACCTCTACTACGTCTTGATGGTTGCTTAAATAACGAGCAAATAACACACCAATATAGGTTTGAAATAAAATAATAACGCAAGCACCTATAGAAAAAGTAATACCTCTGGAGTATCCATCTTTTAAACTAATTTTAGCAGCTGTCATATTTAACAATCCTGGCGGAATAACACCAATTAGCGCAACTAAAGCTCCTAAAAAAAAGGTTATGGTTATACTCAAAACTATTTGATTTTAAAACGAATATACGTAATTGCTTTATCCTGGCTCAGGTACTGACTTTCGTAAAAAGTTTGAATACTTGTTACCTCTTCAGGACTTCCTTCTTGCTTATACACATTATGGTTTGCATATAACACCTCATGACCTTCACCATGTAATAAACCTAAAGTATAGCCATGCATAAACTCACTATCTGTTTTAAGATTCATGATTCCTTCTGGCTTTAAAATGGTTTTATAACGTTTTAAAAACTCAGAATTTGTCATTCTATGCTTCGTACGTTTATATTTTATTTGCGGATCTGGAAAAGTAATCCAGATTTCATCTACTTCATTTTCTGCAAAAACATGTTCTACTAGCTCTATTTGCGTACGTATAAAAGCTACGTTTGGTATATTTTCTTCAATGGCTGTTTTTGCTCCTCGCCAAAAACGCGCTCCTTTAATATCTATACCAATAAAGTTTTTGTTTGGATATTTTTTAGCTAAAGCAACGCTATACTCGCCTTTACCACAACCTAGTTCTAAAACTAAAGGATTGTTATTTTTAAAAAATGTAGCATTCCAATTCCCTTTTAATTTATATTCTGCATCTACAAGCTCTTCTCTTGTTGGCTGAAATACGTTTTTAAAAGTTTCGTTTTCTTTAAAGCGTTTAAGTTTATTTTTACTTCCCACAATTATTTAATGTTTTGGCAAAATTAAGGAAATATAATGAGCATAGTTTATGCTTATCTTTGTTTTTTATGAATACCAAAAAACGAATCTTAATTGCACCTCTAAATTGGGGACTTGGTCATGCCACACGATGCATACCAATTATTCATGCTTTGTTAAAAAATAATTTTGAAGTAGTGCTCGCTAGTGATGGAGTTGCTTTAATGTTATTAAAAAAGGAATTCCCTAAACTAGAAGCTATAGAACTGCCTAGCTACAACATTGAATATGCTAAAAAAGCAAAGCTGTTTAAATGGAAGCTATTAAAAGACACACCAAAGGTTTTAAAGGCGATTAAAGCCGAAAAAAAAGCACTTAAAACCATTATTGAAACCCATAATATTACTGGTGTTATTAGCGATAACAGATTGGGTTTACATAGCAAAAAAGTACCTTGTGTATTTATAAGCCATCAACTGCAAGTTTTAAGCGGAAGCACTACTTGGTTAAGCACTAAAATGCATCAAAAAATAATGAAACAATTTGATGTTTGTTGGGTTCCTGATAATTTAGGAACACCAAATTTAAGCGGAAAACTTGGGCATATTGATATTTCAGAACTACCTATACATTACCTAGGACCTTTAAGCAGGTTTTGTAAAAAAGAAACAAAAATAACAACCGATTTATTGGTTTTATTATCTGGACCAGAGCCACAACGAACCCTTTTAGAAAACAAACTTTTTGAAACGCTAAAAGCGTTTAAAGGAAAAATTGTTTTTGTTAAAGGTGTTATGGAAGAAACACAAACAAAAGTACAAGAAGGAAATTGGACCATTTATAATTTTATGACGAGCGATTTACTAGAGCAAGCCATAAATGAAAGCGCATTGGTTTTATCGCGTTCTGGTTATACCACCATAATGGATTTAGCAAAATTAGAAAAGAAAGCTTTTTTTATACCAACTCCTGGGCAATTTGAGCAGGAATATTTAGCAAAAAGATTAGATAGTCTAGGTATAGTGCCTTATTGCAAACAAGAAGATTTTACTATTGAAAAACTACAAGCAGCAACGTTAAGTACAGGTTTAACGCATTTTGATTATGAGATAAACTACAAGAAGTTATTCGGACTTTTCTAAGGTAAAAGAAAACTCACTTCCTACTTCAAACTCACTTTCTATATAAATTTTTTCATCATGCGCTTCAATAATATGTTTTACTATTGCTAAGCCCAACCCAGAACCTCCTTCTTTTCTAGAGCCACTTTTATCTACTCTGTAAAAACGTTCAAATAATCTTGGTATGTGTTTTTCTTCAATACCTTCACCATTATCTGTTACACGAATAATAATTTTATTTTTTATAAGGTTTTCTATACTCACTTCTGTGGTACCTTGCTGTCTTCCGTATTTAATAGAGTTTACAATAAGATTTGTTAACACCTGTTGTATACGTTCTTTATCTGCAATAACATATATAGGCTCTTTATAATCTACATCAAAGGTTAAGGTAATATGTTTTTTAGATGCTTTCATTTCAAAAAGCTCAAAAACACTTTTAATTAATTCAACAATATCAAAAGTCTCAATATTTAAACTTAAATCACCAATTTCTAATTTGGTAATCATATCTAAATCTCTAACAATATAAATAAGCCTATCTACACCTTTGTTGGCATTATTTAAATATTTTTCGCGTACATTTTTGTCTTTTATAGCACCATCTAAAAGGGTAAGAATATACCCTTGTACTGTAAACAAAGGCGTTTTAAGCTCGTGAGATACATTGCCAAGAAATTCCTTTCGGTATTCTTCGCGCACTTTTAACATTTCTATCTCTAGCTTACGGTCTTTAGCAAACTTATCTATTTCTTTAGTAAGCGTTGCCATATCTGTAGTAATTCTTTCTTTTTTTAAAGTAGAAGACTCTAAAAGCGTAAGTTCATCATATACTTTTTTTACTCTTTTGTATATAAATTGCTCTACACGATATTGAATAATAACAAACGAAGATATAAAACAAGTAATTGCTATATATATAATTTGTACCCAATCAAGCGTATAAAATTTATATAAAAAAACACCCATTAAGAGCGTTAAAAAACAAGTAATGTACGAAGCTGTTTTAAAAGCAAACTTGTACGTTTTTTTTAATTTTCTTTGCATTATTCTACAAACTTATAACCAACCCCTTTAACGGTTTTAAAGTAATCATCGCCAATTTTTTCTCTTAGCTTTCTAATATGTACATCTATGGTTCTACCTCCAACTACTACTTCATTTCCCCAAACTTTATCCAGAATATCTTCGCGTTTAAAAACTTTTCCTGGTTTAGATGCTAATAAAGACAGCAACTCAAATTCTTTTCTTGGTAAAATAATCTCTTTGCCTTTAAGTTCTATTTTATATTCGTCTCTATTAATAACTAGGCTACCTATTTTAACAATATTTTCGCTAAGCTCATCATTTTTAAAACGTCTTAATAAAGCTTTTACTTTACTCACTAAAACTTTTGGCTTTATAGGCTTTGTTATGTAGTCATCTGCTCCAGCATCAAAACCTGCCACTTGTGAGTAATCTTCACCTCTAGCCGTTAAAAAGGTTATTATTGTTTTATCTAGATGCTCTATTTTTCTAATTTGCTCACACGCCTCAATGCCATCCATTTCAGGCATCATTACATCTAATATAATAAGTTGCGGCTTTTCCTTTTTCGCTTTTTTTACTGCCTGTAAACCATTTTCTGCAGTGATTACTTGATATCCTTCTGAGGTTAAATTATATCCTACAATTTCAAGAATGTCTGGTTCATCATCAACCAATAATATTTTAATGTCTTTCTTCTTCATTTATTTAAAGTAAAGTTAAGATAATGTAAAGATAAAATTAATCACAAAGATGCATAGGACTAAAGATACAAATAACATTATAATAACATAAGATTTCCTCTAACAAGTTTATACTCTATAAAATAGACATTATAAAGTATATTTCTAATATCTAAGTAGATAGCAAATGTTATCTTAGTGTGAATAAATAATTTTTCCTATGGCAAATAGTGAAATTTCTCATTATATTTGTATATTATATATAAACTATATTATTATGAAGAAAATTTACTTTTTATTATTATCTCTATTAATATCTACTGTTTCTTTTGGACAAGTGGTTATTAATGAAATTGACGCTGCCACTGTTGGTACTGACGTTGATGAATTTATTGAATTAAAAGGAACTCCTGGCGCTTCTCTAGATGGCTTAGTTGTTGTTTTATTTAACGGAAGTGGCGATACTAGCTATGCTGCTTTTGATTTAGATGGTAAAACACTAGACGCAAATGGTTTTTTTATTTTAGGGAATACACCTATTATTTCTGGTACTGATTTTGACATGGGAGCTAGCAATGTTTTACAAAACGGAGCAGATGCTGTAGCTATTTACAATGGCGATGATACAGATTTTGATACTGGTACAGCTGCTACTGTTACTAATTTAGTAGATGCTATTGTTTATGGAACTAATGATTCTGATGATGTTGATTTATTAGCTGCTTTAGGAGAAACTGTTCAATATGATGAAAGTTTAAATGGTGCTCAAGACACAGAGTCTTTACAATTAAATGCTGCTGGAACAGCATACGAAACAAAAGCTCCTACTTTTAGACTAGAAAACGATGCTGCTGTTTGTGAATTAAGTTTTACTGGTACTTCTGCAATATGTGATGTCTTTACTGTTGGTACAGATACGTATACTGCAACACTTAGTTTTACTGGTGGAGGAACTAGTACATATACTGTAACTGCAGATTCTGGAACAGTTGATTTAACAAGTGGAGACCCTTCTACAGATGCTTCTGGTACAATTACAATTACTGGTGTTTCTGAAGGTACAGATGTGGTTATCTCTATTACAGATGGTTCTCTTTGTGATTTAGAAGAAACCATTACAACTCCTATTTGTGAACCATCAAATACATTACCAATTTATGAAGGATTTGATTATACTGTAGGTGCTGACCTTGGTGATCAACCAAACTGGGATAATTATAGTGGTAGCAGTAATCCTATTGATGTAGTTGCTGGAAGTTTATCTTATCCTAACTTATTAGCTTCTACTGGAAATGCTGTTTATCTTGAAGGAGGTAGCATAGATTCTGAAATTACTTTTACTCCTGTTACAACTGGAGATGTTTTTTCTTCATTTATTATTAATGTAACAGATCTTTCAAACATTACAGACCTAACAGATGGTGGGTATTCTGTTATTCTTGGTAGTTTTGATGTTAGATTATGGATACACCCAGATACAGATCCTGTAGGAACAACTTATGATATAGCTATAACTAATGCAAGTTCTGGTTCTGATTTTACAGCAGAGAAATTTGATGTTGGTGAAGATGTATTTATTGTCATGAGTTACAATGTTGAAACTGGTGTTGTAAACGGTTGGATTAATCCTGCTGGTAGTGACTTAGGAGGTTCTGCTCCTGCTGCTTTAATAACAGCTACAGATTCTAGTGTTAGTACTTCTATAGATACTTTTGCTTTAAGACAAGACTCTACAGGAGAAACTGCTGGAATGATTTTTGACGAATTACGTATAGGTACTTCATGGGCTGACGTAACACCAAACACTTTATCTACACCAAGCTTAAACAAAACTACTTTTGCGGTATATCCTAACCCTGTTACAAATGGTTTAGTTACTATTTCTAGTACATCTAATGAAGTAATTTCTGTTGCTGTTTATGATATTCTTGGAAAACAAGTTTTAAACCAAGAAGTAAGCAACAACACATTAAATGTTTCTGCTTTAACTAGCGGTGTATATCTTGTAAAATTAGAACAAAACGGAAACGTTTCTACTAAAAAATTAGTAGTGAAATAAAACGTTCTAGTTATTTAATACTCTAAAGCGCTACTTAAAAAAGTAGCGCTTTTTTTATATCTAATTTTAAGATTTCATTAATTAATTGTCTCCTTAATTTTAATATTTAAAAAGGTAAGAAAATACACCTCTATTAATGACTGCCAACTACTTAAAAAGTATATTTTTGCGCAACTTAAATTATATAAACAAATATTCATGAAAAAAATTTACATTATAGCAGCCTTTTTAGTTGCTACACTAAGCTTTGGTCAAGGACTAGAAGGTTTTACCAACTCTAATGCCACATCTGGTTACAATACAAACTCATTTACGGGAAACAATGGTATTACTTGGTCTTATATAGCATCTAGAGATGCTAATAATGATAATAACGGCTCTGGTATAGATTTACCAGCTTTGATGCTAAGACGCGCTTCTAGTAATAGTAAAATAACTTCAAGTACTATTTCTGGAGGAATTCAAGATTTTTCTGTAAAACTTTATAAAGGGTTTACAGGATCTGGAGGAAGACAAGTAGAACTATATATAAATAACATATTGCAAGGAACATCAGAGTCTTTTGATGATTATAATGAACATATATTTTCTTTAACCAACTTAAACATTACTGGAGATATAACTATTGAAATTAGAAATACCACGAGCAAACAAGTAATTATTGATGATATTTCTTGGACAGGATTTAATGTAAACTGTAACGTGACTCTAGAGACTGCAAACTATTCGTGTACAACAAATACTATTGGAGATAACAACGATGGAGTTACCATTAGCATACCATACTCAGGAATAGATGCAAACATAACAGATGTTACAACTACCTCTGGTGGTACTATAGCAGGTGATAATCCTGCAGTAACAGAAAACGGTACTATTACACTTTCTGGTTTATCTGAAGGAGACGCTTGGGACATTCAATTAGTTGGTGGTGACTGTGCTGCAATTAATGCTTCTGGAATTGTACCTGCTAACCACTGTGATCCTTCTTTAAACACTTGTTTTGATATTAGCAACGGTACAGAAAACTTTGAAATATTTAATGCTGAAACTAGTACTGTTTGGGAAGAAAATAACGGAACATACTCTGCAAACGGTTACTGTGGAAGCGGTTGTGAAATTGCCGTAAACGGATGGTTAGTTTTTGGACCACTAGATGTAACTTCCGTTTCTGGATTACTATTAAAGTTTGATGCTTATGAAGACTATAGTGATACACCTTTAGCAATAAACTATACAAGTAATTATGATGGTTGTCCTTCAAATACAACATGGACTAACGCACAAACATTAACAGGAGATGATGAAGGAGCTATTGAAATAGACCTTTCTGCTGCAACAGGAACAGCATTTTATATTGGTATACAATACCTTGATGATGGTATAGATGGTTACTCAGACTGGGAATTATCTAATATAGAACTAGCAACTTATGGAGCTTGCCCTGTATTAGGAACAAGAACTGCTGCAGATTGCTCTACACTTTCTACTGTAGAAACAACAGCAGATGTGTTTTCTATATTCCCTAACCCAGTTACAAACGGTTTAGTAAACATTACTAGCAAAACAAACGAAACGATTAAGGTAAATGTTTTTGATATACTTGGAAAACAAGTAATCAACCAAACCGTAAATAACAATACATTAAATGTTTCTGCTTTAAATAGTGGAGTATATATATTAAAATTAGAACAAAACGGAAATGCTTCGACTAAGAAATTAGTTATTAAATAGTATCTTTATTTAGTTATTATTAAAAGGGCTAGTATATTTTACTAGCCTTTTTTTTGTAACATACATAGCCACTTCATTTTAAAAGTTACCTACTATTCCTGATGGAATGGCATAATTTTTGCCTCAACAAACACAAACAAATTTATTGATTATGAAAAAAATTTACTTGTTATTATTTACTCTATGCAGTATTACTGCAGCTATTGGTCAAAATGAAATTACAGAATTCTCCATATACCCAAACCCTGTAACCAATGGTGTAGTAAACATTAAATCTAGCAATAACGAAGCTGTTTCTGTTTCTATTTACAATGTTTTAGGAAAACAAGTATTAGCACAAAACATAACCAATCAAATTTTAAATGTTTCTAGTTTAAATGCAGGAGTGTATGTTTTAAAATTAACACAAAACGGAAATAGCATAGCTAAAAAACTAGTAATTAAATAATTTCCTTTTACATTATATAAAAAGCGTTACTCTATAGAGCAACGCTTTTTTATTTTACATACTTTTGTTATTCATTAAAAAGCCATGATTAATACAGAGAATATATTTAGTATTAAAACCCAATCTGATTTTAATACTGTAGCATTAGAAGTTTTTAAATTTCAGTTTGAAAACAATGCTGTATATCGTTCTTTTTGCGATTTACTATACATACACCCAAGCGATGTTAAACGCGTAGAAGACATTCCGTTTTTACCTATTTCGTTTTTTAAAACCCATAGTATTTTAAGTACTACAGACAAGATACAAGAAACATTTACCAGCAGTGGTACTACAGGAAGTGTTACAAGCAAACACCAAGTAACTAATGTTTCTATTTATGAAGAAAGCTTTTTAAAAGGTTTTAAACACTTTTATGGTAACATTGAAGAATACACCATTCTTGCTTTACTACCTAATTATTTAGAGCGTGAAGGTTCTTCATTAATTTATATGGTTAATGATTTAATTACTAAATCTAAAAAACCAGAAAGTGGTTTTTATTTAAATAACCTTAAAGATTTAACCACCAAACTAGAACGTTTAGAAGCACAAGGCGAAAAAGTATTACTCATTGGTGTTTCTTTTGCATTATTAGATTTAGTAGAAAAACATTCGTTTCAATTAAACAACACCATTATTATGGAAACTGGTGGCATGAAAGGAAGACGAAAAGAATTAATACGAGAAGAACTACACGCTATTTTAAAACAAGGTTTTGGTGTACAAAACATACACAGTGAATATGGTATGACCGAACTTTTAAGCCAAGCATACTCTACAGGAAATGGTGTTTTTAAATGTCCTAACTGGATGCAAGTTTTAACTCGTGATATTGAAGATGCCTTAACCATACAATCACCAGGAAAAACCGGAGGATTAAACGTTATTGATTTAGCAAACATAAACTCCTGTTCTTTTATAGCAACGCAAGATTTAGGAAAAGTAAGCCAGGATAGTTCTTTTCAAATACTTGGTAGGTTTGATCATAGTGATATACGAGGTTGTAATCTTATGGTATTGTAATTATATCATGTTTTTTTCGACCTATAAAAAAACATGATATGAAAACGCTTTTTGTATTCTTTATAGCAGTTTGCACAATGCAAGCGCAAGAAATAGATTATAACACCGATAAAGGAGTAGCTGCTGAAGGTTATGATGTAGTTGCTTATTTTAACAATCAAGCCTTAAAAGGAAACAAAACATACACAACACAACATGATGGTGTACGCTATTTATTTTCTACTAAAGAAAACCTAAATACGTTTATTAAAAACCCCAAAAATTACATTCCTCAATTTGGTGGCTATTGTGCCTATGCTATTGCTGTAAAATCTAAAAAAGTAGGCATAAACCCAGAAGCTTTTAAAATTAAAGACCATAAACTATATTTATTTTATAATGCTTGGGGAACCAATACGCTACAACTTTGGAATGAGGAAAACCCAGATCTATTACTTGAAAAAGCAAAAACAAACTGGGAAAAAATAAAATATAAATAATGTAAGTTTATTTAAAAACAAACGACTAATCAAATGCTAGAAAAAGAAAAATTAATTTTTTAGTTAATTGGTTAATTTTTAAAGCCTGGTTAAACATAACCAGGCTTTTTTTTGTGTTCAATAATAAATAAAAACAAAAATGCTCCTTACTATATAAAAGTAAGGAGCATTTTAAAATAAGGTATTATGCTATTTATATCGCTTTTATAATATAGGTATTACGTTTTCCTTTATTAATAATTACGTAGGTACCATTAATTAAATCTTGATTGGTAATTTTATAATCTTCTTTAACCTTTTCTTTATTTACAGAAACCGAATTTTCTTTTAATGCTCTTCTTGCCTCTCCATTAGATGCTAAAAAGTTAGTTTTTGCAGCAAGTGCAGCAATCATATCTAATCCTTCTTCGATCTCTTGTTTAGAAACCTCTGCTTGAGGCACACCTTCAAACACATCTAAAAAAGTTTTTTCATCTAGTGTGTTTATGTCTTCTTTAAAAGACTTACTAAACAAAATATTAGATGCTTTTTCTGCATTTTCAAAATCTGCTTTAGAATGCACTAAAGTAGTTACTTCTTCTGCTAAACGTTTTTGCAATATACGTACATGTGGCATTTGCTTATGTTCTTCTACTAAAGCATCAATAGTCGCTTTATCTAAAAAAGTAAATATTTTAATATACTTTTCTGCATCTTCATCACTTGTATTTAACCAAAATTGGTAAAACTTATATACCGAAGTCTTTGTTGCATCTAACCAAACGTTTCCTCCTTCACTTTTTCCAAATTTAGAACCATCTGCTTTTGTAATTAAAGGGCAAGTCATAGCATAGGCTTTTGCTTCTTCACCTACGTTCATTCTTCTTACCAGTTCTGTTCCAGTAGTAATGTTTCCCCATTGGTCACTTCCTCCCATTTGCAACAAACAGTTGTATTGCTTGTACAGGTGATAAAAATCATACCCTTGTATTAATTGGTAAGTAAACTCTGTAAAAGACATACCTATGTTTCCTTCTTCACCAGAGAAACGCTTTTTAACAGAGTCTTTTGCCATCATGTAGTTTACTGTAATTCGTTTACCAACATCACGTGCAAAATCTATAAAACTAAACGTTTTCATCCAATCATAGTTATTTACTAAAATTGGAGCATTTTTTTCTTCCGAAGAAAAATTAAGAAAACGCGATAACACACTCTTAATTCCTGCAACATTATGGTTTAAAGTTGCTTCATCTAATAGGTTACGCTCATCGCTTTTACCAGAAGGATCACCAATCATTCCTGTAGCACCACCAACCAAAGCAATTGGTCTATGGCCTGCTTTTTCTAAATGCATTAATAAAATAATAGGAACCAAACTACCAATATGTAACGAGTCTGATGTTGGATCAAAACCAATATACGCAGTGGTCATCTCTTTATTTAATTGCTCCTCTGTTCCAGGCATGATATCATGTACCATTCCCCTCCACGTTAATTCTTCTACTAAATTATAGTTCATTTTTTGTTTATTATTCTATTGTTTAGCAAAGATATGTTTATCAAACAAAAGAGAAAAGCTAAATACAAAATTACTATTTTAGCTTTATGATTTTAGTTACAGGAGGAACAGGACTAGTAGGTTCGCATTTACTTTATGAATTGGTTAAAAACCATCAAAAAGTTCGTGCTATTTATAGAAATAAAGCAAAAATAGAGGCCGTAAAAAAGGTGTTTTCATACTTTACGGAAGAGGTTAATATTCTTTTTAATAAAATAGAATGGATAGAAGCAGATATTTTAAACATTCCACAACTAACCGAAGCGTTTACAGGTATTACCAAAGTATACCATTGTGCTGCGTTTATTTCTTTTGATGTTAAAGATTACTATGCACTTAGAAAAACAAACATTGAAGGCACCGCAAATATTGTAAACTTAAGTATTGCCAATAACATTGAAAAATTGTGTTATGTAAGTTCTA
Source organism: Lacinutrix gracilariae (assembly GCF_042684485.1). Lineage (NCBI taxonomy): Bacteria > Pseudomonadati > Bacteroidota > Flavobacteriia > Flavobacteriales > Flavobacteriaceae > Lacinutrix > Lacinutrix gracilariae. Next base: position 1,384,985 of record NZ_JBHULM010000011.1, on the reverse strand, counting down.
TTGCTACTCTAGGAAACAAGGAGGATGGTAGTTTAATTGATGAAGATTCTTTTTGGAATCCGGAAGCAGTTAACAGCGTGTACAGCATTACCAAAAATGGTGCTGAGATGGAAGTTTGGCGAGGTACACAAGAAGGTTTAGATGCTGTAATAGTTAACCCAGGAATTATTTTAGGTGCTGGTTTTTGGCATTCTGGTAGTGGCTTACTCTTTAAAAAAGTAAACAATAAATTATCTTATTATACTACAGGAACTACAGGATATGTTGATGTTAAAGATGTTGTACAATGTATGGTACAGTTAATGACAAGCAGTATAGTAAACCAACGTTTTATTGTAGTTGCTAAAAATTTAAGCTTTAAACAATGTACCGAAATTATTGCGAAGCATTTACATGTTAAACCTCCTAAAAAACAAGCTACACCTTTAATATTAGCTATTGCTTGGCGCGCAGATTGGTTAAAAAGTTTTTTTACCGGAAAACCCAGAATGTTAACAAAACAAAATGCTAGCTCTGCTTTAAGTATTACAAACTATAACAACCAAAAAATAAAAGAAGCCTTAGATTTTAATTTTACACCTATTGAAAAAAGCATAGAAAATATTTCTAAATCCTTTTTAAAAGAGCACTAATTTGATTTTTCTGTTCTTTTTTGTTCTTTTTTAGAAACTGCTGCTTTTAGAGGTTGGCTTAAATAGTTTTTCTTTGCAACACTGTTTAATTTAGATCGCTTAATAGAGTCTTGCACTTTTTTCTGCTTACTTTCTACCACGTCTAGTGCTTTATACTTTTTTTTAAGTTGGTTTAAGCTATCTTTAACTTGCGTATATATTTCTTCATATTCCTCTGTATTATAGGTATAGTAATAATTACTAGCAGCAAACTGTGCACTATCAATTTCATGTTTTGCGTAAATTTGCTCTTTTAATTTTACTCCTCTATTTTCTAGCACTTTTTTATTAACCCCTTTTGCAGAATTATATAAAGACATATCTACCAAAACAGTAACCATTTTATCTTTAGCAATAAGGTTGTCTGGTTTTTTAGGTGTGTTCTTATTGTAACAAGAAACAAATAACAGCAAAAAAGAGATATAAATAAGATGTTTCATTATCTATTAAATGTTAATTGTTTAGCTGCTTTAACATCATAAAACTTAAAGTTTTTATAGGCTAAACTTCCATTTACAAAGGTGTGTGTAATTCTTGACTTAAAGGTGGTACCTTCAAAAGGAGACCAACCACATTTGTACAAGATATTATCTTTTTTCACAGTCCATGGGCTACTTAAATCTACCAATACTAGATCTGCAAAGTATCCTTCTTTTATAAATCCGCGTTTTTCAACTTCAAATAATATTGCAGGATTATGGCACATCTTTTCTACTAACTTTTCTAGTGTAATATTTCCTCTATGGTGCATTTCTAACATTGCAGGAAGCGCATGTTGCACTAAAGGACCACCAGAAGGTGCTTTTGTATATACATTTTTCTTTTCTTCTAAAGTATGTGGCGCATGATCTGTAGCTATTACATCTATTCTATCGTCTAATAAAGCTTTCCATAAACCATCTTTATCACTTTGTGATTTAACAGCAGGATTCCACTTAATAAACGTGCCTTTACTATCGTAATCTTTATCTGTAAACCACAAGTGGTGTACACAAACCTCTGCAGTTATTTTTTTATCTTTTAAAGGAATTTTATTAGTAAATAAAGCGGTTTCTTTAGCAGTAGAAAGATGAAAAACATGCAATCTTGCTCCTGTTTTTTTCGCCAGTTCTATGGCTTTAGAAGAAGAGATATAACAAGCTTCTTCGCTTCTAATATCTGGATGGTGTTTAATAGGAATATCATCCCCAAATTTCTCTACATATTCTGCCAAGTTACTTTTAATAGTACCTTCATCTTCACAGTGTACAGCGATAAGTAATTTTGTGCTAGAAAATATTTTTTCTAGTACTTCAGGATTATCTACTAGCATGTTTCCGGTTGAAGAACCTAAAAACAACTTTAAAGCAGCTACTTGCTTAGGGTCTACTTTTAAAATTTCGTCTAGGTTATCATTGGTTCCACCAAACATAAAAGAATAATTAGCCGAAGAGGTTTTTGACGCAATTTCAAATTTCTCATTAAGCTTTTCTATAGTCGTGGTTTGCGGATTGGTGTTTGGCATTTCTATAAAAGATGTAATACCACCAGCAATTGCAGCCTTAGATTCTGTTTCTATATTTGCCTTGTGTGTTAATCCTGGTTCTCTAAAATGTACCTGATCATCAATAACACCTGGAAGTAAATATTTACCCTCTGCATCAAAAATGTGTACATCAGCAGATTTTGCACTAATAGATTCGCTTATTTCTTTAATGTATTCTCCTTCTATAAGAATATCACCTTGAAAAATACTACCTTCATTAACAATTCTTGCATTCTTAATTAGTGTTTGTTTGTGTTGCATTTTCTTTATTTGCTTTATTTACTTTTTTAAATATACTTTTAACTTTCATAGAGATTACTCCAAAAATTGCTTCAGAAATAATACCTGAACTTAATTTAGATTCTCCTTTGGTTCTATCTGTAAAAATAACCGGAATTTCTTTGATTATAAAATTTTTACAATAGGCTTTAAATTTCATTTCTATTTGAAAAGCATAGCCTTTAAATTTTATTTTTTCTAAATTAAAAGACTCTAATACTTCTCTTTTATAACATACAAATCCTGCAGTGGTATCATGAATTTTCATTCGCGTAATAAAACGCACATATTTAGATGCCAAATAAGAAAGTAGTACTCTACTCATTGGCCAATTTACAACATTTACGCCTTTTACATATCGTGATCCTATGGCTAAATCTGCTCCATCTACATGACAAGCATTGTATAAACGCAATAAATCTTTTGGGTTGTGAGAAAAGTCTGCATCCATTTCAAAAATATAGCGATACGCTCTTTTTAAACTCCATTTAAACCCATGAATATAGGCAGTACCTAAGCCAGATTTTTCTTTTCTAACTTCTAGATGTAAACGACCCGGAAATTGTGCTTGTAATTCTTTTACTTTTTCTGCTGTTAAGTCTGGTGACGTATCATCAACCACCAAAACATCAAACGCTTTTTCAAGAGAAAACACTGCTAAAATAATAGCCTCTATGTTTTCTATTTCGTTGTATGTTGGTATAATAACAATGGCGTCTTGCATAAAAAGCATTTAATTTTAGCAAATGTAAGCTATTTAAAGGTTTATTTTTTTTAAATATTCCTTAAAAAATGGAAGTAGAATAAGATTATTTATAATAATTTTACGCTATGCTTCGTGAAATAATATCTAATGAAATCTTTACAGTGTTACTAATGCTATGCTTAGCTTTAGTTGCTACTACTAAAATATTATTTACAAAACGATTTGATGACTTTACAAACCTGCTTAGTAATTTCAGGTATTTAAAAGTATACTCTAGAGATTTAAAAGTTATTGATGGCTTTAATATTTTACTCTCGATAAACTTATTTATTTCTGCCAGTATTTTTTGCGTATTTATATACCAAAGCTTTGTTGGTGAAATACTAGACATACCTACTTTTTTGCTAAAAACTATTATAGGAATTGCTATAATTATTTTAGCAAAAACATCTGTAGAACACCTTTTAGGTAATCTATTTAATATAGATACTACTATGGATTTTTATGTTTTTCAGAAAATGAGTTATAAAAATTTTATAGGCATACTATTAATTCCTATTAATTTTATATTGCTATTCAGCCTAGCGCCTACACCAATTATACTGCAAATTCTTTTAATTGTTTTTGTATTAATTAATTGTATTAGCATTATTACTTCATACAAGACCTATCAAAGTTTAATAAAAGCCAATTTATTTTATTTTATTTTGTATCTTTGCACACTTGAAATTTCACCTTATCTAGTATTATATAAGTTGTTTATAGACTACAGTTAAGATTTTAAATTTAGCTATTATATGAAAGTCAAAACCATTTTAGTATCTCAACCAGAACCTAAAATAGAAAACTCGCCTTATTTTGATTTGCAAGAAAAGCAAAAAGTAAAAATTGATTTTCGCCCTTTTATTCACGTAGAAGGTGTTCCTGCAAAAGAAATAAGACTACAAAAAGTAGATTTAAGCCAGTATACTGCAATTATTTTAACCAGTAGAAATGCAGTAGATCACTTTTTTAGAGTTGCAGATGAAATGCGTTTTAAAGTACCAGATACTTTAAAATACTTTTGCCAATCTGAAGCCGTTGCTTACTACTTACAAAAATACGTGGTATACAGAAAACGAAAGATTTATGTTGGTAAAAGAACTTTTGCTGAGTTATCGCCAACTATTAAAAAATATAAAGACGAAACTTTTTTATTACCTACAACAGATAAACTTAAACCGGAGGTTCCTAAAATATTAGATGGTTTAGGTGTTAATTGGAAACAAGCGGTATTTTACAAAACAGTAATTAGTGACCTGTCTGATTTAGCAAATGTTTACTATGACATTTTAGTGTTTTTTAGCCCTTCTGGAATAGATTCTTTATTTCACAATTTTCCAGACTTTAAACAAAACGATACTAGAATAGCTGTTTTTGGTAATACTACTATTAAAGCGGTTGAAGCACACGGACTACGTGTAGATATTTCTGCACCAACACCAGAAACTCCTTCTATGACTATGGCTTTAGAGAAGTACATAAACAAAGTAAATAAAGGAAAATAGTTTTTAAAACAATACAAATAAAAAAAGCGCAACTTAAGGTTGCGCTTTTTTTTGTTAGTCTTTTTAATTGTTTTACTGAATCAGTATTTTTTTAGTTTGTGATTTACCATTTGCTAATATTCTTGCTAAATAAACTCCTGGAGCCATTGCACTAATATCTATAGTGTTTTCGCCAAACTGTATAGGTTGATTTAGTACTAACTTACCTGTAATGTCATAAACTTGCATCTGTGATTCTTGTAAGTTAGAAGCAACATAAATACTGTTTTTAGCAGGATTAGGATACACACTAAAAGACAAGCTAGTTTCACTTGCTACTGAAAGCGTAGAACAACCTGCTTCATCATTTACATAAGTACCACTGTCTTTTAACCAACTAGCTAAATAAGCTGCATCTTTATCATCTACAAAAATACACCCAAGAGATGAATTAAAACGCACATCAAATGCAGTTACGTTTGCATTGTTACCATTACGCATATCTAAAGATGTTAAACCAGTTTGTCTTGCATCTAGAGAGGTTAATGCTGTATTTCCAGATAAATCTAAATCACCAACTGGTGACCCTGGAATAAGTAATTCAGTTAAAGAGGTATTTGCTCCAGTAACTAAAGTCGTTAAAGCAGTACTTCCTTCTGTATTCAGAGATGTTAAACTTGTATTAGCAGAAACATCTAAGCTAGTTACTGCAGAATTATAAGTAATAACCAAACCTGTAATACCTGTTAAGGCTTCAATACCAGTAAAATCATCAATAGCATTGTAAGGCGCTGCAGAACCTAAATTTATTGTTCCAGTAACTGCAGCAGCCTCACTATCTAATATATAACCATCTAATGGTCCGTTAATAGTGGTAAATGTGATTAAAAATTGTTCAAAATCCGCATTAGGTACAGCGGTTAACTGTGCCTGAATTTTCGTCTGCATGGCTATAACGATAGCCACAAAAAGTAGTGTTTTTTTCATAATTAATAGCTTTATAAATTTATACTTATAAAGTTAAAGTATTATTAAAAATCCTACAAGGCGGTTTAACAAATATAACTGTATTTCAACCTATTAACTCTCCTTATTTGGAGCTCCATCCATTATTTCTTGGTTTGCAAACTCTTCAAATTGCTTAAAATTGGTTCTAAATGAGTTTGATAATTTATAAGCCGTTTTGTAATAGCCTTCGTCATCATTCCAAGTAGATCTCGGACTTAAAACTTCTGTTGGTACATTAGGGCAAGTTCTAGGTTGCTTTAATCCAAACACAGAGTGTATATGGTAATTATCTTTATTAGCAGCCTCTAAACTTCCGTCCATAGCAGCAGTAATCATTGCTCTAGTATACTTTAATTTCATTCTAGAACCAACACCATAAGGACCTCCTGTCCAACCTGTATTCACCAACCAAACATTTACTCCTGCTTCTTTCATTTTCTGACTAAGCATTTCGGCATATTTTGTTGGGTGTAAAGGCATAAAAGGCGCACCAAAACAAGCTGAAAAACTTGGTAAAGGCTCATCTATTCCATCTTCTGTTCCTGCTACTTTAGCAGTATAACCCGAAATAAAATGATAGGCAGCTTGACCTGGAGTTAGTTTTGAAATTGGAGGCAATACACCAAAAGCATCTGCAGTTAAGAAGAATATATTTTTTGGGTTTTTACCTATAGAAGGTACTCTAATATTTTCAATATGATAAATTGGGTAACTTACTCTCGTATTTTGAGTAATAGAAGTATCTGCAAAATCTACTTCTCCTTTATCATTCATTATTACATTTTCTAGAATGGCTCCTTTTTTAATAGCGCCATAAATTTCTGGTTCTTGTTCTTGAGACAGGTTAATTACTTTAGCGTAGCAACCTCCTTCAAAATTAAAAACAGTATTTTCTGCTGTCCATCCATGCTCATCATCACCAATTAAACTTCTTTCAGGATCTGTAGATAAGGTTGTTTTTCCTGTCCCAGACAGTCCAAAGAAAATAGAAGTATCTCCTTCTTTACCAACATTAGCACTACAGTGCATTGGTAAGGTATTTTTATATACAGGAAGTATAAAGTTTAAGGCAGAAAATATACCTTTTTTAATTTCTCCAGTATACCCAGTACCACCAATTAAAATAACTTTTCTTGTAAAGTCTAAAATAGCAAAGTTATGTTGACGTGTACCATCTACTTCAGGATCTGCCATAAAACCTGGTGCATTTACAATGGTCCATTCTGGTGTAAAGTCTTTTAATTCTTCTTCTGTAGGACGTAAAAACATATTATAAGCAAACATGTTTGTCCAAGGATGCTCATTAATTACTCTAATATTTAATTTGTAATCTGCATCAGCGCAAGCATAACTATCTCTAACAAAAACTTCTTTGTCTGATAGATAGTCTGTTACTTTATTATATAGTTTTTCAAATTTTTCAGAATCGAAAGGAATATTGATATTTCCCCACCATACTTTATCTTTAGTTACATCGTCTTTAACAATAAACCTATCTTTTGGCGACCTACCAGTAAACTCTCCTGTATTAACAGCTAATGCTCCAGATGCAGAAGTTACACCTTGTTTTTTTTCAACAGTAATTTCGTGAAGTTTTTCTGGTGAAAGTTGATAATTAATTTTTGCGTTTTTGATTCCATATTTTTCTAACGAAATCGATTTCGTTAATTGAGTATGATTAACCATATTTTTATGTGTTGTTTAAGCCACAAAATTATAATTTTATTTGGAAGTAGCCATCTAAAATTTTAATTATCGTCTTTTATTTTAAAAAAACTTACCAACAAGAGCAACCACGATGCTATTAATAAAAGCCCTCCTAATGGCGTTATTAGAGCTATTTTAGTGAAGTTTACACTGGTTAATACATTAGTAGATAACCCATAAATAGAACCAGAAAAAAACAAAACACCAACCACAATAAGTGTATAAATGGCTTTTATATATTTTATAGACACCCTTTGCATGCTCCCTAAAATTAAAAGCAAAATAGCATGATACATTTGGTAACGTACACCAGTTTCAAAAGACTGCAATGCGGTTTCAGAAAGCAAAGGTTTTAAGCCATGCGCAGCAAAAGCGCCTAATATAATTGCTATTATTCCAAAAATAGCTCCAGTTATTAATAATTTTTTATCCATAAAATTAAGTTTTTCATATAATTTACCCACAGTATTTATTACATTCGTAATTACAAAATTACTCAACAAATCTCATTATGCGAAAGATTTTAGTCATTGGTTCTGGAAAATCATCTTCTTACCTTATAAAATACTTATTAGAAAAATCAACAACAGAAAATTTATTAATTATTGTTGGAGACATCAGTTTTACACATGCTAAAAATTTAATTGGCAATCATGAAAATGCGCAAGCAATCTTACTTGATGTTTTTGACAAACACTCGCGTCAAGACGCTATAAAAAACGCAGACATTGTTGTTTCTATGCTACCTGCAAGATACCACATAGAAGTTGCTAAAGACTGTATTAGCTTTAATAAAAACATGGTAACAGCATCTTACATTAGCCCAGAAATGCAAATGTTAGATAAGGCTGCAAAAGACAAAGGCCTCATTTTTATGAATGAAATTGGTGTAGATCCTGGTATTGACCATATGAGTGCTATGCAAGTTATAGACAAGATAAGAGAAAAAGGTGGAGAAATGATTTTATTTGAATCTTTTACTGGCGGACTAGTAGCACCAGAAAGCGACAACAACCTATGGAATTATAAATTTACATGGAACCCAAGAAACGTAGTGCTTGCAGGACAAGGTGGTGCTGGTAAATTTTTACAAGAAAACACCTACAAATACATACCATATAACAGACTTTTTAGACGTACCGAGTTTTTAGAAGTAGCAGGATATGGTAAATTTGAAGCATACGCTAACAGAGACTCTTTAAAGTACCAAAGCGTTTATGGTTTAGATAAAATTAAAACACTATACAGAGGTACTATACGTAGAGTTGGTTTCTCTAGAGCATGGAATGTTTTTGTACAATTAGGCATGACAGATGATAGCTACACTATAGAAGATAGTGAAAACATGAGCTATCGCGATTTTGTAAACGCCTTTTTACCTTACAGTCCTACAGATTCTGTAGAGTTAAAATTTAGACATGCATTAAAAATAGACCAAGACGATGTCATTTGGGATAAGTTTTTAGAACTTGACCTTTTTAGTAAAACAAAAATGGTCGATTTAAAAAAGGCTACTCCAGCACAAATTTTACAAAAAATATTAATGGATAGCTGGATTCTTGATCCAGAAGACAAAGATATGATTGTAATGTACCACAAATTTGGCTACCAATTAAATGGTAAAGCACATCAAATAGATGCAACCATGGTAACCATTGGCGAAGACCAAACCTACACAGCCATGGCAAAAACCGTTGGCTTACCAGTAGCCATTGCAACACTTGCAATACTAAACGAAAAAATAACAACTCCAGGTGTACAAATGCCTATTAACAAAGAGGTTTACGAGCCTATTTTAAAAGAACTAGAAGAAAACGGTATTTGCTTTAAAGAAACAGAGGTTCCTTATTTAGGCTACAACCCTTTACATGTTTAACATTACAGCAGTATTCCTCATTATTTTAACAAGTTGGGCGTTTCGCTACTTCGCTTTAAAGAGCAAAGTAGCGTCAGGCTGTACATTATATCTTTTTTTGCCATATATGCAAGCAAAAAAAGGATGCCATTTCCATCCTTAACGCAAAAGCATCTTTCAATTTAAAATCATTTGCATACATTTATGTTTTTAACGGTAACCATATTTCATGAAAAACATAAATAACAACATACAAATAGATGGTATAGACAAAAAAATACTTCGCGCCTTAATGGAAGACGCAAGAACACCTATTCTTGAAATAGCAAGAAGTGTTGGTATTTCTGGAGCAGCCATACACCAAAGACTGCGTAAGCTTGAAAAATCAGGATTAATTTCTGGATCTAAATTTGTCATAAACCCAAAAGTATTAGGTTATACAACTATGGCTTATATTGGTATTTACCTAGATAAAGCCATGAGCAACCCAGAAGCTGTAAAACAACTAAAACGCATTCCCGAAGTTTTAGAATGCCATTACACTACAGGAAACTGGAGTATTTTTATTAAAATTCTTTGTAAAGACAATGAACACCTTATGCATGTATTAAATAAAGACATTCAATCTATTGAAGGTGTTTCTAGAACAGAAACCTTTATTTCATTAGACCAACAAATAGACAGACAAATTAAAATATAAATATACACAAAGGCTTTTATTATACTACCCAGCAGATTACTATATTACATTTTAAAACAAAATTAGTTACAATAAAAAAAGCTCCTACTAGAGGAGCTTTTTTATATATCTTTTTCTAGAATTAATCTCTAAACATAAAAATCTGTAATACATACCAAAACAATAACATTAAAGCTGCAAACAAGCCTAAGGCTGCAGGTATATAATCCTCTACGGTATATTTGTCTACCAAGTTAGAAGTTTGGTATAAAATAGATCCACCAGCTAATAAGCACATACCAACAGAAAACCACAAACCTAGGTTAAAACCAAATAATGTTCCTGCTATAATTAATCCTATTGCAATAAAAAAGCCAATAGTTAATCCTGTTTTTAAAAACGAAAAATCTTTTTTAGTAACAAAAACCACAGCTGTTAAACCACTAAATAAAGACAAAGTAACAATTGCTGCTTGCTGTAATATTTCTGGACCAGACTCCATGTAGAAAGCCGCAATATAAATCATTGGAACAAAAATAAAAGCTTCGGCTAAAATGTATAATGCAAAAGCTAAATATTGCTTGTTTTTATCTGGCGTTTTTAAAGCCATGCTTTCGGCATAATTTGTAATAAACATAAAACCTCCTAACATGATTAGCCATTTAAAACCATCTGTCATTGAAAGCGCAAAACTTACAATAGCATCACTTTGTAATAATAAATACTCAAAAAGAATAAATACTAAAACGCCTCCTGCAACATGTGCATAGGTTTTTTTGTAAAATTCTACTCGGTCTACTTGTTCTAAAGTACCAATAAGCACTTTAGGTTCTTCCTCTTGAAAAGGACTTAAGTTATTGTTTTCCATTACTATTGTTTTATTTTGTTGCTGAAAAATAAGAAAAAAGAGACACTAAAATACATTAATGTCTCTTTTTTCGTACTCTTTATTTTTTTTAAAAATTAATCTCTTCCGCCAAACACTTGAAAAGCCCAATATAATAAAGATGCTAAAGCACCAATGGCAGCAACTAAATAAGTTCTAGCTGCCCATTTTAAGGCATCTTCAGAACCTACATATTCTTCTGGAGTTACCATATTTTTATTTTTCAACCAAGCTAGAGCTCTATTACTAGCATCATATTCTACAGGTAAGGTAATAAAGCTAAATAAGGTAGCAAAGCCCATAAATACTAAACCTGCTACTGCAACCCAATATCCTAAACCTACTCCTGCTCCAGCACCAAGTACTAAACCTCCTATAACTAACCATTGTGACATACCAGAAGTTACACTTACTATTGGTACTAATGCAGAACGCATACCTAAAGCACTATATGCTTTTGCATGTTGCACAGCATGACCACACTCATGTGCAGCAACAGCAGCTGCAGCAGCATTTGCATGATTATATACAGATTCACTTAAATTTACTGTTTTGTTTTTTGGATTGTAATGGTCTGTTAATTGTCCTGGAGTAGAAATAACCTCAACATCATAAATACCATTATCTGATAACATTTTTTCAGCAATTTCTCTACCAGTCATACCATTACGTAAATGAACTTGAGAGTATTTTTTAAACTTTTGCTTTAATTGATTACTTACCAACCAACTTACAAGGGTTATGGCTCCTAATAATATATAATATCCAATCATTCTTTTTTATTTTAGTTTTATAAATGTACCATATATACAGCAAAAAATAAGCCAAAAAATAGTTAAGAAATATTGTCAGTTTTCAGCTAAAAAAAAGAAATCGTTTACTCTTGTTGCTGTATCACCTTAATTACTAGATGGTTTTCAAAAATAACCACAAGAATTTCGTTTTTGGGTTCAAAAAAACTTGGTGGTTTTCCTAAGGCATACACCAAATGTTCTTTTCCATTTAAAGAAGAAGGAATAGCTTCACCCAATAATAAGATTACTTCCTGTTTTGTTTTTCCTATTAAGATGTTGCTTTCTATAATATCCTCAACCATTTTATAGCGTGTTAATGGTTGGCTGTGCCATTGTTCTGCATTAAAACGCTCTTCAAAAAGCCAAGTTAAGGAGGTACTTAATACAAAAGCTAAAAAGAAGAATAAACCAATTTTATCATTTCTTTTTAGCTTTATATTCATCTATTTATCCTACTATATTTACAATTTTACCAGGAACTACAATTACTTTTTTAGGAGTTCTACCATCTAATTGTGCAATGGTTTTTTCATGAGCCATAACGGTTTTTTCAATTTCGTCTTTAGGCATATCCATTGGCAACTCTAAAGTAAAACGCATTTTACCATTAAATGAAATTGGATAGTTTTTAGAACTTTCTACCAAATGGCTTGCTTCAAATTTTGGAAAAGCAGCAGTAGCTATAGAATCTTCATTTCCTAATTGGCTATATAATTCTTCAGCAATATGTGGTGCATAAGGAGAAACTAAAACCAATAAAGGCTCTAACACTTCTTTGCTTGTACATTTTTGTGCAGTAAGCTCATTTACAGCAATCATAAAAGTAGAAACCGAAGTATTAAAAGAGAAGTTCTCGATATCTTCTTCTACTTTTTTTATGGTTTTATGAAGCGTTTTCAGATTATCTTTTGTAGCTGTTGCATCATTTACTTTTAATCCGTTATCGTCAACATATAGTTTCCATAGTTTTTTAAGAAAACCATGTACACCTGTAATACCAGCAGTATTCCAAGGTTTAGCTTGCTCTAAAGGACCTAAAAACATTTCGTATAAACGTAAGCTATCTGCTCCATATTGCTCACAAATAGCATCTGGATTTACTACGTTGTATTTAGATTTAGACATTTTTTCTACTTCACGTAGAACAACAATTTTATCGTCAATAAATTTTGCGTTTTTAAATTCAGGTCTCCAATCTCTAAACTTTGAAACATCCAATTCATCAGATGAATTCACAAAACTCACATCTACATGTATTTTACTGAAAGTCGGTGTATTTGTTCCTGAAACTTCTAATATTCGTTTAGCTGCTTCTTCATTTTTTTCAGGATTATTGAAATCTTCAACAGTCTGACATGAAAGAAAAACATCTCGTCTTTCATTAACTCTATAAATAAAAGCACTAGTACCCAAAATCATTCCTTGGTTAATTAGCTTTTTAAAAGGCTCATCTACACCAACAAATGCTCTATCTTTTAAAAACTTGGTCCAAAAACGAGAGTATAATAAATGCCCTGTTGCGTGTTCGCTACCACCAATATAAAGATCTACGTTTTCCCAGTATTTCAATGCCTCTTCACTTGCAAAGTCTTCTCCTCTTTTGGCTTTTTCTTCCATATAACTAAAGAAATACCAAGAGCTTCCTGCCCAACCAGGCATGGTGTTTAGCTCTAGAGGATGTATTGTTGTATTATCTATTTTATCATTACTAACTACTGTATTTGTAGTAGTATCCCAAGCCCAAACGTCTGCACGACCTAAAGGTGGTTCACCAGTTTCGGTTGGTAAATATTTTTCTACTTCTGGTAATGTAATTGGTAAATGTGCTTTATCAATCATTTGTGGCATTCCGTTAACGTAGTATACAGGAAAAGGTTCTCCCCAATAACGTTGTCTAGAAAATACCGCATCACGCAGTCTGTAGTTTGTTTTCCCTTGTCCTTGACCTAATTGTTCTAACTCATAAATAGCACGTTTAGAAGCTTTTTTGTAGTTCATGCCGTTTAAGAAATCGCTATTTGCAATTTTTACATTGTCTTTAGCAGCATAAGCTTCTTCCGAAATATCTACACCTTCAAAAATATTAGGTATTTCAATATTAAAGTATTTAGCAAAATCATAGTCACGTTGGTCACCACAAGGCACAGCCATTACAGCTCCTGTACCATAACCAGCCAATACGTAATCACCAATCCAGATAGGAATTGGTTCTTTACTAAAAGGATGCTCTGCATAAGCACCTGTAAAAGCTCCAGAAATGGTTTTTACATCTGCCATACGCTCGCGTTCGCTACGTTTTGCTGTTGCTTGTATATATGCTTCTACTTCTTCTTTTTGCTCTGGAGTAGTTATTTTTTGTACCAATTCATGTTCTGGAGCAAGTGTCATAAAACTAACTCCGAAAATAGTATCAGGTCTTGTTGTAAAAACCTCGATAACCTCCTCATGATTATTTACATTAAAAGTTACAGATGCTCCAACCGATTTACCAATCCAGTTACGTTGGCTTTCTTTAAGCGAGTCTGTCCAATCTATAGTATCTAGACCTTGCAGTAAACGTTCTGCATAGGCAGAAATACGCATGCTCCATTGTGTCATTTTTTTACGTACCACAGGATGACCACCACGTTCTGACACACCATTTACAATTTCGTCATTTGCCAAAACGGTTCCTAAAGCAGGACACCAGTTTACTTCGGTTTCCGCTAAATAAGTAAGTCTATATTGCAGTAATATTTCTTGTTGTTTTTTAGCATCGAAAGCATTCCATTCTTCTGCAGAAAATATTGCTACAGCATCATCACAAACCGCATTAACATTTGCATTTCCTTCTGTAGAAAACTTTGCTACTAGCGTCGCTATTTCTTCGGCTTTATCACTTTCATTATTGTACCAAGATTCAAACAATTGAATAAAAATCCATTGTGTCCACTTGTAATATTCAGGATTAGAAGTTCTTACTTCACGAGACCAATCGAAAGAAAATCCTATTTTATCTAACTGACGTCTGTAGGTTTTTATATTGGTTTCTGTAGTAATTGCTGGATGTTGTCCTGTTTGAATGGCATATTGCTCTGCAGGCAAACCAAAACTATCATATCCTTGCGGATGCAATACATTAAAGCCTTTATGGCGTTTGTAACGTGCATAAATATCACTTGCTATATAACCTAATGGATGACCAACATGTAATCCTGCTCCTGAAGGATAAGGAAACATATCTAAAACATAATATTTAGGTTTTTCACTATTATTAGAGGCTTTAAACGTTTGGTTTTCTGCCCAATATTTTTGCCACTTGGCTTCTATGTCGTTAAAATGGTATTGCATTATTGTATTTTATCTCTTAATAAGGCAACAAATTTAAACTTATTATAACAGTATTAAAAGTTTAAACGTTATAATCATACAACTTAAGAAAACCGTTTTTTAATTATTAATTGTCACAGACTGTTTATTGGATTTTGGCAATCTTAGAAAAGACATTTTTAATTGCAGACAAAAGACTTTGGTCTTTTAAAGTTTCTTTTGTTTTTCTTTATTATTTTTACATCGTTAACAAAATTATTATATGAGTGCATCTTTTGAAAAATACCAGAAACGTAAACTAATTTCGTCTTACTTTTCTGTGGTATTAAGTATTGCGTTAGTCTTATTTTTATTAGGCTTATTAGGTATGCTAATACTTAATGCCAAAAAGGTATCTGATCACTTTAAAGAGCAAGTAGTGGTAACTATCTATTTAAAA
Organism: Lacinutrix gracilariae; assembly: GCF_042684485.1. Taxonomy (NCBI): domain Bacteria; kingdom Pseudomonadati; phylum Bacteroidota; class Flavobacteriia; order Flavobacteriales; family Flavobacteriaceae; genus Lacinutrix; species Lacinutrix gracilariae. The sequence continues at coordinate 1,369,601 of NZ_JBHULM010000011.1, read as the reverse complement.
GATACTGCAAAAGAAGTAGAAACCAAGCAGCTTGAAAAAAGCTTGGCTTTGGCAGATTATGTAAAATCTACAGATTATGTTACCAAAGAACAAGCCGCTGCATCTATGAAAGCCGAAAATGGCGAAGATTTTATGGAGTTTTTAGGGTACAACCCTTTACAAAACTCTATTGATGTGCATTTAAAAGCAGACTATGTAACTGCTGCTCATTTAGAAGAAATAGCAAAAGAAGCTACCAATAAAAACTTTGTAGACGAGGTACGTTATGACAATGACTTGGTAACTTTAATGAACAACAATGTAAAAAAGATTAGTTTTTGGGTTTTAATACTAAGCGGTATTTTTACTTTAATTGCTGTGCTTTTAATTAACAGCTCTATACGTTTGGCTGTTTATGCAAAACGATTTACCATAAAAACCATGCAAATGGTTGGTGCTACCAAGCGATTTATACGTAAGCCTTTTGTTTTTAAAAGTGTACAATTAGGTATTATTGGAGCAATTATAGCCTTAATAGGTATGGCTGTTGTGCTGTATTACTTAAACCTTACTTTTCCAGAATTAGATTTAATGCGCAACCCTATTTTAATTGGCGCTTTATTTGCAGCTGTTTTTATTTTAGGAATTATAATCACCTGGATTTCTACCTTTTTTGCAACACAGCGTTTCTTGAACTTAAAAACCGATCAGCTTTACTAGCTTATAAACAGCGAATTACTAAACCGATTAATTTTAGATTCTCTTAACGTTAAAGTTTTAAATAAAACCGTTACTTTGCAATTAGCTACATGCATTGGTAGAGCAACCTAAGCACCTATTGTAAAATTGGTTTTAGGTGATAAAATCATTTATATAGAATTAAAAAAATGGGAGAACAAAAACGAAAAGAACAGAGTAAAAGCGAATTTATATTTGGTAAAAAAAACTATAAATTTATGTTTATTGGTATCGCGTTTATTACCCTTGGTTTTATATTAATGTCTGGAGGTGGAAGTGATGATCCTTCGGTATTTAACCCTGAAATTTTTAGCTGGAGAAGAATTAGATTAGCACCAACTTTAGTGCTTATTGGCTTTGGAATTCAAATCTATGCCATTCTTTTAAATCCGAATAAAGAGTAAAAAAAACAGCTTAAATCTTTAAATTACAAGTACAAAATAACATTTGGTAATAGTATTTTAATACTTTTGCGGCATGAATGTTATAGACTCCATTATTTTAGGAATTATACAAGGATTAACAGAGTTTCTTCCTGTATCATCAAGTGGCCATTTAGAACTTGGTAAAGCCATTCTTGGCGATCATTCGGTTCCAGAAGAAAGCTTACTTTTTACTGTAGTTTTACACTTTGCAACCGCTTTAAGTACTATTGTTGTTTTTAGAAAAGACATCTTTAGTATTATTAAAGGTATTTTTAAGTTGGAGTGGAACGAAGATTTACAATTTGTATCTAAAATTGCACTTTCTATGTTACCAGCAGTTATAGTTGGTTTGTTTTTTGAAGAACAATTAGAAGCCTTATTTGGAGGTAACATTTTACTTGTAGGCTGTATGTTAATAGTAACTGCTATTCTGTTGTTTTTAGCAGACAAGGCCAAAGACACCAATAAAAAAGTAACCTTTAAAAATGCATTTGTAATTGGTATTTCGCAAGCCATTGCAATGCTTCCAGGAATTTCACGTTCTGGTGCTACTATTTCTACTTCGGTTTTATTAGGAAATGACAAAACCAAAGCGGCACGTTTTTCGTTTTTAATGGTAATTCCTTTAATCTTCGGAAAAATTGCTAAAGATATTTTAAGTGGAGATTTAACCTATGACGCGCAAAACTTTACCTCTCTATCTATAGGCTTTATTGCTGCTTTTGTTGCAGGACTTTTTGCTTGTACCTGGATGATTGCTTTAGTGAAGAAAAGCAAGCTTTCGTATTTTGCTATTTATTGTGCAATTGTTGGTGCTATTGCCATCATTTTTTCTCTTTTAAACTAATATGTTAAACGAAGAAGATTACAAATCAGGACAGGTTTTATTAATTGACAAACCGTTAAACTGGACCTCTTTTCAAGTAGTAAACAAACTACGATGGAAAATAAGACAGACCTTTAATATTAAAAAAATTAAGGTTGGTCATGCAGGAACTTTAGATCCTCTTGCTACAGGTTTACTTATTATTTGCACAGGAAAAATGACCAAGCAAATAAACACCTTTCAAGCACAAATAAAAGAATACACAGGAACCATTGTATTAGGAAGCACCACACCTTCTTACGATTTAGAGACTGAAATAAACGAAACGTTTGCTACCAAGCACATAACACCAGATTTAGTTGCTGAAACCACCAAACAGTTTATAGGCGAAATAGATCAATTTCCTCCAATATTTTCAGCAATTAAAAAAGAAGGAAAACGCTTATATGAATTTGCTAGAGCAGGCGAAGAAGTAGAAGTAAAGTCTAGAAAAATAACTATTGAAGCTTTTGAAATTACTCGTTTTGAAAATAACGAAGTAGATTTTAGAGTGGTTTGTAGTAAAGGTACTTATATACGTTCTTTAGCACACGACTTTGGAAAAGCATTACACTCTGGAGGACACCTTTCGGTTTTAAGACGCACAAAAATAGGCGATTATAATGTGTCAGATGCTATTAGCATTGAAGATTTTATAGCACAGCTAGATTCTTAAAACATCTATTTTTATTTTTTTAACGTATATTTAAGTGCCACAGACATTTAAAATACGTTAAATACCTACATGTTATTCACTAATAAACAAAAAGCTATTTGCATTACGCTCCTTATTACAGGAACGATAGTTTTTTCTGTGTTTAATCTTCATATTTTAAAACAACAACAGCAGATTACCGAAACTTTTTATGAAATAGAGCCAGAAATAGAGCATAAAGAGACCGAACTTACAGAACAAAATACAGCTAGTAAAGCAGAAACCAATAAAGCATATAACCAAAACCAAGAGCGTAAACGTTTTGCATATGCACAAAAAAGAATTGCTCCTCCTGAAGATTATGTAAGACCAGATTTTAGTACATCTAAGTACGTGAATACGGTTAAAAAAGATTTTTCTAAAAACAATTCTAGCGTTCAAGAAGAAGAAATGCATTCTTTTAACAAAGTAAATACATTGCTTAAAAAGCAATTAGAAGAAAACAATAATGCAAAAAGTGCTATACAATACTCTTTGGTAAACAGAAAACACAAACACTTACCAATACCCATTTATTTATGCGAATCTGGTGGTAAAATTGTAGTAAACATTACTGTTAATGCTTCCGGAAAAGTTACAGAAGCATCTTATAATAGCGCCTCTAATTCTTCAAACAATTGCCTTATTGACCATGCTTTAGAGTATGCAAAAAAAGCAAGGTTTAACTCTAGCAGTTCACAAGAATTACAAATAGGAACCATTACTTTTTGGTTTGAAGGCAAAGGTTAAACGTTTAGCAATGACACTAAATCATTAATTGCATTTTGCCCTTTATCTTTATTGTACCAACGTTGTAAATCTTCTTTAAACTCAGGAGTTAAAGCACCATACTTTTCTTTATAATTGTTAACCAACTGTGTTGCTTCACTAGGTCTTGGTCCAAAAGTATTTATCACTTCACCAGAAGCATCATCTACCATAATTAATTTTGGTATTGCTTTTCCTCCATTGGTTAAAAAGTTATTCATTAAAGCTTCATTTTCATCACGCAGCACCACTTTTACATCTATGTTTTTATTCAGTTCTGCAACTTTTTGCATTACAGGAACAACATGAGCAGCATCACCACACCAACTTTCTGTAAGTACCAACCAAGTTATTTTTTTATCTATTTTTTCAATTTGCTCTTTAACAGCCTCATTAACCTTTAAGGTTTTATCCCAACGCTTCATTCTTCTTGCATTAAGCTTGGTATATTCTACAAGATTTTCAGATTTATCTGTTCCTGTAGTATCGTTATTTTCGGCTAAAGTATTTACCAATGTAGCATATTCTGGATAGGTAATACTTTTATCTAAACTTTCTTTAATTATATCTGTCATTGTCTTATTTCTTTGTGTAAAAATAGTAGTATCTCTACTCATAAATTATGATTTATGTCATATCTATGTCTATCTTTATAACCAAAACTTACAATAAACATAAATTGGTAATATGGAAAAACATAGGTGTGGTTGGTGTGTAGGAGATGCTTTATATGAAGCATATCACGATCATGAATGGGGAGTTCCGGTTTATGATGATGAAACCATTTTTGAATTTTTAATTTTAGAAACCTTTCAAGCAGGACTAAGTTGGATAACTGTTTTACGAAAACGTAAAAATTTTCATGATGCTTTTGATCAGTTTGACTATAAAAAGATTGCAAAATACAAGCAAGAAAAAGTAGATTCGCTTTTAGAAAATGCTGGAATAATAAGAAATAAACTAAAAATAAAAGCAACCATAACCAATGCGCAAGCTTTTATAAAAATTCAAGAAGAATTTGGCAGTTTTTCTACATACATTTGGGCTTTTGTAGATGGAAAGCCTATAAAAAACAACATTAAAAACTACAAAGATGCTCCTGCAAATACTGCTATTAGTGATGCTTTAAGTAAAGATTTAAAAAAACGAGGTTTTAAGTTTGTAGGTTCTACTGTTATATATGCACACATGCAAGCAACAGGAATGGTAAATGACCATGAGGTTGGTTGTTTTAGGTATAATGAGGTATAATTAAAACTTTAGAGTATTAAGCAAAAGCTAGTATAGGTATTGTAAAAATTCTTCTCTAGCAATATCTTCAGCGCCTAAGCTTTCTAAATGATTGGTATATACTTGGCAGTCTATAAGTTTGTAGTTTGTGTTTTGTATAAAGGTGATAAAGGCAACTTTACTAGCATTGCTTACTTTAGTAAACATACTTTCGCCACAAAAAACACCATTATTTAAATCTACACCATACAATCCTGCTACAAGTACCTCATCTTGCCAAACCTCCACAGATTTTGCATAACCCAATTGGTGTAATTTCAAATATGCTTGCACCATAGAATCTGTAATCCATGTTCCCGATTGTCCTTGGCGTTTTGCTATAGAACACTCTTGAATTACACTTAAAAAATCTTGATTTACTGTTACTGTAAAATTTGCTTTTTTAAGCACTTGTTTCATGCTTTTAGAGACTTTTAGTTTTTCTGGAAATAGCACAAACCTTGGGTCTGGAGACCACCATAAAATAGGATCGTTACTGTTAAACCAAGGAAATATGCCACTTTTGTATGCTAACAAAAGTCGTTCTACACTTAAATCGCCACCAATAGCAAGCAAACCATCGTCGTCTGCTTCTGTAACGTTTGGAAATTCTATATTTTGATTTAATAAATGCATACGCTAAAATAAAAAAACCTCAATGACATTTAAGCATTGAGGTTTTTTATTTGAAACCTTTAGTATGTACTTAAGGCTACACCATTTATTTATTACTAAAATGGTAAATCGTCGTGATCTTCTTCTTTTACATTTGAAGCAGGCTCAAAAGCATCTGCTGGTGGTACTGGAGGCATTTCACCTGCTGCACTTCCTGCTTGTAAAGCTTCAATTCTCCATCCTTGAATAGAGTTAAAGTATTTTGTTTCTCCTTGTGGATTAACCCATTCTCTACCTCTTAAATTGATGTTTACTTTTACTGCTTGTCCTACTTGGTAGTTGTTTAAAAGATCTGTTTTATCTTGCACAAACTCTACAAGTATATGTTGAGGATATTGTTCATCTGTTGTTACTACTAATTCTCTTTTTCTAAACCCATTACTTCCAAAAGTTTGAGTTTCTCCAATCATTTTTACTTTTCCTTGTACTTCCATGGTATATAATTATTAAATATTCGTCTAAATTTTAAAAATGCTATTTTACGATAATAGCAACTTTAAAGCACTATCTACGTCATTATTTTTTAAATAATCTTGTGCTTTTTTATGTTTATCTTCAGTAGATGCTTTTAATATATGCGGACATTTATCTTCAGCTTCTTTAATAAACAAATCTATATTTTCTTGTGTTGGTAATGCTGCAACATTTGCTAGCATACCTAAATCATTTCCTGTTAAAACCGAGCTCTTTTTTATTTCTTCTGGCAAAGCATCTACTCCAATTCCTAAGGTAGTTAATGGTTTAGGTATTTCAAAAAAACCATTTTTCGCTCTACTATAATAACTTCCTCCTGCTCTTGCTACTAAATCTAAAAGCTCTTGGTTAATAGATTGATCTTCATTTAAAACGTGTTCTGCAATATGTAGTTTTACTACTTCGCAAATCACTAAATTACCTGCTCCACCTTCAGCACCTAGTTTTACAATTTCGTTTACTTTACACTCTAGTTGCACTGGAGATTCTGCTACACGAAACGGCTTTACTACATCTGATGCCAACATGCTTAATCCCGCTTTTTCAAACTCATTTACACCTTCAGCATACTCTGTACTACTTAAAGACATTTGTTGTACCAAATCATGATTTACTACATTAATCACTACCTCTTTTACAGCTTCTACATTTTCAAGTGTATGCTTTGTAGTATTATCTCTAACTCTTCGCGCTGGCGAAAATATTAAAATTGGCGGATTTGCACTAAACACATTAAAAAAACTAAAAGGTGACAAATTAGGATTGCCATTTGCATCTATAGTACTAGCAAAAGCAATAGGTCTAGGCGCAACTGCACTTAATAAATAAGCATGTAATTTTCCTGTTGAAAGCTCTTTTGGTTTAAATGATAACATGAGAAAAATAATTTATGCAAAACTACGCCTTTTGATGCGCAACAAAAAACCTATTTACTAACAAGTAGACAATAATATTAACAGAATTGCATTATATTTAAAATTTATATCTAGAATCAAGTTCTAGAAGACCGTTAAAAAATATTTTTCAATTTACACTATGCTTTTTTTTAAAAACAGAAATCTTATTAGATGGATTATTGTAATAGCTTCTTTTGCTATTATTTCACTTATTTTATGGAATACCTATGTATTCTTTCAAAAATTTAAAGCAGAAGAACGTATAAAAATTGAAAATTGGACTTTTGCACAAAATGAGTTATTTAAGGTAATAGACAATAATGCACTTAATGAAAACATTGATGTAAATACAGATTTAATATTTAAAATCTTATCAAGTAATAACACAACACCAATTATAGTTGTAAATCAAGATTCTTCTATTTATTCTTTTAGTAATATAGGTAAAGGCACAAAGGCAGACTCTATTTATGTAACAAAGAATTTAAAAAAATTAATGCATCAATTTAGTCAAGAAAACACACCTATAGTCATTAAGGAAGTGAACCAAACGCTGTATTATGCTAACTCGCCTTTATTAAACAAACTAAAATATTATCCTTTAGCATTATTGCTTATTATTATTTTATTTGGAGCAGTAGTTTACTTTTTTTACCGAAGCAATAAAACAGCTATAGAAAACAAATTATGGTCTGGAATGGCCAAAGAAACAGCGCATCAAATTGGTACACCTTTATCTTCTTTAATTGGTTGGACAGAAATTTTAAAAACCGAAAACACCAACCCTGAATACATTAAAGAAATTGAAAAAGATATTAGCAGACTACAAACCATTACAGAGCGTTTTAGCAAAATAGGCTCTTTACCTAAATTAGAAAAAACAGATATTGTTGCAGAAACAATAGCGTCTTACGACTATTTAAAAGCGAGATCTTCTAAACTTATAGATTTTGAAATTGTGGTACCAAACCATAAAATTTTTGTAAATTTAAACAAACAGTTATTTAGCTGGACTATTGAAAACCTTGTAAAAAATGGCATTGATGCCATGAAAGGAAAAGGAAAACTTAAAATTGAAATTATACAACTAGAAAACAACATTAGTATAAACATTACAGATTCTGGAAAAGGTATCGCTAAAAACCAATTTAAATCCGTATTTGAGCCAGGCTTCACTACTAAAAAGAGAGGTTGGGGCTTAGGACTCTCATTAGCCAAACGAATAATTGAAGAATTTCACGATGGTAAAATTAAAGTTTTACACTCTGAAATAGGTAAAGGTACAACCATGCAAATTGCACTAAAAAGCATTTAAATATGGACGAAAAATTAATTACAATAAAAGAAGTAGCGTTAAACAATAACTGTCCGGAATGTTACAATACCAATGGTTTACAATTAACTTTTAAACAAAAGTATATTGAAACATCACTTTACAAATCTATAACCAACGAAACCACACAAACTATATATTGCAGGACTTGCCATTCAGATATTTTTCCGGTTATGTGGACCGAAGACATTGAACGTGTATTTGCTTATCAACAAAAGGCATTCACACCTAAAAAAGCATCTACCAAACTAAAAAAGAAAGCTTGGCTATTGATTAGCTCTTTTGGTGTATTAATAATTATTGGAATTGTATTGGCTATTCTTTATAAATAAGACTGGATAGCCTTTGCTACCTCTTGAAATTCTTCTGTAGTTAATTTTGTTTTCTGCATAAAACTTGCGTCTTGCATAGCATTTAAAGGTATTAAATGTACATGCACATGTGGTACTTCTAAACCAATTACAGAAACACCAACACGCTTACAAGGTATTGCTTTTTCTAAAGCAATGGCTACCTTACGTGAAAACTGCATTAATCTAGTGTAGGTTTCTTCATCTAGATCAAAAATTTTATCTACTTCTTTTTTAGGAATACAAAGTGTATGTCCTTTAGCATTAGGATTTACATCTAAAAAAGCTAAAAAATCATCGGTTTCTGCAACCTTATAACATGGTATTTCACCTTGAACAATTTTTGTAAATATAGAAGCCATAATAAAACGTTTATTTGTAAATATAAAAATTCCTATCAAAAACCGAATTGTTTTCAGTTAAAAATAGGAATCTTAAAAAAATATTGAATTAAGATTTCCGCCTTCGCAGAAATAAAAAAGACACAATTTATCTTGAAATTTCAATAATATCAAATTTCATTATACCACTAGGTACTTGAATTTCTGCAACATCACCAACAGATTTACCTAATAAACCTTTACCAATTGGCGAATTAACAGATATTTTTCCTGAAGCTAAATCTGCTTCACCATCTGCAACCAATGTATATAACATTTCCATTCCGTTGGTTTGGTTTTTTATTTTCACTTTAGAAAGCACTAAAATCTTAGAGGTATCCATTTGGCTCTCATCAATAACACGAGCACCAGCAAGCTGATCTTCTAATTTAGAAATACGCATTTCTAGCATCCCTTGCGCTTCTTTAGCCGCATCATACTCTGCATTTTCACTTAAATCTCCTTTATCTCTTGCTTCTGCAATTGCCTTAGAAGCTTTTACGCGCTCAATGTCTTTAAGCTGTTTTAGCTCTTCTCTTAACTTTTTTAATCCTTCTGCTGTATAATAAGATACTTTACTCATAATTTCTTCGTTTAAATACTAATTCTATAAAAGAAAAAAATATGCTGGAACTCCCGAACCTTCGGGACAGCATAAAAAAAATCTCGCATATACGAGATTCTATGGCGAATATACAAAATATTTAATTCAATGTACATTTTTTGTACCTTGCTAAACAAAAAAAAATTAATGAAAAAATTGCTTTTAACCGTATTAACTAGCTTTATACTAATTGCTTGTAGCAGTAGTGACAACAATTATGAAAACGAGTTTTTACCAAGTCAGTCTTTTGATACAGGCACAACAATCAACACTAGTTTCCCGCAATACAATGATTTACTGTACCCAGGAAATCATGTTGTACTCTATGGTTACGGCTTAAGTGGCATTGTGGTATACTATTCAGGAAGTTCTTATGTTGCTTTTGAGTTGAGTGACCCAAACCACTATTACCAATCTTGTTCTTCTTTAACAGTAAATGGTGTATTAGCAACTTGTGGTTGTGAAGACGAAAACACTTATGATATTTTAACAGGACAACCTAACGGAAGCACTACTGGGTCTTACGGATTAACACCATATTTTGTAGAAGTTAACGGAAGTATTATTAGAGTGTACAATAATTAGGTAAAAAAAGCATATTCGCTATATCTTTTTATACCTAATAAGCCTAAGATTATATAAAAGATATCATTGAAAAAGCTGCGTTTTCACAATTTCCTTATTATTAAATATTACTAAAGAATAAATCTTTAAGCAAATAAAAACCCACAAACCAATTGGTTTGTGGGTTTTACTTTAAAAAATGGAAGGAATGTTTTTACCTTAAAACTTTAAGGTAGCTCCAACTAAAAAGTTTCTTGTTGCTTGCGGATAATATCCTGTTCCTTCAATAGTAGTAGTTTCATTTGGTACAGACCACGTATCATCATACGTGTAATAATAACCATTAGAAATATATTTTTCGTTAAAAATATTATTTACCAAAGCAGAAAAAGTAATAGACTTTACAAACGCATTGGTATCTAATTTATAAGATACATTTATATCATTTACAAAATAGCTATCTAACTTAGAAGCATCACTATCTGTGTTTCCCATATACTGCTCACCAACATATTTAGTTAATAAAGATAAATTAAGATTATTTACTGGATTAAACACTAATGCGTTAGAAAGCACTACTTCTGGTGAATAAGAGATGTTTGTTTCTCCTAAATCTGCCAAAGCACCATCTCTGGAAACCACAGTACTTTTGTTTTTATTAGAACTAACTGTAATTGCTGGTTGTACCATTAACCACTCTAGTGGTTTTACTACAGCCTCTACCTCTAGACCTAATCTATAACTATCACCACTATTGGTACGTATTGGGTTACCAACATTATCTCTATCTCCTGTTAAAACTAGCTGTTCATTATATAGCATATAATACAGGTTGGTGTTGATGCTAAAGGTTTCTGATTGGTGTCTATAACCTAATTCAAAATCGTTTAACTGTTCTGGTTTTACAGTTTCGTTGTTTTCAAAATCGTCTCTATTTGGCTCTCTATTTGCTCTAGCATAAGAAAAATAGATATTATTATTTGTATTCAACTCATAAGTAACACCTAATTTAGGGTTAAAAAAGCTGTAGTTTTCATCTATAAGTAATGGTACTCTATCTGATGTTAAACCAGTGGTTTTATAATCTACAAAACGCATTTGTAAATCTCCAAAAAGAGAGATTTTATCATTTAACTTAACGGTTGCTTTGGTAAAGAAACTTGCATCTTTTTTCTTTCCGTTTCCGTCATAATAGGTATCATTAATTTCGCTAGAACTTGCATTTCGTGCCCAAATAATTTCACCAAAGTGATCACCATCATAAGCACTATAAGATCCTCCAAAAATCATATCTAGCTTATTCTTTTTATAATTTGCATTGGCATTAACCACATAAAAATCATTGTCTAACCAACGACGACGAATTAAATCTGTGGTATTTACAGTTTCACCACCAATAGTGATTTCTTCTAAATCATAATCTGCAAAATCTTCGTCTTCTTTATATTGCTCAAAATACCCCTTACCATGTGTATAATTTAAGCTTAAATTAGTAGACCAGTTATTATTTATACGCTCTGTATAATGCAATTGGTAATGATCTTGTTGGTAGTTGTCTTCTTCATTTTCATGAAAACGCGTATTACCAAATTCATCGGTATACATTCCTGCTGTATTAAAGGTTCTATCATTTTCTAAAAGATCTAAATCTTCTAAACCATTCCAAGATTGGTAGGTTACTTCATGACCACTAAAAGTGATTGCTTTTATTAAACGATTGTCATCTACATAAGCACCTTGTAAGAAATATGATTTTAAGTCAGAGCTCGCTCTATCTATATAACCATCAGACTTAATTTGTGATAAACGACCAGCAATTTCAAAGTGGTTATTTAATTTTCCTGTGCTAAACTTTACATTGTGTTTTCTGGTATTATAACTACCAAAAGAATTAGATATTTCGGCATTAGCAACATCTGAAACGGCGTCTGTAAGCACATTAATACTTGCTCCAAAAGCACCAGAACCGTTGGTAGATGTACCAACACCACGTTGTAATTGTAAACTCTCTACAGAAGATGCAAAGTCACCAAGATTTACCCAAAAAGTACCTAAAGATTCGGCATCGTTATACGGAATACCATTTAAAGTAATGTTGGTAGATTGTGCATTAATACCACGTACACGAATGTAGGTATAACCAACTCCTGCTCCAGCATCTGAAGAAGTAACTACAGAAGGCAAAAAGTTTAATAAAACAGGAATATCTTGTCCTAAATTGCGTTTTTCAAGATCTTCTTTACTTACATTGGTGTGTGTAATTGGTGATGTTGCGTTTACACGAACGGCATTTACAAGAACCTCATCTAGCTGTTGTAGTTTTGTAGAGTCTTGTTGTTTTTCTTGTGCGTTTGCACAGACACTTAACACTAAAAGTGTTAAAAAAAGAGATAGGTTTTTCATTACGATTATGTTTATAATCGAATAAAAAGAGGTAATTATTCTTTTGTTATTAATTGATTTTTTTTTGTGAAATACATAGACAAGCTTAGTACAACACAACAACACAAAATGTGTTAACATTTCCTTCGCAGCATTACCTGCGCAGGTTCAATGGGTATGATCTCAGCCTCTTGGATTTTTGATTTTTGAATTTTTGAATTTGGATTTCAGAATTTATAAATTCATCCATCGTTTATTCATCATCATTAATCAGGCATCTTTAAAGCACCCCTTTTTTGAGAACGCTGCAAATATATTGTAGTTTTTTGATTTACGAATTACGATTTAAGCTTTTTTTTAATCGATTTTAGGTTTTTTCCTATTCGCCTTTTTTTCAGAATTAGAACGTTTTGATTTTAAGCGTTTTATTTTTACTGCTCTAGGCACTTTTGTAGGCTTTCTTTTTTTAGGAACAACCAAAGCTTCTTTTATTAACTGAAGAAACCTTTGTATAGCAATTTGTTTGTTTTTATGCTGACTTCTGCTTTCACCACACTGTAGTATTAGTGCGTTTTCTTTGGTTAGCCTAGTATGTAGTTTTGTTTGTAAACGTTCTTTTTGTGTTGGATTAAAAACAAGAGTATCTTCTAAATAAAAAGTGATTTCTATTTTAGAAGATACTTTATTTACATGCTGTCCTCCTGCTCCAGAACTACGTATTGCTTTAAATTTTAACTCGCTAATTAGCTTTTTTTCATCAAACATTACTCTTTAATTTGATGCGCAGATTTTAGCAAGTCTACAACTGTTTTCACAGGATTAAAAGTTATTAATGGTACTTCTACAAAAATGGTATTCCAATCTGCCATTGCTCCATTCCATAAACCAGGAAGCTCAAGCGCTTTTAAGTCTTTTCCAAATTTAGTTTTTTGAGTAATAAAAGCTGTTTTAGGATCTACATATTTGTTAAGATCAAATTTTTCGCCTTTATAGTTTTTAATACCACAAACAAGATCTACAGGATTAAAATGGGTAGCGTTTTTTAATAGCTTTTTTTGACTTTTATTCTTTTTGTCTATTTGTGCTGTTTCTACAATTTGTAAAGAAACATTTCCACCTTCATCTTTTATCCAAAAAGGTCCTCCTCCTGGTTCTCCTTCATTTTTCACCATTCCGCAAACACGAATAGGACGATTTAGTTTTTCTCTTAAATACTCTATTTGATAGGTTTTAGAATATTTTTCAAATTCTATATTAATAACAACATGCAGTTTGTTTTTTAAAAATCTAGCGATGGTTATTAACTCCTCTTCTGTAATCGTATCGTCTTCTAGTCGTTTTAAAAACGTAAATGCTTGTTCTTGTAATTCTATTAAAAGGCCTCCAAGCATTTTTTTATTATCTGCTACTTCCTTTTTGTATTTAGAAACTACAGTATTATCTATATTTTTAATAAAAATAACATCTGCATCTAGCTTGTTTAAATTGGTTAAAAGAGCTCCATGACCTGATGGTCTAAACAATATTTCTCCGTTATCATCTCTAAACACTTCATTTTTTGGAGTTACAGCAATAGTGTCTGTACTTTCACATTGATTAGAAAAGGTAACATTAAATTTGGTGTTGGTTATTTTCTCTACCGCTTCTTTTATACTTTGTAATTCTTGATCAAAAATATGTTGGTGCTTGTTTGAAATGGTAAAATGTAAGTTGGCTAAATTATTAGAAGAAGCGTATAGTGCCGCTTCAAATAAGTGCTCTCTAAAGGCTGTAGATACATGATCTTTATATTCATGAAAAGGAAGTAACCCTTTTGGGTAAGCACCAAAATTAAGTTTATCTTTTGCTAATATGGTTTTAATAAAAATTAATTTTTTATTAATTTCTGATAGCGTATGATAATCTGGGTTATCTTCTTCTATTTGTAAAAGCACTTCTTTGTAAAACGGAAACTTCTCTAAGCCTACCAAGAACAAAGATAATTCTACGGCTTTATTTCTATTAATATAAGAATTAACGGTTTCTGTTTCTTCATCAAACTCACGAATAAACTTAAACAAAAACTTAAACATTCTTGTTGCTGCACCTGATGCAGGAACAAACTTAAGTATCTTTTTTTGGTTTCGTTGCTCTTCAAAAACCTGAATTTTCTGCTTTTTTTCTTCTTCAGAAAGCTTTAAAATGCCATTTCCTACGTTGGCAGCATCTTTTAAATTTACAAACGGAATTCCTTTTTTAAAAACTTGTATCTGAGCATTTACTTTATCTAAACTTAAGTTTTTTGCTTCTATTTGTTTTAAATCTTTTTCTGTTAAATTCACGGTTTTTTATTTAGTAATGTATCTATATGATGTATTGCTGTATCTAAACGGGTTTGCTTATCCCCTTTCAGCAAAACATATGGTAAATTATATTTTATTAATGTTTCTTGAAAAGTATGAAACATAGATAAACGCTCTTCTGGTTTATCTCTTAAATCATCTGCTTCCCAAGGTGTGTCAATATACGTTAAAAAGTATAAATCATATTTATTTTGTAGAGCAAATTTTTCAAGAACAGGATCACAAGTCCCTGAATAATACGTTTCTGAATACACTTTAGTTTCTAACAAATTGGTATCACATATTAAAACAGAGTCTGTTTTTGTTGCTAAAGTATTTTCTAATTTCATTTGCCCAATAGCAATTGGCAACAAATCTTTTGGCTCACATGTTTTACGCTCGTTATTCCATTTATCTTGCAGGTATTCTCTTGCGTATTCTGGTGCCCAAACCGAATTATAATGTCTTGCTAACTGTTTTGACAAGGTTGTTTTTCCAGTAGATTCTGGACCAAACAAAACTACTTTTATGCAGTTGCTAGGTTGTTGTTTAAGCTTTTCTTCCATGCTAAATATCCTAATATTGCTATAATGGTAAATCCTAAATATTGAAAACTTGTAAATGTAAATCCTTTATAAAAATATAAAGGAATAGAAATAACATCACCTATAATCCAATAAATCCAATTTTCTATTTTACGTTTTGCCATAAGCCACATACCTACAAAAAATATTGCTGTAGTAATAGTATCTACATAAGCAACCCAACTATTCCATTTATCAAAGGATTTATAGACAATAAAAACAAAAACAATAGTTGCTAAAAATATAGCAATGCTTATCTTTTTTTCTTTTAAAGTGGTTCTAGAAATTGGTGTTTCTTTATTTGCATCTCCTTTACGCGTCCAGAAATACCAACCATAAACACTCATAATAAAGTAATACGCATTAATCATCATGTCTCCTAAAAGCTCCCACTTTAATAATAAATACACAAAAATACAGGTACTTACCATTCCTGTCGGAAACACTAAAATGTTATTTTTTCTAGAAAACCACACCGAAAGAAAACCAAAAATTACAGCAACAATTTCTAGCACAACATCTAATGTTTGGTAATTAGAATATTGGCTGAAAAAAAAATCAAAAATGTGGCTCATAGTCACTTCTATTAGTTTTAACCACTTTCATGGTTAACACAGAAATATCAACATCTTGAAAGGAACGTTTTATTTCCTGTGTTAAAAAAGGCATTAAAGTATCATAATCTCCAAAAATTTGTGTGCTTAAAGGGTTTTCTAAGACTTTAAATTCAGAGTTTCTTAATGCTTTTATAAAGTTAATAACATGTTTTTCATAATCATCCAGTAAAGGAGATAAGGTTAGGTCTACAGATATTTCCATATTTATTTTCCGTACAAAGGGGAATATTTTTAATTAAACATTAGTATTTATTTTGCCTATAACTAATTAGTATTAGGCATTTCTTTTTTATTTTTTTAATTCGTTAAAAAACGATGCATCCTCTTCAAAAGCAGTACCAATAACTACCACATCTGCTCCTGCTTGGTACGCAGCATCTATTTGTTGCTTGCTTCGTATACCACCACCAACAAGTACTGGAATTTTAAGTTCTTCTTTTACGGCCTGAATAATAGACGAAGAAACCGCGTGTATTGCTCCACTTCCTGCTTCTAAATACATTAGTTTCATACCTAGGAGCTCGCCAGCTTTTGCTGTATCTACAATGGCTTGTATATTATTTATTGGCATTGGTTGTGTTTGGGTTACACGCTGTACAGCTGTTTCTTTACCGCTTTCTATTAGCAAATAACCTGTTGGTATCACTTCTAGATTGGTATTTTTTAATTTAGAAACCGACGCTATATGTTGCCCAATTAAATATTCTGGATTCCTGCCAGACAACAACGACAAATACAATATAGCATTTGCATGATTGGTAATTTGCGATACATCTCCAGGAAACAATACAATAGGTAATTGGGTCTGTTTTTTAATTTCTAAAACTAGATTTTCTGTTGCATCAGCTTCTACAGTACTACCACCAATAAATATATGAGTTGCAATAGAATTATTTAGTTTATGCATAAAACTACTTAACCCTTCTGGTTTCGTTTTATCAGGATCTATTAATACTGCTAATCCTTTTTTTTCTTTAGAAATAGACTCTAATATTGTTGAATATGTTACTTTTTGATTGACCACAAATACACAAATGTTTTTCTCTTTTTATCTAAAAATATTTATTTTTTCTCTGTTACTTATTCACAAACTTTAAGCAGGTAAAGCATAAGCACAAGTAAAACCTTCAAACTCAAAAAAAGTAGTTTGGTATCTATGTTTTTTTTCTTGATAATCAATCCAAGCAATAGTTTCTGCCGCTTCTATAGTAAACGGAATCACTAAAGTATGCTGTAAAAAACTCAATCCTGGTGTAGCAAAAAGTTTATACAAAGACTCTTTTATACACCAAATAACAGTTAGCTTATTTATGTAATCATCAGCTTTTTGGTCTAGATATATGTTTTCATAGTCTAAAAACTTATGTGCAATAACACCAATTTTTTCACGCTGCTTTTCAATATCAATACCAACAACTGCATCACTAACTACTACTGCAGAAAAGGTAAATGAATGTGTAATAGAAACATGCCTACCATCTTTTAAATGTGGTTTTCCGTGTTGGTCATAAAACAAATCTTCATCTGTATAACCAAAGGCTTTAAGCAAATGTCTTACACTTAAAAAGCCACGTCTATGCAGTTCACTTTTCATACCTAAAACGCGTTTCATATTTTCAGGTTTTAGTGTTATAGGTTCTAGCAAATCTTCATAAGACTCTGTAATCTTCCAGATTTTAACAGTAGTTTGTGAGTTTGGTGTAAGAGTTTTATAAATAGGCATTTAATATTCTAAAAGTTATTGGTTATCTTTGCAGCGCCTAAGGCAAGCTTGGCAAATTTAATTAAAGCGAATTTAGTTATTTAAGCCATAAACCCAAAGGCAAGTGCAATTTATAACAAGATAAAAAATAATATGAGTACAAAAACTGTTGCTTACGTACCAAATAAGGTAAAAGACATGTCGCTTGCGGCTTGGGGAAGAAAAGAAATTAATTTAGCCGAAGCAGAAATGCCAGGTCTAATGAGTTTACGTGAAGAATACAAAAACGAGCAACCATTAAAAGGTGCACGTATTGCAGGTTGTTTACACATGACAATACAAACTGCTGTATTAATTGAAACTTTACAAGCTTTAGGTGCAGAAGTTACTTGGAGTTCTTGTAACATTTTTTCTACACAAGATCAAGCTGCTGCTGCTATTGCTGCTGCAGGAACTGCTGTGTACGCATGGAAAGACATGACAGAAGAAGAATTTGATTGGTGTATAGAGCAAACCTTATTCTTTGGTGAAGACAGAAAACCATTAAACATGATTTTAGATGATGGTGGAGATTTAACCAATATGGTTTTAGATAAATACCCTGAATTAGCAGAAGGTATTAACGGTTTATCTGAAGAAACTACAACAGGAGTTCACAGACTTTACGAAAGAGTAAAAAACGGAACTTTACCAATGCCAGCAATAAACGTAAACGACTCGGTTACAAAATCAAAATTCGATAATAAATATGGTTGTAAAGAATCTGCAGTAGATGCTATTCGTCGTGCAACAGATATTATGTTAGCAGGAAAACGTGTAACTGTTTGTGGTTATGGTGATGTAGGTAAAGGTACTGCTGCTTCTTTTAAAGGCGCAGGAAGTATTGTTACAGTAACAGAAATTGACCCAATTTGTGCGTTACAAGCTGCTATGGACGGTTTTGAAGTAAAGAAACTAGAAACTGTTGTTGCAAATTCTGATATCATTATTACTACAACAGGAAATAAAGACATCGTTCGTGCAGAGCATTTTGAAGCAATGAAAGACAAAACAATTGTTTGTAACATTGGTCATTTTGACAACGAAATTCAAATGGATTGGTTAAACAAAACCTATGGTGACACTAAAGACACGATTAAACCACAAGTAGACAAATACAACGTAAACGGAAAAGAAATTATCATTCTTGCCGAAGGACGTTTAGTAAACTTAGGTTGTGCAACAGGACACCCAAGTTTTGTAATGAGTAACTCATTTACAAACCAAACCTTAGCGCAAATTGAACTTTGGACAAACGTAGACGCGTACAAAAACGACGTATACATGTTACCTAAGCATTTAGATGAAAAAGTAGCAAAATTACACCTAGAAAAAATTGGAGTAGAGCTTACAGAGCTTAAACCATACCAAGCAGAATACATTGGTGTAACGGTTGAAGGACCATACAAACCAGAACATTACAGATATTAATTTGTCATTCCCAGGAAAGAGGGAATCTCATTAATGGAAACTAAATTATACTAAAATCTCAAGCATTCGTGTTTGGGATTTTTTTTATTTGGGCAATTTGCTTTTGGTAGAAAAAACCAAAAACAACCAGGCTTTACACTACTAGTTTTGTAAAACCATATATGTAAGTTTTACAAAAGCTAACCGTTGCAATCCTTATTGCAGGCTAAGCCGCTAAGCTCTTTTTAAATTGCAGCACTTTTTTAACCTAAATAATTTCTATCTTCACAAGCACAAAGCAACAACACATGAGTCTAAAAAAATTAAACCTTGTTCTTCAAACTTTAGAATCGCATATAGAAAACCATAGCGTTTCTAACCCTAAAGTATCTAAAAGTAATGTTGCTTGGCATATAGACCACAGTTTAAAAGTGATTAACAATGTCATGCTTGCACTTCAAGAATCAGACCCAAACACCTATAAAAACAATTTTAGTTTTTTAGGAAAACTATTCTTTACACTAGGTTTTTTCCCTAGAGGAAAAGTCAAAGCACCAAAACACGTACAACCACCAGAAATGATTGTAAAAGAAGACCTAATTGCACAGATGCAACAAGCAAAAACTAATATTAGTAGTATTGCTGCCTTAAACAAGAATGCTTATTTTAAACATCCAATATTTAAACATGTTAATAAAAAAAGAGTAACTACATTTTTGGCGCTTCATACTACGCATCATTTGAAGATTATAGAGGATATATTAAAGAAATAGTGAAAAATAATTATTTCCTAACATATTTCCTAAAAGACCTAACAAGCTCAAAAACAGCGATTGCGATAAAAATTCTAAAGAAAAAATCAATAACTATAGACAGTGGAGAATAACGACCCAAACCATCTATAAAATTTATTCCACGCAACGGATTAATAAATAGAAAATATTTTGAAATAGTATCTAAAATCACATCTACAGATAAATCTAACACAGTATCTGACAATGTAAATAGCAATGTGATATAAGTGGGAATTGAAATAATTAAAATCCTGCTAATTACTTTGAGCCAATCAGTGCCAAAACTACTAAGCCATTTTGACAACTTTAAAGCGATTATACTGCCGCACCTCTCTCTAGATTTAGCCTCTGAAATTTTTACTTTTAGTAAATTCTCTTGAGTGGCTTTATAATAATCTACTTTATCCTTTGTATTACTACTTTTAATAGCTGATGTATACAAATCATTATAAACACCATATAATTTTGTCGGGCTTCCTTCAATATCAATTGGAAAAGAAGAATTATAAAGCTTTAACGAAGAAAGGTCTGAATGTTCAATTTCAACTTTTTTAAATTTTTTTATAAAAACATCTCTAAATTTAGACAAACCTAAATCACTAATAACTATACTAAAAGTTGAATCTAAACTTCCTGTTAATGGCCTTATAAATGACAAATCTATCTCACCAAAATTAAAAAGGCTATCCATTTTAAAATCTTTAACCTCAATATCTCTTATTAAATATTTAGAATTAGCACTTATTTCTCCATGAAGTTCCAAATAGTCACATTCAATTTTATAAATTAATAAGTCTTCAATACTACGAGAATTTATTGCCAAATTTTTTATAAAAAACCTTTTACTCTTATTTAATCCAATAAAAGGAGGACTAATTCTAATCTCTTTATATATTCCTTTTTCTTTACCAAAGACAGAATCAGAAAGACTAACAGTTAGAAAATCGCCATTCAAAAGTACAAATGATTCTATAGGTGAAGTAATAAAAATATGATTAAACTTTCCATTATAAATTCTTAGTTTTAAGAACTCTGAATCCTCAACATTCACTTGCTTAACTATTGTTGATTCTCCTTCAATATTAATATTGAAAACACTTTCATTCTTTTTAACATTAACCAATTTAATATTACAATTCTTGAAATCTATTTCCTTAAACTCTATTATTGATTCAACTATTACAGTATCAAAGACACAATTTTCAAAAGATATTTTTCGTACTTTATAATTTTCAAAAACCAACTCTCTAATAAATATTAAGCCCTCAAAATTTACATTTTTAAAAAACAAGGAGTCCGATTCTATAAATGCATTATCACTTGTTTCAAAGCCATAATCATTAAAATATTTGATAGTAATCATTTCCATGTTAATCTTTTTAATAAATGTAGAACATTAGTTCCATACAAACAAAAAACCCTTTCCAAATGAACGGAAAGGGTTTTTACAAACTAACTCAATTATCACTGTGCACTCCAGCCTCCATCTAGCACAAAAGAAGAACCTGTTATGGTTGTCGAGGTCTCTTTTGCTAGTAGTAAAGCCATATCTGCAATAGCCTCTAGAGGTACAAATTGTTTTACTGCTTGCTTTTTAAGCATTACTTTTTCTACCACCTCATCTTCTGTCATACCATGTGCTTTAGCTTGATCTTTTATTTGCCCAACAACTAAAGGTGTTTTTACATAACCAGGACAAATAGCATTACAAGTAATATTAAAAGGAGCACCTTCTAAGGCCAGCACTTTGGTCAAACCAATTACACCATGCTTTGCAGTAACGTAAGCCGATTTATATTCGGATGCTCGAATACCATGTACCGAAGACACGTTAATTATTCTACCAAATTTTTGTTTTTTCATTTGTTGCCAAACTGCTTTTGAAGCATAAAAAACAGCATTCATATTAATAGCAATAATATTTTGGTATTTACTATTAGGAAAATCTTCAATTGGCGAAACAAATTGTATTCCTGCATTATTCACTAACACATGAAGCGCACCAAAAATTTTTATGGTTTCTGCCACTAAGGCTTCAATAGCTTCGGCTTGCAATAAATTAGCATTAGAAAAGGCCACTTTTACTTGGTATTTTTCACCAACCTCTTTTGCTATTTCTGCTCCATTAACCTCTAAACCATGAAACATAATATTGTATCCTTCTTTAGCAAATTGATTGGCAATACCTAAACCTATTCCGCTAGTACTTCCTGTAATAAGAACTGTTTTATTCATGGTTTAAAAATTTTTCAAGGGTTAGATTAAAAGCCTCTGGTTGATCTATAACAACACCATGTCTTGAATTTTTTACAACAGCTAAAGTGGCATTAGGCAGTTTTTTTACATAGTCTTCTTTAAAGGTAATTGGCGTATAATCCATATCAGATGCTACAACAAGGGTTCGGGTTTTTATGTTTTTTATTTTCTCTCCCAATCCCCAAGCCATCAAGGTTACAAAAGATTTATAATAGGCATTGTAATCGTTATTTCTACAACGTGTATCAAAATCATTTCGCATTTTTATTTGATGTGGTTCTGGAAACATATTAAAAGATATTTCTTTTGCTAAAGCTTCTAAACCTTTGGTTTCAAGAAATTCAATTCTATTTTTTAAAAGGTCTTCACCAGTTTTTCCCATATCATTAAAATCTGGACCACTATTTACAATCACCAAATTATCTAAATACTGCGGATAACGCGCAGCCATTTCAAAAGCTATGGCGCCTCCCATAGAAAAACCTACAACAGTAGCTTTTTTAATATGTAATTGGTCTAAAAACTGTTTTACATCTTCTGTCATTAAACCTACACCATAGGCATTTAATGGTTTTGTAGAATCTCCATGACCTCTTAAATCTAGTGTAATAACACGATATTTTTTTGAAAAGAAAGGGACTTGAGCATCCCAATCTTTTTTTGTGGACCCTAAACCATGAAGTAATAAAAGCACGTTACCTTTTCCATAATCTTCATAGTCAAGTTGAATATCCTTAACTTGTATTTTTGGCATGGTTAAAAGACTTAGTTAATAGTTGAAGTACTCTTGTTAAAGAAATTTATTTTATACTTTAACTCAAAAGAAACTAGCGTTTCAACAATAGGAGAAGCTACAAACTCTCTGTTTTTAGCATTAAATAAGTTTGTAATGTTTAATCCTAAAGACAGTCTATCATTAAAATTATAACCAGCATTAGCATCTACCGAAAAACCACCTAATTGTCCGTAGTTCCAGGTTCTTCCTACTTGTGCATCTTCAACAATTTCATTAACACCATCACCATCTTGATCTTGTGTTTCTGCTGCTACATTTATACCAGAAAAGAAATCATATTTTTCAACAAATCTTCCGTAAAGGGCTCCATAAAACTTCCCTTTATTATAATGTACTCCTACACTAAACTTATGGTTAGGTGTATTAATTGGCAATTCACTTTCTAAAACCTGACCATCTAAATTACCATCATTATCTAAATCATCTTTATCTAGATCTCTACCAAAATAAGAGTAGTTTAAAGAGGTTCTAAAACTATCTGTAAAATAATAATTAAGCCCTACATCTAATCCGTAGGTATCTACATGACCAAAGTTTAAATAGGTTAATATAAAAGAACCATCTGAACCTTCAACAACATCACCAATTGGCTGGTCACCAATATGTGTTACATTGTTACCATTGGCTGCATCTGCAATATTACGTAATGGACTAATAAAATTATCAGATTGGTTATAGTACGCATTGGTATCTATAAATAATTTTTCAGACAGTTGACCTTTGAAACCAATTTCATAAGAGTTGATATTTTCAACATCTAATTTTTCAATTTTAGTTCCGTCTGTTAATGTAAATCCTTCTCCATTTCCTAAAACTAAACCACCAAATAAGTTTCCTTTAAGGTTTAAAATAGAAGGTACTGCAATTCCTTTTCCGTAGGTTACTCTAAAGGTTCCGTTTTTCACCTTTTTAGTAATTGCTGCTTTTGGTATAAAGTTAGAACCATATAATTCGTGATTATCTATTCTTCCTCCTAACAAAAATCCCCATCCAGAATCTTCTAATTTATATTCTAACTGTGTATAAACACCTGTTTGATCTAGATCTATTCCGCCTTCATCTAAAAGATAGGTACCTTTAGAGTCTGCCATATCTAACTGGTATTGTGCACCTAATGTTACATAGAACTGATTCCAATTATTGTTGTATTGTGCTTCTGCATTAAAACGTCTTGAAGCATCTTTAAAAACAGCTCCTCTTTGCAATGCAATACCATCTCCTTGATTAGGACCTGTTTGCAACCATTGTTCTGTAAAGGAGCGTTCAAGAGCTTCTTCTTCTGAAAAACCATTATTTATAAACGACACATAGTTTTGTGTACGTTGGTTCATGGCATAAGTATCATCTGTGTTACTCCAAGTATAGTACGTATTTGCAAAGAAGTGTTTAGACACAAATTTTAGTTGTGCAACATCTATACTCCAATCTTTAATTTGGTTACGTCCTGCATTTGTAACTGCAATATTATTGCTATTACTATGTCCATAATATCCTGATAACTCAGAGCTTTTTGTAGGTTTATAAAATAAAGAAGCACCATATTTTTGTGAATCAAAATCACGATCTAGATCTAATTCTTTGTATGCTGTTGTACCAACATACACACTATCTACGTAGTTAAATTCTGTTCCTTGTGATCTTTCAAAATGCACCTTATACGCAAACTTATCATTAATTACCTGTGCATGTCTTAATCTTGCTGTAAGTACATTTTGATTTCCTGCTCCAACAGCAAAAGTGGTACCTTCTGATTGTCTTGGGTTTTTAGTTATAGTACTTACCAATCCGTTATGAGCGTTTGGACCATATAGTGTTCCGTTTGGACCTAGTAATATTTCTACACGAGAGATATCGTCTTTTGAAACGGTAGAAAAAGATCCCATTGGTAATCCTGTAGCAATTAAAGTAGATAATCTATCATCTGTTACTTGTAAGTTTTTAGAATTAAAAGCAGAATTAAACCCTCTAATATTAATTCCTGTTCCTAAAACACCACTTCTTACAAAGTCTACTCCCTTTTGTCTTGCTGCTAATTCGCCTATATTAAAACTAGGAAACTCTTCAATTTCTCTAGCTGTAATTACATTTACTGTAGCAGGTACATCTGTGATTTTTTGAGGCTTTTTTCCAGCTGTTATAATTACTTCATCTAAAACACTGTTAGATTCGCTTAACTGTACTTGTAACTTTGTTACACTTCCAGAGGTAACAGAAACCGATTGTTCTTGGGTTTGAAAACCAATATAAGAGATCGATACAGTATACGTACCTTCTGTTACGTTTTCAATAGTAAAATTACCATCAAAATCGGTTACACCTCCTTTATCTAAAGTTTTAATATATACTGCTGCTCCAGCTAAAGGCATACCACTTGTTTCGGTAATAGTACCTTCTATGCTTCCTGTGTCTTGCGCATGAATAACCAATGAACTAATCAAGGTCATTAAGAAAAGTAGTTTTTTCATAATTAATAAAATTGTTTTAAGTTAGATTATAGTGGCAATCTATTATGAAAAAGAAAATAAACAGAAGCAAAAACCATCAATAACAAGTGTGACTTAAGTTTTAAATTTTTAACTATTCAAATAAAAACACTAGCAAAAACGACGCTTTAAGCCATTAAACTACATATATGACTTTAGCTTTAAAAAAGCTTCTGGCAAGTTATTTGAAAGCGTATCTATAACCTTAATCATTAATTGTTTCTGACTTTTTGTTGGCTTTATACCTTTAAGTGGTGCTTTAATTTCTTCTAATAAACGTGAAGAATTTATTTTACCTTCCATATATCTAGAAAGTGATATACTCCAGGATATATTAGGTACGTAGTTATTTTTCTTTTGTCTTTCGCTTTCCTTTTCTATTAAATTAAATTTAGAGGCTAGTTTAAGCACTTCTTCATACTTTTCTTGAATTATTAAAACATTTATATACGAGGTAAAGAAATGATGCCAACGGTGTTTTAATACTTCTTTTTTATACTTTGTTAAAAATGTTTTTGCAGTTGCTTCTGCTAGCTTGTTGTTTTGAAGCTCTGATAATACACGAATTTGATACGAACAATACCCAATTTTTTGATGGTAATTATGGCTTTGTTTATACAATTCTTGATAGTCTTCTAATAGTGCAAAAGCTTTTTTAGGACTATTATTTCGCAATAAAATGGCTACTAAATTATTTAAATACATTAAGGTATCGTTATTGTTTTGTCTTATTGACAAATAGCCATAAAATTCTGCTTCTACCAGTTCATTTTCTTTGGAGTGCAGTAACACACGACTAGCATAATAATTAGACAACAAACGTCTGGAATACATTTCGCCTTGACTAAAATAAAAGTCTATTTGATTAAAAATAACTTTTAACTTATTACTCTCATTATAATTAGTATACAAAAAGGCAAGTAAAACAAAGGCTTGGTACCTGTTTTTACCATCTATACTTTTATTATTAAAAACGTCAAGCAACCACGTTTCTAGATGCTTTGTTTCATTATTATTAAGGGTGTATTGATTTGTAATTTCTGTAGTGGCAGTGTATAATTTTTCATTAATATCTTTAACCTCAATATATTTATCTTTATAGGTTTCTATAAAATTTGCTACAATTTGATGGTCTTTATAGCGCATTCTAACTAATAAATACGACTTGTATTCTTTGGCTAAATCATATAAATTCTGAAAGTTAAACTCAATGTTTTTATAGCTTGCAATATAATGTAGAAATGCTTTTTCTTCGCTAGACGCTATAGCATCTGTAAGTATTTTTTGCTTAAGAGCTATTAACCAAGCAATGGTTACATCTACATCAATATTGGCTAATTTTTTTTCAACCCAATCTTTAATGTAGGAATATTTACGTTTATTGATGCTCGTATCAAAATCTACAAAATCTTTTTGCGATAAGGCATTCGCTATTAAAAGTTCTATAATTTGAAGCTTTTCACCATCCGTAAATTGATATCTGTTTTGCAAATACTTCGCTTCATTTGGTAGGATGGTTTTACTAAATTCGGTAAATTTTTTAAGTTTAGTTTTCATTATACACCAAATAAAATTAGGTCCAGATTATCTATTTTAATTATTTGCTACAAACTCTTGAATAAGCAGATTTACTTCTAAAGGTTTTTCAAACTGAACAAAATGACCAGCATCTTCAACAAAGGCTACCTGTACTTCTTTAATTTTTTCTGATGCTATCGCACCAACCTGAGCTGTTGTTAAATTAGGATTGAGATAACGATTAGGTATAAGCATGTCTTTAGTACCAAAAACAACTAGCGTTTTTTGTGTTATATGCTCTAAATCATCATACACAGGATCATTTAGCATTCCAGAAATACTACTTACAATAGCATGGCAATGTGCATTAAAATCTGCTGCTAGTTTAATTTGTTTTCTATCTTCAATCATTCGAGCAGCTTCTTCAGGTAATTTATAAAAATTTAAAGCGTAATTTTTTTCAATTTGCTCATCTGTTGTGTTTTTTACCATTTCTTTCGTAAAAAACCCTTTAAGTACATTGGCGTTTACTTCTGAAAACTGTTCTAATCCTGCTGGAGCAACAAGTATTAACTTTTGTATATCTTCTTTGTAGACAGTTGCTAATTTAATGCTTGCTTGTCCTCCCATAGAATGTCCAACAAGCACTATATTATTTAGCTCTAATTTTTGGATAAACTTGTGTAACATTTCGGCAAAATAAGAAGAGGTATATACAACATCTGGTTTTGATGACTTACCAAAACCTGGCAAATCTAACGCTACACATGTGTATTGATTTTTTAAAGTATGTATGTTTTTTGACCATGCATCAGAATTACTGCTTAAACCATGAACAAACAGCATCGTTTTTTCACCAGCACCTTCTTTAATATAACTTATTTCGGTACTATCAATTACCACAGAATGCGATTTAAAATCATATTGAGAAATTATTTCTTTCATAAGTTTATCTGATTTTTGTGATACTACAGTAGTACTAATTAAAGTAAAAACGAATAATAGAATTAGTCTTTTCATTGTTGTGATGTAACAGTATTAAAATATTTAAATAATTTTTTTCTAGACACTTTACCTAAACTAGTTAACGGAATTTCATCTAAAATAAAGAGGTGCTTAGGATGTTTAAAACTCACTAAATTTGCTTTTAATTCTTCTCTAATTTGTAGTACAGAAAGCCCCTTATTTACTGTAGTTACAAACGCTATACCACATTCTCCCCATTTTTCATCTTTTACACTTAAAACCACTGCTTTTTTTATGCCTTTTATTTGCTCTAGATGTTCTTCAATTTCTTGCGGATAAATGTTTTCACCTCCAGAGATATACATATCATTTTTACGACCTTTCATATACAAAAAGCCTTCTTGATCTGTGTATGCAAAATCTCCTGTAAACAACCATCCTTTTTTAATTTTACTGCTTGTTCTTACAGAATTATTCCAATAACCAGGTGTTACAATGTTTCCTCTAATACAAAGCTCACCAACTTCATGCGCCTTAACTACATCGCCTTTTTTATTTACAATTTTTAAATCTAGATAAAAGTTAGGCTTTCCAATAGAATTTGGTTTTAGCTCTGCCATTTTATGATGTAAAGAGGTAATACTAGGTCCTGCTTCTGTTAATCCGTAACCAGGTCTTATATAAATGTTTTTTTCATTTTTCCAGAAGGAAACCAATTCTGAAGCTACTTTTTCGCCACCAGAAATAATATAGCGCAGTTTTTTAAGGCTTACATTTTTAAATACAGGAGTTTTTTGCATCATTAACAACATAGTAGGCAAAGCCATAAACAATGTAGTTTTATTCAGCTCTAAAAGACATAGAATTTTTTCGGCATCAAATTTCTCTAACATACCAATATGCGCTCCTTTATGCAGTAATGGTGTTATAAAAACATTCCAACCAGAAGTATGATAAGGAGGCAAGGTATTTATGGTAGAATCTCTAAACGTAATACCCAATTGCATAGATGTGTTTAGGCTATTCCAAAACAACATTTTATTTGTGTATATAACACCTTTTGGTGCACCTGTTGTTCCAGAAGTATAGAATATAAATAACGGATTATCTTCTTTAATCACAAAGGTTTTTACAGGCACCTTTTCATCGGTATAAAAAAACTGGCTTAGTGTTTTTAAAGAAAGTTTTGTTACGTTTTCAATAGGTAATTGCGCTGCTTTTTCTTGGTGGTTTTCATTACATATAAATAAACTTGGTGTACAATCTACAATAAGCTTAGCTATTTCATTTATAGATAACCGATAGTTTAAAGGCACTAATATTAGTCCCATACGCTGGCAAGCCACAAAAAGAACAATATACTCTAAACTGTGTTCTGCTAAAACAGCAATTCTATCGCCTTCTTCTAACTGAAGTTTTACAAAAGAATGGATTAATCGGTTGGCATAGGTATGTAAATCACTATACGTATAACTTTTATTTGCGTCATACGATGTTATAGCGATTTTTTCTGGCGTATAATCTGCCCATTTAGCTGTCCAATCTAATGCTTCCACTTGCTACTTTTTTTGAATCTAATTTATAAATACTATAACCAACAACCAAAGAAGCAACAATACCAAGTGCTGCCGAAACACCAGGATTATTTACAGGCTCCTGCATATAAGGTGTTATTCTTCCATAATAAACTCCAAAATGAACTACAATTGCAGTTATACTAGCAATAGAAACTGCTCTTGTAGATACGTTATTTAAAAAGGTGCCAAAAAGAACAGGAACAAAAGCTGCAGCGAAGTAGGCATACACGCCATTTTGAGCAAAAATAGCCACACTCACATTTGGGCTTTTTATTTGTTGCCAACTCAGCACAAAACTCACAACACCAAGTATGATAATAACCATTTTATTTATTGTTATGGTTTTTTCGGTAAACTTATCTTTAAATAAAGGATTAATAATATCTGATGTAATGGTTATAGATAAGGATTGAATTAAACTCTCTAAGGTAGATAAACCTGCAGAAATTAAACCAACTACAATTACTAATCCAACACCTACAGAAAATTTAGTAACCACATAAGTTGGAATAATTTCATCCATGCGTAACTTTTCACCATTAACCATTAAATCTGGAAAACTTATACGTGCATATAAACCAACCACTACCACTAAAAAGAAAACAATCATAAAAGCAATACCACTAAAGAGGTAACTGTTAATTTTACTAGAATCTTTTAATAATAAAGACTTGGTTATAATATGTGGCTGACAAACAATAGCGACTCCTATAATAATTTGAGTAACAATTATTTCAAAATAATCACGAAAAAGAAAACTTGAAGTATTAGTAGGCTTTGTTAAATTAGAATCAATGCTATTTAATTTATCGAAGAGCCCTGTAATACCCTCAGTAAAATATTCTGAACCAGAACTAATTAATATTATAGCTACAATAAACATAATAATAGCTTGAATGGTATTGGTGTACACCATAGAGTTAGCACCACCAAACATCATATACCCAAAAACAAAGGCTGTTATTGCTAGAAGCACATAAAACGGATCTGCATTAAGCGATTTTGAAATTACTTGTGTAAGTCCTACATTAATAAGTACAATAAAAGTAATTAGCAAAAGCGCAATAACACCAAAGAAAAACGCATAAGACTTGCTTTTATAGCGTTTACCAATCCATTGTGCCATAGTGGTAGCCTTAACAGCATTACCTTGTTTTACAAAACCTTTGGTAAAAACAATTAACGATATAAATGCAGCTATTGGTAAGACAATTGCAAATGAAATAACACCAGAAACTCCGTAAAGCGCAATAAAGCCTGGATTAATAATAAAAGTAGCAGCACTTGTCATAGAAGCTGCTAAAGACAGACCTACAACCCATGGAGAAAAACCTATATTACCAACAGCATAATCTTTAATATTTGTATTTTTTTTGGCCCCTCGAATTACAAAATACAATATTACAGCTGCGTAAACAGCCAATAAAATCCACATATAAGTCACTAACTTTTCTGATGCTATCATTTGTATATTTCTTTAAAAACAAATAACAAACTTTATATTATTTTGGTTTTAAGTTTTTTACCTTTCTAAGGTATGACTTATAAACCAAAAATAGTCATTATTAACCAATTAAGTTAAATAACAACTATTTACATAAGCTATGACTTTTAATTTAAAATGATAATTAATAGGTATTTGTAGACACTTTCTATTAATTACAACAATTATAAATACCGTAAAAGTTAGGCATAAAAAAAACACCTTCACTTAAAAAAGTAAAGGTGTTTTTTAATTTTTAGGATTTAAAATTCCTAAGCCTCAAAAGGCTCAATAGAAACGTAAGACTTATTGTCTTTTTTCTTTGTGAATTTTACTAAACCATCAACTTTAGCATGTAAAGTATGATCTTTTCCTTGGTATACATTTTCACCTGGATGGTGTGTATTACCTCTTTGTCTTATGATAATGTTACCAGCAATAGCAGCTTGTCCACCAAAAATCTTAACACCTAAGCGTTTTGATTCTGATTCTCTACCATTCTTCGAACTACCAACTCCTTTTTTATGAGCCATGATCTTAAGGTTTTATATTGTTATACTTAAGTGGTTTAGCAATTAAGCTTTTCCACCATCTAATTCGTCTTGCCATTTCTTTAACTCATCCCACTTACCATCAGCAGCTAATTTAGCTTGTGCTGGCCAAGTATCTGTTACGTGGCTTCCACGAACACCTGCAATGATTTCAGAAATTTTAGCTGCATCTGTTTTTGCTAATTCAGCAAAAGTTGCAACACCTGCTGCTACAAGAGTCTCAGCAATTTTAGGTCCAATACCTTCAATTTTCTTTAAATCATCAGCTTTACCTGTTGCTTTTTTAGCAGCTGGTTTCGCTTTTTTAGCTGGAGCAGCTTTTTCTGCTTTAGCTCCTGAAGCTACAATATTTTCAATAACGATTTCAGATAAAGCTTGTCTGTGTCCATTCTTAACACGGTAACCTTTTCTTCTTTTCTTTTTGAAAACAATAACTTTATCACCTTGAAGGTGCTTTAAGACTTTTGCACTTACTTGTGCTCCGCCTATAGCTGGGGCGCCTACAGTTACATTGCTACCATCTGCAATTAAAAGAACATTATCAAAAGATACATTCTTTCCTTCTTCTATTGCTAAACGGTTAACAAAAACTTTTTGGTCTTTTTCAACTTTAAATTGATGCCCTGCTATCTCTACAATTGCGTACATAGCGTAACGTTTTTATTAATTAATTTATATAAAATAATCTCATTTTCCTTAGAAAACGGATGCAAATATACTCCTAATTAATTAAACTACAAACGTTTTATGCTTTTTGAACAATATTTCTGCTGTTTTTAAATAATTGCATACAAGTTAAGGTAGCTACAACTGTTGTTGCAAAACCCATAATAGCTGTTACAAAAGCTACTATACCTATGTGTACATCATAATCTCCTTTAAAAACAGTTAATAATTCATTTAAAAAATTAACGTTTACTTCGGTAGCATAAAAAGTAAAGAAAACAGTAAAGATTAGGGTAGCAATAAAACCTGCTGTTATACCCACAGTAAATCCTCCTGTATAACTAAAACTTCCTGCTTTCTGTAATTTGTAATATTTAATAGTTTCATAAATACCAAACCCTGTAATTACACCATTAAACAAACTAAAAAAAGGATTAGTATGTAAATGGAATAAAGATAAAAGTAAAAAGTAAGCTATTAAACAAGCACTTATAACTAAACCGAATCTAACAGGTAGCGATATATTTTTCATAATAAATTGGTTTTTAGATTATTACTCATTCTTAAATTTCGTGAAAATCAAATCAAATTACTACAATTTGATGTTAATTTTTAATAAATTAAGCTTTAAAACAGGCTTCAATTCTTATTTTTGTTGTTAATGTTGTAACAAAAGGCCTACAACAGCATACTAATACTGAAAAATTAAACACACAATGAAAAAACGCATTTTTGCTTTAGCTTCTTTTTGTTTAGCTGGTTTTACTTTAACAGCACAAGAAGTCACCTATGAAGAGTATGATTTAGATAATGGCATGCACGTTATCTTACACCAAGACAACTCGGCTCCTGTAGTAACAACCTCTGTTATGTACCATGTTGGTGCAAAAGATGAAAACCCAGAGCGAACAGGTTTTGCTCACTTTTTTGAACACCTTTTATTTGAAGGAACAGAAAATATTAAAAGAGGAGACTGGTTTAATATAGTTACCTCTAACGGAGGAAGCAATAACGCAAACACTACAGACGACAGAACATACTACTACGAAGTTTTTCCTTCTAACAGTGTAGAGCTTGGTTTATGGATGGAGTCTGAAAGATTAATGCATCCTATAATTAATCAAATTGGTGTAGATACACAAAACGAAGTTGTTAAAGAAGAAAAACGCTTACGTGTAGACAACTCTCCTTATGGTAAGTTTTTTGAAAACGTGAAGAAAAACATGTTTAAAAAACACCCTTACAGATGGACAACTATTGGTGAAATGTCACATTTAGATGCTGCTACTTTAGAAGAGTTTCAAGCATTTAATAAAAAATTCTATGTACCAAACAACGCAGTATTAGTAGTTGCTGGAGATATTGATGTTCCTGCAGTAAAGAAAATGATTCAAGATTATTTTGGACCAATTCCTAGAGGAGAAGAAATTACTAGAAACTTCCCAAAGGAAGACCCAATTACTTCACCTATAAAGGCAACAGCCTATGATAGCAATATTCAAATTCCTGCTATAGTTGCTGCTTACAGAACGCCTTCTATGAAAGAAAGAGATGCCTATGTTTTAGATATGCTTTCTAGCTATTTAAGTGATGGAAAATCTTCAAAACTGTATAAAAAGTTAGTAGATGACAAGAAAATGGCTCTACAAGTAGGTGCTTTTAATAATAGCCAAGAAGATTATGGTACATATATTTTATTTGGTTTACCACTAGGAGACGTAAAACTAGAAGACTTAATTAAAGAAATTGATGAAGAAATTGTAAAAGTGCAAAACGAATTAATTTCTGAAAGAGATTACCAAAAACTTCAAAACAAGTTTGAAAACCAATTTGTAAACTCTAATTCTAGTGTTCAAGGTATTGCTGGTTCTTTAGCTACATACTACATGCTATATGGCGATACTTCTTTAATTAATAAAGAAATAGAAATTTATAGATCTATTACTAGAGAAGACATTCAAGCAGTAGCTAAAAAATACTTAAACCCTAACCAACGTTTAGAGTTAAAGTATTTACCAAAAGAAAAAGATCAATAAAAAATTAAACGCATACAAAATGAAAACTAAAATATTTACAGTATTAACCTTGTTTTTTATGGCTCTTGGCACACAAGCACAAGTAGACAGATCTAAACAACCAACACCAGGACCTGCTCCTAAAATAGCCTTAGAAGTTCCTGGAGAATTCACACTACCAAACGGTTTAAAAGTTTTAGTAGTTGAAAACCACAAACTACCTCGAGTATCTTATAGCTTAACCATAGACAACAAACCAGTTTCAGAAGGTGATGTTGCTGGAGTTTCAGGATTACTAGGAAGCATGTTAGGTAACGGAACCTCTACCATAAGCAAAGATGCTTTTAATGAAGAAATAGACTTTTTAGGAGCTAGAATGAGCTTTAGATACAATGGTGGTTATGCTAGTTCTTTATCTAAATATTCTGATAGAATTTTAAAATTAATGGCAGACGCAGTAACAAATCCGTTATTAACAGAAGAAGAATTTCAAAAAGAAAAAGAAATAGCTATTGAAGGATTAAAATCTAACAAGAAAAGCGTAGACGCTGTAGCTAGTCGTGTTGGTAAAGCTTTAGCATACGGAAAAACACATCCTTATGGAGAATTTGTAACCGAAGAAACCATAAATAAAGTAACCTTAAAAGATGTTAAAACTTTTTACCAAAGATATTTTACACCTACAAACGCTTACCTAGTAGTTGTTGGTGATGTAGATTATAGCACGATAGAAAAACAAGTTAGAGATTACTTTTCTTCTTGGGAAAGCAATATAAAAGTAGTTTACACTGTACCAAAAGCGCTACCAAATGCGCAATACACACAAATTAATTTTGTAGACATGCCTAACGCTGTACAGTCTAACATCTCCTTAACTAACAATGTAAATTTAAAAATGAGCGACCCAGATTATCACGCTGTTTTAATAGCTAATAAAATTCTTGGTGGCGGATTTAACAGTTATTTAAACATGAATCTTCGTGAAGAACATGGTTATACTTATGGAGCACGATCTAATGTTGGAGCAGATAAATATGTATCTCGTTTTACTGCAGGAGCAGCAGTTAGAAATGCTGTAACAGATAGTGCTGTTGTGCAAACTTTAAAAGAAATTAAGCGTATAAAAACAGAACCTGTTACTACAGAAGCACTAGTAAATGCAAAAGCTAAATATGTAGGTGATTTTGTATTAGCACTAGAAAACCCACAAAACATAGCTAAATACGCCTTAAACATTAAATTAAACGATTTACCTAAAGATTTTTACACGACCTATTTACAAAAAATAAATGCCGTTTCTGCAGAAGATGTAAACCGAGTAGCAAACAAATACTTTAGTACAGAAAATGCTAGAATTGTAGTTGTTGGTAAAGGTAGTGAAGTATTAGAAAATTTAGAAAAAGTTACTTTTAACGGAAGCAATGTACCAATTAAGTATTACGATGCATATGCCAAGCAAATAGAGAAACCTAACTACAACATAGAAATGCCTACTGATGTAGACGCTAACACAGTACTTAACAAGTATATTGCTGCTATTGGTGGAAAAGAAAACCTAAGCAAAGTAAACTCTGTACTTATTACTGCGGAAGCAGAATTACAACCAGGAATGATGATGGTTTTAGAGATGAAGAAAACTTCAAAAGATCAATTTGCTCAAGAAATTACTGCAATGGGACAATCTATGGTAAAAACAGTAATGAATGGAGAAACAGGTTATATTGTAATGCAAGGGCAACGTAAAGACATGACTACAGATGAGGTTAGCAAAACCAAAACCGAAGGTGCTCCTTTTCCTGAACTTAACTATTTAAATAAAGAAGTAAGCTTAGAAAAAATTGAAGATGTTGATGGTGAAAAAGCCTACAGAATTAAAATATCTGAAGAACAAACAAATTTCTACAGCGTAGAAACTGGATTAAAAATAAAAGAAGTTAAAACATCACCAATGGGTTCTGCTTCTGTTTATTTTACAGATTATAAAGAAGTTTCTGGAGTACAATTTCCTTTTAATATTAGCCAAACTATGGGACCTCAAAAATTTGATTTTACAGTAAATGAAATCAAAGTGAATGAAGGTGTTACTGATGCTGATTTTAACTAAGTAAAACCATTATACAAACTAAAAACCGAAGTTTATGCTTCGGTTTTTTTTATGCTCTTTTTTGAGATAAATACACTCCAATTAATATTATTCCTGAAGCAAAAGCTTGTAATAAGCTAAAATCTTCACCATCTAAAATTCCCCAACCTAAAGCTACAATAGGCATAACATAAGTTACAGAAGATGCAAAAACAGGTGTTGATATTTGTACTAGCTTATTAAAAAACACTTTAGCTAATGCTGTACCAAAAAAGGATAAAATAACAACATACATTATAGATTCTGCCAAGGCTGGTTTACTAAAAGTTTCCTTTGTAAAAAAACCAGTAAACAGCAAAACGAGAATAGCAGGAATAAAAATAACTACATAATTTCCGGTAGCAATAGCCAATGGCCTAATATCTTGTAAATGCTTTTTTATAATATTTACATTTATTGCATACATAATAGTAGAAGCTATTATAAAACCTGCATACCAATAATTTTGTTCCGGATTTAATGCTGCTCCTTTTAAAATTAATATTGCAGTACCTACAAAACCAACCATAACCCCAAAAACCTGTTTTCTTGTAGATGCTATTTTAAACACAGCAAGACCAATTAAAATAGTATTTAAAGGCACTAATGAGTTTAATACAGACACCACAGCACTGTCTATTTCTGTTTCTGCTATAGCAAAGAAAAACGCAGGAATAAACGAACCAAAAAAACCAGAAATAGCAATCCATTTCCAGGCTTCTTTTTTTATAGTTTTTACTGTTTTATAACCAGCTATAAACAAAAACAAACCCGTTATTATTGTTCTTAATGCACCTAACTGATAAGGATTTAAGCCAATTAATGCTTTTTTTATTAGTATAAATGAAGTTCCCCAAATAAGGGATAACACTATAAGGTAAAGCCATTTTTTATTATCTTGAAACATACTGCTGTTATTAACACTACAAAAGTGCTACTTTTTAACACAAATAACAGTAAATAATCATTAGATTTGCAAAGATTTGAATAACAAAAATTTATACCATGAAAACAATAAAAAATATAGTACTAGTTGCAGTAGTTACACTTGCTGCTTTTAGTTGTAAAAACGAACCTAAAGCCGAAGTAGTAACCGTAGAAACAGAAACTACTGTTGAAACGAAAAAAGCCACTTTAGACCCAAACGCAACATACGCAAAAGCAGAATTCACTATTGAAGGTATGACTTGCGCTATTGGTTGCGCTAGAACCATTGAAAAGAAATTAGCTAAAATGGAAGGTGTAAAATCTGCAAAAGTAGATTACGACAAAAAATTAGCTATGGTAGAGTATGACGATGCTAAAGTTACTACAACTTCTTTAGAAGAAACCGTAGGTAAAGTTGGTGATACTTATACAGTTAAAGACATGAAAACGGTTACCTCTTTTTCAGATAAAAAAGCTTGTAGTGCAGATTGCAAGAAAGATTGTTGTGCTAACAAAACAGATGCAGAAAAGAAAGCTTGTTCTAAAGATTGTAAAAAAGCTTGTTGCGCAGACAAAGCTAAAGCTTAATAAAAAAAATAGCAATACTAAAAAAGCTTCTCAAAAGAGAAGCTTTTTTTATTTCCAGGTAACAGACTCCATAATGCGCTGTATATCTTTTTGTAAATAATTTGCAGCTGGAAGTATAGAGTCAAAATTAGGCTTTGTAAAAAAATACAAGGAACCTGTTAAAAAATGATCTGTACTGTCTGTAACATAAAATTGCGACTGCGAAGCGGCATTACCTCCTACTTCATAAAACATACCATACACTTTTCTTTTCGTATTTTCATAAGGTCTTTCAACAATTTTATCTGCTTTTTTGGTATGCTCTTGGGTGAAGTTTTGTGCATCTCGCAAATACGAAATTAACTTTTCTTCGCTTTTATTTATTGCTTTGTAAGTAAGGTAAATGGTTCCTTTTAATGCTGGATACTCTAAGTTTACACCATAACTATCTTCACCATTTAGTTTTCTTGTTTTTACATTTGTTGCTAAAGCATTTTTTTCAAAAGCAAAAGGCATGTCTAAATTTATTTCTTCATATGTAGGTTCTGCATACTCTAAACGAAGCTTTGCTGCTGGTTTTGGTGTGGTTTCACTTCCGCAAGAAGTGCTAAGTAAACAAAGGATTATAGGTAAAACTAAAAACTGTTTCATAAATATATTTAAATAGGCACTGTATACATTCTAATTATAAAAACAGAACGCTTAAAATGCCTTTTTTACAATTAAGGTAAAGTAACTTTTATGCGAATTATTCGTTTGTTATCTAATGCTTCAATAGTAAAAACATAATCTTCAAATAGTATTTTACTATTGGTTTTAGGAAAACTACCAGAAATTTCTAAAACAAAACCTGCTATCGTTTCTGCTTCTCCTTTATTATTTTCAAAACAATCGGAATCTTCAATCTTTATAATTTTATAAAAATCTTTTAATGCTGTTTTTCCTTCAAAAACATAATTTTTATCATCTAGCTTAGAATACACCAAGCCTTCATCATCAAACTCATCACTTATATCACCAACAATTTCTTCAATAATATCTTCTAATGAAATAAGCCCAGAAGTACCTCCATACTCATCTACAACAACAGCTAGATGCACTTTCTTTTCTTGAAACTCTGCCATTAAATCATCTAACTTTTTGTTTTCTGGCACAAAAAACGGTTCGCGTACTAAGGTTTTCCAATCTAATTGCTTTCTATCAATAAAAGGCAACAAGTCTTTAATATATAAAACGCCTATAACCGTATCTATATTATCTTTATACACAGGAATTCTAGAATAGCCATTTTTAATAATTTCTGGCAATATCTCTGCGTACTTTTGCTCTGCATTCAGGGCAAAAATATCTATTCTTGGACGCATTACTTGTTTGGTATCTGTATTACCAAAAGACACAATACCTTGCAGTATTTTTTGTTCTTCTTTAGTAGTATCTTCATCACTAGCTAATTCTAATGCTTGAGAAAGTTGATCTACACTTAGGTTAGATTTTTGCTTACCAAATCTATTATTAATTGCTAGTGTAATGCTTCGCATTGGTAAACTTATAGGCGAAAAAACAAAGTCTAAAAAACGCAAAGGATACGCCATAAACATGGCAAACTTTAACTTATTTCTAATCGCGTATACTTTTGGTAAAATCTCGCCAAATAGCAATATTAAAAAGGTAACTAAAACAACTTCTACAATAAATTTTAAAATTGGTGAATCTATATTAGCAAACATAAAGTTTCCTAAATATGCAAAGAGTATTACAATTGCAATATTTATAAAGTTATTAGCTACAAGTATGGTTGCTAGAAGCTTTTTTGGTTTTTGTAATAAATAAGAAATGATTTGTATTGGTTTAGATTTTTGCTCTAAACCTTCTTCTATATCTATTTCTGTTAAAGAAAACAAAGCTACTTCTGCACCTGATATTAGCGCAGAACAAAGTAATAGTACAAATAAGAGCACAAAACCAAGTACAACTGAAAATTCAATTGCTAAATTTATCATTAAAAAACTCGAGGGTTCGGGATCCAAGGATTATAATTTTAGTTAAACTTTAAAAAGGAAGATCATCACTATCATCTTCTATTACAGACGCATCAGCTTTTGGTTGTGCCACTTGCTGTTGCTGTTGCTGCTGTTGTTGTTGTGATACAGGATTATTGGTAGCTCCACTTTCATTTTTTGTAGTTAAAAAAGTAAAGTCATTACATTGTATTTCTGTAGAAAAACGATCGTTTCCGTTGTCATCTTGCCATTTTCTGGTTTTAATTCTACCTTCAATATATACTTTGTCACCTTTGCTTAAATACTTTTCGCAAATTTCTGCACCTTTATTACGTACTACTATATTATGCCATTCGGTATTGGTAACACGTTCATTAGTTTGCCTGTTGGTATACGTTTCATTTGTTGCAATAGGAAAACGCCCTATACAGCCACCTCCTTCAAAATAGTGCATTTTTACTTCATCACCCAAATGCCCAATTAGCATTACTTTATTTAACGTACCTGACATATTATCTTATTTATATTATTGCGCAAAATTACGATTTTGCAATTGATAAATTTAAATTTAATAAAAAATTATGAAATAGTCTATAGCTTTAAAAATTAAAACTTTTCATAAAATTAGAAACCAATACAGGAACTGGGTACTCTTTGGTTTTTTCTATTAAAACCCCTTCAACAGGTAGCGTATCTATTTCAAGTATCCAGAATTTGGTATATAAGTGTTGGTGTGATAATTTATGCACAATAGGTTCTTCATTATATAAGGACAAAGTAAACAAAGCATCTTTAGTTAATGTATGCGTATTTAAATAGGAAGTCATTGTAGTATAGTTCATACTTTCTTTACTTTCTATTAAAGGAAATTGATATAGGTTTTGCCATATACCTTTACCTTCTCTTTTTTGTAAAATTGTTTTTTTATCGGAAGAAACAAATACTAAAAAATTGAAATATTTTTTTGCTGCTTTTTGGCTTTTCTTTTTAACAGGTAGTTGTGTAATTGTATTTTTTTGAAGAGCAACACAACCATTTTGCAAAGGACAAACCGTACAATCTGGATTTTTAGGTTTACATTGTCTAGCACCAAACTCCATAATAGCTTGATTAAACTCAGCAGGATCTTCTTTATCTATAAGTTTTTGAGCTAAAGCTTTAAACTCTTTTTGACCTTGTGAACTATTAATAGGAGTATCAATACCAAAATATCTAGAAAAAGCTCTGTATACATTACCATCTACAACAGCACAAACTTCATCAAAACTAATAGATGCAATAGCACTAGCTGTATAATCGCCTATTCCCTTTAGTTTTATTAAATCTTTATAATTATCAGGAAAAACGCCGTCTAGTTCTGATACCACATATTTTGCGGTTGCATGCAAATTTCTAGCTCTAGAATAATAACCTAAACCTTGCCATAATTTTAAAACCTCGCTTTCTTTTGCATCTGCAAGACTAAAAATTGTTGGAAAATTAGTAACAAAAGCTTCATAATAAGGTAATCCTTGTTCAATTTTAGTCTGTTGTAAAATAATTTCTGATAACCATATAAAGTAAGGATTTTTAGTTCTTCGCCAAGGCAAATCCCTCTTATTTACTGAATACCAATTTGTTAAAGTTTTATTTAAAGTCATACTATATATATACTAAGTGCAAAAATAAACGTTTATTAGGTTAAATTTAAGTGAATTAGGTTTGAAATATTGAAATTTTAATTCCTATATTTGCATCCCTTAATAACTGATTACAATAATTTAAAATAATAGAAAATGACTAAGGCTGATTTAGTAGCAAAGATTTCTGAGAAATTAGGAATTGAAAAAGGAGATGTTCAAGCAACAGTTGAAACTTTTATGGAAGAAGTTAAAACATCTTTAGAAAGTGGAGACAATGTATACCTTAGAGGTTTTGGAAGCTTTATAATTAAAACAAGAGCTGAAAAAACTGGTAGAAACATTTCTAAAAACACAACAATAAAAATACCTGCTCATAATATTCCGGCATTTAAACCTGCCAAA
The DNA here is from genome assembly GCF_042684485.1 of Lacinutrix gracilariae. NCBI lineage: Bacteria > Pseudomonadati > Bacteroidota > Flavobacteriia > Flavobacteriales > Flavobacteriaceae > Lacinutrix > Lacinutrix gracilariae. The sequence continues at coordinate 1,327,787 of NZ_JBHULM010000011.1, read as the reverse complement.
GTATTTGTAGAAGGAGTGAAAACAAATGTAGACGTTAAGTAGGACGCTAAAATAATATTAATTTAAAAAACAATCAACTTATGCCAAGTGGTAAAAAACGCAAAAGACACAAGGTTGCAACGCATAAGCGTAAAAAAAGAAGACGCGCTAACCGTCACAAAAAGAAGAAATAAGTTAAAAAAGTAGTTAATAGCTACTTTTTTAGTTTATAACAACGTTCTTTGAAATGAGTTCTATTTAACACGTATTACCTTGCGTAGTTAGAACTCCACGGATTTTAAAAAATCCTGTGAAATCTAATCATAGTTAATTGTATTAACTATGATTAGATTAAATAATGTATAATCCATCTGTATAATTTGGTTATAAGTTGCTAGCTTGTAGTTGCTGGTTGTTATTTAAAAATTTTAACTTAAAACACATCACGAATAGCTTTTAACTAAAGCGTATGGATAAAAATTAACAAAATGGAAAAAGAATTGATCATTAGATCTAGTCCAGACCACGTTGATTTTGCCTTATTAAAAGATGGAAAACTTATTGAATTACATAAAGATGAAGATGGTAACAACTTTTCTGTTGGCGATGTGTTTATAGCCAAAATACGAAAAGCTGTTCCTGGTCTAAATGCTGCATTTGTTAATGTAGGTTATGAAAAAGATGCTTTTTTGCATTATCATGATTTAGGACCAAAACTACCTTCTCTTTTAAAATTCACAAAAAGTGTAAGCACAGGTAAACTAAATGATTTTTCATTAAAGAATTTCCCATTTGAAAAAGATATTGATAAAAACGGAAGCATAGCTAACGTTATAAAATCAAATCAATCGTTACTAGTACAAATAGTAAAAGAACCAATATCTACAAAAGGCCCTAGAATAAGCTCTGAGCTTTCTATTGCTGGTAGATATATTGTTTTAGTACCTTTTTCTGACAGGATTTCTATTTCTCAAAAAATAGAAAGCAAAGAAGAAAAAGAAAGATTAAAACGTTTGGTTAAAAGCATTACTCCAAAGGGATTTGGTGTTATCATACGTACAGTAGCAGAAGGCAAAAAAGTAGCAGAACTAGACAAAGATTTACAGAATTTGTTAGGTCGTTGGACCGCAATGTGTAAAAAGCTACACAAAGCACACCATCCAAGTAAAGTATTAGGAGAAATGAACAAAGCTTCTTCTATATTACGAGACATATTTAATGATTCCTTTACTGGAATTTATGTGGATGATGAAGCGCTTTACATTCAAATTAAAGAATATGTGCAAGAAATTGCACCTAAAAAAGAATCCATAGTTAAATTGTATCAGTCCAACGTTCCAATATTTGAAAAATATGGAGTAGAAAGACAAATTAAAACCTCTTTTGGAAAAACTGTTTCCATGCAAAAAGGAGCTTATTTGGTTATAGAACATACCGAAGCACTTCACGTTGTAGACGTAAATAGCGGAAACCGATCTAATAAAGCCAACTCTCAAGAGGATACAGCATTAGAAGTTAATTTAATTGCAGCAACAGAAATGGCCAGACAATTGCGTTTACGTGATATGGGCGGAATTATAGTTGTAGATTTTATTGATTTAAATACTGCTGAACACCGAAAAAAGCTTTTTAATCACCTACGTGATGAAATGAAAGATGATAGAGCTAAACACAAAATACTACCTCCAAGTAAATTTGGCTTGATACAAATAACTAGACAAAGAGTAAGACCAGAAATGAATATTAAAACTCGTGAGGAAAATCCTGACGATATTATAAATGGTTCTGAGGTCGAAGCTCCAATAAGTATTGTTCCTAAAATAAAATATGATATGGAACAACTATTTAAAAAAGACTATAAAAAGGTGACCTTAAACACACATCCCTTTATAGCAGCCTTTTTAACAAAGGGCTTTCCATCTATACGTTCAAAATGGTTTTTTGAACATAAAAAATGGGTGAAAATTTTACCAAGAGATGCTTACACATATCTAGAATATCATTTTTTTGACAAAGATGGTAATCAAATTAAATAATTAAAAAAGCCTTACTTTTTACAAGTAAGGCTTTTTTGTTTTATACCCTTTTGGTTTTATAATAAAGCGATGTACTAAATAAAACCTACTATTAGCTATAAGTACAACATAAAAAAACCACCTCATAAAAATGAGGTGGTTTTTAAACGTATTTATTGCGTTTCTTTTTATTGGTTATCTAAACCTCCACTTACAATAATAAACTCACTACGTCTGTTTAATTGGTGCTCTTCTTCGGTACATTTAGAACCACAGTTTACTGCTGGCTCACTTTCACCTTTACCAATTCCAGAAATTCTTGCAGCATCAATACCTTTAGATATTACATATTGTACTGTAGTTTTAGCTCTACGGTCTGATAATCTTTCATTATAAGAACTAGAACCTCTACTATCTGTATGTGATTTTGCATTAATAACCATTTCTGGGTATTTGTTCATTACTTGTACTAACTTATCTAACTCAAAAGCAGCTTTAGCTGTAATGTTAGATTTATCAAAATCAAAGTAAATAGCGTTTAATGCAATATGGTCTGCTTTTATTATTTCTTCAATAGGATCTAGAGCGATAGCTACAGATAATTCTTCTTCATCTGTTCCTTCAATGGCTAGTTTATTGCTTTCATAACCATCCATAGTTACTTCTAACTCTGTATCTGTATCACATTCAATAATAAACGCTGCTATACCTTCTGCATCTGTTATTTTTGAAGATATTTTATTTCCTTTATCATCATATAAAGTTGCTGTTGCTCCTGCTAAAATTGCTCCTGTTACTTTATCTGTTACAGTAGAAGTAATTTCAACATCGCATAAAGGTTGTAGTTTTTTAATAGCATAAATATCATCGCTACCTTTACCTCCTTCTCGGTTAGAAGAAACAAAACCTTCTCCAGATTCTTCGTCTATAGCAAAAGCAAAATCATCTGCACTACTATTTACAGGAATACCTACGTTACGTACTTTAGACATTTTACCATCTATTTCTTTAGTGTAGAATACATCTAATCCACCTAGTCCTAAATGTCCGTCTGATGATAAGTATAAGGTTCCGTTATCACTTATAAAAGGAAACATTTCACGACCTTCTGTATTTACTTTAGCTCCTAAATTTACAGCTTCTCCAAAAGAACCATCGCTTTTGATTGTTGCTTTGTAAATATCACCTTGACCAAAACCTCCTGGCATATCTGAAGTAAAATAAAGTGTTTTACCGTCTGCACTTACAGATGGATGATCTGTATTATAGTTGTTACTGTTAAAAGGTAATGCTTCAATATTTGACCAGCTATCTCCTGATTTAGTAGCTTTAAATAAGTTTAATACACTAAATCTAGTATTTGATAAAGAGTCACTTTGATACTTTTTCTCGTAAAAACTTTCTCTAGAAAAATACATGGTATTTCCGTCAGGACTAAAAGCAACTACACCTTCGTGGTACTTTGTATTGATATCGTTACCTAATAGGCTTTCGTTTTGGTATGTACCATCTTCTTCTATAGTAAATTCATAAAGGTCTAGAAAAGGTTCTTCATTCCAACCATATTCTCTTCTTGCTTTATTTCTTGCAGAAGTGATATATAATTTACCGTTATTAATAGTACCTCCAAAATCAGATACTTGAGAGTTAATTTCTAGATTTTGAACATTAAACTTCTTTCCTTTATCTAAAATTTTAGGTAAATAATCAGGATTTTCGTTAAATGCAATTGATCTTACATCTGCAGGTCTCATAGCTGCAAATTTGCTCATCCATTCATTTGATTTATCATACTTACCGTTTGCTTTAAGCATTTGTACGTAATTGATAATTGTTTCTGGATTTTGAGAGGTTTCAAGGGCTTTAGCATACCATTTTTCTGCATCTACAGTATTAAAAATATTGTAGTTTGCTTCTGCTAAACGCGTGTATACATACGCATCTGCTTTTCCTTTTTCTACTAATTTTTCATAAGACTCAATAGCTTTATTAAAATTAAATCTAGAAAAATATTTATCTGCAGTATTGGTATCCTTATTTTGAGCAGTTAAACTAAAGCTACTCAATAATAGTATTGTTATATATAATTTAAAGTTTTTCATAATATCTTTAGCTTATCTGATTAGAAATAACGTGGTGAACGTGATACACGTTTAGGAAACGCAATATCAAAATTAATAAATACCTCGTGTGATGAACTTGTTGAGTAATTTAAATCGGATTGAATAGCATCATATGCATAACCTACTCTTAAACGAGGAGTTACCATAAAGTTAACCATTCCGCTAAAAGAATCTTCTAAGCGATATCCTACACCTACTTCAACTATATCATACATAAATACATTTGCATTTACATCAAAACTTAAAGGAGCATCAAAAGCTGTTTTAACTAAAGCATGCGGCTTTAATTTAAAGTTATCAGATAAACTAAATACATAACCTGCTGCTGCAAATAAATGCTGTGTTTCTGAACCTATGTTAAGTCCGTTAGCATCTAAATGTGTAGCGTTTAAAATATTTGGCATAGAAACAGACACGTAGTATTTGTTTGGTTTATAAAAATAAACTCCTGCTCCAACATTTGGTGTTACTTCACTTATGTTTTGAAAAAGGTCATCATCTGCATCTGTTAATTCTAAATCACTTAACCCTATATCATGAAATGTAGCACCTGCTTTTAAACCAAAGGCTAATTTATTGTTTGCACCCATTGGTAAAGTATAAGAGAAATCTGCATAAGCATTTGTTTCTCTTACTGGTCCTATTTCATCACTAATAAGAGATAAACCTAAACCAACATTTTTACCTACTGGAGAATGTATTGCGAAGGTTCCTGTTTTAGGAGCGCCTTCTAATCCAACCCATTGGCTTCTATAAAGCATTCCAATAGCAACTCCTTCATAAGAACCTGCATATGCTGGGTTAACAACATTCATGTTATACATATACTGTGTGTACTGCGGATCTTGTTGTGCTTGCATTTGAACAACAAACAAGAAAGCGAGAATAATATATAATTTTTTCATTTTACTTAATTAGTTAATTAGTTTTCTCTATTTAAATATACCCAAGATGTTTTGGTTTTATTTCCTTGATATTCCATTACGTAGAAATAAGTTCCTACTGGTAGTTCATCGCCACTATCAGACTGTCCATACCAATCATTGGTATAATTAGTTTTAGAGTATACTTTAATACCATGTCTGTTAAAAATTTCTAATTTACTAACCTCATACCCTGTTAAATCGAAATTATCATTTTTACCATCGTTATTAGGTGATATACCTTGAGGAATAATACAATTAATACTTTCTACTAGTACGTCATTATAAACTACACAACCTAGGTCATTAGTAACTTCTACAACATAATTAAAAGCGCTTCCAGACATTGGAGGAGTAAAAATACTTGCGTCTATAACAAATACATTATCACCAGCAGTATTAGTTTGTAATACAGAATCCATATCATCATATAATACATATGTTGCAGTACTAGCATCATAACTATCATCTGTTGGGTTTATAGTTAACTCATAAATAGCACCATTACAATCTCCTATTACTGTAAAGTCAAAAGCGTCAAGTGTAACTAAAACCTGAGTACTAGTTGCGCTACATACTCCTGAAGTTGTGTACTCAATAGTATATGCTGTTCCTGGTAATGCGTTAGTAACTTCTCCTGTTACAGGATCAATTAAAGTTCCATCTGTTACTGTTGGGTTGAAACTAAATGTTCCGCCAGCGTCTCCAGATATTAAAGCAGTACCACCATCACATGTTGCAGTCATAGTAAATGAAGCATCTTCAGCATCTAAAACGGTAACATCTTGCGAGCTCGTTGCAGAACAAGAACCTGTTGTAGTATATACTACTGTATATGTTTCTCCTGGTGTAGCTCCTGTTACAGTACCTGTTGCAGCATCAATTGTTGCTCCATCTGTTGGCACAGTATCAAAAGTAAATACACCTCCAGTTGTTCCAGTAATTTCTGCTGTACCACCATCACATGTTGCTGTCATAGTGAATGAAGCATCCTCTACTCCAGAATCATCAAAAGTAATTACAACATCATCTGTAACAGTTGATGTACCACCTGTACAAAGCTCATAAGTAATTGAAGCTGTATATGTAGTTGTTTCTGTAGGTGAAACTGTTATTGTTTCAGAATCTCCTAAAGATGTTGTACCATCAAACCACTCAAAACTATAGTTTGGCGTTCCTCCTGAAGGAGCAAATCTCCAATACTCATCACTTGCAGACCAGTTTCCTGTATTTCTACCTGGAGGAGTAAATGCAACTGTACCAGGAACGTTTTGAACACCAATAACAGCACTACCACTATTCCAAGTTGTACAAGTTGGTTTATCGAAAACATTTATATCAATATTGTTAGAAGATTCATATAAAATAATCTGACTGCTTGACATTAAAGAGTTACAGCTGAAATGACATACATTTGAATAATTAACAACAAATTGTCTATAAGGAGCAGAACCTAAAATATAATAATTAATATCACCACATACACTTGGATCAATATCATGTGCTACACCAAATATATTAGCTTCAGATAATGCTGTATCTGTACTATTAGGTAAGGTATCTGTAAAGCCCCAAGCATTGTAACCACCAGCATACTGTAATTCAAAAGATAATACACCATTAGAACCAATTAGTATTTGACTGTATGTTTCACCAAAGAAACAGAAATCAAATCCTAGTTCAATAACTTCTGACCATGTATCATCAACATCTAAACTAGTTGGCTCTCCTCCAGATGTAGCAGGAGTTGGACAAACATCTAATGCGTTTATTTCATAAGTATTAGTATCTGTTCCGAAAAGGTGGAAAGTTGACGATAAATCTACTTCGTTATCATCACAAGTTACCGTTTGATCTTCACCTGCATAAATAATAGAACAAGGATTTGGTGCTGGAGGACAAACAAACGTTAACGGCATACTATTTACAATACAGTTAGCATCGTCTGTATTAGCTGCAGACACAACAACATCTATATTAGCTGTATAAGGACCAAATACTACTACACCAGGTTCTGTTAGAACTTGTGGAGCACTTCCTTGATCATCTGTTACTGTTACTGAAGTAGCATCACCAAAGTCTGTAACATTTACTTCTACAGTAAATTCTGGATTGTCTGGATCTGTATTACAATCACCATATACATCAAAATCTACCGTTTGTGGTATACAAGTTTGACACCAAACATCGAAATCCCATGGTGTATAACCAGTACTTGATTGGCAACTACCAGAACCATCTGAATCTATAGCTACAGATAAAGCATTTCCTGTACTAGTAAATGTTAATCCTGTAAGGTCTCCATCATTATCTCCTTGATATAAAATAGAACCATCAGTATCATAAATAATTACTTCATCCCAAGGATCTTCAATATCACCTGCATTAAACATAATATTTAACGGATATCCATCTGCACTTGCAAAATAAAATACCATTGGGTCATTATTATCATAACAGTAAGTAGTATTATAAACACCAGCTGTACAATCTATTATAACATTTGGATCATCTCTTGTTGTAAAGTTCTCTTCTGTACAACCTTCAGCATCACCATTAGTATTATAAGGCACAATAGTTACATAATATGTTGTAGCATAATCTAAAGTTCCCAGGTCATAAGTTAAAACATCTCCTACATCTAAACCATTAAGTACATCTGTTCCTCCTGGTGTTGTACCTACGTACAACTTATAACCATCAACAATAACAGATGCAGCAGACCAAGTTAAATCATCATTCTCATCTACATCAATAGCACCATCTACAGGAGCTACAAGTGCAGCATTACAGTTAGGTAAAGCGGTTGTATCTACACAAGCTACATCAAAACTAATTGGTGTATACCCATTAGATTCACAACTTCCGAAACCATCTGCATCAAAAAACACATATAGATTACCACTATTACCAACAAAATTAAAACCTGCTAAATTATTGTTACCAACAATACCGTCATTAGAGTCGTATAATAGTGTTCCGGTATTATCTGTACCATCATAAATATATATATCATCCCAAGAATTCCCTGAGAAAGTACTTTCTTCAATCAAACCAGCAAGGAAAGTAATTGAAATTGGGTTTCCGTTTGAAGATGCAAACCACAATTCAATTATTTCGTTATTTTCATAACAAAATGTTGTATTTATTACTTCACTAGTATCACAATCTACAATTTGATTAGGATCATCTTTTACTGTAAAGCTTTCTTCTACACAATCTACAGCAGAACCATTAACATTATATGGTATAATAGTTACATAATACGTTGTAGAATACTCTAATACTCCTGGATCATATGTTAAAACATTTCCTACATCTAAATTATCTAAAACGTCTACACCTCCTGGTGTTGTTCCTATAGACAAGTAATACCCTTCAACAAATACTGTTGCTGCACTCCATGTTAAATCTTCATTTTCATTTACATCTACAGCTCCGTTAACTGGAGAAGTTAAAGATGCATTACAGTTAGGTAAAGCTGTTGTATCTACACAAGAAACTGTGAAATTCCAAGGATTATTTGTACAACTAACCACAGAACCATCTGATGTTACTCCTATTGATATTGAACCTCCTGTAGAAGTAAACATTAATCCTGCTAGATTTCCTCCATTACCATAACCATTATATAATTCTGTTCCGTCTGAATCTGTTACCACTAATTCATCAAAGATATTTTCTGTAGTCCCTGAATTAAAAACGACCACTAAAGGTGCTCCTGAATTACTTGCAAAACTATACACGGTATTGTCGTTATTTTCATAACAAAAAATAGTATTTACTTCTTCACTTATAGAACAGTCTACTATTTGATTAGGATCATTTTCTGTTGTAAAAGTTTGTTCATTACAATTAACGGCTGAACCATTATCATTATAAGGAACAATAGTTACATAATACGTAGTTTCATAAGCTAAAGTACCTAAAGGATAGTTTGTAGCTCCAAACACATCTACATTATCAACAACATCTGTTCCTCCTGGCGTTGTACCAACAGAAAGAATATAACCAGTAACTAAAACAGAAGCTGGGCTCCAAACTAGATCTGTATTTACATCTACATCTATTGCACCATTAGCTGGTGTTGTTAAAGCAGCATTACAGTTTGGTAAAGCTGTTGTATCTACACAAGAAACATCGAAATCTAATGGTATGTAACCATTAGAAGCACAACTAAATGAGCTGTCACTATCAATTTCAATAAAAACAAAACCTGAGGTAGCTATTACAGAAACTCCTGTTAAATCTCCATCATTATTATCATCATACAGTACGGTTCCTGTATTGTCAGTACCATCATAAATAGTTATTTCATCACAACAAGACTCCATTTCTCCTGCATTAAAAAACACATTTAAAGGACCTCCTGTTGAACTTTGAAAGTTCCATGTTGTTGTATCATTATTATCATAACAGTATACTGTATTAATTGGTAAGCCTGAAGCACAATCTACAGGTGCATTTGGATCAGCTCCTGTTGTAAAAGTATATTCTGTACAACCTACAGCATCACCATTAGCATTAAAAGGTGTAATTGTCACATAATACGTAGTACCATATTCTAAATCTGGTAAGTCATAAGTTGTAGATAAACCTGTATTTACATTATCTAAAACTTCTGTTCCTCCAGGAGTTGTACCAACAGATAAAGTATATCCTGTAGGTATTCCTGTTGCATCAGTCCATTCTAAATCTGTAGTAATAGAAACTCCTGAACTACCATTTGTTGGTGTAAGTAAGTTTACACAAGAAGGAGGATCTACAACTACTTGTGTTGCAGAAACATTATCTAAATACAGATAATAAGTAACATCTGTATCTGTAGTGATCCAATTAGCATTAATACGTAACTTAAAGTCACTTCCTGTTGGCACATCTGCTGCAGGTACGACTACAGACCAGTTAGCACAAACATTGGATGTAACATGATTTGAATCATCAATAGTATCAACTGTTAACCAGGTTGCTCCATCATTTACAGAGTATTGCACCAATATTTCTCCCCAACCAGGTTGTGTTTCGGTTGTTGCTAAAGACCAATCAACTATTTTGTAATCAAAAGCAATAGTTAAATCAGATCCATTAGATTGACCTACAAGGTTTGGTGAGGTTAATTGCGCATCTGTATTTGTTGCATCTAAGTTTGCTCTTACAGATCTACCATCACAGTTTTCAACAAAAGACACAGAATAATCTTCTACATCACTTGTCCAACCAGTTGGCAAAGTAACTCCTGAGTCGAAATTTTCTACTAAACCTACTTGGGAGAATCCTATTAAGGACATCAAGCCCAATAATAGGGAAAGGGTAATTTTTTTCATTTTATGGTTAAGGTTAGTTAATAAATATTAAATATTCTTCTTGTAATTTACTGTTATATAAATCTTTATATTTAATTGTGTTTTTTTAAATAAAACACCACTTAAATTTTGATGCTTTAATTAATTACCTAAAGTATAAAAAAAGATTAGCCCTAATAAATTAACTTTAATTTAATAGATTAAATGCATTTTTATTCGATAAAAAGCACGTTATGTTAACAACTACTAGGTTTTTGCAAATGCGCTATGAAGTAGGGTTTGGTATAGCATTATGCACCTCTTTTATTTGGTCTAAAACATCCTTTTTTAGCTCTATATTTATACTATCTATATTCTCTTTTAATTGAGACATTGTAGTTGCTCCTATAATATTACTTGTAACAAATGGTTGTTGTGTTACAAAAGCTAGTGCCATTTGAGCTAAACTGATATTATTTTCTTCAGCAATTTTTAAATATCTTTTGGTAGCTTCTGTACAAGAATCACTACTGTACCTATTAAATCTAGAAAACAATTTTAACCTCGCATTAGCAGCAGCTGTACCTTTTATGTATTTTCCTGAAAGCACACCAAATGCCATTGGCGAATATGCTAATAAACCAATATTTTCTCGCATAGAAATCTCGGCCAAATCTCCTTCAAAAACGCGATTAAGTAGAGAGTATGCATTTTGAATGGTTACCATTCTTGGTAGGTTATGCTGTTTAGATTCTTCTAAATAACGCATAGTTCCCCATGCTTTTTCATTTGAAATTCCTATTTGGCGAATTTTACCTTCTTTAATAATGGTATCTAAAGTATGTAGAATTTCATTAAAATTATCTTGCCATGCATCTTTTGAATTGTGTGCATAGTCTCTAACTCCAAAAGTATTTGTTTGTCTTTCTGGCCAGTGTAATTGATACAAATCTATATAATCTGTTTGTAAACGTTCTAAACTTTTGTTTACAGCATCTTGAATAGCTTTTGGCTTAAACCCATTGGTTCTAATATGCGCTGTATAATCTCCTGGTCCTGCAATTTTTGATGCCAACACTACCTTGTCTCTGTTTCCAGATTTTTTAAACCAATTACCAATAATACGTTCTGTTTCTGCATACGTTTCTACATTTGCAGGAACTGGATATAATTCTGCTGTATCAAAAAAATTCACTCCTTGATCTAAGGCATAATCCATTTGAGCAAATCCTTCGTCTTGGGTATTTTGATTTCCCCAAGTCATAGTACCTAAACAAATTTTACTTACTTTAATATTGGTATTTGGTAGTGTGGTATATTTCATCTTTTGTTTTTATAAAAGAGGTGTCTTTTTTTAATTAGTTAGCATATAGTATTGACTTTTTTTTACAATGCCATTAAATATCATTTAAGAGCTTTGTTACCTCATCTAGCTTAGGAGTTAAAATAACCTCTATTCTTCTATTTTTTGCTTTTCCTGCAGCAGTTTCATTACTTGCAATTGGCGCAAATTCTCCGCGTCCTGCAGCAGTTAAATTCTCAGGTTGAATTGCTTTATTTTCTCTTAATATATTTACAATTGCTGTTGCACGTTTAGTAGATAGATCCCAATTGCTAGAAATTTGCCCTGTTCCTGTATATGGTACATTATCTGTATGCCCTTCAATTAAAACAGCTATTTCTGCATTTTCACCAAGTACAGTACCAAGTTGTTCTACTGCTTTTTTTCCTTGAACACCAACTGCCCAACTACCCGATTTAAAAAGTAATTTATTTTCCATAGAAACATATACTTTACCATCACGTTGCTCTACTGTTAATCCTTTTCCTTCAAAATCTGTTAATGCTTTAGAAATAGCATTTTTTAGTTGCGTCATTGCAGCATCTTTTGCAGCAATCATATTTTCTAACTCTGCAACTCTGTTAGAACGTTGTTCTAATTCACTTTTTATTTTTTCAAGTCTTAGGTTTTCTGCTTCTAAGGCTTGCTCTTTAGCTTCTAATTGCGCTAACAACTCTCTATTTTTTTTAGAATTTGCAGCTATAGATGCAGAGCTATTTTTTTCTAAAGCATCATAAGAAGCCTTTAAATTTTCTAGGTTTGTTTTTGATGCGTTATAATCTGCCTGCAACTGGTCTCTATTAGCAATTGCTGCATCGTAGTCTTTTTTAAGTTTTGCATAATCGTTTTCTGATTTATTGCTCGCTTGTAAAAGCGCTTCGTTTTCATCAGAAAGCTTTCTGTTTTCTTTTTTTAAGCTTGCATATTTACTTTCTAAATCTTTATAAACTTTAGGCGAAACGCATGAGGTTGCTACGATGGTTGCCATTGTTAAGACTACTAATTTACTTTTCATATTGTATTTGGGTTCTTTTTATTCTTTATATTTTAACTTTTGGTTTTGGTAAAACCAATTACTACTAACTAAAAACTAAGTATTAGTCACTTTATTATTCTATTTCAACTAAAACGGGACAATGATCACTATGCACAGCTTCTTGAAGAATAACGCTTCGTTTTATTTTTTCTTTTATTGGGTTTGCAACCATAGTATAATCTAAACGCCAACCTTTATTATTTGCTCTAGAATTTGCACGATAGCTCCACCAACTATATTCTTGTTTTTCTGGATGCTTATAACGAAATGCGTCTGTAAAACCACTAGCAATAAAATTACCAATCCACTCTCTTTCTATAGGAAGAAAACCTGAAACACCTTTCATTTTAGGATTGTGAATATCTATTTCTTCATGGCAAATATTATAATCACCACAAATAACAAGATTAGGTATTTCTTTTTTTAAATTATTAATGTACTCTTGAAACATACTCATATAATCTAGTTTATGTTGCAGTCTTGCATCATTTGTTCCTGAAGGCAAATACAAACTCATTACAGAAACACCGTTAAAATCTGCACGTATATTTCTTCCTTCAAAATCCATAGACTCTATTCCTGTACCAAACTCAACATGATCTGGTTCTATTTTACTTAAAATAGCAACACCACTATAGCCTTTTTTTTGAGCAGAAAACCAATAATTATATTGGTAACCAGCTTCTACAAAAACATCTAAATCTAGCTGTTCTTTCATTGCTTTTATTTCTTGCAAACAAATTACATCTGGGTTTGCAGCTTTTAGCCAATCTATAAAGCCTTTATTTAGTGCTGCTCGAATTCCGTTTACGTTGTATGAGATTATTTTCAAAAGGTTTTTTATTTTAAAATAGTTATGTTTCAGCTAAAATAAATAATGCTTTACATTTACACTAAAATATTAATGTCCTTTTAACAAAAAACTAGCAATAAAATATTTTAGGTATTTTTTAGTTTTAGTAACGCATGAAGTTTACATACTTTCTTTTAATGTTCTTAATTGGTTTTACTGCTTTAGCACAAGATCAAGAATCTAACTACAAGACCAAAAAGGTACTTGTACAAGATAGTATTGCTATAGACAGCGTTAGTATAAACCCATCTTACTTTACTATTAAAAGAAAAGACAACACTATTATAGACAGCACCTACTATGCTGTAGATTTTGCTAAAGCAATACTGTATTTTAAAAAACCTGTTGCAACAGACTCTCTAACAATTAACTACTTAAAATATCCTGATTTTATAACCAAAACCTATAAGCAATTAGATAAAAAAGTTATTGTTGAAAACACAGACAACCAACAACAGTTATACAAAATAAAACAGTCTAGCCAAAACAATACCTTTACTCCTTTTGATGGTTTAACAACTTCTGGAAGTATTTCTCGTGGTGTTATCATTGGTAACAACCAAAATGCAGTGTTAAATAGCGAATTAGATTTACAAATTACTGGTAAATTAAATCATAAGGTTTCGCTAAGAGCCTCTATTCAAGATGCAAACATTCCGCTTCAAGAAAGTGGTTATTCGCAACGTTTAGATGAATTTGACCAAGTATTTATTGAACTTTTTAGCGATAACTGGAAAATTCGCGCTGGAGATATAGACTTAGAAAACACACAGTCTAGTTTTGCTAATTTTTCTAAACGTGTGCAAGGGTTAAGTCTTGATGCAACCTTACATCATCCAGATTCTAAAACCAATATTTTTGCTGCTGGAGCAATTGTTAGAGGTCAATTTACCTCTAGCCAATTTACTGCAGAAGAAGGAAACCAAGGACCTTATAAATTAAGCGGTCCCAACAACGAGTTATACGTACTTGTAGTTTCTGGTAGCGAAACAGTTTATGTAAATGGAATTGTTCTTGAAAGAGGAGAAAACAAAGACTACATCATTAATTACAATGCAGGAGAAATTATTTTCAATTCTACTTTTCCTATTACTAGCGAAATGCGTATTACTGTAGACTACCAATATAGCGAACGTAATTATTCGCGATTAGTAGTATATGGTGGCAGCAACTACCAAAGCAAAAAACTAAACCTTGGGGTTTCTGTATACAGTGAAAATGATGCAAAAAACAACCCTTTACAACAAAACCTATCTACAGAACAAGTAGAAATATTAGCAAATGCTGGTGATGACGAAACACTCATGACTGCTCCTTCTGCTACTCCTGAAACCTATAGCGAAAACCGAATTCTATATAAAAAAGAATTTATTAATGGTGTGGAAGCTTTTGTGTTTTCTAACAATGAAGATGATGAACTTTACAGTGTAAACTTTTCTTTAGTTGGTGATAACCTAGGAAATTATATAATAAGTAACATTAACGCCATTAGTACCATTTATGAATATGTAGAACCTATAGCTGGAATACCACAAGGTAATTATGAACCTATTACCAACCTTATTGCTCCAGACAAATTACAAATAGCTGTTGTAAACGGAAGCTACACACCAAGCAAAAAAACAAGCATTGGTTTTGAACTTGCGGGTAGTAAAAATGATTTAAACCTATTCTCTAATTTAGATGATGATGATAATGATGGTTTTGCTGCTAAAATAAATGTAGAACAAGCAATACTTAAAAAAGATAGCCTTTGGAATGTAAATACGTTTGCAGATGCTATTTACATGCAAGAAAATTTTAGAACCATTGAACGTTTATACAATGCCGAATTTATTAGAGATTGGAATATTGAACAAACCTCTACCAATCAAAATGTAATTGACAACGGAAACCAAACCCTTTTTACTACAGGTGTACAAACAACTCATCATGAAAAAGGACTAGCAAAATACCAATATGAATATTTAAATTATTCTGAAAATTTTAACGGAAGCAGACACATACTCTATGGTGATTTAAGATTAAACAACTGGCAAATAACATCAAACTCTAGTGTATTAAACGCTAGCTCAAACCTAAACAACTCTACTTTTTTACGAAGCTACAACAATATAACCTACAGCTTAAAAAATGCTTGGATTGGCACCAAACTAGCTCTAGAAAACAACGAACAGAAAGACAAAGAAACAGATACTTTTACTGCCTTAAGTCAACGCTATAAATCGTATGAAATATTTACAGGAATTGGTGATAGCACAAAGATATTTGCAAAAATAGGATACAAACACAGAGTTAATGATAGTATTGTAGGATCTAATCTTGAAAAAGTAAACACTTCTAACACCTACTATATAGATTCTAGAATTATTCAAAACAACAACACCAACCTTGCTATTTACGCCAATTACAGAAACTTAGACAATGTAGATGAAACACTAGATAACGAAGAGTCTTTAAATTCAAGAATACAATTCAGTCAAAAATTATTTAAACAAATGGTTCACTGGAATACGGTTTACGAAACCAATTCTGGAACCTTAGCACAACAAGAATTCACCTATGTAGAAGTAGAAGCAGGACAAGGTGCCTACACATGGATTGATTATAACGAAAACAACATTCAAGAACTAGAAGAGTTTGAAATTGCACAATTTGCAGATCAAGGTACCTATATAAGAGTATTGCTTCCCAACCAAGTATATGTACAAACGCATCAAAACAGATTTAGCCAAACCATAACACTAAATCCGCAGCAATGGTCTACTAGTGATAATAATTTTAAAAAAATAGCATCCCATTTTTACAATCAAACCTCTTATTTAATAGACAGAAAACAAAAACGCGAAGGCAGCTCTTTTGACCTTAACCCTTTTAAAGACGACCCAGAAAAACGCCTTGGACTACAATCTAGCTTTAGAAACGTTTTCTTTTTTAACAGAGGAAAACAACACTACACAACCTCGTACACTTTTTTAACTAGCGATTCTAAAAACCTACTAACCATAGGCTCTTTAGAGGCAAACTCTAAAAGTCACCAGCTACTTTTTAACCATAAATTTGCAACAAATTGGCTAGCAAATTTAGCTACAAGCCTTAGCACTAATGAAAGCAAGAGCGAAAACTACACTAGCAAAAATTACAACATAGATGAAACACAGTTAAACCCAAAACTATCTTATTTATTTAATGACAATACACGCTTTGATATATATTACCAATACACCAACAAAGAAAACACCATCACTAATTTAGAAACCCTACAACAACAAAAGTATGGTGCTTCTTTTGCTTTTTCTAACCAACAGCAAATGGCAATCTCTGGAGAATTCAACTATTTTTCAAACACTTTTACAGGAGACTCTAATTCTCCTGTTGCATACCAAATGCTAGAAGGTTTACAACCAGGAAAAAACTTTACATGGACCCTTTTAGCACAAAAAAAACTCACCAAATACTTAGACTTAAACCTGAGCTATTTTGGTAGAAACACAGAAACCAGCAAAACCATTCATACTGGTAACATACAGCTAAAGGCTTACTTTTAAAACATTTGTAACATATGTTACGCAATTAATAATGCTAAATTTGTAAATTAGCATTTGTTATGAGCAAGATTTTAGTATTTACTTATTCTATCTTGATTCTCCTCCAGAGTTTCAATATTAACTTAGAAGATTTTTCTAAGATTAATGCTTTGCTAAATCATGCCAAGTTTCACAAAGAAATGTATGGCGATACTTTTTTTGAATTTATAGTAGAACATTATGGCGATGCAAAAGACAACCATAAAAACGACCACAAAGAACATGACGATTTACCGTTTAAAGACAGTCATCACATTTGCACACACATCAATACTTCCTTTATAAGTATTACTAATAATTACGATTTTACCTATACCGAATTTATAGAAATCCCTTTTAACTTTCACTACAACGAAGCATTAACAGATTCTGAAAAACCTTCTATTTTTCAGCCACCCAAACACGCATAATTCATTTTAAATTTTAATCCTGTTCTATAAAACAGGCTTTTATTATTTCTTAAATTAATATGAATTATGTTAACAAACATTATCAAATTTAGCTTAAACAATAAGCTAATAGTTTTTCTATTTACAGCCTTTATTTTAGGCTTTGGTATTTTCTCATTATCGCAAATACCAATTGGTGCTGTTCCAGATATCACCAACAATCAAGTACAAGTTATTACAACTTCAAGAAACCTATCTACACAAGATGTAGAGCAGTTTATTACCTATCCTGTAGAGCTAGAAATGGCCAATTTACCAGGAGTTGAAGAAATTAGATCGGTTTCAAAATTCGGATTATCAGTGGTTACCATTGTATTTAATGATGATTTAGGCACCTATTTACCTCGTCAACTTATTGCAGAAAAAATTAAATCTGCTTCAGAGCAAATACCAGATGGTTTTGGTGCTCCAGAAATGGGACCTATAACAACAGGTTTGGGTGAAATTTATCAATATATATTAGACGTAAAACCCGGTTATGAAGACCAATATAGCACAACCGATTTGCGTACCATTCAAGATTGGATTGTGAAACGTCAATTATCAGGAATTCCTGGTGTTGTAGAAATCAATACTTGGGGAGGATTTTTAAAACAATATGAAGTGGCCATCAACCCAAACAAGCTAACAGCAATGCATATTTCTATTACTGAAATTTATGACGCTTTAGAAAAAAACAACAGTGTATCTGGTGGTGGTTATATTGAAAAAAACAACAAAGCATTTTTTATTCGTGGTGAAGGACTAGTTAATTCCTTACAAGACATTGAAAACATTGTTGTTAAAAATGATGGCACACCAATTTACATTAAAGATGTTGCCAACGTAGGCTTTGGTAGCGCAACACGATTTGGTGCCATAACCGGAAATGGAGAAGGCGAAAAAGTATTAGGACAAATCATGATGCTTAAAGACGGAAACTCTAAAGAAGTAATTGATACTGTTAAAGAACGTGTTGCCTCTATACAAAACACACTGCCAGAAGGGGTTTATATCAATGGGTTTTTAGAACGTAGTGAACTCATTAACAAAACCACTTTTACTGTAGCAGAAAACTTAATTTTAGGATCTTTAATCGTCATTTTTGTCGTGGTTTTACTCCTTGGTAACTGGCGATCTGGATTGGTAGTAGCTTCTGTAATTCCGTTAAGTTTATTGTTTGCTATTATACTAATGAACTACTTTGGTGTAGATGCCAATTTAATGAGTTTAGGTGCTATTGATTTTGGTATTATTATCGATGGAGCTGTTATTATTGTCGAGTTTATTGCTTTTCAAATCATGTCTAAAACCAAACATTTAGCCGAAATTAGCAAAAGCCAAAAACAAGCCGAAATAGACCAAATAACACTACAAAGTGCTTCAAAGATGATGAATTCTGCCGTTTTTGGTCAATTAATCATCTTAATTGTATTTATTCCTATTTTATCTTTAAGTGGTATTGAAGGTAAAATGTTTAGACCAATGGCTATGACCTTTAGCTTTGCATTAATAGGAGCCATGATTTTATGCCTAACCTACGTTCCTGTGGTTTCCTCTCTATTTTTAAAACCTAATAAACAGTCTGCTAAAAACATTTCGGTAAGACTTATGCTGTTTTTAAATAAAGGCTACCAACCTATTATAAACTGGGCTTTAAACCACAAAAAAATAGTAATTGTGCTTTCTGTAGTATTACTAAGCTCTAGCATTTGGATTTTTAGCAAAATGGGAGGCGAATTTGTACCTACTTTAGACGAAGGTGATTTTGTTATTCAACCTGTTTTAAAAACAGGAACATCTCTTGGTAAAACCATAGAAATAACCACTAGAATAGAACAAATATTATTAGATAATTTTCCTGAAGTAGATCAAGTAGTTACTCGTATTGGTGCAGCAGAAGTACCAACAGATCCAATGTCTATGGAAGAAAGTGATGTTATTATAAAACTAATACCTAAAAAACAATGGACCTCTGCAAAAAGCAAAGATGAACTAGCAGATAAATTTAAAGAAGCCTTAAAGGTTATTCCTGGTATGGAAGTAGAGTTTACACAACCTATTGAAATGCGATTTAACGAGCTAGTTACAGGTGTAAGAGCAGATGTTGCTGTTAAAATTTTTGGCGAAGACTTAAATATTTTAGCTACAAAAGCAGCCCAAATAAAAAACCTTATTAAAAACGTTGAAGGTGCTGCAGATATTTCGGTAGAAAAAGTTGAAGGTTTGCCACAAATGAGTGTTACCTTTAATAGAAGTAAAATTGCACGTTACGGACTTAACATTCAAGAAATAAACCATATAATTTCTATGGGATTTGCTGGCGCTACAGTAGGAAATGTTTTTGAAGGCGAAAAACGCTTCGATCTTGTACTTAGACTGCAACAAAACAGCAGAAAAAACCTAGAAAGCCTGCAAAATTTATTTGTAGATACACCTAACGGAAACAAAATTCCGCTTAGCGAATTGGCAGAAATAAAATACACCAATGGTCCTGCACAAATATCTCGTGATGATACCAAAAGACGTATTGTAGCAGGTATAAACGTAAGAAATAGAGATTTACAATCTGTAGTAAACGACATACAAAACATACTAGAAAGCAAACTGAATTTACCTCCTGGATATAGCATTACTTATGGTGGACAATTTGAAAATTTACAAAGTGCTAAAGACAGACTGTTAGTAGCTGTTCCTGTTGCTTTATTACTCATATTCGTATTACTTTATTTTGCCTTTCACTCGGTAAAAGAAGCACTTATTGTGTACTCTGCCATTCCGCTTTCTGCTGTTGGTGGTGTATTATTACTTTGGTTTAGAGGCTTACCTTTTAGCATATCTGCAGGTGTTGGTTTTATTGCTCTTTTTGGTATTGCTGTACTTAATGGTATTGTGCTTATTGAGCATTTTAAAGAACTAAAAGAACGAGGTATTACAGATATTAATGAGCGTATTAAAAAAGGAACTAGTGAACGTTTACGTCCTGTATTGCTAACCGCTGCAGCAGCAGCTTTAGGATTTTTACCTATGGCAGTTTCTACAAATGCAGGAGCAGAAGTACAACGTCCATTAGCAACAGTTGTTATTGGTGGTTTGGTAACTGCAACCTTATTAACCTTAGTGGTTTTACCTATTTTATACGCTTGGTTTGAAGAGAAAAAAGAACTTAAAATGCATAAAAAAAGTATAGTAACTGTAATTGTTTTGCTAGCAAGCTTTCAAATACAAGCACAAAACAATCCTTTAAGCATGGAGCAAACTTTAGCATTAGCCATAGAGAATAATGCAAGCTTAAAAGCTGAAACCTTAAAAACAAATCAAGAAAATGCTAGTGTTAATTCGGCTTTTAGTTTTGATAAAACAAATGTGTATTATAATTATGACGAAAGTAATTTAGCTACAAATAACAAACCTTTAAAGGTTTTTGGTGTCTCGCAAAGCTTTAAGTTTCCTACGGTTTATTTTGCCGAAAAAAAACGAAACCTATCTAAAGTAGAAATTCAAAAAGCAACTTATAATGTACAATTACAACAAATTAAAAAGTTAGTGTACGCTAATTACTACCAATTAAGCTACGCAAAAAACAAAGCTAAAAACTATAAATACTTAGACAGCTTGTATCAAAATTTTGCGGTAAAGGCAGCACGTAGGTTTGAGTTAGGCGAAACAAACTACCTAGAAATGATTACTGCGCGTTCTAAACAAAAACAACTAGAAACCCTTTACAAACAGTCACTTCAAGAGGTAACCTTAGCCAAAGAGCAACTAAAAAAAGTGGTTCAAATAGATTCTATTTCTATTGCAGATACTTTTCTTAAAAAACTAGAGCTAGAAAATATATCAGCAAATCAAAATGTAGGTCTTTCCTTGTTTGATGCTTCTATTAATTATCAAAAAGCACAAACTACTTTAGAAAAACAAAACCTGCTTCCAGATATTAATGCAAGCTATTTTCAAGGAACTAATAATGACTTAAACAAGCATTTAACAGGTTACCAACTAGGTCTTAAAATACCCATTTTGTTTGGCGGACAGCGTTCTAAAATTAAAGCAGCTAAAATTGCACAAGAAGTTGTTTTAGAACAAAAGCAAAATTACAAAACACAGTTACACGCAGAACGACAATCTTTATTAGCTAAATTACAGCAGTATGAAGAAGCTATTAATTATTATGAAACGCAAGGAAAAACACTTTCTGAAGAAATTATAAAAACAGCCAATAGAACCTTCAAAGAAGGCGAAATTGATTTCTTTCAATTCATACAAAGTATAGAAACAGCTAAAGACATTCAGCTGAACTACCTAGAGCAATTAAATAATTATAACCAAACCGTTATCCACATCAATCACTTAATTTTATAACAATGAAATATCTATATATCTTATTATTTTCAATGGTTTTAGTAGCCTGCGGAAATTCAGAAAAAAAAGAAACTACCATTCCTGAAACAGAAACAAACAAGAATGAAATTAGGCTAACTAAAGCACAATTTGAAGGCGAAAAAATGGCTTTAGGAGCCTTAGCAGAATACAATTTTAATGAAACCGTAAAAGTAAACGGAATGATAGACGTGCCACCACGCAACAAATCTAGCGTTACTACTTTTATTGGTGGTTATATTACAAAAACCCCTTTACTAATTGGTGATACTGTAAAAAAAGGACAGCTTTTAGTTACCTTAGAAAACACAGAATTTGTAGAAATACAACAAAACTACCTAGAAGTTGCAGAGCAATTAAATTACCTAAAATCAGAATTCAACAGACAAAAAACCTTGTTTGATGAAAAAATCACTTCTGAGAAGAATTACTTAAAAGCAGAGAGTGCATACAAAAGCAACTTAGCACATTACAACGGTTTACGCAAAAAACTACAAATGATGCACCTAAACCCAACTAAGGTAGAGCAAGGACAAATCTCTTCAACTATAAATTTATACGCACCAATTAGCGGAAATATCACCAAGGTAAACGTGAGTAACGGAACCTATGTAGCGCCAAGTGATGTCATTTTAGAAATTGTAGATATTGATCACATTCATTTAGAACTATCGGTTTTTGAAAAAGACATTCTAAAAATTAAAAAAGGGCAAAAAATACTATTCAAAATACCGGAAACTTCTAACAAAACTTACGAAGCAGAAGTACATTTAGTTGGCACCACCATTGATGAGCAAACCAGACGTATAAAAGTACATGCACACGTAGATAATGAAAAGGAAAATTTTATAGTAGGTATGTTTGTTGATGCAGATATTATTGTAGATAGCAAAAAAGCACTAGGCTTACCAAATGAAGCTATAATTGAAAATGAAAACAATTTATTTGTATTAACTTTAAAGGAAGAAAATGCTACTGATTTTTATTTTGAAAAGGTTAAATTAGTCACAGGAAAAAAAACCGAAACCAACATAGAAATTATAAACACAGAAGCTTTAAAAGAAAAACAAATTGTAGTTAAAGGCACCACTATGTTATTAAATAACAGCGAAGAAGATAGCCAATAACTCCACCATTTTTTAAAAACTAAATGAACAACCACACTAGCCATTCGCACGACCATGGTCATAATATGATTTTTGGAAAAAAAACAGAACTCTATTTTGCCATACTGTGTGGTGTTTTTTTAGTACTTGGTTTTGTTATTGAAAAACTCACTAATGCGCCAAGTTGGCTAAACTTATTAAGCTATATTATCTCTTATTTTTTTGGAGGTTATTTTATTTCTATTGAAGCCTTTCAAAAAATAAAAAAAGGAGGTTTTGATATTGATTTTTTAATGATTGCTGCAGCCATAGGAGCTGCTTATATTGGTAGTTGGGCAGAAGGATCTTTACTTCTATTTTTATTTAGTTTAGGGCATGCTTTAGAGCATTACGCCATGAATAAAGCAAAAAAATCTATTGAAGCCTTAAGTGATTTATCACCAAAAACAGCCATAGTTAAAAAAAACAACCATTTAACAGAAACACCTATTGAAAACTTAAAAATAGGAGATATTATTGTAGTTAAACCAAACACTAAAATAGCTGCAGATGGTGTAATAATTTCTGGAAACAGCAGCATTAATCAAGCGCCAATTACTGGAGAAAGCATGCCTGTAGATAAAACAGCCATTGCAACAACAGATAAACTACCAGATTTTAAACATATAGACAAAAAACATATTGCTTTTACAGGAAGTATAAATGGAGATAGCACTATTGAAGTGCACGTATTAAAACAGAGTCATGATTCTACAGTAGCACGATTAATTAAAATGGTGAGTGAAGCCGAAACGCAAAAATCACCAACACAACGTTTAACCAAAAAGTTTGAAAAATGGTATGTACCTATAGTTATTATTGTTGTGGTACTTTTATGTTTTGCCTACTTAGTCATAGACGAAACTTTTAATGAAAGTTTATACAGAGCAATAACCGTTTTGGTTGCTGCTAGTCCTTGTGCTTTAGCAATTTCTACACCAAGTGCTGTTCTTAGCGGTATTGCAAGAGCTGCACAAAAAGGGGTTTTAATTAAAGGAGGTAAAGCGCTAGAAGACTTAGGAAGCATTAGCACAATTGCATTTGATAAAACAGGAACCTTAACCGAAGGAAAACCAAAACTTACCAATGTAATCCCTTTACATAATTTTAATAAAGAAGACCTTTTACAAATTGTTTTAGAGGTAGAAAGTTTAAGCAACCATCCTTTAGCAAAAGCAATTGCTAAAGACATTGAAACTTTGCATGCTATACATTTTAAAAACCATGCTAACTCCATGGAAGCCATACAAGGTAAAGGGGTTACTGCTATGTATAACCATGAAAAAGTATGTATTGGCAACTTAAAACTAATGCAAGATGAAGGCATGACTATTACAGATACTGTAACTTCAAAAATGAGCAGCCTTTTGCAAAACGGACATACTGTAATGTTAGTAGCTTTTAATAATGAAATTATTGGTATAATTAGCGTTATGGATGTACCAAGAAAAACAGCTGCAAACACACTTAAACAACTAAAAGCTATTGGTATAAAACGTATGACTATGCTTACTGGAGATCATCAAAATGTTGGAGATGCCATTGCAAAACAAATTGGTTTAACAGAAGCAAGAGGAAACTTATTACCAGAAGATAAAGTAGCAGCTATTAAAAACTTATTAGCTACAGACGGAAAAATAGCAATGGTTGGTGATGGTGTAAATGATGCACCTGCTATGGCATTAAGCACTGTTAGTGTTGCTATGGGAGCAGCAGGAAGCGATGTTGCTTTAGAAACTGCAGATGTGGCACTAATGTCTGATAAAATTGAAAACCTTCCTTTTGTTATAGGTTTAAGTAGAGCATCTAAACGCATTATAAAAGAAAACATCTTTATAAGTTTAGGTGTTGTTATTGTATTGGTTCCTGTTACTATTTTAGGACTTACCAATATTGGTTTAGCAGTTTTATTTCATGAAGGTTCTACAGTGGTAGTGGTGTTAAACGCTTTACGATTGCTAGGTTACAAAAAACACATATAAACCACTTTAATAGTTACATATTTGGCGTTTTTAGCAAAAACATTACAACAGCTAGCATTTAAGTTATATCTATTCTGTTATTAGATTGTACTACTTTTAATTAGAGGTTTATTTTAATATATAATAAAAAAGCCCAAGTTTAAAACTTGGGCTTTTACTGTTTTTGATTTCTGCTTTTTGCAGAGATTTATTATTTCATTTTCATTAGCCAATGTTTCACATCAACCTCTGTTTTTATTAAATCTTTTAAATCTTCAATCTTTACACGTTTTTGTTCCATAGTATCTCTGTGTCTTATAGTAACAGTATTGTTCTCTAAGGTTTCGTGATCTACAGTAATACAAAATGGTGTTCCGTTTGCATCTTGACGTCTGTAACGTTTTCCTACAGCATCTTTTTCGTCATAAAACACATTGAAATCCCATTTTAAATCTTCTACAATTTGTTTTGCTACTTCTGGTAAACCATCTTTTTTCACTAAAGGAAAAATAGCTGCTTTTACTGGAGCTAAAACTGCTGGTAATTTTAAAACGGTTCTTGTGGTGTTATTCTCTAATTTTTCTTCTACTAAAGAGTTTGAGAATACAGCTAAAAACATTCTGTCTAAACCAATAGAGGTTTCTAAAACATAAGGTGTGTAGCTTTTGTTATCTTCATGATCAAAATATTGAAGCTTCTTACCAGAAAACTCTTCGTGTTGTTTTAAATCAAAATCTGTACGAGAGTGTATTCCTTCTAATTCTTTAAATCCGAAAGGAAATTTAAATTCAATATCTGTTGCTGCATCTGCGTAATGCGCTAGTTTTTCGTGGTCGTGAAAACGGTAGTTATCTTCTCCCATTCCTAAAGAAAGATGCCATTTTAATCTGGTTTCTTTCCATTTTTCAAACCATTCTTTTTGTGTTCCCGGCTTAATGAAAAATTGCATTTCCATTTGTTCAAACTCACGCATTCTAAAAATAAACTGTCTTGCAACAATTTCATTTCTAAATGCTTTTCCTGTTTGTGCAATACCAAAAGGAATTTTCATTCTTCCTGTTTTTTGTACGTTCAAGAAGTTTACAAAAATACCTTGTGCAGTTTCTGGACGCAAGTATAAATCCATTGCAGTTTCTGCTGAAGCACCAAGTTTAGTACCAAACATTAGATTGAACTGCTTTACGTCTGTCCAATTTCTTGAACCACTTAAAGGACAAGCTATTTCTAGCTCTTCAATTAGTGCTTTAACATCTGCTAAATCTTCTGCTTCTAAAGATTTTCCTAAGCGTTTTAATATGGTATCAATTTTTTCTTGATATCCTAATACTCTTCCGTTAGTTGCTAAAAACTCTTCTTTATTAAAGGATTCCCCAAAGCGTTTTTGCGCTTTTTTTACTTCCTTTTCTATCTTGGTTTCTATTTTAGCACAATAGTCTTCTACTAAAACATCTGCGCGATATCTTTTTTTAGAATCTTTGTTATCTATTAATGGATCACTAAAAGCATCTACATGCCCAGAAGCTTTCCAGGTGGTAGGATGCATAAATATTGCTGCATCTATACCTACAATATTGTCATGCATTTGCACCATGGCTTTCCACCAATAGTCACGAATGTTCTTTTTAAGTTCTGCTCCATTTTGAGCATAGTCATAAACTGCACTCAAACCATCGTATATTTCACTACTCTGGAATACGTAACCATACTCCTTTGCGTGAGAGATTACTTTTTTAAATTGTTCGTCTTGATTTGCCATAGATGCAAAAGTAAAAAACCACTCCATATTAATGGAATGGTTTTTAAAAAATTATGTGTTATTTTTTTAATTTAATGCAATAGATGTGTTTCCTAAAAATGTTGCGTTTTCAAATATGTTAACAGAATAGCTTCCTGCTTCTAACCTTTCTTTGTTTTTCACACTTATTTTAAGGCATGCTGTTGTTTTATCAGCTATGTTTTTAATGGTTGTTTTCCCGCTGTATCCTATATGTTTTCCTTGAAATTTAAGAATTCCTCTTTCTGATACTATTTTATCATTAGCATCTACAATTTGAACATAAATATTTTTGCTTCCTTTATTAGTATACATATTACTCTCTAAGGTAGTACAAACCTCAAAATAATCTGCTTCACTTGCCTTGTTGGTTTCAAAAAATCGTAATGATGACGAAGTATTTAATGCTGAAACCGTTATTTGGTTTGCCTTAAGTTTACCAACCTCATTAATTATTTTATATAGTTTTTGGTTTTTTAAAACTAAACTATCTATTTCTAATTTTTGAGTTTCAGATTGTTGCGACACAGAATCTACCTGAGATTGTAAGATATTATTATTTCTAACAAGCGAGTCTATATGATCAAAAACACCTTCTCTTTCGTTTTTAAGAGTATGTATTTGACTTTTATATTTATTAATTAGTGACACATCGGTTTTTGCATTTTTTACTACATTTAAAATGCTTTCTACTTTTGTTTTAGAAGTTTCTAACCTTGTTTTAACCACTTGGTTTTCTACAGAAACATCTTCATATAGCGAAATCATTTCTTTTAATTCATTTTGAACAAGCTTTTTTTCTTGCTCTAAAAATTCCTCTTGATTTTTAGATGAATTAAAATAGGAAATGCTATAAGCTCCTAAAACAGTAATTACAATTACTAGTGTACCAATAATTAATTTGTAGTTAAAATTTTGAGGGAAAACCAACATATTATTTATTTTACGGCACGAAACTATATATTTTGTTTGATTTAAAATATTTTAATCGTTAAACGATAAGAAATAATTGTTAAAGCAATACCATTAAACTTTTCGCATTAAATTTTGTAAGTTTAGTATCATGTTTCGTTCTATTATAGATTTATTTTTTCCTAAGGTATGCTATGCATGTTATGTGCACTTGCAGGATTCTGAATGTTATGTTTGTACTTCTTGCAGACATAACTTGCCTGTTACTAATTATCATCTTAATGCTAACCAAGCTGTTGCTAAGGTATTTTATGGTCGCGCAAAGGTAGAACAGGCAACTGCTTTACTTCGTTTTGAAAAGAAAAGCATTGTACAGCAACTTATTCATAATTTAAAATATAGAGGTTATGAAGAAATTGGTGTTTTTTTAGGACAATGGTTAGGTAACGAGTTAAAAGAACTACCTACTTACCAAGAAATAGATATTGTTGTTCCTGTGCCTTTACACAAAAAGAAGTACAAAAAACGAGGTTATAATCAGGTTGCTAAATTTGGTCAAGAAATTGCCAAAGCGTTACAAGCAGATTATAACGACTCTTCTTTAATTAAAATTACAAATACCACCTCTCAAGTAACCAAGAAAAGATTTGCTAGATGGCAATCTAACTATGAGCTTTTTACTTTAGAAAATGCCGCATCAATAGAAAACAAACATATTTTAATAGTAGATGATATTATTACTACAGGAGCAACTTTAGAGTCTTGTATTCAAGTATTAAATAAAGCTAAAAATGTTAAAATTAGTATTGCTACTATGGCAATAGTACATTGAGTGTTTTGTTAATGATAAATATGTTGTTACTTTGTACAAAATCATGAAATTAATAATGCGTAATAAATTATCTAATTTATTTTTTATACTTACTCTAGGCTTAATTATAATTAGCTGTGCTAATAGAGGAAATCCTAGTGGTGGACCAAAAGACATAACACCTCCTAAAATTGTTAAATCCACACCAAAAAATTATACAACTAATTTTAATGGCAAGGAAATTAAAATCTATTTTGATGAGTATGTAAAAATTAAAAACCTTAGCAAACAGCTTATTATTTCGCCACCAATGGATCCTGCTCCAGAAGTAACTCCGCTTGGTACTGCTAGTAAGTATATTACTATTAAAATTAACGATACCTTATCTGAAAACACTACCTATGCTTTTAACTTTGGTAACAGTATTGTAGATAATAATGAAGAAAACCCATACTCGTATTACAAGTTTATTTTTTCTACCGGAAGTTATATAGATTCACTATCTGTTAAAGGAGATATTACAGATGCTGTTTTACGTAAACCAGAAGATTTTGTATCTGTACGTTTATATGAAGTAGACTCTACATTTAAAGATTCTATAGTTTACAATAAATTACCAAAATACGTTACCAATACCTTAGATAGTACCACAACTTTTAGCATTGATAATATTAAAGCTGGTAAATACATGCTTGTAGCTTTAAAAGATGCTAATGAAGATAATAAATTTCAGCAAAAAACAGACAAAATAGGTTTTTATAAAAACTACATTACAGTACCTACAGATAGCACTTTCTCTTTAAAATTATTTAAAGAAGAAACCAATTTTAGTATTATTAGACCTCGTTTAGTTGCTGGAGAAAAAATTGCCTTTGGTTACCAAGGAGATTATAAAAACACAACAATTACCACAAGCTCTGTAGTACCAGATAATTTTAAATTTATCATTACAAAAGATGCTATAACAGACTCTTTAAACTATTGGTATAAACCAAGATTAAAAGATACAGACTCTTTACTTTTTACAGTTAAAAACCATACATATAGTGAGGACTTTACAGTTAAAATAAGTGACCAACCTAGAGATTCTTTAAAAATTGAAGCCACCAAAGGAACTTTAAATTTTAAAGACGATTTTAAAATAACTGCAAATATTCCGTTTTCAAAATTTGATAAAGAAAAGCTAACTATTTTAGATAAAGATTCTGTAAACGTAGCATACAAGACTACACTAGACACACTTAACAACAAGTATTCTTTTTCTTTTGATAAAACCGAAAACAATAAATATTATGTTCAAGTTTTACCTGAAGCGTTTACCGATTTTTTTGATAATAAAAACGATACACTAAAATATACTTTAAGCACCAAAAGCTTTGCCGATTATGGTAATATAAGAGTAACGTTATACAATGCTAAATACCCAATAATTGCGCAATTAACAGATGCTAATGGCGAGTTAAAAGCAGAATTATATAGCACCAAACCAGAACCTATAGATTTTAGACACCTTGATCCTTCTAAATATTTTTTACGCGTAATTTTTGATGCTAATAAAAACAAGAAGTATGATCCTGGAAACTATTTAAAAAAGCTACAACCAGAACGTATTAGCCATTTTAAAGAAGCTATTGAAGTTCGTGCTAATTGGGATCCTATTATAGATTTTACACTTTTAGATTAAACGCATCAGCATCACCTAAAAACTGTAAGCGCTCACGATATTTTTTTATATGCTTTTTATCAAGTGTAACTATTTGGGTTTGCTCTTTACCTAAGGCTATAGTACTTATTTTTTCGCCTAAAACGTCATAGACAGCAGAACTTCCAGAGTACTCGTAGTTATTAACATCTAAACCAACTCTGTTAACACCTATACAATAAGTCATGTTTTCTATAGCACGTGCTTTTAGTAAGGCATCCCAAGCTGTAATTCTTAGTTTTGGCCAATTGGCAACATACAACAACAAATCATATTCTTCTGTATTTCTTGCCCAAACAGGAAAACGCAAATCATAACAAACAAGCGGACAAATTTTCCAGCCTTTATAGCTTACAAGTACTTTTTTATTTCCTGCTTGATACACTTTATCTTCTCCTGCAAGCGTGAAGGTATGTCGCTTATCATAAACATCTATTTTACCTTCAGGATGCACAAATAAAAGTCGGTTATAATACACGTTGTTTTCTGTAATAATAAGACTACCTACTATAGCTGCATTGCTTTTTTTAGCCATTTCAAGTATCCATTGTACAGATTCTCCTTGCATGGTTTCTGCAAGTGCAGAAGCATTCATGGTAAATCCGGTTGTAAACATTTCTGGAAGCAAAATAAGATCTACTGCTTCTGTTATTGCATTTATTTTTTGCGTGAAAAGCAATCTGTTTTCTTTTGGGTTTTCCCAAACTAAATCAGACTGAACAACTGCTATTTTTAATTTTTCTTGCATACTTTAAAAGTACAGGATTTTAGTTAAAAAAAACAAGAATTTAAAACATGAAAACAAAAAAAATCCAGAAACAAATATTTTTGCTTCTGGATCTTTTAATCATATAGTACGTAATAAGAAACTATGCTTTTCTTAGTTTTTTCTCGGCTTTATCTATATCTTCTTTATATCCTTCTATTTTTTTATGCCATTTCTCTTCATCTAAAGGAGACAGTTTTCCTTTCTTTTTAAGCTTTTCGTATTTTTCTTGAGCGCTTTCTAATTTACCATTTGCCTTATCAAAAGATTTTTGCGCTTTCTCTTTTTTCTTTAGAGCCTTCTCTGCTTTTTTTCGTTCTTTTTCACTCTTTTTTAAAGCTTTTTCACGAGCCTCTTCTTCCTTTTGCTTTGCTTTAAGCGCTTTTTCTTTTTCCTTTTCTGCCTTTGCTATCTCTTTTTCTTTTGCTATTTCGGCTTGTTTTTTTTCTTCTAATAACTTTGCCTCTGCTGCATAAGCAGTAAAAATTTCATTGCGTTTTTCTAGACTTAGTGTTTCTGTCACCTCTGTATCTCCTTGATAAATTTTATCGTTTTTTACAACATAAGGCTTTTCACCCTCTTGGTCTTGCGCATAAATGGTAAGGTTTACAGTAAAAAGGAATGCTAATGCAATTAGTTTTTTCATTGTTTTTATTTTGTATGTTTATTTCCATTAGAAATTACAAATATATTGCCAAACTACTTATAGCCAACTTATATTTTATTTATAATTTCTGCAGCCTTCTTTAAAGTATCATTGGTTTTTGCAAAGCAGAAACGCAATACCTTATCGTCTTTATTATTATCGTTAAATACAGATAATGGTATAGATGCTAATCTATTTTCTATAGTTAATCTTTTAGCAAAATCTACATCATTCTCTTGCGTTATTTTAGAAAAATCTAAAACTTGAAAATAGGTTCCTTTAGCTTTATTAAATGTAAATCTAGAATTTGTAATTAAGCTCAAAAACAGGTCTCTTTTTTCTTGGTAAAATTGAGAAATCTCTAAATAATGACTTGGTTCTTGCAAGTAATCTGCCAAGGCTTTTTGCATTGGATGGTTTACAGAAAACACATTAAACTGATGTACTTTTCTAAACTCTGTCATCAACGTTTTTGGAGCACAACAATACCCAATTTTCCAACCTGTATTATGAAAAGTTTTACCAAAAGAAGCCGTTATAAAACTTCTAGCTTTTAAATCTGGAAACAAACATGCACTTTGGTGCTTTTCACCATCAAAAATAATATGTTCATATACTTCATCACTCAACACTATAATATTCGTATTTTTAGTGAGCTCTTGAAGCTGCAACATATCGGTTTTACTAAAAATACTTCCACTAGGATTTTGTGGTGTATTTATAATAATCATCTTCGTTTTATTAGTAATTTTCGCTTTAACGGCATTCCAATCTATGGCATACTTTGGCGCGTTTAATTGTATGCTTATTGTTTTTGCACCTTGTAAAGTTATAGCTGGTTCATAACAATCATAAGCTGGCTTGAAAATAAGCACTTCATCTTCTTGTTTTACAAAGGCAGAAATAATGGTAAAAATGGCCTGTGTTGCTCCTGCTGTAATGGTTATTTCTGTTTCTGGATGGTAACTGCTATTGTATAATAAGTCAAATTTGTTAGCAATACGCGCTCTTAAATCTATATTTCCTGGCATTGGAGCATATTGGTTATAACCAGACTCCATGGCTTTAGTTACCAAACTTTTTAGCTTAGCATCGCTTTTAAAATTTGGAAATCCTTGCGATAAATTAATTGCTTGGTGCTTATTTGCCAAAGCACTCATCACAGAAAAAATAGTAGTTCCTACATGAGGTAGTTTAGATGTATGTTGCATAGTATAAATATAAACACAATTTCGCTTTCTAACTTCGCTTTCTACACATTCCTTTATTGCAATTTAAATTTGTAGCATTTAAAAAAAGTAAACCTCTATAAATTTAGTCCATTTTAACAATTAATAGTACTTGGTTTTTTATCTTTGAAAGCATTCAAACAAAAACAAAACATATGAAATTTTTTAAATTTTTATTACTTTTTATAACGCTGAATGTTTCAGCGCAGCAAGGTGGTATGTGGATTCCTTCGCTGTTAGAAGGTATGAACGAAACCGAAATGACAAATCTTGGTAGCAAACTTACAGCCCAAGATATTTATGATGTAAACAACTCTAGTTTAAAAGACGCTATTGGTCATTTTAATGGAGGTTGTACTAGTGAAGTTATTAGTGACCAAGGATTAATTTTAACCAATCATCACTGTGGATTTAGCCAAATACAATCACACTCTTCTTTAGAAAACGATTATTTAAAAGATGGGTTTTGGGCCATGTCTTTAGAAGAAGAGTTACCAAACGAAGGTTTATTTGTAGAGTTTATTGTAAGCATTACAGATATAACCGAAGAAATTCTTGCGGTTGTTACTGATGACATGACCGAAAAGGAAAAGCAATCTGTTATAGACAAAAACGCTAATGGCTTAATGAAAAATTGGCCAAGAGAAGCTTGGCAAGATGTAAAAGTGAAAGCTTTTTACAAAGGAAACCAATATTTTTTATTCGTTACAGAACGCTTTGAAGATATTCGTTTGGTTGGTGCGCCACCAACAAGCATTGGTAAATTTGGTAGCGATACAGACAACTGGGTTTTCCCGAGACATACTGGAGATTTCTCTATGTTTCGTATTTATGCAGATGCTAACAACAGACCTGCAAAATACAGCAAAGACAACAAACCTTACAAGCCAAAACACTTTTTACCAGTTTCTTTAGATGGTGTTGAAGAAGGTGATTTTACTATGGTATTTGGTTTTCCTGGAACTACAAATGAATACCTTCCTGCAGTAGCTATAGAACATATTACTCAAGAATTTAACCCAACAAATATTGCTATTCGTGAAGCTGCATTAAAAGTAATTGATGCAAAAATGAAAGAAAGTGATGCTGTAAGAATTAAATACGCATCAAAACAAGCACGTATTGCTAACGCATGGAAAAAATGGATAGGTGAAAACTTAGGAATTGAAAAAAGTGATGCTGTTGCTAAACGTCGTGCTTTTGAAGCTACTTTTACCAAAGCTTTAAAAGAAAAAGGATTAGAAGAAAAATACGGAAATATTTTACCAGAATTTGATAAACTATATAGTGACTTTGCTCCTATAAATATTAAACGTAGAAACTTTATTGAAGTCTTTTTGGTTACCAATGAGCTTATGCAAATGACATTTAGAGCATACCAAATGGAAGAAGCTATTAAAGCAAATCCGGAAATTTTTGATAAAGCTAAAGCGCGTTTAGCAGGTACCTTAAAAGGCATTCATAAAAATTATGATGCAGATGTAGACAAAGGTGTTTTTGCTAATGTGATGCCTTTTTACAATAAAAATGTAGATGTTTCTATTTATGATAAAACTGCTTTTACCAATCTAGACAACGCTTTAAAACTTTTAGATGGAGACGCTAAAGCTGTACTTAAAAAGTTAAATAAAGATGCAGCATACCAATATGCAAAACCAATGATTGCTGAATTCTACAGTACCATAAACAAAGAATTTGAAGAAAAAAACCAGCCAATTACAGCCTTACAAACTACATATATGACTGCTTTAATGAAAGCATTACCAGAAGCTCGTTATTTTCCAGATGCAAACAGTACGCTTCGTGTAACGTATGGTCAAGTACGTGGTTACGCTCCTAGAGACGCTGTGTATTACAATCCTGTAAGTTATTTAGAAGGTGTTATAGAAAAATACATTCCTGGAGATTATGAATTTGATGTTCCAGAAAAGCTATTAGAACTTTATAAAAACAAAGATTATGGTCAATATGCAGATAGTAACGGAAAAGTACCTGTTTGCTTTTTAGGAACCAACCACACTACAGGAGGAAACTCTGGAAGTCCTGCAATTGATGCACACGGAAATTTAGTTGGACTTAACTTTGATCGTGTTTGGGAAGGAACCATGAGTGACATGAATTATGATCCTGAAATTTGCCGAAACATTATGGTAGATTTACGTTATGTATTATTTATTGTAGATAAATATGCAGGAGCAACTCACTTAATTGATGAAATGCAATTGGTGCATCCTAAAACAAACAAGCAGTAAACAGTTCATCTGTATACACTTTACATATTTAAGCCTCACAAATTATAAAATTTGTGAGGCTTTTTTTTTATTCCTCTTACCTTCTGTTTTATAAAATCAGGCAAAGAAAGTCTTGCTTTTTTTTTAAACAATCTCCATCTTTTTCAATAAGAAACTAGCATTCATATTTTGGCAAATTCCTTTTTTTAGTTTGTAATCAAAAAAGAGTTCATCATTAATTATTTCTGCATCAAAATAATAGTTTTTTACTTCTTCTAATTCCTTTTCAATTTCACACAAACTTAAATCATGCGTTGCTATTATTCCTATTGCATTTTTAGAGACTAATTTTTCTACAAACTTACGCGAACCAATAGCTTTGTCTGTAGAGTTTGTTCCTTTTAAAATTTCATCTAGTATAATAAAGTATCTATCGTCTTGTAAAGCATCTACAATAAATTTTAAGCGCGTTAATTCGCTAAAGAAGTAAGAACTATCATCTGTAAGAGAATCGCTAGTACGCATACTTGTAATCAATTTTATAGGATTGTATGTACTGGTTGAAGCACAAATAGGCAATCCTACATTTGCCATAACAATATGAAGTGAAACGGTTCTTAAAAAAGTACTTTTTCCTGCCATATTAGCTCCTGTAACAATAAAAAACTGTTGGTCTGTTATGGTTAAATCACTTGTCACTCTTTTTGAAGCATCAAGTAACGGATGACCTAAGTCTTTAGCTTCTATAACAATATTGTTACTTACAATTTCTGGAAACACATAATCTGGATGATTAAAAGCATAAGCACCAAAAGTATTATATGCATCAAAAAAAGAAACTACTTCAAACCAATGTGCTACTGTAGTTTTATATTGGGCAATCCATTGTTCTATAGCATAGGCATTTTTTAAATCGGATAAGAAAAAACCGTTTCCAAAAATGGCAGCAATTAAATTATTTCTATTGTCTAAAGCATCTAAATTTTTTGAAAATTGTTTAAAAATAAGTGAAGCTTTTTTTTCTTCTTGCGCTATATAAGCTTGCTTTTCTTTTAACAAAGAAGTGCTAAAGTTCTCGCTTTCTATTTGCTGCAATAAAGAAGCATACTGCTTAAAAACATCTTTTACTTGATCTGTATTTGCTGCAAGAATATTTATTTTTTTTAGATAGATTCCAGAAATACCTAAACCTACAAGCAACCAATACCCTAAAAACAAAAAGGAAAGCACTTCAAAAATTGCCAAAAACAAAATAATAGCAGAGCCAATTGTAAAAGCTACTGGCAGCATACGCATGGTTTTAGGCAAAAAA
Organism: Lacinutrix gracilariae; assembly: GCF_042684485.1. NCBI lineage: Bacteria > Pseudomonadati > Bacteroidota > Flavobacteriia > Flavobacteriales > Flavobacteriaceae > Lacinutrix > Lacinutrix gracilariae. The sequence goes on along the minus strand of NZ_JBHULM010000011.1, from coordinate 1,291,350 downwards.
GATTTATGCGCTTGCAGCCATTCTATAATTTGTACTGCAGGAGTTTCGGTTTTAATTAAACTTGCTACTGCTTCAAAATGCTGTCGCCATTTAGGTTTATTGGCCAATTCTTTAATTGCATCTTGGCGCAAATTAATGTTTTCAATATTATTAGCAGTTAGTGCATTTACTAAAGCTTTGGTACCTTCTTCTGTTGCTGTTCTATTTATAAATTGAAAAAAAGATCCTTTTCCAAACAAATCAATATCTAAACTAAAGGTGTGGTTTGGGTTTTGGTATTGTAGGCCTGTTTCTCTTTCTTTAAAATCACCTGAAGCTATTTTAAGTTCTTCTTCATTAATAGCTATAAGCGCTTTTTTTAACTTATGTTGGTATTTAAGATCGGTATATTTTGATAGTAAATACACAAAAACCACAATACCTACAAGTGCTATAGCTATTGCAATTTTAGCGTTATTAAAAGTAACATATACACCAATAGCTACAGCTACAAACACTACAAGCCTAGCTAAACTTAAACTTGTAAGTTGTTTAAATAACCGTTTAGCTTCTGTTTTATGTTGTTCTTTTTCTTGGTTGTAAAAGGTATTTGAATCTTGCATTTTTTTATAGTTGCATGGTATCTAATTTTTGAAAAACAGCCATAATAGTATGCACTGCATTTTTATAAAAATCAGGATGAATATTTTCGAAATCGTCTGTTGGTTGGTGGTAATCTTCATGATCTTCAACCCCAAAATAAATAAAAGGAATATGCTTTTCATGAAAAGATGCATGATCTGAAGCATAGGTCCAATCTTCTAAATGATCACTTCCGTCATGACCAATAGTAAGTTGTATATTTCCGGTTGGCGCAACACTTTTAATTACAGGATCTAATTGCTTATAATGATAAGAACCAACAGCGTAAAGCTCGTTTTTATCACTTCTACTTATCATGTCCATATTAATATTTAGTTTTATACTTTTAATAGGAACAATACTGTTCTCTACAAAATATTTAGAGCCTACTAAACCTAATTCTTCAGCATCAACAGCCGCCAAAATCACCGAATGTTTTGGTGGATTTTTCTGGAAGTATTCCGCGAAAGCGATTAAAGCGGAAATCCCTGAAGCATCATCATCTGCACCATTATAAATTTTACCATTTTTAATACCTTCGTGATCATAATGCGCAGATAACACAATGTATTCTTTTGGGTATTCAGTCCCTTTTATACCTGCAAGAATATTAACGCCTTTATATTCTTTATTTCCATTTTTAAAATCAAAATGCTGTTCATAATGTGCTCCTAGTGGACCTACGTTATAAAGATGCAATGCTTCAATAATATAGGTTTTTGCTTTTTCTGCTCCTGCGGTCCCTGTACGTCTGCCTTCAAAAACATCGGAAGATAAAACTTGTACATGCTGTAATAGAGAATCTGCATTAAACCAATTTTGATTACTTATTTCTACAGTAACTTTTGAAGTTACTGGTTGATTTTTACAGTTGCTAAATGTTACAAGTGCTAAAAACAAACAAAGAATATACCTATTATTCATATTCGTAAATTTAAGGTTAAAACTAAACAAAAAATCTCAAGATTGCTCTTGAGATTTTTTTTTATAAATAAGATCTATAAACTATAGGTCGACAAATGCTTTGTGACCGTTTGAGATAATCCATATTATCCTTTTAAAGATGCTTTTAAGTACTCGCTGTTCATACGTGCAATGTTTTCTAAAGAAATTCCTTTAGGACATTCTACTTCACAAGCTCCAGTGTTGGTACAGTTACCAAAACCTTCTTCATCCATTTGTTTTACCATATTTAATACACGGTCTGTAGCTTCAACTTTACCTTGAGGTAAAAGTGCAAATTGCGAAACTTTAGCACCAACAAATAACATTGCTGATGAGTTTTTACAAGAAGCAACACAAGCACCACAACCAATACAAGTAGCAGCTTCAAAAGCTTTATCTGCATCGTGTTTGTTTACAGGAATTGCGTTAGCATCAATAGTATTACCAGAAGTATTTACAGAAATAAACCCTCCAGCATGTTGAATTCTATCAAAAGCGCCTCTATCTACAATTAAATCTTTTACTACAGGAAATGCAGTTGCTCTAAATGGTTCGATAGTAATAGTATCTCCATCTTTAAACATACGCATATGTAACTGGCAAGTAGTTACGCCACGATCTGGACCATGTGCTTCTCCGTTAATATACAAAGAACACATACCGCAAATTCCTTCACGACAATCATGATCAAAAGCTACAGGCTCTTCATCATTATTTACTAATTGCTCATTAAGTACATCTAACATTTCAAGGAAAGACATATCTGGTGAAATATCGCTGACTTTATAATCAACCATTTTACCTTTATCACTAGCGTTTTTTTGACGCCAAATCTTAAGTGTTAAATTCATCATAGCTTTCCTTATTTGTAACTTCTTTGTTTTAATTCTATATCCTTGAACTCTAATTCTTCTTTGTGTAAGACAGCATCGCTAGGTTCTCCTTTGTATTCCCAAGCAGCAACGTATGCAAAGTTTTCATCGTCACGTTTTGCTTCTCCTTTTTGCTCACCATCTAACTCTACCGCATCTTCTCTAAAGTGACCTCCACAAGATTCTTCTCTATTAAGAGCATCTTTAGCAAATAGCTCACCTAACTCTAAGAAATCTGCAACACGACCAGCTTTTGCTAATTCTTCGTTGTATTCTTCATTAGTACCAGGAACTTTAACTTCTTTCCAGAATTCTTCACGAAGTGCTTTAATTTCTGAAATAGCTTCTGTTAAACCTTTTACATTTCTAGCCATTCCTACTTTATTCCACATGATTTTTCCTAATTTCTTATGGAAATAATCTACAGAATGTTTTCCTTTATTAGAAACAAAGAAATTTAATTTCTCTCTAACTTCTTTTTCTGCTTCTTCAAATTCTTTAGAATCGGTAGAAATTTTTCCTGTACGAATATCATTAGATAAATAATCACCAATAGTATAAGGTAGTACAAAATAACCATCTGCTAAACCTTGCATTAATGCCGAAGCACCAAGTCTGTTTGCACCATGATCAGAGAAATTAGCTTCTCCAATACAGTATAAACCAGGAACCGTTGTCATTAAGTTATAATCTACCCAAATTCCACCCATAGTATAGTGTACTGCTGGATAAATCATCATTGGTGTGTTGTATGGATCTTGATCTACGATCTTCTCATACATTTGGAATAAGTTTCCGTATTTATTTTTAATTACTTCTTGTCCTAATTTTTTAACAAGCGCAGCATCATTTTCATTTAATCCTTTAACGTGTGCAGTTTCTTTTCCGTAACGTTCAATTGCCGAAGCAAAATCTAAAAATACTGCTTCACCAGTTGCATTTACACCAAAACCAGCATCACAACGTTCTTTAGCTGCACGAGAAGCAACATCACGAGGTACTAAGTTACCAAAAGCAGGATAACGACGTTCTAAGTAGTAATCTCTATCTTCTTCTTTTAAGTCTTTTGGTTTTAATGTACCAGCTTTAATAGCCTCTACATCTTTTTTGTGTTTTGGTACCCAAATACGTCCATCATTACGTAAAGACTCAGACATTAACGTTAGTTTAGACTGATGATCTCCAGAAACAGGAATACATGTTGGGTGAATTTGTGTGTAACAAGGGTTTGCAAAGTAAGCACCACGTTTGTGTGCTTTCCAAGCAGCTGTTACATTACTTCCCATCGCGTTTGTAGACAAGAAGAAAACGTTACCATAACCACCAGTACCAAGAACAACAGCGTGTGCTGAATGTCTTTCAATTTCACCAGTAATTAAGTTACGTGTTATAATTCCACGAGCTTTTCCATCTACCTTAACAACGTCTAACATTTCGTGACGGTTGTACATTTTGATTTTACCACGACCAATTTGACGGTTCATGGCAGAATAAGCTCCTAATAATAATTGTTGTCCTGTTTGTCCAGCTGCATAAAAAGTACGCGATACTAATACACCACCAAACGAACGGTTATCTAATAACCCACCATATTCACGTGCAAAAGGAACCCCTTGAGCAACACATTGGTCAATAATATTTGCAGAAACCTCAGCCAAACGATATACGTTAGCTTCACGAGAACGATAATCTCCTCCTTTTACAGTATCATAAAATAATCTGTATGTAGAGTCACCATCTCCTTGGTAATTTTTTGCTGCGTTAATACCTCCTTGTGCAGCAATAGAGTGTGCACGTCTAGGAGAATCTTGAAAGCAAAATGCTTTTACGTTGTAACCAAGCTCTGCTAAAGTAGCAGCAGCCGATCCACCTGCTAAACCTGTACCAACAACAATAACATCAATGTTACGCTTGTTTGCAGGGTTTACTAAATCGATATGATTTTTATAGTCTGTCCATTTATCTTTAATTGGACCCTTTGGTATTTTTGAATCTAAAGCCATATTAGATATTTTTTAGTGATTAAAATGATGAAACAATGCAATAAAAATGAATCCTAATGGAATGATAATTGCGTATGCTTTTCCGAATCCTTTTAATCCTTTTGTGTATTTATTATTTGCACCTGCAGATTGAAATGCAGAGCTAAAACCGTGTAATAAGTGTAATGCTAAGAAAACAAAAGCAATACAGTATAAAGCAACTCTCCAAACGTCTACAAACTTGTGTTGTAGTTCTTCAAAGTATCTAAATTCACCATTTGCTAGTAAACCCGACATATCGCCTTGAATGTATTTGGTGTTAATTTCTGGTAACCAAAAATCGTAAAAGTGTAAACAGATAAAAGCTAAAATAGCTAGTCCGCTGTAAATCATATTACGACTCATCCATGAAGAGTTAGCAGCACCATTGTTTTTTGCATAACTTATTGTACGTGCTTTTTTGTTTTTAATCTCTAGTACAAATCCCATTACAAAATGGAAAATTACACCAAAAATTAAAATCGGTTGCATTACATATTGAATCACCCAAAAGGTTCCCATGTAATGAGAAACTTGATTAAAAGTATCTGCACTAAACACAGATAATAGGTTGATTGCAAAATGCTGTAATAAGAAAATCATTAGGAAGAGTGCCGAAAGTGCCATGGCAAACTTTCTTCCAATCGAAGAATTTAAAATTCCGCTCATTATTTTATGTAGTTAGATTATAATTACACAAATATAATAAGCCAAAAGTAGGCAGCCAAGCTAAAACTAATTTTATAAATTTATTTAGAATGGATTTAATTAATTAACAAAAGGTATTAAACCACGAAGTCCCATATCTACAACCTGCTCTCCTGCACTAGGCTCATACATGCCATCTGCGCTTACTTCTGTCCACTCAAAACTATTATTAGTTGAAAAAGAAAGCGTTACCACTACATCTTTGGTTTCTTCGCCAGAGATGGTGAATCCATTTTCAAATGCACCTGTAACCACACAAGAACCTTGTGGTATTGGTGAAGAATCAAATAACGGATTAGGAACTGTTGTTGCTCCTTCTGGCGCTTGCCCTTGTGCTGTATACCCTAAAGTTTCAAAAGCCCAAAAACCTTGTAACTTATTTGCGTTAACAGCAATAGTACTTCCGTTTAAATCTAAAGTAGTAATGTAATTGTTATAACCAACAAAACTTGCTAAAGTACCTGTATACACATTTCCGTTTTCTGCTAAAAAATCGATTTCTCCTTCTTGATATGCTAAAGACACACGAACCCATTCATAGCTTCCTGCACGAACATCACGTAAGGGAATAGTTAAAAAAGTCTCGTTATTTCCTGCAAACCTAGCATTTTGAAAATCTATAGCATTTGCTCCTCCAGAGGTTGTTTCTTCTCCTGCAAAAACAACTTCACCAGCACCTAAGGCTGTATATGTATTTGGCGCAAACTCAATATAGTTAGCACTCATTCTACTAATGGATGGCGATTGTGCCGCATTACCTTCTGCAACACTCACTGGTTGCCCTAAATTACCCAAACGCTCTTGTGTTGGATCAAATTTTAGTTGAATAATTAAATTTGCTTCAGAAGCAGAATTGGTTTCGTCATTAGCATCAGAACATGCAGATAAAGAAGAAATTAAACTAATACAAAATATCCATTTTAGTGCTTTCATGTTGTAAAGGTTTTGCTCATTATAACTTAAAAAACACACAAATAGTATATTACTTGATTTCAAAACCTGTTTGCTCTTCTTCTATTTGAATAAAATATTTTCCTTTTGGCAGATAATATTTTCCGTTTTTAGCCTGATTAATACTAATGCTTGTATTTTCTTTTAAAAGTTTTTCTTTTCCGTTTTCTGTCAATGACAAATCATAATCTACGTAGTTAAACCCTTTATCTGCTTGTACCAAAATAGTATATAAAACGGTATTTCTTTCCGAAAGGATTTTAAGCTCTTTTTTTTCTGAAGCATTGCTATAAAAAGCAATTGTTTTTAAAGGTGTATTTGCAGTAAACCATTTGCTCCATGTGCTTCCCCAACGTGCATTAAAACGCACATCTTTAAAAGGAAAAAGCGTTATGTTTTTACGCAAAAGAGAAGCATTCATTTTTTGCAAAGGCGCAATATTGGTTTTATAAATACTTCTTCCGTGTGTTGCTAATAACAAATCTTTAGTTTCGGGTTGTATTACCAAATCATGCACTGCAACTGCTGGTAAATTCTGGCTAAATACTTCCCATTGCTCTCCTTTATTAAAAGTAACATAAGCAGCATTATCGGTTCCTAAATACAGAATATTTTCATTTATAGGATCTTCTTTTATCACATTTATGGGAGACATTGCAAGGTTAGACGAAATGCTTTTCCAGGTATTCCCGTAGTCTTCGGAAACATAAACGTAAGCATTAAAATCATCCCAACGATACCCATTTAAAGTAACATACACACGTTCTTTTTTGTGCTGCGAAGCGATAACGCGACTTACCCAAAGATCTTTTGGTAAGTTATTTGAAATATTTTGCCAACTTGCTCCAGCACTTTTAGTAATATGCACCAAACCATCATCACTTCCTGTATAAATCAATCCGAAAGCAAAAGGAGATTCACTAATAGTAGTTAGCGTACCATAGGCTACGTTTCCTTTTTTTCCGCCTTTGGTTAAATCTTGACTAATTGCTTTCCAATCGTCTCCTTGATTCATAGAACGCATCAATTTATTACCTCCTAAATACAGTATATCTTGATTGTGTGGTGAGAGTAAAATTGGTGTTTGCCAATTAAATCTATACGGATTTTCGCCTAACGTATGTTTTGGCTGTATGTATTTTTGCTCTTTGGTTTCGCGATTAATTCTAAAATAATTTCCAAACTGATAGCCTGTATACACCAAATTTGCATTTCTATTATCTATTTGAATTTGCATACCATCACCTCCCATTAGGCTTTCCCATGGGTTTTGTCCGCTTTGTTGCCAAGCCTTATTTTGTACTGCATTATGCGCTCCTACCCAAACGCCATTATCTTGCAAACCTCCATATACATTATAAGGTGTTTGGTTATCTATATTAATGGTATAAAATTGCCCAACAGGATTTACATTTAGCTTTTCCCAGGTTTCTCCATCATCATAACTAAGGTTTAATCCTCCATCATTACCATCTATTAAATGACCTGATTTTTCTGGATTCACCCAAAGCGCTTGATGGTCTGCATGTACGTTTTCTTTACTAATAGAAGTGAATGTTTTTCCGCCATCTTTAGATTTTAAAATAGGAACACCCAATACATAAATACCGTTTTCATCTTGCAGATCTACACGTATTTCTCCAAAATAATATCCATAACTGTAGTATAAATCGTCTAGAAAATCATCATGCGTTTTTTGCCATGTTTTTCCGCCATCCACACTTTTATACACCTCAGCACCAACAACAGGAGTATTAAAAAGCATAGCATTAGCATCTTCAAGATAATGCGCTAAATCTGCAGGTTTTACATTTCCACTACGCACCATTTGTTTTACATTTTCGGCACGATATTTTTCTTGAAAACCATTACTTTTTAAAAAGCCATTAAGTTTTTTGTCTTCTAAACTTAAGAAGCTTTCGGTACTCATGGTTTTAAAATCTGCCTTGGTTAAACTATGGTTATCTGTTTTTTTAGTTTCTTTTTTTCTTCGGAATTGATTATCATGCAAAGCATAAATAGTAGTAGCATCATACATTGCCAACCCTATTCTACCAACTCCATTTCCTGTAGGAAAACCACTATTTTCTGTAGACACTTTTTCCCAAGTTTGTCCTGAATCTATACTTTTATAAATTGCGGAACCTTTTCCGCTTCCGTTAAAATGCCATGCTTTTCTATCTCTTTGCCAAGAAGCCGCAAACATAATATTATAATTATTTGGTGCATGTTGTAGATCTATTATTCCGCTAGCTTCATCAACAAACAAGGTTTGCTTCCAAGTTTTTCCTCCATCTAAAGTTTTATAAACACCACGCTCTTTGTTTGGTGAATACAAATGCCCAACAACACCAACAGTAAGCTCCTCTGGATTATTGGGATTTATTAAAATACGACCAATATGATGCGAGTCTTGCAAACCAACATTCATCCAAGTTTTTCCGTTATCTATAGATTTTAAAATACCTATTCCTGAATACGAAGAACGCGATGAATTATTTTCACCTGTACCAACCCAAAGGGTTCTATTTTTCCAATCTACAGCAATATCACCAATATTTTGTGTTTCTGAAGCATCTAGAACAGGCTTAAAAGTAGAACCGTTATTTGTAGTATGCCACAAACCTCCTGAAGCATACGCCACATAAAATTCTATGGTGTTTTCTGGATTGACATCTATATCTACCACACGACCACTCATAACACTTGGCCCAATATTTTTAAAAGGCACATTTTTTACTAAAGACGCTTGCTGTAGTGCTGCCTTTTGCTTTAATTCTTTTTGTACCACTTGCGCACTAGTAGCTGGTTGCTGTGCTTTCATTTGAAGTATAGAACAAATAAAAAATGCAAAAAAGATTCTTGTTGTCATAATTAGGGTTTAAAGTTTCAAGATACTTATAAATGCAAAATACACAAAGCAATTACAAAAAGAGCCCATATTTTAAGATGCTTTTATAACTATTGTATTTTAAACTTCTTACTTTTGATATTCTAAACTGAATTCAAAATAAAATTCCAATTCTCAAAGGAATTAAAAACGATTTTCTCATGAAATACAACCCAATAGACAATCAACTTTTTATAAAAAACCGCAAAAATTTTGCTTCGCAAATGAAGCCTAAAAGCTTAGCTGTTTTTAACTCTAATGATATTTATCCTGTTAGTGCAGACAGCACTTTACCTTTTGCACAACATAGAGACATCTTTTTTTTAAGTGGTGTAGATCAAGAAGAAAGTATTTTAGTACTTTTTCCTGATTGCCCAAACCCGAAACACAAAGAAATTTTATTTTTAAAAGAAACCAACGAACATATTGCGGTTTGGGAAGGTGAAAAACTAACCAAAGAAGCTGCGTTTAAAACAAGTGGTATAAAAACAGTATACTGGTTACAAGACCTAGAAAAAATATTGTTTGAAATCATGACGCAGGCAGAAACGGTTTACATAAACACCAATGAGCATTATAGAGCAAATGTAGAAACCGAAACACGCGAAGACCGTTTTACCAAATGGTTAAAAGAAAAATACCCTGCGCATAGCGTAGCAAAAAGCAACCCTATTTTACAAGCTTTACGTTCTGTAAAAGACCCAATAGAATTAGATTTAATTCAGCAAGCATGTAATATTACCGAAAAAGGGTTTAGAAGAATATTAAACTTTGTAAAACCTGGTGTTATGGAGTATAATATTGAAGCAGAATTTATGCATGAGTTTTTAAATAATCGCTCTAAAGGATTTGCATACACACCTATTGTTGCTTCTGGTAATAACGCAAATGTTTTACACTATATAGAAAACAACCAAGAGTGTAAAGCTGGCGATTTAATTTTACTTGATGTTGGTGCAGAATACGCTAACTACTCGAGTGACATGACTAGAACCATTCCTGTTTCTGGAAAATTTACCAAACGCCAGCGTGAAGTATATGATGCTGTAAATAGAGTAAAAAACGAAGCTACCAAACTATTAGTTCCTGGAGCATTTTGGGCAGAATACCACAAAGAAGTTGGTAAAATAATGACTAGCGAATTATTAGGCCTTGGCTTAATTGATAAAGCAGATGTACAAAACGAAAATCCAGATTGGCCAGCATATAAAAAATACTTTATGCATGGAACAAGTCACCACATGGGATTAGATACACATGACTACGGATTACTTTACGAACCAATGCAAGCCAATATGGTATTTACTGTAGAGCCTGGAATTTATATTCCTGATGAAGGGTTTGGTATTCGATTAGAAGATGACGTAGTGATACAAGAAACAGGAGAACCTTTTAATTTAATGCGCAATATACCAATTGAAGCAGAGGAGATTGAGGAGATTATGAATAAATAAATATTATTAAATCATAAAAAAAAGCGAGCTGTAAGGCTCGCTTTTTTTATTAAGAATTAAATAACAACTAACCATTGATTATTTTTTAAATTTGTCTAGTGAAAGAAAAAACAAACATAAGGGCATCTAGTATATTTCCTGTTTTAGGACTGGTAGTTTTGTTACTAATTTCACCTTGTAAAGTTAGAAATTTTCTTCAAGCACAACTTGATATACCACAAACCGAAGTCACCAATAAAAGTCAGACTTCTATTAGTAGCTCAAATTGTAACGAATTAAATATTTTTAAAAGCAGCAGCGCTAAAGAAAAACCTGTTTCTCAAAACGCTTTTGCAACACTAACAAAATTCGAGTTTCCATGTGAAATCTCTAATTTTCCTAATATCTACCCACGCTTACAGACATCTAGAAATAATTCTAGTTCTGCCATTCCGCTTTATATTTTATATCAAAATTATAAGGATTATCTATAATTCACTTTTCATAAGTAGCAACAAACCAGTTATAAAAACTGGAATTTTTAACAATTATAGATAACAAAAAATGAATAATATCAGTATAAAAAATGATGCTGGGCTTTTAGCTCTAGCAATAAGATTAGTAATAGGTTGGACCTACTTTTCAGCCTTTTGGAGAAGAACCATTTTAACCAACAAACTCGACCCTAAATTAGCAGGATATATTGGAGAAAAATTTAATCACTTTTTACCAAATGCATTAGGTATAAAACCAATTATACAATACTTGGTAGAAAACCCAGATACACTATGGCTAAACATGGTAATTTTCACCATTATTGAAGGTATTGTAGGTTTATTCATCCTTTTTGGTTTTTTTACTAGAATAATGAGTATAGGTGTTTTTGGCTTGGCCATGGGGATTCTTCTTGGTTCTGGATGGATCGGAACCACCTGCTTAGATGAATGGCAAATTGGAGTATTAGGGATTGCAACTGGTTTTGTATTATTTTTAACAGGAAGTGGAAAATATTCTTTAGACCATTATTTTATGCAAAACAATTTTTCTTTTACAAATAAGAAATGGTTTGCATGGATAGGCTCTGGGGTTTTACCAATTAAGGAAGGTATTTTCCCTAGAGTGGTATTAATTGGCTCGTTTTTAATTTTAGGAATAACATTAACAACTAACCAAGTGTTTCATGGCGGCTTATGGGGAAAGCTTCACAACAAATCTGTTAAGCCAAAATTAGAAATTACCGAAGCCAAAATAAACAACAATAGTTTTTCTTTTGATGTATTTAGAACCGAAGGAGTAGATGTTTATGGCTCTTGGGTTATAAGTATTAAATTAATAGACAGCCACAATAACACCGTTACAGAATACACACAACAGGATTTAGCAACTTTAGATATGGCAAGTATCTCCAATTATTATGTAGCTAAAGTAAAACCCGGGAAACATAGTTTAATTATACCTTTAGGCGCAAAAGCATCATTGCATTTTCAAAATAACGAGATCTCTAATTTAGCTCCTGGAAAATACAGGTTAAAAATAACAGATATTAGTGGCGCATTTTGGGAACATGAAGTGGTAAAGAATTAAATTACACAAATCTATCAACATATAAAAAAGCCCCCAAAAAATAGTTTAGTTTTTTGGGGGCAATCTATATGACTTGCATTTTTATTTAAGCTAATACACCATCATTTTCAAAAACGTAACGTTGTAGTTTTTTCAAGGTTTCTAGCTTATCACTAGTATTAATTAATAGTGAGATGTTATTATTAGAACCTCCATAAGAAATCATACGCACGCTAACATCTTGTAATATTTGGAATAAGTTTGGGGTATCTGGATGAAAAATTATAGCATTACCAACCAAGCACACAATACTCATAAAATCATCTACCTCAACAAGAGCAAAACGCTCTAACTCTTCTACAATTGCATTTAAATGCGTGGTATCATCAATAGTTAACGAGACTGCAATTTCTGAGGTGGTAATCATATCAATAGACGTTTCATAACGCTCAAAAATCTCGAATACTTTCTTTAAAAAACCATGTGCTAAAAGCATTCTAGCCGATTTAATTTTTATTGCTGTAATATTATCTTTTGCAGCAATAGCTTTAATACCTTCTCCATGTACTTCATTTGTAATTAAAGTACCATAAGAAGCTGGAGACATGGTATTTTTTAATCGTACAGGAATATCTAATGCACGAACTGGCATAACGGTTTGAGGATGCAAAATTTTCGCTCCGAAATAAGCTAGCTCTGCAGACTCATCAAAAGACAAATTAGAAATGGCTTTGGTATTTTCTACAAATCTAGGGTCGTTGTTATGAAATCCGTCAATGTCTGTCCATATCTGCACTTCTTCAGCTTTTACTACAGCACCAATAATAGTTGCTGTATAATCGCTTCCACCACGTTGTAAATTACTAATTGCACCTTCGGCATCACGACAAATAAACCCTTGTGTAATATATATTTCTGCATCAGGAGTTGCAGCAATAACTCGGTTTAAATTCTGTTGAATATAATAGTTATCTGGCTCATTGGTTTTATCAATTCGCATAAAATCTAAAGCAGGCAATAAGGCTGCATTAATATTTTCTTGTTGCAAGTAACGACTAAAAATAAAGGTAGATAGCAATTCGCCTTGTGCTACGATTTCATTATACAACAATACATCATATTGCTTATGCACTAATGTTTCTAGTGTAGTAAACACAAGGTTTACATAATCAAAAACAGTTTGATAAATTTCTGTATTTGTAATTAAAGACGTAATGGTTTTGTTATAATTATTTCTAAGTGCATTAATAACAATTAACGCTTCGTCAACATCTCCTGCTTCAATATATTCTGAAATCTTTACAAGTGCGTTAGTAGTTCCTGACATAGCAGATAAAACAACCACTTTTTTCTGTCCGTTATTAATGATGTCTTTTACATGCATCATGTTTTCAATTGAACCAACAGACGTACCTCCAAATTTTAATACCAACATAATATTTACTGTTTTATAAGAACAAAACTAATTAGGAAGTAACTGATAGCCATAAAAATGAAAAATTTGTACTACTTTTACACAACCTGTTAAATAATTAACAATTAGTAATATTTTTAGTGTTAGGAAACACAGCGTAGCGACCTAATAAGGTAGTACACCATGTAAAGCGCTCTGTTTACTATATAAAATGATAAAGGAAAAATAAAAACGAAGTCTTATTTATGAAAACTATAGCCTCTTGTGTAGAAGACATTTTAATTACACAACCTTTTTTAGAAGAAGCCTTATCTAGAAGCATCATTAACTATTCTGCTTTAGCTGAAGAATTAAAAACACCTATTAGTGATATGCTAAGAAAGCCTGTAAAATCTGGCGCTATCATGATGGCCTTACGAAGATACAACACACCAAACACCTTACGTCACTCTTTAAAACTAAAAAGCACCTTACAAAAATTAGGAGATATTACTGTGCGCTCTAACCTTAGTGATTTTACGTTTCAAAACTCTGAAACCTTAATACAAAGCCACTCTAAAATACTAGAACAAGTAGAGAGCAATAAAGATGTTTTTTATGCTTTTACTAGAGGAATTTACGAAAGCAATATCATTATATCTAGTTCAGAAAAAAAAGCGATTACCAAGTATTTTGTAGCAGAAAACCAAACAGGTATTCAAGAAGGACTATCTGCCATTAGTGTACGCTTACCAAAAGACAATTCTAAAATATCTGGTTTATACTACCAAATTTTTAAACGATTAGCTTGGGAAAACATTCCTATATACGAGGTGGTTTCTACTACCAACGAATTTACCGTTTTAGTAGAAGACCACGTGGTAGACAAAGCTTTTTCTGTAATTAAAAACCTAAAGAATTAATTGCTTACTACAGTCAATTCTCCTGCTTGTAGTGCCTTTTCATAATTAGCTTTTACAGAAGTATATAAACCAAAGAATTTAGTACCATCCTCCTTTTTTAAAACAACATAACTTTCATTATTGTCATCATTAACAACATCAGCAACAACAACTTGGTTACCAATAACAGGTTTATAACTAGAAGTTTTACCTCTTTTAACTAATATGTTTAATTGTGGAAATGCAATATGATTATAAAATTGAGCCGAAGGTGCTTTCACCATTAATTTGTCACCAACTTTTGGTTGATTTTGCCCATAAGACAACAAACTAACACAAAGAAACAATACCATTACAACTATTTTTTTCATAATTTTTTAAGCTTTTTATTTAGACTACAAAGTTAAAAAAATGGCATAAAAAAAAGCAAACTTTAACAAAGTTTGCTTTTTAATTTAACAAGTATTTAAGCAACTATTCTACTTGCAAAGTATATTGAGGCGTATGGTTTAACGGACAAAAATAAGTGTACGTTCCTTTAGCAAGTGTTACTTGACTTGTAGATTCTGTTTCGCCTAGTTTTACCACTTCTGTTACATAAGCTTCTTTAATATGGTTTGCAGGGTTTGATGCATCATCTCCTGCTTTAACCAACACAAAACCTACTTCTGGTGCTGCGTTGTTATTAGATACTTGAAATACATAAGTACCTTCTTTTAGCGTTAGTTCTTTTTGTGTAAACGCTCCTTTTGTTTGCTCTAAAGCAACAGTTGTAACGGTTGTTTTTTCTTGTGCTGTAGCTGTAATTGAAAATGCTACTAAGAATAATGCGATAAATAAATTTTTCATGATTTTGTTTTTATTTGTTTTTAATTATGGAGGTATTAGTTGTTTGTTACTGTAAATTTTCCTGCTTCTACACTCGGAAAATCTACTTCGGTTTCTGCAATATGGTTTACATAATTGGTAAGCGTATTAGAAACTACATTTAAAACAATTTCTAAAATATCTTCGTCATTAAAACCTGCTTCTTTAACTTCTTGAATAGCCTTAGCAGATACTTGTCCTCTGTTTTTTGTAACTGCTTGTGCAAATTGTAAACCTGCTTGTGTTTTTGTGTCTGCTGCAATTGCTTGTCTGCTTAACTCTGTTTGCTCTTCTGTTAAACCATTCATTTTACCAATTGCTGTGTGTGCAGATAAACAATAATTACATTGGTTTTCTTCGGCAATTGCTAACGCTAATTGTTCTCTAAACTTGTTATTAAAGTTTCCGCTAGCTGTTAACTCTCCTAAACTTAAATAGGTTTGTAAAGTTGCTGGTGAATTACCAAACACTTTTATTAGGTTTGGTATAAAGCCTAATTTGCTTTGTACTGCATTAAATAACTCTTTAGATTTTCCTGTGGTTGTTTCTGGGTTTAATGTTTCAATTCTTGTACTCATGTTATTTGTTTTTTTTTATTTCTGATACTGCAGAAATTGTATTAATATTTTATTATTGTTGTAATCTGAACTCTTAATTTTTGCTATTGCAAATTATATTGTCTTGCTGCGTATTATCATACTCTTGAAATCCCCAACAATTAGGACATGTTATATTTTTTATTGTTTTCATATTCGCTATGTTTTTAATGTTAGTAATTAATTACACTGCAAAGATGCGACACGAATAGGCTTTGAAAAATGGACAAAAGTTCCTTATGCTTGGACTTATTTGATTTCACACCGATTTACAGGGTTTTGAATCTGTAATTATTGCGTGAAGGATGGAAATGGCATCCTTTTTTTTGCTGCCATATATGGCAAAAAAAAGATAGAATGTACAGCCTGACCTTTATGGTCACGCCAAAAAAATCAATATTCTTTTTTAAACTGAAGTGGTGATTTTAAGGTTCCTTTTTTAAAGAATCTTGTAAAATAGGCTGCATCATTAAAACCTAAATTGTAGGCTATTTCTTTTACCGAATGGTTGGAGTAGATTAATTGCCTTTTTGCTTCTAAGAGAATTCTGTTTTTAATAAAATCACTAGGTGTTTGGTTTCCTATTTTATTAAAATGTTTGGCTAATGATTTTGGCGAGAGACCTAATCTGTTAGCGTAATGGGTTACTGTGTGTAGGGTTTTATAGTTTTGCTCTACCAATACACTAAAGTCTTTAAAGAGTTTGGTTTCTTGATCTTCTTTAATGGTATGGTGTTCTTTTCTTACTCGAACTGCGTGAATAATAAACTGCTTTAAATAGGTTTGCAACATATCATATTGTGCAGCTTGGTCTGTTTTAAACTCTTGAATTAAACCCTCTAATATAAACTCTAGTTTTTGGGTATCTTTTGTACAAGGTTTTACAAAAGGG
This sequence comes from Lacinutrix gracilariae, assembly GCF_042684485.1. Taxonomy (NCBI): domain Bacteria; kingdom Pseudomonadati; phylum Bacteroidota; class Flavobacteriia; order Flavobacteriales; family Flavobacteriaceae; genus Lacinutrix; species Lacinutrix gracilariae. Next base: position 1,274,696 of record NZ_JBHULM010000011.1, on the reverse strand, counting down.
GTTTGGTACACGTTATTAAAAAGAACTCCGTTACAAGCAACTTCTTTATCATGTGTTTGAATACAGTAAAAATCACGTACAAAGGATATTTTGTAGGCTTCTTGAATTGCTTCAGAATCAATAGTAAACACTTGTCCTGGAGACAGAAAAAACAATACATTATCTTGAAAAGTATAACTTTTAAAATCTATGTTATAGGTACCTTTTCCTTTTTTAATCCAATACACATTATAAGCATCTACTTGTTCTGGCTTGTTAAAAACACAGGCTTTTTCAAATTGAACAGTGCTTAATGAAAATATATCTTTATAGGAATATCTTGTAATGTCTTGCTCTGCCATACTGTACTAATTAGTTAGATGTGGCTTTAGTCGTAAAATTTTTAAAATTTAACAATCCAAAGCTAATTAAAGCTGGTAAAACCCAACCTAAACTATGTTTTGCAAAAGGAATGTTTGCCATTATTTCTGTTATCTTTTCTGAAGGACTTAAAAAAAGAAGCACATCTGGAATACTAAAAATAAAAGTTACCAATACCACCACACGAAACACGTTTTTAGATGCGAATTTTTCTGGGATAGCGTTTAATAAAATTAACACAATAGTTATAGGATAAATAAATAGCAATACTGGTAAGGCTATTACTATTATAGAATTAAAGTTTAACTGACCAACAACTACACCAAAAACCGAAGCTACAACAGCTGTAACCACATAAACGGTTTGTGAGTTTTTTATTAAACCTTTAAAATAATCTGCTGTACCTGTTACAATACCAACTGCTGTTGTAAAACAGGCTAAAGCTATTACTATACTTAAAACGGCATTACCAAATGCACCCAATGCTTTGATGCTAATACCTCTTAACAAGGTAGCACGTTGCGCATCACCACTTAAGTTTTGATTTAAGTCAATATCTGAACCAAAATAAGCACCAACCGAAATTAAACCTGCATAAATTATAAACAACCCAAAACCAGCAATAAGACCAGAATTTTTTATCAGCTCTTTTTTAGCTTGAAAAGAAGCTTTTATATTTATATTAATAGAAATAATAATTACAGCACCAACAACTACAGCTGCAATAGCATCAAAGGTTTGATAGCCTTCTAAAATACCATTTACAATAGGCGCTTTAACAGTACTTGTATTAGGAGTAAAATCTGTAGTAAACAAACCAATACCAATAACCAACAAAAGAATAGCTACTATAAAAGGGGTTAAATACTTACCGATTACATTTAATATTCTAGACCTATTTAAAACAAACACAAGCACTAAAGCAAAGTAAATACTACTTGTTAATAAAGGGGAACTGCCAAAATTTGGATGTATAGCAATTTCATGTGTAGCCGCTGCTGTTCTAGGGGAAGGAATTGCAACAACAATAAAGTATATTAATACACAATAAACATAACTAAAAGCAGGAGACACTTTTTTACCAAAATCATACAAAGTACCTTGTAATTTGGCATGTGCATAAATACCTATTATAGGAATAACTACTGCTGTAATAATAAAACCAAAAGTTACCCAAAACCAATTTTCACCAGCTTGATATCCTAAAAGTGGTGGTAGCAGTAAATTTCCGGCTCCAAAAAACAACGAAAACATTGCAAAGCTTGTTATTAATAATTCTTTTGTTTTATTCATAGGTATTATTATAGAATACTTCTTAAAAACAGGAAGTTTCTCATTTTAAATTATAGAGTCGTAATTTATTAAAAACCCTTAATTATCTTTGCACAATATAGTTTAAATATGATTTTAGAATACAAAGGCATTAATGTTTTTTATACCGATCAAGGACAAGGAACTGCCATTATATTATTGCATGGATTTCTTGAAAACCATAAAATGTGGCATGCTTTTTTACCCGAACTCACAAAAAAAAATCGAGTAATTTGTATAGATCTTTTAGGTCATGGTAAAACCGATTGCTTAGGTTATATACATAGCATGGAAGAAATGGCAGAAATGGTTCATGCTGTTTTAAAACATTTAAGACTTAGAAAATACTACATGCTTGGCCACTCGATGGGAGGATATATAGCATTGGCTTATGCCGAAAAGTATACAAAAACTTTAAAAGGAGTATGCCTATTAAACTCTACCTATAAGGCAGATGACGCAGAACGCAAACAACTTCGCGTGAGAGCAAATAAAATGATACAAACCAATTTTAACAATATGGTACGTATGTCTTTTGCTAATTTGTTTAGTGAAAAAAGTAAAGTATTATACAAAACAGCATTTGATGCAGCTTTAAAAGAAGCTTTAAAAACACCTCTTCAAGGATATATTGCTTGTCAAGAAGGTATGCGCTTAAGACCAAACAGACAAAAACTCTTTAGCTCTTTAACTTGCAAGAAACTCCTTATTGCTGGAAAAAACGATCCTGTTGTAGATGCCGAAAACCTAGTAGAAGAAACAAAAAACACACAAATTAAAACTGTGGTTTTAAGCGAAGGACATATGAGCCATATTGAAAATTATAAAATGTGCCTAGAAGAAATCATGCATTTCATCGAATAAATATAGCTTTTTGTCGTTTTTTTCATTTTTTTTCATTAGGTTTATGCTTACCAAACGCTCAAAAAATGAAAAAACCTACGCTAAAGCCTGCTTTTATCCCTCATTTAGTTTGCAATATTTTTGGACACAAATTTGAAGTATCTAAAAATGTCACCTACCATGTAAAAGAATACCAATGTACACATTGCAAAAAGCAAATGACCACTAACAGTAATGGCAATTTAATTCCGTTAACTGCTAAGTACAAAAAAATTAATTCTGTATTAGAACACATTTATAACAAAAAGGAGTTACGTTTACAGGAAAAATCTTACGCTTCATCGATTAACTAGTATGTTTTTGTGCGAAAACAATAAAATCTGTTAGCTTGTATACCAATAAATTAGCTAATAAATTCTATGAAGAAAATTCAATGTAGCGTTTTTGGTCATAATTTTGTTGTTTCAAAAGAAATCACAGCACATGTGAAAGAATACAAATGCAAACATTGCAAAAAGCAAATGACTACAAGTGCTAATGGTAACCTCATACCACTCACTCCAAAATACAAAAGAATAAATTCTGTTTTAAAAAAAGTTTATTTTAAAAAAGAAAAGCGCAAAGCAATTATTCTTGATCATTAAGCGCATTCCAACCTTGTGCTTGTAATGGTATTTTAGTTTCTGCTCTAGTTACTAAATGCATACCTACGTTTGGCTCTGTCATATAACCAATTACTGTAAAATTAGGATTTGCTTTTATTTTAGGATAATCTTCTTGCGAAAGCGTAAATAGCAATTCATAATCTTCTCCTCCATTTAAAGCAACCGTTGTACTATCTATATTAAATTCTTCGCAAGTAGAAATAACTTGAGGATCTAGTGGTAGTTTTTCTTCATACAAATCACAACCCACTTTACTATGCTTACATAAGTGCATGATTTCTGAAGATAATCCATCACTAACATCAATCATAGACGTTGGTTTAACCTCTAAGTCTTTAAAAAGTTTTACAATATCTTTTCTAGCTTCTGGTTTTAATTGTCTTTCAATAATATAGCTATAAGGCTCCATATCTGGTTGGCTATTTGGGTTTACCAAAAACACTTGTTTTTCGCGTTCTAAAACTTGTAATCCCATATATGCTCCACCAAGATCACCAGTAACTACTAGTAAATCGTTTGGTTTTGCACCACTTCTGCACACTACATCTTCTTTTTCAACCTCACCAATTGCAGTAACAGATATTAATAATCCTGAGGTAGAAGAAGTAGTATCGCCACCAACAACATCAATGTCATAAATTTTTGCTGCAGTACCAATTCCTGCATATAATTCTTCTAGAGCCTCTAAAGGAAAACGGTTAGAAACAGCTATAGAAACTGTAATTTGAGTTGCCTTTGCATTCATTGCAAACACATCAGATAAATTCACAATAACTGCCTTGTAACCTAAGTGTTTTAAAGGCATGTAGCTTAAATCAAAATGCACACCTTCTACCAATAAATCGGTAGTAACCACAATTTGTTTGTTCTTAAATTCTAAAACAGCAGCATCGTCACCAATACTTTGTATTGTTGATTTTTGCGAAACTTTAAATTGAGACGTTAAATGGTCTATTAAACCAAATTCTCCTAAATCACTTAATGCAGTACGTTGTTGATTTTTATCTTCTATCATGTTGCAAAAATAAGAAGCTTATTTTTAATGCCTCACAATTTTTTAATGAAAATAATCAAGATCTAATTACAAATTAGATTAAAAACATTAGAACACAGACTACAGCATGAAAATACAGACTTTTTTTACAAGTAAAGTCAAAGAAAACCAACCATAGATTTTTCTTATAAAAACATCACTAATATAATGTAAGCATATATGGAAATCCATGACTTATATTGTATATTTGCACTCTATTTAGACAAAATCTATTTAACAATTATGATAAAAGTTTCAGAAACAGCTAAAAAGAAAGTCATTGAACTTATGACTGAAGATGGCTATAATGCAGCAACAGACTACGTTCGTGTTGGTGTAAAAAGCGGAGGTTGCTCTGGTTTATCTTATGACTTAAAGTTTGATAAAGAAAAGAACGAAGAAGATAAAATGTTTGAAGACAATGCTATTAAAATTATTGTCGACAAGAAAAGCTTTTTGTACCTAATAGGAACCACACTAGAGTATTCTGGAGGATTAAACGGAACAGGTTTTGTGTTTAATAACCCAAATGCCAATAGAACCTGTGGTTGTGGCGAATCATTTTCGTTATAAACCACTATAAATCTTTCTTTTAACAGAAGGACTTTAAAATTAAATTCAAGATATGAGTAAATATACAGAAGACGATCTAAGAGAAGAACTTAAAACCAAAGAATACGAATATGGTTTTTACACAGATATTGAATCTGAAACATTCCCTATTGGATTAAATGAAGACATTGTTCGCGCTATTTCTAAAAAGAAAGAAGAGCCAGAATGGATGACAGCATGGAGACTAGAAGCATTTAAAGTTTGGAAAGAAATGAAAGAACCAGACTGGGCAAATGTAAATTATGAAAAACCAGATTTTCAAGCCATTGCATACTACTCTGCACCAACTTCTGTAGATCCTAATAAAACATTAGATGATGTAGATCCAGATTTACTAGCTATGTATAAAAAGCTAGGAATTTCTGTAGACGAACAGAAAAAAATGAACAATATTGCTATGGATATTGTTGTAGATTCTGTTTCTGTTGCTACAACTTTCAAAAAAACATTAGCAGAAAAAGGCATTATATTTATGTCTATTTCTGAAGCAATAAAAGAACATCCAGAACTAGTAAAAAAATACTTAGGTACAGTAGTGCCGCAAAAAGACAATTTTTATGCAGCATTAAATTCTGCGGTATTTAGTGATGGTTCATTTTGCTACATTCCTAAAGGAGTAAAATGTCCTATGGAATTATCTACTTATTTTAGAATAAACCAAGCAGGAACAGGACAGTTTGAAAGAACACTAGTGATTGCAGATGAAGGTAGTTACGTATCGTACCTAGAAGGCTGTACAGCTCCTAGTCGTGATGAAAACCAATTACACGCTGCAGTAGTAGAGTTAATTGCACTTGATGATGCCGAAATTAAATACTCTACTGTACAAAACTGGTTTCCAGGTAATGCAGAAGGAAAAGGTGGTGTTTACAACTTTGTAACCAAACGTGGTTTATGCGAAACCAATGCCAAAATTTCATGGACACAAGTAGAAACAGGTTCTGCTGTAACCTGGAAATATCCTTCATGTGTACTAAAAGGAGATAATTCTGTTGGTGAGTTTTATTCTATTGCAGTAACTAACAATTACCAGCAAGCAGATACAGGAACCAAAATGATTCATTTAGGTAAAAACACAAAATCAACTATTATATCTAAAGGTATTTCTGCAGGAAAATCACAAAACTCTTATAGAGGTTTAGTGCAAGTAAATTCTCGTGCAGAAAATGCGCGTAACTTTAGCCAATGTGATAGTTTATTAATGGGAAATGAATGTGGTGCACACACGTTTCCGTATATAGAAGCAAAAAACAAAACAGCACAAATAGAGCACGAAGCAACAACTAGTAAAATTGGTGAAGACCAAATATTTTACTGTAACCAACGTGGTATAGATACAGAAAAAGCCATTGCATTAATTGTAAACGGTTTTAGTAAAGATGTATTAAACAAGTTACCAATGGAGTTTGCTGTTGAAGCACAAAAACTATTAGAAATTTCACTAGAAGGTTCTGTAGGATAAACAAAACAAATAAAAATGTCACACTGCGCTTGTCGAAGTGTTTGCAATAACAAACTAAAGTTTAATCCCAATTAATTTTTTAAATACAAATGAAAAAATTAGTATTCTTATTCGTATTAGCTGTAGCATTTACAAGCTGTAAAAACGACACTAAAAAGGTAAACTCTGAAGAAACTGTTAAAACAAAAGACGGCAGGACAGCAAAACAAAGTGATGGCTTAACCTTACTAAAAGGAGAGTTTGTGTATTATGCAGATGCTGCAGTATTACAAACCAACAACCAAATTTATGGTGTTGTTTTAGATAATAAGGTTGAAGAATTAAACAAACAGGCAACAGCCTATAAAAAAGAACCAACAGACTTTGTTATGGTAGAAGTGAGAGGTAAAATCACACCAAAACCAGAAAACGAAGAAGGTTGGGAAAATCGCGTAGAAATTAAAGAAATACTAAATATATCTGCTATAAATAAGCAAGCAGAAAATGTTGTAAAATTAGGTACAAAATAATTATGTTAAAAATAAACAACTTGCACGCAAGTGTAGAAGACAAGTCTATTTTAAAAGGAATTAATTTAGAAATAAAAGCAGGAGAAGTACATGCTATTATGGGACCTAACGGTTCTGGTAAAAGTACTTTAGCTTCTGTAATTGCAGGAAAAGAAGAATATGAAGTTACAGACGGAAACATTCTTTTAGAAAATGAAGATTTAGAAGAGCTTGCTGCCGAAGAACGTGCACATAAAGGTGTATTTCTTTCTTTTCAGTATCCAGTAGAAATCCCTGGAGTTTCTGTAACTAATTTTATGAAAACTGCTATTAACGCTAACAGAAAAGCAAAAGGTTTAGAAGATATGCCAGCTAATGAAATGCTGAAGCTTATTCGTGAAAAATCTGAAATGCTTGAAATAGACAGAAAGTTTTTATCGCGTTCTTTAAACGAAGGTTTTTCTGGAGGAGAAAAGAAACGTAATGAAATTTTTCAAATGGCAATGCTAGAACCAAAACTAGCCATTCTAGATGAAACAGATTCTGGATTAGATATTGATGCTTTACGTATAGTAGCAAATGGTGTAAACAAACTAAAAAGCAAAGACAACGCTGTTTTAGTTATTACACACTACCAACGTTTATTAGACTATATCGTACCTGACTTTGTACACGTATTATACAATGGTAAAATTGTAAAATCTGGTGGTAAAGAACTTGCGCATGAGCTAGAAGAAAAAGGTTACGACTGGATTAAAGAAGAAGTAAACGCATAAACTAGTAAGTAGTAATTAGTTTGCAGTAAAGCATAGCTTACTAAAAACAATTACTCTAATACTTAAAAAAGTAGTCTATTCAGCACGCAGTTTGTATTGCAATAAACTGAAGATGAAAACAGATTACTGAAGACTTATAATAATGGATTTAAAAGAAAAATTAGTTTCCTCATTTTTAGCTTTCGAAAATCACGTAGATGTAGATACTGCAATACATGATATTAGAAGTGAAGCGATAAAAACCTTTGAAACAAAAGGTTTTCCTTCAAAAAAAGAAGAAGCTTGGAAATATACATCGTTAAACAGTATTTTAAAACATGACTACAGTGTTTTTCCTAAACAGGAAAATGCTATAGAGTATAGTGATGTTAAAAAGTACTTTATTCATGATATAGACACCTATAAAATTGTTTTTATAGATGGTAAATATGCTTCGCATTTATCGCAAACTACACATGACGGAATTGATGTTTGTTTAATGTCTGCGGCTTTAAGCAAACCTAAATATCGTCTTGTTATTGAAAACTATTTTAATAAAGTAGCTGCTAAAGACAGCTTAACTGCATTAAATACAGCTTTTACACAAGAAGGTGCTTATATTCATATTCCTAAAAATAAATTGGTAAACAAACCAATTCAAATTATACATTTTTCTACAGGAAGTGAAGTTGCTTTAATGCAACAACCACGTAACTTAATTGTTGTAGATGAAAACTCTCACGTACAAATTATTGAACGTCACCAGAGTTTATCAGACCATCCTGTTTTAACCAACAGTGTTACCGAAATTTTTGGAAACAAACGTGCTATTATAGATTACTATAAAATTCAAAACGATAACACCAACGCGTCTTTAATTGATAATACTTATGTAAATCAAAAACGCGAAAGTCATGTTTCTGTACATACTTTTAGTTTTGGAGGTAAACTAACACGTAACAACCTTAATTTTTACCAAAACGGAGAACACATGGACTCTACTTTAAATGGTATTACAATTATTGGAAACAAACAACACGTAGATCACAACACATTAGTACACCATATAGAACCTAATTGCGAAAGTCACCAAGACTACAAAGGTATTTTTAACGATGGTGCTACAGGTGTTTTTAATGGTAAGGTTATTGTAAACAAAGAAGCACAAAAAACCAATGCGTTTCAATCTAACAACAACATACTTTTAAGTGATAAAGCAACCATAAACTCTAAACCACAATTAGAAATTTTTGCAGATGATGTAAAATGTTCTCATGGTTGTACTATTGGTCAACTAGATGAAAGTGCTATGTTTTACTTACGTTCTAGAGGTATTCCTCAAAAAGAAGCTAAAGCTTTATTAATGTATGCTTTTGCTAATAACGTATTAGAAACTGTAAAAATTCCAGAATTAAAAAAACGTATTAATAAACTTATTGCAACCAAATTAGGTGTCAATATTGGTTTTGATCTTTAATACATTAATATATAGATAGGGTTTTCCTGTTTAAACATAAATAAAAACCTCAAACTGTATAGTTTGAGGTTTTTTTATTTAGTACATGTCACGCTTGCAATGCTTTGCTTCTTGATACTTTTGTTAGAAAGAAACCAACTAGCACACTAATTAGTAACCGCTTTCTTTTCAAAGAAAATATCTTTTATAGTACCTTCACTGTACAAAAGCATTCCTATAATATGGTTTTCTTTGTCTCTAGTAAAACGATAAAGTGTTCTTCTGTTATTCCCAAATTCATCTAACTGAACAGGATGTAAATGAATGTTCTTATTATTCGTATAAGATAATTTAAGCACATCATTCTCTACAAAAAAATGATAGGTAACGTCTAGTTCTTCAGAAAAATAAGAACCCACAAAATCATTATTATTTACCGTTTCCGAATCTATTAATACAGCACGCTTAAAATAAAAAGGAGTACCACCAAATAGAATAATCATATCATGAGTACTTGCAGGTGTAAAATCATATTTCACTTGAGGACTATTTTTTCTATGAAATTTATTATCCGCAAATTGCAATAACGAAGTTGCCCTTCTTCCTATCGATCCTTCCGATTTTAAAGTGTCCTTCTCAACAAAAATCTGAATAGTCATATCACTATTTATCTCCTTATAATCGCCTGTAAACGCATCCAATTTTGCGGGCTCAAAATTTACATCAGTAGAATGAATAGCTTCGCTAGTTTCTTCATCGGCCAGTAAAATATCTAAAATTTGATAGACAATTTCTGGCGCATTAATAGATTGTAAATTAGTAAGCACTACTATACCTATTTCCTTTTTAGAAATAGTAATTAATTGCGAACGACCACCAAAAGCATAGCCGCTATGTCCTGCAACTGTGTAACCTTTATACGTATCTATCATAATACCACGTGCGTATTTTGCTTTCTCACCAGTGTTTAAAACCTCTGTTGTTTTTAAAAATTGAGCTAAGGGTTTAAATTCTAGAATTTGCTCATTTAGCATCTGCATCCAAATCGCCATATCTTGAACAGAAGAACCCATGCTACCAGCGCCATAACTCAATTGATTACTAGAGTCATGTACAAATCCATTATTCCGTTTTTGGTAACCAACCGCTTTATTTTTTATAGTTTTACCATTTGCTACGCGCACAAAAGTAGCATGCATTTTTAACGGATTTAAAATATTAACTTTTAAAAATTCGTTTAAATTTTGTCCCGAAACGCGCTCAATAATAAGTGCTAATAAAGTATAATTCGTATTAGAATATGCTACTTTTTCGCCAGGAAGATGACTCAATCCTTTTTGCTTACATGCCAATGCAAACACCGTATTATTATCGTAATATGTTTGATCATAATCGAAACCATACAAAGCCATTAGCGCATGATAATTTCGAATACCACTAGTATGGTTCAATAAATGTCTAATTTTTATAGGTTCTTCGTATACTGGAAATTCAGGTAAATACTTCCTAATATCATCTTCTAACTGAATTTTACCTTCCTGAACCAATACCCAAATAGCAGAAGCTGTAAATTGTTTTGCAATAGATGCCAAACTAAAAATAGTAGTGTCAGAGTTTTTAATGTTATAATCCAAATTAGCCAAACCAAAACCCTTAGCATAGATACTTTCTTTACCTGAAATAACGTTTACACTTAAGCCTGGAGCGTCTGCGCTTTCATATTTTTCAAGAAGTTCATTAATCTTTGAAGTGTATTTGTTTTGAGCACTTAAATAAGCACAAATAAGACAACAAAAAACAGTTGTTACTAATTTTGTATTTCGCATTAGATATAATTAAGAATCCTTTTTAGTTTAAGAATATTTATAAACAGACCTTTTATATTTGGCATAAAAAAGAACAGGAAGAATACCAAAAGCAAAGACTAGTATGGCTCCGGTTAAAAGTAAACTTGCATAAGGCCAATGCATAATTTTAAACAACATACCAAGAACTAACAGTATAAGCATCGCGCTTCCAAGTACAAATTTTAGCTTATTAAGCACTTTTCTTTCTGTATTAAACTGCTGTAAATTGGTCTCTAATTGCAAATGCTTAAAACTTGCATAACCACCAAATTTTTGCAGTGCTTCTTGATATAATGCATCAAAGTCCTGACTGTCTTTATTTTCTATATAGCTGCAAATATGGTCTACTAAATCTTCAAGTAACGCTGTATCTTTAACACCATGAAACTTTAAACTGTTAGTAATAAAATCAATATGTTTTTCTTCTAATTGCATTATAAAGCTGGTTTTGGGTTAAAAATTAAATTTAAGGTATCTATAAAATTATTAATCTCTTGTGTAACTTCTTCTACTGCCTTTTTGCCTTCTACTGTAACTTTGTAATACTTTCTAACACGTTTACCAATGTATACTTTTTCTGTTTCTAAAGTTCCTTTGGCTTCTAGCTTATGCAGTATTGGGTACAATGCACCTTCAGATATATCAATCTTACCCAACGTAAGTTTTTTTACTTCTTGGGTTATTTCATAACCATACATTTTTTCTCTTTCGCTAATGAGCTTTAATATGATGGGTTGTAAGGTTCCTTTTGTTAATTCTTTGCTATACATATTTCAAATATACATTTTATTTAAATGCATTTCAATAAAATTATAATAAATTTCATCTTTTATCTTTTTCTTTACACTTCATTTATTAAACAAAACGTAAATTTGTAGCATGTTAGATTTGAAGAAAATAAGAGCAGATTTTCCTATACTTAAAAGAGAAGTAAACGGAAAACCTTTGGTGTATTTTGATAATGCAGCAACATCACAAACACCACAACAAGTAATAGATGTTATTGTAGATTATTATAGCAATTACAACGCGAATATTCATCGTGGTGTACATGCTTTAAGTCAAGAAGCTACAGATAAATATGAAGCTGCAAGACATACCATTCAGAAACATTTTAATGCAAAACATGCACATGAAATTATTTATACTTCTGGTACTACCCATAGTATAAATTTAGTTGCTAACGGTTTTGCTTCCATCTTAAAAAAAGGAGACGAAATTATTGTTTCGGCTTTAGAGCATCATAGTAATATTGTGCCTTGGCAAATGTTATGCGAAAAAACTGGTGCTGTTTTAAAGGTCATTCCTATGAACCAAGATGGTGCATTGGTTATGGAGGCATATGCTAAATTACTAAATAGCAATACCAAACTTGTTTTTGTAAATCATATTTCTAATGCATTAGGTACTATAAATCCTATTGAAGAAATTATTAAAAAAGCACATCAAGTTGGTGCTGCTGTTTTAATTGATGGCGCACAAGCTTGTCCGCATATAAAACCAGATGTACAAGCATTAGACGTAGATTTTTATGTAGCATCTGCACATAAAATGTGTGGACCAACAGGATCTGGTATGCTTTACGGAAAAGAAGAATGGTTAAACAAACTACCTCCTTACCAAGGTGGAGGAGAAATGATTGCTGAAGTTTCTTTTGAAAAAACTACTTACGCTGGTTTACCGCATAAATTTGAAGCAGGAACACCAAATATTTGTGGTGGTATTGCTTTTGGTTCTGCAATAGATTATATGAATGCTATTGGTTTTGATGCTATTGCTGCCTATGAACACGACCTTTTAGAATATGCTACTAAGGCACTTTTAGAAATTGAAGGTTTAAAAATTTACGGAACTGCTAAAAATAAAACTTCGGTTATTTCTTTTAATTTAGAAGGCATTCATCCTTATGATGTTGGTACTATTTTAGATAAACTAGGAATTGCTGTTAGAACAGGACACCATTGCGCACAACCTATTATGGAGTACTTTAAAATTCCAGGAACCGTACGTGCATCGTTTGCGTTTTATAACACAAAAGAAGAAATTGATACCTTAGTTTCTGGTGTAAAGAAAGCTAAAATGATGCTTTCATAAAGTTTGGCCTTTGCAAATCAAATAAATAAACACCTTCACAGGTGTTTTTTTTTGTGTTCAAAATAAATATTCTGTAAAATTTTAGAATAAATTTTATGACATATACGTTTTTTTATCTTTTAAAATGTATTTTTAACAACATTTTAACCTAAACCATAAAAAAATGAAAAAAATAGTTTTAAGTTTTGCAACTATTGCAATGTTATTTACGTCTTGTAATGATGACCAAAATGTCATAAATACCAACGAACAGTCCAAAATTGACATGAGTGATTTTTATGTTTATACGGATGCTGATCTTGACGAAGCTGAAAAGGTAGCTAATAATAGTAAGTTAAAATCCTGCTATTCCATGGTAAATTTAAATAGGATGTTAAATGAAGACCCTAGTTTAGAAAAAAAACTGTACGATATTGAGTACCATACTCGATCACAAATAAATGCAAAAAAGCCTAATGGAAATGGCAATGGCAACGGAAATAGTGGTGGTGGTAATGACGGAGGAACAGATCCTGTTACAGATAACTTAGGTATTATTAATATTCCTGTTAACATACATGTAGTATATAGTAATGCGCAACAAAATGTTAGTGATAATCAAATAAATGCGCAAATAGCAGTTTTAAATGATGATTTTAGAGCTTCTAATAATGATATTAATCAAGTACCAAGCGAATTTGCTGGATTAGTAGCTGATAGTGAAATCAACTTCACTTTAGCAAACACATTCAGACATTCAAATTCTACTTCAGCTTGGAGTACTAATGACGCCGTAAAAGACGCGTATCCTCCTGTTTCACCATCTACACATTTAAATATTTGGATCTGTAATATAAGTGGTGGCATTTTAGGTTATGCACAATTTCCGGGTGGTCCATCTGCAACAGATGGAGTTGTTGTATTATATTCTAGTTTACCTGGTGGTTCTGCAGCTCCTTATAATGAAGGAAGAACTTTAACACATGAAGTTGGTCATTATTTAAACTTACGTCATATTTGGGGAGATGGAAGATGCAACAGAGATGATTTTGTTACAGACACACCAACCTCAGATGCTGCTAATTATGGATGCCCTTCTTATCCTACTGTAAATTGTCGAACTACTGACATGACAATGAACTACATGGACTATGTAGATGATTCATGCATGTACATGTTTTCTGAAGGACAAAAATTAAGAATGAGATCTATTTTTGAATCTGGAGGAGCAAGAGAAAGTATGCTGAATTAAAAAAAAATGTCATAAATATTAAAAGACGCCAACTTTGGCGTCTTTTTTGTATATTATATTTTAAATTATAATAAATGAAAATTATGAAATTCATTACAATACTACTTACCGTTTTTACACTTAACTCTTGTGGAAACTCTAAAGCTACATCTAATATGCAAGATAATACAGACGCAAAACAAACAGAAACACTTTCTGGAAGATACCTAGTTTCTTCATTAGTGGCTATTGATGAATTACCATCAGATACCTATTTAAGTTTTGATGAAACTACAAACCGTGTTTCTGGCTATGCTGGATGTAATAGGTTTTCTGGTAATTATACTGTAGACGGAAACAATATTGCGTTTACCAATATCATTGCTACAAGAATGTATTGTAAAGAAACAATGCCTGCTGAACAAAACCTTATAAGCGCTCTAGAAAATGCAAATACTTTTTCTATAGCTAACAGCGTATTAACATTAAACAATGCAAAAGATACCTTAGTACAAGCAGCTAAAAGCGAAAGTACAAAAGAAGCACAAAAAGAAGAGTATACCATAGAGTATACTGCTGTTACCAGAGGTACGTTTATAAATATTGTGGTAAAAAATGACAGTATTACTTATCAAAAAGATAGACGTACAAAAGCAGAAACTAGAACCTTTAATGCGGAAGAAAAAGATGCTATCTACGCTAAATTAAATGCGGTAAACGCAAAAGAATTACCTAACCTAGAGGCACCTTCAAAAGCACACCAATATGATGGAGCAGCTGGAGCTATTTTAACTATTGTTAAAAACGGACAAACCTATAGGTCACAAACTTTTGATCATGGACAACCAAATACAAAAATTGAAGATCTAGTAAGTACTATTTTAAGTATGACGGAAAAACAATAATTATAATGATGAAAATAATACTAAATTGTATTTTTGCTTAAAATAAAAAACCATGAATATTCAAGAGGTACAAAACGAAATAATTGAAGAGTTCTCCATGTTTGAAGATTGGGAAGAACGCTATCAATATATGATAGATTTAGGAAAATCTTTACCACTTATTGAAGAACAATATAAAACCGAAGATAATATTATTAAAGGCTGCCAAAGTAAAGTATGGGTACATGCAGAATTAAAAGAGGATAAAATAGCTTTTACTGCAGATAGTGATGCCATAATTACAAAAGGTATTATTGCTATTTTAATTCGCGTGTTCTCTAACCAACATCCAAAAGATATATTAGAAGCAAACACCGATTTTATTGATCAAATAGGTCTTAAAGAACACTTATCTCCTACCAGAGCTAACGGTTTAGTAAGCATGATCAAGCAATTAAAATTATATGCTATTGCATACCAAACACAATTAAGCTAATTGCTATTACTACTCAAGTAGCAAAACATTTAATATGAAAAAGATTCCCATTTTTATGGGAACAAAAAATACAATTTCAATGAGCGAAACTATAGACACTTCCGTACTAGGAGAAAAGATTGTAAAAGTTTTAAAAACTATTTTCGATCCAGAAATTCCTGTAGATATATATGAATTAGGACTAATTTATGACGTTTTTGTAAACGAAGATTATGATGTAAAAATCTTAATGACTTTGACTACACCAAACTGTCCTGTAGCAGAAACACTTCCGTTAGAAGTAGAAGAAAAAGTAAAATCTTTAAACGAGGTAAAAGATGCAGAAGTAGAAATTACTTTCGATCCGCCTTGGTCTCAAGATTTAATGAGTGAAGAAGCGAAGTTAGAACTTGGTATGCTTTAATTAAAATTAGCCAATGCCAAGACGTAAACTAACATCTCTTAAAGATGGTGAAAAAACCAATTTAAAGAAGTCGTTTAGCGCGTTGGTTTTTATTCCACGATTTTTTAAAGAAATCTGGAAAACCAACAAAAAACTATTTCTATTATCTGCATTTTGCAGAGGTATTGGTGCTATTTTACCTGTTGTCATTCTGTGGGTTGGTAAGATAATTATTGATGAAATAATTCTTCAAACAAAAACAGATGTTTCAGATTTAACCTCTCTATGGACCTATGTTGCCATAGAGTTTGGTTTAATTATTTTATCCGATTTAGTTAGCAGAGCTATTTCATTAACAGATAGTCTGCTTGGTGATTCTTACTCTATAGATTCTTCGGTAAGAATCATCAAAAAAACAAACCAAATAAACATTAGTCTGCTAGAAGACGCAGAGTTTTATGATAAATTAGAAAGAGCAAGAACGCAAACAACAAGTCGTGTAGGCTTAATGTCTAACGCACTTGGCGAAGTACAAAGCTTAATTTCTATTTTAACTTTAGTTGCTGGTTTAATTTATTTTGAACCTTACCTAATCATTCTTTTAGTATTAAGTATTATTCCTTCTTTTATAAACGAAATTTGGTTTAGCCAACAGCAATATTCATTAGCTCGAGGATGGACTGCAGAACGCAGAGAATTAGACTACTTGCGTTTTATTGGTGCAAATGATAAAACAGCAAAAGAAATTAAACTTTTTGGTTTAACCGATTTTGTAGTAGATAGATTTAAAAACCTATCACAAGAATACTACGAGCTTAATAAAAAACTAGCAGTAAAACGCTCTGCACTAGGTTTTGTATTTAATGTTTTAGGTACTTTAAGTTATTATGGTGCTTATGTATTTATTATTTACAGAGTTATTTCTGGTGCAATCACTTTAGGTGAATTAACCTTTTTATCTGGTTCTTTTAACAGGCTTACTAAAAATTTACAAGACTTCTTTTCAAAGTTTACACGCATTACAGAAAGCGCATTATACTTAAAAGATTATTTTGATTTTCTTGACATATCTATAGAACCAACACATAAAGAAGATATACCACTTCCTGAAACAATTAAAGAAGGCTTTACATTTAAAAATGTACGTTTTGCCTATCCAGGATCTGATAACGAAATTTTAAAAGGTATTAGTTTTACTATTAAAGCTGGCGAAAAAATAGCTTTTGTGGGTCAAAACGGAGCAGGAAAAACAACATTAACCAAATTACTATTACGTTTTTACGAACCTACTTCTGGTGAAATTTTATTAGATGGAATTAATATAAACCGATTTAATAAAGCAACATACCAAACATATTTTGGTGTTATTTTTCAAGACTTTTTTAAATATGAATTTACAGTTAAAGAAAATATAGCCATTGGTGATATTGATGAAATAGACAACCAATCTAAAATAGAAAATGCAGCACAGCTTAGCTTAGCTAATGAAGTGGTAAACGAGTTAAAGTTTGGTTATAACCAACAATTAGGAAAACGTTTTGCTAAAGGACAAGAACTTTCTGGCGGACAATGGCAAAAAGTAGCATTAGCAAGAGCCTACATGAAAGACGCTAAAGTGATGATTTTAGACGAGCCTACTTCTGCATTAGATGCTAAGGCAGAAAGCGAAGTTTTTGATCGTTTTATTGGCTTAACCCAAGACAAAACAAGTGTTATTATATCGCATAGATTTAGTACTGTTAGGCAAGCAAATAGAATTTTAGTTCTTGAAGAAGGTCGTGTTTTAGAAATTGGTACTCATGAAGAACTAATGAAAAATAAATCGTTGTATGCCGATTTGTTTACACTACAAGCCGAAGGCTACCTATAAGCATACACATTCATTATTTTAAAGAATTCCTTTAAAACCCACTTACAACAAATAATTTAAAAACACGTATATTAGTACTATGGCAGAAGAAATTATAAACCGCGTTGCAAATAGCAAACTAGAAGTTTTTGATTTAGAAGATTATTATCCGCAAGGAAAACGCATCCTCTTTGATATTAAAGACTGGCTTTATGAAGGTTTTGTATTACGTGAAAAAGACTTTAGAGCTTTAGTAAAAGAGCATGATTGGTCTCAATACCAAGATGCTTTTGTGGCTTTAACTTGTACTACAGATGCTATAGTGCCAGATTGGGCATATATGTTATTAACAATTCAATTAGCACCTTTTGCTAAAAAAACTGTTTTAGGAACCTTAGAAACCTTAGAGACTTCTTTGTACCAAGACATTATATATACTTTAGATGTTAGTTCTTTTAAAAACAAACCAATAATTATTAAAGGATGTTCAAAAAAACCTGTTCCATCAAGCGCATACATAATGATTACTAATAAGTTAAAACCTATTGCAAAATCTATTATGTTTGGTGAAGCATGTTCTTCTGTCCCTCTATATAAAAGTACTTCATCGGCAAAATAGGTTGCTTTGTCTATTTTACTAAGAAAATACTAACAACCATGTAAACAATTGTTCGCTTAATACTTAATTTTGCGCGTTCAAAAAAAACAATCAAAATGAAAAAAATCTTTTTATTAGTAGCGTTATTTATTGGAGTAGCTTCAGTAAACGCACAGACAGATGAAAACAATTTAACAAAAGAAGAATTAGCTGCAAAGAAAGCAGAAAAGCAAGCAATTGCTGATGCTGCACAAGCAGAAGCTAATGCTTTACAAGCACAAATTGATGCTTTACCAGGTTGGAGAACAGGTGGTAATATATTAGTAACTTTTAACCAATCTGCATTCAACAACGAATGGACTGGTGGAGGTATTGGTAATACTGCTGCTAACTTATTAATCAACTACGATGCAAACTTAATTAAAGGAGATTACATCTGGGACAACAAACTTATTGTTGATTATGGAGTATTAAAAAACAAAGGAGATGAGAATTTTACAAAGTCAAATGACAGAATAGAATTAAACTCTTTAGCTGGTAAAAAAGCTAGCGCTAATTGGTTTTACTCTGCATACTTTAATGCAAAAACACAATTAGATAGAGGTGCAGATGGTAACACTCACTTTTTCTCACCTGCTTATTTTCAAGCTGGTCCTGGTATGTTTTGGAAAAAATCAGATAACTTAAACGTTATGATTTCTCCTGCTGCTGCAAAATTAATTATAGTACATGATGAGTATACAGATGCTGCTGCTCTTGGATTAACAGATGCTCAGTTTAATGATGCTGGTGGATACTTTGGTGTTGAAGCTGGTGATAGTACTCGTTTTGAATTAGGTGCTGCCTTAAGAGGATACTACAAATTAAACTTACTAAAAAATATTGCTATGGAAAACATCTTAGCATTATACACAAACTATTTAGAAGATCCTCAAAATGTAGATATCGACTATACTATGAACCTTGGTATGTCTATAAACAAATACATTTCTGCTAACTTTGTATTTCAAGCAATCTATGATGACAATGCAAACAGCAACGGTTTTCAAATTAGAGAAGCTTTTGGTTTAGGATTTAACTACGGTTTCTAAAGTATTAGAAAAAGAAAAATTACACTATTAAAAACGTGCTTCAAAAGAAGCGCGTTTTTTGTTTTATACTATATTGTAGCAAAGCGCCTTTTCAAGCTTAAAAACACACCTAACAAATTATATTATTATTTATGCTAACTATAAACATACAGGATTAGCTGCAATAAGGATTGCAACGGCATCCTTTTTAAAATGTAAAGTATAATGACCTTTAGTATAACACCTAACAAAGATAGTAGCACCTAACAAACTATAAGTAATACTGTTTTAAAAAGATATAGTGTAAAGCCTGGTTGCTTTTGCTTTTTCAGCAAAAGCAAATTGCCCTAAAAATTATAAAAAGAGTACTAATTACTTTTAAACTTTTTGTTTTTCTTCTTGTTGCCAAACAGTCTTTTTATAAAACCATCGCGTTTTTCTGGATTACAATTCAGGGCTTCTAAAACTTCTGTAGATGCGCTTTCAAAATGGCTTTTGGTTATGGAATTAAACCTAGCATCTGCATTTAATTTTTGGTAGAACTTAGCAAATATTGGTAAGGCAGAATTTGCACCTTGTCCCATTCCTGTGGTTTTAAATCCTATATTGTAATTGTCATTTCCTACCCAGTTTATGGTTACCAATTTAGGTGTAATACCAACAAACCAACCGTCTTTATTGTCTTGCGTGGTTCCTGTTTTTCCTGCAATGTCGTTTTTTAATTGATAGGTTGTTCTTAATCTAGTTGCTGTACCTTTATTTACGGTAGATTTCATCATTTCTAACAGCACTTGTCTGGTGAAATCGCTATATGCTTTAGAAGTTGTTTTTTGTGGCTTAAAAGCGACTATTTCCTTTCCGTTTTTGTCTTCAATTTTTGTAATATAATATGGCTTTACTGCTTTGCTATTGTTTACATAGCTTGCATAGGCTCCTGCCAAATCTTTGATGTTTATTTCTGCTACACCTAATGCTATTGAAGGTTGGTTTGGTAGTTCTTTTTCTATGCCTAACTTTTTTACTTGTGTTAGCACATTTTGTATACCTACTTCTTGTAGCACTTTTACAGCAATAGTATTTACAGAGGTGCTTAAAGCGCGTTCAAGGTTATAATTTAAAAATGGGTCTTCTTCTTGAGCTCCAGAATTTGTTGGTGTCCAGTTTTTATAATTGGTATAGGTAATTGGTTTTACAGAAAAATAAGTACAAGGCTCCATGCCATTTTCTATTGCTGCTGTATACACAAAGGGCTTAAAAGTAGAACCAACTTGACGTTGGCTTTGTGAAATATGATCGTATTTAAAATAACGATAGTCTATACCACCAATATAACTTTTTACAGCTCCTGTTTCTGGGTCTATAGCAATCATTCCTGTGTTTAAAAACTTTAAATAATGCTGTAAGCTATCTTTAATAGATATGTTTTTGGTAGTATTTTCTTGCCACTCAAAAAGCTCGATATCCTGCTTTTCTGCTAATTTTTGTTCTATTTGAGCTTCTGTTAAACCTGCTTTTTTATAGCTTTTATAGATAGGTGATTTTTTTATAGCTTTATCTATTAGTGCTTTATTGGTTTTCCAAGGAGCGTTTTTACCATAAGATTTTTCAAAAGCTTTTTGCAAAGCTGTTAAATGCTCTTTCATTGCATCTTCCGCAAGGGTTTGCATGGTATAATCTAAGGTAGTGTGTACAATTAATCCATCGTTATAAATATCATACGCTTCGCCATTTTCTTTTTTATAATCTTTTAAAATAGTGGCTAGTTCTTTTTTTACTTGTTCGCGAAAATAAGGAGCTACACCTAAATCATGATTAAAAGATTGATAATCTATGCTAATGTCTTCTTGTTGTATCTCTTGTGCCTTTGCACTAGTTAAGTAGTTGTATTTAACCATTTGATTAAGTACTACATCTCTTCGTGCTTGACTGCGTTTTACATGTAATCTTGGGTTGTAACTATTATTGGCTTTTAAGCTTCCTACTAGTGTTGCAGCTTCTGATATTGTTAATGCTGTTGCCGATTTATTAAAAAACTTTTGCGAAGCACTTTCTATACCATAGGTGTTATCTGGAAACGGAACTGTATTAAAATACTGTGTAAGAATTTCTTTTTTAGAGTATATATTTTCCATTCGCTTAGCAATAATAGATTCTTTGAATTTATTAATAAGCATACTTAAAAACACATAGTCTTTTCTTCCGAAAATATTTTTAGCCAACTGCAAAGTGATGGTACTACCTCCTCCAGACGACCTATCTTGTAAAAGTATGGTTTTAAAAAACACACGAAGCAGGCTTATATTATCTACTCCATCATGCTCATAAAAACGAACATCTTCTGTAGCAACTAAAGCATCAATAAGGTGTTTTGGTAAGTCTGCATATTTTAATGGTTGTCTATCATAGATAAAGTATTTACCTATGAGTTTCTGGTTAGCATCTAGTATTTGTGTAGCTTCGGCTTGTTTTAAAGAAGCCAATGTAGCATTTGTTGGTAATTTTCCGAAAACACCTAAATACACACTTGCGTATAAGCCAATTACAAAAAGTATTCCTGCAGCAATAGCTAGCAAAGGCCACTTAATCCATTTTTTTTTCATCAATGCTAGTATTTTTTGCATAGTATTGAAACGTAAAAAATCTTGAATTATTTGTTAAAAATAGTATTGTGCAAAGAAATAGTTATTCTTCCTCTTCAGAATAATCAGGATATAGAAAATGGTTATACGGAAAACGAGTAACATGAATTTCACGAACCTCATTATACACGCGTTTTTTAAATTCTTCTATATTCTTTTTATTTAATGCAGAAATAAACAAAGCATTGTTTTTACCTACTCTATGCATCCAGGTGTTTTTCCATTCTGCTAAAGAGTAATGCTCTTCGGTACGTTCTGCAATTAAATCGGTTTCATCAAAAGGTTCTGCTTTATAGGCATCAATTTTATTAAAAACCATAATCATAGGTTTGTCTGTACTGTCTATTTCACCTAAAATTTTGTTTACAGATTCTATGTGTTCTTCAAAATTAGGATGCGAAATATCTACAACATGTAAAAGCAAATCTGCTTCTCTAACCTCGTCTAGTGTACTTTTAAAACTCTCTACTAATTGTGTTGGTAGTTTACGTATAAAACCAACAGTATCACTTAATAAAAAAGGTAAATTTTGTATTACTACTTTACGTACTGTGGTGTCTAGCGTTGCAAATAACTTATTTTCTGCAAAGACCTTACTTTTACTAATAACATTCATTAAGGTAGATTTACCAACGTTGGTATACCCAACAAGTGCAACACGTACCATGTGTCCACGATTACCTCTTTGCACAGACATTTGTTTGTCTATGGTTTTTATTTTGTCTTTTAATAAAGATATTCTATCTCTTACAATACGTCTATCGGTTTCAATTTCTGTTTCTCCAGGTCCACGCATTCCAATTCCCCCTTTTTGTCTTTCCAGGTGTGTCCACATTCCTTTTAAACGAGGTAATAAATATTGGCATTGTGCTAATTCTACTTGCGTTCTAGCATAACTAGTTTGTGCTCTTTGTGCAAAAATATCTAGAATAAGATTGGTTCTATCTAGCACTTTACACTCTAAGATTTTACTAATATTTCGTTCTTGCGCTGCAGAGAGTTCGTCATCAAAAATAGCAGTACCTACTTCATTCTCTTCAATGAATTTGCGCACGTCTTCCATCTTTCCTGTACCTATAAAGGTTTTAGGATTTGGCATATCCATTTTTTGGGTAAAGCGTTTTAAAACTTCACCACCTGCTGTGTAGGTTAAAAACTCTAACTCATCTAAATATTCTTTAGACTTGTCTTCATCTTGACTTTTAGTAATTACTCCTATTAAAACTGCTTTTTCAAGCTCTATATTTTTTTTCTCTAGCATACGTAAAATTAAAGTACAAAGTTAATGAATTGTAAGCAGTTTAATTTTTATATTTTTGACGAAAGATAAATACGTTATTTACATTAAAAATAGACACCCATTTTACTTCTATTTTTAACTCTATTACCATAACACCAGCGTATTTAATAAAGTGGTATACTGCATATATTGCAAACCGAATAACTATAATGAATGAATGAATGAATGCTTTTTCTGATATTTCTGTGAACACCAAATTACATACTATAGCTTTTTATAACACTGAAAATTTGTTTGATATTTTTGATGAAGAAAAGAAATATGATAATGATATGTTACCAACGGCTAATAAACGTTGGACATTAAAAAGGTATCAAAACAAATTAAGAAAGTTAAGCTATGTTATTTCTAATATAGGAAGAAAAGAAAACGGAAAACATCCTGCACTTGTAGGTTTAGCCGAAGTAGAAAACGCTACTGTTTTAAAAGGATTAATTGCCACTAAACATTTAAAAAATTGCAATTATGATTTTGTGCATTACGACTCTAAAGATGAACGCGGAATTGATGTTGCTTTACTTTATGACACCACTGTTTTTACGGTTGAAAGCTCTACAGTATTTTCGTTAGAATTGTATAACGACAAAGGTTTACCTGATTATACTAGAGATATTTTGTTAGTTACAGGTTTACTTGCTGGTAGTAAAATACATGTTATTGTAAACCATTGGTCTTCTAGACGCGAAGGCGAAAAAGAAACCGAACATAAAAGAATGGCTGGTTCTAATAAAGTTGGAGAGATTATCTCTAACTTAAAACTTCAAGATCCTGATGCTAAAATTCTTGTAATTGGCGATTTTAATGATGATCCTTCTAGCAAAACAATAAAGCGATTAGTTACTGCTTTTGATTTATTTAACCCAATGGAAACTTTGCGTTCTTACACTAGAGGAACCACAAAACACCAAAGAAGATGGTATTTGTTTGATCAAATATTAGTTACCACTAACTTTTTTGAAAAAAACAAAAACACTTTACAATACGAAAGTGCTAATATTTTTGATGAAGATTTTTTAAAGGTTACTACAGGTAAATACAAAGGCTCACCATATAGAACCTACGCTGGTACAAAATACCAAGGAGGTTATAGTGATCATTTTCCTGTGTATGTAGTTTTAGAAGAAAACTCTTAATTATAGAGTATACTACCAACTATAGACTGAAAACTTAAACCGCTTGATAAATAATTATTGCTAAAACAATACTAGCAACAGGAAGCAACCAAAGCATAAAAATACTATATGTTGCTGTTTTTTTTCTAAGCATTTTAGCATTTAATACTTTTCTTTTTTGTCCTGCGTACTGCATCCAGTTTTTAAAGAAAATAAATATACTTACTAAAATAAATATAACAATTGCTTTGTCTTGCGACATGGTAGTCATGTTCATTTGCTTAAAAAATCCTGCAAAGAAAACGCCAAGAAGCAATAGTAAAGCACATTGTAAAACCGATACATAAACAGTTGCTAGTTGGTTCGCTTTTTTGTTTTTGGCATCTTTATAATGCTTAAAAACGCTAAAGAATAAGGTGTCAAAAAGTGTCATACAAGGTTGGTTATTAAAAATAAAAAACCTGCTAAAATAAATTAGCAGGTTTTATTATACGTTTATTGTTAAGACTATTGTCCTAATACTTTAACATTATCAATTTCAAAAGTACCAGTAAAATCATCAACATCACCTCCTGTGTATTTAAAAGCAACATTAATAGAACCTGCATATGTACTTAAATCAACAATACCTGAGCTTACCCAGTTTTGGTAAAATTCTGAATCTTCTACTATTTGTGCATCTAAAGTAGACCATGTAGCAGTTAAAACACCTGCTTCAGTACCATCCCAATCTGTAGAGATTAACACTTCTAACTCACTACCATCAGAGAAGCTATTAGAAGACTCAAAGTTTAAAAACTCATCACTAGTAGCATCTAAATCAATTCCTGGTGTAATTAACCAAGTAATGTTAGAAGCATCACCAGAGTTATATGCACTCATAGAAGCAATAGTTGTGTTATTTCCACTATCTGAAGAAGTAACTGCTCTCCAGTTGTAACCACCTTCTTGTGCATAAGCTAACCATCCGTTAGATGCAATAGTTGTATATGTTGGCATAGACTCAAAATCTTCTTCAAAAACTACTGAAAAATCATCTTCATTCCATAATACACATCTTTCTTGATCAAAAACTACATCTTCTAAAGAGTTTAAAGCTAATACTAAATCATCTCCTCCATAAGATTTTGTTACAATACCTGAAATAGAACCACCTTTATCTACTGGTAAAGGACTGTTGTAAAAATTAGCAAAAGAACTAGTTTCTACAATAAAGTTTGAATAAGAAAAACCATCACAAGCTTGTAATGCTCTTTGTGTATCAAAATCTTCTGAAGAATCTCCGTAAAGTTCCCCATTTAAATAAGCAGGAAATTCTGCGTTATCAATTTTAACAAACATACCAACATGAGATTCGTTGATAGAAGATAAGTTAACATCTAAAGCAGTAATTACTTCTGTATTTGTAGATCTTAAAATATAATCAGGAATTTGTGTTGCAGTAAACTGCCCTACTTCATCATCATCTGTTTTACCACCAATAGCAATAACTTCTGAAGAAGTTAAACCTACATATATATCTTGAAGTTTAATATAAACTTCTCTACCTTGGTTAAATTGGTTGTAAGAATCTGCTTGGTTTAATACTACTTGTATTGCAGCAGTTGGGTTTGATGGGCTATCTTGAATAAAAAATTCTTTGTAAAAGTTACCTGTTGCATCTGAAGAAGATACATATCCTTTAACTACTACATTAGATGTAATTTGATAAAATTTATCATAATCAAATCCTGATTGCGCATCTTCATATGCTGTATAAAGTTCTTTAACTTGACTTATTGTTAATTCAGTTACACCGCTATTTACGTCTGCTAACTGCGCTAATAATTCTGTTAATGCTTCGTTTTCTTCATCTCCTAGACTATTAGGTACAGTATAATCGTCATCTTGTACACAAGACGTTATTGCTATACAAGCAACAAATGCCAATATGATGGTTAAAAATTTATTAGTTTTCATAATTCGTAATCTTGTTTTATTAATTTTTCTTTTTTTTCTAAAATCTAAAGTACACATTTACAAAGTAATTAGCACCACGACCATACCAATATTTTGAACCAAATGTAGGTGTTGGGTTGGCATTATCGTCTCTTAACTGTCTATAGTTTGCGTTTCTACCTTGTTCAAAACCACCAGTTTTATATTCTTTATCTAGTACGTTTCCTACACTTGCAAAAAAGCCAATGTAATATTGGTCTATTTTCCAAGATTTACCTCCAACAAGGTTTACCACCATGTATTCATCAAATTCTTCTTGTTTTAATAATTCTGTTGCCACTTCTGGGTCATAATCATTAAAAGGTAAGCCATCTGCATCTAAGTAAAAGTTTTCTGTTCTAGTTAAAGCATTAACATCTACATATGCATTAGAGAAAAAGTTTGCTGTTGCACCAAACCACCAGTAATCTGGATCTCTATATTCAAAACCTACAGATGCTGCACGTTGTGGTCCTCCAGCAACTTTGTAATCTTTAAGGTTTGCTTGTCCGTAAGAAATAGATCCATCTTCAGACTCAAAACTAGAAGAAGTTAAGTATAAATCAGGATTGTTGTCATAAGTATATTGACCAACAGAACCTGCAGCTTTTAATTTAATAGTAGGTGTTACTTGTGCTTCAATACCAAATTCAACACCAATATTCTTTTTGTTGATTCCTGTTAAAACTTCTTGTACAAAAGCAGAAGTTTCATTTTCTGCAATAGCATCACCACTTAATCCGTCTGCGTAGTAGAAACCTACTTCATTAGCATCTTTAATTGTAGAATAGAATCCTGTTAATTTTGCTTTTACAATTGGAGATCTAAAAATATAACTAGCATCAAAAGAAGTTACTTTTTCTTCTTCAATACCTCTTACTACGTTATCGTTTTCTCTAGAGTTAGAGAATGTATTACGTAATGAAGGAGCTCTAGTAATATAACCACCATTTACATCTATTAAATGTTTACCAGTTATTTTATAAGTAAATCCTCCTTTAGCTCCAAAACCATTAAAGGTAAGTTCTTCCCCTTTTCCTAAAGAGTTATCTTCAAATCTACTGTGTTGCCATAAACCTTCTCTTTGGTATGTTGTATTTGTTACACTACCAGAAACGAAAAAGTCAATTTTGTTGTATTTAAATTGTGCTTGTGCATATCCTGAAAGTACATCAGCAAATAAATTATAGTTATATCTAAATTTATCTCCTTCTCCTACTAAACGATCTGGATTTTGAGCATCGTATTGGTAGTTATCAAAAGAATCTACGTTTAAAGCTCCAACTGTAGAACCTAATAAGTCGATTATTTCACCAAAGTTTTCCGATTTTAATTTCTTGTAATTAAGAGAAGCATTCACTAAAATGTTTTCATTAATTTCTGAACTTAAGATAGAATTTACAGTAAGTTGTTTATCATCTGCACGATCTTCATATAACACATATGCAGCTGGAGCAGTACCATTAGCATCTATATTATTGTTTTGGTTGGCTGTAAGAATATACTCCCAATCAATTTGACCGTTATCTAAAAAGTTTTGTTGTGCTAAATATGCACCTTCGTAATCTGGTCCATCATCATCTGCCAAGAAATAACTTGGTAAGTCTTGGTAGTATGCAGGACTTGGGTTAGTACCTCCAGAATAGTCTAAACGACTATTTCCTAATTTACCAAATTGGTAACCAACATTGGTATTTAATTTTGTTTTAGAAGAAATATCCCAGTAATGGTTTAACATTAAGATTGGTTCTTCTACTTCTTTAATACGAGAGTTTCTTTTCTCACCATCTAACCATCCCCAATATTCGTTGTATTGAATACCTTTAAGGTCATATACTTCTTGTGTATTTGGTGAAGATTTACCTCTACGGTTTGGTGCATAGATTGATGTAAAGTTTAAGCTATGCTTATCGCCAAATTGTTTTTCAACAGATGCAAAGAATGAGTTAGAGTCATATAATGAAGCATCTTGATATCCTTCATCTCCCCAACGTCTTCCAGCCATAATAGAATAAGCCCATCCACCTTCTAAAGCTCCAGAAGAATAACTAGCCATTAAACGGTTAGTATAACTTCTGTTAGAAGAAGAGTATGTTACACGACCACCTTCTCTATAAGAAGAAGCTCTAGTGTTGATGTTTGTTGTTCCTAAAATACCACCAAAGTTATACGCTGAAGGTGTTAAACCTGTAGTTAACTCTTGGTTACGCATTACATCATTTAGTCCACCCCAATTACTCCATTGTGGTCTACCATTGTAAAGCTTGTTCATTTCAATTCCGTTGATTAAAACAGAACCGTTGTCAGAATCTAAACCTCTTACTTTAAAGAAAGAAGAGCTAAACTCGAAAGCTGCTGTACGTTGAAAAACATCTTGTGAAGAAGAAAGTAAACCAGAAATATTATCTGCTCCACTAGTATCATCATTTAACTCATCATCAGAAAGTGCGATGGTAAATAAATCATTTCCAGCAAGGTCTCTTTCCATTACCATATCGTTTATGGTTAATGTTTGTCCTTCATTAACTACAATTGGGTAACGTTGAGGAACGTAACCATCTTTAGTTAATTTTAAAACTTGTTCGCCTAATGGCAAGTTACTGCTAAACGAAAACACTCCTAGCTCATTTGTTTGAGTAGATTGATTTGTTTCTTCAATAGTTACAGTAACATCTGAAATAGGCTCTTGAGAAATTGGTTGTTTAACACTTCCTGTTACCATTGTTTGCTGCGCAACCATGGTAAAGCCTGATAAAATTCCGAAGAAAAGAATTAATAATCTTTTTTGCATACTTAAATTTATAGTTAGTAAACTTTTAATACATTAAATAAATATTATTTAAAGCACGCAAATTTACATTTTTTATAATAAATATTTACATTTGGCAGGAGTTTTGTATTAACATAACTATAACATAACATTTGCATTCATGAAAAATTTAAAATTCTGGCTTACAACACTGTGTTTAACAGTGCTATTATCTGCACAAGCTCAAGAAAAAAAGAAATTTAAAGTCCATACTGTAGGATTTTACAATCTAGAAAACCTATTTGATACTATTAATGACAAAACGAAGTTTGATGAAAGAAGTCCTATAATGGAAATGAAAACCAAACGATCTGAAGTATATCTTCAGAAAGTTAAAAACATGGCTGGAGTAATTTCTGAAGTAGGTAAAGACGTAACACACAACTCTCCTGTACTATTAGGAGTTAGTGAAGTTGAAAACAGAGAAGTACTTGAAGATATAGTAAACGACTCTTCCTTAATTCATCAAGACTATGGTATTGTGCACTACAACTCACCAGACGTAAGAAGTATTGATGTTGCGCTTTTATACCAAAAGAAATTTTTTACTCCTTTATCTACAAGTAGTCATGAATTAAAAATTTTTGATGACAGCTCTAACAAAAGAATTTATACTAGAGACCAATTATTAGTAAGTGGTAAATTAGAAGGTGAAATGATTCATGTAATTGTTAACCACTGGCCTTCAAGAAGTGGTGGAGAAGCTAAAAGTAGACCAAAACGTGTTGCTGCAGCGAAACTTACCAAGAGATTATTAGATTCTTTACAATCTATAGATCCTTACGCAAAGGTTTTTATTATGGGAGATTTAAATGATGACCCAACCAACGCTAGTGTTACAGATGTTTTAAAAGCAGAAAGCAACAAAAAGAAAGTTGGTTTTAAAGGTCTTTACAACCCATACACTAACATGTATAAAAAAGAAGGTTTAGGTACTACAGCATACAGAGATGCTTGGAGTTTATTTGATCAAATTATGGTAACACAACCATTATTAGAAAAAGACTACTCTTCTTTTAGATTGTATAAAGCAGGTATTTTTAACAAAAACTATTTAGTAAACAAACACGGAAGATATAAAGGATACCCAAAGCGTAGTTTTGCTGATGGAGGATTTACAAATGGTTATAGTGATCATTTTCCTGTATACACCTATCTTATTAAAGAAATTACCGAATAATACTTAACAGTGCATTCTGTGTGTTTATTAAACGGAATACAACACGCTTTCAAACAAAAAGAAAGAACAAATATTATAGTGCATAAAGCATTACATTATAACACTAAAAAAGGCTTCCTTACTGGAAGCCTTTTTTAATATAATAGCATTTAAACCAAGCAAAAGAATCTTTGTTTAACAATTCTTTTCTTGATGTTTAAACAACAAACGCTTTTAACCTAACCAAACACTCCAAGGTATTCTAGTTAAAACCAATATTAAGCCAATAGTGTAAAATATAGCTATGGTTTTATGTTTTGGTTTAGACGTTAATTTCTTTTTGTGTTTAGAGTAACCAATAGTAATAAAAGTTATTGCTAAAATACCTACAAAAGGGTGCTCTACAGCAAGAAGTCTTGCAAAAGAAGATAATCCTCCCATACCATTATTAACAATGTTTTGCACACCATTTGGTGAAGTAAAATACAATACCAAACCTATTAATAATTGAATATGTGTAACGATAAGTGTAAACAATGCTATTCTAAAATCTTTAGCTTCATACTCTTTATCACTAAACGTTTTAATTAGGCTATTTACTACTGCTAGTATTAAAATAATAAGGACCAAATAAGCCCAATAAGAATGAAGGTTTTTTACAATACTGTACATATAATTTATGTTTAATTAGTTTAAAAACAAATGTAGTAATTATTAAGCATAAAAAAACCTCTTCAAATTAATGAAGAGGTTTTTAAACCAATAATTTTTACAAATTAGAATTTAAATCTAATTCCGAAGTTCCAAGTTCTTCCGTTTCCAAAGTACACTTGGTTATTTTGATTAACTCCTAAGTAAGTAGCATCTCCAGCTTCTGCTTGAATTGCTGTACTAGATTGAGAGAAATATTCTTCGTCTAATAAGTTGTTAATGTTAAATCTGAAGTTTACAGAATTTGTTTTGTCTTTACCAACTAACATTTTGTAAGATAATCCCATATCTACTAAACTGTAGTTTGGCAACTCTAAGTTTTCTTTAATTGCTCCAACATCAGCATATAAGTTATCATAGAATCTGTAGTCAGCATCAATAGAGAATCTTTCCACTATTTCAAAATCTGCACCTAAACCAAATGTTGTTTGTGCAGCACCACCAACTTTACCACCATCTACATCATCCATCTCAACAGATAATGTTTCTAGGTTTTCGTTTCTTGTTGTTGTTTGTGCATCACCAACATACTCCCAGTTACCAACAGAAGCAAAACCTTTAATTCTTAAAGAATTGATTGGCTTATATTGTAATTGAAGCTCTGCTCCAGAGTGTAATTGCTCAACTCCTTCATCTGTTTCAAATAATAAAGCATTAGTTACGTCATCAGTGTAAGAAGAAGACTCTACACGATCTTTCCATGATGTTCTATATAAATCTAAAGATGCAGAGAATACAGAAGATGTATATTGGTAACCTACTTCAATACCAAAAATCTTTTCGTTTTCCGTTAATGGGTTAACGTCATTGGTATAGTTTAAGTAAATATTATCATGGTAAGGTTGACGTGAGTAGTAACCTCCATTTGCATATACTTTATTATTTTCATTTAAAGAATAACTAGCACCTGCTTTAATATTAAAACCTGTATTGTTTACCGTTTCAGATTCTTCATTAGCTTCATCATAGTTAAATCTATCCCATCTTACGTGAGATTGAGTAGATACAGCACCTTGAAAAAATGCAGAGAAACTATCTGTTGCATACTCTAACTGACCAAATAAACCACCATAGTTAATACGCTCATCATAATCGTAATCAATTCTATCCTCTTCATCAGCAAAGTTAAATAACGTAGACCAAGGGTTAATACTATAAGTATTAGAAACAACATAGTCATCTGGATACTGAGCGCTAATTTGCCCTTCATCAAATCCATTTAAGCCTAATAAATCTACTAATTGTCTAAAGTGAGTTCCTTTATAAGTACGTAAATCTGCACCTACATTTAAGGTAAGGTTATCAGATAATTCATTTTCATAGTTGGTTACTAAACCGTACCAAGCATGGTTATTCATTGAAGCTCTAATTGCAGAACCTGTATAAGTACTACCACTACCAATACCATCAGTCACATCTTGATTAGCAGCTATAGTAGCATCCCAATCTACTAAACCAGTGTCAGTAGAAGCAGTATAAGCTCCATAACCACCAGTTCCTCCTCCACGTCCCCATGAAGCATAAACTACAGTAGATAAGTTAGATTTGTCATTGATATTCCAATCCCAGTTTAAGTTAGCAACTGGTTTGTGGTAAAAGTTTGTTCTTAAACTTAAGTACTCACCATTACGGTACCCATAGTTATAGTTGTATTTTTTTCCGTACTCTAAGTAATCAGAAATTCTCTTTCTGTAGTTTTGATCATGTTGTTGTGGTGCACCTGTAACTAAAAAGTTTAAGTTGTGCTTATCATTTACTTTATAACCAAAAGAAATGAAATAAGTTTGTCCTTCTCCTTTAGTTCCAAAGTTATATCCATCACCTTGCCAGTGCGACATCATTATTGTAGCTCCGAATCCTTTTTCGTTCATTCCTGTGCTATAACCAGCAGCAGTTTTTAAGTAATTGTTATACCCTGTTGATAAAGCAACAAAACCACCTTCTCTTTTGTCTGTAGCTTTAGTAACAAAGTTTACCGTACCACCAACAGAAGAAATTGCTAATTTAGAAGAACCTAATCCTCTTTGAATTTGAACAGCACTTGCTATATCAGAAATACCAGACCAGTTAGACCAGTACATTTTACCGTCTTCCATACCATTAATTGGTTGCCCATTTAATAAGAATGCTGTGTTATCTTGGTCAAAACCACGAACACGCATGTTTGTATCTCCAAAACCTCCAGCTTGTCCAGAAACATATACAGATGGTGTATTTACTAAAGTAGCTGTAACATCTTGTGTTCCTATTTTTTGTTGAATTTCTGCGGCTTTAATTGTAGATACAGCAACAGGTGTATTTCTATCACCAGCTAAATCAATAACTCCAGACCCCATAACAACAACCTCTTCTAATGAGTTATCACTAGTTAAAGTAATGTTACCTAAATTAGTGTTACCATTAAATTTTAATGTTACTGTTGTATAACCTACATAAGAAATAACAACCTCTCCTGAGTTTGCTTGCGTTGTAATTTTGAAATTACCATCAAAATCTGACGACGCTCCATTTGCAGTTCCTTTCTCTATAATGTTCGCTGCCGGAAGTGGCGCGTTCATTTCGGCATCAATAATAGTACCTGTAACTGTACTTTGTGCCATTGCTCCTGTAGTAACGAAAGCTACTAGTAAAAATAAAAATCTTGAAATTTTTTTCATTTTATTAAATAAGATTGGTTTAATTTTTTGCAAAATTACATCTAATTAATGGTTTAACATTAACTAAACGTTAACAAATTTTTCAACCCTCAATTTAATAAAAATTGTTAAAGTGTTTATTTTGAGTATAAAAAAGCTATAAACAATCTTTTTAACAATTATTTTGTTAAATTTTTATAATGCTTTAACAAATTTAAGGTAGAAGAGTCATGATTAGTAAAACTATCTTTTTCAAACTCTTTTAATATTTTTCCAGCAAGTTGCTTACCAAGCTCTACACCAAACTGATCATAACTAAATATATTCCAGATTACACCTTGAACAAATATCTTATGCTCATACATAGCAATAAGTTTTCCTAAACTTTCTGGTGATAGTTTATTGATAAAAATAGTATTGGTTGGCTTATTACCTGCAAACACTTTAAAAGGAACTAGTGTTTCTTCGGTACCTTCTGCTATTACTTGGTTTGCGTCTTTTCCGTTTAAAAGCGCTTCTGTTTGCGCAAAGAAGTTAGACATTAATTTGTCTTGATGCTCTTTATTACCATGTAAAGACTCTGCAAAACCTATAAAATCTGCTGGTATTAATTTTGTTCCTTGGTGTATTAGCTGAAAAAATGCATGTTGAGCGTTGGTTCCTGGTTCTCCCCAAATAATAGTACCTGTTTGGTAGCTTATTGGTTTTCCGTTTCTGTCTACACTTTTCCCGTTGCTCTCCATAATACCTTGTTGTAAATAGGTAGCAAATTGGTTTAGGTATTGTGAATACGGAATAACAGCTTCACTTTCTGCATTAAAAAAGTTATTATACCAAACACTAATTAATGCTAGTACAACCGGAATATTACTTTTAAAATCTTCGGTTTTAAAATGGGTATCCATTTTATTAGCACCTAGAAGTAGTTTTTCAAAATTTTCATTTCCTACTGCTAAGCTTATGGTTAAGCCAACAGCACTCCAAAGTGAAAAACGACCTCCAACCCAGTTCCACATTGGAAAAATATTATTGGCATCTACACCAAAATCTTGAACCTTTTCTAGATTAGTAGAAACTGCCACAAAATGCTTAGCAATATCTTCTTGTTTTGCACTTTTTAAAAACCATTTTTTTATTGTAGTTGCATTAGATAAGGTTTCTTGGGTTGTAAAGGTTTTAGAAACAATTACAAACAAGGTAGTTTCTGGGTCAAGCTTTTTAATTACTTCATTTACATGATCTCCATCTACATTACTAACAAAATGTGTGGTTAGTTGGTTTTTATAAAACTGTAATGAATCTACTACCATTGCAGGACCAAGGTCTGAACCACCAATACCAATATTTACAACATCTGTAAAAGCTTTGTTTGTAAACCCTTTTTTATTTCCTGAAATAACAGCTTCAGAAAAATCTTTTATTTTTTGTTTTACCGAAAATATTTCTGGCATTACACTAACACCTTCTACTTTTATATCTGCGTCTTTTGGCGCTCTTAAAGCAGTGTGCAGCACTTCTCTTTTTTCGGTTTCGTTTATAACTTCACCAGAAAAATACGCTTGCATGGCTTCTTTTAATTGTACCTCATCTGCTAACTGTAACAACAATTTAAATGTTTCTTCAGTGATTCGGTTTTTAGAAAAATCTACATAAAAATCTTCCCAAGAAATGGTAAACTTTTCTGCTCTTTTTTCGTCTTGAGCAAATAAATTTTTCATTTCAACATCTTGCATTTTATTAAAATGTGCTTCAAGATTTTTCCAAGCTTTAGTACTTGTTGGGTCCATTTTTGGTATAGCCATAGTCTAGTTGTTTTCTTATGAAATTAAATTAGTATCTATTATAATATCTTCTAAAGGTTCTGCTTTATATTGAATATTGTCTAACTGCCCTTTAAGCGGTTTGATAAATTCTAGATATTCTGCTTTTAAACTATCTGAAATAGGTTCTGCTTCTGGTAGTTTTTGTTTAAAAGGATCTACTTCTTTACCATTTTTCCAGAAACGATAACATACGTGAGGTCCTCCTGTATTTCCTGTCATACCAATCCAACCAATAACATCTCCTTGTTTTACAAAATCTCCTTTTTTAACATTTTGTGCTTTCATGTGAAGGTATTGCGTTTGGTAGGTAGCATTGTGTCTTATTTTTACAAATTTACCATTACCACCACGTCTGGTAGATTCTATAACTGTTCCGTTTGCTGTTGCAAGAATTGGTGTACCAATAGGTGCTGCAAAATCGGTTCCTCTATGCGGACGAATTTTATTGCCATAATAAGCAATACGTCTTTTTAAGTTGTAGCGAGATGAAATACGGCTAAACTTAACAGGTGCTTGTAAAAAGGCACGACGTAAGTTTTTGGCTTCTTCATTGAAATAATCGGTAATTCCTGTTAGGCTATCGGTTTCAAATTGAAAAGCATAAAAAGGTTCGTTATTATGTTCAAAGTAAGCAGCTTTAACATCTGCTACACCTGCATATATACTATCATCAATATATTTATCTGTATAAATTACTTTAAAACGATCTCCTTTTTGAAGACGTCTAAAATCTATAGTCCAAGGATAAATTTCATCGGCTAATTTATAGGCTAAACGCACACTTACGTTTTGATTGTCTAATGCTTCAGAAATGTTAGAAGTTATAACACCTGCTACTTCTTTTTCAACAAATGTTATCGGTTTTTTGCTTGTATACGCGTGAATAGAGTCTTGAAAATTAATGACTACGTATTCTTCTTTATTAGGTTGATAAATAAAACATCTTGGCTTTTCAAGAGAATCACCTTTTGTACATAGAAGTGTATAAGGTTTACCAACTTGTAGTTTTCTTATATCAAAAGTATCTTTTGCAACTTCTGCTATTTGAAAAATGTCTGGATAGCCAATATTATTTCGTTCTAATATTTGCCCAAAGCTATCTCCTTTTTGAATAGTATCTCTTTTAACCACATAGTCATCTAGGTTAAAACCAAACTCTATGGTTTCTTCTGGTTCTACAATGGCTATTTCTTCTGAAATAACTTCTTTAGGTTCGTCTTTACAGCTATAAAATAAACTTATAGTTGCAAATGCTACTAGGCATTTTTTCCCCAATCTTTTAATTCTTGCTCGCTCCATAGTTCTGGAAAAAATATTCTTCTTTGGTATTTAGGATGCATGTATTTTACCCATTCACTTCCTCCTGTTGCTTCTGCTGTTTTTCCACCAATATTAAGGTAGTGGTTTGCAGTATTATAATGAGCCATAACCCATTTAATATTTACAGTATGGTCATAATGACGCATGGCATCTATTAATTTTTGATCTTCTTTAACATGATTTGGGAGTTCTTTGAATTTTGTCCACAAATTATGTGTATTATAGAATTGCGCAAATCTAAGAAATTCGTCTTTATATTTTTCTTCAAAAACTGTTAATAAATAGCTTTTTTTGCCAGTTTTATAGTCTTTTCCTGCTGCTTGCCAATATAAATGGTCAAAAGCATGCTCATAAGAGGTATTTCTATCTATGGTTTCTCTAAATCTATTATCAATAAGATTTATAAGTTCTGTAGACGCAAATTCAATTTTACGATATTGTGCACTTTGAAATCCGCTTGCTGGAGTTAAGGTGTTTCTAAACTTATTGTATTGCTCTACATCCATACCATCTTTCATGATAGTAAACGAAGAGGTAAGCATATCAAAATAACGACTGATACGCATAATTTTTTCAGAAAAAAACGCAGCATCAATATCTTCCTTTTTTGCTACTTGGTCTATTTCCCAAAGTATCATTTTAAACAACAACTCGTTAATTTGATGATACATAATAAACACCATTTCATCTGGTAAAACAGAGCGTTGCGTTTGTAAATCTAGCAAAGCATCTGTTTGAATATAGTCCCAATAATTTATAGGTTTACTATATAATAATCCTTGTAAGTGTACCTCTAAATCTTGGCCAATATTATCAAATTTTTCTTTGAGTTGGTTGGTTATATCTTTATTCATTAATTTTTAGTAATAATATTAAAAGGGTGTTTTAAACCTTTAAAGGCGTTTAAATCTGCTCTAAGCGAACCTACAGCAAGATCTGCCTTGATACGTAAAGGTACTTTATTTTTGTCTTTTGAAACCCAAAGTGTTAAACTTTCTTCTTCTTTAAAGACACGTCCTGCCATAACATATGGTCTAAATTTTACGGTTTTTACTTCGCCAAATTCGGTTTCAATAGTTTCTTCCCCTAGATACTTTAATTTAAAGCCATAATTTTCTTCATCAAAAAACATATCTGTTTGTATTTCGTCTCCTGGCTTTAAGTTTTCAATTTCTATTTTATTTCTTAAATAATAATACATAGAAACCATGTCTTGTACATTTGGCTTAGTGTCTACAACAATTCTCTTTTTTTTCTTCTTGTTGTGAACATGTGCTTTATTGTTTTGTTGATCAAACTCTATTTCTATGTCTTTAGTGTGACCACCTTCATCAATATTTCTAATAAATTTATAAGGCAATAAGGTAGTTTTATCAAAATAGCTTTCATACCTATCTTTTACTTTAAAAAACCATTTAATGGCTCCTGTTGTCCAACCTTTACCAACTACGTGATATACTGGTTTCCCTTTAACCGAACTGTTTTTAACTGCAAGTGTAGCGTTTCCTGCTTTAAAGAAACCACTATAACTCATTTCAAACCGAAACCATTCTCCTTCTTGAAAAGCACTTTCTTGCTGAGCAAACGTGTTGCTTATTGCTAAAACTGTTATTAATATAAATAGTATATTTTTCATAGTTGGTTGTAATTGAATCTGTAACTTTTATTCTTAAAAAATATTATTAAGTTTTAATAATTACAATTACTATTCCAAAAGTATAAAACAAAAAAAACTCTAAGCGTATAATTGTTAGAGTTTTTAATGTACTGCATGTTAAATAATTGTTATAGTGTACCTCTTTTAGCCTGCTCTCTTTCGATAGACTCAAAAAGGGCTTTAAAGTTTCCTGCACCAAAACCTTTAGCTCCCATTCTTTGAATAATTTCAAAAAACAAAGTTGGTCTATCTTCTACTGGTTTGGTAAATATTTGTAATAAGTAGCCTTCTTCATCTGCATCAATCATGATACCTAGGCCTTTTAGCTTTTCAATATCTTCTCTTAACTCATGACTAAATTCTTCTAATCTGCCTGGTACTGCTTTATAATATTCTTCTGGTGGTGTAGATAAAAATTCTACTCCGTTTGCTCTTAATTGCGAAACGGTTTTAATAATATCATCTGTAGCAACTGCTATATGTTGCACTCCTGCTCCTTCGTAAAAATCTAAATATTCTTCAATTTGCGAGCGTTTTTTACCTTCTGCTGGCTCGTTTATTGGAAATTTAATTCTTCCGTTACCATTAGACATTACTTTACTCATTAATGCAGAGTATTCGGTATGAATTTGTTTATCATCAAAAGATAAAAAGTTTTCAAACCCCATAACATCTTCGTACCATTTTACCCAAACATCCATTTGGTTCCAACCTACATTACCAACCATATGATCAATGTATTTTAAACCTGCTGTTGGCGGATTGTAATCGGATTCCCATTTTTGGAAACCTGGTAAAAATGCACCATTATAATTTTTACGCTCTACAAACATATGCACTGTTTCACCATAGGTATAAATTCCTGCTCTTACTACTTCACCATGCTCATCTTTTTCTACAGTTGGCTCCATATAAGATTTAGCACCTCTTGATGTGGTTTCTTTATACGCTTGTCTTGCATCTTCTACCCAAAGCGCTACTATTTTTACACCATCACCATGTTTTACAATATGATCGTTTATTGGTGATTTGCTATTTAAAGGCGTCGTTAGCATTAATTTTATTTTGTCTTGTGTTAACACATAACTAACCGAGTCTGTAGACCCTGTTTCTAAACCTCTGTATGCATGTGATTGAAAACCAAATGCTGTTTTATAAAAGTGTGCTGCTTGTTTTGCATTACCAACATAAAACTCTACATAATCTGTTCCTAAAAGCGGAAGGAAATCTTGTGCTCCTTCAAATATTTTTTCTAAACCGTAGTTTACTGATTTTATTTCTTTTGCCATAATATTTTAATATTGTGTGTTGACTATTTCTTTATATTTTCTTATGGATATAGAGTCTATAATTATAGAATCACTCTCTATCTCAAACATATCGTCTTCTTCATAATATAAGGAATCGTTTTCCCATTCATAATAAGAATCATTACCGTTTTCTTCATAAGCATCCATGAGTATGGTAGTAAGTAATACACCGTAAATCATAAAATACGCAAGATATAACAGGGTTACCATTGCGCTTAAGACTAATGCTATAATATTTAAAACTTTAGCATTTTTTACATTGGTATAACTAAGACTAGAATACACTTCTGTATTTTCACTAAACAACCTTAAGCTTTTGTTGGCCGAAACCAAACCTATGATACTTAAAACTACAGAAACGATAGAAAACAAACCACAGCAGCATCCTAAAAACAAAATAACTATAGCTATAATTCCTAATGTCATTGCAGAAGAATCTGCAGGTAATCTATTTTGATTCATTTCTTATTCCTCTTTCTTTATGAGAAGATTATATACTGTACCATTACTCTAACCAGGATCTTAAATACTCTTCATCTGCAATTTTCATTGCTTCTTCGGTAACCATTAAAGGTTTAAATGTATCTACCATTACGGCAAGTTCATCGGTTTTTGTTTGCCCTATACTACGTTCTGTAGCTCCTGGATGCGGACCATGAGGTATTCCTGCTGGATGCAATGAAATGTGTCCTGCGTCTATATCATTTCTACTCATAAAATCGCCATCTACATAATATAAAACCTCATCACTATCTATATTGCTATGGTTATAAGGTGCAGGAATAGAATCTGGATGGTAATCATACAATCTAGGCACAAAACTACAAACTACAAAAGCGTCTGTTTCAAAAGTTTGATGTACTGGAGGTGGTTGATGAATACGACCTGTAATAGGCTCAAAATCATGAATTGAAAATGCATACGGATAATTATAACCATCATAACCTACCACATCAAAAGGATGTGTTGCGTATACCATTTCAAAAATATCATCTTGTTTTTTTACTTTAATAGTAAAATCTCCTTTTTCATTATAGGTTTCTAATTCTTGTGGCTGACGTAAATCACGTTCGCAAAAAGGAGCATGTTCTAACAATTGCCCGAACCAGTTTCTATATCTTTTTGGTGTATAAATTGGTCTTCTTGACTCTACAATAAACAACCTATTATCTTCGGTATCGAAATCTATTTTATAAATAACACCTCTTGGCACTAGCAGGTAATCGCCATATTTAAAATCTAAATTACCAAGATGTGTACGTAGTTTTCCTGTTCCTTTATGAATAAAGATAAGCTCATCTGCATCTGTATTTTTATAAAAATAATCTTGTGTAGATTGTTTTGGTGCTGCTAATATTATGGTACAATCGCTATTAGTAAGCACTGCTTTTCTACTTTCTAAATAGTCGGTTTCTGGTTTTACTTGAAAACCTCTAAAACGATAAGATTGTATATGGTTTGCTTTTGCAATTTTTGGAGCAACACTATATTGTTTTTTTATTTCTTTTACCTGTGTTGGCCTTTGCTCGTGGTAAGAGTTTGTAGACATACCATCAAAACCAATGGTACCAAATAATTGTTCGGCATATAAACTACCATCTGGTTTTCTGAATTGCGTGTGTCTTTTTGGTGGAATTTTTCCTAATTTATGATAAAACGGCATTCTTTTAAAGTTTAAAGTTATTATATACTTCTTTTAAAACGGAATAAAACAATGCACTATCACTCTGGATTTCTTTTAAGCAGAAATTTTAAAAAAATTAGTATGTTTTGCCAAAATGGTTTCATGGGTTTCTACTTGTGTTTTTAATAGTCACAAACACCTAATTAACCTGTGTTTTCAGGTATTCCGTTTTGGTTATAGGTATTACATGCTTTACAAATATCGTGAAAATTTTTGAGATTTTTTTTAAAACCAAAAACCAACATTAAAAAACCACATGCCTTCTTTAGTTTCTGGAGACCAAGAATATTTAGCTTCTACAGGACCAAAAAAAGTATCTAAACCATAACCTACTGCGTAACCAGAATAATCTGGAGAAGTAAACCATTCGCCAGAATCAAAAAGTCCATCTTCTATATTAGCGTAGTTTGCAGCAAAATTTACATGGTTCTTTTTATAAAACTCGTAGTCTAGATTAATAACTCCTTTTACATAGCTGTTTCCTACTAAAGACAAGAAATCATACCCATAGAACGACTCAAAATTATTAATAAAACTATTGCCATAACCTCCTATTACAAAATCTAGGGTTCTGTTTTTATTTTCACCAATTTTAAAACCACCTTCGGTACTTAAATTCACTGTAAATTCATCACCAAAACTCTTAGTATACCCAATAGTTGCTTTACCTATAGAAAACTCTGTAAAGTCGTCATTAAAATCTGAAGAATACAAGTATAGATGAAAATCGCCATCAAAATAAACACCTTCATTTGGAAAGTACTTATTATCAAAGGTGTCTAGTTTTAATTTTCCGAAAAGGCTTAAATAATTACTATTATCAAAAGCTGTTTCTTCTTGATTCGCATCTGTAAGTATGGTTTCGGTTTTAATTTTCAAGTATTTATGTTCTGCTCCTAATGTTAATGAAAAGTCTTTTCTAAATAAGGTTTGCAAATACAGCTGGTTAGTAAAATCGGCAAGCTTAACATCTATTTTATTTACATTAATTGCCAACAGTTGATCTGGTGTTAAAATAGTTTCGGCAGCTACATTTTTTTGAAATTGATTGTATCTAGAATGCACACCAACGCTCCAATAAAAACCTTTATCTATATAATAATCAAAATTATACCTAATATTATCACCTACAATAAAATCTAAAGAAGCAACATCATTATTAAAAAGCAGTTTTTTTTGAGTTACATTCAGCAAAACACCACTTTTATATAAATCATCATAATGTATACCTACTTTAAGCAAAGTATTTAATCTACTTTCTCTTAAATTAAGATGCAAAAGATACCCTTCTTCTTCCGTAGAAGGTTTAAGACTAAAGCTTATGTTTTCAAAATTATTGGTTGCTGCAAGGTTATTTACACCTTCTTGAAAAGTGCTATAGCTTATTTTTTCGCCAGGCTTAAGTTTTAGTTTTCCTAGCACATAGGCTCTTGTATATCTTTCTAAATCATTAAGAACAACACCAGTAATTTTTAAACTATCTACCGCTTTTATTCGCGGAAGCTCTTTTTTCTTCATTATTTGTTTTGCTGCCACTTCTTTTAATGCATCTACATGCTGGTTTGTTGCTGCAACACCATTATCAATAATAACTCTTCCTTCGTCAAAAGAAACCACATTAAAGTCTGTTATATCTGGTTTTATATAAATATCTGTTTTTACAGACTTGGTTTTTAAATCGTTAATGGTTCTATAATTATTTATTTGAAGTAATATTTTAGTTGCAGATTGCAAATTATCTCTTGTTTCTAAGTCGTCTTGCACATCTACACCTATAATAAGATCTACTCCTTTAGCCTTTAACTCATCTAACGGATAATTATTTACTACACCACCATCTATTAAAACCTTATCGTCAATTCTCACTGGCTGAAATAAGGAAGGAAAGGCACCACTTGCCAAAACAGATTGCGACAGACTTCCTTTATCTAAATACACCGCTTCTCCTGTTTCAATATCTGTAGCTACACAAAAAAACGGAATTGGCAGCTTACTAAAATCATCTACATCACTTACATGCAAGGTTAACTTGGTTAACAAACTTAATATGTTTTGTCCTCTAGATAATGCTCTTGGTAATTTGACTTTAAAGTTTCTAAAAGGAAGACTTACAGCATATTTTTCGGAATTATCACGCTCATAAAACGTTTTTGCTTTTCGCGGAAGGTTATCACCTATAAGATCATCAAAATTCACCGATTTAATAATCGAGTCTATTTCTTTACCAGAATAACCTGAAGCATACATAGAACCTATAATTGCTCCCATACTAGTTCCTGCTACGTAGTCTACACGAATTCCTAAACTATCAATAACCTTTAGCACGCCAATATGTGCAAAACCTTTGGCTCCACCACCACTTAACACTAATCCTACTTTTAAGTCTTCTTGCTCTTGATTTTGAGCTAGACTA
The DNA here is from genome assembly GCF_042684485.1 of Lacinutrix gracilariae. NCBI lineage: Bacteria > Pseudomonadati > Bacteroidota > Flavobacteriia > Flavobacteriales > Flavobacteriaceae > Lacinutrix > Lacinutrix gracilariae. The sequence continues at coordinate 1,230,731 of NZ_JBHULM010000011.1, read as the reverse complement.
AAAAGGCTAATAAAAAGCGCCACTACAATTAGTATATTTTTCATTTAGTATGGTAAAAATTATATATTTTTTCTGCTCTAGACACTCCTACAACAGCTTCTAACTCATCTAACTTGGCATTAGCAATTCGTTTTACAGATTTAAATTTTTTCAGCAATTCTACTATGGTTTTGTCTCCAACGCCTGGAATACTTTCTAACTCGGTATTTAATGCTGTTTTACTTCTTCTATTTCTGTGGTGTTCTATACCAAAACGATGCGCTTCATTACGCAAATGCTGAATAATTTTAAGCGTTTCGCTTTTTTTATCTAAATATAACGGAATTGGATCTTCTGGATAAAACAATTCTTCTAAACGTTTTGCAATTCCTATAATTGCTATTTTTCCTCGCAACTCTAAAGCATCTAAACTTTTTAAAGCAGAAGAAAGCTGCCCTTTTCCTCCATCTATAATTATAAGCTGTGGTAAGGGTTGATTTTCTTCAACCAAACGTTTGTAACGTCTATACACCACTTCTTCCATAGATGCAAAATCATCTGGACCTTCTACTGTTTTTATATTAAAATGTCTATAGTCTTTTTTACTTGGTTTTCCGTTTTTAAAAACCACGCAAGCAGCAACAGGATGAGTACCTTGTATATTAGAGTTATCAAAACACTCAATATGTCTTGGTTCTTCACCCAAACGCAAATCGGCCTTCATTTGCGCCATGATTCTTTTTACATGCCTATCTGGATCTGTAATTTTTACTTGTTTAAAACGCTCCATTCTAAAATACTTGGCGTTTCTAATAGACAAGTCTAAAATATGTTTTTTATCACCTAATTGCGGAACTGTAATTTTAAGATTTTCACCTACATTTACCTTAAAAGGCACATAAATTTCTTTAGAGTTAGAGTTGAATCGTTGTCTAATCTCTGTAATTGCTAACTCTAATAACTGCAGATCGGTTTCTTCTAATTTCTTTTTAATTTCTAAGGTGTGTGAGCGTATAATAGAACCATAAGAAATTTGTAAAAAGTTTACATAACCAAAGCTTTCATCACTTACAATACTAAAGACATCTACATTGCTAATTTTTGGATTTACAATGGTAGATTTGGCTTGATAATTTTCAAGCACTTCAATTTTTTCTTTTATTTTTTGCGCTTCTTCAAACTGCATTTCTTCTGCAAACTGCTTCATTTGCTGTTTAAATTGCGATAGCGAATCTTTAAAATTTCCTTTTAAAATTTCTCTAATTGCTATAATATTTTCTTCATAAGCTTGTGCTGTTTGCAGGCCTTCACATGCGCCTTTACAGTTTCCTAAATGATACTCTAAGCATACTTTATATTTTCCTGAAGCCACCTTTTCTGGAGACAAATCATAATTACAAGTACGCAATTGATAGAGTCCTTTTATTAAATCTAATAAGGTAGAAACGGTTTTCATACTTGTGTATGGACCAAAATATTCGCTACCATCTTTAAAAACTCTTCTAGTAGAAAATACTCTAGGAAAACGTTCTTTTTTTAAGCAAATCCAAGGATATGATTTATCATCTTTAAGCAATACATTATACCTTGGCTTATTTTTTTTAATCAGGTTATTTTCAAGCAGTAAAGCATCTGTTTCTGTTTCTACTACAATATGTTTTACGCTTGCTATTTTTTTTACAAGCACTCTAGTTTTACCACTATCATGTGTTTTGGTAAAATAAGAACTTACACGTTTTTTTAAATTTTTAGCCTTTCCTACATAAATAAGCGTACCTTCTTCATCAAAGTATTGGTATACTCCCGGAGCATTTGGTAGCGTTTTAAGTTGTATTTTTAAAGCAGGTTCACCCATGTTGTAAATGTACTTATTTTAATTTTTTAAAAGAAAAAACACCATACTTTTAACGTGTATTTTTAATAAAAAAAAGAAGTTTTTTGCAAGTACTTAATGCTTACATTGCGCCACATTTTGAAAAACAGTAAATGACTAAAAAAACAATTGGGAGAGTAGATAAAATAGACTTCCCAAAACTAGGCTTATACAATATAGACGTTAAAATAGACACAGGTGCTTACACCTCTGCTATACACTGTTCGCAAATTATTGTAGATGGTGAACATTTAAAATGTACCTTTTACAGCAAAGGACATCCTAACTTTAGCGGAAAAGAAGTAACCTTTACCTCCTTTACCAAAACAGACGTAAAAAGCAGTAATGGTTTTAAAGAAAACAGATTTAAAGTAAAATCTGAAGTCGTTTTTTTTGGAAAAGCATATAAGATTAACTTAACTTTAAGCACAAGAGAAGACATGAAATTTCCTGTACTTATTGGCAGACAATTTTTAAAACAAAAATTTTTGGTAGATGTAGACCAAGAAAACCTATCACACAATTTAAAAACATTATGAACATAGTTATTTTATCACGTAATGCTAATTTATACTCTACCAATAGATTGTTAGAAGAAGGCGAAAAACGTGGTCACCAAGTAGAGATAATAGATCCTTTAAAATGTGATATTATTATTGAACAGGAAAAACCAACCATTTTCTACAAAGACAGATACCTAGATTATGTAGATGCAATTATACCACGTATTGGCGCATCTATTACCTTTTATGGTTGTGCTGTAGTTAGACAGTTTGAAATGATGAATGTTTTTACCATTGTTACTAGTGATGCTATACAAAGATCTAGAGACAAATTACGAAGCTTACAACGCTTAAGCAAAGCAGGAATTGGTATGCCTAAAACGGTTTTTACCAATTACAGTAGAGATGTAGAAGAGGTTATAGATCATGTTGGTGGCGTGCCTGTAATTATCAAATTACTAGAAGGTACTCAAGGACTTGGTGTAGTTTTAGCCGAAACTAAAAATGCTGCAGAATCTGTTTTAGAAGCCTTTAATGGTTTAGAAGCAAGAGTAATTGTACAAGAATTTATTGACGAAGCAAAAGGTGCAGATTTACGTGCTTTAATTGTAGATGGTCAAGTAGTTGGCGCCATGAAAAGACAAGGTAAAGAAGGTGAGTTTAGATCTAATTTACATAGAGGCGGAAGCGCAAACGTAATTAAACTTAGTGAGCCTGAATTAAAATTAGCAATACAATCTGCTCGTGCTTTAAAACTTCCTGTTTGCGGAGTAGATATGCTACAATCTAGTAGAGGTCCTCTAATTTTAGAAGTAAACTCTACACCAGGACTAGAAGGTATTGAAGCTGCTACAGGAAAAAATATTGCTAAAAATATTATTACCTACATTGAAAGAAACAGACATTAGTAAATAGTTAAATATTTTATGACAGACCACAAAGAAGCAATAACCATTCTTGGCAAAACCATCCATCTTGGAGAAAGTAAAGAACTTTCTTTTGAGGTTGCAAAGCTACACACCTTTAACTCTGTGGAAGTCCCTGTTTTTATTGAGCGTGCAAAAAAACCAGGACCTACTATTTTACTAACAGCAGGAATTCATGGTGACGAGGTAAATGGAGTAGAAATTGTACGTCAAATTATTGAAAAAGGCATTAATAAACCTAAAAGGGGAACCATTATTTGTATTCCTGTTTTAAATGTTTTTGGATTTATAAATCTATCTAGAGAGTTTCCAGATGGCAGAGACTTAAACCGTGTTTTTCCTGGTACTTTAAAAGGCTCTTTAGCAAGTAGAGTTGCCTACAAATTGATACAAGAAATTGTACAAGAAGTAGACTTTGTTATGGATTTTCATACAGGAGGTTCAGGGCGTTTTAATGCTCCACAAATTAGAATTATTAAAGGAAGTAAAACACTAGACCAATTGGCCACAAAATTTGGAGCTCCTTTTGTTTTGTATTCTAAAAACCTCAACAAATCGTTTAGAAATACCTGTCATAAACTAGGAAAACCAATACTTCTTTTTGAAGGTGGAAAATCTTTTCACATAGACAATAACGTTACTATTCATGGTGTTAATGGCATTAAGCGAGTACTACACAGCTTAGGTATGCTTGCTACAAAATTTAAAATCTCTACGCCTAAAACAGATTGTGTTTTTATAAACGAAAGTAAATGGATTAGAGCCAAATATTCTGGTATGTTTAAAGCTACCACACCAATAGGTAGTTTTGTTACTAAAGGTGATTTTATTGGTAATATTACAGATCCTTATGGTAAGTTTAACCATTTTGTAAAAGCAGACAATACTGGCTACATCATAAACGTTAATGAGTTACCTATTGTGTATCAAGGCGATGCACTGTTTCATATTTCTAAAGAGTTATTATGACCAAGGCAGAATTACGAATTACATACCGACTAAAACGCAAAAAACTAAGCGAAACAGAACTAGACGATTATAGTTTAGAAATTGCTAACCAGCTATTACAACTGGATATTTGGAACTTTTCTTTTTACCATGTTTTTTTAACCATAATAGAGCAAGGCGAAATAAACACCGATTATATTTTAAATATTTTATCTGGAAAAGACAAAAATATAGTGCTTCCTAAAAGTGATTTTAAAAAAGGAGTACTGCAAAATTTCCTACTTACAGATAGCACCACAATTAAAAAGAACAAATACAATATTCCTGAACCTGTAGACGGAATACCAATTCCTGCAGAAAATATAGAAGTGGTATTTATACCGCTTTTAGCTTTTGATAAAAACGGAAATAGAGTAGGCTATGGCAAAGGATTTTACGATACTTTTTTAGCTTCTTGCAAACCCGAAACAATAAAAATTGGCCTTTCTTTTTTTGAAGCGGAAACGCGAATAATTTCAGATATTTTTGAAGGAGATATTGCTTTAGATTATTGTGTGACACCAAAACAAGTGTATAGGTTTTAGTAAAAACACTTTGGGAAATTAATTCTATTTGACTATATTCGTCTTATTACCAACCCATTATTCTTTGCTTTATGCAAAAAATTATTTCTTTTGTTTTTTGCAATTGTATTAGTGTATTCTTGTACTATTAGTACCTATTGGCTAACACTAAAATAATTTTTAATCTTTAGAAAAAGCCTTTTTATTAAATACAATTAGCATAATAAACCCTGCGCTAATTGCCATATCTGCAACATTAAACACAGGCTCAAAAAAAGTAAAATATTTACCTCCATAAATAGGTAACCATTCTGGTAAAAAGCCTTTCCATAACGGAAAATACAGCATATCTACCACTTTACCATGCAATAAACCATCATAACCTCCTGCTTCTGGCAAAAAAGTTGCTACTTGATGGTAACTATCACTAAACAACAAACCGTAAAAAGTAGAATCTATAATATTACCTAAAGCACCTGCAAAAATTAATGCTATAGCTAGAACAAGTACGTTTGGACTTTGTTTTTTTATTGCTGTAACTAACCAATAACCAATACCAACAATTGCCACAATTCTAAAAAGTGTAAGCGCTACCTTGCCTGTTCGGTCATTAATAGTAGAAGTAAAATCGCTAATCTTGGTTCCCCAAGCCATACCATCATTTTCTATAAAATAAATTTTAAACCAACTGAAAACTTCAACACTTTCGCCTAATAAAAAATGTGTTTTTATATATATTTTACTAATTTGATCTATTAGTAAAAGGATAACGATAAGAATAATGGACTTTTTTAATGACATAAATTGTCTTCTTGTTTCTATTTAATACAATTTATAAGCATTGGCTTAAAAAATGATAATTAAATGTTTTTCAGCAAAAATAGAAATATTATTGACTTTTAGTAAGTGTTATATTTCCGTTTATGGTTTTAATTAGTATTTGGTTAGTACCAGTATCTATTACTTCCTTTTTAATACTTCCATTTTTAGAGCTTGCAGTAATTTTTGCATGATTGGTTTGCAAGGCTACATTTCCTTTTCTAGTATATATTTTAGCATCACCAGAAAAGGCATTAAAAATACAATTACCAGTATCTGAATTAAGGCTTACTTTTTTATAATTTCCTTGTACAACCACCAAAGCATTGTAGGCATTTAAAAACACTTGTAGGTGTTCTGGAACCACCAGAGCAATTTCTATAGAAATTACTTTATGCGCACTTAATTTATCATTTGCGTCTTTAAAAAGAGGTTGTAGCTTTGCTGCTACATACAGACTCTTGTTACTGTTTTCTGTTACTATAACTATATTTTCATTATTTTCTCCTTCTACTCTAGCGCTTACTGTTATTTCATGAACAGGTTTGGTTTCTATAGTAATTTTAAACACATTTTCTCCTACTATATTAATAGCTGTAATACCATTAGCAGAAAAGGTTTTATCTGTAATACTTTGCGCTTGTATAGCATAAGTAAAACAAAAAAGAAATAAAAAAATAAGGTTTTTCATGGTACTAACATTCATAGATAGTCTAAACAAGACCAAGAGATAAAAAACAAAAACGCTTCAATTTATTTGAAGCGTTTTTAATATAATAAGATTACTATGTTAATAGAAAAAGAACTATTGCATGTTTTTAGCTTCAATGCTTAAAGTAGCATGAGGTACTAATTTTAAACGTTCTTTACTAATAAGCTTTTTAGTTACACGACAAATACCATAGGTTTTGTTTTCAATTCTAATAAGCGCATTTTTTAAATCGCGAATAAATTTTTCTTGTCTAATAGCAAGTTGTGAGTTAGACTCTTTACTCATTACAGCACTACCTTCATCAAAAGCTTTAAATGTAGGCGAAGTATCTTCGGTACCATTATTATGGTTATTTACATAAGCACTTTTAATAAGCTCTAAATCATGCTGAGCCTTTTTAATTTTATCTTGAATTAACTCTTTAAACTCTGCTAAATCTTTATCAGAATATCTTACGTTTATGTCTGCTGCCATCGTTTTAATGTTTTTTAATAGATAATTTGGTAACTACTTCATCAAAAGCAATTTCTATACCATTATCCATTTGTTCTACAATCTCTAACTCTTCTGTTAAGGTTTCGGTTTTAATATACTCGATATTAGTTGCAATAGCCTTAACAATATGGTCGTCTTTTTGAAGCTTCACATTTATTTTATCTGTAACCTCAAACCCAGAATCTTTACGTAAGTTTTGAATTCTATTTACTAGTTCACGAGCTATTCCTTCTTTGCGTAATTCTTCTGTTATAGTAACATCTAAAGCAACGGTTAAGTTTCCTTCATTTGCCACAAGCCAACCTTCAATATCTTGTGAGGTAATTTCTACATCACTGATTTCTAAAGTAATACTTTTTTCGTTAATTTCAACGTCTAAAACACCATTTTGTTCGATTTTTTTTATGTCTTCAGCGGTAAACTTCTGAATTTGACTAGCAATAGCCTTCATATCTTTACCAAAACGAGGACCTAAGGCTTTAAAATTAGGCTTTATTTGCTTCACTAATATATCTGAAGCATCTTCTAAAAGCTCTACATTTTTAATATTCACTTCGTGTTTTATTAAATCTGCTACTGCCAAAATCTCTTCCTTTTGTTCTGCTGAATCTATAGGAATCATTATTTTTTGTAATGGCTGACGCACTTTAATTTTTTCTTTAGCTCTTAATGAAAGTACTAGAGAAGAAATAGTTTGTGCGGCTTTCATTTTGCGCTCTAACGATTTATCTATAAAAGCTTCATCACTTTTTGGAAACTCAGCCAAATGTACACTTTCAAACGTTTCTGTTTGTGTTGTTTTTGTTAAGTCTTGGTAAAGTTTATCCATGAAAAATGGTGCAATTGGCGCTCCAAGTTTCGCTATGGTTAACATACAAGTATATAAGGTTTGGTATGCCGAGATTTTATCGGTTTGGTAATCGCCTTTCCAGAAACGTCTTCTGCTTAAACGCACGTACCAGTTACTTAAATATTCTTGTGTAAATTCTGAAATGATTCTTGCTGCTTTTGTTGGCTCATATGCTGCATAGAATTCGTCTACTTTTTGAATTAACGTGTTTAATTCAGAAAGAATCCAACGATCTATTTCAGGTCTTTCGTTTAACGGAATATCTGCTTCTTCGTACTTAAATTTATCAATATTTGTATAAAGCGTAAAGAAAGAATAAGTGTTGTATAGTGTACCAAAGAATTTACGTTTCACCTCTTCAATACCATCAACATCAAATTTTAAATTATCCCAAGGGTTTGCATTAGAAATCATGTACCAACGCGTAGCATCTGCACCATAGGTTGAAAGCGTTTCAAAAGGATCTGTTGCGTTTCCTAGACGTTTAGACATTTTCTGTCCGTTTTTATCTAAAACCAATCCGTTTGAGACTACGTTTTTATAAGCAACCGAATCGAAAACCATAGTACCAATAGCGTGTAAGGTATAGAACCATCCACGTGTTTGATCTACTCCTTCTGCAATAAAATCTGCTGGAAACGACTTATGCTCATCAATTAATTCTTTATTTTCAAAAGGATAATGCCATTGTGCATAAGGCATAGAACCAGAATCAAACCACACATCTATTAAATCGCTTTCACGTTTCATAGGTTGTCCAGAAGCAGAAACTAGCACAATATTATCTACAATATTTTTATGTAAATCTATTTTAGCATAGTTTTCTTCAGAGTTATTACCTACTTCAAAATCTTCATAAATATCTTTTTCTAACACTCCTGCTGCTACCGCTTTTGCCATTTCAGCTTTAAGCTCTTCCACAGAACCAATACAGATTTCTTCTTTACCATCTTCTGTTCTCCAGATTGGTAATGGAATTCCCCAATAACGAGAACGAGATAAATTCCAATCGTTTGCATTTGCTATCCAGTTACCAAAACGACCTTCTCCTGTAGATTTAGGTTTCCAGTTAATGGTTTCGTTTAACTCGTGCATACGCTCTTTAACATCTGTAATTTTAATAAACCAAGAATCTAAAGGATAATATAGAATTGGTTTATCTGTACGCCAACAGTGCGGATAATTATGCTTGTATTTTTCTACTTTAAAGGCTTTATTTTCTTCCTTTAATTTAATGGCTAACTCTACATCTATAGAACGTTCTGGAGCTTCACCATCTTTATAATATTCGTTTTTAACATACTTACCACCAAACTCTTTCATCTCTGGTCTAAAGCGTCCTTGTAAATCTACAAGAGGTACTAAGTTGTCATTTTCATCTTTTACTAAAAGTGGTGGCACTTCTGGTGTTGCTTGTTTAGCAACTAAAGCATCATCTGCTCCAAAAGTAGGTGCTGTATGTACAATACCTGTACCATCTTCTGTAGTAACAAAGTCTCCTGCTATAACTCTAAATGCATTTTCAGGATTATCATTTGGTAAGGCATATGGTAATAATTGTTCGTATTTAATACCAACAAGGTCTTTACCTTTACACTCTTTTACTACGTAATATGGAATTTTTTTATCGCCTTCTTTATATTCTAAAAGCGCTGCTTTTTCTTCAACTCTTTTAAACTTTCCGTCAAACTGATTGTTAACCAATGGTTTTGCCAAAATCACATTCATTGGTTTAAATGTGTATTGGTTATAGGTTTCTACTAAAACGTAGTCTATTTTAGGTCCAACGGTTAATGCTGTATTACTTGGCAGTGTCCAAGGAGTTGTTGTCCATGCTATAAAGTATATATCTCCTTCGTTTTGTAAAAAGTCTGGCAATGTACTTTCAACAGCTTTAAATTGCGCAACAATAGTAGTATCTGTTACATCTTGATACGCTCCTGGTTGGTTTACCTCATGCGAGCTTAAACCTGTTCCTGCTTTTGGTGAATAAGGCTGAATAGTATAGCCTTTATACATTAATTTTTTAGAATATATTTCTTTTAGCAACCACCAAACAGACTCCATGTATTTAGGTTCATAAGTAATATATGGATCGTCCATATTTACCCAATATCCCATTTTATTGGTAAGGTCATGCCAAATATCTGTATAACGCATCACTGCTTTACGACAAGCAGCATTGTAATCTTCTACAGAAATGGTTTTACCAATATCTTCTTTAGTAATACCTAGTTCTTTTTCTACACCAAGTTCAATTGGTAAACCATGTGTATCCCAACCCGCTTTACGCTTTACTTGGTATCCTTTCATGGTTTTATAACGCGGAAAAATATCTTTAATAGCACGAGCTAATACGTGGTGTACACCAGGTAATCCGTTTGCTGAAGGAGGTCCTTCAAAAAACACAAAAGGTTCAGCTCCTTCTCTAGTAGTTATACTTTTATCGAAGATATTATTTTCTTGCCAATAGTTCAAGATTTCGTCTGCAACTTTTGGTAAGTTAAGTCCTTTGTATTCAGGAAATGTCGTGCTCATTATTTCTTTTACTTTTAAGAGTTGCGAAATTAATGAATTCTTGTGAAATGGTTAATTTAAAAGCACAAAAAAAGCCAAAACATAGATTTTGGCTTTTTTTTGATGAATATGTAGACCTTAATTACTTTACAACTATCTTTTTTTCTATTGTTTGATGGTCTTCTGTTTTTATACTTACTATGTATATTCCGGTTGCTAATGTATGTATTGGTAGTCCGTTTTCTAGAGTAGTGTTAGACACACCTGTTTTAGCATAAACAGTTTGCCCTAACATATTAATTAATTGCAAATTGCTTACTGTAGTATTTAACCCCCTTACATACAATAAACTACTATTATTATTGTAATAAATTACTGTATTGTTGTTTACAGTAACCTCTTCTGTACTTAGCGTTTGGCTTGAAAATACAATTTCAAAACGATCATTAAATACTCCTGCTGTAGAGGTAAAAGTGTACGCAGTGTCTTGACGTAAATTATAGTACACATTAGTTAAATTATCACGTAAATACACGTCTTGATCTTCTGCTATGTTTATTGTTTCGGTTAACTTAATACTATAGCTATTGTTTCCTGATGTTTTTAGAGCTAATGGTACCACTTTATCATCTGTAATTTCTGCATAAGATTGAATGGTCATGTATTCACCATCTAACATTAGGTTTAAATCATCGTGATTGTCGTCTGTATTTTTGGCTTCGTAACCATAATCATAAGCATCTGTAGTATAACCACTAAAACCTAATAACAATTCTCTTTTGGTAGCTTGACCATCTAAAGCATTAAACTCTAAACGTAGTTTTTGCATAACATCTTCTTCATTAGATGCTGACGATCTAAAAAATACAGATCCATTTTCTTCTGTACCATCCGCATCTGCTTCTTTTACAAATACACGTTGGCTATTTTTAAATACTACTGTACCACTATTCTTTATTTCTGCTATAAAACCTTGTCCTACTGGTAAATATTTGGTTGGTAGTTTGGTTCCGTCTAGAGAACCATTGTTTCCTCCTACTCCTCCTTCAAATTGATAAGCACGTACGCTTCCTGTTTTGTTTACTTGCGCATAACCACCTTCATATTCTGAAGTTACATGAGATGCTCCATCCCATTGTTGCCATACCTGAATACTTCCTTCTAGTACAGAGGCGTTATCATCTAAAAACTTATGAATATCGATTGATGAAGCATATGGATTACCTAGTAAGTATTCGGTTTTAGACACTCCTGGTTCAGATCCTGCTCCACCTACATCTGTTACGCTTAATTTTATTGTTCCATTATTTGGTTTTCCTTCAAATAAATATTGCTGCTCTGTACCAACTCCCATTCCTTTATGAATATATCCTACTCCTGGATTGATGGCTGTGGTTTGGTTTACACTTCCCCAATCATAATAGGTTACTCCGTTTTGATACGTATACATCCATCTTGTACTTAATCTATCGGTTTGGTGGTTACCACTTATAAATTGAATAGCACTACCATCTCCTTTTTTAAGCATATTAACACTAAAGCTTGTGTTATTTGTATTGTTAGCAGCAGCATTATTATTAGATAAAGTAGTCACTCCTGTTTGCCCTACTGGCGATGCCCAATAGTTATACCAATAGTAGCTTGAAGCTCCTTCTTGGCGTCTTAATATTTTTCCGTTTGCTGAAGTTACCAAATCACTTTTATTGGTTTGAATTAGTTGTGAATCGTTTTGTAAATCTATCGCTCCGTTTAGTTCTAAATACCAATTATTATATATTTGATGATCGCCACTTACTGTAAGAGTTTTTCCTTCACTCACTATTAAACCCTCTGTTTTTAAAGAATTATTGATGGTTACATCATGATCTATTTTTATGATTGCATAACCAGAACTAGTTAAAACATCCATATCCCAAACAGCTCCATGTAACCAGCTAGAACTATTAGATAAGTCTCCAGAACTTGAAGTCACATATGGTATTGGTGCTGTTTGCTCTTGTAAAGAGATACTATTTCTTAATTGCCCTGTATGCCCGTTATTGGAATAATCTAATGTACTAGAGTTATAGATATTAGACATTGGGTAATAAGCTGTTAAATTAGACCAAGAAATAGTAGCAGCAGTAGCATCATCACTAATTGGTTTAGGCACAATTACACCACCAACACTACCTGAAATTTGTGTTATTTCTTGGTGAATCATTTTTTGCATTTGGCTTTCTGTTAATGCAATATCAAAAACGCGAACCTCATCGATACTTCCTTTAAAATTCTTATCATTATCTTCTGATCTCCTACCGATATAAAATGAGTCATCGTTATCTCCATCGATTTCCTCCTCTAAATCATCCCCACTTTTTACACCAACCAAGTTTCCGTTTACATATGCTTTTAAATTTTCTGCATCTAAAGAACTATCAAAAATAAAAGCCACATGATACCAGACATTAGTTTGTAAAGCATCACTTAAATTGATTGCTTTGTCATTTACTGCAAATTTAAGTTTTCTGTTACTCTTTACTTCAATATACAAATCGTCTCCATAACTAAGCACATATCCTTGGTTATTAAAATTGCTATCCAATTTTATCCAAGCCATAATACTTGATTGGGTGTAGCCATTCAAATCAAGATCACTAGAAACATAATCATTATCTCCATCAAAATCTAAAGTAGCTTCTGGTTGTGTAGTAATTGGAATTTGCATTACATTAACCCCACAGTCTGCCAGCATTTCATCTATACTATCTGGAATATTAACATTATAAATAAGCTCTATCCCTTCTATATCTTCTAATTCATCTAAACAGTCATCATCACAAGAAGAATCTACATAAACCATACTATCAGTAACATTGTCTACATCACTAAAGTCTGCGTCTTCATTTAAAATTAATAATGAGGTTGTTCCGTTGCCATAAATATCACTACTATTTCCTAGGTCCAAATTACCTAACATTAATGTACCATCATTATATACATCTTTTGAGTTAGAACCTTTTAAAGTACCATCTACAATTAATATTCCTGAAGTAGGAAAGTCATTTTTATATTCAAAATCACCACTAACATAGGTAGCACAAGAATTTTCAAAAATATTATTATTCCCTGATTCAAATTTTAAATCACCATCCAACACCTTAAATACACCACAATTATAAAATTCAGCTTTAAGTTGTACATCACCTTCTAGCACATTAAAAGTAGCATTACTATAATTAATTATTTCTCCTTTTGTTAATTTTAAATCCTTCTCAACATTTATTGTACCTGCATTATGTAATGTTTTTTCATAGCCCATATTAAAATCATGCTCAATAAAATTTAATACGCCTGTAGGTTCTACATAGATGGTTGTTTTACTAATATTATCACCCCCTATATTTAATGTACCCGCAACAATAATTATTGCATCATTCAAGGTCTCCATATCATCACTAGTAAAAGTTACTCCAGGTGCTATATAAAGCGTACCACCTTTAAGTTTTTCGATAGCATTCGAATTGAGATCTGATTGAATACAAACAGTTTTATTACTAATAGTATTATTATTTGGTAAGTTTTGACTCCACCCAGAAGCAGTATACGTATAATCACATGAAGACGGCGCGTCTTGTGAAGGATAGGCACTCCCATTACAGGTTTGCGCATTTATTAAAGAAGTGACAAGTAGGATGGCCACAAAAAGTAGTTTGGTTTTCATAATGTGATAGATTTGGGATCTATATTTCGTGCTAAATTATATTTAATCAACTTATCCTCAAAATATCACGAAGTATATCAGGTAAAGTGTCGCTTTTATGCGGTTATATGATTTAAAGTGCAAAAATCATCGATAAACAGCATGTGTAAATTAACAATTTGGTAATATTTTAGTACTACAAACTAAGTAACACTAGTTCATTCCATTTATTCATTAAACCGTTATGCATAATATAAATTACTCTATTTCAAACACTTATATATTTAAAGGAATAAATAAAAAGATTAATGTTAGCCAAAAACTTAGTTTTAACAGCTATTTAATATAAGCATGTTGCATCATCCTTTTTTGTGATTTTAGCTAATGTAAACCAAAGACAAAGCATATCTTTTTATTTCTGTTTCATCTTAAAAGAAAATCACTCCACAACAATCTTTTTATCTATGGTATTGTTATTTTCTGTTTTTAACTTTACTATATAAATACCGGTTGCTAATGTATGTATTGGTAGTCCGTTTTCTAGAGCAGTATTAGACACACTTGTTTTAGCATAAACAGTTTGCCCTAACATATTAATTAATTGCAAATTGCTTACAGTATTATTTAACCCCTTTACATACAATAAACTACTATTATTATTGTAATAAATTACTGTATTGTTGTTTACAGTCACCTCTTCTGTACTTAGCGTTTGGTTTGAAAACACAATTTCAAAACGATCATTAAATACTCCTGCTGTAGAAGTAAAGGTGTACGCAGTGTCTTGACGTAAATTATAGTACACATTAGTTAAATTATCACGTAAATACACGTCTTGATCTTCTGTTATGTTTATTGTTTCGGTTAACTTAATACTATAACTATTGTTTCCTGATGTTTTTAGAGCTAATGGTACCACTTTATCATCTGTAATTTCTGCATAAGATTGAATGGTCATGTATTCTCCATCTAACATTAGGTTTAAATCATCGTGATTGTCGTCTGTATTTTTTGCTTCGTAACCATAATCATAAGCATCTGTAGTATAACCACTAAAACCTAACAACAGTTCTCTTTTAGTAGCTTGACCATCTAAAGCATTAAACTCTAAACGTAGTTTTTGCATGATATCTTCTTCATTAGATGCTGACGATCTAAAAAACACAGATCCATTTTCTTCTGTACCATCCGCATCTGCTTCTTTTACAAATACACGTTGGCTATTTTTAAACACTACTGTACCACTATTCTCTATTTCTGCTATAAAACCTTGTCCTACTGGCAAATATTTGGTTGGTAATTTGGTTCCGTCTAGAGAACCATTGTTTCCTCCTACTCCTCCTTCAAATTGATAAGCGCGTACGCTTCCTGTTTTGTTTACTTGCGCATAACCACCTTCATATTCTGAAGTTACATGAGATGCTCCATCCCATTGTTGCCAAAGCTGAATACTTCCTTCTAGCACAGAGGCATTATCCTCTAAAAACTTATAAATATCAATTGCTGAAGCATATGGATTACCTAGTAAATATTCGGTTTTTGACACTCCTGGTACGGATCCTAATCCTCCAACATCGGAAACACTTATTTTTATGGTTCCATTATTTGGTTTTCCTTCAAATAAATATTGTTGCTCTGTACCAACCCCCATTCCCTTATGAATATATCCTACTCCTGGATTAATGGCTGTGGTTTGGTTTACACTTCCCCAATCATAATAGGTTACTCCGTTTTGATACGTATACATCCATCTTGTACTTAATCTATCGGTTTGGTGATTTCCACTTATAAATTGAACAGCACTACCATCTCCTTTTTTAAGCATATTAACACTAAAGCTTGTGTTATTTGTATTGTTAGCAGCAGCATTATTATTAGATAAAGTAGTCACTCCTGTTTGCCCTACTGGTGATGCCCAATAGTTATACCAATAGTAACTTGAAGCTCCCTCTTGGCGTCTTAATATTTTTCCGTTTGCAGAAGTTACCAAGTCACTATTAGCACCTTGTATTAGTTGCGAATCTTCTTTTAAATCTAAGGCTCCATCTAACTCTAAATACCAGCTATTATTTACTTGATTATCTCCATTTACAGTAAAAGTTTTATCATTATCTACTAATAACCCTATGTTTTTTACAGCATGTGCTGCATCTACATTGTTTTTAATGTGTACAATACTCCAATCTTTATTGTTTTGATAATCTGTGATATCCCAAACATCTCCATACAACCAAATTTTTTCTTCTGACCAATCTCCATCATCAACCGTTTGATATGGTAAAGGAGCTGTTTGGAAATAAATTTTCTTAATATTATATAGTTTAGCTCCATTAACTTGATCTATTGCTGGAGTAACTTTATTATCTGTAATATCATCTTTATAGCCATCCATTTTATAATAGCGAACCAAGTTTGCTCCTATAGAATTTTCAGAAATATCTTTTGGAATTATTTTTCCTTGGTTAAAGCTCTGGTTTTCTTCTAGCTCCTGATATACAGTTCTTTGAATCTCTGTTTCGGTTAGGCTACTATTAAAAACTCTAACCTCATCTATTTCACCATGAAAATAGTTTGCATCTGTATTTGCAAGTCTTCCTATTGTAAAATTAGAAGCATCTGCATTAATACCTCCAGAACTTAAAGGAGTTCCTTGTGCTTCACCATTTACATAAAGTATGGTTTCACTTCCGTTTGTTGTTGCTGCAATATGTGTCCAGATATGATCTACAACTAAATCTGTTGATGTTATAACAGCACGACCATTTAGCATTACTGTTACAGCGTTATTAGAATCATTAACAACTAAATAAAAGTTGTTTTGACCTGCAACAATTCTGTTGGTGTTTAATGCATTAGCTCCTTCTGATTTTATCCAAGCCATAATAGAGGCATTTCCATTGGTTAAAACATTAACATCTTCAACATAATCATTACGACCATCAAAGAAAAGGCTATACGAATCATCTAGATCTCTAGGAGAACCAAAATTTGCATCATCTGTATCAAAAGCATCTAATAATCCGTCTGCATCTGCGTCTGTATCACCATCAATAATACCATCATTATCTGCATCTAAATACGCATATATTGTTTCACTAATATCTGTTCCGTTAGAAGGATCATTACTAGCATCATTACTATCTATATCTAGGTAATCTGGCACACCATCACCATCTGAATCTATTGGTTGGTTATAGGTAAATGTACCATGATCTGTATCAAAACCACCATCAATATCGTTATCATTATCATCTATAGATGGTAAAATACCATCACCATCTTGATCATCATTGGTATTATTAACTACTATATCTTGATAATCTGAACCATTACCTATACCATCACCATTTATATCAATATCTCCGTACCCATTATATTCTACATTATCAAAAACACCATCATTATCACTATCTAGATCGATATGATTTGGTACACCATCACCATCTGAATCTAAAGCTGTTAATCCTTCATAAGCATCGTGCATTCCGTTACCATTGTCATCTACCCAAACATTGTTTACATCATTATATACAGTAGCATCTAAATTATCATCAATATATCCTAACTCTACTACGTTTGGAATTCCGTCATTATCATTATCTAAATCAACAACATCTGCAACACCATCTGCATCTAAATCACAAAGTGTTTGTTTTACAAAAATATCATCAATTGCTAAGTCGTTTCCTAATCCTCCTAATTGAGAGTTGGTTAATACTACCGTAAATTGTGAAACAGAGCTAATAAAACTAGCAGAAACTTCTACCCAGTCACCAGCAGGACTTGTTGCAGGAATTAAACCTGAGGACTGTGAAGCTATTTCGTTACCAAGATCATCATAAATAGTTATAGTTACATCTGGTTTATTTCTAGTATCTATACCAGGAGCATCTATACGATCAATATTTATAGCATAAAAACCAAACTGTATTGGTACTCCCGTTGTTACCCCTGTCACCTCTTGTCTATAGAAAACACCTGGATCTTCTGCTGCATTAAAAATAGCCATTCTACCATTTACATCACCACTAGTATGGTCTCCTCCCGTGTACCAATAACCTTCTGCCCAATCTGCTATATCTACATCAATACCTTCTGTTACACCGTCACCATCTGTTATGGTATGATATACTGTATAGTCTCCGTCATTTACACTTGTTGCATTATTGCCTGAATAACATGAACCTGTACCATCCTCATAACAATAAGTAGTGGTTGCTCCTGAGTAATTACCATTAATTTGAATTCTATTTGTTCCTGCACCAAAAGTTTCGTTTAAAAAAACAAGATCTGTAGTAGAAGCATTAGGATAACTAGCACATATTAACGATTCATAAGCATCTGTTAGCCCATCGTTATCATCATCTACATCTATATTATCAGGAACACCATCACCATCTGTATCTGGAAAAGTTTGTGCTCCTTCCCCTTCTACCGCAAAGGTAAAAGGGTTTTCATCTACATCATTTGATAAAATAGAAACCACTCCAGAGTATGACCCAACAACATCTGGATCAAAGGCTATAGAAAATGTTGTGGACTGTCCTTGGGACAAAGTGGTTAATGCAGGTTGTGCGTTTACAGAAAAAGCTTCACCCACTACACTTACATATGGTGAATTTAACACTAAATCTGCATTACCTGTATTTTCTAAAACAAAGGTTCTAGTTACTGCTCCAGAATTGATATCATATATATTAAAATTGGTAAAATTATCTGTACTAGTTGTTGTAGTTCCAGATACAATATTTACACTATTACCAGACACTGCTATATCTTGTGTGGCTGCCTCATTAATGATATTTAAGGTGTAGTCTTCAAATTCTACCGAGGCGTAATCAGCTCTACAAGGACTAAATTCATCTCTAACATCACTAACTAAAGCTACTCGCATTCTAGTATCTCCATAATATAATCCATTAGGAATATCAATACTTATAGGTACAACTACACTATTTCTTCCATCAACATCAAACTCAAACTCCTCACCTGCATCATCAAGAGTACCATTATGATTAAAGTCTACCCAAACAAAAACTCTCTCCTTTGGATTATTACTATTTAGCCTAACAGTAACACTACCTGTAACTGTAGATCCTGCAATTACAGATGCCTGATTTGCAGTATAGTCTTGATAGGCTCCTCCTGTTCCTGAGGTAGTATTATTAATTTCTCCTAAAGTAACATTGGTAATATAATAAGTATTCCAATCTCCTCTTTGGTCTGGCTCACAGTAGGTAGGATCAGCAGCTATTGAACCGTTTCCAATATTTAATGTATAATCTTCTACATCTCCTCTGTACGTATTGGTAAAATCACAACCATCACTTGATAAAACAGCTCTACCACCACAAGTAGAGCAATATGCTGCTTGAATTCTTAGCTTTGCGGCACCTGTACTTGCTGCTGTATCTACAGTAAAACTACCTGTCACTTGATGTGTTGTTGGCCCGTAATCCTGTTCATAATAATCACTAAAAACCTGCGTATAGTTACCGTCATTATTATAATCAATCCAAATTCTAATTTGAACATCACCCCAAGCATTACCTCCTTTATCATTATTAATAGAAAAATTATAGGTATTACCAGCAGTAACATCTACGGAAAGATTGGTAAAATCTGTATAACGACTATTGTTATTTGTATTGTTTATTCCTGTTGCATTATCTCCATTAATAGTAACATTAGAAATGTGAAATCCATTCCAAGCAACAAGATCATTATTTCCTAGATTGGTTATATCATAGTTACACTGAGCAAAAGACACTTTAAAGACAAACATAAATATAATACTTAGTAAAACTTTACTAAATATATAATTAGCAGAATAGTTATTCATAACTAAAAATTGAGTTTAATTTATTATATAGGGACTGCAAAACTACTTCACAAGAACCTTAAAGAAGTAATTTATCGATGAATAACAGAAAGGTTTCGTTTAATTGCATTTTCTATTCGTTCAGCAGCATTGGATTAATAAAAAAGTATTGTAAAGCACTCAGAAAACTTAAAAAATTAAGGTGTTCTCGTGAAGGAATTTATTTAAAAGCACAAAAAAAAGCCAAAACATAAGTTTTGGCTTTTTTTTGATTCTTGTGTAGATGTTATTTACTCTACAACTATCTTTTTTTCTATTGTTTGATGGTCTTCTGTTTTTATACTTACTATGTATATTCCGGTTGCTAATGTATGTATTGGCAGTCCGTTTTCTAATGTAGTATTAGAAACATTGGTTTTGGCAAATACATTTTGACCTAGCATATTGGTGACATTTACTTTACTGCCTTCCGTTTGCAATCCTTTTACATATAACAAACTACTGTTATTATTGTAATAAATTACTGTATTATTGTTTACAGCCACCTCTTCTGTACTTAGCGTTTGGCTTGAAAATACAATTTCAAAACGATCATTAAATACTCCTGCTGTAGAGGTAAAGGTGTACGCAGTGTCTTGACGTAAATTATAGTACACATTAGCTAAATTATCACGTAAATATACTTCTTGATCTTCTGCCATGTTTATTGTTTCGGTTAACTTAATACTATAACTATTATTTCCTGATGTTTTTAGGGCTAATGGTACCACTTTATCATCTGTGATTTCTGCATAAGATTGAATGGTCATGTATTCACCATCTAACATTAGGTTTAAATCATCGTGATTGTTGTCTGTGTTTTTTGCTTCGTAACCATAATCATAAGCATCTGTGGTTATATTACTAAATCCTAATAGCAATTCTCTTCTAGTGGCTTGACCATCTAAAGCATTAAACTCTAAACGTAGTTTTTGCATGCTTGGTCCATAAGAGACTTGATCTGTGCTTCTAAAAAATGCAGAACCATTGGTTTCTGTACCATCTGCATCTGCTTCTTTTACAAATACACGTTGGCTATTTTTAAACACTACTGTACCATTGTTTTTTATTTCTGCCATAAAACCTTGTCCTACTGGCAAATATTTGGTTGGCAGTTTGGTTCCGTCTAGAGAACCATTGTGCCCTCCTGTTCCTCCTTCAAATTGATAAGCGCGTACGCTTCCTGTTTTGTTTACTTGCGCATAACCACCTTCATATTCTGAAGTTACATGAGATACTCCATCCCATTGTTGCCAAAGCTGAATACTTCCTTCTAACACAGAGGCATTATCCTCTAAAAACTTATAAATATCGATTGCTGAAGCATATGGATTACCTAGTAAATATTCGGTTTTAGACACTCCTGGTCCAGACCCTTCTCCGCCTACATCTGCTACGCTTAATTTTATTGTTCCATTATTGGGTTTTCCTTCAAATAAATATTGTTGCTCTGTACCAACTCCCATTCCTTTATGAATATATCCTACTCCTGGATTGATTGCTGTAGTTTGGTTTACACTTCCCCAATCATAATAGGTTACTCCGTTTTGATACGTATACATCCATCTTGTACTCAATCTATCCGTTTGGTGGTTACCACTTATAAATTGAATAGCACTACCATCTCCTTTTTTTAGCATATTAATACTAAAGCTTGTGTTATTTGTATTGTTAGCAGCAGCATTATTATCAGACAAACTCGTAACTCCTGTTTGCCCTACTGGTGATGCCCAATAGTTATACCAATAGTAACTGGAAGCTCCTTCTTGACGTCTTAAAATTTTTCCGTTTGCCGAAGTCACCAAGTCACTATTAACACCTTGTATTAATTGCGAATCTTCTTTTAAATCTAAGGCTCCATCTAGCTCTAAATACCAGCTATTATTTACTTGATTATCTCCGTTTACGGTAAAAGTTTTATTAGTGTCTACAAATAATCCTATGTTTTTTACAGCATGCGCTGCATCTACATTGTTTTTAATATATACAATACTCCAATCTTTATTATTAGCAACATCTTCAATATCCCAAACATTACCATGCAACCAAGTAGACTCACTTGCCCAATCTCCATTACTAACTGTTTCATATGGCATTGGAGCTGTTTGCTCTTGAATACTTGTAATGTTATTTAATGTTGTATAACGATTATTTAACGAATAGTCTTTAGTTCTTTTAAAAGATATTATATCTGTCATCGGATAGTACGCTAATAGACTATTCCATGACACAGTATTTCCAGAAGAAATGTCTACAATATCTTTAGGTATAACTGTTCCTCTTACTTTTCCAGATTCATTTTTTATTTCTTGATATACCATACGTTGTATCTGATCTTCGGTTAAAGCGCTATCAAACACACGTACCTCATCTATTTCCCCATTAAAATATTGCTTATCTGAAGCGTTGTTAGAAAATCTTCCAATTTCAAAAGCACCATTAGAACTTGCAGAAGCTTGTATAACTTGCCCAATCTGACTTGTTAAATATTTTGAATCGCTTTTCTCTCCATCAACATAAACTGTTTGCATTCCTGTTGTAGCAGAAAAAGTTCCGGTAACATGATGCCATTCATTATAAGCAACATTTATTCCATTTACAATATTTGTTGTACCTGCAGTAGTTCTTGTACCAAACACTAACTTGTTACCATTTTGTACATATAATCTACAAGAAACATCTTCTCCTGCAATAGTTGCATATGAAGTACCTGCACTTGTAGGATCTATTTTAACCCAAGCCATAATAGTAACTTCACTTAAACCATCAAGAAAAGCATTTGTAGACAAATAATCATCTACACCATCAAAATCTAAAGTAGCAATAGGTTCTGGAGATTCTGGAACTAAACTAGCTCCACAATCTTCAACTAATTCATCAATTAAAACAGGAATATCTACATCTATTAGAGTATCCACTTGCTCTGTACACGAAGGACAAGCGACATCAAACCCTCCTCCATCATCTACATCATAATAATAATGCCCTGTAATTGAAGCACCAGAGATTAACTCAGCCTGATTTCTTACAATTAACATAGAGGTTTCATTATTTCCAATCAGATCATTATTATTCAAATAAATATTATTTACTATTAAGATAAAATTATTAACAAAATCATGAACATCAAAATCTATACTTCCATCTATAACTAACAATCCATCATTTGTAAACGTCGCGTTAATATCAAAATTTTCATGTATATAAGTTGTACAACTATTTACCAAACCACTTGTTCCTCCTCCAGAAAAATCACCTTCAACTTCTAATAATCCACAATTATAAAAATCATTAGCAATATGTGTATCCCCTTGTATAATCATTTTAGAATCTGAATAGTTATAAAACACAACATTACCACCTATTGCAAATGCTCCTCCAACATTGATAATACCTGTATTATGTGACTCTGTAAAACCTCCAGGCAATAAGCTCCCTGAAAAGTTAAGCACACCTGTATCATGCACATAAATTGTAGTTGAACTTGCCGTAGGCGCATTGTTAAAAGTAACATTTCCTTCAACAATTAATGTTCCTGAATTTAACGAGTTTACATTACCAGAATACGTTACTCCTGGAGCAACGTAAAAAGTTCCTTTGATATTTCCAAAATCGTCAGAAGAATTATCTGCAAGAATACGTACAGATTGTGATGACTGAATGTGTGTTGGTGCAAAAGTTGGTAGTCCTAAAAAATTGTACCATCCAGAAGCTGTATAGGTATACGTTGAAGTTGTTGGCGCACCAGGCGAATTAAATGTTATTCCGTTGCAAGTTTGAGCGGAAATAAATTGTGTTGCAAACAACACAATAACTAGAAGTAGCTTATTTTTCATAATGTGATAGATTTGGGATCTAAACGTAATCAAATCTATACGTTAACCATTGAAAAACAAAATGTTAGCTATTTTTTTCGATTACTAACACATAAAATCCTTTAAACCGCTTTGGTTAGCAGAAAAATCCGACGAAATACATTGTAAACTAGCGCATTACACCAAAAAAACCCTTAAAAAGCACAAAAAAAGCCAAAACTTATGTTTTGGCTTTTTTTTTGATTCTTGTGTAGACGTTAATTACTCTACAACTATCTTTTTTTCTATTGTTTGATGGTCTTCTGTTTTTATACTTACTATGTATATTCCGGTTCCTAGTGCAGGTATTGGCAGTCCGTTTTCTAGACTAGTGTTAGACACACTTGCTTTAGCATAAACGGTTTGCCCTAACATATTAATTAATTGCAAATTGCTTACAGTAGTATCTAACCCCTTTACATACAACAAACTACTATTATTATTGTAATAAATTACTGTATTGTTGTTTACAGTAACCTCTTCTGTACTTAGCGTTTGGCTTGAAAACACAATTTCAAAACGATCATTAAATACTCCTGCTGTAGAGGTAAAGGTATACGCAGTGTCTTGACGTAAATTATAGTACACATTAGTTAAATTATCACGTAAATATACTTCTTGATCTTCTGCTATGTTTATTGTTTCGGTTAACTTAATACTATAACTATTGTTTCCTGATGTTTTTAGGGCTAATGGCACCACTTTATCATCTGTGATTTCTGCATAAGATTGAATGGTCATGTATTCTCCATCTAACATTAGGTTTAAATCATCGTGATTGTTGTCTGTGTTTTTGGCTTCGTAACCATAATCATAAGCATCTGTGGTTATATTACTAAATCCTAATAGCAATTCTCTTTTAGTAGCTTGACCATCTAAGGCATTAAACTCTAAACGTAGTTTTTGCATGCTTGGTCCATAAGAGACTTGATCTGTGCTTCTAAAAAACGCAGAACCATTGTTTTCTGTACCATCTGCATCTGCTTCTTTTACAAATACACGTTGGCTATTTTTAAATACTACTGTACCATTGTTTTTTATTTCTGCCATAAAACCTTGTCCTACTGGCAAATACTTGGTTGGTAGTTTGGTTCCGTCTAGAGAACCATTGTTTCCTCCTGTTCCTCCTTCAAATTGATAAGCGCGTACACTTCCTGTTTTGTTTACCTGCGCATAACCACCTTCATACTCTGTAGTTACATGAGATACTCCATCCCATTGTTGCCAAAGCTGAATACTTCCTTCTAACACAGAGGCATTATCCTCTAAAAACTTATGAATATCGATTGCTGAAGCATATGGATTACCTAGTAAATATTCGGTTTTAGACACTCCTGGTCCAGATCCTTCTCCACCTACATCTGCTACGCTTAATTTTATTGTTCCATTATTAGGTTTTCCTTCAAATAAATATTGTTGCTCTGTACCAACTCCCATTCCTTTATGAATATATCCTACTCCTGGATTAATGGCTGTGGTTTGGTTTACGCTTCCCCAATCATAATAGGTTACACCGTTTTGATACGTATACATCCATCTTGTACTTAACCTATCGGTTTGGTGATTTCCACTTATAAATTGAATAGCACTTCCATCTCCTTTTTTTAGCATATTAATACTAAAGCTTGTGTTATTCGCATTGTTAGCAGCAGCATTATTATCAGACAAGCTCGTAACTCCTGTTTGCCCTACTGGTGATGCCCAATAGTTATACCAATAGTAACTAGAAGCTCCTTCTTGGCGTCTTAATATTTTTCCGTTTGCCGAAGTCACCAAGTCACTATTAGCACCTTGTATTAATTGCGAATCTTCTTTTAGATCTAAGGCTCCATCTAGCTCTAAATACCAGCTATTATTTACTTGATTATCTCCGTTTACGGTAAAAGTTTTATTAGTATCTACAAATAATCCTATGTTTTTTACAGCATGCGCTGCATCTACATTATTTTTAATTTGTACAATACTCCAATCTTTATTATTAGCAACGTCTTCAATATCCCAAACATTACCATGCAACCAAGTAGACTCACTTGTCCAATCTCCATTATTAACTGTTTCATATGGCATTGGCGCTGTTTGCTCTTGAATAGTTCTAATATTTTTTAAGTATAAAGTATTATCATTACTAGAATAATCTGCTGTGGTACTGTTTTTAATATCTGTCATCGAATAGTAAGCTATTAAATCACTCCATGACACAGTATTTCCGGTAGAAATATCTACAATATCTTTTGGTATAACTGTTCCTCTTACTTTTCCAGATTCATTTTTTATTTCTTGATACACCATACGTTGTATCTGATCTTCGGTTAAGGCGCTATCAAATACTCTTACTTCATCTATATCTCCTTTAAAATATTGCTTATTTGTTGTATTTCTTGACAACCTTCCTATTTCAAAATTACCATTCCAACTACCTGTACACGCTATAGTTTGTCCTATTTGAGTTCCTGTAGTAGTGGTAGTACGTTTTACTCCGTCTACATAAATAGCTTGGGTTCCTGTTGCTCCTGAAAATGTTCCTGTTATATGGTGCCATTCATCATAAGCTACATTTATTCCATTTACAACATTTGTGGTTCCTGCAGTGGTTCTTGTACCAAATACTAACTTGTTACCATTTTGCACATATAATCTACAAGAAACATCTTCTCCTGCAATTGTATTATTTGTTGTCCCAGCATTTGATGCATCTATTTTTATCCAAGCCATGATAGTAACTTCACCTAAGCCATTAACAAGGCTATTACCTGTTAAATAATCATCTACACCATCAAAATCTAAAGTTGCAGATACTGGCGGATTTACATCAAATAAATCACGATAATCTAAATCGCCTCCTGTAAACAAATCACCATCATTATCTGGTAGTACAGACAAATCTATTGGGTTTTCAATTGCTTCATTAGCATCCCAAATAGCATCATTTGTTCCTGAGGTTTCAAATATATCATCAAGACCATCATTATCAGAATCACTTCCGCTTAACACATTAGCCATTCCATTTTCTTTAATATCTGGAACACCATCATTATCAGAATCACTATCGATATAATCAGGAATACCATCACCATCTGTATCTTCTACAGTTAATCCTGTTGCATATGTTGTATCTACTCCATTATAAGAATTAACAGAATATAACGGACTAACATAAGTAAATGTTGATTGTGCTTCTATATTATCTGGTATACCATCATCATCACTATCAATATCTAAAAAGTTATCATTTCCTGAATTATCTGTATTTATTGGAATTGTTCCTGTACCAGCAGAAGTAGGAATACCCATAGTAGAAGGCGTTAAACCTTCTGCACCATCTGCATAACCATCGTTATTAGCATCTGTTCCTCCAGATTCTACAACATCAAAAATACCATCATTATCACTATCTAAGTCATAATGATTAGGCACACCATCGTTATCAAAATCTAAATTAGCACAAATACCAAAACTATTTAAGGTACAAAAATTGACATCTTTATAATTAGGTATTCCATCAAGATCGTGATCTGCAGAAGGATCAATTCCTCCAGATTCTACAATATCGGTTATTCCATCATTATCATCATCTAAATCATCGACATCACTAAGTCCGTCTTTGTCATTGTCTGGTAAGGTTAAAATAAACATTTTACCATCTCCATTATCATAAGTTGCAGCAGTTAATGTTGCTCTAGTAATGGTTGATCCTGTAGGCGCAATGTCATCTAAATAAAATATTGCAATACCTAAAGTCGCTCTATTTAAAACAACACGATCACTAAGCCAATAATCAGAACCTGCAGGAGGTGAATTTACAGCACCAGGAGTACCTAAATTACCACTACTTCCTGTACCACCATAACCCCATTCTGTTCCACCTTTATTAACAAAAGTTTCTCCTAAAGACTGTTCTGATACTCCACCAACTGGTATTCCAAAAAACTCTATATGATAACAGTTATTTGCATTTTGCTCTGTTATAGCAATTACACCACTAGAACTAGCGACAATACCACCTTCATATGTTAAGGTTGCCCTTTGTGCATTTGTACTATTTTCAGCAACAAAGTCATTGCACATTTCTTCACCATTATAATTAGCAGCAAAATAGTAATTAAGATTTAAGGATTGAAAAGCCTCTAATGCTGTTGCATCCCATGTTGGACTAGCACTAGTACTTTCTACTATAGAGCTATTAAGCCTAATAGTATTATTTGATTGTGCATTAGGACCAGGCTGTGTTAATTCATACCCAGTTGGCACTCCAAAATTTAAATAAACATTACCATTAACAGTAATACTTTCTATTGTAGCGGGTTGATTATAATTTGTTTGCGTATCGCTCCATTGAAAACTTACACCAGACTGAATACTTGGTGCATTTGTTTGAGCTAATATTGGAGTACTTAAAATACAGCACACCATGAAGTGTAGTAGGTTCTTAATCATAATTTGGTAGATTATTGGGGTTGTAATCTACTTAAAACTAGATAACTAAAATATAATCGCGTCTTTTTTCTCTGTTTATTCGATGAAATACTGCTGTTTTCCGTCGAAAAACACAAAAAAGTAAGAAAAACCTTAATTTTAAAGTTTAAAATTCTTATTTACAATCAATTACAACACTAAGTAAGCTGAAAAACTAAATCTTCGATTTTAGAAACCAATTGTATTTTAATTCCTTGAGGTTGGATAGAAATCTTATTGTATTTGGATACAAAAATTTTAGAAAAACCTAATTTTTCGGCTTCTAAAATACGTTGCTCCACTCTTTGAACTGGTCTTATTTCTCCAGAAAGACCAACCTCTGCAGCAAAACAATAGTCTTTAGGTATTGCCACATCTTCATTAGAAGACAATATAGCTGCAACTACTGCTAAATCTAAAGCAGGATCGTCTACAGAAATTCCTCCTGTAATATTTAAAAACACATCTTTAGCTCCTAATCTAAAACCTGCACGTTTTTCTAAAACCGCTAAAAGCATATTTAGTCTTTTGGCATTAAACCCTGTTGTGCTTCTTTGTGGTGTACCATACACAGCAGTACTAACAAGTGCTTGAATTTCTATTAACAAAGGACGTAAACCCTCAATAGTAGCAGCAATGGTATTACCACTTAGTTCTTCGTCATTTTTAGAAATTAGTATTTCTGATGGGTTAGTTACCTCTCTTAAACCAGAACCTTGCATTTCATAAATACCAAGCTCATTGGTAGAACCAAACCTATTTTTATTAGCTCTTAATATTCTAAAAATATGATTTCTGTCTCCTTCAAAATGAAGCACAGTATCTACCATATGTTCTAATATTTTTGGTCCAGCAATATTTCCATCTTTTGTAATATGACCTATTAAAATTACAGGTGTTGCAGTTTCTTTTGCAAACTTAATAAGTTCTGTAGTGCACTCTTTTATTTGCGAAATACTTCCTGCAGAAGACTCTATATATTCACTATGTAAGGTTTGTATAGAATCTACAACTACCACATCTGGTTGCAGTGAAGATATTTGCTTAAAGATGTTTTGCGTTTTTGTTTCGGTTAAAATATAACAGTTATTACTATTGGGATTAATGCGTTCTGCTCGCATTTTTATTTGCTTCTGGCTTTCTTCTCCAGAAACATACAAAGTACTATAAGGAAGTTTTAATGCTATTTGAAGTAATAAGGTACTTTTTCCTATACCTGGCTCTCCTCCTAAAAGAATTAAGGAACCAGGAACAATACCTCCACCAAGCACTCTGTTAAACTCTTTGTCTATGGTATCTAACCTTGCATCATGCGACGCGTCAATTTCATTAATTTTTAATGGTTTTGCGCTTTTTTGCACAGTAGGACTTTCTAATTTCCAGCTACTTTTTTCTGGCTTTTGTAATACTTCTTCAGCAATAGTATTCCATTCTTTACAAGAGGTACATTGTCCTTGCCATTTAGCAAATTGACTACCACAGTTTTGACAAAAAAAAGTTGTTTTTACTTTAGCCATGCTCACTTTCCGTGTAAACGGAAATTTTATTAATTACTGATAAAATGATTCTTTGTTAAAACCTCAAAAAGTTTTTGAAATTATAATTTAATACCCAAAATCTGCTTTAATAGCATCTGATTTTTCTAGCATTAAATCTTTTGATAATCCTGCTATTTCTTCTAGCATATAAGCAGATTGATAGGTTTTCATTGCTTTTTTAGGATCATTGGTTTCTTCATAAAAACGCGCCATATAATAGTTTCCTAACATAGTTTCAGGATATTGCTTACGTGCTAATTTTCCTAACTCTTCGTAGTAATTATATTGCTCACTTTTGTTGATTGCTGCTGCAATAGCTTTAAAATCATTTACAAGTATTGGCTTTTTTATTCCGAATAAATCCTCAATAGTCTGATACTTTTCTAACAAATAGGTAACAGGAGAACCTTCTAACTTTAGTATGGTTTCTCTGTACTCTTTTTTACTAATAGGCTGGTACACCAAGAAAATACTCTCTAAAGCTTTTGGCACTGCATGTGCTGGTAAGGCGTAATGCGAAGGACCTTCAAAAACATCAAAATTGTAAAGTACATTTTTATTATCTAGCGCAGTTAAATTTAAGTTTAATGCTTCTGTTTTTTCTTTTATAAATTTTACATCATTTGTAGATGTTGCTAGGTAGTAAAATAGTTTGTTTTCAAAACTTTTTAGTCTTTCCGGCAAATAGGTTTTCATATTTGTTGCTAAATCTGGACTTATACTTATATAAGCCTGAAATAAAGGGGAAGCTTTAAACAGAAAAGAGTTAATAAAATTTGCTGTTTCACCATGACCAATGGCTACGTTAAAATTTTCTGTTCGGTATGTTTTTTCTATATATGGCAGAAGCTCCATACCTACAAACTCAAAAAAATCTGCTCCTGTATCTATTGGCATAGAACTTTGCTCAGAGTAATTGGTATCTTCGCTTCTAGTTTTTGATTGGTTTACACCAACAACAATTGCTTCTGGCATGTCTTCCCAGTAAGAATAGTAATCTACATTACCTGCAACTATTTCAAACATATAATCTCCATCAAAAACCACAATTAAAGGGTAGTTTTTATTGGTATCTTCATCATATCCTCTTGGTAACTGCACTTTTATTTGGCGTATATCATTCAGCTTTTGCGAATCTATAGTTTCGTATTGTACTTGTGCCTGTGTAAATTGAAATGTAAAAAGTAAGAGTATTGCGTAGATTAATGCCTTCATTTTTGCGTTTTTGAGAATTTAAAATGCAAGTTACAAATATTTTTTTTCTGTTGTATGCTAGAAAAAACAATAAAAAAAACTCTCCATAATTGGAGAGTTCTTTTTTAATATATTTTTGTTGTGAAACCTTTATTTTAATAGGTTTGTTGCTTCATCAGGAAAAACTAAAGCTGGCTTAAATGTTTTTGCTTTTTTAAGTTTCATAAAAGCATAAGTAATTAATATAAGCACATCTCCTGGAGATACCAATCTAGCTGCTGCACCATTTAATGTGATTTCACCAGAATTTCTAGGACCAGGAATTGCATAGGTTTCTAATCGAGCCCCATTATTATTATTTACAATCTGTACTTTTTCACCTTGAATAATATTGGCTGCATCCATTAAATCCTCATCAATAGTGATACTACCAATATAATTAAGGTCTGCTCCTGTAACCTTAACCCTGTGAATTTTCGATTTTACTACTTGTATTTGCATTTGGCAAAGATAATTAATTTAGCGCGATATTATCTATTAATCTAATATCATCAGCATAAACTGCTATAAACGCTCTGTATTTTTTTTTGTTAGATTTTCTTTTAACTGTCTTTAGGGTTTCTACATCTGCAATAATAAAATATTCTAATACTAATAAATCATGTTTTGCAAATTGCTTAGTCACCCATTCTGTTACTTTAGTAGCACTTTCTGTGCCAAACTTTACTTTGGCAGTCTGTAATGTTTTATAAATAAAAGGAGCTACTTTGGCATACGCAGGTTTTAGCCTTGTATTTCTAGAACTCATCGCTAAACCATTAGCCTCTCTATGAATATCACATCCTGTAATTTTAACAGGAATAGCCTGTTTTTCTACCAGTTTTTTAATGATTGCTAGTTGCTGAAAATCTTTTTCACCAAAATAAGCATTATCTGGAGTAACAATCTCAAACAAACGTTTTACAATAGTACCTACACCGTCAAAATGACCTGCTCTAAATTTACCTTCCATTTCATGCTCTAAACCATCAAAATCAAAATGTTGTGAAACCACATTATTTTGATAAATATCATTTGCTGTAGGTGCATAAATTAAAATATCACTAGACAATGTTTTTAATAATGTGGCATCTTTTTCTAAAGTTCGTGGGTATTTTTCTAAATCTTCTACATTATCAAATTGGGTAGGATTTACAAAAATACTTACCACAACTACATCATTCTCAGCTAAAGCTTTAGACACTAAAGATAAGTGTCCAGCATGTAATGCTCCCATAGTTGGAACAAACCCAACCTTTTGATTATCAAGCTTTAACTGCTTAATAACTTTTGTAATTTGTTTTATTTCTGAAAATATCTTCATTATTAATAAAAAATTAACGCGTGCAAACTTAAGATTTTACTCGCAGACTGCATAAAATTTTGTATTTTTGCGTGTTTTTTATTTTGAATTTTTAAAAGTAACTAGTATGTAAATGAAGCTTTTTACAGCTTTTAAACACAACTAAAGCTTACAATAGAATAAAAAAACGCGAAACACATTAAAAACAACTATATGAAAGATAAGAGGATATTGTATGTATCATCTGAGGTAGTACCTTATTTACCAGAAACTGAAATTTCTTCAATGTCGTTCGAGACTCCTCGAATGGTAAACCAACAAGGTGGTCAGATTAGAATATTCATGCCTAGATATGGAAATATTAATGAAAGAAGACACCAATTACACGAAGTAATAAGACTTTCTGGAATTAATTTAGTAATTAATGATTTAGACATGCCACTAATTATAAAAGTTGCATCTATACCAAAAGAGCGTATTCAAGTATATTTTATTGATAATGATGAATATTTTAAACGTAAAGCAACTTTAACTGATGAAGACGGAAAATTATTTCCAGATAATGATGAACGAGCTATTTTCTTTGCCAAAGGAGTAATAGAAACGGTTAAAAAATTAAACTGGTCACCAGATATTATTCATGTTCATGGTTGGCTAGCTTCTTTATTGCCATTATATCTTAAAGAATATTACAAAGACGAGCCTTTATTTAATGAAAGTAAAATAGTTACCTCTATTTACAATCAAAACTTTGAAGGAACGTTAAATAAAGACATGTCTAACAAAGTTAAGTTTGATAACATAGATGGTAGCGCAATAGAAACGCTAGAAAAACCAAGTTTTGTAAACTTAATGAAAGTAGCTATTGATTATTCTGATGCCTTAATCGTTGGGTCTGAAGAATTACCAGAAGGCATAGAAAAACATTTAGAAGAATCTGAAAAACCTGTATTAGAATACAAAACAAAAGATGAGTTTAGCGAAGCTTATACAAATTTTTATAACACAAAAGTTTTAAGCTAACAGCATCAAATTACTATGAAGAAGACAATTAAAGCCCTTAAACTAACAAGTGTACTCTCACTAATTACAATGGCGTTTGTAGCTTGTGATAAAGACTTTTCAACCTTAGATAGTGATATTCAAGGAGCGCAGAATTTTTCTACAGATTCTGAAAAATTTCCTGTTATAGCATATACTAAAAAATTCAATCCTGTTCAAACTAACGGATTATCTTCTAACTTATTAGGAGTTTATAAAGATGATATATATGGCTTAACTACAGCTAGTGTGGTTTCTCAAGTTTCACTTTCTACATATGATCCTGACTTTGGTGACGAACCAGAATTAGAATCAGTAATTTTATCTATACCTTATTTTTCTACTGCTGGAGAAACGGTTGATGGCGAAACTACATATACCATAACACAACAAGATTCTTTATATGGTGACACACCAATAAAATTATCTATATATCAAAACAATTATTTCTTAAAAGATTATAACGCAGAAAATATAGAAGAATACGAAACCTATTATTCTAACGCTAATGCAACTATAAACTTTGATAATCATACAGGTGAACCTCTATTTGAAACGGATGAATTTATACCAAGTCCTTCAGAAATCACTTTAAATGACGAAACGGATGAAGAAGAAAAATTAACGCCACGATTTAGACAAGAGTTAAATAATGTAAATGGATTTTGGGAAGATTTAATTTTTTCAAAAGAAGGTATGTCTGAATTAAGTAATGACAATAACTTTAAAAATTACTTTAGAGGCCTTTACTTTAAGGCATCTTTAGCTGATGGTGCTACAGAAGGAAACATGGTAATGCTTGATTTTAGTAACGCAACCATTGAGTTTAACTACACCAACGAAACAGATGAGTTAGATGATGATGGTAACCCTGTAAGAGAAGAGCAAACTCTAGAAATGAATTTTTCAGGTAACCGTTTAAACATACTAGAAAACGATGCTTCAGTAACAACTTTAGCAGACGCAGATGCTGCTGCAGACCCAATAGAAGGTAATGAAAAATTATACCTAAAAGGTGGAGAAGGTGCTATGGCTGTAGTTGATTTATTTGGTGGACCTGATACAGATAATGATGGTTTATCAGATACGTATGACAATTTTATTGCAACCTATAAAGAACAACGTCTTATTAATGAAGCAAACTTAGTTTTTCATGTAGACCAGACTGCTGGTTTAAATGAGGAACAAGAACCAAATAGAGTTATCATTTACGACTTAAAAAACAATGTTCCTGTTGTGGATTATTTTTTAGACCTTCCAGATACTTCTAACCCAGAATATTCTATTGAATACCACTCTACAATTCTAGATAGAGATAGTGATAATCATGGAGTAAAATATAAAATCCGATTAACAGAACATTTAAACAACATTCTTTTAAGAGATTCTACAAATCTAAAATTAGGGTTAATGGTAACCACTAATATTAACGAGATTTTACAATACAGTACTTTAGATAGCGATGATAAATTAACATCAGGTACAGTAATGTCTCCAAAAGGAACTGTACTACATGGTAGTAATGAAAATGTTGCAGAAGAAAACAGAGTACAATTAGAAATTTTTTATTCAGAACTAGAAAACTAATTTTTTTATGTGTGGTATAGTAGGTTACATAGGTCATAGAAAAGCATATCCAATTATTCTTGAAGGACTAAAACGTTTAGAATACAGAGGGTATGACAGTGCAGGAATAGCCCTTTTTGATGGCAAAAACCTGAAAATATCTAAAACAAAAGGAAAAGTAGCAGATTTACAAAAAAAGCTAGAAGCAGAAATAACTACAACTGGCAATTTAGGTATAGGCCACACACGTTGGGCAACACATGGTATACCTAATGATGTAAACTCGCATCCACACTGTTCTAACTCTGGCGATTTAGTAATTATACATAATGGTATTATAGAAAATTACGCTGCACTAAAAAAAGAATTAACAAAAAGAGGCTATACCTTTAAATCAGATACAGATACAGAGGTTTTAATAAACCTTATTGAAGATATAAAATTAAAAGAAAACATTAAGCTAGGTAAAGCAGTACAAATTGCCCTTAACCAAGTAGTGGGTGCGTATGCCATTGCTGTATTTGATAGAAACAAACCAGACGAAATTGTTATAGCTCGTTTAGGAAGCCCTTTAGCAATAGGTGTTGGTGAAGATGAATTTTTTATTGCAAGTGATGCTTCACCTTTTATTGAATATACTAAAAATGCCATCTATTTAGAAGATGAAGAAATGGCTATTGTTAGAATAAAAAAAGGCGTTAAGATTAGAAAAATCAAAGATGACACTGTAGTAGCACCTTATGTTCAAGAACTACAAATGAATCTGGAACAAATAGAAAAAGGAGGCTATGAACACTTCATGCTTAAAGAAATTCATGAACAACCAGACGCCATAAGAGACACTTATAGAGGACGCCTTTTAGCTAAAGAAGGTATCATCAAAATGTCTGGAATAGATGATAATATCGAAAAATTTACAAATGCAGACAAAATAACTATTGTTGCTTGTGGTACCTCATGGCACGCTGGTTTAGTTGCAGAGTATATTTTTGAAGACTTAGCAAGAATACCTGTTGAAGTAGAATACGCTTCAGAATTTAGATATAGAAATCCAGTAATTACCAATAAAGATGTTGTAATTGCAATATCGCAATCTGGAGAAACAGCAGATACCTTAGCTGCTATTAAACTTGCTAAGCAAAACGGCGCTTTTGTTTTTGGTGTTTGTAATGTAGTAGGTTCTTCTATTGCCAGAGAAACACATGCAGGAGCTTACACACATGCTGGACCAGAAATTGGTGTAGCATCAACAAAAGCATTTACTACGCAAATTACTGTATTAACTTTAATTGCTTTAAAATTAGCAAAAGTTAAAGGAAAAATATCAAATTCTAATTACCATTACCATTTACAGGAACTTGAATTAATTCCTGAAAAAGTACAAAAAGCATTACAGTCTGACCAACATATTCAAAATGTTGCAAAAACCTATAAAGATGCTAAAAACTGCTTGTATCTAGGAAGAGGATATAACTTCCCTGTTGCATTAGAAGGCGCATTAAAACTAAAAGAGATTTCTTACATACATGCTGAAGGGTATCCTGCTGCAGAAATGAAACATGGGCCAATTGCTTTAATAGATGAGCAAATGCCTGTATTTGTTATTGCTACAAATAAAGGACACTATGAAAAAGTGGTAAGTAATATTGAAGAAATAAAATCAAGAGCTGGAAAAATAATTGGTATTGTTACAGAAGGTGATGCAAATGTTAAAAATTTAGCAGACCACATTATTGAAGTTCCTGAAACTTTAGAGTCTCTAACACCTTTACTTACAACCATTCCGCTACAATTACTGTCTTATCATATTGCAGTAATGTTAAATAAAAATGTAGATCAACCTAGAAACTTAGCAAAATCAGTTACCGTAGAATAAAACAAGCTTTTTAGTAAACCTCAGTTTACTTGTTACATTTTAAGAATTTCTCAAATTTTGACCATCTCAATTGAGAAAATAATATTATGCGCGCATAATTTTAAGAAAACTTCTTAATGTTTTCATAATATTTATTTATATTGGCTCAAATAATTAAACTAAATCTTAAAAATGAGAACAATTCTTTCAATTTTATTGTTGTTTTTTTGCAGCTTAACTTATGCGCAAACAACAATAACAGGAACAGTAGTTGATGACAGCAACCTACCTATTCCTAGTGCAAACATTATTGTTGTAGGTGCCTCGGTTGGTACGGTTACTGATTTTGATGGTAATTTCACATTAACAGTAGACCAAACTCCACCATTTACATTACAAGCTAGTAGTGTAGGTTTTGAACCTTCATCTCAAGAGGTAAATACAAACAATCAAGTCATTAATTTTATTTTAGCCGAAGGAACTTCACTTGATGAAGTTGTAATTTCTGCTTCTAGAACTCCAGAACGTATTTTTGAATCTCCAGTTACTGTAGAGCGTTTTGGTTTAAAGGAAATTAAAAATACAGCCTCTGCAGATTTCTATGGAGGTTTAGAAAACTTAAAAGGTGTTGATGTAAACACTAATAGTTTAACTTTTAAATCTGTAAACACTAGAGGTTTTGCTTCTTTTGCTAATACGCGTTTTATGCAATTAGTAGATGGTATGGATAACTCCACGCCAGCATTAAACTTCCCTATTGGTAACCTAGTTGGTTTAACCGAAACAGATGTACAAAGTGTAGAACTTTTACCTGGTGCTTCATCTGCGTTATATGGAGCCAATGCCTTTAATGGTATTCTTTTTATGCGTAGTAAAAGTCCTTTTGACCACCAAGGTATAAGTGCTTATGTAAAACAAGGGGTTACTTCTCAAGAATCTGCTGGTACTAATCCATATACCGATTTAGGAATTAGAATGGCTTATAAATTTAGCGATAAATTTGCTGCTAAAATAAACTTTGGTTACTTAAGTGGTACCGATTGGGAAGCTACTAGTGAAGTAGATAGCGATATGTATGGCGGAACAAGAGAAACAAACAGAAACTATAATGGTATTAATGTTTATGGTGACGAAGTTTCTGCAAACCTTAATGATTTAGCAGGTGGTACTGGTATTGTACCAGATGTATATGTTAGTAGAACAGGTTACAACGAACGTGATTTAACAGACAATGAAGCCCGAAGCATTAAAGCAGATTGGGGATTATACTACAGACCAATTACAGATAGTAATTTTGAAATTCAATATGTTGGTAAAGTAGGTACAGGTACCACAATTTACCAAGGTACCAATAGATATAATATTGATAACTTCTTTCAACAACAACATAAATTAGAATTAAAAAATGATAACTACTTTTTAAGAGGTTATGTAGTTGCTGATAAAGCTGGTGATTCTTACGATATGGTATTTACCGGAATTAACATTAACAGATCTTGGAAAAGTGATGAAGAGTGGTTTGGTGATTATATTAACACTTACGTAGCTGCAACTTTAGGTGGTGGTGCTACAGATGAAGAAGCACATGCTGCTGCAAGAGCTGCTGCTGAAAACGGAAGATTTGAACCAGGTTCTGCAGAGTTTAAAAATGCTTTTAATAGAGTTATTGATGATCCAGACTTAGCTACAGGTTCTAAATTTCAAGACCAATCTAAATATTACCATGCAGATGGTAACTACAACTTTAGTCATTTAATTGATTTTGCAGATATTCAAGTTGGTGGTTCTTTTAGACAGTATGACTTAAATTCTTTAGGGTCTATCTATACCGATTATGATGGTTCTATTGACTACAGTGAATTTGGTATCTATACACAAATTCAAAAAGATATTGAGTTAAATGATATCATGGAATTAAAAGTAACTGCTTCTGCACGTTATGATAAATCTGAATTTTTTGAAGGATTTCTTTCTCCTAGATTATCTTTAGGTTTAACACTTAATAAAGACCACAATATTAGAGGTTCTGTTCAAACAGGTTTTAGAAACCCTACTACACAAGATTTATTTATTGGCCTAGATGCTGGTAGAGCTATATTAATAGGTTCTGCTCCAGATAACTTAGACAGATACTCAAGAGATTTTACAGGTAGTGACGGAACGGTTTACACACAAACAGGTGCTGCTGCATACAATAACTCATACGCATCTTCTTCTGTAGTTGCTTTTGGTGAAACTGGTGATCCTTCTCAATTAAGAGTTGCTAACCCTAGTTTAGTAAAACCAGAAAAAGTAACTTCTGCAGAAATTGGGTATAGAGGTAAATTCAACAAACTTATTGTAGATTTTAGTACCTATTATAACAGATATAAAGATTTCATCTCTCAAGAAGTGGTTATCGCTCCATTTTATGGTTCTGTTGCAGATGGCTCTGCTGCTGTTGCAATTGCTAATAGTGACTTTCAAACCTATAGCGCATACACAAACTCTGATGTTAACGTAAATTCTTATGGTGCTTCTATTGGTTTATCTACTAAAGTATTTGGTAGTTATGACATAGGTGGTAGTTATACTTTTACAAAACAAGATTTTGATCAAGAAGCCAACCCTGATTTTGAAACAAATTTCAATACACCAGAACATAAATTTAAAGCGCATTTTGGTAACACTGAAGTATTTAAAAACTTCGGATTTAATGTAGCATACAGATTTAGTGATGATTATTTCTGGGAAGCAACTTTTGGTGATGGTGTCGTTCCTGAATTCCATACTGTAGATGCACAGATTAACTACAAAATCCCTTCTCTTAAATCATTAATTAAAGTTGGTGGTACAAATATTGGTGGAAAAGAATACTTCACAGCATTTGGTTCTGGGTATATAGGTTCTATGTACTATGTTTCATGGACAATTAATAACTTATAAAATTAGCAAAATGAAAAATATAAAATATGTATTACTATCTGCTGTCCTTATAGGCTTTACAGCATGTAATGACGAAGAGGATTTTGAACAATACTTAGACAATCCTACACAAGAAGAAGTGTTACCTGCTTTAACAGCTGGTACTGCAGATTTTTCTAACTATGTATCTATAGGTAATTCATTAACTGCTGGATATACAGATAATGCTTTATTTATTGCAGGACAAACAAACTCGATGCCTAATATGCTATCGCAAAAATTTGCTTTAGCTGGTGGAGGTACTTTTACCCAACCATTAATGAATGACAATATTGGTGGTTTATTATTTGGTGGTGTTCAAAATGCCGATGGTAGTTTTGGTCCTAGATTATATTTTGATGGTTCAGGTCCTGCTACATTACCAGGAACTTCTACAACAGAAGCTTTAGCACCTTCTATAGGAAGCCATAATAATATGGGTGTTCCTGGTGCTGCAAGTTTTCATTTACTATTTAATGGTTATGGAAACCCTGCAAATTTAGCAACTACTCCTGCAACTGCTAACCCTTACTTTGTAAGAATAGCTTCTTCTCCAAGTGCAACTATTTTAGGGGATGCCTTAGCGCAACAACCAACATTTGTATCTTTATGGATTGGAAACAATGATATATTAGGATACGCTACTGCTGGTGCAGACGCAACTTTAGGTGCTATTACACCACAACCAATGTTTGATGCTTCTATAGATGCTATTATTGGTTCATTACAATCTGCCCAAGTACAAGGTGTCATGGCTAACATACCATATGTAACCACTATTCCGCATTTTACAACAGTACCTCATAACCCTGTTCCTTTAGATGCAGCAACTGCAGCATTTTTAAATAGTGCTAGTGTATACGGAGCATATAACGCAGGTATTCAAGGTGCTTTTGCTTACTTGGTTAGCGTTAATGCTATTTCACAAGAAGATGCAGATGCAGAAATAGCTAAAAGAACCATTACGTTTGAAGCTGGAGAAAGTAATGCCGTTGTTATTATGGATGAAAACTTAACCGATTTAACCAGTATAGATGCTAATTTAGTAAGTATGCGTCAAGCTACCGCTGAAGATTTATTAGTTTTATCTGCTTCTACCTTTATTGGTACAGAAGCTATTCCTGGTAATTCTGCAACAGTAAATGGTGTTGCAATTCCCTTAGCAGACAAATGGGTTTTAACTCCAGAAGAACAAAACGAAATAAAAATAGCAACAGATACCTTTAACGCAAAATTATTAGATGCAGCAAATACTGCAGGTTTTGCTTTTGTTGATGCCAACGCTTTAATGCAACAATTAGATAGTACAGGTTATCCTGATGGAGATTTTGTGTTAACGTCTAGCCTTGTAACTGGTGGTGTTTTCTCATTAGATGGTGTACACCCAACTGCTAGAGGTTACGCTTTATTAGCAAATCAATTCATGAAAGCTATTGATGCAACTTACGGTTCTAACTTTGAAGCTTCAGGTAATTTAGTAGACTCAGGAGATTACCCAACAAACTACCCTCCTACGCTTCAATAATTTAAATAAATCTTATAAAAAAAACGCCTTCAAATAGAGGGCGTTTTTTTATACCTAAAAAAGGCTAAATTTTTGATATATTTTTTAAATTAAAACCACTATATTTGCAGCGCGAAAAAACCTTACACTCTATAAAAATAGAGCAAATTGTTTTTCGTATTAATAATATACCAAAACATTAAATATAAAAGTAATGTCAAAAGTTACAGGTAAAGTTGCACAAATAGTAGGTCCAGTTATCGATGTAGAATTCGCTGCTGGTGCTGAACTTCCAAAAATTTATGATTCATTAGAAATCAAAAAAACAGATGGTTCTATTCTAGTACTAGAAGTACAATCTCACATTGGTGAAGATACTGTACGTACTATCGCAATGGATTCTTCAGATGGTTTAAGTAGAGGAACAGAAGTTAATACTACTGGTGCTCCAATACAAATGCCAGTTGGAGATGACGTTTATGGTCGTCTATTTAATGTAATTGGTGATGCTATCGATGGTCTTGGAGATTTACCTAAAGCTGGTGAAGCTGGGTTACCAATACACAGACAAGCTCCTAAATTTGAAGAATTATCAACTTCAACAGAAGTTTTATTTACAGGTATTAAAGTAATTGACCTAATTGAGCCTTATGCAAAAGGTGGTAAAATTGGTTTATTCGGTGGTGCTGGTGTAGGTAAAACAGTATTAATTCAAGAGTTGATTAACAATATTGCAAAAGGACACGGTGGACTTTCAGTATTCGCAGGAGTAGGTGAAAGAACACGTGAAGGAAACGATTTACTTCGTGAAATGTTAGAGTCAGGAATTATCAAGTATGGTGATGACTTTATGCATTCTATGGAAGAAGGTGGATGGGATCTTCAAAAAGTAGATAAATCTGTTATGAAAGACTCTAAAGCTACTTTCGTATTCGGACAAATGAACGAACCACCTGGAGCACGTGCTCGTGTTGCCTTATCAGGTTTAACTATTGCTGAGTATTTCCGTGATGGTGCTGGTGAAGGACAAGGAAAAGATGTATTATTTTTCGTAGATAATATCTTCCGTTTTACACAAGCTGGTTCTGAGGTATCTGCATTATTAGGTCGTATGCCTTCTGCCGTAGGTTACCAACCAACATTAGCAACAGAAATGGGTGCTATGCAAGAGCGTATTACTTCAACTAAAAGAGGATCTATTACATCTGTACAAGCGGTTTACGTACCTGCAGATGATTTAACAGATCCAGCTCCAGCAACAACGTTTGCTCACTTAGATGCTACAACTGTATTATCTCGTAAAATTGCTGAGTTAGGTATTTATCCTGCAGTAGATCCTTTAGATTCTACTTCAAGAATTCTTACTGCTGATATTTTAGGTGATGATCACTATAACTGTGCACAACGAGTAAAAGAGTTATTACAACGTTATAAAGAATTACAAGATATTATTGCTATTCTTGGTATGGAAGAATTATCTGAAGAAGATAAAATGGCTGTTGGTAGAGCAAGACGTGTACAACGTTTCTTATCACAACCTTTCCACGTAGCAGAGCAATTTACAGGTCTTAAAGGTGTTTTAGTTGATATTAAAGAAACTATTAAAGGATTTAATATGATTATGGATGGTGAATTAGATCACTTACCAGAAGCAGCATTTAACCTTAAAGGTACTATTGAAGAAGCTATTGAAGCAGGTGAAAAAATGCTTGCAGAGGCATAAGCCAAAGCAAGTGCTGAATGTATTTTCAGCATCTGTTTAATATAAATGAGACTTTCGTTTGTACGGAAGCTTTTAAATAAAATTTAAAAGATGTATTTAG
The DNA here is from genome assembly GCF_042684485.1 of Lacinutrix gracilariae. NCBI lineage: Bacteria > Pseudomonadati > Bacteroidota > Flavobacteriia > Flavobacteriales > Flavobacteriaceae > Lacinutrix > Lacinutrix gracilariae. The sequence goes on along the minus strand of NZ_JBHULM010000011.1, from coordinate 1,187,892 downwards.
AAATTGTATCACCAGAAGCAACTTTATTTAGCGGAGAAATAACAAGTGTTATTGTTCCTGGAGTAAATGGAGAGTTTGAATTATTAAAAGATCACGCTCCTATTGTGTCGCTTCTTAAAGAAGGAAACGTTAAAATTTATGGCGATATTTCTTTAGAGGATGAAGTAAAAGATAAATTTACTAAAGGAAACAATAACTCTACTTGGTTAGCTATTAACTCTGGTACTTTAGAAATGAATAACAATAAAGTGATTGTATTAGCAGACTAATTACAAACACTAACTTTATAAAAAACGCTTCAAGATTTACTTCTTGAAGCGTTTTTATTTTAAGAGCTTTTTAATTGTTTTTTTCTAGTATACCTTTTTAATCACGTTTGTTACTATTCCCCAAATAACAAAATCATTAGCATCTGTAATTCTAATTATAGGATAGTTAGGATTTTCTGGTTGTAACCAAACACCTTCAGCATCTACTTTTAAACGCTTAACGGTAAACTCACCATCTAAAAAACAAACGGCTATTTTATTATGGCTAGGCTCTAAACTTCTATCTATAACTAACAGGTCATTATCATCTAGTCCTGCACCAATCATAGATTGTCCGCTTACCTTTGCAAAAAAAGTAGCTTCCTTATTTTTTATAAGCTCACGATCTAAACTTATTCTTTCTTCTTTAAAATCTTCGGCAGGAGAAGGAAATCCAGCAGAAATTCCAGTATCTAAAAATACAGCACCAGAATTTGGTACTAATTCTGGAGTAAAAAACGTAAGCGATTTTGATTTATGTAGTAACATAGTATAATGTATTAAAAGCGATTGTAAGGATACTTATCAAAGATAAATTAAAAAATTAGCATTTTCACTAAAATGCTAATTCTGTGTTTAAAAAAAATAATAAAACAGAGTACTCTTTTATTTTAGTAATAACGCATTATTTTACACATATAATATCATTAATATTAGTGGTGTATTTTGGTGTTAAACGTTCTTGACGCATTTTCCAGGTACGTTTTAAATCTTGACCACCTAGCTTTATTTTATGGCTTCCGTATTTATTATTTACACCATCAATAGCACGCATTAAATGCCTATGCTTAGGGTTTTCTTGTTCAAATAAATCTAACTGATAATTATCTACTGGTACTAAACCAGAAACAATAACTCCCGCTCTTTTATACTTAATCCCTTTTTTAAACATCGATATTGCAGCTTGTACAGCTTGCGTACTAATAAGCAAGGAGGAGTTTGTTGGGTATGGTAAACTTACCATTCTACTTACGTTATGCTGTTCTATATCTTTTTTATGTCTATCACTGCTTAATTGCACAATAATAACATGGCAACTAGAACCTTGTTTTCGTAATTTTTCGGCACAACTAGTAGCAAAGGTAGAAATGCGTTCCTTAATATTATCTACATCAGAATACGTATACTCAAAACTACGTGTAGTAGCTATCATTTTCTTAATGTTATTATTTTCTTCTAATTGTAGGGTTGGTATGCCTTCTAAATCTCTTTTTAAACGCGATTCAATGACCGAAAAATTACCTTTTACCCAAGCATCAGGTAATTGTGTAAAATCATAAGCCGTTTTACAACCTTTTGCTTTTAAACGTTTGCTTAGTCTTCTTCCAATTCCCCAAACATCTTCTATTTTAGTCCATTTTAAGGCTTTAATTCTTTTTTCTTCCGTGTCTATAACGTGAGTTCCTTTGGTTTCCTTAGGATACTTTCTAGCTATCTTATTAGCTACTTTACTTAAAGCTTTTGTTGGTGCAATACCTACAGATGTTGGTATTCCTGTCCATTGTAAAATGCGTTTTCGCATTTGTATGCCATAATCATGAAAATCATAATTTTCAAAACCTTTAAATTCTAGAAAAGATTCGTCTATACTATACACCTCAACATCTGGAGTAAACTGTTTTAGTATTTCCATAACACGCGAACTCATATCGCCATATAAGGAATAGTTAGAAGAAAGCACATGAATATGGTTGGTTTTACAGAAAGCTTCCCATTTAAAAATAGGTGCTCCCATTGGTAAATCCAACGCTTTAGCTTCGTCACTACGTGCAATAACACAACCATCGTTATTACTAAGAATAGCGACTGGTTTTCCTTGTAAATTCGGGTTAAAAACACGTTCGCAAGAAGCATAGAAATTATTACAATCTACAAGTGCAAACATAGAATACAAAGATAGTAGAAAAGCAATTTTAATTGCTTCACCTAAAAAAATCTTATTAACTAAAATAATTAGGCATGGTCTTTTTAAGGGTTCTCTTCTCTAAAAAAAGATATATATTTAAAAAATGAAAGAAGACTACATCAGCATAGCTGAAACTCCAAAACCATTATGGCAAACCATTATTGCTGCCTTAGCTTTTACTGCTGCTTTAGGAATTATTATCGCTTCTTTTTTATATAATATACTCAATTTAAGCAACTTCAAGACTATTGCTACCATGACAGAAAGTGTTATTTATTTAACAGCAATAGGTATTGGTTTTAGTAGACAAAAAAGAATTTATGTAGATATAAAAGCATCAAAATTTAAAACTGCTACAGAAATTGGTCCTTTTAAAATAGGAAAATGGACAACCATAAACAACTATGAGTATGTTTCTATTTTTTTGCAATTACTAGCTGATGGAACGTACATTTTTGAAGTAAACTTATGGTATAACAACAACAAACACTTTAAACTCTACGAAAAAGACAACTTTGAAGACGCATTAAACATTGCTTATAATTTATCTGAAGAATTAAACATAGATCTTTTAGACGCTACCATTGCCAATGATTATAAATGGATTGATAAAGAAGCTTTAAAACAAAAGGTTATCTAAATAGAAAAGCGTAACTTTAGTAAACCTTGTTTACTAGTTAAGCATTTTTGTTTTTATAGAAATACAATGAGCAATACCTTTAAAACCATAGCTAAATTTCAATATTCTACCGAAGCCCAAATAATAAAAGGTCGCTTAGAGTCTGAAGGTATTCCTGTATTTTTAAGTGATAACTTAACCATAGACACAGATCCTTTAGTTAGTCATGCCATTGGTGGTGTAAAACTAAAAGTATATGTAGAAGATGCGCTTAGGGCACAACATATTCTTTCAACCATTGAAAAATATTCTGTAGATGATGCAGGCAATGCTATTATCTGCCCAAATTGTAATAGCAAACACATAGAAATGTTTACCACCATTACCGATTTTAAATCCTTTATTTCATTTCTTGCTGGTTTCCTTTTTGGCACGCTTCCGTTTTACGCAAAAAACAAATACAAGTGTCAAGATTGTAATACAGAATTTAATATTAAATAATTTTTTGTAACAAAACACTTACATGAACTACATATAAGTGTAAATATATTATTTGAAGCTTCTAAATATATTAAAACACAAAGAAGAATAAAGACATGTTTATTCTTCTAGTTAAAAAATTGTAAGACAGCTATAAACGTCTTATATTTCACACATAATCTTATATAACTACTAACTATGGAATGGTTTTCTGCTTTAGATTCTTTTGCGCAATTCTTTTGGGTGATTGCCTTTATTGCATCCTTGATTTTTTTATTTGTTATCATAACCACTTTTGCAGGTATTGATGGTGCAGATGATTTTGATGATGTAGATACAGGAATAGAATTTCAATTTATTACTTTTAAAAATCTTGTTGGATTTTTTACCATTTTTGGTTGGATTGGTATTGCATGTAACAATGCTGGATTTTCAAAACCAATAACTGTAATTACCGCTCTAGGTTGTGGCTTGTTAATGATGGCCATTATGGCTGCCATGTTTTATTCCATGGAAAAATTAGCAGATAGCGGAACTTTAGAATATAAAAATGCCATTAACGCTATTGGTGAAGTATACCTAACCATTGGTGCCAACCGATCTAAAATGGGAAAAGTAAGCGTAAGAGTACAAGGTACTTTACGTGAATTAGAAGCCCTTACAGATTCTTTAACCGATTTAAAATCTGGTACACTCATACAAGTAGTAGATGTTACTAGTAATGGTATTTTAATAGTAAACGAAACAAAAAAACCTATAGAACCAATTAAACAAAAAACACATGAACTACCTTCTAACACAGGAGATCTTTAATTTAGGATTTCCTATTGCAATTATTTTTGCAGTATTATTTATTTTTATATTCTTTATTATATTAATAAAGCGCTACAAACGTTGTCCTTCAGACCGAATTCTAGTGGTTTATGGTAAAGTTGGTGGAGGCCAATCTGCCAAATGTATTCATGGTGGAGCTGCCTTTATAATGCCTGTGATTCAAGATTATGAGTTTCTAGATTTAACGCCTATATCTATAGAGGTAAACCTAGTAAATGCATTATCCAAACAAAACATTCGTGTAAATGTACCATCGCGTTTTACTATTGGTGTTTCTACAGAACCTGGAATCATGCAAAATGCTGCCGAAAGACTTTTAGGTTTAAACCAAGATAATATTCAAGAATTAGCACAAGAAATTATTTTTGGGCAACTACGTTTGGTGGTAGCTTCTATGGATATTGAAGAAATTAACAACGATAGAGATAAATTTTTAACCAACATTTCACAAAGTGTAGAATCGGAACTTAAAAAAGTAGGTTTAAAACTAATCAACGTAAACATTACAGATATTGTTGATGAGTCTGGATACATTGAAGCATTAGGTAAAGAAGCTGCTGCTCATGCAATAAATGCTGCTAGAAAATCGGTAGCAGAAAAAACTAGAGATGGTTCTATTGGTGAAGCAAATGCTGTACAAGACGAAAGAACACAAGTTGCTGCTGCAAATGCACAGGCTGTTGAAGGTGAAAATACGGCTAAAATTGCTGTTGCTAATTCCGATTCTTTACGTCGTCAACGCGAAGCGGAAGCAGAACGTGTAGCAATTGCATCCGAAAAAGTACAAAGTGCAAAAGCCCTTGAAGAATCTTATGCTGCAGAAAAAGAAGCCGAAACTGCAAGAGCAGAAAGAGAACGTTCTTCTCAAGTTGCAGATATTATTGTTCCTGCAGAAATTGATAAAAAGAAAGTAGAAATTGATGCCGAAGCAGAAGCAGAACGCATTAGAAGAAAAGCAAAAGGAGAAGCAGATGCGATACTTTTTAAAGCACAAGCAGAAGCACAAGGACAGTTTGAAATATTAACCAAACAAGCTGCTGGTATGGAGCAAATAGTAAAAGCCGCTGGTGATAATTCTAAAGACGCAGTGCTTTTATTAATTGCAGATAAACTTCCGGAATTAGTAAGAATGCAATCAGAAGCCATTAAAAACATTAAAATTGATAAAGTTACTGTTTGGGAAAATGGTGGTAATAAAGATGGTAAATCTTCTACTGCTAATTTCTTATCTGGAATGTACAAATCGGTTCCTCCATTACAAGAAATGTTTAATATGGCTGGAATGGAATTACCAGAATATTTAAAAGGAAAAGATATAAAAACAGATCAAACTTCTGCGGAAATTGTAGAAGATAGTCCTGAAAAATAAAAACCAAATTGTTTTAAAAAATCCGCTAATAAGCGGATTTTTTTTTATCCTTACTTTTTTAATTAATACGTATATTTACAGAAACCACAACCTGTATGAAAACACCAATAAAGCTTTTAAGTATTCTTTTAGTTTTAGTAAGTACAACGCTATCTGCACAACAAGACCCCAATATATTCGAGAAGTTTGAATCTAAATTTTACACCATTGATGGTTATAAAATTAATGTAGAGGTTTTAGGTAGTGGAGCTCCTATTTTCTTTCTTCCTGGAGGACCAGGAAACTCTCACGATTATATGCAAGGTAATTTTGGACAATACTATAAAACCAATACGGTTGTGTTTTTTGATTGGTTAGGTCGTGGTAAAAGTGACAACGCTAAAGACGCTTCAGAGTATTCGGTACAAGCAGATGTAGAACTTATAGAAAAGCTTCGTAAGCTATTACATTTTGATAAAATTTCACTTGTTGGACATTCTTACGGAACCGTTCCTGCACAAGCTTACGCTATAAAATATAAAGATAATGTAGACAAAATGGTACTGATAAACGGTTTCCATTCTGGTGCTATGTGGCAAGCCAATTGCGATAGTTACAACCACTACGCTAAAACCCATTTTCCTGAAAAATGGAAACAAGTAGATTCGCTTCGTGCTTTAGGCTATGTTTCTAGTCAAGAACCTTTAAAATCGGTGTATGGCAACTTCCCAACAAAATATATTTATTATCACAATACTAGCTTGAAGCAAAATTCGCCTAAAGAAAAATATAGAGGTTGGGCTCATGATGTATATACCACAATTATTGGTAGAGATGGTGATTTTGATGTTTCTGGTAGTATGATTAACCAAGATTACAGACAAGAATTAAAAAACGTAAAAGCAAAAACACTCATTTTTGCAGGACGTTATGATGGTGTTTCTACTCCAGAGTTTGCAGTACAATACAAAACTTTTATGCCACAAGCACAGTTTGAAATGTTTGAGCAAAGTGGTCATAATCCGTATTTAGAAGAACCTGAAAAGTTTTACACTTTATTTGAAACCTTTATGCAGCAATAATAACAACCTACTGCAATACAGCATTAAAAGATTGTTTTAAAATAGCAATAGTAGCTTCTATTTCTGTTTCATTTAGGTGTCCAAACCCCAAGCGTATAGCACAAACATCTTTATTTTGATACAACACGGTTTTGGGTAAAAACAAATTGTGTGTTTTTGCTTTTTCTGCAAGTTTAATAAGAGAGATACTTGAGGAAAAAGATAACCAAACAGCCAAACCTCCTGCTGGAACTTGCCAAGTAGCATGACCTTTAAAATGCGTATATAAACAAGCACACAAACAATCACGTCTTTGCTTGTAAATAGTAATGTTCTTTTTTATTAATCGGTGTATTTCTCCTTCTGCAATAAGCTCTGTAAGTATTTGTTTTTGTATTAAATCTCCTTGCTTATCTAATATTTGTAAGTAGTTTTTTGCTTCGTTAATAATATTTTCTGGAGCTACTACAAATCCTATTTGAAAACTAGGGAAAAAAGACTGTCCTAACCTTCCTAAATAAATAACAACACCTGCTCCATCTGCACTTGCCATAGGCACCATTGCAGAGCCTTCAAACTGAAAATCATAATCAAAATCATCTTCTATAATAGCAAATTGATATGCTTTTGCTAGTTGTAATAATTGTAATCTTCTTTCAGCAGTAAGCGTTACTGTTGTAGGGTATTGCCTATGCGCACAAACATACACACATCTAATGCTTCCTTTAGTAAAGTTTTGCTCAATAAAATCTACATCTATTCCATGTGCATCTACAGGAATGGTTTTTATATTAGCTCCTGCTTGCTGAAAAATCATATTCGATTTGTAATTACTTAAATCTCCTACAAGCACAACATCTTGTTCTTGTATTAAAAGCTGCGATACAATGTACAGGCTCATTTCTGTGCTTCGTGTACTCACTATGCTTTGTGGTTTTATATGAAAACCTCTAGTAGCATTTAAATAATTACATAGCTGTTTGCTAAAAGTAGTGTATGATTGCTCTTGGCTTTGATTCCATTTTGAAATTAATGAAGCACGTTTCATAGACGCACTATACCATCGTGAAAACTGGTGTGTAGGATGTAACCTTAAATCGGGTTGTCCATCATTAATTACATATTTACTTACCGAAAATTCTTCGGTAGAAGCCAAATGAAAAGACGATTGAAATGGAAATCCTGCAGTTTTCGGGTAGGTTTTTAATTTTTCTAATCCTTGTGATGCTGCTTTAATAGCAACGGTTTTCTTTTCTGGTTTTAATACAAAGGTACCTTTGTTGGCTACAATATCTACCCAACCTTGTGATGCCAACTCATCATATACAGCTACTGCAGTATTTCTATTTATAGAAAGTAGTGTACTAAATTTTCTTGTTCCTGGTAAAGCCGTACCTTCTACCAAATAGCCTCTTTGTATGGCATTAATAATTTGCTGCGTTATTTGAATATAAATAGAAGTATTGGGCGACTTTTCAAATTGTATTAAGCTTTTTAATATGTCTTCAACCGGACTATGCATTGTTTTAAAACTGGACTACTTTAATGATCCGGAAAGTTACGAATTTTGCAGCGTTAATAAACACCAATACTTTTTATTATGAAATTAACTTCATTATGCATGTTTCTTGTACTGTTTTCTATAACAACACAAGCTCAAGATTTAGAAAAAGAACAACAATTAGATTCTGTTGTCATTACCTCTACTAGAATAGATTTACCTTTTTCTAAAAATTCTAGAACCATAACAGTAATCACGCAAGAAGACATTAAAAAAAGCGCAACAACTAATGTTGCCGATTTATTACAACAAGTTGCTGGTGTAGATATAAGAAGACGTGGTACTGCTGGTATGCAAGCAGATTTATACATTCGTGGTGGTGGTTTTGACCAAACCTTACTACTAGTAGATGGTATAAAAATGGATGATGCACAAACAGGACACCATACCATGAATATGGCATTGCCTCTAGATGTTATTGAACGTGTAGAAGTTATTAAAGGTCCTGCTGCTCGTGTTTTTGGACAAAATGCTTTTACAGGAGCCATTAATATAGTAACCAAAAAAAATACCGAAAATAGTGTAGCAGTTAATGCACAAGCTGGATCTTATGGCCAACTTCATGGTGCTGTTATGGTGAGTAGCCAATTAAAAAATTCTTCGCATATTATTCAGGTTTCTAGAAATACTTCAGATGGATACAGGTATAATACCGATTATGACAATCAAAATTATTTTATTAAAAGTAGTTTCAACACCAACAAAACACCTATAAACCTAATTGCTTCCTTTCAAGAAAGAAAATTTGGAGCTAACGGTTTTTATGCTAGTCCTACAGCAACGGATCAATACGAAGAAACACAAGCTAGTTTAATTGGGATTACTTCCGAAATCAAAAAAGGTGAGCTAACCCTAAAACCAAAACTATATTGGAAACGCAATCAAGACACCTACATTTTTGTAAGACAAGACCCTTCTATTTACAGAAACTTACACCAAACCAATAAAGTTGGTGCTGCTTTAGATGCTTCCTACAAGTCTAAAATTGGTGTTACTGGTTTTGGTGTAGACATTGCAAAAGTGTATTTATCTAGTAATAATTTAGGTTCTAGAAATCGTTTTATGACAACGCTGTTTTTAGAACATCGTTTTTCACTAGCTAATGATAAGCTTGATATTACTCCTGGTATTGCTGTAAATTATTTTTCCGATTTTAAATTTCACGCTTTTCCAGGTATAGATCTTGGTTACAAAATCAATAACAACTTAAAAATCTACGGAAACATTGGTTATACCTACAGAATACCAACCTATACCGATTTATATTATAGTGACCCAACCACCTTAGGTAATGAAAATCTGGATCCAGAAGAAGCCATTGCAGAAGAATTAGGTATTAAGTTTAACTCAGGAAAATTTAATGTTTCACTAGCAGCATTTAATAGAGACTCTAAAAAACTAATAGACTTTATTAAAGAAAACGAAGCAGACTTATGGCAAGCTACAAACATTAGAGATTTAAATACAAAAGGTATAGAATTTAATGCTTCTTATGGTTTTACTCTTAATACTTTTAACCAAGGTTTTGCTGTAGGTTACTCATTTTTAGAAGACGATTTAAAAGCCGTTTCTAGCAATTTTTCAAGATACTCTATAAACTCTTTAAAACACCATGCAACAGCAAGCTTACAAACGCAGTTTATAAAAAACCTATCGCAAAATATTATTTATAAATATGCCGAAAGAACTTCTGGAGAAAGCTACGCAGTGGTAGATGCTAGTGTAAATTACACATTAAATACATTAGAGTTTTCTATACTTGCCAATAATATTTTTAACACCACATACACCGAAACTAATTTGGTACCAATGCCAAAAGGAAACTTGTTGTTTGGAGTAAAGTATACTTTTAAATAAACCACAAAACTTCTTTTTCTATATAAAACATAACACCTCTCCTCTTAAAAAAAAGAGGAGAGTATATTATAATGGTATTTTTTAAAAAGAATATCAGATTACTTTGGTTTTAGTAACTTTGGCTTTTTAAACCCATTATATTGAAACTCAATCTTCAAGACATACCTCGAGTAAAAACCATTACTAAAGAGGATTTTATAAAACACTATTTTAAACCTCAAAAACCTGTGGTTATAGAGCGTTGCATAGAAGATTGGCCTGCATATACCAAATGGAATTTAGATTATATAAAACAGGTTGCAGGAGATAAAAAAGTACCTCTCTATGATGATAGACCTGTAGATTACAAAGACGGTTTTAACCAAGCACATGCCACCATGAAAATGAGTGATTATGTAGACTTACTTAAAACCCAACCTACCAAGTACAGAATTTTTCTTTGGAATATTTTAAAAGAAGTACCTCAACTTCAAAAAGATTTTAAATTTCCAGATTTTGGTTTAAAACTCATGAAAGGCTTACCAATGCTTTTCTTTGGCGGAAAAGATTCGCATACATTCATGCATTATGATATCGATTTAGCTAATATTTTCCACTTTCACTTTCAAGGCACCAAACAATGCATCTTGTTTAACCAAAAACAAAATAAGTACTTATATAAAATTCCGCATTCTTTAATTGTTAGAGAAGATATTGATTTTTCTAATCCAGACTTTAAAAAATGGCCAGCACTACAACACGCAAAAGGCTATACTACAGAACTTAAACATGGCGAAGTTTTATATATGCCAGAAGGTTATTGGCACTACATGAAATACATAACTCCAGGATTTTCTATGAGTTTACGTGCTATTGCTAGAAACCCAAAAAACCTTAGCAAAGCAATATATAATATTGTTATCATGAGGCATTTTGATAATTTAATGCGAAAAATGAAAGGCCAAAACTGGATAGACTATAAAAACAAACAAGCAATTACTAGAACTAATAAAAATTTTAGCTAATTTTACCACCTTTTTAATACTAAAAATTTATAAATGAAAAATATCTTATTATTCATCACTTTACTAAGTGTTAGCTTTTTACACGCACAATCTTTTTCTGGAAACGGAGACCAAAAAGTACAAATTGGTGCTAATTTTCAAGACAATGCCACCAGTATTTTTGCTAGTTATGATTATGGATTAGGAGAAAACTTTTCTATAGGTGTTGCCTCTAGCTATGCTTTAGGAATTCCAAGCAGTTTGAAAAATGATATAAAAGCAAACGGAGTTACAGTATCAGAAAAAGCTAATTTTTTAGATAGATTTGATATTTCAGCACGTTTTAATGCAAATATTGGAAACGTTATAAATATTGATGATGCTTTTGATTTATATCCTGGTTTACACCTTGGTTTAAAGAATTTTGGTACTCACTTAGGTGCTCGTTATTTCTTTTCAGATGGCTTTGGTGTGTTCACAGAGTTAAATGTACCTCTTGCTAAATATGATACTGGAGATTTAGATCCTTCAGAAAAATTACACAACCAATTTACAGTAAACGCAGGGATTGTTTTTAACTTGTAAGAAAACATCTACTACAACACAAAAGAGCATAGGTTTATGCTCTTTTTTTATGCTTCATTTTTAAAAATTAGGGTTTAAAATAAAAAAAAACGTGCATTTCATCGAAAAAAAGATGTATTTCGTGGATTAGAGAATTATTTATTCGAAATTTGATATTATTAAGTACCCCAAAAACCTACTAACATGAAAACATTCCTACACTGTTTTTTTGTTGCAGCCCTATTTACTATTTCTACCTATGCAAATTACAATAAGACTAGCAACAATTTAACCACAACATTCACTCCACCAGAAGCAAATTTAACGAACTTTACTTATGTAGTTTATAACGGACCATCTACTAATCAAACGTTTAACATAGAGGACGCTTCAAACTTAGAAAGGCCTTATACAGTAACAGCTCCAACAGGATATGAAGTATCTACTTCTACGAGTACAGACTTTGAAGATCAAATAATAATTCCTGGTAATCAAATAGCTTCAGGCTCGGTAGCTGTTTATGTTCGATTAAAAAACTACTTAATTATTGGCACCTATATTGATAATATTAGTGTTAATGCTCCCGAAATTACCATTGATAATGTTACCTATCCTACAGTAAACTACACCATATCTGTCTCTGGAGAAGTTACCAGAAAAGAAACCTCTTGGAGCAGTAGCACATGGACTAATGGTACACCAACATTAGAAACCACAGCCATATTAAATGACGATTATGATACCGCTACACACGGAAACTTAGAGGCTTGGTCTTTAATTATTACAGCCAATAAAACAGCTACTGTAGCAGATAATACCTATTTAAAAGTTGAAAAAGACGTTATCGTTAATGGTACGCTTGATGTAGCATCTAAAGGATCTTTTGTACAAGTAGATGACTTAGGTACATTTACCCTAAATACAGGTGGTACTTCTAGAGTTAATAAAGAAACTTCTATTTTAAATAAATGGTATGATTACACCTATTGGAGTTCTCCTGTTCATGGCGCTACTGCAAATACTGCACTTGCTGGTGCACACCCAAGTATGCGCTACTGGTTTAATGCACAAAATTATCTAGATGAACTTGCAGAAATATTCAATACAGACACCTATACATCTGGCCATGATGATATTGATGATAATGGTGATGATTGGGCTGCTCTTTCTGGATCTACAGTTTTACAACCTGGTGTTGGTTACGCTGCAACACATTCTAATTCTGGTTTTGTTGCTGGCAACTCATACACTTATACATTTACTGGACCTTTTAACACAGGAACCATTACAACACCTGTTTATTACAATGGAGACAATGGCGATTTAGATTGGAATTTTATTGGTAATCCTTACCCTTCTGCTATTAATATTGAAGAATTTTTTGCTCAAAACGATGGCATTGTTGGAAAAGCAGTGTATTTATGGTCACATGCTACACCGCCTAGTCAAGGTAATAATGGTAATCAGCCCTTAAATTTTAGCACAGATGATTATGTTATTATAAACGGAAGTGGTGGTGTTGCTGGTGCTTCACGTGAAATACCTAATAATTATATTCCGTCAGGACAAGGTTTTTTTATTCAAGGTTTAACTAATGATAATGTTACTTTTACCAACGTAATGCGTGTTACAGATGCAAGCAGTAATTCGCAATTTTTTAGAGATGCTAACCCTGTAGAAACAAATAAAATATGGGTAAACCTTACAAATGATGAAGGCGTGTTTAACCAAACTTTAATTGCATATGTAGATGGTGCTACAGATAGTGATGACGGAAATTATTACGATGCTGTTAGAAATTTTTCTGCTGGTTGTGCTGCTGTAATTTATACAACTATTGCAGAACAAACAGATAAAAAATATGCCATTCAAAGTAAAAATCCTGGTAATTTAAATAGTAATGAAAGTATTTCTTTAGGTTTTGAAACTTCTATTAGCAACAATACACAGTACACGATTAGTATTGCTAGAAAAGAAGGAGACTTTTTAAACAATAACACTGTGTTTTTAAAAGATAACCTTTTAAATACTACACATGATTTAACAGGATCTGACTACACATTTAGTGCTACTTCTGGACAATTTACTTCTCGATTTGAAATAGTATTTACTTCAGAAACACTAACTACAAATACAAATGTTTTACAAGACCAACTTAGTATTATAGAAATTAATAATACAGAAATTCAGTGCAAAGTTGACCAAGGAAATACTATTAATAGTGTAGAACTTTACAATACTTTAGGTCAATTAACAAACACAACAACAGCTAATGAAACTTCAACAGTTACTATAAACAGTAGCGCTTTAGCAGTGGGTACTTATTTTGTAAAAGTACTGGTAAACAATAATAAAGTAATTACCAAAAAATTGGTAAAACGTATCTAAAATAAAAACGTTTTTTAGTACTAAATAAGCCTTAAAATATTAATTATTTTAAGGCTTATTGTATTAAACGGTTTACAGCATCATAAACCAAAGGACTCTCCCAGCCTCGATAAAGCAGGTAGTCTGCTAGTTTCTTTTTCTTCTTAAAGCTATTGGTTTCTCTTATACTTTCTACTTTTTTTTCTGCCAATGCATGAAAGGTTTCTAAATAATCATCTGCTTCTATCTCTTTCAAGGCAATATCTATAATGACTTTGCTAATATCCTTCCTTTTAAGCTCTTGTTTTAATCTGTTTTTTCCCCATTTTTTAATTCTAAATTTTCCAAGCACAAAAGCTTTAGCAAAACGCTCTTCGTTTAAAAAGTTGTTCTGTATCAAGTGCACCACAATTACATCTATAGCATCTGGAATCATACGCATATTTCTCAACTTTTCAACTACTTCTTTATGGCAACGCTCTTGGTAAGCACAATAGTGTTCTAGTTTTTTTTGCGCCTCGTCTAAAGAATACGTTTTTTGAGTATGCATAGGGTTGAAAACAATTATAGAATTAAATTAAGTAAGCAAAAAAATAAACTCACCGTTTAGTAAACTTACCTGAGTGTGCTATTAGTTAGTAAAACGAAAATAAATCTTTTATCATAAACAAAGCAACTAGCTTATAATTTTATACAAAAAAGACTAGAATTAGCTAAATTTTAACTTAAACGTTGCAAAATAAACAACAAAACACATGGCTGTATGTTAAAAAAATAAAACTTCAATAAATGCAAATTTTGCAAAAAAAGGAAACACCAAGAAACACTAACAAACTTATAAACAAAAACTTAACATTGTATTTCTGTTTTACAACTGCAACTAAAAAATGTATAAACTCTTAAAAATTAACCATTAGGTAACAAAAAAATAGCACTAAACCCTACATTTATATACATTTTAACTTAAATTGCATGCTTGTTTTGCTGCTTTAGCATCAAACATAATTAAATTTTTTTCCCTATGACTAAAAACTACGCCCTAAGTTTACTAGCCTTCCTATGCGCAATTTTATCTAGTTTTGCGCAGACAACCGTTACTTATGATTTTTCTGATTCTGGAGCATCAACCTCTGGAACTTTAGATGCTAATATTAGTTTTACTTCTCACAAAAATAATGGAACTGCTACTCCTGCTATAAATAATGATCAATTAAGATTATACCAAAATAGCGCTAAAGGTGGCTCCATTAAAATAACACAAAATACAGACGTGATTATTACAAAGGTTGTAGTTTATGCATCAGGCACTACAGGTCCTGCTGGTTATACCGAAGATGGTACTTTTGTTTCTAATTTAAATGCAAGTACCACCTATACAATGGATGGATTAAGCGCTTCTATTGTAGAATTTTATCAAAGAGACAGTAGTTCAAGTAATAGAATTTATGTAGATAGTTTTGAAGTAACCTATACTTCTTCCACTCCAGCTGGACCAACAATAACTGCAACACCAACAAACATTACAGATCTAGATTATGTAATAGGTAATGGCCCATCTACAGAACAAAGCTTTGATGTAACAGGGACTTTATTAGACTCCGGATTAGATATTACTGCTCCTACAAACTTTGAAATAGCAACTGCTGCTTCAGGACCTTATAGCTCCACTATCAGTTTTACAGATACAGAGGCTAACAATACCAATACCATATACGTAAGATTAAAAGCTGGTTTAACCATAGCTTCTTATGCGGATACAATTACCATGACCAACACAACTTCTGGTGTAACACCTCCAACAATTGATGTAAGTGGTGAGGTTACAGATATTATCTATTGTGATTCAACTCCATCTTCGAATGATGGGTCTGGAATAAGCTCTGTAACAGTTGGTTCGGCAACTTTTCCTGTTACAGATGTTACACAATACACATACACAGGTGCTGTACCAGATTTAGTACAAGGAGCTAGTACTTCCTCTTCCATTACTTTTGAAACAGGTTTCAGTTACGACACACATATTTGGATAGATTTTAATGATGATGGTATATTCGATAACTCTACAGAAAAAGTATTTACGGGAGAGTCAACAAACGCCAACCCTACTACATTAACTACAGACTTCACCTTAGATGCTACTGCAGCGCTTGGCCAACACAAAATGCGTATTGGTACTGCAGATTCGGGTCAATCTACTCCAGACCCATGTTATTCTGGAGCTTATGGTGTAACCATAAATTTAGATATTAACATTATTGCAGGATCAACAGATACACAAATTAACTTTGCTTCTACTACATATACTGCCGCCGAAACAGATGGTAGTGTAAGTATTTGTGTAGACATAATCAACCCTAGTACTACAGCAACAACCTCAAATGTGGTAATGACTTCTGCAACAGCTACGCATATAGCATCCTATACACAACTTATTACTTTTCCAGCAAATAGTAGCGCACAACAATGTGTAACTGTTCCTATAACAGACAACACAAATTGTGGAGACGATGCCACATATACCTTTGAAATTCAAAATGTTTCTGGCGGTTCTAACGCTAGTGTTGGTAGTATTAATGAAACTACACTAAGTGTTAGTGATGATGATGCAGTAAACGCAACAATTATAGATGAAAACTTTTCTGCTTTCGGAAATTTCACAGAAGTAAGTGAAACAGGACCATTAACATGGAGTGTTTCTGGAGGATATGCTCAAATTAATGGATATGGTAGTGGTTCTGGCCAAAGAGATTGGTTAATTTATAATAGTGCCATCAATTTTGACAATCTTAGTAATGCAAGCTTAGTCATTGACTATCAAGAACAATATTCTGGAAACAATGTAGAAGTATTTTATTCTACAAACTTCAATGGTACTTTTTCAGCTGCAAATACAGGTAGCGCAACTTGGACAAGTTTAGGGGAATTAGATGAACTTTCTTCTAGTGGTTCATGGGGTATTGATACAAAAACTATTGATTTATCAGGAATAAGTGGTTCTTCCGTTTATATAGGATTACTTTACACATCCGCCTCAACTAGCAACGCTGAAAGTTGGAGAATTGATAATGTAGAATTAACAGCTATCGAATGTTCAATTCCTGCTCCAGAAATCAACATTCAAGGAAACGCAACAGATATTCCAGATGGCAACACAGCAATAGACACGGCAGATGACACCGATTTTGGAGATGTATTAATTTCAAGTGGTGCACAAGTGCATACATTTACAATAGAAAACACTGGCGATTTAGTTTTAAATATTTCTAGTATCGTTTCCAATTTAGGAGATTTCACAATAGGAACTTTCCCTGCTACCATTGCGGCAAATTCTAGTGCCACATTTACGGTCTCCTTCGATCCTTCCTCCGTTGGAACACAAACAGCGACCATAACCATAACAAATGATGATGCCAACGAAAGTACATACAACTTCAACGTAGAAGGAAACGGTACCGATATACCAAGTATTGTATTAAGTTCTTCAAACCCTGCAGTCACCGCTACCAATATTCAAGCGGATGCAAGTGTGACCAATACAGTTATTTATGCCTTTGATTTAGCAGTAACTAATTATCAAGCAGAACTAACCGCTTTTAATTTTACCACATCTGGTTCTGCTACAAACGCAGATATCACCAATTTTACAGCGTATTATTCTACAGATGCGACATTTAATGCAGGAAGTGATACTACATTACAAACCATAACTACAACTTTAGGATCAGGAACACATAGTGTTACTGGTTTTTCACAAACCATAGCAAACGGAAGCACTGGTTATATTTTTATAACCGCAGATATCCCTTGTGGAGCAACAAATGGAAATACCATAATAGTTAATGCCATGACCACTGCGGATTTAACCTTCACTGCAGGAAACAAAACAGGAACAGCTTTTGCTAGTGGCACACATATTATAACAGAAGTAACCCCTAATAACGTAACTGCTTTAGCTACTGCAAACTGTGAAAACGGCAGTGTAGACCTCTCTTGGACAGCTGCAACAGGATGTGTAGATAACTACATAGTTATAGCCTCTACAAATGCATTAGCAACTGCACCTTCTGGAAATAGTAGTACATATGCTGCCAATGCAGCCTTTGGCTCTGGCACTGCATATGATTCTGGTTTTGTGGTTTATAATGGCTCTGGCACCTCTGTAAGCATTACAAACCTTACGAATGACACTAACTATATCTATACCGTATTTACTAATAATGGTAATAGCTGGAGTTCTGGCGTGAATGTAAATTGCACACCAAGTTTAGCGTACTGTGATCCTGGATCATGGTCTAGTAGTGATTCTGAAATAGAAAGCGTTGTACTAACAGGTGAAAATAATTCAATAAATAATATCACTTCCGATATTTGTACAAATACCGTACAAGATAATACTGCAATGACTGCAGATTTATTTGATGGAGGCACTTATACACTTACGGTTGAATTTGGAGATTGTAATGGTGGTAACCTATATTATGGAGCTGGTGCGGTTTGGATCGATTGGAACCAAGATGGTGATTTTGAGGATACAGATGAACAAATTGGAACTTATGATATTCAAGGAGGAGGAGCAAATGAATTTCATGCTTTTACTATAAATGTGCCTTCTGGTCAAACAATAGGAAATTACAGAATGCGTATTGTACAAGATGAATACGGAACCGAGGCATCAATAGACCCTTGTACTAGTCCTGGTTATGGAGCAATTGCAGATTACACAATAGAAGTAATCCCTTCTTGTACGCCAACACATTCATTTACTTCTATGCTACCAACAACAGGTCCTGAAGAAACAGAAATTACAGTAACAGGAACAGGATTTACAGCTAGTACTACCGCTAATTTTGGCGGTGTAACTGCCACAGTAGATTTTGTAAATGCAACCACTTTAATTGTACACGTGCCTGCAGGTGCCACAACAAACAATCTTACGCTTACAGAAGCAGGTTGTAATCTTCATGCAGATATATTTACGGTCTTAGAAGCTGGAGGAACTTGTTATGGTCCTACCAATTTTACCGATTTAATAATCTCAGAAGTATATGATTCCGAGTCAAATAATGTTTGGTACATGGAATTATATAATCCTACTGAAAACCCTATTGATTTAAGCACCTATGCTATTGAAAGATATTCTGAACAAGCTAATAGTGGAGCTGGAGGAGTTACAAGAATAATTCCTTTATCAGGAACACTTGCTCCACATACGGTTTATACAATGAATTTAGGAACTAGCACCTCAACCTGTACAAGCATCACCTATGATGTAACAGAGTCTGGAGGAGGAATTAATGCATCAGATAGCATGCACCTTACTAACAACGGGATTATTATAGACACAGTAGACGCACCTAGTGGAGATGGATATTCAATTTTAAGAGATCCTACAGCTACAGGACCAACCGCAACTTTTAATGCAGGAGATTGGACAACCAATACTACAGAAAGTTGTTCCGATTTAGGTATATTCTCATCTGCAGCAATAACTAATGCTCCTTTAGTTTCTTCCATTACAAACACTAGCGATTGTGCTGTTTTAGATTTTTCTGTAAATGCTACCGAAGGCGATACGGATACCTCTGGTGATTTAACCTACCAATGGTATTATAATGATGGTACAAATGATTCATGGATAGCAGTTACAAGTATATCTCCTGCTGGTTATACCATTTTAGGCGAAGATGGAGATAATTTATTAATTGAAGGGGATACAAATTCTCTTAATAATTTAACAAACTACCAATTTTATTGTGAGGTTACAGAAGCCGGAACTTGTATTAATATTTCTAATGCAGAAAAAACAGAAGCAAGTGCATCTACCTGGAATGGAACAAACTGGTCTAACAGTGCTCCAGACTTAAATACTGTAGCAATAATTGATGGAGATTATGACACTAGTATACACGGTAGTTTTAGCGCTTGTACACTTATCATTAACTCAGGAAACACTTTAACAGTTACTAGTAACGAATATGCTGAAGTATACTTTGAAGTTACAAACAACGGAACTTTTAATATACAAAACAGTGGTTCTCTAGTGCAAATAGATAATGATGCTGTTAACTCTGGTAACATTAGCATGCAACGTACTGCTTCTATTCGTAAAATGGATTATATATATTGGTCTTCACCTGTTGATGGTTTTAACACCAACAACATATCTCCTGCATCACCAACCAGCAGAATATATAGCTGGAGCCCTACAGTAAATAATGGTAATGGTAGTCAAGGTAACTGGATTTCTGCTGCTAATACAGCCATGACTCCTGGTGTTGGGTATATTGTTAGAGGTCCTAATTCTTATGGTACAACTGCTACTGATTACACAGCTACTTTTAACAATGGTGTACCTTTAAACGGAATTATAACTCCTACTGTTTCTAGAGGAAGTAATCCTGCTGGTTATGATACCAATGATGACGATTGGAATTTATTAGGAAACCCATATCCTTCTGCCATTAGCGCAATAGATTTTCTTACATTAAACACAAACCTTGAAGGATATATAAATATTTGGACGCATGGTACTTTACCAAGCACCTCCATTTCAGATCCTTATTATTATGATTTTGCAGCAAATTATGATGAAAACGACTACCTAACGTATAACAGTGCAGGTTCTTCAGCTGGACCTGGTACTTTTAATGGTGATATAGCTGCAGCACAAAGTTTTATGGTAAATATGGTAGATGGAGCAACTGCTTCAGAAACCGTTACTTTTAACAATTCTTTACGTGACATTAGCTTAAATAATTCTGAATTTTACAGAACTGCAAATACAGAAAAACACAGAATCTGGTTAGACCTAGTTCCAGAAGGTCAACCTGCAAGAAGAATTTTAGTAGGTTATGTAGAAAACGCAACCATGCAAGTAGACAGAATGTATGATGCACAATCGGAACTAGACAGCAATAAAAACTTCTATTCGGTTATAGATAACGAAGCTTATAAAATACAAGGTCGTGCTTTACCATTTAATGATTCAGATGTGATTCCTTTAGGTATAAACGCAACAAGCGCTTCTAATTATACTATTGCTCTTTTTGCTGTAGATGGTTTATTTGAAAACAATGAACAAAACATCTACCTTAAAGACAACATTTTAGGACACATACACCATTTAAATAATGCACCATATACCTTTGCACTAGATGAAGGAACGCATAACAACAGATTTGAAATTGTATTTAACAACAACTCTTTATCTATAGAAGAAAACCAATACAACAACAGCTTAACTATTGTAGAACAACAAGATGGTAGTGTACAATTTAGCACAGGGAAAGACTTACAAATTAAAAATGTAAAAATCTATGATGTATTAGGTAGATTACTGTACAACCTAAACGGAAACAACAGTACAGAAAACTATATGCTAGATAATTTAAGCCAAGCTACTTATGTAGCCAAAGTAACATTATCTAATAATACGGTAATTACTAAAAAAGCGGTAAAAAGAAAATAACAATACAAAGTATTTCTTTTTATAACAAAAGGCTTAACCTCATGGTTAAGCCTTTTGTTTTTTATACACGTAAACTTTTATAAACATTATTAACTCCATTATAAATTATAAGGTGATAACACACCTAATAATACTCCGTTTTACCATTCATCGAATCAATATGTTATTAAAAGGTTATTTCATCTAAAGATTTAGAAATGAGACAGTTTCTTAGTATATTTACATTTTAAACTTCTTAATTAATAAGCATAACAAGAGATAGGCTGTCTTATTATTGAAAAGTTACGTTTAAATAAGTATCCCTATGAAAAAAAATTACTCCCTTTTATTGATAGCTTTTTTATTCGCATTAGTTTCTGGTTATGGGCAGATGAGCGATTTGATAATTTCGGAATATAGTGAAGGTTCTAGTAACAATAAATATGTTGAAATTTACAATGGAACAGGAAGTCCAAAAGATCTATCTGATTATGAATTATGGAAGATTACTAATGGTGGTAATTGGCCCGAATCCTTAATAACCTTATCTGGAACATTAGCAGATGGAGATGTTTACATTATTGCTAATAGTGCTTCAAATGGAGTGATTCTTGCCGAAGCCGATTTAACAGATGGAATTGCAACTTGGAATGGAAATGACGCTGTAGGTCTTGCAAAATTAGGATCATTAATAGATGTAGTTGGTACAAATGGGGCAGACCCTGGTTCTGGTTGGGATGTTGCAGGAGTTAATAACGCTACTGCAAATCATACATTAATTCGTAAAAGTACTATTTGTGACCCAACAACTAATTGGACAGCTTCATCTGGAACGAACACTACCGACAGCGAATGGATTGTTTATAATCAAGACGAATGGACTTATATTGGAGCTCACACAGAAACTTGCTCACCAACCTCAGACCTAGAAATCACAGGTTCACCAACAGACCATGGTTCTTTATGCGTTGGTTCTTCTGGTAGCACTGTACAATACACCATAACAAATAATGCACCTATAACTACTGCGTTAAATGTGGGAGTAACATCTAGCGATACACAATTTACTGTTAGTGGTTTATCTACCACAACCATAGCGCCAGCAGGTACCGCTACCTTTGATGTGGTTTTTACACCAACAGCAACTGGCGCTCAAGCGGCAACCATAACCGTAAGTAGCACCACCATTGCAGACGATGCTACAATAAACCTAACAGGAACAGGAATAACAACTCCAACAATAACCACACAACCAGCAAACGCTACTCAAGTAATACCAAATACAGCTACTTTTACAGTTGCAGCAACAAACGCCACTTCCTACCAATGGGAAGTTAACACAGGTACTGGATGGAATATCGTAACAGGAGGTTCTGGAGACACTACAGCATCTTATACCACGAGCGCTACTACAGAAGCTATGAATGGTAACCAATACAGATGTATTGTAACCAATACTTGTGGCTCTACCACATCTACTGCTACAACTTTAACTCTAAGTAATAGTTTACCAAGTAACGCACAAAGTTTAAATGGTTGTTTTGAAGACACTACAGCAACTTTAACATGGAACAATCCTTCCACTCCACCAACAGGAGGTTATATTATTTTTGCTATTGAAGGAACCACACCACCTACAGCTCCACCAAATGATGCAAATACCTATACAGCCAATTCTAATTTTAATGCTGCTCCTTTAGAAACTCCTGCTAGCTTAGGGAAAGTTGTGTATAAAGGCAACGGAACCACTGCTGCTATTACAGGCCTAACAGAAGATACTACCTACTCCATTAGAATTTTTGCCTATAATGGTGAAACCCTTACAGGATGGGCAAATGGGACTTCTGGTGGCAGTAATTTAGAACAAATTGCACAAGGAGATGTTAGAAACCTAACAGCAACACCGTTAACCAATCAAGTAACCCTAAACTGGCTAAACCCAACACCAACTTCGTGTTGGGATGAAATTCTTATTGTTGCCAATCAAGGTGCCGTTGCTTTTACACCAACAGGTGATGGCTCTGCGTATACCGCAAATGCCGTTTATTCTGGAGCAAACCAAGTAGTATATAAAGGAACTGGTAATTCTAGAGCCATTACAGGATTAACTAACGACCTTAGCTACTGCTTTAAAGCGTTTATTCGTAGAGGTACAACTTGGACACAAGGTGTTGAGGTTTGTGCCACACCAACTTTAACCTATTGCGATTCTTATGGAGATGGAAGCGACGCTTATCTTACTCTAATTAAAAATGTAGAATTTAATACTATTAATAATGCTTCAGACAATACTGATAATGATTATACAGACTACACCTTTATATCTACAAATGTCAATTTAGGAGAAAGCTACAACCTTACTGTAAACGTAAATACAGATGGAGCTTTTACAACAACTTCAAAAGCTTGGATAGATTGGAACAACGATGGTGATTTTGAAGATTATGGCGAAGATTATGAATTAGGAAATGCTTATAATGTAGTGAATGGTGCTACAGACGCTTCTCCTTTAAGTATTGATGTACCAACCAATGCAGCAATAGGAAGTACAAGAATGCGTATTTCTACTAAATATGGTACATCAGCCTCTACACCTTGTGAACCAGATTTTGATGGAGAGGTTGAAGATTACACCATTATTATACAACAACCAACTGGTGCAGAAATAACGGTTAAAGGAAATAATATTAATATTCCTAGCGGATTTAATGCTCCTTATGGTTTAAACAATACCTTATTTGGCACAATTAATCTTGGTAGTTCTAGTGCTTCAAAAACATTTACTATTAAAAATGTAGGATTAGCAAACTTAAATTTAACAGGAACACCTAGAGTAGATATTACTGGTTTGAATCCTGGAGATTTTTCAGTGAATGTACAACCAAGTACTGCAACACTAGCTTCTAATGCAGAAGTAGATTTTGAAATTACATTCACTCCTCTTGCCGATGGCGTAAGAACCGCAACAGTAAGTATTGCTAATAACGATGCAACAGGAGGTGAAAATCCGTTTACTTTTGATATTCAAGGAACAGGTCAATGTCCTGCTTCAGTAACTAGTACCATTTGGCCTACAGAAGGACCTGTTGGAACAGAAATAACAGTAACCTCTAGTAATGATTTATCTGGAGCAACTGCACAATTAAATGGCGTTGATATAACTGTACTTTCTTCTAGCACATCCGAACTTATTTTACAATTACCAAATGACGTTACCGATGGTAACCTAGTGGTTACTTTAACAACAGGTTGCTCTTCTTTCAATTCCTTTGATGTCATTGATACTAGTATTTCGGGTTGTGAATCTGGAACCTCATCTACAACACCTACCGATATCTTTATTAGTGAAGTTACTGATGCTACCTCTGGTAGTTCTTCTTACGTAGAAATATTTAATGGTACTGGTACAGCTGTAGATTTAAGCGATTATGATTTAAAATTATATAATAACGGAAGCACTTCTTCTTCTGGTACAGTAAACCTTACTGGCACATTAGCAAATAACGGAGTACATGTAGTAACCATTGGTACAACTAGCTGTACAGAAAACAACTTAAATGTAAGTCCTAACCAAAGCGAACCTGGTTTAGGAGGAATTAATTTTGACACCAACAAGGCAGATGCTATTGTTTTAGAAAAAACCTCTGGCACCAATCCAGGCGAAAAAGATGTATTTGGTGTAAAAGGCTCTGGTACTTGGGCTAATGGTTTATCTTTTGGTGATGAAGGTGTTAATTTTAGAAGAAAAAATGATGCTCCTGTTTTACCAACCATGACTTTTGATTTGGCCCATTGGGATATTATTGATTGGACAACTTGTGGAGATTCAGATTATGTAGATATTGGTATTTATGACTTTTCATTAGGTATACCACCAACAATAACACTACAACCTGTTGCTCCTAATGCAACATGTGACCTAACTGCAACCTTAAGTGTAACTGCAACAGAAGGTGTAGCTGCTGGTTTATCTCTTGCATACCAATGGTATTATTTAGCTCCAACACAAACCACATGGACTGCAGTTACAAACAACGCAACATATTCTGGTGCCACAAGCGCAACTTTGAGTATTGACAACACATTAAATGCTATAGACTACCAATTTTATTGCCAAGTAAGAGAAGATGGTGCTACTTGTTATACTGCAAGTGAAGCGGTAAAACTTAAAACACAAAAAGCAGAATGGAATGGAACACAGTGGCTAAATGGTATTACACCAGACATGAACACCATAACCATAATTAATGGCGACTACAATACCCTTTCGGAAACTAGTTTTAGTGCTTGCCAATTAATTGTAAATGCAGGAAACCAATTAGTTATTGCTGATGGAGATTATATAGAAGTCATAAACAATGTAGATGTGTATGGCGATGGCTCTAACACAGACGGAATTCTTATAGAAGACAAAGGTAGCTTTGTACAACGTGGTGATGGCGTAAATGCTGGAACATATACCTTGCATACAAATGCGGTAACACAGGTAAATAAACGTACTGCTCCTTTAAATAATTGGTATGAATACACCTATTGGAGTTCTCCTGTAGTGGGTGAAACTATTGGTAACGGCTTATTAGAAGCACATCCTACAAGACGTTATTGGTATAATGGTCAAAATTATTTAGACCAAACTGCCGAAACAAATAACAACAACGGAACCGTTATTGGTCAAGATGATATTGATGACAATGGTAACGATTGGCAATTTACTAGCAATAGTGATGTTATGTTACCAGGAATTGGTTATGCTGCAATGCATAATCAAACCGGTTTTGGTATGCCAGGAGCAAATTACGAGTACACTTTTGAAGGTGCTTTACATACTGGTGACTACACAGTACCTATTTACAGAAACGATTTAGAATTAAATGACAATAACTGGAATTTTATAGGAAATCCATATGCTTCTGCCATAGATGCGGATGCTTTTCTTGCTACAAATACAATTGTAGATACCAATGTTTCGGAAACAACAACAGGTGTTACCGATGGTGCTATCTTTTTATGGTCGCAAAACTCACCATATACAGATACTAATAATGGAAATCAGGTTTTAAATTTTGCACAAAGCGATTACGCCGTTATAAACAACACTGGACAAACTGCTGGTGGTGATGGTGTAATGCCAACTAGATTTATTCCTTCTGGACAAGGGTTCTTTATTTCTTTATCGGATGCAGCAAGCACCACAACCTTTTCAGGAACTGTAAAAACTGCAGATGTTATTTTTAATAACAGCATGCGTGTTACTGGAAATAACAATCAATTTTTTAGAACAGAAAACAGTAATCCGTTTGAAAAACTATGGATTAACCTAACTTCGGATAATGGTGTGTTTAACCAAGTTTTAATTGGTTATATTCCTGGTGCTACTAACAACTATGATGGTATGTATTATGATGCACCAAAAAACTTATCTGCTGGTACACACGCTATTCTTTATTCTATTATTGAAAACACAGAAGAGAACAACAAATTTGCTATTCAAGGGAAATCTCCAGAAAGTTTACATCTAGAAGAAGTGATTCCGTTAGGTTTTCAAACAAGTATTAATGAAGCTACTATTTACAGTATTAGTATTGGACAATTACAAGGGGAATTTTTAACCAATAACACCATTTACTTACGTGATAAATTAATGCAAGTGGTTCATGATTTAAGTGCTTCTAACTATAGTTTTACTTCTGAAACAGGAATGTTTAATGAAAGGTTTGAAATTATATTTAAGGATACCTCATTATCTATAAATGAAAACCAATTTTACAACGCACTTAACATAATAGAACAAGAGAATGGTTTGGTAACGTTTAGTACTACAGAGGATGTACAAATTAAAAATGTAAAAGTGTATGATGTATTAGGTAGGTTATTATACAACTTAAATGGAAACAGCAGCACAGAAACTTATAATTTAGACAGGCTAAGCCAGGCTGCTTATCTTGCCAAAGTAACTTTATCTAATGATGTAGTTATTACCAAAAAAGCCATTAAAAGAAACTAAATAGAATATCGAATCTTTATACTTTGTATGAAATATCAAAAAGCCTTTCTTTTTTTAGAAAGGCTTTTTTTGCGTTAAGGATGGAAATGGCATCCTTTTTTTGTTATCTAAACGTAGCTTAATTAATACTGTAGTTTCTATTTGTTTTCTGTTTATTGCGCATGCTATACATTAAAACATAAAAAGATATAATGTACAGCCTGGTGCTACGTAGCTTAAGCGAAGTAGTAAACGCCCAAATAAACAATTACAAACTATAGACTATAACTTAAGGCTATAATAAAGTTTCTTCCTGGAGCTGCAATACCAGAAGAATAGGTTTTATAACGTTGGTCTGTAATGTTTTCTAAACTTGCTGTTAGCGTTGTGTTTTTACAGATTTCTATTTGTGCGCTAAAGTTTAGTGTATACCAAGATGGCGAATACGGATTTCCGTTGCTATCTAATGCGTAGATATAATCTTTTTCAATTTCGGAAGGTGCTATATCTAAAAACGATAATTCGTCATTGTATTCTGCATAAGCATCTAACTTTAATTTTTTAGATTGCCAAGTAAGGTGTGTATTACCAAAATTTGGTGCTATATGTCTTACTGGAACCTCTGTACCATTATCTTCTTCTGAACCTCCTATTACATTATATTGAGAGGTGAATTGTAGTTTTTTAGATAGATTAACTTTCATACCAACCTCAAAACCATAAATCCATGCTTTGGATGCGTTTTGCATGGCTTGTACTTGGCTTAACTCACCATGATACATAATTTCACTTTCGCCATTTAAGGTGTAATCACGTCTTACCAAAGCATCATCTAAATAGGTGTAATAGGTTGCTAGATCTAAAACAACTAGATCATCAAAGTTTAATGTTAAACCTAATTCTCCGCTATAAGCATACTCTGGTTTTAGATTTTCATTTGGTACAACAACAGATCCTGGCTCACTGTCAAACACTTTACCAACATCATCAATATTAGGAGCTCTAAATGCTGTAGATGCGTTTAGTTTCCATTGTATAGTTTTATTAGGAATCCAACTTATACCTGCTGTTCCTGTGAATGCACCAAAGTTACTTTTTGTAGTATCAAAAGGAAGGTTTAAAAATGCATTGTTTTCGGTAAAATCTGCTTGATAAGCAACATGATTATAACGTACACCAGATTGTAAAACAAATTTGCTGTTAGGTTTATATTTTAAACTAGCATAAGCTGCAGCAGATTGCCAACTTGAATTATCTGGATATCTAGTTACCATTGCTTCGGTAGTATTGGTGGTTATATCTCTAGCAAAAGCTTTAGAATGCACTTTATTATACACGTATTCTAAACCGTAAAACAGTTCGGTTTTTGGGCTTAATTGTTTTTCAAAATCTAGATTTGCAGAATAAGCGTCAACATTTTCTTCGGTATTATCTTGAATAGTAGCTTGATAATCTCTATCCATTCTGCTTTCTTGAAAATTTTGATATGCTGCTACAAATTTTATCTTATCATATAGAGTTGCACCACTACTTAATTTGGTTAACCCTAAGTTAGTCATAAACCATTTTTGTGGTCCGTAATCCCATTGTGCAGAACGCAAATCATCACCACTATAACGTATTAATCTATCATATCTTGGATAATCTGATGTAGCCGAGTAATAGACACCCAAATCGAAACTTAAATCATCTGAAGCTTCATAACGTGCTTTTTGCATTAGGTTAATTTGATCATAACCTGTAAATTTTTGAATTCTTGGATTGCTATTCTGTACAATTTCATCTACTCCATTATTGGTTACTACATACTCTGGCCTTAAATAATCGTCAGGTCCATGCGCTCCCATTCTTAAATCATCAAAAGAAGTATAACTAGCGTTGGTTAAAAAGGCCCATTTTTTTAGTCCGATATTAAAATCTAGATGTCCTGTTTTTTCATTAGATGCTGTAGCATATCTAACTGTTGCATTTGCATTAAATTTAAGCGAGTCTGTATAAGAAAGTTTTGGTGTTTTGGTATAAAAACTCATAACACCACCAATGGCATCACTACCATAAATTATAGAACCTGCACCAAGAGTTACTTCTGTATCTTGAACACTAAAAGGATCTATAGAAATTACATTTTGAAGGTTACCACCTCTAAAAATAGCATTGTTCATACGCACACCATCAACAGTAATTAAAAGTCTGTTGGTAGAGAAACCTCTAATCATTGGGCTACCTCCTCCTAATTGACTTTTTTGTATATATACTTGACCTGATTGTTCTAATAAATCTGCACTAGTTTGCGGATTAGTAAATTGAATATCCTTTGCGCTTATGTTGGTTATTTTTTGCGGAATATCTCTCTTACTCTGTTTAAATTTTGAAGCAGACACCACAACTTCTTCTAAGCCTTGCGCATTTGGTATTAAAGCTACAATAGCATTTTTTATTTTAGATTTTTCAATAGAAAATACACGATAAGAAAGGTGTTGAAAGTATAAAACATCTGAAGCCTTAAATACATTTAAATTTGCTTGACCATCAAAGTCTGTTATAGTATTTTTTAATTTGCTTTGGTTGTAAATAGCAACACTTGGCAAGGTTTCTCCTGTGTCTTTATTTATAACAGTAATTTGTTGTGCTTGGCTAAAAAAACTTGTAAAAAAGAAAACTAAAAAAATAGTAAAATACTTCATGCTATGTATTAAAAACTTGGTTAAAAATTTCTAGGGATTTCGGTTTTTTAAAGGTCCCTAAATGTAAGTCGTAATAATACAGCAACATAGCTAAAAAAGCTTGCCTTTGTGTTGCGTTTATTTTGACAGCTGTTAGGTTATCAAAAACTGTGCCTAGTAACTGTTTTAACAGTGTTAAATTTTCACCAGTAATACTATAAAAATCTGTAGGTTTATTTTCAAATCTTCCTCCTTTTAAATTAAATGAAGAAAAATCACTTTTATGCTGCTCTGGATAAAAGCCAAGATGCTTAGTGAGTTTTAATAAAAACAATAAATGAAAGTTTGCACAACTATCTTGTATATCTAACCATTGCAAAGTGGTTTCTAAATACACATACAAAGACTCGTTTTCTTCCTCTTCTTGTAGCGAGGTAGACAGCACTTCAGACAAGAACATAACAATAGTGCTTTTAAAAATATCATTATGTAAGGTAGTATAAATTACATATGGTTTTACTTCTTTAATATATTGAAGAGATCTGTTTTCTTGGTAAGTTATTTCTAGTTGTAATTGGGATAGTAATTGAAAATATGCTTTTTTTACTTTTCCTTTTTTAGCCTTTAAAATACCTTTTTGTAAAAAGCTAACTACACCATATTCTTTGGTGTAACATTTAATAATTAAATCATGTTCACCATACTTTATTGTAGATAAAACAATAGCATTGGTTTTTACAATCATTATCGCACAACCATTATTTTTAATACTTTAGTTTCTAAAGTATCTAAATCTGAAAGCATTATTAAATAAACACCAGAAGCAACTACGTTATTAGCAAGGTTTTTACCATTCCAAAAAGCGGTTCCTCCATCAATTTCTAAGTTGTATCCTTTATATCTTGTATTGGTTCTTGTTTCTGCTTCTGCCACCAGGTTACCTTCAATATCAGTAATTTTAATATTTACATTATCTGAAATATCTTTAATTTTTACTTTGTCTTCGGTAATATTGAAAGTTGGTCTTACAGGATTAGGATACACATAAGCAGCATCTAAACTTTCTGTTGCTGAGGAACCTCCTGCTTTAAAAGACACAATTCCTTTTTCTGTACCTATATAAACAGTACCATTAGCAGAATCTATAGATAAGTCTAAAACATTATTGGTTGGCAAAGCTGAGTTTTCTGTAGTAAAATGATATATCGTTTCTTGTCCATCTGATGAAAAATAAAACAATCCTGAATCTAATGTACTAACCCATTTATTATTTGAGCCATCTACTTCAATATCTGTAATAAACTGCTGAAACAAAAGTTCTTCTGCTACACCATCTTCTAAAATAATAATTTGGCTTGCAGACACACTTGCTTCAGTAAAAAAGGATGTGGTATTATATAGCACACGCAGTCCTTTATCTGTACCACACCAAATTTGATTTCTATCATCTAAAGCTAATGCAGTAATAATAGGTGAAGGCATATTTTGTTCTTCTGTATATAAAGCTCTTAGTTTTACACTTGAATTATTTTCATTATAGCCAATAAGACCATAATTATAACCACCAAACCATTTGGTTCCATTACTATCTACAACCAAATCCTCATGACCCCATTCATCATTTAATCCGTCTTGAATTAAAGTTGAAAAATCATAACTCTGCCATTGTCCTGTTGAAGGATCATAAGATTTTAAAGGTCTTTCCACCCTTCCTGTGGTAGTCCATAAAACACCATTTCTATCAAAATTAGAACCTCCTTGTCTAACACTTACAACACTTGGATTACCTGGTATTACCAAAGATTCTAAACCACTATTGGTTTGATCATGTAAAACAACAGAAATATCATCTTCTACTTCTAATAAGCCATCTTGAAAAGAACTTATAAATACATGGTTTTCTGCAAAAGGATTTACAGATATGGTATTTAAATCTCTAGCACCTAACACACTATCAAAAGGAATGTTTCTCCATTCTTCATTTTTTAAATGGCTATACCCATATTGTTTATATGGATATGGATTAAAAGACAAATCATAATCTCCATAAGTAACCCAAAGGTTATTTGCCGATGCTTTTATAGAAAAAGCATAATTAAAAAGTGGTCCGTTTGGTAATATTTCATCAAATGTAACAGGGTTTAGAAGCGGTGTTTTGATTAGACCTAGTCCTGTAGTACCAATATATAAATATTCTGTATCTATTGTAGCAGATGTGAATTCTGTATCTAAAATATTACCAGTAGACACTTGTGCTATTTGTATAAAATCACCATCATAAACATATACATCATTTTTAGTGGTAACAATTAAATAATTATTTATACTTCTAAGATCTATGGGTTCATCAGCATAACTAACTAGTTCGGTTAGTGTATTATCATCTTCAAACTGATAAAAAGTCTTATTAGCTTTAGCTGTATATAAATTATCATTATTTTTTCCTATTACAAGAAAATAGCCAGAAGCCACACGTTCCCATTCTTCAAAATTCACTAAATTATTACTGTTTAACGGAGCTCTTTTTATTCCGCTCCCTCCTAAACACGCAGCATAAATAAAGTCGTTATAAACAACTGTTTGATTCACATTAATCTGAGTTCCTTGATCACCAATATAATAAGTATCTCCAAACTCTAATCGTTCTAAATCATAAACAGAAATACCATATTCTGTAGAAATATAAACTAAGCCATCATGTTCATTAAAATGATTTATATACTTATCTGTAGGAGGTATGGTAGGTTTTTCAAATATTTCTACAATGGTTAAAACATCTTCTTCTGAATCATCAAAAACAATCTCCATTAGACCATTTTCATATCCTACAATTAAAAGTTCATATACATCACTATAATGAATAGCTACAATAGTTTCACCAGACAAACCATTAACAGTTGTAATGGTTTCTATTTCATTTGTTTCTGTATCATAACTAAAAATTGCATTTTCTGCTGCTGCATAAATTTTACCATTTCCTTGAGATACATCTTTAATATCGTAATATGAAAAATGACCTTGCCACTGTGCAGAATAATCTTGTGAAAAAGCTACTATTGGTAATAGTAACAGTAATATGCGTGTTATCTTTTTAATCATAATTAAAATATTCAACTTCAAATATATTTATATCTAACGAGTTTTAGGTTAAAATAATATATTAAAACAAAAAAAGCTCCCTAAAATAGGAAGCTTTTTTTTAAATAAACTTTTATATGTTATACCACTCCTTGTGCTAACATAGCATCTGCTACTTTTACAAATCCTGCAATATTAGCTCCTTTTACATAGTCTATATAACCATCTTCTTGTGTACCATAAGTAACACAAGACTCATGAATATCATTCATAATTTGGTTTAATTTAGCATCTACTTCTTCACGTGTCCAGTTATAACGCAATGAGTTTTGACTCATTTCTAAACCAGATGTAGCCACACCTCCAGCATTAGATGCTTTTCCTGGTGAGAATAGCACTTTTGCTTTTTGTAAAGCTTCAATTGCTTCTGGTGTTGTAGGCATATTTGCTCCTTCTGCAACTGCTATTACATTATTGCTAATTAACGCTTTTGCTTCGTCTGCATTTAATTCGTTTTGTGTTGCACATGGTAATGCTATATCACATTTTACACTCCATGGTCTTTCTCCTTTATGAAAAGTTGCTGAAGTATATTTTTCTGTGTACGCATGAATTCTTCCACGTTTCACATTTTTAATTTCCATGATATAGGCTAACTTTTCTGCATCAATACCATCTGCATCATAGATATAACCCGAAGAATCAGACATAGTAACTACTTTACCACCTAACTCTGTTGCTTTTTGACAAGCATATTGTGCAACATTACCAGAACCAGAAATAACTACTGTTTTTCCGTCTATAGAATCTCCTTTGGTAGCTAACATATTTTTTGCAAAATATACACATCCATAACCTGTTGCTTCTGGTCTAATTAAAGAACCACCATACGTTATCCCTTTACCTGTTAAAACACCTGTAAACTCATTACGTAATCTTTTATATTGTCCAAACATGTAGCCAATTTCACGACCTCCAACACCAATATCTCCTGCAGGAACATCTGTATTAGCACCTATATGACGAAATAATTCACTCATAAAAGATTGGCAAAAACGCATTACTTCGTTATCACTTTTTCCTTTAGGGTCAAAATCACTTCCTCCTTTTCCTCCACCCATTGGTAAAGTGGTTAGTGAATTTTTAAATACTTGTTCAAATCCTAAAAACTTTAAAATACTAAGGTTTACAGAAGGATGAAAACGAAGACCTCCTTTATAAGGTCCGATAGCAGAATTAAATTCTACTCTAAAAGCTCTATTTACCTGAGTATTACCTTGATCATCAATCCAAGGCACTCTAAAAATTATAGTACGTTCTGGCTCTACCATACGCTCTAATAACATTTTATTTTGATACTGAGGATTCTTCTCAATAAACGGAATAACCGTTTCTGCTACCTCATGAACAGCCTGTAAAAACTCAGGTTCATGGCTGTTTTTTTCTTTTACTATATCTAAAAAAGCTTCAATTTTATTTTTCATTTTATGAAATTTTTGATAAATATTATATATCGAATATTATATGTGCAAATATACATTATCTTTAAAAAATAAGGGCTTTTTTTTTGTTTTTAGCAATTCATTTTAAATAATAAATTATTAGCTTGGTTATTATTGCTAGTACAGTAAGAATATTCTATCCTTTTACCTGTTTTATTTGCGGGTTTAGCGAGAATTTCTATATTTGTTGTAAGTATTTTGCTCTAATTTTGAAATCATACCATGTTTAATTTGAAACAATTAACCTTCGTTTTGTTCTTTATTATAGGAACACACACTACTTTTTCACAATTGGGATTTTCTCATGAAATAGGTGTTATTGCTGGTCCTGTGGCCTTTCAATCTGACTTTGGAGTTAGAAATGATTTTGAAACAGACGCTGGAAATACAGGAATTGGTATTGGTATTATACACTATATCAACTTTGCATATAGAGCAGATTGTAATTGCTATTCTACAGATACTTATTTTAATGATCATTTTAAATTACGTAGTGAACTTTCTTGGAACAAAACCAAACTAGATCACTTTGGAGAATGGGTAGATAATCCTAGTCCTAGTTATGATCAACTAAGAACACATCATGGAGAAGCCAATAATTTTGATATTGGTATGCAGTTAGAATACTTTCCTTTAAGTATTCGATCTTTTCAAGGATTTGCTTATAGATTTGCTCCTTTTGTTAGTCTTGGTATGCATTATACTTCTTACAACCCTAAAGTGTATACTGATGAACCTGGAGGAAACATATTAGATCCTAATAATTTTTTCGGTCCTTGGGTACAAGGGCAATCTTCGGTTACTGATGTTATTAGTGATGCATCTGGTAGCACTTGGTCTACTGTAGCTAGTGTTGGTGTACGTTATAAACTTACAGTGGTTTCTGACTTAATGCTAGATTTAAGAACGCAATATTTTTATAGCAATTGGGTAGATGGCTTAAACCACACTTTAGACTCTAACAAAGCAAATGATTGGCTAGTATGGCTAAACTTTGGTTATATTTATTATTTAGACTAGAAATTAAAACATAAAACAAAAAAACTCCAGCTTTTAAACTGGAGTTTTTTTGTTTAGTATAAAATTGTTGTTCTATTCTAACGCTTGTTTTAAATCTGCAATTAAATCTACTTCATCTTCAATACCAACACTTAAACGTATTAGTGAGTCTACCACACCAATTTTTTCTCGTTCTTCTTTTGGTATGCTAGCATGTGTCATGCTTGCTGGATGACCAGCTAAAGATTCTACACCACCAAGTGATTCTGCTAAAGTAAACAGTTTTAATTTTTCTACTATTTTAATTGCTTCCTCATAATTATTTCCTTTAGTAGTAAAAGACAGCATACCACCAAAATCTTTCATTTGCGCTTTTGCAATATCGTGATTTTGATGCGTATCAAATCCTGGCCAATATACTTTTTCAATTTTTGGGTGTGCTGCTAAATACATAGCAATAGCTTTTCCATTTTCACAATGACGTTGCATTCTTACATGTAAGGTTTTTATTCCTCTTAAAACTAAAAAGCTATCTTGAGGTCCGCAAATAGCACCACTAGCATTTTGTATAAAATACAGTTTACCTGCTAATTCTTTATCCTTTACCACCAATGCTCCCATAACAACATCACTATGACCACCAAGGTATTTGGTAGCAGAATGCATAACAATATCTGCACCTAAATCTAATGGTTGTTGTAAATATGGTGTAGCAAAAGTGTTATCTACAGCAAATAAAACATGGTGTTTTTTAGCAATTGCTGCAATTGCTTTAATATCTATAATTTGTAATAATGGGTTGGTTGGTGTTTCTACCCAAATAAGTTTTGTATTAGAGTTTATAAAACTTTCAATAGTGCTAGCATTTTTCATACCAACAAAATGGAATTTAATACCAAAGGATGCAAAAATCTTAGTAAACAACCTATAAGTTCCTCCATATAAATCGTTAGTAGCTATAACCTCATCACCAGGCTTTAAAAGTTTTACAACCGCATCTATAGCAGCAAGTCCAGAACCAAATGCTAAACCAAAATTTCCGTTTTCTAAAGCTGCAAAAGCATTTTCTAAGGCATTTCTTGTAGGATTATGTGTTCTAGAATACGCATAACCTTTATGTTCTCCAGGAGTAGTTTGGGCATAAGTTGTTGTTTGGTATATAGGAGGCATTACTGCACCATAAGCTGGATCTGGTTTTTGCCCTCCATGAATTACCTTTGTATTAAACTTCATTTGTAAATTTATTTATAACAAAAATAAGTTTTAACTCGTTGTATTCAAACCTAAAGTATATCTTTAATCTATCTTTAACTTATTAATTAATTTACACATTGAAATATCTTCGTTTACTTATTCTTCTATGTATTTTCACTTCTTGCGAAAAAGAAAACACCACGCTTGCTTTTTCTGAAATTACTATTTTAAAAGAAACTACTACTACTATTGAAATTAATATGCCTAAAGCACAAGGCAATAATCCTGCAGCAGAAAAAGTAAATGCTACACTTAATAATTTTGTTTGCGAAGCTTTACATATAGATGCTGCAACACCAAAAAAAGAAACTCTAGAGCAATGCATGCAAGATTTTAATGATGCATACAGCAATTTTAACACCTTAATAAGTGAAGAGTTAAAAGAAGAACTACCTAAATGGGAAGCTTTAATTGATGGTGAAGTTATTTACAGCACCACAAATTTTGTTTGTATTGCTATGAACTCTAGCATAAACACAGGAGCTGCAAACAGTAGTTTAATTTTAGAGTTTTTTAATTTTGACACAAAAACAGGAGCGCTTTTAACCACAAAAGATATAATTAACAATACAGAAGATTTTACCTCTTTAGTTAAAAAATATTATAACAAAGAAGTTACTTCCACCTTTATAGAAGCAGAGTCTCTTTTAAACAAAAACACCTTTAAACTACCTAAAACTTTAGGTTTTAGTGAAGATGGTATTATCATTTTATATGATAATTTTAGTGTTGGTGCTTTTGAAAAAGAAATTGTAGAATTTACTATTCCGTATGAAGTAGCAAACAGCTATTTAAAAATTTAATTACAAAGCTCTTTTAAGTGCTAAAATATATCCTAAATGAATACCTTCATGAAAGTTATTAAACGCAATAGCTTCTTCAACATTAGTTAAAGTACTTTTGGTAGAAACCGTATATTCTGTATAGGTTTTAAAAATGTTGTTATTATAATCTTCTTGTGTTTTAGTAATTGTAGAAAACAAAAAACCTTTAATTTCATCAACCTCTACTTGTGTTATATCGCGTTCTGTTTTAGTACCTTTTCTATACATTTCTATCATTTCATCTGTTAAAACAGAAGGCAATCCAGATAACTTATACACCAACAATTGTTGCGTTACAATGGTATGTGCAATATTCCAAATAATAGTATTATTAAACCCTTTAGGCTTTTGATTAAGTTGTTCTAGACTAAGATTCTCTAACAAAGAGTGTAGTATATTTCTATTTTTTAAATTTATTTCAAAGGCCCAATTCATAATTCTATTTTTTGGATAAAAATAATTATTTTTTAAGGAGAATGAACGTAATTTGCAGCATAAATTTTTAGGTATGAAAAAAGTATACTATTTAAAAACTTGCAGTACATGTACTAGAATTTTAAAGGAATTAAATCTTCCTGCAGAATTTATTCTTCAAGACATAAAAAAAGAAGAGATTACAGTTCAACAATTAGAACAAATGAAAGCCTTAGCAGGAAGCTATGAAGCGCTTTTTAGTAAACGTTCTAAACTGTATAAAGAAATGGATTTAAAAAACCAGAATCTAACCGAAAAAGATTATAAACACTATATTTTAGACCACTATACTTTTTTAAGTCGTCCTGTGTTTATAATAGATAATGCTATTTTTATAGGAAACTCTAAAGCAAACGTTGAAGCTGTTAAAAAAGTTTTAAATGCATAAAAGAACCGTTGCCTTAATTGCTGTATTTTTAGTACAATTACTTTACGGCTTAAATTTTACTTTTGCAAAATTTGTAATGAATGAAGGCTATATAAAACCGTTTGGTTTTGTGTTACTTCGTATTTTTGGGGCAACCATATTGTTCTGGATCTTAGATGCTTTTATGCCTAAAGAAAAAATTGATACCAAAGATTTTAAAACCTTTGTTATTGCTGCTTTTTTTGGTGTGGCAACTAATATGCTACTATTCTTTTCTGGACTAGAACTCACTACACCTATTCACGCTGCGGTAATTATGATTACCACACCTATAATTATACTTATATTCTCTGCCTTTTTTTTAAAAGAACGCATTACAGGCTTAAAAGTAACAGGAATATTATTAGGTTTTGCTGGCGCACTAGTACTATCTATTTATGGTAAATCAGCACGTGTTGGTGATAATATATTTTTAGGAAACTTAATGGTTTTTGCAAATGCGGTTTCCTATAGTGTATACATTATTATTATAAAAAAACTTACCGAAAAATACCATCCTTTTACTTTTATAAAATGGTTGTTTCTGTTTGGTTTCTTTATAGTGCTTCCTTTTGGTTATCAAGAAGTACAAGAAATACAGCTAGCTACCTTTTCACCTTATGTTTATTTTTCTGTAGGATTTGTAATTATTGGAGCCACTTTTGGCACCTACTTATTAAATCCTTTAGCCTTAAGAACCTTAAAAGCAAGTACTATTGGTACCTTTATTTATTTACAACCAGTAATAGCAGGAGTATTTGCTATTTTAATGGGAGTAGACTCTTTAAACGCTGTAAAAATAGTAGCTATGCTTCTTATTTTTTCTGGCGTATACTTGGTAAGTAAAACACCTAAATTACAAGACTAAATTTTTAGGCACCTTACCTTTTTCTCTGGTATCTTCTTTAGTAAGTACTTTATACGCTTCAGATTTTGGAAAAGCATCAGCAATAACTAATAACTCCTCAGGTAAAGCAGTCATTTTTCTTGCTTTTAAATCAATCCAAGCTCCCATCATTTCACAATGTGCAATATTTTCGCCTTTTTTATTGTAAAAATTATGGTCAAATTTAAAAAGTGTTCCGTCTTCACTTAAACCAGAAACACTAAGACTAACGGTTATTGCTTGTCCTAAAAAAGCTTCCTTAAAATAATACATATGCTCATAAAAAACAACAGGTCCTATGTTATATTTTGCAAGCTCTCGCATAGAAAAACCTTGCTCTATAAGAAAAGCCATTCTGGTATGACTCATAAAATTAGTATAAGCAGAATTTGCTAAATGTCTGTTAGCGTCTACATCGCTCCAACGTATTTCAAATTGTTTAGTGTACATCTTTTTTAAATTTATATGCAAATTTACATATTTATATTATGCACGCATACTATAAATTGTGTTTTCTAAACCTATACTTTTAGCTATCTTTGTAAAACTTAAATAAATTCTTATGATTCATTCTATGACGGGTTATGGTAAATCTGTTTTACAATTACCAACAAAAAAAATTACTTTAGAAATTAAATCACTAAACAGTAAAAACCTGGATTTAAATGCTAGAATGCCTTCTATATATAGAGAAAAAGAATTAAGCCTACGCAAACTTATTGGTAAACAATTAGAACGTGGTAAAATTGATTTTTCTATTTATGTTGAAGTTACAGGTGAAGAAACCACCACACAACTTAACAAACCTGTGGTAAAGCAATACATGAAACAACTTAAAGAAGTTGTAGATGGTGACGAAACAGAATTATTAAAAATGGCTGTTAGGTTTCCAGATGCTTTAAATACAGAACGAGATGAGATTGATGAAAACGAATGGAATACCATTTTAGACGAAATAAAAGTAGCTTTAAGCAGAATTGACACCTACAGGTTAGACGAAGGAAAAGTACTAGAAGCCGACTTTAAAAATAGAATTGCATCTATTGCAGACCTACTAGAACAAGTCATTAAAATGGATCCTGAACGCATTGAAGGTGTTCGTGAACGTTTACGTAAAGGTGTAGAAGATTTAAAAGAAAAAGTAGACCAAAACCGCTTTGAACAAGAGCTAGTTTACTATATTGAAAAATTTGATATCACAGAAGAGAAAGTGCGTTTACAAAACCACTTAGAGTATTTTATTTCTGCCTTAAACTCTAAAGATTCTAACGGAAAAAAATTAGGATTTATTAGCCAAGAAATAGGAAGAGAAATAAACACCATAGGTTCTAAAAGTAATTATGCACCAATGCAAAAATTGGTAGTACAAATGAAAGATGAGCTAGAAAAAATAAAAGAACAACTTCTTAACGTACTTTAATCTTAATTAAAGACAATCTAGAACTAATAATAATGCACGCTTAGTTTGACAAAGCGCTTTAAAAAATAGAATTTGACTAAAAATAACAAAGAAAAAGGGAAACTAATAGTATTTTCTGCTCCTTCAGGATCTGGAAAAACAACCATTGTTAGACACCTACTTAAACAAGAAAAATTAAATCTAGCATTTTCTATTTCTGCAACTTCAAGAGAAAAAAGAGGAACAGAAGTACATGCCGAAGACTACTATTTTTTATCTGCAAACCAATTTAAGCAGCATATTAAAGATGACGAATTTCTAGAATGGGAAGAAGTCTATAGAGATAATTTTTATGGTACTTTAAAAACCGAAGTAGAACGCCTTTGGTCTTTAGGTAAAAATGTAATTTTTGATATTGATGTTTCTGGTGGTTTACGTATTAAACGCAAATTTCCAGAACAAACCTTGGCTGTTTTTGTAAAACCACCAAGTATTGATGAGTTAAAAATTAGATTAAAAAAACGCAAGACAGAAAGCGACGATAAAATTAATATGCGTGTTGCAAAAGCTAGTGCAGAACTTGCTACAGCACCTCTTTTTGATGTGATTATTGAAAATGATAATTTAGATAAAGCACTACTAGAAGCGGAAACTATAGTTGGTGATT
Organism: Lacinutrix gracilariae; assembly: GCF_042684485.1. Classification (NCBI taxonomy): domain Bacteria; kingdom Pseudomonadati; phylum Bacteroidota; class Flavobacteriia; order Flavobacteriales; family Flavobacteriaceae; genus Lacinutrix; species Lacinutrix gracilariae. Next base: position 1,146,422 of record NZ_JBHULM010000011.1, on the reverse strand, counting down.
TTTTAAACCCGAAAAAAGAGGAATAAAATGAAAGTAGGTTTATACTTTGGCTCTTTTAATCCTATACACATTGGTCACTTAATAATTGCTAACCATTTAGCAGAGCATAGTGATTTAGATCAAATATGGTTTGTAGTAACACCACACAATCCTTTTAAAAAGAAAAACACCTTACTTGATAATTACCAACGTTTAGAAATGGTATATCAAGCTACCAAAGATTATATAAAACTAAAACCTAGTGATATTGAGTTTGGCTTACCACAACCCAATTACACCATAAATACCTTAGCGCATTTACAAGAAAAATACCCTAAAAATACTTTTAGTTTAATCATGGGAGAAGACAATTTAAAGAGTTTTCATAAATGGAAAAACTACGAGCTTATTTTAGAGAATAATGATATTTATGTTTACCCTAGAATTTCTGAAGGAAAAGTAGAAACACAGTTTGATAATCATGAACGTATTCATCATATAGATGCACCAATAATACAGCTTTCTTCTACCTTTATACGTAAAAACATTAAAGCAGGTAAGAATGTAAAACCAATGCTACCAGAGTATGTTTGGAAGTATCTTGATGAAATGAATTTTTACAGATAATTAGATTAAATCATAAAAAAAACGCCAACTTAAAGTTGGCGTTTTTTTTTATATTATCTACAATTAGTACAACTAGTCTAAAGCAGGAATACGTAAAACTTGACCTGGATAAATTTTATCAGGATGCTCTAACATTGGTTTATTAGCTTCAAAAATCACAGGATATTTCATAGCATTACCATAAAATGTTTTTGCTATTTTACCTAAAGTATCACCACTAACTACAGTATGAAATTGCGCTTCTGGCTCTACATGTTCTACAGTCATTTGGTCATCTACTGTAGCAATACCATTAGAGTTACCTACTACTAATATTATTTTTTCTCTTGTTGCTTGATCATAAGCCATACCAGAAATGGTGGCTGCATCATCATCAATAAATACACTTAAGTCTTCTACTTGTAAACCTAAGTCTTTAACTGTTGTTTCTAATCTTTTTGCAACTAATGCTTCTTCTTTAAGTTCTTCTGCATTTGCTTTTGCTGCTGCTTCAGCTGCTTCTTCTTCCGTAGTTTTTCCTATTCCAAAAACTTTTGCACCTGCATCTTTAATAAATGAAAATAATCCCATAATTGTTTTTTGTGTTTAATGTTGTTAATTAATTATTGTAAAGTTTAAAAAAAACTTCTTCAATTCCAATTAATGTTAACAACTAACGTGCCAATATCTTACAAAAAAGAAACCGTTTAAAAATTTCTTTTTAAACGGTTTCCAAATTAACTAACTAACCAATTTTTATAGTGATGACCATTTACTAATCCATAGCAATCACTTTATATTTTTTATTTTTTCTTACCATACATCACGTGTGTTTTCACGTACGTTTTCTGTTTTTTCTGTACGTTGTACTCGTGGTTTTTCTGCACTAGATTTTGTTTTATCTGTTGGTGTTCCTGTTTTTAAATACTGTATATAACCTCTTCCTCTAAACTCATATAAAGTACCTGATGCGTTATGAAACAACTCTATAGTATTATCACTAATAACGCTCAATTCAAAAAATTCATTGTCAAAGTAATTATAATCTAATGTTAATGTTTTTTGGTACATATTACCACTTACATTTCCAACGGTATATATTCCAGAATAATCCCAAAATATATTGTTTGGGTTGGTACCAACTCCATCTTGTGAGCTTCTAAAGGTTACTCCGTTTCCTCCAGCTAAAAACTGCATAAAATTTTCATTATCAAATTCATTTAAAGCGCCATAGTTACTAGTGTATGTTTTTTCCCAAGCTTCATATTCTTGTAAGAAATAATGAATATTATCATAAAAAACATAATTATAATCAAAGTTAGATCGTTGGTAACCATGTAAAAAATACGAAGTGTCGTTATAAGGATTATACAATTCTATGGTATTATAATCTATTTGGTAAACATCAAAAGTGTTATATCCATCAATATCATGATTTACATCTAAAATCATATTATAGGCATTATAATAACCTACAGAAATACCATAACCGTTTCCTTGACTACCAATACCTACTAAGTTATTGTTAGCATACAGCACTCCGTTTCTAAAAGACACTGTAAATGCTGTTTGTAAAAAACGTGTTTCGCCATAACCTATGGTTTGATTAATATCTACATACCATAACTCATAAGAACTCAACAGTTGGTTTAATGAAGCCGTTGTTGTTGGGTTATTACTATAATTATTTTCATAAATATCTTCATGATAACATGAGGTAAATAAAAGTGCTATTAAAGCAAATCCTGAAAGTAGTTTAGTAGTTTTCATATGTTTCTATTTAATTAAAACGCTTGTATAATATAATTTGTAAAACAGCTATAAATCTAGGTTATTAATTAAGATTTCAATGGTTTTTACGCCTTATATTATTTGTTGTTTTAGGTTTAATATTTTACAACATTCAAAACGCATGCCAAAAAATTTAAGTATCTGTTTTTACATCGCTTAGCTATCATTGATATTTTATGTATTTTTGGTTTTTAAATGAATTAGTATTTTTTCGCTTTCGCGGAAATGAAAAGAAAATATTCTCCATGAGTACACCTTTAAAATTTGCTGTTTTTGGTAGTGGCAGTTGGGCTACTGCAATAGTAAAAATGTTATGTGAAAACCAACAAGAAGTTGGTTGGTATATGCGTAGTGTATATATAAAAGAACATTTACTAAAAGAACAGCATAACCCAAGCTATTTAAGCTCTGTAGAGTTTCATTTAGAGCAGTTAAAAATAAGTAATGATATAAATGAAATGGCAGCATATGCCGACGTATTAATATTTGTAATACCGTCTGCTTTTATGTATTCTGAACTAGAAAAACTTACTTATAACATTCAAGATAAAATTGTAGTTTCTGCCGTAAAAGGCATTATACCAGAAACAGGAAAACTAGTAGGTGAGCATTTTCATGATGTATATAAAATTCCTTTTGAAAACATTGGTGTCATTGCTGGTCCTTGTCACGCAGAAGAGGTTGCTCTAGAGCGTTTGTCTTACCTAACCATTTCTTGTGCAGATCCAGAAAAAGCACAAGATATAGCTAACGCACTATCTAGCGACTATATTAAAACCAAAATTAGTGATGATGTAATTGGTACAGAATATGCTGTAATGCTTAAAAACATATACGCAATTGCCGCAGGAATAGCACACGGATTAGGTTATGGTGACAATTTTCAGAGTGTACTAATGAGTAATGCAATACGTGAAATGAAGCGTTTTATTAAAAAAATGCACAAAATGAAACGTAATATTAACAACTCTGCATATTTAGGAGATTTGTTAGTAACTGGTTACTCTGTTTTTTCAAGAAACAGAATGTTTGGTAACATGATTGGTAAAGGCTACACAGTAAAGTCTGCACAGATGGAAATGAGCATGGTTGCAGAAGGCTATTACGCTACAAAATCTGCACATTTACTAAACAAAAAAAACAAAAAGAAAACGCGTTTACCTATCATTGAAGCTGTTTACGAGATTCTTTATGAAAATAAAGACGCTAAAAAAGTGTTTAAAAAATTAACCGATAATTTAGATTAACAAATTATTTTACTAAAACACCTTGAGCTCCTATTAAAGGAATAGTTTGCAATGCTTTTAAATTGATGGTGTTTTTTCTAAAGGTGTAGGTTTTATCAAACATTTTATTGCCTTCAAAAAAAGATACTTTAAATTGGTTGTTTATTGCAAATAGCTCTTCTTGCATCAGTTCAATTTTAGCATAGCTTTTTTTAGGTAATCGGTCTAGTTTTTTTCTAAAAACAGAAGTTATTTTATCTTCAGAAAACCCACTAGTTACTATAAGAACCATCTCTAAGTCTACATCTTTATTATTTACAATATATGCATTCCAGTCTTGGCTTTTATACGTATCGTTATACTCATTAACCACAGCAATGTAAACATCTTCAACTTTAGGGATTTCTATATCTTTTTTCATTTTGCAAAAATAACAAACTATTAAAAATAAGAAATATAATACTTAGGCATTATTCTTTTTTTAACTTAAAATGAATAAAAAGTGGAAAAACGATTCATTAGTTGCTTCTATTTTCACTAGAAATTGTAAAATCACGTCAATTTTTAATAAAAACCCAACATTAGAAAGTTTTCCATTTGCAAAGATTACTCTTATTTTTAGGTGTTTTTTTAAATAGAAAAGAGGGTTTAAAACATTAAACCCTCTTTTTAATTAGTATTACTCTAATTTTATCTCCAACCACCACCAAGGGCTTCATATAAATCTACAACAGAAATTAATTGTTGTAATTGGCTGTCTATAATATTAAGTTCTGCGCTTAAAGCACTTTGTCTTGCTGTTAATAAATCTAAATAATTAGCATAACCATTTTTAAGTAACTCTTCAGAATTTGCTTCTGCAGTACGTAAGGCTTCCACTTCGTTTTTTCTGAATTGAAATTTCTTGGTTTCAGCTTCATAAGAAAACAATGCATTTGACACTTCGCTTCCAGCAACCAATAAGGTTTTCTTGAAATTTAATAAAGTGCTTTCTTGATTTGCTAGAGCAACTTCCTTTTGTGTTTTAAGCTTTCTTTGATTTAAAAGCGGTTGTGTTAAGCCACCAACAACGGTTGCAAATAAAGAATTTACATTTAATAATTTATCTAATTCTAAACTTTGTAATCCGCCTGAAGCTGTTAATGTTAAAGATGGATACAAGCTACTTTTAGCAACATTAGTAAGTTCAAAATCTTTAATTAACGCATATTCTGCAGCCATAACATCTGGTCTGTTACTTAACAATGTTGCTGGCACACCAAGTTTAATATCTTGTTCTATTTTTTGAACATCTAAACTACTTCTTTCAAAACTTTGTGGTTGTTTACCTAATAATATACTTAGTGTATTTTCGGTTTTAAAAATAGCTGTTTCAATATCTACTTGTAAAGCCTTGGCACTATTGTATTGCGCTATATTTTGGTCTACAGCAACTTGTGTTACTTGTCCAGCATCTTTTAATGCTTTAATAGTAGCCACACCACTTTCTCTGGCTTCTATAGTTTGTTTAGTAACCTCTAATTGCGCATCTAAAGCCAATAAGTTATAATAGGTATTTGCAATACTAGAAATCAATTGCGTTTTTACGGCTTGATGTCCTGCTACACTTTGCAAATAAGCAGCTTGTGTTGCTCTTTTATTAGATCTTATTTTGCCCCAAATATCTGCTTCCCATGAAAGGTTAGCAGTAATATCATAGGTATCTGTTCCTCCACTAAATATAGATCCGAACTGACTGTTTTCAGAAAATTCTTGACGTGTATAGTTAGGACCAACGCTTAAAGTTGGCAAATAACCTGCTTTACCTTGTTTTGCATAAGCTTGAGCAGCAATTATTTGTTGCAATGCTATACGTACATCCATATTATTTTGCAGACCTTCTTCTATATATTGTTGTAGGTATGGATCTGTAAATAAATTTTTCCAAGATACGTCTGCAATAGAAACGCTATCTGTAGGTAAATTTTCTGTTCTGTAAAGCGCTTCTGTTTCTGCAGTTAATTCTGGTCTTACATAGTCTTGCGCTACAAAACAACTTTGTAATGTTAAGGCAACAACTAGTAATAAAACGGCTTTGTTAAAATTTCTATGTTTTATAATGGTTTTCATAGTTTTTAGTCTTCAATAGTTTGTACTGCTGGTTTACTTGAAACTTTTTCTTGTAACCACTGGAATAATATAAATAGTATAGGAATTACAAACACACCTATAATGGTACCAATAAGCAGTCCGCCAACAGCACCTGTTCCAATAGACCTGTTTCCTTCAGAACCTACTCCTTTAGCTAATACTAATGGCATTAAACCTAGTATAAAGGCAAAAGAGGTCATTAAAATTGGACGTAAACGTGATTTTGCACCATCTAATGCAGCATCAAGAATACTTTCACCACTTCGCCTTTTCTGCAATGCAATTTCCACAATAAGTATGGCGTTTTTAGCCAATAGCCCAATTAACATGATTAAGGATATTTGGAAATAAATATTGTTTTCTAATCCTAATAATTTTGTAGAAATATAGGCTCCGAATACACCAAAAGGTAAGGACAATACCACTGCAAATGGTAGTAAATAACTTTCGTATTGTGCACTTAATAAAAAGTAAACAAATACAATACTTAATATAAATATAAAAGTGGTTTGGTTACCAGCACTTACTTCTTCTCTAGTTAATCCAGAATATGCAACCGTATAGTTACTTGGTAGTTTGGCTACTTCTTCTTCAATCACTCTAATAGCATCACCAGTACTATAGCCATCATTTGTAGCACCAGAAATCATTGTAGAATTTAATAAATTGAAACGTGTTACCGATTGTGGTCCATACACACGTTTTAAGTTTACAAACTGTGTAATTGGTGTCATTTCGCCTGTATCTGTTCTTACATACATGCTGTTTAAGGCACTTTCGTCTGCTCTATCTTCTGGTAACGCTTGAATGTATACTCTAAATTGTTTTCCGTATTTAGAAAAATCAGATGCATAAATCCCTCCAATATAACCTTGTAAAGTAGAAAAGATACTATTTACAGAAACTCCTTTTTCTTTTGCTAATGGTACATTTACTTCCATTTCGTATTGTGGATAGTTGGTACTAAAAGAAGATTGTGCATACTTAATTTCTGGATGACTCATTAAAGCCATAGAAAAATCTTTATTGGCTTGATCTAGATCTTTAAATTCACCTCCATACTTATCTAACAAATTCACTTCAAAACCAGATGAGTTACCAAAACCACGTATACTTGGTGGTGAGAAGAAAATAATTTTAGCTTCTGGCACTCCTGCTGCAATACCAAATAATTTTCCGGTAATAGCTTGCGCAGATAGCGATGCATCTTCACGCTCACTCCAGTCTTTTAACTTAATAATTCCCATACCATAGTTAGAACCTGTACCATTAATTAAACTTCTACCTTTAATAAAGTTAACACCAACAATACCATCCATACCATCTATTTTAGAGTATAGCTTTCTGGCAACAGCATCTGTTCTATCTAAAGAAGCACCTGCAGGCAATTCGATATTAGCAAAAATAATCCCTCTATCTTCATTAGGTACAAAACCTGTAGGTGTTGTATTTGCTGCCCAATAAATACCACCAACAGCAATAATTAATAATAATGCAGATACAAATTTGTTTTTATATAAGAATTGTAGCGAATTACCATAACGATGTATAGTAGCATTAAAACCACGATTAAACAATGTATAAAAACGCTGTAAAGGACCTTTACCTTTTACCTCTTCGTCATCATGCGATTTTAATAACAAGGCACATAAAGCAGGACTTAAGGTTAATGCATTTACTGCAGAAATTAAAATAGCTATAATTAAGGTTACACCAAACTGCTCATAAAAAACACCTGTAGGACCTGTTACAAAAGTTACAGGAATAAATACTGCAGCCATTACTAAAGTAATAGAGATGATGGCTCCAGAAATCTCGTTCATGGCTGTTAATGTTGCTTTTTTAGGATTATGCTCGCCATCGTCCATTTTAGCATGTACAGCCTCTACCACAACAATAGCATCATCAACCACAATACCAATGGCAAGCACTAACGCAAATAGCGTTAAAAGGTTAATAGAATACCCAAAAACATTCAAGAAAAAGAATGTACCAATAATAGAAACAGGTACTGCAATTGCAGGAATTAAAGTAGAACGGAAATCTTGTAAAAAGATAAACACTACTAAAAACACTAATAAAAAGGCTTCTAATAAGGTGTGTACCACTTTTTCAATAGATGCATTTAAAAATAAACTAGTATCATAAGGCACAAAAATATTTAAACCTTCTGGCAGATCACTTTTAACCTTTTCTAAAGTAGTTTTAATATTTTCAATAATCTCTTGTGCATTAGATCCTTTGGTTTGAAAAATACCCATAAATACAGCAGGATTACCTAAACTCATGGCATTTGCTGCGTATGATTGTGCATCTAACTCAATAGTTGCTACATCTTTTAAGCGTAAAAACTCTCCGTTACCTAAGGCCTTAATTACAATGTCGCTGTATTGACTTTCGTTTTTAAAACGACCACTATACGTTAAGGTATAAGAGAAAGATTCTCCATTATTTTGCCCTAAAGAACCTGCTGCTGCTTCTAAATTTTGTTCCGCTAAAACTGCAGAAATATCAGAAGGAATTAATCCATATGCTGCTAATTTTTCTGGTTTTAACCAAATACGCATAGCGTAATCCTGTTGCGAGAATACACTAACGTCTCCAACACCACTAATACGTTGCATGGCAGGAATAACGTTTATTTTTAAGTAATTCTGAATAAAAGTAGCGTCGTAGTTATCGCTTTCCGAATACATAGACACAAACATTAACGCACTAGTTTCTACTTTTTGTGTAATAACACCTGTTTGTGTTACCTCTGACGGCAACAATGGTGCAGCTCTTGCCACACGATTCTGCACATTTACCGCAGCAATATCTGCATCCATTTCTTGGTCAAAATAAACGGTAATTTCTGCAGTTCCAGTATTTGATGCTGTAGAGGTCATATAGGTCATTCCTTCTACTCCATTAATCTGCTCTTCAATAGGAATGATAACACTCTCTAAAACAGTTTCGGCATTTGCTCCTGTATAACTTGCTGTTACCTTAATAGTTGGTGGCGCAATATCTGGATATTCTTCTATAGGTAATGTACCAATACTTATGGCACCTAGTAAAACTATGATAATAGAAATTACCGTTGAAAGCACAGGTCTTTCAATAAATGTTTTTAACATAACTAAAATTTTTAGAGGTTATCTAATTTCTAAATAAGGTTGCTATAGGCTTAATAGCTTCATTAAAATCGGTTTCTTGAGGCGAAATAGCCATCCCGTTTCTTAACTTACTAACTCCAGATACAATAATTTTATCACTTACATCTAAACCAGACTCTACAACATAAAGGTTATCTACTGCGTCTTTTACTTTTATAATAGCTGTTTGCACCTTATTATCTTCTCCTAACTTAAAAATCATCACATTACCTTGTTGCTCAAAGGTTGCAGATTGAGGTACTACTAAAGCATCTTTATATTCTATAGGAAATCTAATTTTACCACTATTTCCGTTGGTTAAAATTTCGTTAGGATTATTGAAAGCTGCTCTAATTTGAATGGTTCCTGTACTTTGGTTTATTTGTCCTGTACTGGTTTGAATACGTCCTTTTTCAGAATACTCTTTTCCATTCGCTAAGATTAAAGTTAAATCTGGCGAATTTTTAATACGTTCTGCTTTTGTTTTTCCTTCAGATTGCATTAAATGGTCAATATATTGTGCTTCATTAAAGCTAAAAAACGCATATACTTGATCAATTTCACTTACTGTGGTTAGTGGAGTTAGGTCACTAGGACTAATTAAAGCACCTTCTCTAAAATTAATAGCACCAACATAACCGTCTATAGGGCTTTTAATTGTTGCATAACCAATATTAGCAGAAACACCACTTAAGTTTGCTTTAGCTTGTGCTAAATTAGCTTTAGCTGTTTCTAATTGTACTGGACTAATAATGTTTTTTTCAACAAGAGGAATTAGTTTATCTACTTCTACTTGTGCTACATTTACTCTTGCTTTTGCTGCTCCAGCATCTTGACTTAAAGACTGTGTTTCTAATTTAAATAACACTTGACCTTTACGCACTTTTTGACCTTCGTCTACATATACTTTTTCTATATATCCTGAAGTTTTAGCTCTAACATCACTGTTTACTACACCTTCAATGGTTACAGGATAGTCTGTATAACCTGTTACTGTTTTTGGTTGTACTTGAGCCACTGGATAAGGCGCAGGAGGAGCTTGTTTTACAGCAGCAGCATTGCTTTGCTTATCACCACAACTCATAACAACTAAGAATAGACTTAGCCCTAGAATAGCATTTAATTTATTGTTTTTCATTTTTACCTGACTTTAAATATGGAATTGATTGTTTATTAATTTTTCTCTTAATTCTTTTACCGAAGCTGTTGCTTCGTCTACAAACTTGACGTAATCATTATGAAAACTTAAATCGAATTTCTCTTCTTCGTTTTTAATTTTTACTTCGTTTTGGATTTCTTTATAGGATTTAATTTCTAGATGAATAGCACGCTCTTCATCCCAATGGCTTATCATTCTGTCTACATGTTGAATAATGGTATTTTTATTAATGATAAAGTACTTTTTTCGATCTCCTGTTTTGGTGAAATATTCTATTTTATTTAAATCTTGTAAATGATTTAGATGTGTAGAAATAGTACTTTTACTTGCACAAAGCACACTCACCATATCTTCAAAAGTAGCTCCGCTTTTACCAGTTAAAATAATGTAAGCCAAAATACGTGCTGCAACAGGAGCTATTTGCTCTCTGTTTTCTAAATGCACTCCTAGTTTTTCAACCAAAGCCATTTTTTCTTTGCAGATATTTTCTTTCATTGTTAATTGTTTTTTCTGTTTTCTGAAAACAAATAATCTATTCTCAGTAAAATGATAAACAAAATTACAAGTTAGTTCGGAACAAACCGAACTAAACGAAGTTAATTTATTGTTAAATAAAAAAGCCGACTGTTAACAGTCGGCTTTTTTAATATATTATAATGTTGTTTATAGTGCAGATTTAAACTGCTCTAAGAAACGTACATCATTTTCACTTAACAAGCGAATATCGCTAATTTGATTTAGTAACATGGCTATTCTGTCTATTCCCATACCAAATGCAAAACCAGAATATTCTTTAGAGTCGATACCACAGTTTTCTAACACGTTAGGATCTACCATACCACAACCCATAATTTCTAACCAACCTGTTCCTTTGGTAATTTTATAATCGGTTTCTGTTTCTAATCCCCAATACACATCTACCTCAGCACTTGGCTCTGTAAATGGAAAGTAAGAAGGACGTAAACGTATTTTAGATTTACCAAACATTTCTGTTGTAAAGTATTGCAGTGTTTGCTTTAGGTCTGCAAAACTTACATCTTTATCTATATATAAACCTTCTACTTGGTGAAAAAAACAGTGTGAACGTGCTGAAATAGCTTCGTTTCTGTATACACGACCAGGAGAAATGGTACGAATAGGTGGTTTATTGTTTTCCATATAACGTACTTGTACAGAACTTGTATGTGTACGTAATAAAATATCTGGATCTGTTTGTATAAAAAAGGTATCCTGCATATCTCTTGCTGGATGGTATTCTGGCAAGTTTAATGCGGTAAAGTTATGCCAATCATCTTCTATTTCTGGACCTTCACTTACGTTAAAACCAATACGAGAAAAGATATCTATAATTTCATTTTTAACAATAGATATTGGGTGTCTTGCTCCTATTTCTATTGGTTCACCAGGACGTGATAAATCTCCGTAAACTCCTTTTTCTTCTTCTTGGTTTTCTAACTCTTCTCTTAAGGCATTTACCTTTTCTTCAGCAGTTTTTTTAAGTTTATTAATAGTTTGACCAAATTCTTTTTTCTGGTCGTTTGCTACATTTTTAAACTCTGTAAAAAAGTCGTTTAACAATCCTTTTTTACCTAAGTATTTAATTCTGAATGCCTCAACCTCTTCTTTAGATTGTGCTTTAAATGCTTCTGCTTCTGCTATAAGTTCTTTTATCTTGTCTATCATGGTATGTATAAATAGGTGGCAAATTTAAATAAAATATCGGCATTACGTATTGCAAACAACGAACTAATATTTAAAAAAAAGAAGGTAATTACCACAGCAAACACAAAATATGCTTGGTAATACCATAAGTTGGTTGTGCTTTGCGTTAGCGATTGGAGCTTTGTTGGAGCTCATCTTGGATAGCGACTGCGGAAAGCGCGACCCTTGTGGTAACGCCCTTATTAGTCTATAAATTCTGTTTCTACAAAGTAGTTTACTATGGCTTCTTTCATTAAAATACTTTGCTCTCCTGCTTTTAAATGTGGTAATGTTGCTTTGGCTTTATAATGTGGCCAGCCATCTTCATCAACAAAATCAAACTCATAATAGCCATAAGGCGTAAGTACTTTGCAGATTGCAATGTGCATGAGGTCTAATTTTTGATCTTTTTTAAAACTTCTGTTTAATTGCCCTAATTCTTGTACACCAATAAGGTAGATTATTGCATCTAAATCTAGTGTGTCTCCATCTGCAAATTGATTAGATAGTTTTTGCACTACCAAATCCCAACGCTCTTTTAATTCTTGATCTCTTGACATATTTAACTTGAAAGTATTCCCGAAGTTTCGGGTGGTATTTAGGTTATTTTAATAAATGCCAAAGTTAGTAAACCTCTGTGTCACTTCATTACATCTCTACTTAAAAAAAGGAGAGAAGTTTTGTTATTTACTATATTTGACAAAATTGTAAGTTTTATGAGCGTTTTAGATATAGTTTTAGGTGCATTACTCCTTTTTGGATTGGTTAGAGGTTTTATGAAAGGTCTTTTTGTAGAAGTTGCCTCTCTTGTTGCATTAGTTGCTGGTGTTTATGGCGCTATACATTTTAGTGGTTTTGCTACCGAGTTTTTAGAAAGTAAAGTAGATTGGGACGAGAAATACATAAACATTGTTGCTTTTGCTATTACTTTTGTGGTTATTATTTTAGTAATTTCTCTTGCAGGAAAAGCTCTTACTAAATTGGCTGATTTTGCAGCTTTAGGTATTATAAACAAACTATTAGGAGGTGTTTTTGGCGCCTTAAAAATTGGTTTAATTTTAAGTGTAATTCTGGTTGTTTTTAGCAGAATGAATAACACCATACCTTTTGTTGGCGAAGAGGATTTAAAGGATTCTATTTTATACAATCCCGTAAAATCACTTTCACCAATGATTTTTCCGAGTATTATTAAAGCCGAAGATTCTGAAGAGGAAACGTCTGAAACCGAAGAAGCTTAAACTGTTCTACTAATTTAAAAGGAGCGTATAGTCTATATCTTCTAAACTTAAATAGCTATTATAAACATGTTTTTTGTTAGAAAAAAGTGCTTTTAATTCTGCTATTTCTTGCCTATTAAACATTAAAACGAGATTAGATTGTTGTGATGGAATTGGAATTTTTCGTTTTATATATGCTGCTTCATATTTGTTTTCCCAGTAGTCTGCTTCTAAAGCAAAAAGGTATTTTTTAAACTGCTGATATTGCACTACAGTAAACTCTAAATACACATTATTAAACTCTAAATGATAGATATTACAGTTTGTACAAATAGATAACTCGCCATTACTACCTTTAGCTATTGTTTTTATATTAGTACACATAGGTTTTGTTTTAAGCTTAGTAACAATCTGTTTTAATTTGCTTTGTAAATGCAGATAATGGTTGGTTTAAGTGTTGTGTGGTAATTGTATTTAAAACTGCTAGCACATCTTTTTGCATAGCTAAAGAACCACAAATCATAATAACTGCATTATTTTTTAAGGCATCTGCTATTTGTAAAGCGTCTCTTTGCAAAAGGTCTTGCACATAGGTTTTTGGCGATTGTTGCGAAAATGCCAAATGTAATTTGCTTAATTGTTTTTTATTTTGTGCTTCTTTTAATGCTGCACGATATAAGTTAAACGAAGAATTTTGCCTTAAACCATAATACAAATGGGTTTCTGTGTGTTTTGTATTTTGATCTAGCATTCCTAAAAAAGGAGCAATTCCTGTTCCGTTGGCAATAAGTATTACTTTTGATGCTTTTTTAGGAAAATGAAAAGCCGTGTTTTTTACTATTCTTGCTTTAAAATGATCTCCTTTATTTAAGGTTTCTAAAAAACCAGAACCTAATCCGTTTTCATGAAGCTTGACACTTAGTTGCACGTTTTTGTTTACTTTACCTATAGAATACAAACGCTCTCTATAATCGTTTTTTGGGTAGATTGCCAGTAAATCTCCTGAAGTAAACGTATTGCCTTTTGGTTTTAAGTTAATAATAAAGGTTTGGTCTGGATGTGCTTCTGCTTTGGTTTTATCTACTACAGTAAGCGTATTATTTAATTTGGGTTTTGCTGCTAGTTTTTCTTTAGAAATAGATATAGGAAGCTTTCGGTTTGTATTCCATAAACTTAGCCATTCTTCAAAAGCTGTAACCGATTTATCATTGATGGTAAAAACAGGTAATTCTTGGGTAAACTGCTGTTGCATTTCTGCATCTACATCAAAAGCAAATTTGCAAAAATCTGGATATGCTAATGAGCCAAAACCTACAACCGAATAGCTAATTTCTTGCCTTTGTTTTACGGTTTTTAAACGCTCTAAAAAGGTATTGGCATTGGTTGGCGCTTCACCTTCACCATAAGTAGATGTCATTATAATAAAATGCGTTGCTTTACTATACGTAGTATAATTATTAAGCTCTGTACAATAAACGGTTTTACCTGCTTTTAGTAACTGTTGTTGTAATTGATTAGCAAAAGGAACTGTATTTCCGTTTTCTGAACCTACTAAAATCACATAGCTACAAGCGTCTTTTTTATATTTATTTTTAAGTTTAGATTTTCTGCGTTTTAGTGTCATTGCAAAACCAGAATAGATAAAAAACAAAATATTTACACTTGCTATTGCTAAAATTAGAGACCACAAAATACTACCTTTTCCTGTGTGAAGATTCAGGCTTAAGTTTGAAAACACAGTAGTTAAAGGAGTTTGTTTTTGACTTAAAATTTCACCATTAAACTGGTTTACTACTATCTCTCTATCTTTAAGGGAAATGGTATAATAGTCTTCTACATCTTCAGAAAAAGGAAATTCTATACTTTTTACTTGAGCCAGTTTGGTGTTTTTAAAAACAGGAATTTCTTGAATATTGCGCTTTGGTATTTCAGAAAGGTTTTCAAAATCTATGGTATGCGTAATGGTATTTTTTGGCAGTACATCAAACTTTTCTAAAGACAAATAAACTCCTGTAATAGTAAGGATAAGTATTGGAATTAACGATAGTCTACCTAACACCACATGCCAATATTGGTTAAAGTTCTCGTTTACTATTTTAGAGAAAAACTTTTTTAAAGCGCCTTGTCTTTTTAGTATTAAAACCGTTCCTGAAATGGTAATTAAGAATAATAAAAACGAGCATAAACCAACAAAAAAACGTCCTATACTTTTTAAAAATAAGGATCTATGAAAATTAGTAACCCATTTAAAAAACTTAGACACTTCTATTTTATCTCCTAAAATCTGTGCTGTTTTAGGGTTTATATAACCTTGTAAACTCTCCCCATTTTTAGTAATAACAGAAGCTAAAACAAATTGGTTTGCATCTACTTGCACGTCTAAAACCTCTGGATATTCTGCTTTTAAATTAGAAATGGTTTCGGCAAGCGTAATGCTTTCAAAATTAGAAACCTTATAAGGTTGCAACTGCTCTGAAATGGGCTGAAATGCCAAGATAATTCCAGTTACAGAAGCTAATAAAATAAAAACAAACGAAGATACAGCTAGTGTTAAGTGGCTGTATCTCCAGATAGAAATGGTCATGTTTTTCTAGTTTATAAAACTTCTTAACAAAGTCTATACAGCGTGCAGACTAAGTACGCGAAGTACTACATTGGTTTTAGTTAGGCATTAAACGAACGTAACGTATAAAACCTGTACCTTCTTTTTTACTTTTTACACTTTCTGAGGTTAATTTAAACTCCACATCTTTGGTGTAATATTCTTGGTCCTCTACTGCAGTTTCAAAACGAATACTGTAACCAGCATCAATTTTAGAATCTTCAATATCTATAACATTTATACTTCTTGCTCCTCCTGCAATTGTTGCTCCTGTAATAGCATCAATATCTGTTCGTTTTTTTCCGTAGAACTGCCACCATTCTGAAATATCGTGATACCACTCATCATCATCTCCTTGTACGTAAAGTGTTTTTTCATATTCGCCTTCTGGATTAATAAGTGAAATAACTACGTATGCATTTTCGCCTGTATAATTAATCATTTGAATCATACATTTATAAGATGTAGATTCTGCCTTTGTTGTAAAGGATAATGTAGCAATTACAAGAACTCCTAGTACTAAAAGTGTTTTTAATGTTTTCATTAATTCGTGTTTATTTTAAAAAATCTAAATTGATTTTCTGTGCTTTTAAAATTTCGTTTTCTGTTGCTAAATCGTAAGCAGTTTCTTCAAAATCTGTTGTAGCTTCTATATTAGCTCCTATAGAAATTAAATACTTTAAAATTTCAGTATCTTTTGCTTGTAGAGCTGCTAAATGTAAAGCAGTGTTTCCTTCGTTATTTTTAGCATTTACATCTATTTTAAATTGCTCTAAAAGCTTTATAAAATTGCTATTATTTTTAGCTACAGCCAGATGGTATAAAGTGTTTCCGTTTTCTTGCGTTTTTGCAATATTTAATCCATTTTCTGTTAAAAGAACCAGTTTTCCCTTAAAATCTTCTTCTTTTTTAGCAGAAAACGATTCTACTAAATAAGCCGTTAAGTTGTTTTTATTAGCATCTAAAACAGTAATATCTGCTTTATTTTCTATTAAAAAACCAACCACATCAGGAGTGTTATTTGCTACAGCTAAAGCTAGAGCAGATTCCCCTTTTTTATTTACCTGATTTATATTTTTTAAGTACTTGAATAAAAATGTAACTGTTTCTAAGTTGTTATGGCTTACTGCGTTTAAAAATGGTGTATTGCCATTGTAGTCTGGTGTATTTACATCTAAGCCTTTTTCTACTAAATAGTTAATTAACTCTACATCTTTATTTGTTGAAGCTACTATATGTAATGGTGTTTCGCCTTTTATTGCTGCATTTTTTGGGTTTAAGCCAACACTTTCTAAGTATTTATAGAAGTCTAATGTATTGGTTTTACCTCTAGTTCCTGTTGCTGCAAATAGAAAGGCATTATCATTTCCTTTTACACCTTTTTCTAGTAATTGATTTAATAAATCTATATTTCCTGTTTTAGCAACATAATTAAATACACCATTGCCATTGTCATCTACACTATCAATAGAAGCACCTTTTGAAGTAAAATAATTTATTAGCGTAAAATCTTTATCGTAAGGAGCAGATAATAACAATGCATTAGCGTCTTTTGGAGTAAGATCTGTTTTTACATTTGCTCCGTTTTCAATACAAAGGTCATACACTTTTGTGTTTTGCTGTCCTGAATTAGCAGCAAAATTTAAGATTGTATTTCCTTTATCATCTGTAATATCTGTTTTTGCTCCTTTGCTTAAAAGGTATTCCATAAAATCAACATTTCCTTTATAAGCTGCCCAGAAAATATATGTTCTACCATCATGTGTTAGTTTATTTACATCATTTCCTTTTTTAGACTGAATGTGCTTTAAGGTTTCTAAAGAAGCGCCTTGCAGAATTGCATACACAACAGCATCAAAATTATTGCTATTAGATGCTGCTATATTATTTCCTTCTTTAATTTTAGCTTCCACAGTTTCAATACTTGGGTTTGATTTCCAGAAACCCCTGTTTAAAAACACATTTTGTTGTGCAAAACTAGGTATGCTAATCACTAAAACGAGTATTGCTATTATAGTTTTTATATTTTTCATTTTTATTGTTTTACAAACGATTCAATTAAAGGATTAATTTCTTCTGCTGTTTTGTATTTTTCTTTATCAAACAAATACTTAAACAAAACTTTATTATCTACTTTTTCTTCTAAAACTAAATCTTTATTTCTTGCAAAAATAGCATTCCATTTTGCACGTACCAAAGCCCATTTGTCTTTTTCTTTTGCCCAATATTCTTGAGCTGCAATACATTTACTATCGTCTACTTTTTTATATACATTATGTCCTTTTTCTTCTGCAACAAGTTCATAAACTCCTTCTTCACTAATAATTTTTTGGTTGTCTTGATCATGAATCCATCCTGTTGCAATAATTTCATGTCTATTGGTTCTACCTGTAACATTATAATCGCTACGTTGTGTATACTCACGTCTTGGTAAAGGCGCGTTTGTTGTGTTTTCCCAATAGTGTTTTCCATCTACATGCACCCAAGTTGCTGTACCTTCGTAACGCGGACTATCATCTACTTGAAATACTTTTTGAGACCATTGTCCTTTAACTTGTCTCTTATCTAATTTTGTGTATTTCCATTCATTATTTCTAAAATACTCATACAAATCGGTGTTTTCATACTCCCAATCTTGTCTCCAGTGTTTCACTATATATGGATGCTCTTTAGAACCAACAATTAATAAATGTTGCATAGAAATTTTATCTGCACTGTCTTCTACCAATTGTACCCATTCTAGGCCTTTATCATGTTTTGTTTTAGACGCAACGTATGTAGAGTCTTCAGAATACTGAAATGTTTCTGCAAAATTGAAGCTTACTTCATAACAACCACACATGGCTTTAATGGCTTTTTCGTCTTGTTTTTTCTTGTTTTGGGCGTTTACATTAAAACTTAATGTTGTTAAAAAGAAGAATACTAAGGGTAAATATTTCATTACTAAAATTTTATTATTTGAGATTAAGAAAAATTAAAAATACTTTATTCTTATTTAGATTGAATTAAAATAAGATTATATATTTGCGACAAATATAAAATAGAATGAGTCTAAATAAAAACTATATTACACTTTATTTTTTACTTTTTTTTAGTTCTTTATCCTTTTCACAAATAAAAAAAGATTCTACAGAAGTAGAACAACTTGAAGAGGTTGTGGTTACAGGTCAATACAATGCACAATCTATAAAAAAGTCGGTTCATAATGTTATTGTTATTAAAAGAGAACAAATAGAACAACAAGCAGCAAATAACTTAGCAGACTTATTAAATTTTAATTTAAATCTTAACATTATTGCAAATGCACAAACCGGAAAATCAAACATTTCCTTTTTTGGTTTAGACGAGCAATACTTTAATATTTTAATAGATAACATTCCTTTAGTCAGTGATAATGGTTTAGGAAACAATACCGATTTAACACAAATAAATCTTGATGATGTAGAGCGTATAGAAATTGTTGAAGGCGCTATGGGAGTAGAATATGGAGCCAATGCCATTTCTGGAGTTATTAATATAATTACCAAAAAATCTATTACAACAGATTGGCAGATTCAAGCTTCTTTACAAGAAGAAACTGTAGGGAATGAATACGCTTGGTTTGACGAAGGAAGACATATACAATCTATAAACGTAGCACATAATATTAATGAAAAATTATTTGCTAGAGTTGGAGTTAACAGAAACCAATTTGCTGGATTTTTTGATAATAGACAAGGTAAAGATTACTACCAAAATGATGGTTTACGTGGTTATGAGTGGTTGCCAAAAACTCAATTAAACACCAATGCATTAGTACATTATAAAGCCAAAAAAATTAGAATCAACTATAGGTTTGAATATTTTAATGAAGCTTTAAATTATTATGATGCTACTGTAAGACCTAATATAGATGTTACTACACAAACTAGTAACCCTTCTGCCACAGACAGAATATACAACACCAATAGGTTTGTAAATAATATAAACCTTTCCGGAAAAATGGATAATGGTGTTAACTATAAAGCTAATTTTTCTTACCAACAGCAAAAGCGAGATTTAAACATTTTTAACTACTACATTGTTACAGAAAATAAAACTGACGAAACAGAGGAAACCTACCAATCTACAAAGGTGTTTTTCTCTAATGCATCTGTAAATAATTTATTTAAAAAAGAGAAATATAATTTTCAGCTAGGTTACGACACAAGATATATAGAAGGTTTTGACACACAAGCCACTGGTGAACAATTTGAAGGAGATAAAACACTTTCTATTTACAGTCTTGCTGCCTTTGGTTCTGCAGAATATAAAGTAACCAACGCTTTTTCATTACGACCAGGTTTACGTTATGAGTACAACTCTAAATTTAATGCTAAGTTACTAGGTTCTTTTAGCGCTAGATATTTAATGTCTCATGGTTTTGAGCTTAGAGGAAGCCTTGGTAGTTCTTACAGAACGCCTAGTTTTGAAGAATTATACTACTACTTTGTAGACTCTAATCACGATGTACAAGGAAATGAAAATTTAGATCCAGAAAATGGATACTCGGCTTTTTTAAACCTAAAAAAGAGAAGTTGGATACATGATGTTTCCTTAGTAAACACAATTAAGTTAAGCTATATAGATTTAGACGATAAAATTGAATTAGCAGTAGTAAATACCACACCTTTACAATACAAATACATCAATATTGATGCCTATAAACTTTGGGGAATAACTTCTGAAAACGCTATTAAAACAGAGCATTGGACTTTTAATTTAGGAGCAACACTACAAGGAGTTTCTAGAATTATTAATACCGATGAAAATGCCAAAAATGATTTTCTATACGCTTTACAATTAAACACAAGTGCTACCTATACTATACCAAAATGGGATACTGCGTTTACTGTGTTATTAAAATATAATGGCGAACAAGAAAACTACTTTGCAAGTTCTAGTGATGCAGATGGCAACTCTGCTTATACCAAAGAAACTACAGAAGCCTATGGTTTATTGGATGCTTCAATTAAAAAATCGTTTTTCAATAATACACTTCAAACTACTATAGGAGGAAGAAACCTACTCGATATTACTAGCGTTGCTGTAAACAATTCTAGTACAGAAGGAACCCATTCAAGTAGCGATAACAATTTATTATTAGGTTACGGAAGATCTTTTTACATAAAACTATTATATAATTTAAATTTTTAAACACTAAATATCATGACAAACAAATTTTTAACCCTTATTTTAAGCATAACAGTACTGGCTTTTACAAGTTGTAGTAGTGATGATAATGCTTCATCAGAACCTATTGAAATAACAATTGAAGGAGCTGCTGTTTCACCAGAAATTGGAGGACCAAACCAACCAAACCAAGTATATGTAGATTTAAGTACAAACACAACTACAGCTGTACAACGTGATTCTTGGGATTTAGGTTTTTATTCTGGAAGTGAGTTTAGATTGGTTTTAAATGGCTCTATTTATATGGCTGCTGCTGCACTTACAACAACAGATATTGATGCTGTTAATAGCACTTCTACTGAAGTACAAAACTTACAACCACAAGTAGCTGTTGGTACTTTTGAAGCTTCGAACACGGCTTATGTAGATGCTCCTGATGGTTCTTTTTCAAGTCCTGCAATAGCTGAAATAGAAGATACAGACAACCACGTATACTTAGTAAATTTAGGTTACCACGTAGGAACAGAAACACCTGCAACAGGAAGTGTTGCTGTTTCTGGAGAATCTAGAGGTTGGAAAAAAATTAGAATAACAAAAGATGGTAATGATTATGTACTACAATATGCAGATTTAGATGCTACTACACATGATGAAGTTACTATTTCTAAAAACAGTGCGTACAACTTTACCTTCTTTAGTTTTGATACCGAAACAGAAGTTAATGTAGAGCCTACAAAATCGAATTGGGATTTAAACTTTACTGTTTTTACCAATGAAATTGAAGGTTATGGTTCTTATGGTTATACCGATTTTGTAGCAAATAACACCAAAGGAAATGCAACTGCATATATGATTGATACAGAAGTTGACACATTTACTTATGCAGATTTTACACTTGCTGATGTTGTAACGACAAACTTTACCAATGACCAAAGAGCTATAGGAAGCAGCTGGAGAAATGGAGGAGGACCTGGATCTTTACCTTCTTTAAAAGAAAATGTATTTTATATAGTAAAGGATACTGATGGTAACTTTTACAAGCTTCAATTTTTAGCTTTAACGAATGAAGCTGGAGAACGTGGTTACCCAGAATTTGTGTATAGCTTATTACAATAAGCCTCTTATATTTTTAGAATTAGTTCTTTTAAAAATCAAAAAAGCCACTCTTTTGAGTGGCTTTTTTGTTATTGTTAATCTAAATGATAGATTTCTCTAATATCATTTAATATGCTTTCAAAGTCTATTTTTAAATCTACTAAATCACCTGTATGAATATCAAAAATCCAACCATGTACAATTAAACCTCTACCACGTACTGCTTTTTGAATTGCTGCTGTTTTAATAAGGTTAACACATTGTTCTTGCACGTTTAATTCTACTAAACGTTCGTACTTTTTTTCTTCGCAAGTAATAGCATTAAGCTCTTTGTTATGAATACGATATACGTCTCTTATATTTCGCAGCCAAGGGTTTAACAAACCTAAGTCTGCAGACTGCATTGCAGCTTTTACACCACCACAACCATAATGACCACATACTACCACATGGTTTACTTTTAAATGCTCTACAGCATACTCTACTACAGACATGGCATTTAAATCTGTACCAATAACCATATTCGCTATATTTCTGTGTATAAAAGCATCACCAGGGCCTAAGCCCATTAATTCTTCTGCTGTAACTCTACTATCACTACAACCAATAAAAAGTAATTCTGGGTTTTGCCCTTCGCCTAGCTTTTCAAAGTAATTTTGGTCTTCGTTAAGTTTACGTTTAATCCAATCTTTATTCTTTTTAAATACAATATCTAAATTCATCTTTTATTTTATTAGTACTCGTCTTTCACATTTTCTTTAATCCACTTAACGCAAGTATTAAAACTTTCAAAAATATGTTCTTTCGGAATTAAATCTGGGATAATATCAATTCTTTCCATCATATATTGTGGTTGTTTTAATAAGCCAACAAAAAGCACAGTAATTTTATTTTTTTGTAATTCTAGAAGTAAATCTTCCATTGCATATAAACCGGTTTGATCCATATATTGCATTCTTCCTAAACGTATAATAACGGTTTTTGCTGTTTTAGGAATTTGTAAGGATAGGGCTTGAAAATCACTAGTAGAGCCAAAAAACAAAGGACCTTTTAGGTGTTTTATAAAAACTTCTTCTTTAAGATTCTCTGGAAAATCAACCTCATCAGACCATACTTCTTCTTTTAATGATTTAACATCAGAACGTTCTGCTGTAAGGTCTCCAATTTTTTTCATAAACATTAATGAAGCAATAATTAATCCGATACCTACTGCATAAATTAAATCCCAAAACGTAGAAAGTAATAAAACAATAAGCATAATTAAAACCTCTGAACTTAGTTTAAATGGTCCTAATTTAATGTCTCTAGGTAAACTTGGTATAGCTTTAAGCCCTTTATAATCCATAACTCCAATACCAACAGTAATTAAAATACCAGCCAATACAGCTGCAGGAATTTTAGATGCCACAGGAGCTAAAGCAAGCATAATAACTAGCAGCATAACACCTGCAATCATACCAGACAATTTGGTTCTACCTCCTGCATTTATATTTACAACGGTTCTAATAGTTGCACCTGCTCCAGGAATACCACCAAAAATGGCTCCAATAGTATTTCCTATACCTTGCCCAATTAATTCTTTATTGGGTTTGTGTTTTGTTTTAGTCATATTATCTGCAACCACACTTGTTAACAAAGAATCTATTGCACCTAATAGTGATAATGTTAATGCTGTAAATATATAAGGTGTAACACTACCTAAACTAAAGCCTGTTATTATTTCTAATTTTGGCATTGGAATTCCGCTAGGAATCTCAGAAATGGGTCTGTAACCTAAATTAAAACCATAGGCAATACCAGACATTATTACTAGAGCAACCAAAGTGCTTGGTATTGCAGTAGTGATTCGTTTAAATCCGTAAATAATAAATATGGTACCTAGTGCTAAAATAAGTTCTAGCCAATTAATATTTTGCAATGCTCTTGGTAGCACTTTTAACGCTCCTATGGTTCCTGAAGCATCTTTTGCTGCTAGAGTTTGTGACTCTTTTAAAATTTGTTCTGGAGTAATTTGGTGCGCTCTATTTATGGTTTCTTTAAAATTTTCAAGCACTAAAATACCTTCTCCAGCTTCTTCTTTTAAAATATTTTCAAGAATAACTTCTTCTGCTTGTGGTTTAAATTGGTCTACAAACTCTTGATCTTCTTTAGGATAATACCCTATGGATGGCAAAATTTGTGTTAGTAAAATAATAACACCAATGGCTGTCATAAAACCAGAAACCACTGGATATGGTATATACCTAATATATTTACCAAGGCCTAAAAAACCTAAACCTACTTGTATTAAACCAGCTAATAAGAAAACGGTTAAAATGGCTGGTAGTGCTTTTTCAACGCTTCCGTCATTTGCAGCAACAATTCCTGCAATAATAACCATACTAACTGCTGTCATTGGTGCTGTTGGACCAGAGATTTGCGTTGGTGTACCACCAAAAAGCGCAGCAAAAAAACTTATAAAAATAGCACCATAAAGTCCTGCTTCTGGACCTAGTCCTGAAGACACACCAAATGCTAATGCCAATGGTAAAGCAACAATTCCTGCAGTAATACCACCAAAAGCATCTCCTTTTAAATTTGAAAATAAATTTTTCATAAGTATGATAATTAGCGTTAAATTATACTAGTATAATATAGTTAAAGATTAATAAATGCAATGACATTTATTTGGTCTCTAAAAGATTTTTCAAAAACCTGACTCATATATCCTAACTCTAATTTAATGTTTTTGTTTAACTTATAACCTAAACCACCATAAATTCTATTTCTATCAAAAACAGAAGGTTCGGTATTTAAAAACACTTCATTATAGGCAGACAAATAGATTGTCTTTGAAATAATCTCTGTATTATTTAAAGGATAATTTAATGATAAAAAATAACGTAATCTCATTTTAAAATCATTTTCTACAAAACGTTGTTCAAATCTGTAACGCTGTGTAAGCTTCAATCTCCATTTATTTTGTTTAGTAGTAAACTGCTGAAAAACTCGATGTTCATGAACAGATACTTTATCATCATCTGTATTTTCTACATAATTTTCAGATAAAATATACCCATAACCTAATAACAAATTATCGTTGTTTTCAGACAAATTATAGCCAATACCTGTTCTTAATAAAAGCTGTTCTAAATCGCCAATTGCATCATAATTTCTGTATTGTACTTCTGTATGAATATTCCATTTAGAATTTACTTGTTTGTTTCCTATGTATATTAACCAATTTCCTAGATTACTCTCTTGGCTATTTACAAAAAAAGGCAACACTAATGTAAAAATTAGTGTTGCCATAAAAGTTTTCTTTTTCATTAAAGCAATGTGTTTTTATTAATAAAACGCTACAGCTCCAGTATTTATATCATACATTGCTCCAACAATTTTAATTTCACCATTCTTTTCCATTTCAGAAAGAATAGGGCTTTCTGCATGAATTCTATCTATAGTTAATTCTACATTTTTCTTAGATACCTCATCTACAAAATCTAAGTTTTTTGAATTTCTAAGACTTTCATCTTTTGGTTCTGTTACTGCATTTACTGCTGGATTAATCTTTTCAATTAATTTAGTAAGATTACCCATTTCTGCATGATCACAAGCTCCTTTTATTGCACCGCAACTTGTGTGTCCTAATACCACAATTAACTTTGTTCCTGCTAGTTTACATGCAAATTCCATGCTTCCTAAGATGTCTTCGTTTACAAAGTTTCCTGCTATACGTACGCTAAAAATATCTCCTAAGCCTTGATCAAAAACAAGTTCTGCAGATACACGTGAATCTATACAACTTAAAATAGTTGCAAATGGAAATTGACCTTCACTAGTATCATTTACCTGCTCTAAAAGATTACGGTTTGCTTTTAAATTATTTTGAAATCTTTGGTTTCCTTCTTTTAAAAAGTTTAAAGATTTATCTGGCGTCATTGTAGACTGCGTTTCTTTAGTATGTGCTTTCATCGTTTTATTTTTCTTTAAGATACTACTTTTATAGCATCTATATTTTGTCTTCTGTTAATAATAGTGAAACATTAAGTGTATTTATTATGTCTCTTTTTGTTTTATTGTTTTTATCTAAACACATTAAATTTATTTTGTTTTTAGATATATATTTTGATACACTTTCTAATGCTGTATCACTTTCTTCAAAAATATATTCAAAATTATTATTGTTTAAAGTTGTGTTTTGTGACACCTCATTATTTAAACCTTTAGTAATATGGAATGTTTTAATTGGCGATTTTGTTTTATTTACTAATTTTTCAATAGAATTAATATTTAAACTTTTATCTACAGTGTTTAAAACTCCTAACGAAACCTCTTGATTTGGTTGTAGTGCATCTTGGTTAGATGCAATCATAACAGGTCCTTTATGCGTTTTTAAAACAAATTCTGTGATGTTATCACCAATAAAATTTATTTTTTTTCCTTTCTTTTTACCAAGTACTACAATATCTGGATTATTTTCTTGAATATAACTTTCAATTTCGTGCTTTACGTTTCCCAAAGATAACTTATAGTCTATACTTACACTATATTCTTTACCTATAGGCTTTACTATACTTTCTATTTTTTTATCTGTAATTAGATGATTGTGATTAATAGATCGTATAGCAGATAACTGGCTTTCTCTTTCTACTACTTCTATTGGCTTTTTTATATGAAATAGGGTTATTTCACCATCAAGCATTTTTGCTAAGCTTACAGCGCTTTTTAAATCTAAATCATTGCTGTTTTTTAAATCTGAAAGTAGTAAAATTTTATATTTTGCCTTTTCCATGATACCTTAACTTAAACTAATTTTAGATTTAGGTCTTAGTTGAAAAAACTCAATAAAACTTGGTGGATTTTCAACAACACCACGTTTAGAAATTAACTTAATATCAATATTTCTTTCTTTTGCTTTAAAGGCAAAATCTTCCAGAATTTCAATAATATCATAATCTAGATATCTTGTTTTTCTAACATCAAACTCTAAATAAGTATCTCTTGGTAAACTATCTAATTCTTTTAAGATGGCTCCTTTATTAAAGAAGGTTACTTCTTCAGCAAGTTCCATTTTAATTTTATGTTTTCCGTTGCTTTTATCTTCAATATGTAAGAAGTGAGAGTTTTGGTAGCTTTTTAATAAAACAACTACAACTCCTACCATTAAACCTAAACCAATACCAACTAATAAATCTGTAAAAACAATACCAACTATAGTTACAAAAAATGGTACAGACTGTTTCCACCCTAATTTATACATTTTTTTAAACAACGCTGGTTTTGCAAGCTTGTAACCAACTAATAATAAAATAGATGCTAATACAGATAAAGGGATTTTATTAAGTAAATTAGGTATTAAAATAACAGATATTAATAGTAAAAAACCATGTAATATAGTAGACATTTTACTTTTACCACCAGATTGAATATTAGCAGAACTACGTACAATTACTTGTGTTATTGGTAAACCACCAATTAAACCAGAAATAATGTTTCCTGTACCTTGTGCTAACAACTCTCTGTTAGTAGGTGTTACATTTTTATCTGGATCTATTTTATCTGAAGCCTCTACACATAATAGGGTTTCTAAACTTGCTACTAAAGCAATAGTAAATGCTACAACCCAAACCTGAGGATTTGTAATTGCTGAAAAATTAGGAAAACTAAATTGCCCAATAAAAGAGTTAAAATCTTCAGGAACAGGTACACTTACCATGTGGTTTCCGCTAATAGACAATATTTCATGATTTTGCGTTAGCATAAAAAATACAATACCTAATACTACCACTACAAAAGGTCCTTGAATCACTTCAAATACTTTTGATTTTTTACTTAAAACCTGTTCCCAGAATATTAATAGAATTAAACTGATTAAACCTATTAATGCTGCTCCTGGATGAATATTATTTAACATGGCAAACAACTCAGAAAAGGTATTACCTCCATCAATTTCAAAAAACTCTAAATCCCAAGCAGATGCTTCATCATACCCAAAAAAGTTAGGTATTTGTTTTAAAATAATGATAATACCAATACCTGTTAGCATTCCTTTAATAACTGAAGAAGGGAAATAATACCCAATAATACCAGCTTTTAACACACCAAAAAGTAGTTGAATTACACCACCTAAAACCACAGCTACTAAAAAGTTTTCATAACCTCCTAAGCTACCAATAGCTGTTAATACAATAGCTGCTAAACCAGCTGCAGGACCACTTACTCCTATTTTAGAACCACTTAAGGCTCCTACTACAACTCCTCCTATAATACCAGCTATTAATCCAGAGAAAAGAGGTGCTCCACTGGCTAATGCAATACCTAAACATAAAGGTAATGCCACAAAAAATACAACGACACTTGCAGGCAAGTCGCTTTTAAACGTTTTAAACATAAAATAATTTCTTTTGGGCTAAAGATTTGTATCTAAAGCCTATTTTCTTAATAATTTTTTTGGGGACTTAAGTAGTCCTAATCTTTTTGAAATATTAAGAAATGAAATCTGGTGGTGGAGAAATTAAATTGAAATGAGGAATTGGATAGTTTTTAAAAACATATCCTGAATTGTTTTCATTAGAAACTAAATCAAAATAGAAGTCGCTGGTTTTATCACATAAAAATAAAACAGGAGGGTCTACTGTATAGCTTTCATTTTCTTCTTCTGAAACAGAAAAAACTACAGAAACATCAATAGTATCATCAACTATTGTTATAATAGTTGGTGTAGCTATAAACAGTATAAAAATTACTGATAAAACTATAGATACTCCTTTTTTTGACATTCCCTTTTTTAAAAATTAGCTGTAAATATACTATTTTAAACTGTTACAGTGTTATGCAAATTTAAATTTCGTTTAAAGCTTTTATAGCATCATTAGAAATCCATCCTTGCTTACCATCTGAAAGCTTGATTTTTTTCCAATTATTAACAGTATCTAAAATTAAAACTTTGGTGCCTTCATGTAGTCTAAAGGATTCTTGACTTCTTAAATTAGGCTCACTTTTTACTAAAGCCTCTTGCGAAAACACAATTGCTGGTTTGTAGTTTTTATCTAAATCGTATTTTTTAAAAGCGAAAAATAAGGTGACAATAGCTAAAAACAAAAAGCTAGAACTACCTATAAATGCCATTCTTTTTTTGTTAGAAGAATAACTAAAATAATACCACAACGACAACAATACAAAAAGAACCATTGCAATTACCGAAGCATAAGCCCAACCATTAAAACTAAAGGTATTGGTTAGGTTTTTAAACAGTTTACTTATACCCACTTCTGGCACAACATCTATAGCATCTACTGTCATGTTTCTTGCAAAGGCAATATTGTTTTGTATTTCTTTATCATTAGGAGAAAGCATTAAGGCTTTTTCAAAGTAATAAATACTTGGTGCGATATTATTTAGTTTATAATGCGCATTACCAAGATTAAAATATAAGGATGCAGAGTGCTTATTAGCATCTAAGATAGATTCGTACTTTGCTATTGCTTCAGTAAACTTCCCTTCATTATACAAGGCATTACCTTCTTCAAAAAGGGTATTGTTTTGCGCTACAGAAAGTGTAGTGAGTAAAAAGGTTACTATGTAAATTATATGTTTCATATTAACGAATTTGCTTATCTATTTCTGAAATTGCTTTTGATGCTTTTTCATAATCTTGTTGCATTTCTACTTGCGTAATTGGTGTATAACGTGCCAATTCGCAGTTTTTAAGTATGCTAACAAACTCTAAAACAGTTGCGTTTGCTACTTCTTTTTCGTTTAATATTTGGGTAATTTTATCTTTACTAAAATCACTAGTCTCTATTTGCAGCTTGGCTTTTAAGTAATTATGTAATGCTTTTTCTAGCGCTACATAAAACGCTTCTTTTTGACCTAGAGTACGTTTTGCCTCGCTTAAATATTTTTTAGCTAGTTTATCTGCTTTTCTAATTTTATTACCTGTAACATCTGCTAAACGTTCCTCGCGTTTGTTTCTAAACACAATGGCTAATGGTATTGCTAAAAGTGGTCCTAATAAAGCAGTCCAAAAACCTGTAGATTTAAAAAAGTTCTTTTTGGTTGTAGAAACTAAATTAGCTTTGGTTTTTATAAATGCAAAATGATCATTTCCTAAAACAGGCTGTTTATTAGTAGCACTTGTTATAGCATTATTAGTAGCAGATTCTTTATTTGTTGGACCTTCAAGCACATCAATAATTAGCTCCTTTGAGCTTAATGTCTTGTAGCTTTCTGTCTTTAAATCAAAATAAGAAAAAGAGATGCTTGGCAAAGGATATTTACCTTTAAACTGCGGAACAACAGTATAACTTTGGCTTCGTTTTCCTTGCATTCCTTTAATTGTAGTAGAAACTTTATCTCTATTTTCTGGTTCATAAACCTCTAAGGAACTAGGAAGACTCAGTTTTGGCAATTCAAACAACTTTAAGTTACCATTACCTGAAACTGTAACTGTTGCTTGAAGCGATTCTGATGCGTTTAATGCTTGTTTTGAAGTAGCAACCTCAAAATTAAAATCACCAACAGCTCCTGTAAAATTAGCAGGTTTATTATTTTCTGGTAGTGGCTTTACATTAATTTTTCTGCTTCCTGCAGATATGGTTTTATTTGCTTGCGTCATTAAACGCTCTCCAAAAATATTACGTCTGTTTGTTGGCACATCTACTGTAATATCTAGGCTTAATGGCTCTATTTCTAGTTTTCCTGTTTTTTGAGGATACAATACTGTTTTACGTAAAACGACATATCTATAGTCTTCGCCTTTATAAGTACCATTTAGTATTTTTAGTCCTTTTATATCTATGTTTTGCGACCAGAAATCATTGTATCTAGGACTGTCTGTTTCTCTCCAGTTACTAACTCCTGTGTTTGGCGAAACATACAGTTTGTAAACTACAGTAATGGCTTCGTTTAAATAAGGATCTGTTTTAGATACTTCTGCAACCAAATGAATATTGTCTTCTATAGATATATCTGGATTGTTAGGATCGTTTGGTTTATCTACTGCTTTAGAAATAACTACAGTTATAGGAGTAGTTTTATAGGTATTTCCTTTAATTTCTATAGTGGCTTGATTAATGGTAAACTTACCTTGTTTTTTAGGTGCTAAAAAATAGCTGTAGGTTTTATTGAATGATTTTTTACCATTTACCCAAGAATGACTAACAGACTGGTTTGGTCCTGCAACTACATTAAAATCTTTAAAGCTAGGTGGATTAAAATTATCACCATCTTCATTCATTTCAAAATCTATTCGCAAGCGTTCATTAACACCCAATTTTTTCTTGCTCACTTTAGCTTCAAATTTTACTTGTGCAGAAACTATACTTGTAGCAAGTAGAATAAATAATATAGTGATGTGTTTTATTGTTTTCATTTTAATTTACGATTTTTGATTTTGATTTACGATTCATCTTTAAATCATAATTCAGCATTCAGCATTCGTTTTACCAATCTTTTTCTGTTTGAACGCGTTCTCCTTTGGCTTTTTGCGCATTCATTTTATCTTGTACTTTTTGTTCTTGATCATTCATAGCTTCTAACAAGTTTTTAACTTGTTGTGGCGATAACTGTCCTGGTTGTTGTTTAGGTTTTGGGTTATCTTTTTGCTCGTCTTCTCCACCTTTTCCTTCATCATCTTTTTCGTCTTTAGGATTACCATCTTCATCCTTTTCATCTTCACCATCCTTTTTATCTTGATCTCCTTCGTCTTCTTGGTCTTGGTCTTTATCTTGATCGTCGTTTTCTTTGTCCTGATCCTTATCTTGGTCTTTTTGATCTTCTTGATCTTCTTGATCTTGTTGATCGTCTTTATTTTCTTCGTTTTGATCTTTATTCTCGTCCTGCTGATCTTGTTGATCTTGCTGTTGCTCTGCACATTCTTTTGCTAAAGCATAATTATAACGTGTTTGGTCATCTAAAGGGTTGTTTCGTAATGCATTTTTAAAAGCTTCTGCTGCTTCTTTACATTGTTTATTTTGCATTAAAACATTACCAATATTATGATACGCTCTATACTTTTCATCTTTTGTTGTGGCGTATTTTGCTGTTTGCTTTAGTCTGTATAAAGCTTCGTCATAAATTCCTTTTTTGTAATAGGTGTTTCCTAAATTATATGCACCAACCGCATAGTTTGGTTGTTCTGAAATCGCTTTTCGGTATTCCATTTCTGCCGAAACATAATCTTCATTATCTACCAAAATATTAGCATCATAAACAAAGTCATTTGCTTTGTTTTTTGATAGTATTTCTTGGGCTTCTTTTTCTTTGTCTTGTGCAAAAGAAGCTATACTAAAAAGGGTTAATATGATTATTACTATATGTTTCATTTATATTTTACTAAATTATAAAACTACTGGTTTGGTTATAGTTAAAGGTTTTATAAAATTGTTTACTTCTTCAATAACTAAAGCCTTTTATACTTTGCTAAAGATGGTGTTTTATTATAAGTTTTCGTTGAATAGATTTAGTTTTTTTAACCATTCTGTTTTTCGTTCTAATAAAAAGATATCTATAAACAGAAGAAGAAATGCTAATGCTAAAAACCATTGAAATTGGTCTTTAAAATCTGCAAACTCTTTAGCTTCAAATTCTGTTTTATCCATTTTATTTAAAATATCTCTAATGGTACTTACTACTTCATTGGTGTTTTTTCCGTTAATATATACACCATTGGCTTCTGCAGAAATGCTTTTTAAATTTTCTTCGTTTAGTCTTGTGATTACAGTTTCGCCTTGTCTGTCTTTTTTATAATTTAATACAACACCATTTCTTTTAATTGGTATTGGTCCTCCTTTAACATCACCAACACCTATTGTAAAAATTCTAATTCCGTGTTTACTAGCTTCTTCTGCTGCACGTATTGCAGATTCGCCAAAGTGATCTTCACCATCTGAAATAATGATTAAAACTCTATTGGTTTGCTCTTCATTATCAAAATAAGTTTC
This sequence comes from Lacinutrix gracilariae, assembly GCF_042684485.1. Classification (NCBI taxonomy): domain Bacteria; kingdom Pseudomonadati; phylum Bacteroidota; class Flavobacteriia; order Flavobacteriales; family Flavobacteriaceae; genus Lacinutrix; species Lacinutrix gracilariae. The sequence goes on along the minus strand of NZ_JBHULM010000011.1, from coordinate 1,113,703 downwards.
TGCTAATTCTATGGCTCCATTTATTGCTGTTCCTTGCGAAGACAACATATCTGTATTCATGTTTTGCAAAAACATTTTGGCTGCTGCATAGTCTGTAGTTATTGGTAGTTGCGGAAATGCTTTTGCTGCATATGCAATAATACCTACTCTATCACTTGCTAGATTGTTTATTATTTGGGTTACTAATTGCTTCGATTTATCTAGCCTGTTTGGTGCAATATCTTCTGCTAGCATACTTTTAGAAACGTCTACAGCAAAAACAATATCTACACCTTCGCGTTTTACAGTTTCTAGTTTTGTACCTACTTTAGGGTTTACCAACGCAATAGCTAAACTGGCAAATGCTAAACATAAAACAACAACTTTTAATATGCTTTTAAAAAGGGATTGATTTGGACTTAATTTTTTTAAGATTGTTTTATTGGCAAAGTTTTTTTGTGCTCTATGTTTCCAGAATTGAAGCAACAAAAAGAGTAGGATTATTACTGGAATAATCACTAAAACCCAAAACCATATTTTTTCTTCTAATTGATACATTTATTTTAGTATTCAGTAGTAGTATTCAACAGACTGCTTAGTCTTGAATATCTAGTTTTTAAATTAAACAAAGCTTCTAAAAATTGTGAAACGCAATAATAGCTCTATTGCTAATAAAAGTCCTGCTAATAGTACTAACGGACGATATTTTTCTTCGTAATTATAAAATTTAAACTCTTCTATTTCTGTTTTTTCTAGTTTATTGATTTCGTCATAAATTTCGGCAAGCTTTTTATTATTGGTTGCTCTAAAGTATTTTCCGCCTGTAGCCTCTGCAATTTCTTTAAGTAATGCTTCGTCAATTTCTACTTGCACTCTAGCATATTGAAAAGAACCATTAGGATTAACAGCATAAGGAGATAGCGCCATTCCGTTAGTACCTAAACCAATGGTGTATACTTTAATACCATATTCTACTGCTAATTCACTTGCTATTTTAGGATCTATAAAACCAGAGTTGTTTACACCATCTGTAAGTAAAATAATAACTTTACTCTTAGCTTTACTGTCTTTTAAACGGTTTACAGAAGTTGCTAAACCCATTCCTATTGCTGTACCTCCTTCAATAATATTGTTATATCGAATTTCATTTAAAGAACGTAATACAATAGATTTATCACTTGTAATAGGTGTTTTGGTATAACTTTCTCCTGCATATTCTACCAAACCTATTCTATCATTTGGTCTTCCTGCTATAAATTCTGCTGCTACATCTTTTAAGGCTTCTAAACGATTAGGACTTAAATCTTTTGCCAACATACTTGCAGATACATCTATTGCCATAACAATATCTATACCTCGAGTTGTTTTTGTTTTTGTAGAAACATCTACAGTTCTAGGTCTTGCCATTGCAGTTATTAATGCTGCTAAAGCTAGTAGACGCAAAGCAAAAAGCAAATGTCTTAATTTTGGCAGCCAAGAGTTGCTTACCTTAAAACCCTTTAAACTAGATATTTTTAATTCTGCAGTTTGCTTTTTATGTTTAAAAACATACCATAGCAATGCCAATGGAAGTAGTAAAAACAACCAGAAAAATTCTTTATTTAAAAATTCTATTCCTTCAAACATGATTTACTTTTCTTCTTGTTCTTTTTTTGCTATTTCTTCTTTTATTAACTCAACAGAGTCTACAATTCTTTCTGCTATTTCTTTAGCATACACATCGTCTTTTCTGTAGGTAATTGCTATTTCTTGTATTACATTTTGTGATGTAAAATGCAGCAATATATATTCACCATCAAAATAGTTTTCTGTGCCTGCAACAGGTAGACTTGCTGTTCCGTAGGTTTTTAAACCTTCGGCATTATTAGGTGTTACAAATTTTTCGTTTTTAACAAGCATATTTATAACTCCTTGCTTTTCTAAATCTTGAATAGCCTTTTCTGAAACTTGATTTAGATCTATTTTTTCTTGACCTTCTTGCTGATTCACTTTTAGTGTACTAAGCTTAACACTTAAAGGTTCTGAAGCACTACCAAAACTAAAAACACTCATTTGTAGTTTTGCTTTTACTTCTTCAGGAATTGGCGGATTATCTCTTTTTAAAACTTTTGGTGTTGAAATAGTAATTGCAGGAAAACCATAATCACTAGTTACCCAATTACCTTCTAACAGCTCTTTAGATTCATGACCAATAATAGTGTCTTTTACATAAGTAAAGCCATATTTTAATCCAAAACCAACAAACGTAGCTATACACAATGCTACAACTGCAACAATTGTAAGAATTGTTTTTTTGCGTTTTTGTTTTTTCTCTAATGCTTCTTGATATCTTTGGTCTTGCTTTTTCTCTTCTTCGGTTGGTTCTGGCAAGGCTTCTTTTACTTGATCTATTTCAACATCAATAGTATTTCTATCTAATTTTGCCAGTTCTATATCTGGAGCAGATTTTGCAAATTTTACTAAATCGGCACGCTTTAAGATGGTTTCAATATTTTTAATATCCTCTTTACTAATATCTATTTGATTGCCATCTTTTAATAAATTTAACCTGTTTATTAATTCATCTGTAGTACTTTCTAGAGCACGATCATAGACTTTTTCGTCTAGATATTTTCTTATAATAAAGGTTAACTCAGAATAGTAATCTTTTATTTCTGCATTTTCTAAATAACTACTTTCATCTAAATTTTGAAGTGCTAGTTTTGCTCTATCATAAGGCGGAAGCAATGCAATTTTTTCTTCTTTTGTAAGTGGTTTTTTTCTCCATATAAACCAATATAATACAAAGCCAATTACAGATAGAATTAGTAAGGTTAACAGAAAATATTTAAACCATTGGCTTGGTGTTTTTTCTACTTCAATAATTGGTTTAATATCATACAATCCTTGTTTTGTAGTATCTACCACAATATTTTTTACTTCTACTTGTAAAGAATCTGTTTGAAATACTTTGGTACCAATTACAATTTTTTGTCTAGGAATGGTATACACTCCAGAGTCAAATTGCGTTAAACCGTATTTTTTTATTAGTTTATATTTTGCATCTTCTTTAGTAGTATCTATAGCGTAAGATTCTATAACCTCTAAAGGAAGAAATGTTTGTCCTTCAGGAAAAACCACAACATTTGTTGTATCTGTTTCTACTTGTACTTTATAGGTAATTTGCGCTCCTATTTTTATAGAAGTAGAATCTATAGAAGATGTCATTTGTTGCGCAAATGAAAAGACAGAAAATAGAATAAACAATAAAGACAGCGCTACTGCTTTAGTCTGCTTTATTTTATCATTCAAAAATCTAAAATCGTAATTCATAAATTGTTAATCTTTTTATCCTCTTCTTTTAAAATAACCTAAAAGCTTTTTTACATAACTTTCATCTACACGACAATCTATGGTTCCTGCTCCAGATTTAGCAAAGCTATCTCTATAATAGTCTACTTTTTCATGGTAGAATTTAGCGTAATTTTTACGTACCGATTTAGATTGTGTATTTACTAAAAGTAACTCTCCTGTTTCTTCATCTTGCATTTGCACCATACCAATATTTGGCATTTCTTCTTCGTGCTTATCATACACTCTAATTCCGGTTATATCGTGTTTACCAGCAGCAATTTTTAAGGTTTGTTTATAATCATCTGCAATAAAATCAGAAAGCACAAAAACAATAGCTTTCTTTTTCATTACGTTACGCATAAACTTTAAAGCTTCGGCTACATTGGTTCCTTTGCTTTTTGGTTGAAATTCAATTAGCTCACGTATAATACGCAATACATGCGATCTTCCTTTTTTAGGAGGAACATAAAGCTCTACCTCATCGCTAAATAAAATCAAGCCTATTTTATCATTGTTCTGCGTAGCAGAAAAGGCTAAGGTTGCAGCTATTTCTGTTACTACTTCGTTTTTAAATTGCTCCTCTGTACCAAATAATTCAGACCCAGAAACATCTACCATAAGCATCATAATAAGTTCTCGCTCTTCTTCAAAAACCTTTACATGTGGTATTATTGTTCTTGCAGTAACATTCCAGTCTATATTACGTACATCATCACCATATTGATACTGTCTTACTTCAGAAAAAGTCATACCACGACCCTTAAAGGTAGAATGGTATTCTCCTCCAAAAATATGATCAGACAGTCTACGTGTCTTAATCTCAATTTTTCGTACTTTTTTCAGTAATTCTTTGGTATCCATTGTTTTTCTGTCATTGCGCACCTGATGCGAAATCTATCTAATTAAGTTTTTAATAATTATCAATAAGATTCCTGCCTTCGCAGAAATGACAATTTTATGGCACTTCAATCTCGTTTACAATTTTGTTTATAATATCTACAGAGGTGATATTTTCTGCTTCTGCTTCGTAGGTAATTCCTATTCTATGACGTAATACATCATACACAACAGCACGAACATCTTCTGGTATTACATACCCTCTTCGCTTAATAAACGCATAACATTTTGCAGCTGTTGCAAGGTTAATACTACCACGAGGAGATGCACCAAAAGAAATTAATGGTTTTAAGTCTTGTAATTTATATTTTTCAGGATAACGTGTAGCAAAAATGATGTCTAGAATGTATTTTTCTATTTTTTCATCCATATATACTTCACGTACCACTTGTTGTGCCTTTATAATTTGATCTACAGAAACCACAGCATTTACTTTTTCCCAAGAACCTTTTAGGTTAGCTCGCATAATTAATTGCTCTTCTGCTTGCTTAGGGTAATCTATTACTGTTTTTAACATAAAACGGTCAACCTGTGCTTCTGGTAAAGGATACGTACCTTCTTGTTCTACAGGATTCATGGTAGCCATTACTAAAAACGGTTTATCTAACTTAAAAGTATCATCACCAATGGTTACCTGTTTTTCTTGCATTGCTTCTAATAAAGCAGATTGCACTTTTGCAGGTGCTCTATTAATCTCATCGGCTAGTACAAAATTTGCAAATATTGGACCTTTTTTAATTTTGAAGTCGTTTTCCTTCATATTATAAATTAAAGTTCCGGTAACATCTGCAGGTAATAAATCTGGAGTAAACTGTATTCTACTAAAACTTCCAGCTACAGCTTGAGAAAGTGTATTAATAGCTAAGGTTTTTGCCAGACCAGGAACACCTTCTAATAAAATATGTCCTTGACCAAGTAATCCTATTAATAATCGCTCGACCATATCTTTTTGGCCCACAATTACTTTATTCATTTCTAATGTAAGTAAATCTACAAAAGCACTCTCCTTTTCAATTTTATCGTTAATTGACTTAATATCAACTGTACTTGTAACTTCCATCTTTTTTAATTTTTAAAGGCTTGAATTTAATATTCCTAATTTGGATGTGCAAATTGTTAAAATTTTCAATGCCTTGCTGTTAATAATTGGTTAAAAGTTGTAGTGTTTAATATATGTTTAAGAGTTTTTCTTTTCTATTTTTAATGTTCAAAATAAAAAAAATGACTACTAAATTATTTTCAAGAATTATTGCTGGAACCATGACTTGGGGCGAATGGGGAAAACAACTCTCTAAAAAAGAGATGATTAACCTACTAAACCATTGTGTTTCAAAAGATATTACAAGTTTTGATCATGCAGATATTTATGGTAGCTATACTACTGAAACTGCATTTGGTAACGCTTTCGCGGAAAGCAATATAGCTCGTGAAAAAATTCAATTAATTAGTAAATGTGGTATTCAATACATTAGTGAAAACAGAAAAAACGAAGTAAAACACTACAATTACAGCAAAGAATATATTATTTGGTCTGCCGAAGAATCGCTAAAAAACTTAAAAACAGAGTTTTTAGATCTCTTATTACTACATAGACCAAGTCCTTTAATGCAACCTGATGAAGTAGCTGAAGCCATAACCATATTAAAAAGCCAAGGAAAAATAAAAGCTTTTGGAGTTTCTAACTTTTTACCATCACAAGTAGATCTAATTTCAAAATACACAGAGGTTTCTGTAAACCAAATAGAATTTTCCTTAACACAACATACAGCTATGCATAATGGCACATTAGACCAAATGCAAATAAACAATATCATACCAATGGCATGGTCTCCTTTAGGTATTGTTTTTAAAGAAGATACAGAACAAACCAGACGTATACATAAGCAACTTGGTGCTTTAATAGAAAAATACAACGCAACAGAAGATCAACTTTTACTTGCTTGGATTTTAAAACATCCTGCAGGAATACACCCAATAATAGGAACCACAAACCAAAAACGAATTGAAAATGCCGTACAAGCAATAAACATAGCGTTAGAACTAGAAGATTGGTTTAAAATTTTAGTGGCTTGCCAAGGACACAAAGTCCCATAAAACAAGCTACAGTATTTAGCACCAACATGCAATTGCTTGCTAAAGCATAAACAAGAAAAACAATTCCACTTTCGTGGAAAGGAATACAGATAATAACATTAAAAAGATTTCTGATTTTACAGGAAAAGACATGAAAAAAACAGCATTAATAACAGGAGCAACAAGCGGAATAGGAAGAGCTACAGCACATGAATTTGCAAAACATGGCATAAACCTAATTCTTTGCGGAAGAAGACAAGAACGCTTAGACACCATAGAAAAAGCATTAAGCAAACAAACCAACGTACACACCTTAAATTTTGATGTACGCGACAAAAAAGCAACTTTTAATGCAATGGAATCCCTACCAGAAGCGTTTAAAAACATAGACATTTTAATAAACAATGCAGGAAATGCACATGGTTTAGACCCAATTGAAAGCGGAACTTTAGAAGATTGGGATGCCATGATAGACATTAACGTAAAAGGATTGCTATATGTTAGCAAAGCAGTAATACCGATAATGACTAAAAACAAATCTGGACATATCATTAATATTGGCTCTTCTGCAGGAAAAGAAGTTTACCCAAAAGGAAACGTGTATTGTGGTAGCAAACACGCTGTTTTAGCCATAACAGAAGGTATGCGAATAGACCTTAATCCTTACGGAATTAAAGTTGGAGCCATTAATCCTGGTTTGGTAGAAACCGAATTTTCACAAGTACGTTTTAAAGGTGACGCCATTGCAGATAACGTATACAAAGGGTACAAAGCACTACAACCAGAAGATATTGCAGACATTATTTACTTTGCTATTACGCGTCCTCCTCACGTAAATATTGCAGATTTATTAGTATTTCCAACAGCACAAGCAAGTAGTACTATTGTGAAAAAAGAACTATAACCTAAAAAGACTTTGCTCGAGTAAATTTCGAGCAAAGTCTACATACAAAAGCACCAATGATTAATAAACGCCTTTTAATTAAAAACTTATTAGCTCACAACGATGAGAACAGTTTTTATGACAAAAAGCGTAAAATAGATATTAGCCAAAAAGAAGGAAAAGCAAAGTTTTTAAAACACGTATGCGCACTCTCTAACAGCAATCCTAAAAACAATTCCTACATTGTAATTGGCGTTGAAGACGAAGACAACAAAATTATTGGTGTAGATTTTTTTGACGATTCTAAAATTCAGAATTTAATTAACGCATACCTAAATAACCCTCCAATTGTTCAATACGAAAACATTCCTTTTCCTCATTTACCAGACAATAAAGTAGTTGGCTTAGTAACCATAAGAGGAATAGGAAAACTAACTTCTCTACGAAAAAACATCTGGAAATATTATGGTGGAGCTGTATTTTTTAGAGATGGCAGCATGAGTATGCCTAAAAATTTTAAAAGCAACATTACAGATGTAAACTCTCCAATTGTTGAAGCCATAGAAAACCACTCTAAAAACAACATTCAACACACCTTAGATAGCGTTTTTAATTTTTTTAATAAGAAAAAAGACTTCCAACCCAAATACAAGGTTTTTAAAGAATACTTTGTACTATGCTGGTCTGGAAAACAAAAAATTGTTGGCAAGGAAATTTTCTATTCCAGAGTAGATATTGAAATGATAAACGAACAAGTACGTTTATTTTTTTCAACTTTAGACGAAGTAGCTATAAACCATAATGAGGATAGTTTTAAAATTATTGAATATGTTAATCTAGGATTACATAATGCTTCAAAATATTACAAGTTAGAAGAAACTGTTATTCGTTTTGAAAATAACGCCAACTACACCATTGAAACCAATTTACTTTTTGAAGCTCCTCAATTTAACAAAAGAGTTTTATACCATATCTACAACTCTAACAACGCCTTACTAGAAAAGCTTAAAAACAACCTAAAGCTTAATAAAAACGAAGAAATAGACTTAGTTAACCTTCCGGAAACTTATCTAATTTGCTACTTAAACAATTTTCACGAAGCCATAGATAAACTCATAGAAGCAAAGCCTTATTTAAAAAAACACAGTGAAAAAGCATATCTATTTTTTAAAGAATCCCTACGTATTCTTCGAAAAATAAAATACAGCTAAACAACTATTAAACACAAACAACAAGCAGTATTACTCGCTTTTTCACATAATGTTTTAATAACTTAAACACACACTCCAATTACCTACCTTTTCAAACTAAAGTGTGCTTTAAACTCTTTTCTACTCGCTCCTACCAAATCGTTTACACCTCTATATTGTAACAAGAACCAATAGTCACTTGCTGGCATAGGCTGCCCATTAAACGTTCCGTCCCAACCAAGACTCGTAGGACTTAATTGCTTTAACAACTTACCATATCTATCAAAAATGTAGATTTTAGCATCTGGCTGATTTCCTAAACCTAAAATTTGCCAAGTATCATTATAACCATCATTATTTGGGGTAAAAAACAATGGATAATCTAACACTAAAATCTCTTTTTGATCATCTCCACAACCGTTTATATCTCTAACTTCAACAGTATGCACACCAGGGGAAACATCTGTAAAAATATAACTATTAGCATCTGGTAAATTATTTACCCAAGAACCATTATCTAGACTAAACTCATAATCACCTCCTCCTGTTGCTATAGCTTCTATAGTATGTGTATTTGCAAAATCTGGAGTTATTGTATGCACCTCTAACAAAGGAGAACCACTTTCAATAACAACCGTTATAGTATCTACATCTCCAACAACAGTAGAACAACCTGTCATTACATTAGTAACTACCACACTATAAACTCCTGCTTGAACAGGAACCAAACTACTTCCTGTTTCTCCAATTATTAAAACGCCATCTAAAAACCACTCGTAACTATAATTCAATTCATCTAAACCTGTAGTAATCACAGGAGGATCTATAACATTTGCTCCATCCATGCACAAAACATAGCTATCATCTAAATTTAAAACAGGCAAAGAATTCACTGCAATTGTCATGGTCTGTGTAGTTGCACAAATACCTGCATTTGGCGTAAACGTATAAGTAGTAGTCATTGTATTATCTAATGCTGGACTCCACGTTCCATCTATTCCATTGTTTGAAGTTGTTGGCAATGCAGTCAACGTATCTCCATAACATATTTCTGCTACTTGTGTAAAAGCTGGAACAACCTGTGGGTTTACAGTTATCGTCATAGTTTGCTCACTTGCGCAAACACCTGCCTCTGGGGTAAAGGTATAGGTTGTAGTTGTTGTATTATCTAGAGCTGGACTCCACGTTCCATTTATTCCATTATTAGATGTTGTTGGTAACGCTGTCAATGTATCTCCTGAACATATTGCTACTACTTGTGTAAAAGTAGGAGTTATTTCTGGATGCACTGTTATCGTCATGGTTTGTGCAGTTGCACACTCGCCTGCATCTGGAGTAAAAGTATACGTCGTCGTTGCTGTATTATTTAACACAGGACTCCACGTTCCATTTATTCCATTATCTGAAGTTGTTGGTAACGCAGCCAATGTATCTCCTGAACAGATTTCTGCTACTTGCGTGAAACTAGGAGTTACTACTGAATTTACCATTATCGTCATGGTTTGCGTAGTTGCACATTCACCTGCATCTGGCGTAAAAGTATACGCCGTCGTTGTTGTATTATCTAATGCCGGACTCCACGTTCCATTTATACCATTGTCTGAAGTAGCTGGTAAAGGAGCTAATGTATCTCCTGAACAAATATCTGGAACTTGCGTAAAAGTTGGTACAACCTCTGTATTTACTGTTATCGTCATGGTTTGCGTACTTGCACACTCGCCAGCATTTGGAGTAAAAGTATACGTCGTAGTTGTTGTATTATCCAATACTGGACTCCATGTTCCGTTTATTCCATTGTCCGAAGTAGTTGGCAAGGCAACTAATGTATCGCCTGAACAAATGCCTGGAACTTGCGTGAAAGCTGGTACAACCGCTGGATTTACCGTTATTGTCATGGTTTGTGTACTCGCACATTCTCCTGCATCTGGAGTAAAGGTATAGGTTGTCGTTATTGTATTATCTAATGCTGGACTCCATGATCCATTTATTCCATTGTCTGAAATTGTTGGTAACGCAGGCAATGTATCGCCTGAACAAATATCTGGAACTTGCGTGAAAGTTGGTACAATCTCTGGATTTACTGTTATCGTCATGGTTTGCGTACTCGCACACTCGCCTGCATCTGGAGTAAAGGTATAGGTTGTCGTTGTTGTATTATCTAATGCTGGACTCCACGTTCCGTTTATTCCATTGTCTGAAGTTGTTGGTAATGCTGTCAATGTATCTCCTGAACATATGTCTAGAACTTGCGTGAAAGTTGGTACAACCTCTGGATTTACCGTTATCGTCATAGTTTGTGTACTCGCACACTCGCCTGCATCTGGAGTAAAAGTATATGTCGTCGTTGTTGTATTATCTAACACTGGACTCCACGTTCCATTTATTCCATTATCTGAAGTTGTTGGTAATGCCACCAATGTATCGCCTGAACAGATACCTGGAACTTGCGTGAAAGTTGGAACGACATGACCAACTGCTATAGTCATAGTTTGTGTAGTTGCACATTCACCTGCATTTGGCATAAAAGTATACGTCGTCGTTGTTGTATTATCTAACGCTGGACTCCATGCTCCATTTATTCCGTTATTAGATGTTGTTGGCAATGCTGCCAATGTATCTCCTGAACAGATTTCTGGAACTTGCGTGAAAGTTGGTACAATCTCCGGATTTACTGTTATCGTCATGGTTTGCGTACTTGCACATTCGCCAGCATCTGGAGTAAAAGTATACGTCGTCGTTGTTGTATTATCTAGCATTGGACTCCATGTTCCGCTTATTCCATTACCCGAAGTAGCTGGCAATGCTGTCAATGTATCACCTGAACAAATATCTGGAACTTGTGTGAAAGTTGGAACCACATGACCAACTGCTATAGTCATCGTTTGTGTAGTTGCACATTCTCCTGCATTTGGTGTAAAAGTATACGTCGTCGTTGTTGTATTATCTAACGCTGGACTCCATGTTCCATTTATTCCGTTATTAGATGTTGTTGGTAATGCTGCCAATGTATCGCCTGAACAGATTTCTGGAACTTGCGTAAAAGTTGGTACAACCTCCGAATTTACCGTTATCGTCATGGTTTGCGTACTCGCACACTCGCCTGCATTTGGAGTAAAAGTATAGGTTGTCGTTGTCGTATTATCTAATGCTGGACTCCACGTTCCATTTATTCCATTGTCTGAAGTTGTTGGTAATGCTGTCAATGTATCACCTGAACAAATATCTGGAACTTGCGTGAAAGTTGGTACAATCTCCGGATTTACTGTTATCGTCATGGTTTGTGTAGTTGCACATTCACCTGCATCTGGAGTAAAAGTATAGGTCGTCGTTGTCGTATTATCTAATGCTGGACTCCATGTTCCACTTATTCCATTGTCTGAAGTTGTTGGCAATGCTGTCAATGTATCACCTGAACAAATACTTGGAACTTGCGTGAAAGTTGGTACAATCTCTGGATTTACTGTTATCGTCATGGTTTGCGTACTCGCACACTCGCCTGCATCTGGAGTAAAGGTATAGGTTGTCGTTGTTGTATTATCTAATGCTGGATTCCACGTTCCATCTATTCCATTGTTTGAAGTTGTTGGCAATGCAGTCAGCGTATCTCCATAACATATTTCTGCTACTTGTGTAAAAGCTGGAACAACCTGTGGGTTTACAGTTATCGTCATAGTTTGCTCACTTGCGCAAACACCTGCCTCTGGAGTAAAGGTATAGGTTGTAGTTGTTGTATTATCTAGAGATGGACTCCACGTTCCATTTATTCCATTATTAGATGTTGTTGGTAACGCTGTCAATGCATCTCCTGAACATATTGCTGCTACTTGTGTAAAAGTAGGAGTTATTTCTGGATGCACTGTTATCGTCATGGTTTGTGCAGTTGCACACTCGCCTGCATCTGGAGTAAAAGTATACGTCGTCGTTGCTGTATTATTTAACGCAGGACTCCATGTTCCATTTATTCCGTTATTAGATGTTGTTGGTAACGCAGCCAATGTATCGCCTGAACAAATTTCTGCTACTTGTGTGAAATTAGGAGTTACTACTGAATTTACCGTTATCGTCATGGTTTGTGTAGTTGCACACTCGCCTGCATCTGGAGTAAAAGTATAGGTCGTCGTTGCTGTATTATCTAATGCAGGACTCCATGTTCCATTTATTCCATTGTCTGAAGTGGTTGGTAATGCCGCCAATGTATCGCCTGAACAAATATCTGGAACTTGCGTAAAAGTTGGTACAACCTCTGGGTTTACTGTTATCGTCATGGTTTGTGTAGTTGCACATTCACCTGCATCTGGTGTAAAAGTATAGGTCGTGGTTGTTGTATTATCTAACGCTGGACTCCATGTTCCATTTATTCCATTGCCTGAAGTAGCTGGCAATGCTGTCAATGTATCACCTGAACAAATGTCTGGAACTTGCGTAAAAGTTGGTACAACCGCTGGATTTACCGTTATTGTCATGGTTTGTGTACTCGCACATTCTCCTGCATCTGGAGTAAAGGTATAGGTTGTCGTTGTTGTATTATCTAATACAGGGCTCCATGTTCCATTTATTCCGTTATTAGAAGTAGTTGGTAACGCAGCTAACGTATCGCCTGAACATATGTCTGGAACTTGCGTGAAAGTTGGTACAACCTCAGGATTTACTGTTATCGTCATGGTTTGTGTACTCGCACATTCTCCTGCATTTGGAGTAAAAGTATAGGTTGTCGTTGTTGTATTATCTAATGCTGGACTCCACGTTCCATTTATTCCATTGTCTGAAGTAGTTGGTAACACTGCCAATGTATCTCCTGAACAAATATCTGGAACTTGCGTGAAAGCTGGTATAACCTCTGAATTCACTGTTATCGTCATGGTTTGTGTACTCGCACATTCTCCTACATCTGGTGTAAAAGTATACATCGTCGTCGTTGTATTATCTAACGCTGGACTCCACGTTCCATTTATTCCATTGTCTGAAGTGATTGGTAACGCAACTAATGTATCACCTGAACAAATATCTGGAACTTGTGTAAAAACTGGTACAACCTCTGGATTTACTGTTATCGTCATGGTTTGCGTAGTTGCACACTCGCCTGCATCTGGAGTAAAAGTATAGGTCGTCGTTGCTGTATTATCTAACGCAGGACTCCATGTTCCATTTATTCCATTGTCTGAAGTGGTTGGTAATGCCGCCAATGTATCGCCTGAACAAATATCTGGAACTTGCGTAAAAGTTGGTACAACCTCTGGGTTTACTGTTATCGTCATGGTTTGTGTAGTTGCACATTCACCTGCATCTGGTGTAAAAGTATAGGTCGTGGTTGTTGTATTATCTAACGCTGGACTCCATGTTCCATTTATTCCATTGCCTGAAGTTGTTGGTAATGCTGCCAATGTATCACCTGAACAAATATCTGGAACTTGCGTGAAAGTTGGTACAATCTCAGGATTTACTGTTATAGTCATGGCTTGCGCACTTGCACATTCGCCAGCATCTGGAGTAAAAGTATAGGTTGTCGTTGTTGTATTATCTAACGCTGGACTCCACGTTCCGCTTATCCCATTATCTGAAATGGTTGGTAACGCAACTAATGTATCGCCTGAACAAATATCTGAAACTTGCGTAAAAGTTGGTACAACTTCTGGATTTACCGTTATCGTCATGGTTTGTGCAGTTGCACATTCTCCTACATCTGGTGTAAAAGTATACGTCGTCGTTGCTGTATTATCTAACGCAGGACTCCACGTTCCATTTATCCCATTGCCTGAAGTAGTTGGTAAGGCAGCTATTGTATCGCCTGAACATATGTCTGGAACTTGCGTGAAAGTTGGTACAACCTCAGGATTTACTGTTATCGTCATGGTTTGTGTACTCGCACACTCTCCTACATCTGGAGTAAAAGTATACGTCGTCGTTGTTGTATTATCCAACGCTGGACTCCACGTTCCACTTATTCCATTGTCCGAAGTGGTTGGTAAGGGAGCTATTGTATCTCCTGAACAAATATCTGGAACTTGCGTGAAAGTTGGTACAATCTCCGGATTTACTGTTATCGTCATGGTTTGCGTACTCGCACACTCGCCTGCATTTGGTGTAAAAGTATAGGTTGTCGTTGTTGTATTATCTAGCGATGGACTCCATGTTCCATTTATTCCATTGTCCGAAGTGGTTGGCAAGGGAGCTAATGTTTCACCTGAACAAATATCTGGAACTTGCATGAAAGTTGGTACAACCTCTGGATTTACTGTTATCGTCATGGTTTGCGTACTTGCACATTCACCTGCATCTGGTGTAAAAGTATAGGTTGTCGTTGTTGTATTATCCAATGCTGGACTCCATGTTCCGTTTATTCCATTGTCTGAAGTAGTTGGTAAGGCAGCTAATGTATCTCCTGAACAGATTTCTGGAACTTGCATGAAAGTTGGTACAACCTCTGGATTTACTGTTATCGTCATGGTTTGCGTACTTGCACATTCACCTGCATCTGGTGTAAAAGTATATGTCGTAGTTGTTGTATTATCTAACGCTGGACTCCACGTTCCATTTATTCCATTGCCTGAAGTTGTTGGTAATGCTGCCAATGTATCACCTGAACAAATATCTGGAACTTGCGTGAAAGTTGGTACAATCTCAGGATTTACTGTTATCGTCATGGCTTGCGCACTTGCACATTCGCCAGCATCTGGAGTAAAAGTATAGGTTGTCGTTGTTGTATTATCTAACGCTGGACTCCATGTTCCATCTATTCCGTTATTAGATGTTGTTGGTAAGGCAGCTAATGTTTCACCTGAACAAATATCCGGAACTTGTGTAAAAGCTGGTACAATCTCTGGGTTTACTGTTATTGTCATGGTTTGCGCAGTTGCACATTCACCTGCATCTGGTGTAAAAGTATACGCCGTCGTTGTTGTATTATCTAATGCTGGACTCCATGTTCCATTTATTCCATTGTCCGAAGTAGTTGGTAAGGCAGCTAATGCATCTCCTGAACAGATATCTGGAACTTGCGTGAAAGTTGGTACAACCTCAGGATTTACTGTTATTGTCATGGTTTGTGTACTTGCACATTCGCCTGCATCTGGAGTAAAAGTATACGTCGTCGTTATTGTATTATCTAACGCTGGATTCCATGTTCCATTTATTCCGTTATTAGATGTTGTTGGTAATGCTGCCAATGTATCGCCTGAACAAATATCTGGAACTTGCGTGAAAGCTGGTACAATCTCTAGATTTACCGTTATCGTCATGGTTTGTGTACTCGCACATTCTCCTGCATCTGGAGTAAAAGTATATGTCGTCGTTGTTGTATTATCTAACGCTGGACTCCACGTTCCGTTTATTCCATTGTCTGAAGTAGTTGGTAAGGCAGCTAATGTATCGCCTGAACATATGTCTGGAACTTGCGTGAAAGCTGGAATTATTTCAGTTCCTGAAGAATTTAAAACTAAATCTCTAGGAGTACAACCTGGCGTTCCTGTATCTATATTAGTATATGACCCAGCACTTAGATTAGTAATATGAATTTCACCAAGCGCATTACTTATTATATTTATTGACTGAGGAGCTGGATCATTATAAGTAATTACATACGAAGTATTTGGCAACAACAATGATATTTCAATTTCACCATCAGAAGAACCACAACTAGAAGGATCTGTACCCATAATTGATGGACAACAATCTGTAGATCCTGCACCAGAATTACCTTGATTGGTTTGGGATAAAGTAATATAACCTGAATCCCCATTATAATTTGTAACAAGAAACATATAAAACTCTCCAACAACAGCATTTGGTATGGTTGCTGTTTCTACTGCAGCTATACTGTAACTACAATCCACAACAGTTCCATAACAATTATGATCGCCATAACAATCTCCAGAAGCAAAATCAACACAAGCAGAAGCAGGATCTGTAAAAGGTCCCCAAACCACATAATCTACATCTAATCCTGCACCAGTACCACCTGGACCTGTAGTTTGTTCAATTTCTATAACTATTTCGCCAGAAACACCTATTTCAACATAATACCACGCTGGGTTTGGCGCAGAAAGCAAACAACTATTATCAACAACTGCATAAGGAGCATCTGGAACACAATCACCATCTGAAGTATTAGGAAACTCTAACACTCCTGCATCTGCGCAAAAGGGCCCTGCTCCAGAACAAACCGAATTATCAGGAATACCTGAGTTTCCGGTGTCACCTCCAGGTGTTGAAACACAAGAAATATCTGCTTCCCAACCCGAATAATTAAAAGAACTATCAGAATCAAAAGCAACCGTTATACATCCTGAAGAATGACTGGATGCCATAAATCCACCAGAACAAGGCTGTATATCATCTAAATCATCAAAAGAACCAATAAAAGTCCCTCCAGTACCAGTTCCTTCATAAAAAGATAAAGACTCAAAAAAGCTTTCTATGTCTAAATAAGAAAAATCAAATTGGATATAAGTACCTGGAGTATCTGGACAAAAAGTAATTTCGTAATGTTCATTATTACCATAATTACCAGAAGCTCCTCCAGAGTCTAAAAAAGTACCACTACAAGTAGTAATTACACCTCCTAAATCAATTTCATATTGTGCATATGTAAATAAACTAGACAAAAAAACGACATATAGAATAATAGTTTTTTTCATAATTATAATCCTTTATTTTTTCCATGAATAAAAATTAAATAGTCTGTACCACCTATACGGTAAATTTTAGTTTCCCGAGGAGTTAAAGGCAATTGATACTTTAAAGGATTAAAGGAATCAGGCTTATAATATGCATCTATCTTTAATTGTTTATTATACTTATTATTTAAAGGAACAGAAGACAGTAAATCGAATTCTTTTCCTCTATATTCTGGCATATATTTTACCTCATATCGTTTTTGAAAAAAATAAGTAATTACCTGTAGTTTTTTTGATTTGGAATTAAAAACCAATTCATCTGCTGCATCCTGATAGACTTCAACAATACATTTTTCAATAAAAGCATTACTATAATTTTCTTTTGAATGGACCTGAGCATAAGAATAACCTACTGATAACACACAAAAAAGCAACACAAAAACACTACGGAATACAAATGGTACATTTTGATAATTTGTTGATTTTAATTTCATTTGGGACATTTATTAAAACAGTTAAAGATTCAACATTTTATTACAAAAAAAACGAAACAACACACCTTGTTTCGTTAAATAATCTGCATAAATTAAAGTAAAAATGTTAAAAAAAACAAAAAAATTCCTACAAAACTGTTAATTCTCTGCGTATTATGCAAAAAATTAACTAATGCGAAATAAAACCAAATCTTACCTAGAAACCATCATTAAAACAGAAAAGACACTCATTATCAATACATTAAAAACAAAGACAAAAACATACTAAAGAGCAAACACCACGAAATCAACACATAAGCAGGACTATTTTTTTTTAGAATAAATCTAGTCTACTTTTCTAAAAAGACACTTATTTAGAGTATAAACATGATTTACAACAAACTATATTCTAATAAACAAACAAACCTAAATCCGTTTAATAAACTAACAATATTAACAAGTACTCTTTTTAACCAACATGAAGTATTGCACAAATTTTAAAAAGGAAAGAAATACCAACTATACAAAAAACAACACCAACTATATAATATTCATTACTAACCGCATAATTCAAAAACACATATCTACTTGATTATCATATATTTGCTATGCTATTAATCAATATAAAACTAACCTTGTTTCTCCTGTACATTACCAGGACACGAAGCAAGGTTATTTTATATGGCATCTATACAAACAAAACATTACGCGAGAAAAAGCTAATCATCAATACCACAACAATTTGCTGACAAAAAATAGCATCTATTACTTTACACAAGGAGACACTAATTATAACTTAAATTTCTGTTGGTAATTTTAAATATTTATACGCAGCAACTTAAACCTAATAGGTTTTTTAAATAAAATCTAAAGAATTAAAAGAGGAGTTTAATATTTTTGAAGCATCTACATTCAGCCATTTCTTTAAAATAGTTGCATATATGGTTCTAAAATCTATTTCGTATTTAACATCTCCATTTGTATCCAAATCACTTAGGCTTGCCAAATCATTATACAAACCTTGTTTTTTTAAATTTTCACCAATAACAAAAACATTATTTGCAGCACCATGATCTGTACCATTTGCTGCGTTTTCTTTTACACGTCTGCCAAATTCTGAAAAAGTAAGAATTAACGTGTTTTTAAAAGTATTATTTCGTTTTAAATCCTTTACAAAAGCAGCTACACTGTTTGCATATAAATCTAACAAACGATCTTGTGTATTCACTTGTCCTGCATGTGTATCAAAACCTACAAGATTGGCATAATACACTTTTGTATTAATTCCGGAATTAATAAACTGCGCAATCGTTTTTAACTGGTTTGCTAACGGATTTTTAGTAGGATAATCTTGAGCAGAGGAATAGTTTTGTGTTTTTTCATACAAATAAGTAGCAGATGATTTTGCGTCTATCATTGTTTTATACAAATACCCTAAATTATGCTCATTTAAGTGCTTGTTGTTTTGATAAGCTAATATTTTATTAAAATTAGATTCATGCAGTCCTTTATACAAAAAAGAAGCGCTTCTTGTAGCAATACCATTACGTCGCTCTCCTTGTAACATAATAGAAAGGTTGTCATCTATTTCTATTGCTTGATGCGTATGCTTACCATATACATCTAGATAGCGACCAATCCAACCAGATTTAAGATATTTATTAGAATCACTTGCTGTATGCCAAATATCTGAAGATCTAGAGTGCGACCTATTTGGGTTTGGATAACCAACATTATTTATAATACTTAAATCACCTTGATCATACAATCGTTTTAATGGCTGTAGTTTTTTATGCAATCCTATTTCATCATTTAACTTTATAACTTCGTTTTTAGGTATTGCAATCTTTGGTCTTGCTTTATAATAAATATCATTTCTGTATGGCACAATAGTATTTAATCCATCATTACCACCTGACAGTTGTATAACTACTAATTTATTATAACCATAGTTACTTAAATCTACATTTTCGAATGCTTTTAAAAAGCTTGGAACAAAAAACACACTACTTGCTAGCGCTGAATTTTTTAAAAATTTTCTTCTATCCATAATTAACACATTTGATATTCTGGAAGACTCATTATTTTTGCTAAATTTTTCTTTTTAGTTAAATTACCTAGTGACTTTAAATAATTTTGTGTTCCTAAATTTATTTCACATAAAACCAATGAAAACAACAACTCATTGGATGTTACTTTTTTCACATGCTGCTTATAGGTTTTCCAATCTACAGAAACATTTAACTTTTCTTGATATTTATTTTTTACGTAAACCAATTTAAATTTATCGGTAAAGTTTCCTTTAGGCTGTATAGTAAAAGATTCTCTTTCTAAAATCATAGAAGGCAATTTCACACGTACCAAAATACTATTCGTATTTATCCAATTTTTTCCACCTTTCCAGCCAGCAACATCTGGTGGATATAATAGTCTTTGATTTAAAATGGTTTGTATTCTTATTAATTCTTCCGTTTTATTAAACCTTAAAGGAATTGTTCTACACATACCAACTAACAATTCTATTGGCGACTTAATTTTAACACCTATATTTTCTGCATTATAAAACCAATCGGATTGAAAAACATAACGCATTAGGTTTTCAATATTATAATCTTTGTAAAACACTTCTGTCATTAAGTTTACATGACTTTGGTTTATATTTTCATTTACAAAATAGCCATATATTTTTTCGCTAATAAAACGAGCACACTGCTTTTGCTTTAAAATAATATCTATAATTTGATCTCCTTCAAAAGCACCTGTTTCCCCTAAAAAGGTCTTAACACCTTTATCATGTTGGTATTTACTAAAAACAAACGCTCCTTCAAAATTATTTTTATATCCTGAAAACGCTCTTGCAGATTCTTTAACATCTGTTTCAGAATAATGACCTACACCAAGAGTAAACAACTCCATAAGTTCTCTTGCAAAATTCTCATTAGGTTTAGATTTATTATTTTGATTTAAATTTAAAAACTGAATCATTACAGCATCTTTAGAAACCGCTTTTACAAACTTTCTAAAATCTCCTAACGCATGCTTTCTTAATGTGTTATTAAAGTTTTTAACGTAGTTAATTCTTCCGTTTTTTGCCGAAAAATGATTTGCCCAAAACAGAGTCATTTTTTCTCTTAAGGTTTCATTAGTATTTACTAATCTATCCATCCACTTATGGCTATAGTTTTTAATTAAACCAGCGTTTAACTTATTATACTCCAACCTTAAAACTCTAGATTTATCTAAAGCCTCTTTAGTAAAAGAATCTAAACTAGAAGTATTTATAGTTAATGGTGTTATTTTAGCAGACTCTAAAAACAACGCATCAACAACCTCTTCTCTACTCTTACTAGAAAGATCATCTAATTGCTTTGGCAACAAACCAAAACCTGCTCGCCAATACAAATGCAGTATATGTTTTTTGTTCATATCAATAAAACTTAAAGAAAGCTACTTAATTTACATAAACTATCAAAAACCTAACCATTTTAGCATTAAAACTTTATTTATTTAACAAAAAAAACCGTTTTACATTAATAAAACGGTTTTTGTTTGCTATAAAAAGAATGAGATTGCTTTTCACTACCTAACACTATCTCTTCATTACTAATAAGACACTACACTAGTCTGGAGCCTTACTAGATTTACATGTTTCTAAATCTGCTTCTAATTTTGCTATTCTGTTTTTATAAGCATACACATTAAAAGATGGCTTTTTTCCTGCCTCAGCATTTTTTCCTAATAAATAACCTAATAAGGCACAAATTACACCAACTAATAACGGAATTAACACACACCAATTCATACTTTATTTTTTTTCAATTTTACTTAGTTAATAGTCACTACAGTTCTTCTGTTTTTAGCTCTACCTGCTTTGGTTGCATTATCTGCAATAGGCTCATTTGGTCCTTTAGAGCTAGCCTCTATATTAGTACTTAAAATACCATTTTGTACTAAATATTTTTTTATAAAATCTGATCTCTGCTGGCCAAGAACCATATTATTAGCTGCATTTCCTGTATTATCTGTATAACCAACAACTAACACTTTTACGCCTAATTTATCTACACATCTAGATATGTTAGCAATTTTTTGACGTTGCTCTGTAGTTAAGCTTATTTGCGCTTTACCTGTATTAAAATATAAAACTAACGGATTTACCCTTAAATCCTCACAAGCCATTTGCAACGCTTCATCTTCTGCTGTTGTATCTTTAGAAACTGTAGTAATCTTATAGTCTATTGGACCAAATAAAACATCTTTTTCATTAGCAACCAACGCCTCTTTTAATCCACTATTTGTATCCATATTTTTTGAAGAAATACCTTGAGACACCAAGTAGTTTTTTACCGCATTAGCTCTTGCCAATCCTAAATTAGGATATGCCGAATGGTTTGTTTCTTCACTATTGTAATACCCAATTACAGTTACTCTTTTTGTTCGGTTTTCATCTAAATATGCTTTTAAACCTAGAACCGATTTTTTTAAGTCTTCTGAAACTGGTACTTCTATTTTAAAAGAAGAAGTTTTAAAATTAAAATTATCACTACTTTTTAAAACATAATCACCATCTGTAATAACGAAAGCGTTTAAGCTAGCTTTCTTTACCTCTTCTATTACCACAGTTTTCTCTGTATTTTTATAATCTAAATCTTCATTATTACAACAAAGCCACCAATTTAACAAAGTACCAATGCCAATGGTTACCAAAATACCCAGTAGGTAAGATGTTTTTTTACTCATTTAATACGTCGTTTATAAATTAACAAGAAGCAATGTATTAAAATTATAATATAAGTGTTAATAAATAAATAATTATCACACATAATTCAAGCTAGATTGTCTTAAAACTTGATTTTTTTAGGAATAAATTTAGTGTAAAAAATTACCATTTGTGTTCCTAGAAAACCCTTTTCTTAAGATTAAAAAAATTAATAAAGCAGGATGTTAACCTTTTATTATTTTCTGTATTAAACTTAAAATAATTAAAATCCAACATTTTGAAAACTTTAAAACTTATTACGTTAAGCCTATTACTTTCTATAACCTTTTTCAGTTGTAATAGCGATGACGACAACCCTAGTATAGAACCTACAACAAAAGAACGATTAGCACATAAATGGTTCTTATTAAAAGTATTAAACGTTGAAACTGGAGAGGAGACTATTGCTGATTCTTGCGAACAAAACTCATACTATGAATTCTCTATTACTGGTGATTTTTCTCTAGGCTTTTTTGCATTAAACACAGGTACCTGTGAACTTAATTCTAGTGAAAGTGGCACTTATGAAATGATGGAATACGAAGGAGATGAAGGCTTCTTGATTACTTTACCTGACGGAAGCACAGAAGGCTCTAAAATTGTATCTATATCGGAAACAGAATTGATTTTAGAACAAACAGGTTTTGGAACACGACATATAACTTTTATAAAAGAATAATAAATAACGCATCTAATTTTAAAAACAAAACCCTTTTTTATGAAAACTTTAAAACTTATTACTTTAAGCCTATTATTTTCTATAACCTTTTTTAGCTGTGAAAGCGATGACGATAGTTCTAGTAGCGAACCTACAACACAAGAATTATTAGCTCACAAATGGTTTATTAAGTCTGTAAAGCCTGTTGGAAATCCTGTTCATGTAAATAATGACTGTGAAGCAACTTCCTATTATGATTTTAAAAGTGATGGCACGTTTATAACAGACACCTTTTATATAAATAGTGTTACAAATGAATGTCTATCTGGAGGTTATTATGAAGGAACCTATACTTTATTAGATAATAATGAAACTATTCATGTTACTTTAGGTAGCGTTTCAGGAAACTACACCATTACAGCTATTTCAACTTCAGAATTAATACTTACAGCACCAGGAGAATTTGTGTTTTTCAGGTAATGCATCCTGTTTATTTGTAAAGAAAAAATAATGTATAATTAAAACTATTTGGTATTAAAAAAGACAAGCCACATCATTCGATGCGGCTTGTCTTTTTTATAAAATTATCCCATTACAAATCAAACTTAATTCCTTGCGCTAAAGGCAATTCATCAGAATAATTGATAGTATTGGTTTGTCTTCTCATATATACTTTCCAAGCATCAGATCCAGACTCGCGTCCACCACCTGTTTCTTTTTCACCACCAAAAGCACCACCAATTTCAGCACCAGAAGTTCCTATGTTTACGTTTGCAATTCCGCAATCTGAACCTGCATACGATAAGAATTTTTCTGCTTCTTTCATTTCATTAGTCATAATTGCAGAAGACAGTCCTTGCGCTACGCCATTTTGCTTAGCTATTGCATTTTCTACTTCTCCAGAATATTTCATTAAATATAAAATAGGAGCAAAAGTTTCATGTTGTACAATTTCAAAAGTATTTTCTGCTTCAATTATAGCAGGTTTTACGTAGCAACCAGACTCATATCCTTCGCCTTCTAAAACACCACCTTCTACTAATACATTTCCTCCTTCAGCTTTTGCTTTTTCAATAGCTTCTAAGTAGGTATTTACAGAATCTTTATCAATTAATGGTCCTATATGATTTTTTTCATCTAAAGGATTACCAATAGTTAATTGCTTGTAAGCACCAACAATAGCATCGCGTACTTTATCATAAACAGACTCATGAATAATTAAACGACGTGTTGAAGTACAACGTTGTCCACAAGTACCAACAGCACCAAACACAGCACCAGGAACTACCACTTTTAAGTCTGCAGTTGGTGTAATAATGATAGCATTATTTCCTCCTAATTCTAATAATGATTTCCCAAAACGCTTAGCAACAGTTGCTCCAACAATTCTTCCCATCCTAGTAGATCCTGTAGCAGATACAAGCGGAATTCTTGTGTCAGTAGTCATCATTTCTCCCACTTTATAATCACCATTGATAATACAAGAAATACCTTCTGGTAAGTTGTTTTCTTTTAAAATTCCAGCAATTATATTTTGACAAGCCACAGAGCATAAAGGTGCTTTTTCTGAAGCTTTCCAAACACAAACATCACCACAAATCCAAGCCAAGGCAGTGTTCCATGCCCAAACAGCAACAGGAAAATTAAATGCAGAAATAATACCAACAACACCTATTGGATGCCATTGCTCACGCATTACGTGTCCTGGACGCTCAGACGGAATCGTTTGCCCATTTAACTGTCTAGATAATCCTACTGCAAAATCGCAGATATCAATCATTTCTTGAACCTCACCATAACCTTCTTGTAAAGATTTTCCCATTTCGTAAGAAACTAACTTTCCTAACGGCTCTTTTAATTCTCTTAATTTATTACCAAACTGACGAACTATTTCTCCACGTTGTGGAGCAGGAACATCTCTCCATGTTAAAAATGCTTTCGTTGCAGCATCCATCACCTTATCATAATCCTCTCTTGTTGTTGCTTTTACTTTTCCTATTAACTGTCCGTCTACTGGCGAATAGGATGCAATAACATCTCCATTAGAAAAACTATCAGAACCCGTTGATGTTCCATTATTAATTTCTGCAATACCCAAAGCTTTTAACGCCTTGTCCATTCCGAAATCTGTAGAAATAACTTCCATATATGTTTATTTTTTACGAATTATTTAATTTCTTGCTAAGATACTAATAATTTAACTGTTGATACAGCATTTTAATTCTTAAAAATATTCCTTTTTAAAAACAATACACCTTTTCCTTTTATTAACTTTATGACGAATTTAACACCATCAAAAAATCTAAAGTGTTAAAAAAAGAAGTATTTATATAAATAGGAATTATATTACACTTCTAGGCTATTATTCACTTTAAAAATCCATCTTTTATGCGTACCCAAAAACTTCTCGCTCTGGTCTTTATTTTGGCTTTTACATTTTCTTGTAAAAAAACCACAGAAGAAACAGACAATATTTTCAAATTTAAAGACTACATCAGTTATACTACTTCTGGTCGTGTTTCTGTTGCAAATGCCATTGAAATTAATTTAGCCAATGATGTGGAAAGTTGGGAAATTAACCAAGAAATTACAGATAATATTGTTTCTATCAAACCACATGTAGAAGGAAAACTACTAGTAAACAATAAACATTCGCTACGTCTTGTTCCAGACGAAACTTTAGAACCAGATACAGAATATACTGTGGATGTAAAGCTAGACCAGATTTTTAATAACATTCCTACAGACTTTAAAACCTATACATTTCAATTTAAAACCATTACACCAAATTTCAATATTGTCACCAATAATTTACAATCTTACAGTAAAGAATGGCAATATTTAGAAGGTGTAATTCGTGCAGCAGACATTATTTCTTTAGACCAAGCAAAAGAACTGGTACAAGCTTCGCAGAGCGGAAAAAATCTAGCAATAGTTTGGAATGAATCCTACAAAAAAGAAAAACTTTTCGAATTTAAAATAGATAGCATTCATCGTTTAGTAGAAGACAGCCAAATACTAGTAACATGGAACGGAAAAAGCATTCAAGCAGATAATTCTGGCGAAAACACCGTAAACATTCCTGGAAAAAACAACTTTACCATTACCAAAGTCGATGTTATTCAAAGTCCAGAACAGTATTTGTCTATCAACTTCTCCGATCCGATTAAAAAACAACAAAACTTTGATGGTTTAGTAACCATTCAAAATGTAAACAGCCCAAAATACATTGTAGATGGTAATGTATTAAAAGCCTATCCTAATACTAAAGTTGTTGGTAATATTCAAGTCGATGTTTTTCAAGGTATAGCAAATATCGATGGTTATAAATTGAAGAAGCCCTTTTCAGAATTAATTGCTTTTGAAGATGAAAAACCTCTAGTTAGATTAATTAGTAACGGAGTAATTTTACCAAATTCTCAAGAGTTAAAATTCAACTTTGAAGCGGTTAATTTAAAAGCTGTAGATGTACGTATCATCAAGATTTTTGAAGATAATGTATTGCAGTTTTTACAAGACAACAACCTCAACAACACCAACAAAAATGATGTACGTCGTGTTGGAAGACGTATTGCAAAACAAACCATTCAACTACAAGACGAAGCGCAAAATTCTGGTAAATGGAAAACCTACAGTATCGATTTATCTAAATACATAAAAGCAGATCCTGGAGCCATTTACAGAGTAGAGTTAGACATGAAAAAAGAATACTCGTTGTACAATTGCGATAGCAATCAAAACATAACGAATTCTGAAAACAACGAGGATTATTATGAAGACGAATACTACGAAGAAGATTACTATTACAACGATTATGCAGAAACATCTACCGAAGATGAGGAGCTTCGCGAAGAACAATATTGGGATAATTTAACCTACAGCTACCAAAACTATTATTACAACTGGAACGACAGACAAAACCCTTGTAAAGATGCCTACTACAATAGTAAAACCGTTGCGCAAAACGTATTGGCTTCTAACCTTGGTGTGATTGCAAAAAAAGGAGCAAACAACAATTACTACTTTGCAGTAACTAATATTTTAGATACTAATCCAGAAGCTGGAGCAACTGTTGCTATCTATAATTTCCAGCAACAAGAAATTGTAAAAACAAAAACAGATACCGAAGGACTAGCTACAATAGATGTAGAAAATCATGCTGCTTTCGCTATTGTTTCCAAAGGAAATAACACCAGCTACATCAAGCTAAACGATGGAAATTCTTTATCCTTAAGTAAATTTGATGTTTCTGGAAACCGTTTACAACGCGGACTTAAAGGCTATATTTATGGCGAACGTGGTGTTTGGCGACCAGGAGACACCTTGCATTTATCCTTTATGTTAAACGATGCAGGAAACAAACTTCCAAAAGGCCATCCTGTAAAAATGGAAATTACAGACGCTAATGGTAAACTTGCCTACAGAAATGTTACCACAAGCAACCTTAACAATCTATACACCTTTAAAGTTCCTACTGCTACCGAAGATAAAACAGGAAACTGGAATGCAAAAGTTTCGGTTGGAGGAGCTACTTTTTATAAAGGATTAAAAATAGAAACCGTGAAGCCTAATCGTTTAAAAATTAAAGTCGATTTTGAAGACGAAGTACTTTCTGGTGAAAATCCGTTAAACGGAAAATTAGATGTAAAATGGTTGCATGGTGCTCCTGCAAAAAATGTAAAAACCGAAATTAAAGCCAAGTTTAGCAATGCATATACGAGTTTTAAAAATTATTCCGATTATACTTTTAGAGATCCTTCACGTACTTTTTCAACCGAAGAAATCATCATTTTTGATGGTAAAGTAAACGAAGAAGGCTTAGCTGATATTACCAACAAACTAAACGTTGGTAGCAATGCTCCAGGAATGCTTAATGCACAGTTTTTAGTTCGTGCTTTTGAAAATGGTGGAGACTTTTCTATGGATGCTTTCACCAAAAAATACGCACCATACAAATCCTTTGTTGGGTTAAAATCACCTAAAGGAAAAGGCTATGGTTCTTTTGTTACTAACCAAAATCAAACCTTTGATATTGTTGTAGTAGATGCCGAAGGAAAACCTATACAACGCAATGGTTTAGAAGTAAAGGTTTATAAAATAAACTGGCGTTGGTGGTGGAATTCTTCTTATGACAATCTTTCCTCATACGCATCAAGCACCTATCATCAAGCTTACAAAAACATGAAGCTAAATACAGATGCAAATGGAAAAACCAGCTTCACATTAAACATTCCAGAAAGCGATAAAGGTCGTTTTCTTATTCGTGTTTTCGATCCTAAAAGCGGACATGCAACAGGAAGAACCGCATATTTTTATAAAAACTGGTATACACCTTCTGGAGATAAAGAAGCAGCCAAAATGCTAGCTTTTGCTGCGGATAAAGAAAATTATAATGTTGGTGAAACCGCAACCATTACCTTTCCTTCTGGTAGCGAAGGTCGTGCCTTAGTAAGTATTGAAAACGGCACAGAAGTAATAGAATATAAATGGGTAAAAACTACCAAAGGAGAAACTACAGTACAAATTCCTATTACAGCAAAAATGGCTCCTAATGTATTTGTCAATATTTCTTTACTACAACCACATGCTATTACAGAAAATGATTTACCAATTCGTTTGTATGGTGTCATTCCAATATTAGTAGAAGACCCAAATACAAAGCTGGAACCAGAATTAAAAATGCCTAGTGTTTTACGTCCTGAACAAGAATTTGAAGTTGTAGTATCTGAAAAAAACAATAAAGCAATGACCTATACTATTGCAATGGTAGAAGAAGGCTTGCTTGATTTAACACGATTTAAAACACCAAATGCTTGGAACGAATTTTACAAAAGAGAAGCTTTAGGTGTTAAAACTTGGGACGTTTTTGATGATGTAATTGGCGCATACTCCGGAAGTATAGATCAAGTATTCGCTATTGGTGGAGATGGTTCTGCTGCAGATGGAAAAAACAAAAAAGCAAATAGATTTAAACCTGTGGTTACCTTTTTAGGACCTTTTCAATTAAAAGCAGGAGACAATAAAACACACAAAATTAAAATACCAAATTATATTGGTTCCGTTAGAACCATGGTTGTCGCTGGTGACATTACTAATGAAGCCTATGGTAGCACAGACAAAACAGTGCAAGTCAAAAAACCTTTAATGGTATTGGCAACACTACCAAGAAAATTAAGTCCTGGTGAAAAAGTAACCCTTCCTGTTACTGTTTTTGCTATGGAACCGAATATTAAAAAGGTAAACATTAGCTTAAAGTTAAGCAACGGAATAGAAGTTGTTGGAAGCAAAAACCAAACGATAACCTTTGCTAAACCAGACGAACAAATGGTTTATTTTGAACTAGATGTTAGTAAAGCAAAAGGGATTAATTCTGTAGAAGTGATTGCTACTGGAAATGGCGAAAAATCTAATTATAAAGTAGAATTAGATGTGGTAAACACCAACCCTATTTCATCTAAAGCTTTAGATGTAGACTTAGAAGCTAATGCTACTAAAAATTTAGATTTCACCACCTTTGGAGTTGCTGGTACCAATAGCGCTACGGTAGAATTTTCTACCATGCCTCCAATGGATTTTTCTAGAAGATTACAATACCTAGTGCAGTATCCTCATGGTTGTTTAGAGCAGACAACTTCTAGCGTTTTTCCGCAATTATTTTTACAAGATATTTTTGACCTAACCTTTAAGAAGAAACAAGAAATTCAATCTAATATTGAAAATGGTATTAAACGTTTAGGTCATTTTCAAAGACCAAATGGAGGAATGAGTTATTGGATGGGAGAAAACACAGCCAATGATTGGGGAACAAGTTACGCTGGCCATTTTATGATAGAAGCCGAAAAGAAAGGTTTCGTGCTTCCTCTTACCTTTAAAACCAATTGGATTGCCTACCAAAAACAAGCTGCTCGCGATTGGAGACCAAGCTATAAAACTTATAATTCTGATCTTGCACAAGCTTACAGATTATACACTTTAGCTTTAGCAGGAAGTCCTGATTTAGCTGCTATGAACAGGCTTCGTGAGTTTACCGAAATTTCTAACGAGGCAAAATGGAGATTAGCAGCAGCATATGCTTTAGCAGGACAAGAAGAAGCAAGCGCACAAATTTCTAAAACTGCAAATATTGCATTCTTACCTCCTAAATATAATTATTACACTTATGGCTCTGTAAACAGAAATCGTGCTATGGCTTTAGAAACTATGGTCATTACTAAAGATTCACGAGCTAGAGAATTGTCTAAAACAATTGCTAAAGAATTGTCTAAAGATAGCTGGATGAGTACACAAACCACTGCTTATAGTTTACTTGCAATGGCTAAAATGGTAGAAGCTAATGGCGGAAAAGCAATCAAACTACAATTTACTTTAAATGGTAAAACAGAAGAAATAGACACAAAAAGCGCTATTGCACAACGAGATTTAATGGTTAAAGAAGGTAGTAATTCGCTTTCCTTTAAAAACAATCAAGGCAACCTGGTTTATGTTCGTGTGTTAAATTCTGGAAAACTACCTTTAGGAAATGAGCTTACAGAACAACGCGGCTTAAGTGTTGCTGTTGCTTATAAAGATTTACAAGGAAACGCTATAGATATTTCTAAGTTACAACAAGGTCAGGATTTTGTAGCAACCGTTAAAGTAAGTAATCTTAATAACGAAAAAGTGAATGATGTGGCTTTAACGCAAATCTTTCCTTCTGGTTGGGAAATTGTAAACACACGTTTTACAGACTTTGGAAGCAGCACTACTAGCCAAGCTAGGTTTACAGATATTCGTGATGATCGAGTACAATTTTATTTCGATTTAAATAAGAAAGGAAAGTACGACACCAAAACTTTTAACGTCATGCTAAATGCTGGTTATCTAGGAACCTATTATTTACCTGGTGTACAAGCTGAAGCTATGTATGACAATGAGTTTTTAGTTAGAAATAAAGGGGAATGGATTGAAGTGGTGAAGTAAAAAAACATAGCAGATTAGTGCGTTAAGGATTGAACGGTCTGTTTGAGCTCCTCGCAGAGAGCGAGTAGTGAAAGCCTGACCTTTAGGTAACGTTAAAAAAATTAAACATGAAAGCATTAAAATCTTATTACGCCGTAATTTTCAGTTCTACCCAAAATAAAAACATAGAAGGTTATGCTGAAATGGCTGAAAAAATGGAAACGCTAGCCAAACAACAAAAAGGTTTTATTGGTATAGAATCTGCTAGAAATGAAATTGGTATTACGGTTAGTTATTGGGAAACTTTAGAAGCTATTAAAAATTGGAAACAACAAAGCGAGCATCTACAAGCACAACTAAAAGGAAGGCAAGATTGGTACAGTTGGTATCATGTGAGAATTTGTAAAGTAGAACGCGAATATGAATTCTTGCAACAACAGGAATCTGTTTAAAAAAACCACCTCGTCTTCCGTTTCTTTAAAAAACGGAATCCTCTCCTCCTTGAAAAAACGAGGAGAGTTAAAATTAGAACTATTATTTATAATAGAGATAAAATAATAAACACTGTTGGTATGAAGTGAGATTTGTATAATAAAAAAAGAAAATCAATATAGTAACACACAAAACTCCTTCCCTTTTTTTCAAGGGAAGGTGGATTTGATTTCAAAAAAGAAATCAAAGACGGAAGGGTAAAAAAGAAAAGATTCCCACTTTCGTGGGAAGTAAACATGAACAAAACAATAACCTACATAAAACACCATAAAATAAAGTCAGTAATCATTGCTGTGCTTTTACTTGCTTATTATTTCTGTTTACCAAAAACCCTTTTTAAAGATCCAACAGCAACAGTAATTACTAGTGCTAGTAATAAATTGCTAGGTGCACAAATTGCCAAAGATGGTCAATGGCGATTTCCGCAAAATGATAGTGTACCAGAAAAATTTAAAACCTGTATCATTCAGTTTGAAGATGAATATTTTTACAAGCATCCTGGCTTTAATCCTATTTCTATTTTTAAAGCTTTAAAGCAAAATATGCAATCTGGAGAAGTACAACGAGGGGGAAGTACCATTACACAACAAGTAATTAGGCTTTCTAGAAAAGGAAAACCTAGAACCTATTTTGAAAAAATAAAGGAAATGATTCTCGCTACGCGATTAGAATTTCGCGAAAGCAAAGAACAAATATTAGCCTATTATTCTAGTCACGCGCCTTTTGGAGGAAATGTAGTTGGTATAGACGCTGCGTCATGGCGTTATTTTAATAGAAATGCAAACCAGCTTTCTTGGGCAGAAAGTGCCACATTAGCTGTTTTACCAAATGCACCAAGTTTGATTTATCCTGGTAAAAACCAAGAACGATTACTAGTAAAAAGAAACCGTTTGCTAAACAAATTATTAAAAAAAGAGATAATAGACTCGCTTACCTACAATCTATCTATAGCAGAAGGATTACCACAAAAACCATATCCTTTACCTCAAACGGCTCCGCATTTATTACAAAAAGTTGCCAAAACCAATTATGGCAAGCGTATACAAACTACTATAGATTCTAGACTTCAAAAACAGACCAATGCAATTGTGAAAAACCATTATAACTTATTAAAGCAGAATGAAATCTACAACATGGCTGTTTTGGTTTTAGACGTAAAAACAAGACAGGTTTTAGCCTATGTAGGCAATACACCAACAGACAAAGCACACCAAAAAGATGTAGATATCATAGACAAACCCAGAAGCACAGGAAGTATTTTAAAACCTTTTTTATATGCTGCAATGCTTGATTCTGGTGACATGCTACCAAACACATTAGTTGCCGATGTGCCAACGCAATACGGAAGCTATGCTCCTGTTAATTTTAACAAAGAGTATGATGGTGCTGTTCCTGCTAGTCGTGCTTTATCGCGTTCGTTAAATGTTCCTGCAGTACGTATGTTACAAGAGTTTGGCTTAGATAGGTTTTATCATTATTTAAAAGAGTTAAAACTGAAAGATTTAAAATACAACTCCAATCATTACGGACTTTCCTTAGTACTTGGTGGCGCAGAAAGCAATCTTTGGGATTTATGTAAAAGCTATGCTTCTTTATCTTCTACTGTAAATCATTACACCGAAAATTCTAGTCAATATTTTACCAATGAATTTTGTGAGCCTACTTTTTTAGCTTCAGAAAAAATAGAATTTGGTAAAAAAACTTCTGATAAAACCATATATGATGCAGCTTCTATTTACTTAACCTATGAAAGTTTAAAAGAAGTAAATAGACCCGAAAGCGATGAAAGTTGGGAGTTTTTTGATGGATCAAAACAAATAGCTTGGAAAACAGGAACCAGTTTTGGTTTTAGAGATGCTTGGGCAATTGGTACTACTAAAGATTATGTGGTTGGTGTTTGGGTTGGTAATGCAGATGGCGAAGGAAGACCTGGTTTGGTTGGCGTACAAACCGCTGCTCCTGTTTTGTTTGATGTTTTTGATGCCTTACCAAATAGCGATTGGTTTGCAAAACCTTTTGATGAAATGCAAGAAATTAAAATTTGTAAAAAAAGTGGTTACAGAGCAACAGAAAATTGTGAAGAAACCGAAAACAAGTTTATACAAATTAGCGGTTTAAAAACGAAACCTTGTCCGTACCACCTGTTAGTGCATTTAGATAAAAACGAACAATATCAAGTAAATTCTTCTTGTGAAGCTATTGGTAATATTACCAACAAATCTTGGTTTGTATTACCTCCTTTAATGGAGTTTTACTACAAAACCAAAAACCCTTTTTATAAAACTTTACCAAAATTTAGAAGTGATTATTTGGGCGAAAACGCTATTTCTATGCAGTTTATTTACCCTAAAGAAAACACCACCATTTTTTTACCTAAAGATTTTGATGGTAATACCAATGAGCTCGTTTTAAAAATGGCACATTCTAAACCTGAAACCACATTGTTTTGGTATGTAGATGCGGAATTTGTTGGCACTACAAAAGACATTCATGATATGGCTATTTTGCCTCAGGTAGGAAAACATATTATCACAGTTGTGGATGCCTTTGGTAACGAGGCCAAACGTTGGATTGAAATATCTAAATAACAAGGATTAAAGTGGAAAACAAACAATAACGGTAAATCATTTATTTTATCGTAAAAACTGTCCTTTTGCACACCACCAAGGTCGAATCTCTACAGCTAAACGACCTGCTTGTACCATAGGATCTAGATTAGCCAAGCTATCTGCCATTTTTTTATTTGGCACGTTATACACAGTAATACCACGTATATCTCCATCGTCTCCAAAAGGACCTATTAAATCGGCAAAACCTTCGTCGTACATTCTACCTAAATGTTCTAAATGTTCTTCTTGTAACCCTTTATCTACTTCTTCATTCTGGCTTCTTATTGGTCCTTTCTTTAAAAACGCCATAAAGTATTTTTGCATAAGTATGGTGTCTTGCGTTTTTGGGTCTACATAATCAAAGGTTTCAAATCCTTTTGCTTTTAATTCCGCTTTAAGTGCAGTAACAGATGGCTTTTCTTCTACAACCTCATCTATTACTTCTTCTACTGCTTCTATATTTGGAACGGTTGAAATATCATCTGTAACGGCTTTACTTTCTTTTTTACAAGCTACAACAGTTACTAAAGCAAAAATTAAAATTATAAATTGTTTCATGGGTATTTTATTTTTTCCAAGTAGTAAAAGGGTTACTACTTAATTGCGAGTTATAATATTTTATTTTTCCGGTGACTTCCTTTCCTAACCAATCGGGTTTAACAAAAGTTTCGGTTTCTTCTTGTAATTCTACTTCTGCAACAATCAAACCTTTGTTTGCGCCAAAAAATTCATCTACTTCAAAAATATGATTTTCTACTTTAACTTCATATCGTATTTTATCAATAACTCCTTTTTTACAAAGTTTTAAAAGATCTTCTGCTTCGGTTTTACTAATTTCTTTTTCCCATTCAAAACGCGATAATCCGTTTTTAGAAGACGCTCCTTTTATGGTTAAAAAACCTTGTTCGCCTTTTAGTCTTACGCGAACGGTTCGTTTTTTATTGGTACTTAAAAACCCTTGTACAATTTTGGTTTGCTTAAAAGCTTCCGTTTTAAACGCTGTAGATTTTACTAAAAACTTACGCTCTATTTCTAAATTAGATTTCTGTTTTTGATGTGTCATTAATATAAATTGTTGAAAGTGCAATTAAAGTAATTGCAGACCAATAGGTACTTGAGATTAAAAATTGGGCTATGGTAAAATTAGTAACAAACTTATTTATTGCTAAAACAGAATCAGATACTAAAAACAAAAAAGCACCAATGGTTATTAACAAAAACCCATATTCTTTTTTCCAAATATATACGTTTAAAGCTTGCCATGCCATAAGAACAATACAAGTTATATAAAGAATTACAGGAATTAATAAATTACCTAAATGGTCTTTTAAAAACAAAAACACAAATCCTGAAATAATTAGTAACGGAATCAAGGTTTTCCATTTCGTACTAAAACCATTTATAGTAGTAAATGCATAGATAAAAAACACATGACCAATTAAAAAGGAAGCTAAGCCTAAAACAAAATACGCATCAAACATTAAAAAAACGTCGCCTATTAGGCAAAAAACCAAACCTATTAACAGCATGTTTTTATAAGGTTTTAACCCATTTTTAGCGTACAAAACAGGTAAAAGAATCACCAATATAGTAGACAAAGGTTTAAACACATAATGCATAACACTATTGTTTATATAAGACGAAACAATGGTACAGAGTACAGAAATTATTATTAAAATTAGAAGAATACTTTTTTTCATGAATTGTTTCATTCTATTATTTTCTAAATTTACATCATGTCAAGCGATTTACCAATTCGAAAAATTATTCATGTAGATATGGATGCATTTTATGCTTCTGTAGAACAAATGGATAACCCAGAACTACGCGGAAAACCAGTTGCTGTTGGTGGTGGCGGAACTCGTGGTGTGGTTAGTGCTGCAAGTTACGAAGCTAGAAAATTTGGCGTACGAAGTGCCATTAGTGGCGCACAAGCAAGACGAAACTGTCCTGACCTTGTTTTTGTAAAACCGCGTTTTGATAGATACACGGAAATATCAAAAAAAGTAAAAAAGATTTTTTTTGATTATACCGATTTGGTAGAACCGCTTTCTTTAGATGAAGCCTATTTAGATGTTACCGAAAACAAAAAAGGAAATCCGAGCGCTTCGTTACTTGCTAAAGAAATTAGAGATCGTATTTACAATGAGATAGGCTTAACCGCTTCGGCAGGAATTAGCATCAATAAGTTTATTGCCAAAGTAGCTAGTGATTATAACAAACCTAACGGACAAAAAACGGTAAATCCGGAAGAGGTGTTAACTTTTTTAGAAGATTTAGATATCCGAAAATTTTATGGTGTTGGTAAAGTTACTGCCGAAAAAATGTACCAAAAAGGCATTTTTACAGGAAAGGATTTAAAATCTAAAACACTAGAATACCTTGACGAAAACTTCGGGAAATCTGGACGCTACTACTATTATATTGTTAGAGGAATACACAACAGCGAAGTAAAACCAAACAGAACCAGAAAATCACTTGCTGCAGAACGTACTTTTCAAGAAAACCTTTCTTCTGAAATTTTTATGCTAGAAAAGCTACAGCATATTGCCGAGGAAGTATCCAGACGTTTAAAAAAAAGTAAAGTTGCTGGAAAAACAGTAACCCTAAAAATAAAATACAGTGATTTTACTTTACAAACCAGAAGTAAAACTTTACCTTATTTTATTAGTGACACCAGTATTATTTTAGAAACTGCAAAAGATTTATTGTATCAAGAAAAGATGAGCAATTCGGTAAGATTATTAGGTATTTCTTTATCTAATTTAAATACCGAAAAAGCTAAAAAGCTTGTTGAAAAAGACAAAGAAGTTAGTGTACAGTTACAGTTTGGTTTTTAAAAAAATAGACAGACTTGTCTGTTTTTAAATTATTATTCTATATTTGCAGCATGAAACACGCTGAGGTAAAAAATAAAATTACTGAAACAGCCTCTTTTTTATTTTATAAAAATGGGTATAACGCTACAGGAATAAACCAAATTATTGCGGAAGCAGGTATTGCAAAAGCCACCTTATACAATCATTTTAAGTCTAAAGAAGAAATTTGCTTGGCGTATCTTCAATTTAAAAACAATAGTTTTTTACAAAATTTTAAACCCTTTATTACATCAAAACCAAAAGGAAAAGAACAGATATTAGCCATTTTTGATTTTCTTCAATTGTTTTATCAAGACAAAGAATTTAATGGTTGCTGGTGTATTAAAACCGTTTCAGAAATACCAAAAGACAATGAGTTGATTAGAAATGAAATTCAATCTCAAAAAAAAGATTTCATTGCACTAATAGCGAAACTAATCACCAATAATTTAGAACAAGTTAAAGAAGCACAAGTAAATTCTCTAGCCAGACAAATTTACTTACTCTATGAAAGTGCTGTAGGAGAAAGCCACTTACACCAAGAAGATTGGCCTATTTTGGAGTCTAAAAATTTATGTAAAAAAATAATAAGTTAAAAAAATTTACAATAAAAAAGACAGACTTGTCTGTCTATAATTAACAATTAAATAAAAATACTATGAAAGAATTTGAAAACAAAGTAGCCTTAGTCATTGGTGGAACAAGCGGCATTGGTAATGCAACAACAAACGCCTTATTAGAAGGTGGAGCAACAGTACATGTTGTAGGTAGAAACACCAATAAAATTGCAGATGTGCCAAACTTGGTAAAACATACAGCAGACATATCTAACACGAATGAAGTTGATGCTTTATTAACCAAAATTGATGCGCTTGATAACTTAGATTATTTAGTAAATGCTTCCGGAATTTTTGGTCCTAAACCTTTTTTAGACCACACCATGGAAGATTATAATGCGTACCAAGATTTAAATAGAGGTTTCTTTTTTATCACACAAAGTGCTGCTAAAAAAATGAAAGCAACTCAAGGTGGTTCAATAGTAAATGTAGGTTCTATGTGGGCAAAACAAGCGGTAAAAGCAACACCATCTTCGGCATATTCTATGCAAAAAGCAGGTTTACACTCGTTAACGCAACATTTGGCTATGGAGTTAGCAGAAGATAATATTCGTGTAAACGCAGTTTCTCCAGCTCTAGTAAATACTCCTGTTTATCATGGTGTATTTGGTGGTGAAGAGGCAGCTAAAGAAGCCTTGGTTGGTTTTAACGGATTTCATCCAATAGGACGTTTTGGGGAGTCTGAAGACGTTGCCAATAGTATTGTATTCTTATTATCTGACAAAGCTGCTTGGGTTACAGGCGCTATTTGGGATACTGATGGAGGTGTTATGGCTGGTAGAAACTAAAAGCTAAAAAACAACTTAAAAGCCATAACCTGCATCTATTTTGGTTATGGCTTTTATCTAACACCTAAATGCGCATGCTATTATTAAAAAATAAACCGTTTCACGAGAAAGCATCACCAATAAATACGTCTAAACCATAAAGAAACTAAAAAGCTTCCATGAAATCCATATTCTTCCTTTTACTTACAGCACTATCTGTTTTTGCATGTAGTGACACAAAAAAAACTGAAGCAAACAACAACAAAGCGTATTTTTTACCTCCTGCAACTACCTATAATTACAAAGAAATAGACAGTGTAAAACTGTTTTATAGAGAAGCTGGAGATAAAAACAAGCCAACCATTGTTTTATTACATGGTTATCCTTCTTCTTCGCATTCTTACAGAAACCTAATTCCTATGTTAGCCACGCATTACCATATTATTGCGCCTGATAATTTAGGTTCTGGTTATAGTACACATCTAGACCCTGAAACCACAACATATACTTTTGATTTATTGGCAGATTATACCGAAAAGCTAATAAACTCTCTTAAAATTGATAACTACGTGATGTACATGCAAGATTTTGGTGCTCCTGTTGGCTATAGAATGATGATGAAAAACCCAAAACGCATTGAAGCTTTAATTGTTCAAAATGCCAATGCGTATTTAGACGGATTAACCACACAACGACAAGATTTTTTTAGAACAGCACAAACAGATACATCACCCGAAAAACACGATTTTTTATATGGTTTAACAGGTAAAGATGCCATTATTAACAAACAGTATTTATTTGATTTAGACAGTACCAACATCCATATACAAAGTCCGGATGCATGGACGCATGATTTGGCTTTTTTAGCCTCTAAAAAAGACAGAGAAATTCAAGTACAGCTTTTTCAAGATTACAATACTAATTTATTGCGTTACCCAAAATGGCAAAGTATGTTACGTGAAAACCAACCTAAAACGCTTATTGCTTGGGGAAAAAAGGATTTAAAATTTAATTATAAAGGTGCTAAAGCCTATTTAAGAGATGTACCTAATGCCGAGTTACATTTACTAGATGCTGGACATTTTGCAGCAGAAGAAAAAACAAGAGAGGTTGCTAAACTTATTTTAGAGTTTTTAGCTAAGCATGCAATAGAATAAGGTAGTTTATTCTGAACGTTTAGCTAGAATAACATCGCGAAATGTTGGTGCATTTTCAGTAATGCTTCCTGCTCCTTTTTTATTTACTTTAAAGGTTACATCTTTGGTTGTGGTAAATAAGATAACAGATAAAAAGGGTTTTAATAAATAGCCTTTTAAAAACGTAAAGGTTTGGTCTAAGCTAAGTTCTTGCTCTTCGTCTTCTGTTTCTTTAGGTCTGTAGTGTACTTTCACTAGTACATTAGAACCAGATTCTGCGTCTAGAGGTCTTACAAATATGTTTTTTAATTCTTGCTTACCAATGGTTTTTGCCATGGTTAATTTGGCAAATCTTCCTTCTTCTACACTTTGTTTTACTTGTTCCCAGAAAAGAACAAATTCATCTTGGTATGGCATAAATTACAGTTTATAATAAACATTTTTTGAGTCTTCAAAAGTAAGGTTTATAATTGAATTAATAGATGCTTTGTTTTATATGCTACTTAAAATAAAAAAACCAGCTACATGATTGTAACTGGTTTTTTATTATTGTTATGTTCTTGATTTCGCGTTAGCGATTGAACGGTTTGTTTGAGCTCCTCGCAGAGAGCGAGTAGTGAAAGCGCGGTGCTACGAAGCTTTTTCAGCGAAGTAGTAAACGCTATAAAAATTAATATCTCTTAAAAAACGAAAGATTCCCTCCTGCGAGGGAATAAAAACATTTTTTAGAAACTACAGCTTGTAATTTCGGTGACACGTAGTGTGTTTACCATACCTTTTTCTTGAATTGGCATTGCTGCTAAGCTTATAAGCATGTCTCCTACTTCTAGGTATCCTTTTTTACAGGCTATGGCATTTACGTCTTCTATGGTTTCGTCTGTGCTTACAAACTTATCATAATAGAATGCTTTAACTCCCCAAAGTAAGTTTAATTGTGTTAAAATACGTTTGTTTGATGTAAATACTAAGATGTGCGATTGTGGTCGCCAAGCAGAAATTTGAAATGCTGTATAACCACTATTGGTAAGGGTTGAAATACCTTTTGCATTAATTTCGTTTGCCATATTAGCTGCGTGATAACAGATAGATTTTGTAATGTATCTTTTGGTACGAATATGCGGTGGTAATTGTGGTACTTGAATTAGCGGAGAGTCTTCTACACTTTTAATAATGTTAGACATTTGCTGAATTACTTGTACTGGATATTGCCCAACGGAAGTTTCACCAGAAAGCATTACGGCATCTGCACCATCCATAACCGAATTGGCAACGTCATTAACTTCTGCTCTTGTTGGTGTAAGGCTAGAAATCATGGTTTCCATCATTTGCGTTGCAATAATTACTGGAATTCTAGCTTTTTTAGCGCGAAGTACTAATTGTTTTTGAATAAGTGGTACTTCTTCTGCTGGAATTTCTACTCCTAAATCACCACGAGCAACCATTAAACCATCACAATAGGCAACAATTTTGTCTATGTTTTCTACGGCTTCTGGTTTTTCAATTTTTGCAATGATTGGAATTTTATGTTCGCTATGTTTTTTAATTAGCTCTTCTAGTTGCATAAGATCTTCGGCATGACGCACAAAAGATAATGCCATCCAGTCTACTTTTTGCTCGATAGCAAAAATAGCATCTTCAATATCTTTTTCGGTTAAAGCAGGTTGTGAGATATTGGTATTTGGTAGGTTTACTCCTTTTTTAGATTTAAGAGGCCCTCCTTGAATAACTTTAGCTTTAACTTCGGATTTTTTATCTGTAGAAACTACTTCAAATATAAGTTTACCATCATCTAAAAGAATACGTTCTCCTGGTTTTGCATCTTGCGGAAAACGATCATAGGTCATGTATACACGTTTTTTAGTTCCTTCAAAACGCTCTCCTGTTGCAAAAATAATTTCATCTCCTTCTTTTACAATTATGTCTCCTTTCATTACTCCTACACGAAGTTTTGGACCTTGTAAATCTCCTAAAATAGCTGCATTGTAACCAAATTCTTCATTTAGCTCGCGTATCATTTTGATGCGGTTTTTTACATCATCATAATCTGCATGCGAAAAATTGATTCTAAATACATCTACACCTTCTTCTAGCATACCTTTTAATACTTCTTTGGTACTTGTTGCTGGTCCTAAGGTTGCTACTATTTTTGTTTTTTTTCTTTTTAACATTAGTTAAATATTAATTGTTCTGTAGTTTTTAAATTGTTTGCATCAATACCAAAAGCTGTTATTACTTGTGGTATTTCTATAATTTTATTTAAAGCTTGCTTTTGTAGGTGTTGATATGGATCATCACTTATCTTTAAAATAAAATTTACTTTCTTGTATTCGGGAATTAAATAGTTTGTTTTGGTAAATTTTTCTTGATTTACAAATAATGAAGTAGCATCTATTGTATCGTTTACTTCTATTTTGCTAATGTTAGCTACTAAATTCCAGATGGTTTGCTGTTTTTGGTCATTCCATTCAAAAATAGAATAGCTAGATGTGTCTTTATATTCTATATCTACATCTTTTCTTCTAAGCTTTAAACCTAAGTAATGGTTTACTAAATAGGCTAATCTGTAGTCTTCAATAGAGCAATGTATACCAATTAAAGTATAGTCAATATCATCTATAAAATCTTCAAGAATTAGTTTTCGCAAAATATTAATCCCTTTTAATTATTGTAAATATAGTATTAAAAACGAAGAACTATGTTAAGCTAAAGGTAATCTTAACAGTATTTTTTAACGAAAACGATATAGTTTGTGTACTATTAATTTAATTTGTAGCAGGTCTAGGAATTTGCTTTTGTAAAGCAAAAAACGCACGCTTAGATGCTTTTTCTTCGGCTTTCTTTTTGGAAGTTGCTCGAGCTTTAGAAATAACTTTTTTATCTATAGAAAGTTTTACCGAAAAATGTCTGGTGTTATCATTTCCTGAGTCTTCATAGACATCATAATTAAAGCTTTTCTTTTCTTTCTGGCACCATTCTATAAGCAGGCTTTTATAACTAATTACCTTTCCTTCTAGCGTTTCAATATCTACATGTGGTGTAATAATACGTTTGTAGATAAATTTTTCGCAATAGTTATAGCCTCTATCTAGGTAAATAGCACCTACTAAAGCTTCAAATAAGTTTCCGTGAATATTATCGCCAAACTGCCCTTTTGGTATTTTACTCTCTACAAGGTTTATGAGTTTTAGCTCTTTACCAAGTTCATTTAAATGCTCTCTACTTACTATTTTAGAGCGCATTTTGGTAAGATACCCTTCGTCTCCGCTTGGTACTTCTATATATAAATGATGCGCAATTACAGCACTTAACATAGCGTCACCCAAAAATTCTAATCGTTCATAATTAATAGCATGTCCTTTGCTATTTTTTATGTTCATAGAACGATGTGTAAAAGCAGTATGGTAAAATTTTAATTTCTTTGGTTTAAAGCTTAAAATTTCACGAATAGCCATATAAAAATCTTCGCTGTTTTTAGAACGAGATTTAAATATGTTACTGATGTAGCTCATTAAAATTAATCTAGCTTCTTAAATACTACACAAGCATTATGGCCACCAAAGCCAAAGGTATTACTCATGGCTACTTTAACCTCTCTTTTTTGCGGATGGTTAAGCGTTAAATTTAATGATGGGTCTATATTTTCATCAACCGTTTTGTGGTTAATTGTTGGAGGCACAATACCATGTTCTATTGCAAGTATAGATGCAATAGACTCAATAGCTCCTGCAGCTCCTAATAGATGACCAGTCATCGATTTTGTAGAGTTAATGTTTATATTTTTTGCGTGATCACCAAAAACTTCAGAAATAGCTTTAAGTTCTGCAACATCTCCTAGAGGTGTTGAAGTACCATGTGTATTTATATGGTCTACTTCTTCTGGTTTTAGTCCTGCATTTTCTAAACAGTTTTTCATAACAGCAATAACTCCAATTCCGTCAGGATGTGGTGCTGTCATGTGGTGTGCATCAGAAGACATTCCTCCTCCTAACACTTCAGCATATATTTTTGCACCTCTAGCTTTTGCGTGTTCATATTCTTCTAGAACAATAGCTCCTGCTCCTTCACCTAAAACAAAACCATCTCTGGTAGCGTCAAAAGGTCTAGATGCTGTTTCTGGGCTTTCATTTCTAGTAGATAATGCATGCATAGCGTTAAAGCCTCCCATTCCAGCAATAGTAACTGCTGCTTCACTTCCTCCTGTAACAATAACATCACAATGTCCTAAACGTATATAGTTTAGCGCATCTATCATTGCATTAGCAGAAGAGGCACAGGCAGAAACTGTGGTGTAATTAGGACCCATGAAACCATTTTTAATAGAAATGTTTCCTGGTGCAATATCTGCAATCATTTTTGGGATAAAGAAAGGATTAAACCTTGGCGTACCATCTCCAGCTGCAAAGTTTAAAACCTCGTTTTGAAAAGTTTCTAGTCCACCTATTCCTGCTCCCCAAATAACACCAACACGTAATTTATTAATGGTATCAAGATTTAACTTAGCATCTATGATAGCTTCGTCTGAAGCTACCATAGCGTACTGAGTGAACTTGTCCATTTTACGCGCCTCTTTTCTATCTAGAAAATCGGTGGCGTTAAAGTTTTTTATTTCACAAGCGAACTTGGTTTTGAACTTTTCTGTATCAAAATATGTTATAGGCGCAGCACCACTTTTTCCATCTATTAAGGCTTGCCAATATTGATCTTTAGTATTACCAATTGGTGTTAATGCTCCTAACCCTGTAACTACAACTCGCTTTAGTTCCATAAATCTGTTCTTATTTAGCTGCTTCTATGTATGAAATAGCTTGACCAACTGTTGCAATATTTTCAGCTTGATCATCTGGAATTTGAATATCGAATTCTTTTTCGAACTCCATAATTAATTCTACAGTATCTAATGAGTCTGCTCCTAAATCGTTTGTGAAGCTAGCTTCCGTTACAACTTCGTTTTCATCAACTCCTAGTTTGTCTACGATAATCGCTTTTACTCTTGATGCAATGTCTGACATAATCTTTTTAATTTTAAGTTTTATTAGATGGCAAAAATAAAAAACTTTATTTTAAAACACACTTTTCCTTAAAAAATGTGGTTCTAATTTAATAAATAAAGCTGAATAATTCTTTTTTAACCTCTAATTGTTAATAATTATTCTTTTTTTTGTTCGAACAATTTTAACATTATTATCTGTAAATGAAACGTATTGTAATTTTTGCTTCCGGAAGTGGAACTAATGCTGAAAATTTAATTAAGTTTTTTCACAACAGAGAAAATGCGTCTGTTATTCAGGTTCTAACTAACAATCCTCATGCCAAAGTGTTAGATAGATGTAAAAAACTGAAAATTAGCGCATTATCTTTTAATAGAACTGCTTTTACTGAAACCAATGATGTCTTAGACATACTTATAAGTAAGCAACCAGACTTAATTGTACTAGCAGGATTTTTATGGAAATTTCCTGAAAATATTCTAGAAAAATTTCCCAATAAGGTCATAAATGTGCATCCTGCTTTACTACCAAAATTTGGAGGAAAAGGCATGTATGGTATGCACGTTCACGAAGCTGTAGTAAGTAATAAAGAAAAAGAAACAGGAATAACAATTCATTATGTAAATGAACATTATGATGAAGGAGCAATCATTTTTCAAGCAAAATGCGAGGTGAAAAACACAGATT
The DNA here is from genome assembly GCF_042684485.1 of Lacinutrix gracilariae. Lineage (NCBI taxonomy): Bacteria > Pseudomonadati > Bacteroidota > Flavobacteriia > Flavobacteriales > Flavobacteriaceae > Lacinutrix > Lacinutrix gracilariae. Next base: position 1,068,754 of record NZ_JBHULM010000011.1, on the reverse strand, counting down.
CTGCTCAAGATGTTGCTAAAAAAATTCATGAATTAGAAATGAAACACTTTCCAGAAGTAGTTAATGATCTTTTAAATTAGAAATTAAATCAAAAAAAATCCCTACCTTTTTTTTGAAATAACAACATGAGTAAAAAGAAAAAAAAATATTACACGGTTTGGAAAGGACACCATGTTGGTGTTTTTGATACTTGGAATGACTGCAAAGCGCAAATAAAAGATTACCAAGGCGCACAATATAAATCTTTTGCCACCTTTGAAGCTGCAAAAAAAGCACTTAACAGCAATTACAAAGATTATATAGGAACCAACAAAAAATTTAAAAGCCAACTTAGTCCAGAAGAATTAAAAAAAATTGGACAACCTAATTATAACTCTATTGCTGTAGATGCTGCTTCTTCAGGAAATCCTGGTATTATGGAGTATCGAGGTGTAGAAACAAAATCTAAAAAACAGCTTTTTATTCAAGGTCCTTTTGCCGAAGGAACAAATAATATTGGCGAATTTTTAGCCTTGGTTCACGGATTAAGTTTTTTAAAAAAACACAACAGCAACTTTATTATTTATACAGACTCAAAAACTGCAATGAGTTGGGTACGTAAAAAAACCTGCAACACAAAGCTAGAGCGAAATGAAAAAAACAAACCTGTTTTTGATTTGGTAGATCGCGCTATAGATTGGTTACATAAAAACACATACACAACAACTATTGTAAAATGGGAAACCAAAGCTTGGGGAGAAATACCTGCTGATTTTGGTAGAAAATAAACCACCTAATACTATCTTATATTTCTATAAGATCTTACACCAAGCCAATAACCACAAGATACATTGCTAAATCTTTTTTTTAAACTGTAATACTTATACTATTTATACGTCTAAAAACATCTAAATTATCTTTGGTGTTTTTCAACACTTATATAGTTTATAATAAAGACAAATATCATGTAGAGAATGCAAATTATCTTATTCAAATATTTTTTAGTTTTATTGGTCTTTAAAAAACGTATATTTGCAAAAAATTAATAACAACATCGCTTTATGAGCAAATTAGTAATAGTTGGTACTGTAGCCTTTGATGCCATTGAAACACCTTTTGGTAAAACAGATAAAATTCTAGGAGGAGCAGCAACCTATATTGGTTTTTCTGCAGCCAATTTTGATAATATAGATGCAGCAGCAGTTTCTGTTGTTGGTGGAGATTTTCCTCAAGAATATCTAAACCTACTAACCGAAAGAAAAATAGATATAGAAGGAGTAGAAGTAGTAAAAGAAGGTAAAACTTTCTTTTGGAGTGGTAAATATCATAATGATATGAACTCTCGTGACACTTTAGCGACAGAACTTAATGTTCTTGAACATTTTACACCTGTTGTACCAGAAAGTTACCAAGATGCTGAAATTGTAATGCTTGGAAACCTACATCCTTTAACACAACAAAGCGTTCTTGACCAAATGTCTAAAAAACCAAAACTGGCTATTTTAGATACCATGAACTTTTGGATGGATATTGCAATGGATGATTTAAAAGCAGTATTAAAAAACGTAGATGTTATTACCATTAATGATGAAGAAGCGCGCCAATTATCTGGAGAATACTCTTTAGTAAATGCCGCAAAGAAAATACATGAAATGGGACCTAAATATGTAGTTATAAAAAAAGGAGAGCATGGTGCTTTATTATTTAATGACGAAAACATGTTTTATGCACCAGCATTACCTTTAGCCGAAGTTTTTGATCCAACAGGAGCAGGAGACACTTTTGCAGGTGGTTTTGCAGGATACATTGCTAAAACAGGAAATGTATCTTTTGATAACATGAAGAAAGCCGTAATTTATGGTTCTGCTTTAGCATCATTCTGTGTAGAAAAATTTGGAACCGAACGAATGCTAACTCTAACAGACAAAGAAATCTACGAGCGCTTGCAACAGTTTAAAGATTTAACACAATTTGAAATAGAATTAAAATAATAAAAAAACGCGCTCTAAATTGAGCGCGTTTTTTTATTACTGCTCAGCCACAAACTCATAACTATTATATTTTAATACAAAGAGTTAGAACGTTAAGCAAAACAAATAAAAAAACAACAAACACAACACAACAAAATGAGCGATGCTTTAAAACACGAATGTGGAATTGCACACATTAGACTCTTAAAACCATTAGAATTTTACAAAGAAAAATATGGTACTGCATTTTATGGCGTAAATAAAATGTACCTAATGATGGAAAAACAACACAATCGAGGTCAAGATGGTGCTGGTTTTGCTAGCATTAAACTAGATACTCATCCTGGTGAGCGTTATATAAGTAGAGTGCGTTCTGTAGCACAACAACCTATTCAAGATATTTTTGCTAAAATTAACGACAGAATTAACAAAGAGCTTACTGAGCATCCAGAATACTTAAACGACGTTGCTTTACAAAAAAGCAAAATCCCTTATATAGGCGAAGTACTTTTAGGTCATGTTCGTTATGGTACCTTTGGTAAAAATAGCGTAGAAAGTGTACATCCTTTTTTAAGACAAAATAACTGGATGCACAGAAACCTTATTCTTGCAGGTAACTTTAACATGACTAATGTTAAAGAATTATTTAAAAACTTGCTAGACCTTGGGCAACACCCAAAAGAGTACACAGACACCATTACTATAATGGAGAAAATTGGACACTTTTTAGATGATGCTGTTGCCAAAATTTACAAGAAACTTAAAAAAGAAGGATATAATAAAAACGAATGTTCTCCTTTAATTGCTGAAAGATTAAACGTAGCTAAAATATTAAGAAAAGCTGCAAAAAACTGGGATGGTGGTTATGCAATGGCTGGACTTTTAGGTCATGGAGACTCTTTTGTACTTCGTGATCCTGCAGGAATAAGACCAACCTATTACTACCAAGATGATGAAGTTGTTGTTGTTGCTTCAGAAAGACCAGTAATACAAACCGTTTTTAATGTAGATTTTGACAAGGTTAAAGAACTAGAACCAGGACACGCCATAATTACTAAAAAATCTGGTGAGGTTTCTATTCAAAAAATTATTGAACCTTTAGAAAGAAAAGCTTGTTCTTTTGAACGTATTTACTTTTCTAGAGGAAGTGATGCCGAAATTTATCAAGAACGTAAAGAACTAGGTAAATTATTAATGCCTAAAGTTTTAGAAGCTATTAATGACGATACCGAAAACTCTGTTTTTTCATACATACCTAATACAGCAGAAACTTCCTTTTTTGGAATGATTGAAGCAGTTGACGAGCACTTAAACCAAAAGAAAACAAAAGCAATTATTGCTGGAGATGGTAAACTCTCTAAAGAGCGTGTTATTGAAATCTTATCAGAAAGAACAAGAATTGAAAAAATTGCCATTAAAGATGTAAAACTAAGAACCTTTATTACAGAAGATAGTAGTAGAGATGATTTAGTAGCGCATGTATATGATGTTACTTATGGTGTAATTAAACCAACCGACAATCTAGTTATTATAGATGATAGTATTGTAAGAGGTACCACTTTAAAAAAGAGTATCATTAAAATGATGGATAGACTACATCCTAAAAAAATAGTTGTGGTCTCTTCTGCTCCGCAAATTCGCTATCCAGATTGCTATGGTATTGACATGGCTAATCTAGAAGGCTTAGTTGCTTTTAGAGCTATGTTAGCTTTATTAAAAGAAAACAACAAATACCACTTAATAGAAGAAGTATATAACAAATGTAAGAAGCAAATAAACTTACATGATTCTGAAGTTAAAAACTTTGTAAAAGAATTATATGATCCGTTTACAGATGATGAAATTTCAGATAAAATTTCTGAGCTTTTAAGTGATGAAACAGTAAATGCTGAAGTAAAAATATTATTTCAACCTGTAAGTAACTTACACAAAGCATGTCCTGATAACTTAGGAGATTGGTATTTTACAGGAAACTACCCAACAGTAGGAGGTAATAGAGTTGTAAATAGAGCTTTTATTAATTTTTACGAAGGAAATAACGAACGTGCTTACTAAAGATTTTTCTCACTAAAAGACGTAACTACTTAATTTTTAATCACTTAATCCCGATAAAAAAGCGTTTCGTCTAAAAGATTTCTTTAGCAAAATAAATAAAACTACTTTAGTACTACCATAACATAAGTAGGTTAAGTTCATGGTAGATTTGGGGCAAAAAAGGTGAACGCTAGTTCACCTTTTTTATTTTTAAAATTTATATTTTCTGCTTTATAAGATATTTCTTCCTAAAATCAACTTTTTTATCCTTTAGACTAATAAATTAGTCGTTTATCTAATAATTTTCCATTTATAACCAAAGCAGGCGTATATTTGTGAAACCATAACATAAGTAGGTTAAGTTTATGGTAGATTTGGGGCAAAAAAGCTGAACTCTCGTTCAGCTTTTTTCATTTTACATCCTCAAAAAATAAACCTTTTACAATTACAATAATTATAACTCTTTAGCGTTTAATAAATATCACCATAACATAAGTAGGTTAAGTTTATGGTAGATTTGGGACGAAAAAAGGTGAACGCTAGTTCACCTTTTTTTATACACCTAATTGTTTAAGCGCCTATTGTATTTGTTGTAAAAGCTTATTTAGCTTCTGCATAACGTCTTTCCACTTCGTTCCAGTTAATTACATTAAAGAAAGCTTCAATATAGTCTGGTCTTCTGTTTTGGTAGTTTAAGTAGTATGCGTGTTCCCAAACATCTAATCCTAAAATTGGTGTTCCGCCACAAGTAACTCCTGGCATTAAAGGATTGTCTTGATTTGGTGTAGAACAAACTTCTACTTTTCCTCCTTTATGCACACATAACCAAGCCCAACCAGAACCAAATTGTGTTGCTGCAGCTTTACTAAAAGCATCTTTAAAAGCATCTACAGAACCATAAGCTGCTTCAATAGCATCTTTTAATTCACCAGATAAACGTCCTTTTCCTTCTGGATTCATTACTTCCCAAAATAAAGAGTGGTTATAAAAACCTCCTCCATTATTTCTAACAGCTGCATTGCTCATATCTAGATTACCAAGAATATCTTCAATAGATTTTCCGTCTAAATCTGTTCCTTCAATTGCTGCGTTTAATTTTGTTGTATAACCATTATGATGTTTCGTATGGTGTATCTCCATTGTGCGAGCATCAATGTTTGGTTCTAAAGCATCATACGCATATTTTAATTTCGGTAATTCGAAAGCCATAATATTTCTTTTTATTAGTTAATATTTAATTTCTTTCAAATTTACGCATAAATGCCTTCAATTAAAAATAATAAATAGTTATCAAATTATTGATAATTTTTATCTTGTCTAAAATTTTACGCATGACTAATCCACATCCTTTTACTATTTATAATGCTTCTGCTGGAAGCGGAAAAACATTTACACTAGTAAAAGAGTATTTAAAGATTTTACTGCAATCTAATAATACACAACAATACAAGCACATACTAGCTATTACATTTACCAACAAAGCAGTTGGTGAAATGAAAGAACGTATTATAGAAATGCTAACCGAATTTTCTTCAGAAGACATACTAAAAAACCCAAATAGTATGTTTAGTGTTCTTGCGGAAGAATTAGAAATAAAACCAGAGGTACTTCAAAAAAAATCAAAAAAAATATTAAACAGTATTATTTATAACTATGCTGCTTTTGATGTTTCTACTATTGATGGCTTTACCCACAAAATAATTAGAACTTTTGCACATGATTTAAAACTACCATTAAATTTTGAAGTAGAACTTGATCAAGATGCTCTTTTACAAGAAGCTGTTGATAGCTTAATTGCAAAAGCTGGAACCAATAAAGAACTCACCAAAGTATTGGTTGATTTTGCTATTGAAAAAGCAGATGAGGATAAAAGTTGGGATATTTCTTTTGACTTTAACAAAATTGCAAAACTCTTAGTTAAAGAAAATGACTTAGTACATATTGAAAAAATAAAAGACAAATCTCTTGAAGATTTTAAAGTACTTAAAACACAATTAAGAAAAGACGTAAAAACAGTTGAGAAACAAATTGTAACATTAGCGCAAAATGTATTAACCTTAATAAGTGAATCTGGTTTAGAATTTAATGCTTTTTCAGGAGGTTACTTGCCTAAACATTTTGATAAGTTGGCTAATAAAAACTTTTCAGTAAAATTTGATAACAAATGGCAAATCACATTAATTGAAAACGAGACATTATACCCAAAACGTGTAACTCCAGAAATTGCTTCAACAATAGATGCTATTCAACCTCATTTAATTAAAGCTTTTCAAGAAACCAAAAAACTGATTTTTCAAAATAACTTCTTAAAAGCCTTTTATAAAAACATTACGCCATTATCTGTTTTAAATGCCATAAATAAAGAACTAACAAATATAAAACTTGACCAAAATAAATTATTAATTTCAGAATTTAACACCTTAATAAGCAAAGAAATAAAAGACCAACCAACGCCTTTTATTTATGAACGATTGGGAGAAAAATTTAGATACTATTTTATAGATGAGTTTCAAGATACCTCTAAGTTACAGTGGCAAAATTTAATTCCGTTAATAGATAATTCACTTGCAGGTGAAAACCTAAAACAAGAAAAAGGAACTGCTATGCTAGTAGGAGATTCTAAACAAGCAATCTACAGATGGCGAGGTGGTGAAGCAGAGCAATTTATAGATTTATACTCTAAAAAAGCACTTCCTTTTCAGGTAGAACAACATGTAGATAATTTACCAACTAACTACAGAAGCTACAAAGAAATTATACAATTTAACAACAGCTTTTTTAACTATATAGCAGAAACCTTTTTTAACCATAACGACTATAGCAACCTGTATATTGAAGGTTCTAACCAAAATACGTTTAATAAAAACGAAGGCTATATTCAACTAGACTTTTTAGATCTTAAAAACGAAAACAGAGATGAAATCTATCCGCAAAAAGTACTAGAAATCATAAAAACCTGTCAAGAAAAAGGATTTACCTATCAAGACATTTGCATTTTAGTACGTAAGAAAAAAGAAGGTATTGCTATTGCAGAATTTTTAAACACAGAAAACATACCTATTATGTCTTCTGAGACCATGCTTATTTTTAACAGTCCAGAAGTGCAATTTATTCACCATATACTGTCCCTTTTAGTACAGTCTGATAATGATGAAATAAAAGTAAAAGCACTAAATTATCTTACACAAAAATTTAAAATAGAAGATAAGCATGCCTTTTTTAGTCAACACACAAAAGAGTCGCTTTATCAAACCTTTAAAAGTTTTGAAACCTACAACATATATCTAACTCCAAATCAATTACTACAATTACCTTTATATGAATTAGCAGAAAGTATTGTTCGTAATTTCAACCTTGTTGAAACCTCAAACGCTTACGTACAATATTATCTCGATTTTGTTTTAGAGTACTCGCAAAAACAAGGTTCTAGTCTATCTGGCTTTTTAGAACACGCAAACAATAAAAAAGACAACCTAAGCATTGTTTCTCCGCAAGGGCAAAATGCAGTACAAATTATGACCATTCATAAATCTAAAGGACTAGAATTTCCGGTTGTTATTTTTCCGTATGCAGATTTAAACATATATAAAGAAATAGAACCAAAAGAATGGTTTCCCTTACAAGCAGAAAACTTTAATGGCTTTTCTAACACCTTATTAAACTACAATAAAGAGTTTGAAAACTACGGAGAAATTGGTTTACAAATTCACAATAAACACCAAGCAGAACTACAATTAGACAATATTAATCTATTGTATGTTGCACTAACCAGGCCTAAAGAACAACTCTATATCATTAGCAAAAGAGATGTTTCTAGCAACGATTTAGCAGAGCAAACATCGTACGCAAGCCTATTTATCAATTACTTAAAAAAGGCACAAAAATATCAGGAAAACGAAATCATGTACTCCTTTGGTAATCCTGCTAAAACATCAAAAAAAGAAAGCACACACAAGCAAATTATAGAGCAGCAAGAATTTATTACCACAACCAAAGAAAGTCACAACATAAAAATTGTAACCAATTCTGGTTATTTATGGAACACTGCACAAGAAAAAGCCATTGAAAAAGGAAACCTTATTCATAATATTATGGCACATATTAAAACAAAAGAAGACATTGCTTTTGCTATTTCTCATTTTTTAGACAAGGCCATTATTAATCCAGAACAAGCACAAGAATTACAAAAAACCGTAACACAAATAACAGAACATAAAGATTTACAAAACTTCTTTAAGGCAGAAAACACCATTTATAATGAGCGAGATATAATTTCTAACCAAGAAATTATAAGACCAGATAGATTGGTTATAAATTCTAAAAACCAAGCCACAATTATAGATTACAAAACCGGAGCAATTAACAAAAAACACCAATTACAATTAGAAAAATACCAACGCATTATAGAAGAAATGCCTTACCAAGTAACTAATAAAATTTTAGTTTACATCAATGAAGACATTAACGTTGTATCCTTTTAATATTGGCGTTACGCTTTTTCGCTAAAGACTACAAAGCGTCGTGTTATACACTATATCTTTTTTATTTTTTTGTGTTCGTTACACAGCACAGACCTTTAACACGCCTTAAGCTAAGAGCTAACAAAGAGAATATACTACAAATAAAAAAGGATGCCGTTTCTACCACTAACGCAAAAAACATTATAAATTTGTAAAAAAATTAAAACCATGTACGGAAATATAAAACAGCAATTACAACAAGAAATACAAGACATAAAAGACAACGGACTTTACAAAGAAGAACGTATTATCACTTCACCACAAGGAGCAGAAATCACCTTAAACACAGGTGAAACTGTTTTAAACTTTTGTGCTAATAACTACTTAGGGCTTTCGTCACACCCAGAGGTTATTCAAGCAGCAAAAGACGCTATGGATACACACGGATTTGGTATGTCATCGGTTCGTTTTATTTGTGGTACACAAGACATACATAAAGAACTAGAACAAAAAATAGCAGATTTCTATGGTACAGAAGACACCATATTGTATGCTGCAGCTTTTGATGCCAATGGAGGTGTTTTTGAACCTTTATTAGGAAAAGAAGATGCAATTATATCAGACTCTTTAAACCACGCTTCTATAATTGATGGAGTACGTTTATGTAAAGCTGCTCGCTATCGTTATGCCAATAACGACATGGCAGATTTAGAAAAACAATTAATAGAAGCCAATAAAAATGGCGCTAGAAATAAAATTATTGTAACCGATGGTGTTTTCTCAATGGATGGCCTAGTGGCTCCATTAGATAAAATTTGTGATTTAGCAGACAAATACGATGCTATGGTTATGATCGATGAGTGTCATGCCACAGGATTTATAGGGCCAAAAGGTATTGGTACCTTAGAAGAAAAAGGCGTATTAGGTAGAGTAGATATTATCACAGGAACCCTTGGTAAAGCCTTAGGTGGAGCAATGGGAGGATATACAACTGCTAAAAAAGAAATTATTGAAATCTTACGTCAGAGATCAAGACCTTATTTATTTTCAAATTCTTTAGCTCCAGCAATAGTTGGCGCATCTATTAAGGTTTTTGACATGCTTAAAAATGACACTAGTTTACGTGATAAATTAGAATGGAATACCAACTACTTTAAAAGCGGAATGAAAAAGGCTGGTTTTGACATTATTGATGGTGATTCTGCCATTGTTCCAGTAATGCTTTATGATGCGAAACTATCTCAAAACATGGCAAATATGCTTTTAAAAGAGGGTATTTATGTTATTGGGTTCTTTTTTCCTGTAGTACCTAAAGAAAAAGCAAGAATTAGAGTACAACTATCTGCCGCTCATGAAAAAGAGCATTTAGATAAGGCTATCGCTAGCTTCATTAAAGTTGGGCAAACTTTAGAAATTATTTAAATTGATTACAAACAGTTAATTTTAAACGCTTTTTCGAATATTTTTTTATATTTGTCTTTGTTAATAATATTTAACAACTTACTTTTGCTTATCAATTAACACTTAAAAATTAAATTTTTGAATATGAAAAATCTTAGCAGATTATTGTTAGCTATGTTGCTTGTATTAGGTTTTAGCAGCACATATGCACAAGATGAAAACAATCCTTGGGCAATTAGTTTTGGGGTAAACGCAGTTGACCTTTATCCAACCAATGGACCAAGTCCTTATCAAGGTGAATACTTTGATGAATTCTTTAATGCAACTGACCACTGGAACATACTACCTTCTTTATCCACTATTAATGTTTCTAAATATCTTAGTGATGGTTTTTCTATTGGAGTTACAGGTTCTATAAACAAAATTGAAAAAATCGGAGAAACTGTAGGAGTACCTAGCGTAGAAGTTAGTGAAATGTCTTACTACGGAATTGATGGTGTTGTAAAATACAGCTTAGCTCAATTATTAAACAGTAAAACTTTCGAGCCTTATGCAGGTGTTGGTGGAGGTTACACTTGGATTGATGAAATTGGAGCTGGTACTTTAAACGTTTCTGGAGGAATAAACTTTTGGTTTACTGATAACATCGGTCTTAATATCCAAAGTACATACAAACATTCTTTCGAAGATTACTTAACTAAACATTTCCAACACTCTGCAGGTTTAACTGTTAAGTTTGGTGGAAAAGATACTGATGGTGACGGTGTATATGACAAAAACGATGCTTGTCCAGAAGTTCCTGGTTTAGAAGCTTTCAACGGTTGTCCTGATGCTGATGGTGACGGAATCGAAGATTCTAAAGATTCTTGTCCTAACGAAGCTGGTTTAGCTGAGTTAAACGGATGCCCTGACACTGATGGTGATGGTATTGCTGATAAAGATGATAAATGTCCTACAGTTGCTGGTTTAAAAGCTTTAGCTGGTTGTCCTGATGCTGATGCTGATGGTGTTGCTGATGTAGACGATAAATGTCCTAGCGAAGCTGGACCAATTGCAAACAACGGATGCCCTTGGCCAGATGCTGATGGTGACGGTGTGTTAGACAAAGATGATAAATGTCCTAACGAAGCTGGTGTAGTTGCTAATAATGGTTGTCCTGAAGTTGTTGCTCCTACTGCAGAAGTAATGGCTACTTTAAACAACTATGCTAGAACGATCTTATTTGCTAGCGCTAAATCATCTTTCAAACAAGAAACTTTCCCAGTATTACAAGCAATTACTGCTATCTTAAAAGAATATCCTGCTTCAACTTTTACAATTGAAGGACACACGGATAGTGATGGTGCTAAAGCTTCTAATCAATTATTATCTGAAAGAAGAGCTAACGCTGTAAGAGATTACTTAATCTCTAATGGAGTTGCTGCTGACAGATTAGTTGCTACTGGATTTGGTGAAGAATACCCAATCGATACTAACGCTACTAGAGCTGGTAAGAAAAATAACAGACGTGTTGAAGTAAAACTTAAAAAATAAGTTTACTTAAACAATCTAAATATTTAATAAAAACGCTTCGATTTATCGAAGCGTTTTTTATTTTTATAGAATGACAACATTCATTCTAGATGTACTTAAAGATTTACAAAATAAGAATAAAGACCTATCTTCTATTCTCTTTATTTTACCCAGCAAACGTGCTGGTATTTTTTTAAAACACCAAATTGCTCAGATAGTTAATCAAACCATTTTATCTCCTAAAATTATTAGTATAGAAGAGTTTGTTGAAGACTTATCGCAATTAAAAAAAACATCCAACACAGAGCTTCTTTTTATATTTTATAAAACCTATTTAGAATTAACTAAAAAAGAAGAACAGGAAACCTTTGATTCTTTTTCTAAATGGGCTCAAATTGTTTTACAAGACTTTAATGAAATAGATAGATATCTTATTCCTCAAGAAAAGATATTTAACTACCTAAGCGCTATTCAAGATTTAAAACATTGGTCTTTAGAAGAGCCTAAATCAGACTTTATAAAAAAGTATCTCTCTTTTTGGAATAAATTAAACCTGTACTATACAAAGTTTACCGAAGATCTATTAGAAAACAAAACAGGTTATCAAGGTCTAATCTATAGAGAAGCAGTAGAAAACATAGAATCTTACATACAGAGTAACCCAAATACCGAACACATTTTTCTAGGCTTTAACGCCTTGAATGCTGCCGAAGAAGTAATTATTCAAGAATTATTACAAAATGAATTAGCAGATATTTATTGGGATATTGATTCTAAATTTTTTGATAATGCTTTTCATGATGCTGGACTATTTACTAGACAACATCACAAAAACTGGAAGTACTTTGCTAACAACCCTTTTAATTGGAAAACAAATAATTATACACAAGAAAAAAACATTGAGGTTTTTGGAATACCTAAAAACATAGGGCAAGCAAAATACATAGGAACACTTTTACAGTCTTTACAACAAAAAAATGAAAAACTAGAAAACACTGCTGTTGTACTTGCTGATGAAAACCTACTTACACCTACATTAAACGCGCTTCCGCCAGCTGTAGATGCCTTAAATATTACAATGGGTTTTCCTTTACAATCCATTCCGTTAGCTTCATTATTTGAGCAAATATTTCAATTTCACAAAAAAGAAAATAACACATTTTATTATAAAGATGTAATTGCCATAATATCGCATCAGTTTATAAGACCTCTTTTAAACAATAACCATGTAGATATTGCTTCAAAAATTACAAACACGATACTTACTAACAATTTAGTTTATCTAACTTTAGAGCAATTAAAAGAACTTGCAATAGCTTCTACAGAAATAATAGACTTACTGTTTGCTATTAAAGAAAACAACGTAGAGAACCTACTTAAAAACTGCTCACAGCTTATTTTAACCATAAAAGAAGATTTAGACCAAAACAAATCTTTAAACAAGCTTTCTTTAGAGTATTTATTTCGTTTTAATGAGCTTTTTAATGAACTTAATAATTACAATACCAAATATCGTTTTATTAAAGATATTCATACGCTTCATGGCATTTACAAAGAGCTATTAAGTGCAGCTACACTAGATTTTCAAGGAGAACCACTTCAAGGATTACAAATCATGGGAATGTTAGAATCTCGTGTACTAGATTTTAAAACAGTTATTATAGCTTCTGTAAATGAAGGCATACTTCCTTCTGGTAAAACAAACAATTCTTTTATTCCATTTGATGTTAAAATAGAAAACCAATTACCTACGTATAAAGAAAAAGACGCAGTCTATACGTACCACTTCTACAGGTTATTGCAACGTGCCGAAAACGTATATATTTTATACAATACAGAAGCAGATGTACTAACAGGTGGAGAAAAAAGTAGATTTATTACACAATTAGAATTAGAAGGAATTCACACTATTAAGCATCAAATTGTAACACCTAAAGTAGAAGCTTGTTTTTCTGAATTAATTGAAATTGAAAAAACACCAGCAATACTAAACCGGTTAAAACAAATTGCAGAAAAAGGTTTTTCTCCTTCCTCTATTACCAATTACATAAGAAATCCTATAGATTTTTATTACCAAAAAGTACTAGGTATTGCAGAACAAGAAGACGTAGAAGAAAGCGTAGCTTTTAACACACTTGGTACTGTTGTACACAACACTTTAGAAGATTTATATACCGATTTTAAAAACTCTTTTTTAACCGTTGATGCTTTAGAAAAACAAAAGCCTAAAATTAACGAAAGAATTACCCATCATTTTAAAAACGAATATAAAGAAGGTGATATAAGCAAAGGAAAAAACCTCATCATTTTTGAAATTGCAAAACGCTACGTAAGCAACTTTATTAATTTAGAAATTGAGGATTTAAAAAAAGGAAATGAAATTAAAATCATTTCTTTGGAAGCTGATAATAGAGCATCTGTTGCCATTCCGGAATTAGATTTTGAAGTAAACCTTACCGGAAAAGTAGATCGTGTAGACCAGTATAACGGAATTACCAGAATTATAGATTATAAAACAGGAAAAGTAAGCAATACTGATGTAGAAATTACAGAATGGGAAGCCATTACAACAGACTACAAAAAATACAGTAAAAGCTTTCAGGTGCTGCTTTATGCGTATATGATGAATCAACAAAACAAAGTAAATCTACCTCTAGAAGCTGGTATTGTTTCATTTAAAAATTTAAGCGCTGGACTTTTAAAATTTGCAGTAAAAGAAGGTAGAAGTAAAAACCAACTTATTACCCAAGAAACACTAGATAATTTTGAAATAGAACTCAAAAAAATAATTCTAGAAATCTGTAACCCTGAAATAAACTTTATTGAAAAAGAAGTATGATTAATAAAAACCAAATACTATACAGAAACGCTAAAAAACCAATAGTTTGGGATGCTTTTTACAAAGACAATAGTAACAAAAAACCTTTGGTTCTATTTTGTCATGGCTACAAAGGGTTTAAAGATTGGGGAAGTTGGGATTTGGTAGCACAAGCATTTAGTGATGCAGATCTGTTTTTTGTAAAATTTAATTTTTCGCATAATGGAGGAACCATAAATCAACCTATTGATTTTCCAGATTTAGAAGCTTTTGCAGAAAATAATTACACCAAAGAATTAGAAGATATAGATAGCATGTTAAACTTTCTTACTTCTAATGAGCATCCTTACAAAAACCAAATAGACACTAGTAATATAACATTAATAGGCCACTCACGAGGTGGAGGAATATCTATAATTAAAGCATCTGAAGACTCTAGAATCACAAAACTAATCACTTGGGCTAGTGTGAGTAGTTTTGGTAAAAGGTTTTCTACAACAGGAGATCTTGAACAATGGAAAAAAGATGGCGTTAAATATGTTTTAAATGGCAGAACTAAACAAAAAATGCCACATAACTACCAGTTTTATCTAGACTATAAAGCAAATGAAGAACGTTTAGATATTGCTTTAGCAGCAAAAAAATTAAAAATTCCTTTTTTAATAATTCATGCTCTAGAAGATCCAACCGTACTTTTTAACGAAGCAGAAGATCTTCATGCGTATAACACAACTAGCACATTGTGTAAAATAGAAAACAGTAACCACGTGTTTAACAGTTCACATCCTTATAAAAACAAAAAACTACCTGAGGCGTTACAACAGGTAGTTACTAAAAGTATTTCTTTTATATAATATTTTTACTCTGCGCCTTTTAAAACTAAAAGCGGTACACGACTTTCAAAATCCACTTTCTTAATGGTGTTTTGCTCCCAAAGTTTTTTAAAGAATCCTCTTTTACGTCTAAAAACACAAATAATATCTGGATTTTGCTTGTTTAAATGCTCTAAAACACCTTGAAACAATGTGGCGTTTTCAGAACTGTTATAAGAAGAAGTCAATGCTGCTAATTCACTATAAAATTCTAAATCTTCAGGTAAAAAGGTCTGTGTTTTTACTTGTAATAAATGCATATTTGCCTTAAAAGTTATTAAAACCTCTTCTAAAGGTAATAACGCATCCTTTTTACTTACTACTCCAGACTTTATTGCTGTTAAAATCTTTTTTATTGGAGTAAAAGCATAGTCTTCAGGTATAATTAAAACAGGAATATCGGTTTGTTTAACAATGCTTCCAGGTGTTCTTCCTAAATAATAACTTTCTTGCAAATCATTAGGTCGCTGACCTACAATTATTAAATCTACTCCTAATTCTTTGTTTATTGTCTCAATGCTATCTACAACTCCTCCTTTGGCAGATATTATTTTTACTGTTACATTTTTTGTATCTATTTGGTCTACAACTTCTTTAACATTTGCAACCTGTTCTCTTGCAACAATACTATCTACATTTATTATTGCTCCTGCCTTAGGAGCTACACTAAAGGATCTAAAAACATAAACATCTGCATGCATAACTTCTGCAAAATCAATAGCGTATTGTAGCGTGTTTTTTGCATTTTTAGATGCACCAATAGGAACTAGAATATTTTTCATTTCTTATTATTTAGACAGCAAAAATACAGATTTTATAATTATTGTTGCGACCTTTACCTTTTCTTAAATAAATTTTAAAGAATTGGCTACCAAAATAAGTCTGAAACAAATTAATAAACTTGCAATACCTGCTTTAATTGCTGGTGTTTCTGAGCCCATTTTATCTTTAACAGATACAGCTATTGTTGGTAATATACCTATAAACGCTACAGAGTCTTTAGCTGCTGTTGGTATTGTTGGTGCTTTTATTTCTATGCTAATTTGGGTTTTAGGACAAACAAGAAGTGCTATTTCATCTATAGTTTCGCAATATGTTGGTGCAGACAATGTCGAGGCAGTAAAAAACCTTCCTGCGCAAGCTATTTTTATCATTACCTCTTTAAGCGTACTGATTATTATTGGCACCTATCCTTTTGCAAATAGTATTTTTAAACTCTATAATGCATCTGGTTTAATTCTAGATTACAGTGTAGCCTATTATAAAATTCGTGTTTTTGGTTTTCCTTTTACGCTTTTTACCATAGCTGTTTTTGGTACATTTAGAGGATTGCAAAACACTTATTACCCAATGCTTATTGCTATAATTGGTGCTTTGGTAAATATTATTTTCGATTTTATTTTGGTATATGGCATTGAAGGCTACGTTCCTGCTATGCATATTAAAGGTGCAGCTTATGCAAGTGTATTTGCTCAACTTTTAATGGCTGTTTTTTCGGCATATTACTTATTAACAAAAACCAATATTCCGTTGCGTTTTAGCTTTCCTTTTAACAAAGAAATAAAACGCTTTATACTCATGATTCTTAATTTGTTTGTACGCACGCTTGCCTTAAATGTTACCTTATATTTTGCAAGTGCTTTTTCTACAAGCTATGGTAAACAATATATTGCAGCCTATACTATTGCTATTAACCTGTGGTTTCTTGGTGCTTTTATTATTGATGGTTATGCTAGTGCTGGAAATATATTATCCGGAAAACTATTAGGAGGAAAAGAATACAAAAACCTATTACTACTAAGTAATAAATTAATAAAATACGGCATTGTTGTAGGTATAATCATTGCCACAATAGGAGCTATTTTATACTATCCTATAGGAACCATTTTTACAAAAGAACCAGAAGTATTAAAATCTTTTTACAACATCTTTTGGTTGGTATTACTCATGCAACCACTTTGTGCGCTAGCTTTTATTTTTGACGGTATTTTTAAAGGATTAGGAAAAATGAAAACCCTTAGAAACGTTTTACTCTTTGCTACCTTTATTGTTTTTATACCAATCCTTTTTTGGCTAGATGCTTTAGACTATAAACTATATGCCATTTTTATAGCCTTTACACTATGGATTATTGCTAGAGGCTTACCTTTAATCATATTATTTAGAAAAGAATTTTTACCCCTTTCACAAAAGGTGTAACTTTGACTAAAATTCAATACTATAACATATGCTACTTTCACTTTTACAAGACGTAAGTATAGAAGAAAAAATAAAACAAGCTCCTAATAGTGCTTATGAAATAGGCGTTTTTATTGGCTCTATGCTCCCTTTTGTAATTTTAGTAGGACTTGCATATTTTATATACAGATACAATAAAAACAAAAAAGAATAAAATGGATATATTAAGTTTTTTAAGTGGTAACGGTTTATTTTTAATACTAGGTGTTGTTTTAATAATCATCTATTTTTATAACAGAAATAAACGCAGATAATCGCTTCGATATTAACAAACCTGTAAAACAATAACACTTTGTATTACAGGTTTTTTTTGGTTTAAACCTTCGTTTTAAAAAAGTACAACACGTATAAACAAAGGATTCTTTAAACTAGTTGCCTTAAAAAATAGACCTGTATATTTAATAACATGCTATTTATTTGCAACAAAAGGCAGCAAATTCCAACTAAAAAGCGATTGCTTTTACAAAATGAATATCTTTGCAGGGAAATGCACAATACAATGAGTAATATTAGAATTACAAAACAGTTCTCTTTTGAGACAGGACACGCGCTTTATGGTTACGATGGTAAATGTAAAAACGTTCATGGTCATAGTTACAGATTATTTGTAACCGTTATAGGTAAACCCATTACAGATAGTACCAACGTAAAGTATGGTATGGTTATAGATTTTGGAGATTTAAAAAAAATAGTAAAAGAAGATATTGTTGAAGTTTTTGACCACGCAACGGTTTTTAATAAAAACACACCACATCTTGAACTTGCAAAAGAATTATCTGCTAGAGACCACAATGTTCTTTTGGTAGATTACCAGCCAACTAGTGAAATGATGGTAATTGACTTTGCTAAAAAAATTAAAAAACGTTTACCTGAAAACATAAAATTACATTCGTTAAAGCTACAGGAAACTACAAGCTCTTATGCCGAATGGTATGCTAGTGATAATTAATTTTTGCACAAGCAGAAATCTCTTTATTAACAAAAAATGGTTTTTGTAATAGTAAAGAAAACAGCAAATATGTTGCGTTAGGGATTGCAGTGGCATCCTTTTTTTGCTGCCACATATGGCAAAAAAAGATATAACGAAAAGCCCGACCTTTAGGTAACGCCAAAAAAAAGAATACAACAACCTTAATAGATTCCTGCCTTTTCAGGAATTGTTTATATTTACAGTATGCAAATTCCAGAAGGAAAAAAAATATACTTCGCAAGTGATAACCATTTAGGAGCACCTACAAAAGAAGCTTCTCTTCCTCGCGAAAAAAAGTTTGTAGCTTGGTTAGATCATGTAAAACAAGATGCTGCTGCTATTTTTCTTTTAGGAGATATGTTTGATTTTTGGGTAGAATACAAAAACGTTGTACCTAAAGGATTTACAAGAACCCTTGGTAAACTTGCTGAAATTTCTGATTCTGGAATACCAATTTACTACTTTGTTGGTAATCATGATTTATGGATGAATGGGTATTTTGAAGAAGAGCTAAACATTCCTGTATACCACAAACCAAAGGAGTTTACCTTTAATAACAAAAGCTTTTTTATTGGTCATGGAGATGGTTTAGGTCCTCATGATAAAGGGTATAAGCGCATGAAAAAGGTTTTTACTAATCCTCTATGCCAATGGTTGTTTAAACAGGTGTTGCATCCAGATTTTGCCATGCGTATTGGGCAGTACATGTCTGTAAAAAACAAACTTATTTCTGGAGATGAAGATGCTACGTTTTTAGGAAACGATAAGGAATGGTTGGTACAATATTGCAAACGCAAATTAAAAGACAAACACAGAGATTTTTTTGTGTTTGGACACAGACACCTTCCTCTTGATATAGATTTAGAAAACAACGCTAAATACATTAACCTTGGCGATTGGATTCAATATTACACCTATGGTGTTTTTGATGGCGAAAACATGACTTTACAAACCTTTACCAACTAATTATGCTTGTAACTGCTTTTATTTTTATTCTGTTAGGTGCTTTAATAAAATATGGTAAATGCTATTTCTTAATAGCAGGATACAACACCATGAGTAAAGAAGAAAAAGAAAAGTATAATATTGAAGCTATAGCAACCCTTTTTAGAAATGTAATGTTTGGTATGGCTTTATTAATACTAATGGGTTATTTGGCTTCTAAATGGTTTTTAAATGCGAGTTTACAAAACATATTCTTTTATATTGCTTTAGGAATAGGTGTTCCGTATTTATTGATACAGTCAAACTCAAAAAAATATAAAAAATAAGCGCTTTATCCTCTAGATTGGCTTGCTTATACACGTATACCATTTTTGATGCTACATCTACAAAAGTGCTACACTTTCTGTTTCTGTAGTTTTACTTTTACGGAAGCATAGGTAGAAACCATATAAGGCACTGAAAAAGTAATAATCAGTTTTAAAAAGTTTAAATGCTTAAAATCTAAAGCGATTAGTTTTTCTCCTTGGTTTATCGAATTTAAAATTACACCAACAACTAGCGCTACTTTTATTGAAGATATTACAATTTCTTTTTCTGAAGCAATTTTAACTACTCTATTCACTTTATGTATCATTCTACAAAGGTATATTCTTAATTTATAAAACTATCCTGCATTTTCATGAGCTTCTAAATCCTTTGTTAAATCTAATTTTCTAAAGGTTGGTGAGACAATTCCTGTAGTTAATACTGTAATTAATGTCATGGTTCCGCCAAAAACAACAGCAGTTACTGTACCCATTAATTTTGCAGTTACACCACTTTCAAAAGCACCAAGTTCATTACTAGAACCAACAAACATCGAGTTTACCGAAGACACACGACCACGCATATTATCTGGTGTTTTAATTTGTAAAATGGTTTGACGTATTACCATAGACACACCATCTGTAACACCACTAAAAAACAATGCAACAACACTTACCCAGAAAATAGAAGAAAGGCCAAAAACAATAATACACACACCAAAACCAAAGATTGCTGCAAGTAATTTCATTCCTGCATTTTTACTAATAGGTATATATGCAGTGACTAACATGGTTAAAAAAGCACCAACAGCAGGAGCTGCTCTTAATACACCAAAACCTTCACTACCTACTTTTAAAATATCTTGTGCAAAAACAGGTAAAAGCGCAATAGCTCCTCCAAAAAGCACAGCTACCATATCTAGGGTTAGCGCTCCAAGAATTGCTTTTGTTTTAAACACAAAGTGCAAACCTTCTTTTAAACTTTGCATAACAGGCTCTCCTATTTTAGGGTTTAAAATGGGTTTCTTTTTTATTTGAAACAACACAATTAAAGACAGCATTACCAAGCCAAAAACAACACATAAAGACCAATGCACACCAATAGCACTTATTAATATTCCTGCAGTTGCAGGACCTAAAACACTTGCCATTTGCCATGTAGAACTACTCCAAGTTGCTGCGTTTGGGTACACCTTTTTAGGAACAATTAAAGCAATTAATGAAAAGATAGTAGGACCAAAAAAGGAGCGTAAAAAACCACCAAAAAACACCAAGGCGTAGATAGAATATAAAATGCTTTTTGTTGTCCAATCT
Source organism: Lacinutrix gracilariae (assembly GCF_042684485.1). Classification (NCBI taxonomy): domain Bacteria; kingdom Pseudomonadati; phylum Bacteroidota; class Flavobacteriia; order Flavobacteriales; family Flavobacteriaceae; genus Lacinutrix; species Lacinutrix gracilariae. The sequence goes on along the minus strand of NZ_JBHULM010000011.1, from coordinate 1,047,936 downwards.
TGCACAATTCTAGGCCAAGTAAGTAAAAACAAACCTAAACTTATTAAAGAAAATAAGGCAATACAGGTAGCTAATAGGTTTCGTTTTTCTCGTTGGTCTACAATATGTCCTGCAAATAGTGCCATAGATAATGCTGGAATAATTTCCATTAAACCAATAACTCCTAGTGATAAGGGATCTTTGGTAATACTATACACCTGCCACTCTATTACAATAAATTGCATAGACCAGCCAAAAACAAGTGCAAAACGCAATAACAAAAACGTATTAAATTCTTTATACCGAAGTGCTGCGTACGGATCTTTTTTTGCCATAAAATTATGCTTTAATGTCTCTCAACTTTAATTGTAAAGACACATTTCCTTGCCAATGATTTTCATCTACAGAATACACGGCTTTAAATAATTTTCTTTCTGTAACCAGATTTAGTTTATCTCCTAACCCAAAACCAATACACACTATTGTGTTTGCTTGTGGCTGTGTTACTGTAATTCGTAAATGCTTATCATCTTCACCAACACATTTTCCGTAACCTGTATCTTGTAAATCTTCGGTCATAAAAACAGGTGTCATATTTCCTGGACCAAAAGGCCCAAACTGACGTATAATGCGCATTAATTTACTATCTACTTCGTGCAAACTAATCTGTTGATCTATTTTAATTTCTGGAGTTAATAAATTCTTAGGTATCGTTTTAGAAACAGCATCTTCAAAAGCTTGTTTAAAAGCTTCGTAGTTTTCTTCTTTTAAGGTTAAACCTGCAGCATATTTATGACCACCAAACTGCTCAATATGTTCTGCGCAAGCCTCTAAGGCATTATACACATCAAAACCAGAAACAGAACGTGCAGAAGCCGCAAGCTTATCGCCACTTTTAGTAAACACTAAAGTTGGTCTGTAATAGGTTTCTATAAGTCTAGATGCTACAATACCAATAACCCCTTTATGCCAATCTTCTTGATACACCACAGTTGTAAAGCCTTCCTGCTCCTTTAAATCTTCAATTTGCTGCAAAGCTTCTTCGGTAATACGCCTATCTGCTTCTCTTCTATCTGTATTAAAAGCTTCTATTTCGGCCGCATATTTTTCGGCTAAAGAAAAATCCATTTCGGTTAATAAGGTTACAGCATAGTTACCATGTTTCATTCTTCCTGCTGCATTTATTCTTGGTGCAACGGTAAAAACAACATCTGTAATGGTAAGTTCTGTTTTTTTAACCTGATTAATAATGGCTTGAATTCCTGGTCTAGGATTACTGTTTATTACTTGCATACCAAAATAGGCAAGCACTCTGTTTTCTCCAGTAATAGGTACAATATCTGCACCAATTGCAGTGGCTACTAAATCTAAGTATTCTGTTAAATCTGCAATGGTTTTATTTTCTTTAGAGGCTAAGGCTTGAATAAGTTTAAAACCAACACCACAACCACAAAGTTCGTTAAAGGGATAGGTACAATCTTCTCTTTTTGGGTCTAGAACAGCAACAGCTTCGGGTAAATTTTTTCCTGGTCTGTGGTGATCACAAATTATAAAATCTACACCTTTTTCTTTTGCATAGGCAACTTTATCAATAGCTTTTACACCACAATCTAAAGCTATAATTAGCGTAAAATCATTGTCCTGTGCAAAATCTATTCCTTGGTAAGACACACCATAACCTTCTTCATAACGATCGGGAATGTAAGTGGCTACATTCTCGGTTCTTGTTTTTAAATACGAAGACATTAAAGCTACAGAAGAAGTACCATCTACATCATAATCACCAAAAACCAATATGTTTTCGTTTTGTTGAAATGCAGCCTCAATTCTAGCTACAGCTTTATCCATATCTTGCATCAAGAACGGATCGTGCAAATCACTTAAACTAGGTCTAAAAAACGTTTTTGCTTCTTCAAAAGTTTCTATTCCTCTTTGAAGTAATAGTGTAGCTACCACATCATCTACTTGAAGGGCTTCTTTTAAAGCTTCTAGTTTTTTTGTGTCTGGTTTTGGTTTAAGTGTCCAACGCATTTTAGTTGCTTAATCGTTTTTGTATTCTTTAAACAAGAGAAGAATATCTAATTCTGTTAAAGTGAAAATATTATTTATTATGGTAGTGAATAGACGTTTTAACTGTAGCAAACTTGCGAAACATCTCCATAACACCACAGTATTTTTCTACAGACAAGTCTACTGCTTTCTTAATTTTTGATTCGTTTAAATCTTTACCTGTAAAATGGTATTCTACAGTTACAGTGTGGTAATATTTAGGGTGTTCATCGGTAAGTTCTCCTTCAACAGTCATATAAAAACCTTCTACAGAAGCTTTCATTTTTTCTAAAACGGAAACCACATCTAAACCAGAACATCCTGCTAATGAAGATAACATCATTGCTTTAGGAGCCATTCCTGAGTTTGTACCTCCAAATTCTTCAGAAGCATCCATCATGATAGAATCCCATCTTGGGTTATCAGATTCAAAAACCATATTTCCTTTCCAGTTGGTAGTAATTTTATCAGACATATTATAATATTTTTTGTTTCTTGTGTAAGATTGTTATTAATAAATTAAGATACAATGCACATTTATCTATTTATTCTAACCAGGTTAGATTGTAAAAGAAGCTGTTTATTGTTGATTCAAAAATACTACTAAATAAAATATTATGCCATTAGTTACACCATTATCTGCAGACCATGATTTAGAAACCAAAGAGCTTGCAGAATTTTTTAATGAAACCCTTGGGTTTTGTCCAAACTCTGTATTAACCATGCAACGCAGACCTGCAATAAGCAAAGCTTTTATAAATTTAAACAAAGCTGTGATGGCTAATGAAGGAAGAGTAACCTCAGCTTTAAAACGCATGATTGCTTGGGTTTCTAGTAATGCTACAGGCTGTAGATATTGCCAAGCACATGCTATACGTGCTGCCGAACGCTATGGTGCTGAACAAGAACAATTAGATAATATTTGGGAGTACAGAACACATCCTGCATTTAACGAAGCAGAACGTGCGGCTTTAGATTTTAGCTTAGCTGCTAGCCAAGTACCAAATGCTGTAGATGCAACAATACAAAAACGTTTACACGAGCATTGGAATGAAGGTGAAATTGTAGAAATGTTGGGTGTTATTTCTTTGTTTGGTTATTTAAACCGTTGGAACGATAGTATGGCAACCACCTTAGAAGAAGATGCTATTGAAAGCGGAAATCAATTTTTAGGAAAACACGGATTTGAAGTTGGAAAACATGTTTAAAAACAGAACGTTTTACATCCTTTTTTTTGTTTTTATTTTTGTCTCTTGTAATAAAAAAGAAAAATCAGATACACTAACACTTATAGACAGAGGGAGTTATTCTTCTAGATATATTGATGGTTTACAGGTTTTTATTAAAGACAACCAGGTAATGGATGGTTATTATGTTGTTGGAAAAGACCTTATTAAATGGGAAGAATTTGAATTAAAAAAAGGAATTTTAAATGGTAGTTATATTACCTACCATCCCAACGGAAAAATGAGCTCAAACACCCAATATAGAAATGGAAAAATGCATGGTGAAGAGCAGCTTTTTTATCCCTCAGGTGAATTATTGAAAATTGTGCACTATCAAAATAATAAACAAGTTGGAGAAATAAAAGAGTTTTATGAAGGCGGACAAATTAAGAAGTTGTCTAAAATTAAAGATGAAAAAATTTATGAGTCTGTATTTTATAATAACGTAGGAAACATGATATCTCAAATGTTTATAAAAGACGGATTAAGAATCAGACAAAATATTCTTGAAGGTAAGATATTTTCAGAATACACATCATCTACCTACGATGATAATAAAACCATGAAGTTTTATAACCAAGATGGCACAGTGAAAAAGCATTTAAGGATGTATGAAAATAACAACACTCCTGTTATTATTGAATTAGATGAAAATGGAGAAGAAAAAAGGCGCATAGATTTTCAAAAAAATCCCGAAGAAGCACATCAGTATTTAAAACTTTGGAAAGGGTAATTATATCTTTTTGAAGGCACAAATACACGAATAATTTTAGTAAACCTTGCTAGAGATAGTGCAGTTTTGTTTTGTGGATTAATTATTATAACATATGACCTAAAACAAATTATAATTTACAACTTAAGATTAACTAAAATGTGATATAAATTTAGTTTTGTTTTACTTCTTTCATAAGATGTTCTGTATACTTTTATTTCAGATGCTTTAACATAAGTACTTGATAAATCAGTAGTCGAAATAAGCTTAATATCATTTATTTCTATTTCATTACAATATTTATAATACTTCTCAGCTAGAGAAACGAAATTAGAAGCTTCACAATAAATACCAACAAATTTTTCCGTTAATCCATTATAGTCATAATTCAACAAAGTTTTTTTAAGATGTATATCAATTACACTCTTTTTTAAGGAATTTAAGTTAAATCCTTCAAAAAATGTTATTGCATTTCCTCCTATAGTCTCAATTAAAATATCTAGTTCGCCTTGATTCCTTTCAGATTCAGATTTCCCTCTTTGCGTTTGATCGTTGCTGAAAAAACCTCTAGATATAAGTGACGGTCTTAATAAGTCTTGAAAATATATATTTCTTTCATCCTCAGAAAAAGATTCTATCATTTTAGCACGTCCTTGTAATCTTGAAAAAGCTTCCACAAAATCTCTAATTAAAGGTCTTTCGGTTTTACTTGACTTATAGCCAAGTAATAACTTTTCTATAGTAACTTTTTCAGTACTAAACTGACAATCAATCTCTTTCCTGTTTTTATTTAAAAATTTGTTTAAAACATCTTTAATAAACATATAAGGTTTTACACCTTCCGAACATTCATTACAATTGCAAGCTATTTTTTCCTGAAAATCAATAGGCAATAATTTTAAATCTCTATGAATTTGATGAATTTCATGTGAAATAATATTATACAAACTCCCTTTAATCTCTCCAATTACTGAAACATCAATTGTCTTTGAAAGTGTATTTAAAACTACAAGTGCTCTACTTTGTTCTGTATTAAATACTGCTCCAAATTTCCAAAACAATTCTTTTTCTAAATAATTATTCATTCTACAAATTAATCTTTCAATCAAGCCTGAAGGCATATATGAATAACAAATCTGAAACTTTAATGCTTCGGGAACCAAAAAGCTTTTTTTAATTTCTTCATTATCAATGCTTGCTTCAAGTAAAGCTGGAATAACATATAAATTATTTGAACCAATAACTTTGAAGCATATTTCAAACCTTTCCATTAACGATAAGATTTCATAATATTTATCTTCAGGGTAAATTGAGGCATCTAAACACTCTTTTAAGTCCTTTGAATTAAACAAACCATTGTTTTTTTGGATACTTAAAGAATGTATTAATTCATAAATAGCATTTGTTAGCCAATCTGGATTTAATATAACCAAATTACTTACTCTATAATCGTCATCGAAATAAATTATATCTCCTAAATCATTTAAATAACTGACGATATAATTGTCTTTTTTTAAATCATTTAAACTACAAATTGATTTAAACTCCCTATAATCAATATAATCTTTATTTACCTCCTTAAGTTTAACTCGAACATTATCCCAACTAATTGGAAGCTTATCTCCAATGTGAGGTAACTTAGAAATACAATCCTTTATTTGACTAACTAGTTCAGTTATTCCGTCTTTAGTGAAGCATGAAACCTTAATAAACCCATAAATATTATCAAATTTTTTCAAGTAACTATTCTCATCAATATTTTTTATTCGAACATCTGCCTTATTCATAACGATTATGACAGAACTACCATTACTAGTTCTTTGAATAGTGTTTAGCCAATAATCAAAATTTTCTTCTTCTGTATCAGATCTCGGTTCCCAAACTAAAATATAAACTGATCTTTGTGTTAAAAAAAATTGATGAGTAGAATATAGAATTTCTTGGCCTCCAAAATCCCAAGTATTAATTTTTACAGGCTTTTTAAAAAAAGCATCAGATCTAATATAATGTGGCTGGCTTGATAGTCTTAATTCTAAAAAGTCTTCATGATTAGAATGGAAATGAGCATACTCTTCCGATATTGTCTCATACAATACTTCTTCGCTATTAAAATTAACATCTTCTTCTTCATGAAACATATGATATTTGGGGTCTGAAAGAAAAATTAAATTATCATAATCTTCATGTCTATTATAAAATGATTTATTTGCAGGAAAAATCACATCCATTTCAAAGCTATTTACATCAATTCCATGAGTTGTGTTTTCTTTTCCAATCTCAACATCATAATTAATGTTTTTTAAAACTTTAATCAAAGTGGTTTTTCCCACTTCTCCTTTTCCAACCAATAACAACTTGGTTTCAAAAAGTTTTTTAATATTATCTCTTTGAGTTAGTGATTGAAGATAAAAACTTATATAAGATAAATCTTCTTGACCTTGAAACTCCGGAGGTAACCCCTTCAAAAACGGATTGTTATCAAAGATTATTTCAACATTTTTATTTAAGTAATTAAATTCACTTGGTATATGATTAAGTAAATTATAAGAGATGTTAATAGACTTAAATGAATAGTATTTACCTTCGTCTAACACAATATCTGTAAGACTATTATGACTAATGTTTAAATGCTGAAGATTATATAATTTAGATAATACATTGGGATAAACTAGAAATTGATTATAGCTCAAGTTTATATCCAATAAATAAGTCATATCAGAAATATCTATCGGAATTTCATTTAAGCCCAACCCACTCAAATCAAGAAACCTAAGCTTATTGGTTTTTGCCTCCTGTATTCTACCCTTTGCTATTTCAATAGTTTTTTCACTCATCTAACACAAATTAAGTTCTCTATTATTTTTCTTAACTCCGGAACAACATCCTCCTCAAACCAAGGATTTTTACCTTTCCAGAATCTATTATTAGGTGAAGGATGCGGAATAGGAAAATATTTAGGTAAATAGGCTTTATAATTGGCAACCGTTTCGGTTAGTGTATTTTTTGCGTCTTGTTGCAAATAGTATTTTTGAGCGTACAGACCAATTAATATCACTAATTCTATGTTTGGCATTTCTTGTAAAAGAGCTTCATGCCATTGTGGTGCGCATTCTTTTCTTGGTGGTAAATCTCCTGTTTTTCCTTTTCCTGGATAGCAAAAACCCATTGGCATTAATGCAAATTTGGTTTCATCATAAAACACTTCATCACTTACTCCTAACCATTTACGCAGTTGTCTTCCGCTAGGATCATTCCACGGAATTCCCGTTTTATGTACACTCGTTCCTGGTGCTTGCCCAATAATTACAATTTTAGATTTTGAATTTGCCGTTACTATTGGTCTTGGACCAAGAGGTAAATGTGCTTCGCAAATAGCACACTGACGTATTTTGTATAGCAACTCTTCCATGTAATAAAAGTAACATTTCTACTTCTTACTTAAAGGCGAACCTTTAAACTGCAATCCTTCAAAATCGGTTTTTATAAAGTTTCTTATGTTTTGATGTCCTTCGCCATTAGGTTCTTTTAAGACCTCATCAAAATAAAATGCGCCAAAACAAGCTAAAGTTTCTGCTTTAGATAAACCTTCGGCTATTGCAAATGCAAACAGTTTACAAGAACCAGAATTTTGTCCTTCTGCATTTTCTAAAGTACCGTTTTTAAAAGCTGTTGGTGTGAATGTATAATACAGATCTATAACCTCCATAGTTTCAGAAAACGCAATAGATTCAGGTGTTGTTTTTAATTTATTTTTAAAAGTAGCAATGTCCATTTTTAATATTTTTTAAACGCTTTATAACACAAAAACAATCTATTTATTTTTTAGTATTTCCTGCAACTACAATAACAATTTCTCCTTTTGGTGGTTTGTTACTATAGTGTTCTAGCACTTCTTTTGCTGTTCCTCTAACGGTTTCTTCGTATAGTTTTGTAAGTTCTCTAGAAACAGACACCTGTCTTTCTTCTCCAAAATATTCGCAAAAATGGCCAAGTGTTTTTATAAGTTTATGCGGACTTTCATAAAAAATCATGGTTCTTGTTTCTTCGGCAAGAAGTAACAATCTGGTTTGACGCCCTTTTTTAACAGGAAGAAAACCTTCAAAAACAAACTTATCATTTGGCAATCCGCTATTTACTAATGCTGGAACAAAAGCGGTTGCTCCTGGTAAACAATCTACTTCAATACCGTTTTCTACACAAGCTCTGGTTAGTAAAAAACCAGGATCTGAAATTGCAGGAGTTCCTGCGTCACTAATTAAAGCAATAGTAGTTCCTGCTTTTAACTTTTGTATTAATGCTTCGACCGTTTTATGCTCATTATGCATGTGGTGGCTTTGCATTGGTGTACCAATTTCAAAATGTTTTAAAAGCTTTCCTGAGGTTCTGGTGTCTTCAGCTAAAATTAAATCTGCTTCTTTTAAAACTTCAATAGCTCTAAAGGTGATATCTTTTAAGTTTCCTATTGGTGTTGGTACAATGTATAATTTCATTCCATTTTTATTTCTATTCAAATTTACAATCTTTTATAGTAATTGTACGCAACCTTTTTTATATTTTGGGAACTAATTGAAAACCAAACGATGAAAGTTAAAACTTCCTTTTTTTTATTTTTATTCTTTCATTTTATAACTAGTTATAGCCAAACAACAGATGTTTCTGTCTCTGTTGTAGCTCAAGATTTATCTGGAAATGATATTTCACAAGTACATATTTTTGAGCAATTTCAATACCTAGTTACGATTAGTAATTCTGGTAGCTCTGTTTCTAACGTATCTTTTACACAAACCATAAATATAGATGCCACTATTGTATCTTATATAAGCCAAAATCCTATTGGTGGCACTTCACTTATTACCGATTTTAGCCAAGATCTTAATGTAATTACTGGTACTATTGCAAGCTTACCTGCAGCTTCTAGTATTGAGGTTAAAGTGGTTGTTCAAGCTCCTGAAAGTATTGGTGGTATTGCTACTAACGTTAATGTTGCTCCTCCAACTACTATTACAGATACCAATACCAGCAATAATACTTCTATAATTTCTATAGATGTTACCGATGAACCCATAGATTTTACAATTACGCAAACGCAAATTTCTCCTACAGAAGGCACAGCCATTAGTGCTTGGAGTGACACTGTAACCTATCAATTTACCATTACAAATCATAGTACCATTTCATATCCTTTAAATGGCTTCTCTACCTATTTATCATTAGCCACACCACAAAGTTATGGTAAACCTTTTATGCAATTACTCTCTATAAATTGTATGAATGCCACAGGAGGAACTAATTGTGTAGACGCCATAACGGTTACACCAACACCAATAGAAATAAACTCTAGTAATGCAGTAAGCATTTTTAATTTTGAAGAAAGCCATGTATATACAGCTGGTGGCTCTTTAACTTTTGAAATGGTGTATCAATATTTAGAACCTGAATGTGCTGAAATTACAGATACCATAGAGGTTAATAGTTTTGGAGAAATTATACTTGCACATGACAATGTATCTTCTAATAACGCTAATAGTATAACTACTCCTTTATTAGAAGCACAACTATGTCAAGAAACAGATGTTTGTATAGAAACAGTACAAATAGACCCTTTACCTGTTGGTGCAGAAATTGCATGGAATGAAGAGGTTACTTATGAAACTACCATTTGTAATAACGGACCATTAGATGCAGATGTTTTGGTGAGTTTTAGAAACCAATCTAACAATGCGTTTTGGGATATTATCTCTATCACTTGTGAGCAAAACGAGACTACAATACCTTGTAGTGATTTATCTTTTGCAGATGCCGATCAATATTGGGTTAGCAACCTATTTAATATGCCTGTAGGAGAAATAGTAACCGTTAAAACAGTTATTGTTTTTTTAGAACCAGATTGCATTATTGGTAGCCTAGATGGTATTATAAGAACTGCCATAAATATAGAATCTGATGAAATTACAGATAGTGATTTTTCTAACAATACCGATTTTGATTATTTAACCCTACCAGCAGCAGAGGAATGTGATTCCTCAGATATTGAAGTAACCAAAACACAAATAAATCCTGCTTTACCAGAAGGAGAAACCCCTGATAACACTACAAGTTGGGGAAGCATTACCTATGCCATTACAGTTTCTAATTTAAGTGAAAACGATACTACTTTTGAGTTAATAGACTATATGCCTACAGGGTTTTCTTCTACTGTTTCTGCTTCTTTAGAGTCTGTAACCTGTGTTGCTACTACAGGAACTGCAAGTTGTTTTACCATTGAAAATACCAATATTGGCTTAGAATTAGATGGTATTTATGATGATAATGAAAATAATCCAGACATTTTTTGGCAAATTTTACCAGAAGAAAACAGACTTTTACCTGCTTTAAGCGCTATAACTTTTCATGTTACTGTAAACTGGTTTCCTATTTGTTCTACAGCAAGTATTCCTGCAACTAATTCAGTACAAGCAAATGCATCAGCTCCATTTATAGATCTTAATCAAGAAAACAATAACGCAAGTGTTACCACCTATTTTGCAGGATGTATAGATTTGGTAGTACAAACGTTTCCTGAATTTCCTACAGTAACCGCAAACCAATCTTTTAATTGGATAGTAGACATAACCAATAGCAACACGAGCTCTAGTGCCATAGATGTTGCTTTTGAAAACGAATTAGATGCAGTGTTTAATATAGTTGGCACACCAACATGTACAGTTACTTCTGGTACAGCAAGCTGTATAAACTCTTTTTCTATTGTTGAAAATCATATTTCAGGAATAATACCTACTATGGAAGCAGGTTCAACAGTTAGAATATTTATTCCTGTAGAAGCACCTGGTTTTGGTGGTGCTTTTGTTAATACTTCGGAAGCAATACCAAGTCCTATAAATAATGAAGAACAAACACCAGAAACTAATATTTCTATAAGTAGTGTTCAAGTATTAGCACCAACACTTGAAAAAATATTTAATCCTGATGAAATTTTTGAAGGCGAAGAAAGCATCTTAACATTTACTGTTTTTAATTTACCATCAAATACCGCACAAACTAATATTAGCTTTACAGATAATTTACCAACAACTATTAGTATTGCTGGTGAGGCCTATTGGGAAACAGATAATGGTTGTACTGCAATTTTTATTGGAGATATAGGAGACACCGCTTTTCAAGTAAGCAATCTTACTTTTCCTGAAGGCGTAACAAGTTGCTCTTTTTCTATTCCAGTAACTTCAAATACTGCTGGTACCTATACCAATAGCAATATTAATTTTAGTGACCAAAATAACATTGACACTTCAAACGCCAATGCCATACTTACGGTTTTAGCAGGCTCTAATACAAATACAACAGACACTTGTTTAGAAATTCCGCAAGGGTTTTCTCCTAACAACGATGGCACTAATGATGTTTTTACCATTACATGTATAGAAGACTATCCTAATGCCAAGCTACAAATCTATAACAGATATGGCACACTAGTTTATAAAAACAATAATTACCTAAATACTTGGGATGGTAGACCAAACACTGGTATTTTACACAAAGATGAAAAACGCTTACCTGTTGGTACTTACTTTTATGTTTTAGAACATAAAGATTTACCTAAACAAAGCATTGGTTGGGTGTACTTAAATTATTAAATTCTTATTGGTATTTACTTTCAATAATTTCCATAAAGCGTACTTCTATTTCTTCTTTATCTACCCAGTTTTCATAATCTGGTTTTACTATATTTTGAATAAAGTTTTGCGCATCAGCAAAAGACTCCAGCGTATTTATTTGTGAAATTACACGTTCGTAATCTTCATTTTTACCATCAAACAACTTCTTAATAAAGGCTATTTTATCATTTAACCCTATGTTTAAAGCTCCTTTTTTAAGCTTTTCGTTTAACGACTTTTTTTCATTTGTTTTCGTTACTTTTTCAAAAACAGGCATTTCTGTAAAGTCTGCAGTAATTTCTTCTAAGTCGTTTTTATGGTATTGAGGTTTTGGTATTATGGTATCTAAAAAATCATCTACATGCTGTGTTTCTTCAGGCATTTGAGCAACAATATCTTTTATTTTTTCGGTGGCATGCTCCATGATAGCTTCGTTTTCATTTTCGTCCATGTTAACATAAATCTTGTCTTCAATTTCTATGTTATCACTCACTTTATTATTAAAAGCAGTATCTAGCATATCAAAAAAGGAAGAATCGTTACCAATGGTAGGTAAGTTTTCATCAAAGTTTTCTTGGGCAAATTTTAAGATGGTAAGTTTTTCATAAAGAGCAGCAACCTCAGCATGCATTTTATTTATATCTTCTTTTCCTTTTAGCTTTAAAATTTTATGAGCAATGCTCATTAACTCAGATTCTAGCTTCCTCTTCATAACTTTTAAAATTTAATCTAATTTATACTTTTGATTTTTAATAAATTTGCGTCACCTTTATACATTACATAAAAAGGTTTTGTTTAATGAACTAAATGAAACTAATTTTATTGGATAAAAATTACCTTTTTGCATCGTTTTTTGTCTTTTTCTCTTTACACTGCTTAGCGCTGTAAACCTAAAAAGCCTTTAATTAGACACAAAACACTTGATTTTTAAGATAATAAAAAAGTTTAAAAAAGTTCCATGTTAAAATTACGAAATGTTTCTTGAAAATACAGTAAATCATAAAGAACAATTTGGGTGGATTGAGGTAATTTGCGGATCCATGTTTTCTGGTAAAACAGAAGAATTAATTCGCAGGCTCAAACGTGCACAATTTGCAAGGCAGAGAGTAGAAATATTTAAACCAGCAATAGATGTACGCTATGATGAAGAAATGGTAGTGTCTCATGATGCTAATGAAATTCGATCAACACCTGTTCCTGCAGCTGCCAATATTCCTATTTTAGCAGATGGTTGTGATGTTGTTGGTATTGACGAAGCACAATTTTTTGATGATGAAATTGTACGTGTTTGTAACGATTTGGCCAACAAAGGCATTCGTGTAATTGTTGCAGGACTAGATATGGACTTTAAAGGAAATCCTTTTGGTCCAATGCCAAACCTAATGGCTACGGCAGAATACGTTACTAAAGTACATGCTGTTTGTACAAGAACAGGTAATTTAGCGCAATATAGTTTTAGAAAATCGCAGAATGACAATCTTGTTTTACTTGGTGAAACCGAAGAGTATGAACCTTTAAGTCGTGCTGCTTATTACAAAGCCACTATGCGTGAAAAAATAAGAGCTATGAAAGTAGAAGGTGCAGAAGATATTTCTTCTAAACAAAACAAACCCAATGTCTAGTACTCAAGAAACAACACTTGAAATAGATTTAAAAGCGCTTACACACAATTATAAACACCTTAAATCTAGACTACAACCCAAAACAAAGTTTTTAGCGGTTGTGAAAGCCTTTGCTTATGGTAGCGATGCTACAGAAATAGCAAAACACCTACAAGATTTAGAAGTAGACTATTTTGCTGTTGCATATATTAATGAAGGTATTGCACTAAGAGATGCAGGAATTACAAAACCTATTCTAGTACTGCATCCTCTACCTATAAATTTTAAAACATTAATAGAGCGTTGCTTAGAACCGAGTATTTATAGTCTAAAAATATTAAAAGAATTTATAGCTATTGCTACTAAAGAAAAGCAGCAAAATTATCCTATTCACATAAAATTTAACACAGGTTTAAACAGGTTAGGTTTTAATGCTGAAGAAATAGATGAAGTTATAACGCTATTAAAAAATAACACTGCTATAAAAGTTACTTCTATATTTTCGCATTTAGCAGCTAGTGAAGATTTAAATGAAAAGGAATTCTCCTTAAATCAGATAAATCAATTTAAAGCTATTGCTGAAATATTTACTAAAAAAATAGGATACCAACCTACACTTCATATGTGTAACACCTCTGGAATATTAAATTATCCTGAAGCACATTTTGATATGGTTAGAAGCGGAATTGGCTTATATGGCTTTGGTAATTCTGAAAAAGAAAACCTAAACTTTAAACCTATTTCTACATTAAAATCTATTATTTCACAAATTCATACCATTTCTAAAGGAGAATCTTTGGGTTACAATAGAGCCTTTATAGCAACACAAACAACAAAAACAGCAACCATACCTATTGGTCATGCAGATGGTATTGGTAGGCAATATGGCAACGCTGTTGGTTTTGTTTTTATAAATAATAAAAAAGCACCTATTGTTGGTAATGTTTGTATGGATATGATTATGGTAGATGTTACAAACATAGATTGTAAAGAAGGAGATGAAGTAATTATTTTTGATGCAGAAGATCATACTGCCGAAAAATTAGCAAATGCAGCAAACTCGATTTCTTACGAGCTGCTTACTTGTGTTTCTCAACGTGTAAAAAGGGTGTTTCATCGTTAAAAATTTTGTTTACAATAATTAAATTCTTACTTTTTGTTAAAATTTTCAGTAATTTGCTTTTCAATTAACTAATAAAACAAAAGAACATGTTAAAAGAATTTAAAGATTTTATTATGACAGGGAATGTCATAGATTTAGCCGTAGCAGTTATTCTTGCAGGAGCAGTAGGAATGGTAGTTAACGGTTTTGTTTCAGATATTATGATGCCAATTGTTGGTAATTTTGCAGGTGGTGTAGATTTTGCTGATTTAAAATACGTGCTTTCTCCTGCAACTGTAGGAGCTGATGGTGCAGTAACTAAACCAGAAAACGCTATCATGTATGGTAAATGGATAAACTCAATCATCAACTTAATTATTGTTGGATTTGTTTTATTCATGATTGTAAAAGCATACAACAAAACAAAAACTCCTCCAGCTCCTGCTCCAGCAGCTCCTAAAGGACCATCGCAAGAAGAATTACTTGCAGAAATTAGAGATTTATTAAAAAAGTAATTTATTCTATAAATCACTTTAATTATATAAAATTCAACCAATTAACTAAAAAGCCTTATTTTATTTAAAATGAGGCTTTTTTTATGCTTTATTTTTAACAAAAAAAAGGTAATGTATTAATGGTTTGCATTTATAAATGCTATAATTTTGTAGACTAAATTTTATAAAAAAATGAAAGTAGCTGTAGTTGGTGCCACTGGAATGGTTGGCGAAGTTATGAGACAAGTGCTTGTAGAACGTAATTTTCCTGTAACAGAATTTATTCCTGTTGCTTCAGAAAGATCTGTAGGTAAAGAAATTGAATTCAATAACAAAACATTTAAGGTAGTAGGTTTACAAACTGCTGTAGACATGAAACCAGATATTGCAATATTTTCTGCTGGTGGAAGCACCTCGTTAGAATGGGCTCCTAAATTTGCAGAAGTAGGAACAGTAGTTATAGATAATTCTTCGGCTTGGAGAATGGATCCTACCAAAAAACTTGTTGTTCCAGAAATTAATGCAAAAGAACTTACTAAAGAAGATAAAATTATAGCAAACCCTAATTGTTCTACTATACAATTGGTTTTAGCATTATCTCCGCTTCATGAAAAATACAAAATGAAACGTGTGGTTATTTCTACTTACCAATCTGTTTCTGGTACAGGAGTTAAAGCGGTACAACAACTAGAAAACGAAATAAAAGGAATAGAAGGCGAAATGGCCTACCCTTACCCAATTAGCAGAAATGCTTTACCTCATTGTGATGTTTTTGAAGAAAACGGATACACAAAAGAGGAAATGAAACTTGCTAGAGAGCCTCAAAAAATATTTAATGACAAAACATTTTCTGTTACTGCAACTGCTGTAAGAATACCTACAGCTGGTGGTCACTCTGAATCTGTGAATGTAGAGTTTGAAAATGATTTTGACTTAAAAGATGTTAGACAACTTTTAACCGAAACCTCTGGTGTTATTGTTCAAGATAATACTGCAAAAAACGAATACCCAATGCCTATTTTAGCAAATGGTAAAGACGAAGTTTTTGTAGGAAGAATTAGAAGAGATGAAACACAGCCAAATACATTAAACATGTGGATTGTTGCAGATAATTTAAGAAAAGGTGCTGCAACCAACGCTGTGCAAATTGCAGAATACTTAGTAAACAACGAATTAGTTTAAATATTTCAATATATTTTAACACATAAATTACTGTAACATAATTATTTTTACAGTTATCTTATAAAAAATCATTACCTTATTAGCCTTATAATTTTATATATGGCTAATAAGGTTTTTTATTTTGTCTATACTTTTTTTCTGTGTATACTTTTTATTTCTTGTAACGCAGATGACAACTATGTGCCAATGGAAACAACAGAAACTTCTCCTGTTGTTTTTGATATCACACAAGTGCCTTACAACACACTTTCTGAATACCAATTTTTTGAAGGCACTCTAAACAACCTAAACCCAGTTTATGGTGTACTTCCCTATGATTTAAGTTCTACACTTTTTTCAGATTACGCAAAAAAGAAACGCTTTATTTGGATGCCTGAAAATGTAAAAGCCAACTACAATGGCGAACACCAAATACTTAATTTTCCTATTGGTACCATCTTAATTAAAAATTTCTATTACAATAATGTGCTTCCTAATAATGAAACAAAACTAATAGAAACCAGACTGATGATTCACAAAGCTGAAGGTTGGATTTTTGCAAATTATATTTGGAATGACGCACAAACAGAAGCTTATTTTGATCTTGACGGAAGTGTTGTTGATGTAACTTGGAGCGAAACAACAGAAACTAAACAAGTAGCCTATAGAATTCCTAGTGAATCACAATGTCATACTTGCCACAAATCTGGAGACACCTCAATTCCTATTGGACCAAAACCTAGAAACTTAAACATTTCTAAAAACTATGGAACCCAAACGATGAACCAATTACAAAAATGGGTAGATTTTGGGTATTTAAATGAAAATCCTTCAAATATAGAAACGCTTCCTAATTGGCAAGACCAATCGCTTTCTCTTAACGAAAGAGCTAGAGCATATTTAGACATTAATTGTGCTCATTGTCATTCTGAAGAATCGCATTGTGCCTATAGACCTGTTCGGTTTAACTTTGACGCTACTACCAATCCTGAAAACTTAGGAATATGTGTGGTTCCTGACACAGACCTTGGTGTAGGATTAACACATATTGTAGAACCACAAAACACCAGAAATTCTGTGCTTTTTTACAGAATAAACGAAACAGAAGAATCTATTAGAATGCCTCTTTTAGGCAGAACTCTAAAACACGTTGAAGGCATAGAACTTATAGAAGATTGGATAAACGCATTAAGCATACAATGCAACTAAAACCAGATAAAAATGAAAAAAATTACGCTTTTACTTTCTCTACTTTTATGTAGTTACTACACTACAGGGCAAGTACTAAATCAAGATGCAAATTGGCCTAATACTAGTTGGGACTTAGACGGATCTTATGAAACAGACGCAGCTATTTTTACCGGAAACCCAACTGTAACAGGTGGTTCTTCAAGTTTTTCTTTTGATGAAGATGAAGCAGGTGGTTCTTCTATAAATAATATAGGTGTGCAGTCTCCTACTATTAATTTAACCAATGCTTTTAATGCTGGTGAATACTCTTTAGTTGTAACTTCTACTTACGTACTTAATGTATATCAAAATGAATCTTTAAATCTTCAGTATTGGAATGCAGATGCTAGTACTTGGGTAAATTGGGGACCAACCTATACTGTCGATACTCCTGGTGCTCCTACTGTAGATTTTTGTAGTGGCACCAGAGCTGTTTTTAATAGCGGAGAACTAGATATTGCTGGTTTTTCTAGCAACCAATTACAAAATTTTAGATATCGTATTTACTATAATGATAACGGTTCTTATGGTTGGGGAATTTGTTTTGACTCGCCAAACATACAGTCTATTGCTCCTCCTAACTGTGCAAACGTTACAGATATACATATTTGCAACCTAACGCATAACGCTGCAGATATTTATTGGTCTCCTGGAAGCAATGAAGTTTCATGGCAAGTTGCTATACAAGCACAAGGAGCAGGAGAACCAACCTCTAGCACCTCAACAAGCACTAACAGCTATATGGCTTCAGGATTATCTGCAAATTCTAACTACGAGATTTATATTAGAGCACAATGCCTTGACGGAACTGGTTTTAGTTCTTGGGTTACACTTGCATTTACAACCAATGATACTCCGCTTGCATCTGGTGTGTTTGCTTTTACACAAAACAATAGCATATCTATGTTTGGAACGAGTTATGCTGTGGTAGATATGAATAGTGACGGATTAGACGATATGATTGCTGCTTCTGCAACAAGTCTTAATATTACCTACCAATCTAGTAATGGTTGCTATAATGAAACGGTTTATAATGCGATAGCTAATTATGGTCCAGGATGGAGTATTGCTGCTGGAGATTTAGATGGTAATGGATATAATGATTTATTATATGCCGCAGGAAATGGTGTGTCTTTTATGTTAGCAAATGCAGATGGTACTAGTTACTCACAAAGCTATAACACTTCAGATTACGTTTTTTCACAACGTTCTAATTTTATTGACATTAATAATGATGGTAATTTAGATGCTTTTGTTTGTCATGATGTAGAACCTAACGTATACTTTATTAATGATGGTTCTGGCGGATTATCGTATTACCAAGGCGCTTCTACTAATGTACCAAACGGATTAGGAGTACATCCAAATGGAGGAAATTACGGAACCGTTTGGGTAGATTATGATAATGATGGTGATGCAGATATGTTTATTGCTAAATGTAGAGGTGGTAATGTTACTCATAAAATAAATGAATTGTGGCGTAATGATGGTAATGGTGTATTTGTTAATGTTGCTGCTGATACAGGAGTAAACCTTGCAGATCCTGTACAAACTTGGTCTTCTGCTTGGGCAGATTTTGATAATGATGGTGATATGGATGCTTATATTGGTGCAAGTTCAAGTTCTGATGGTAGCCACAAATACATGTTAAATAATGGTGATGGTACTTTTACAGATGCTACAGCTACGGCAAATGTTAGTAGCGCTCCTTACGGAATTGAAAATGCACCAGCAGATTTTAATAATGATGGTTACGTAGATATTTTATCAAACGGACAAATTTTACTTAATAATGGAGATAATTCTTTTACAGTTACAAGCAGTAATATGCCTCCTAGTGGTGCTATTGGTGACCTTAATAACGATGGCTTTTTAGATGTTTTTAAAGGAAGTTTATATCTAAACAATCCTAATCAAAATAACTGGATTAAAATAAGAACACAAGGAACCACTAGTAATACAAATGGTATAGGAGCAAGAATTGAAATAGTAACGCCTTCAGGAAATCAAATTAGAGATGTAAGAAGTGGTGAAGGTTTTGAATTTATGAGCACACTAAATGCACATTTTGGTATTGGTACAGACACAGAAATTACTAGCCTAACCATTACTTGGCCTTCTGGTATTGTAGATGTAATATTTAACCCAGCAATTAATGAAACCATTACAACTGTTGAAGGCGAAAACCTGAGTGTAGCTAACAATACACTAGAAGCAGATATTGTTATTTATCCTAATCCTACAAAAGATATCGTGCATATCACTTCTTCTGTAGCCTTAAACCATGCTACATATACCATTTATGATATTACCGGAAAACAAGTCTTAAATGCAAACCTAATTGCTAATACTATTGATGTTTCTAAATTAAGCACAGGAATATATGTATTAAAAATCATGGCAGACGGAAAACAAAAAACACAAAAATTAGTAAAACAATAAACCTTAAAAGTTTCTTAAAAGCTCTAATAGTCATTTATTAGAGCTTTTTTTATACTATTTTTATACCAATTAATTTTTTTAAAATGAAAAAGATAACACTTAGTTTAATTACACTAATAACTATAATGGCTTGTAAAGAAGAACAAAAACAAGTAGAAAGAGACATTTCTGTTGACTACCCTAAAACTAAAAAAGTAGACACAGCAACCAACTATTTTGGTGTAACTATTAAAGACCCTTTTAGATGGCTTGAAGATGACAGAAGCACGGAAACAGAAAACTGGGTAAAAAATCAAAACCAGGCAACCTTTAGTTATTTAGACAATATTCCTTATAGAAAAGAACTAAAAGAACGCCTTGAAAAACTATGGAATTATGAAAAAGTAGGAGCACCTTTTAACCAAGGCGATTATACCTATTTTTATAAAAACGATGGCTTACAAAACCAATATGTAATTTACAGATATAAAAAAGGAAGCAATCCGGATACAGCAGAAGTTTTTCTAGATCCTAATAAATTTTCTGAAGATGGTACCACTTCTTTAGGTGGAACAAGTTTTACAAAAGACGGAAAAATTTTAGCCTACGCTATTTCTGAAGGAGGTAGTGATTGGAGAAAGATTTTAATAATGAATACCGAAACCAAAGAAATTATGGAAGATACTTTGGTTGACATTAAATTTAGTGGCATGTCTTGGTATAAAAACGAAGGATTCTATTATTCTAGTTATGATAAACCTAAAGGAAGTGAACTTTCTGCAAAAACAGACCAACACAAAGTATACTACCATAAACTTGGCACACCTCAAAAAGAAGATCAACTTATTTTTGGTGGTACAGAAGCTCAAAAACATAGATATATTTACGCAAACGTTACGGAAGACAACAAGTATTTGTTAATATCACCAAAGGTTTCTACCTCTGGAAACAAACTTTATATTAAAGATTTATCAAACCCAAATAATCCTTTAGTAACTATTTTAGACCATACAGAAAGTGACACTTACGTTATTGATAATGTAGACAGCAAATTGTATTTAGTAACAAACTTAAATGCTCCTAATCAAAAAATAGTAACTGTAGACGCTGCAAATCCTACTCCAGAAAACTGGGTAGATTTTATTCCAGAAACCGAGTATGTTTTAAGCCCTTCTAAAGGAGGTGGTTATTTCTTTACAGAATACATGGTAGACGCCATTTCAAAAATAAAACAATATGATTATGACGGAAAATTTATTAGAGATATAGAACTTCCAGGCGTTGGAAATGCTGGTGGCTTTGGCGGAAAAAAAGAAGAAAAAATAGACTACTATTCTTTTACCAATTACAATACTCCTTCTAGTATTTATAAATACGATATGGAAACTGGTACCTCTGAATTATACTGGAAACCAAACATCGATTTTAACCCAGAAGATTATACCAGCAAACAAGTATTTTACAACTCTAAAGATGGTACAAAAATACCAATGATAATCACCCACAAAAAAGGAGTAGAACTAAACGGAAAAAACCCAACCATACTTTATGGTTATGGAGGATTTAACGTAAGTTTAAACCCTTCTTTTAGTATTGCAAATGCCGTTTGGATGGAGCAAGGCGGAATTTACGCTGTGCCTAATCTTCGTGGTGGTGGTGAATATGGTAAAAAATGGCATAAAGCAGGAACGCAATTACAAAAACAAAATGTGTTTGATGATTTTATTGCTGCTGCAGAATACTTAATAGCA
Source organism: Lacinutrix gracilariae (assembly GCF_042684485.1). Taxonomy (NCBI): domain Bacteria; kingdom Pseudomonadati; phylum Bacteroidota; class Flavobacteriia; order Flavobacteriales; family Flavobacteriaceae; genus Lacinutrix; species Lacinutrix gracilariae. The sequence goes on along the minus strand of NZ_JBHULM010000011.1, from coordinate 1,026,558 downwards.
AACAAATATACTTCTAGTGATTATTTAGCAATTAGAGGAGGCTCTAATGGAGGTTTACTTGTTGGTGCAACCATGACGCAACGTCCAGATTTAATGAAAGTAGCCTTACCAGCAGTTGGTGTTTTAGACATGTTACGCTACCACACATTTACCGCTGGAGCTGGTTGGGCTTATGACTACGGAACCGCAGAAGACAACAAAGAAATGTTTGAATATCTTAAAGCATACTCGCCTGTACATAACGTAAAAGAAGGCGTGCAATATCCTGCAACCTTAGTAACTACAGGTGACCATGATGATCGTGTTGTTCCTGCACACAGTTTTAAGTTTGCTGCAGAGTTACAAGACAAACAAACGGGAAACAACCCAACACTTATACGTATTGAAACAGATGCAGGACATGGTGCAGGAACTCCTGTTAGCAAAACCATAGAGCAATATGCAGATATTTTTGGTTTTACTCTTTACAATATGGGGTTTGACGTACTACCTGAAAAAACAAAAGAATTTAAAGATTAAAAAAAACAACAATCACCTAGCCTGTTTGGTTTTATAAACTAAACAGGCTTTTTTTTGCACGCTATTTCTTATTTAAAAAAAACTTAAATTATTATTTTATTTTGGAAGTAATCATCTATTGCAATAGTTTTGCATGCGAATATGAATAAAATAGTCACTAAATATTTATCGTTAATCGTGCTCTTGTTTCTTTCAGGAGCCATAAATATGTATGCAAATACTTCGGTTGATGCAGACTATTCTTTAGTTAATATTCAAGAAACTAACGCTTCTTTTGTTAACAAACAAAGCAACAACCTTCACTTTTCTATTCAACATAACGAAGACATTGAATTGTTTTTTGATTATACAGAAGCTGAAGAAACAGAAAATGAAGAATCTATTACTAGCAGTACAATTAACTCTTTACAAAGTTATATCTCTGCTTTTTCTCATGCACAACAACTAAATAATTTATCCTCTAAACTTCAAAAAGAGGTTAACAGTTTCAAACATACGGTTTGTCAACCTTCGACAAAACTTCACATCAGATTAGAAGTCTTTATAATCTGATATTCTTTCTTATAAACCAGTATTCCTATTGGTTTATTATTTATTTCAACCTTTTAATATAACACAAACAGCCAGTCTTGTGCCTTATTGGTATTGACTTGTTGTAATCACATTTTATTTTACAAATTTAATTCAAATAAAAAATTATGAAAAAAACCTTCCTTTTCATAGGTTTATTCGCCTGTCTATTTCACACAAGTTGCGAAACTAAAAAAGAAGAAAAGAAAGAACATGTTGCTTTTCTTGTTACCAATCCAATTAAAAAAGACACCACTATATCTAAAGATTATGTTAGTCAAATTCACTCTATTAAACATATAGAATTAAGAGCTCTAGAAAGAGGGTACTTACAACATATATCTGTAGACGAAGGACAACACGTTAAAAAGGGACAAACCATGTTCCAAATCATGCCAAATATTTATCAAGCCGAATTACAAAAAGCAAAAGCCGAAGCTAACACTGCCGAAATTGAACTAAAAAACACACAACTTTTAGCAGATGGTAATGTGGTTTCTAAAAATGAATTAGCTATGGCAAATGCTAATTTAGACAAAGCAAAAGCAGAAGTTACTTTAGCACAAACACATTTAGGTTTTACCAAAATCACAGCTCCTTTTGATGGTATTATGGATCATTTAGAAGCAAGAGAAGGTAGCCTTTTAGACGAAGGTGAATTGCTAACCACACTTTCAGACAATAGCAAAATGTGGGTGTATTTTAATGTACCAGAAACAGAATATCTAGATTATATCACGAGCACAGATAAAGACACTAAAAAAGAGGTTAGCTTACTAATGGCTAATAATAAACTGTTCAACCAAAAAGGAATTGTTGAAACTATTGAAGGAGAATTTAATAGTGAAACCGGAAACATTGCATTTAGAGCTACGTTTCCAAATCCAGATGGTATTTTAAGACATGGCGAAACAGGAAGTGTATTAATGGCTGTTCCTTTTAAAGACGTAATTATTATTCCTCAAAAAGCAACGTTTCAAATTTTAGATAAAACCTATGTTTTTGTAGTAGATAAAGACCATATCGTAAAACAAAAAGAAATTACTATTGGCGCAGAGTTACCTCATCTTTTCATTGTTAGTAAAGGACTGTCTGAAAAAGACACCATTTTACTAGAAGGTATTAGAATGGTTAAAAACAATGAGAAAATAGAAACCAAATTTTTAGAGCCAAACAAAGTATTGTCTGAGCTAGACTTATACGCTGAATAATTTTAGAATTTAATCTACAAAAGACATGTTTAAACAATTTATAAAAAGACCCGTTCTTGCTATAGTCATTTCGGTAATAATCTTATTTATAGGTGGACTTGCTATCAAGCAACTACCTATATCACAGTTTCCACAAATAGCACCAACAACGGTAAATATCTTTATAGCGTATCCAGGATCCAGCTCAGAGGTATTAGTTAACTCTACTTTAATTCCGTTAGAAACAGCCATAAATGGTGTACAAGATATGCGTTATATTGCATCTGATGCTACAAGTGCTGGAGAGGCAACCGTTCGTGTAATTTTTGAACCAGGTACAGACCCAAATGAAGCAGTAGTAAGGGTAAAAACGCGTGTAGACCAAGTAATGCCGCTTTTACCCGAACTAGTACAACGTGAAGGGGTTATTATTACTCCTGTACAACCTAGTATGTTAATGTACGTGAACCTTTCTAGTACAGATAAAAACAATGATGAAAAGTTTTTATACAACTATGCTTACACTAAAATTATTCCTGAAATTCAACGTATAAAAGGAATAGCAAGTGCAAAAATTTTAGGAAGCCGAAAATATGCTATGCGTGTTTGGTTAAAACCAGATCGTATGCGAGCATATAATATTTCTGCTGAAGAAGTTTTAGAAGCCATGGAAGAGCAAAGTATTTTAGCTAGACCAGGACGTTTAGGTAGAAGTTCTGGTATGACTTCACAAGCTTTAGAGTATGTATTAACCTATGAAAATAGGTATAACGAACCTGAGCAATACGAAGAAATTATTATTCGCGCCAATAGCGAAGGAGAAATTATTCAATTAAAAGATATTGCAGATGTAAAACTGGGTAGTGAATTTTTTGATATCTACTCTAATTTAGACGGAAAACCTTCTGCTTCCATTGTATTAAAACAAACCTTTGGTAGTAATGGTAGTGATGTTATAGCCGCTGTAAAAGAAAAATTAGCAGAGTTAAAAGTAGAACTTCCACCAGATGTAGATTTTCAAATTAGTTATGACGTTTCTAACTTTTTAGATGCATCTATAGAACAGGTTTTACATACTCTTAGAGATGCCTTTATCTTAGTAGCTATTGTAGTATTTCTATTTTTAGGAGATTGGCGTTCTACCTTAATCCCAATTATAGCAGTACCTGTATCTTTAATCGGAGCCTTTTTTATCATGCAATTGTTTGGCTTGTCTATAAACTTAATCACCTTATTTGCATTAGTACTTGCCATTGGTATTGTTGTAGATAACGCCATTGTAGTTGTAGAAGCTGTGCATGTTAAAATGGAAGAAGAACACCTCTCACCTTACAAAGCATCTTATGAAGTTTTAGGTGAAATTGGAGGAGCCATTATAGCTATTACTTTAGTTATGGTATCGGTATTTATTCCTATTTCATTTATGTCTGGTCCTGTTGGTGTATTCTATCGCCAATTTTCTATTACTATGGCTGGTTCTATAGTTATTTCAGCAATTGTTGCATTAACACTAACTCCTGTTTTATGCGCTATGCTGCTTAAAAATAACCACGGAAAAACTAAAAAATCACCTATAGATAAGTTTATTAATTGGTTTAATAATGGATTTGAAAAACTCACCGGAAAATATGTAAAAATCCTTAACAAGATTGTAGCAAGACGCATTATTACCTTTGGTATATTAATAGCTTTTTGTGTTGGTATTTTTGTAACTAATAAGGTGCTTCCTGCTGGATTTATTCCTAATGAAGATCAAGGAATGATTTATGCTATAATTCAAACTCCTCCAGGAGCAACCTTAGAGCGTACCAATGAAGTTGCTAAAAAACTTCAAAAAATTTGTGAAGAAACAGAAGGTGTTGAATCGGTTTCTTCTTTAGCAGGTTATGAGATAATGACAGAAGGTAGAGGATCTAATGCTGGTACCTGTTTAATTAACCTTAAACCTTGGTCTGAACGTCACCACTCTGTACATGAAATCATGGAAGAGCTGGAAGAAGAAACCAGAGATTTAGGTGCAGTTATTGAATATTTTGAACCACCTGCTGTTCCAGGTTTTGGGTCTTCTGGTGGATTTGCAATGCGTTTATTAGATAAAACCAACTCTACAGATTATCATCATTTTGAAGAGATTAATAATAATTTTATAGAAGCTTTATCTAAACGTAAAGAGCTTACAGGAATTTTTACATTCTTCTCAGCAAATTATCCGCAATATCAATTAAAAATAAACAACAAAATTGCCATGCAAAAAGGAGTTTCTATTAGCAAAGCAATGGAAAACCTAAACATTTTAATTGGTAGTACCTATGAACAAGGATTTATTCGTTTTGGTAGATTCTTTAAAGTTTATACACAAGCAGGACCAGAATACAGACGTTTACCATCAGATCTTGAAAAACTTTTTGTTAAAAACGAAGAAGGGGAAATGGTACCATATTCTGCTTTTATGACTATTGATAAAAAGTTAGGTCCTAATGAAATTACAAGATATAACCTTTATAATTCTGCTTCTATTAGAGGTTTACCTGCTGCAGGATATACTAGTGGTGACGCTATAAAAGCAATAAAAGAAGTTGCTGCAGAACAACTACCAAGAGGGTATGATATTGCTTGGGAAGGATTATCTTATGATGAAGCCAGTAGAGGTAATGAATCTGCTTACATTTTTATAATAGTACTTGTGTTTGTTTATTTTGTTTTAGCTGCGCAATACGAAAGTTTCTTATTGCCATTTGCAGTAATACTTTCATTACCTGTTGGTGTTTTTGGCTCCTTCCTATTATTAAAATCTATGGGATTAGCTAATGATGTGTATGCACAAATTGGTGTTATCATGCTGGTTGGTCTGCTTGGTAAAAATGCCGTGTTAATTGTAGAGTTTGCCGTACAAAAACAACGTGAAGGCGCAACAATACTTCAAGCAGCTATTGAAGGTTCTAAAGCTAGATTTAGACCTATTTTAATGACATCGTTTGCCTTTATTGCAGGATTAATTCCATTAATTGTAGCTTCAGGAGCTGGTGCCATTGCTAATAGAACCATTGGTAGCTCAGCATTAGGAGGTATGTTAATTGGTACTCTTGGTGGTGTATTAATTATTCCTGGTTTATACTACATTTTTGCTAAAATGGCAGAAGGTAAAAGCCTGATTAAAGACGAGTCTAACGAACCTTTATCTGAAGAAATGATAAGAAACAGTGAAAACGCTGGCAATCAAACCAAGGAAAACACAAAACAGATTAGCAAACTTAAAAGTATACTTAAAAAACTAAGTAAAAAAAAGAACAATGAATAATATAAAAACACATAGCAAGTTTAATAAACTATTTATTGTAGGTCTACTTGCGTTAATATCCTTGTATTCTTGTGTGCCAATCAAACAAATTAGAGAAGCATACAAAACAGTACCTGAACAATATTTAAGTGATGCAAAAGACACTACAAATACAGCAAATATTAAATGGAAAGACTTTTTTTCTGATCCTAATTTAGTAGACTTAATAGATACTGCTTTAGCTAATAATCAAGAGCTTAATATGATGCTACAGCAAGTAGATATGGCTAAAAATGAAATAAAAGCTAAAAAAGGAGAATACCTACCATTTGTAGCTGCTTACGCTGGAGCCGAAGTAGAAAAAGTTGGAGAATATACCAGAAATGGTGCTGTAGAAAAGCACTTAGATGTTCGTGAAGGTGAAGAATTTCCAGAGCCATTAACTAACTTTTCATTAGGCTTAACTGCTTCTTGGGAAGTTGATGTATGGAAAAAACTTAGAAACGGTAAAAAAGCTGCTGTTTTAGAATATTTAGCCTCTATTGAAGGAAAGAATTTTATGGTAACGCAATTGGTTTCAGAAATAGCAAGTTCGTATTATGAACTTATGGCTTTAGACAACCAATTAGCTATTATAGAACAAAATCTAGAGATTCAACAAAATGCGCTAAAAATGGTAAAACTGCAAAAAGAAGCAGCAAGAGCCACACAATTAGCAGTAAGCCGTTTTGATGCAGAGGTATTTAAAAACCAAAGTAATAAATATCAAATCCAGCAAAAAATAGTAGAAACAGAAAATTTAATAAATTTTCTAGTTGGTAGATATCCTCAAAAGATAACCAGAAGTTCTACTAATTTTATAGAAAAACCTATTGATGCTATGCATGTAGGAGTTCCTTCTCAACTTCTGGCTAATCGTCCAGATATTAAAAAAGCAGAACTTGAATTATCTGCAGCAAAGCTTAATGTAAGTATTGCTAAAGCCAATTTTTATCCTTCTATTGGTGTACAAGCTGGTGTTGGTTTTGAAGCCTTTAAACCTAAGTTTTTAACTAGCACTCCAGAATCTTTAGCCTATTCTTTAGTTGGAGATATGGTAGCTCCTTTAATTAATAGAAATGCTATAAAAGCAGAATATAAAACTGCAAACAACAAACAATTGCAGACTATTTATGAATATGAAAAAACCATATTAAATGCTTATATAGAAGTAGAAAACCAACTATCTAACGTAAAAAACTTAAATAAAAGTTATCTACTTAAAGAAAAACAAGTACAAGCACTTACGGAGTCTATAGCGCTTTCATTAAAACTTTTTAAATCTGCTAGAGCAGAATATACCGAAGTTTTATTAACACAAAGAGAAGCATTAGACGCTAAAATTGAAATTGTGGAAACCAAAAGAGATCAATTATTAGCTAATGTAAAACTGTACCAAGCTTTAGGTGGTGGTTGGAATTAATAATGTCTTCCATTAAATTTAAAAACCGTTCTTCTTAAAAGTTGAGCGGTTTTTTTATGTTATTTTTGCAGCATGCTTCAAGTAAAACAACTTACATTTTCTTATAATGATACACCTGTTTTAAAAGACCTTTCTTTTCAGGTAAAACCAGGAGAACACCTTTCTATTATTGGCGAAAGTGGCTCTGGAAAAAGCACCTTATTAAAGGTTTTATATGGTGAATATGATTCCCTTAAAGGAACAATTTTCTGGAAAGAAGAAGAAATTTTAGGTCCCAAACACAACTTAGTTATTGGGTATAACTTCATGAAATACGTAGCACAAGAGTTTGATTTGATGCCATTTATTTCTGTAGAAGAAAATATAGGTAAATTCCTTTCTAATTTTTATCCCGAAGAAAAACAAAAACGCGTAGCAGAATTAATAAAAGTAGTAGAGTTAGAAAACGTTGCAAAAACAAAAGTGAAATTGCTAAGTGGCGGACAAAAGCAACGCGTTGCACTAGCTAGAGCTTTAGCAAAACAACCAGAAATTATACTACTAGATGAGCCTTTTAGTCATATTGATAATTTTAAAAAGCAATCGCTTAGAAGAAGCGTTTTTAAATATCTAAAAGAAAACAATATCGCCTGTGTTGTTGCTACACATGACAAAGAAGATGTTTTAGGTTATGCAGATAAAATGCTTGTTTTAAACAACCATAAAATAGCAGTTAACAATACACCAGAATACTTATACAAAAACCCTGAAACCCCTTTAATTGCAGCTTTTTTTGGAGAATTTAACGTAATAAATAACGAAATTATTTATGCGCATCAAATACAAGTAGTTGAAAAATCAGAATTAAAAGCCACTGTAAAACATTCTTATTTTAAAGGAAATTACTACTTAGTAGAAAGTATTGTAGATACTAAAGTGGTACTGTTTAAATCAAAAGAAGCTTTTTCTTTAGACACTAACGTATGTTTAAAAATATCAAAATAACAGCGCTTAATAATAAGGAAGTAGATGTTTTATTATAGATATTTAAATGAGGAAGAAGTTGCTTTTATTTCTAACAGAATAAACAAAATCAAGAGACTGCTTTTAGGTTTATTTATAATAACAGCCTTAATAATTGCTGCTGTTGCCTTTTTTATATACAGTGATCTAGACACTACTAATTACGCTATTAATATAATGTTTGGTGTTTTAATATTACTTCTTTATTCTCTAAATTGGTTTGTAAAAGGGTATAAAAAGCATGTTGTAAATACGAAGGTGTACAAATCAAAAGGTTTATACAAAAGCATCTACCAACAACATGGTAAAAACGGAAGATATTACCATACCATAAATGGTACCATTATAAAAATACCTTGGCATTGGCAAAACTATCTTAAATTACAAAAAGAACCTGTTAGCTTTGAATACATTGTTAGAGATGGAGTGGTTGCTGTAAGTGAAGGTGCTTCTAATTATGTAGTATCGCTAAACGATACATTATCCTTAGATTATGAATTACAAAACGGACTAAAAAAAGCAAAGCCTCTTTCCTTTTTAAACCTAGTTAGTTTTGTTTTAATCATTCCTGTTATTATTATTCTATGCGTAAATAGTGATGTAACTGCTGTTCAAAATTTTAAGCAACTATTAAAAACAGAGCAAGATTATATTACGCTTAACGCTACCGAAGAAGTACAACAAATAGACACTCCTAGTTATATTAAAATAAATAACGCTTGGGTGTATCAATACAAACTTCCGTATGATGCTTTTGGTGAAAATTACGTTATATCTAAAGCCGAAAGAGATAGAATTTATTACAACCCTTCTTCACAAACTAATTATCGTTATCACTTTCCTGCCAGAGCTTTGACAAAACCTGATAAAGAAAACTATAAAAAGCAATTAGAAAAAAACATACAACAATTAGGAATTAAAAAAACTACAGACACTTCTCTTTGGGAAAATAAGGTTAACAATGCTTTTAAAATAAAGCTTGCTGAATATAAGAATAGATTATTTAGAGCAAAAAAAATGGATTCTATTTTACAGGAATTAAAACCCAAATCTTATTTTTTTAAAATTAAGGATACGTGCTTTAATGCAGCAGAACAAAACAGGTATAACATTAAAAGCAGTTTAGAAAAAACAGGTATTGTTCATGGTTTTTACAGCCCAAAAAGCAACACAATTATAAGTTTTAAAGAACAAGAAGTAAAAAGAAAAGCCATTAAAAATGCTTGTATTTTATTTTGTATTTGTGCTCTAATTACCATTGTTTTTATAATGTCTATTTTTAAAATTATTTACAATACCATACTGAAAAAAAGACTAGTAGAAGCACAGCTAAATAGTAATAACGGAAACCCTAGAATAGAGAAATAAAGAACATTGCTTTTTACAACACTTCTTTAATCTGTATTTTTATGTCTCTAAAACTAAAAACATCACTAGCGTTTTTACCAACAAGTAATTTACCAATAGGTGTATTTGGTGAAATAGCATAAAAATGGTCTTTATCTATAGTTATTTGACCTGCACTTATAGCAATAAAATAATTGTTTTGTGAAGTATACACAACACTACCTAAACCTACTGTTTTATTGGTTTTTGAAACATCTATTTTAGAGAAAGCTTCTTTTACTTTCATAATTTCAGCCAATTGGTTTCCTGCCTTTTCACGTTCTAATTGTAACATAGCACGACCTGTTTCATGCTTATCTCCTGCACTACTTTTGGTTTCGCTAGTTAAAGATTCTTGAATTTCGTTTATCGTTTTTTGAACCGTTATCAACCTGTTTTCTATAAACTGAAAACAAGCATCATATAGCTTTTGCTTAACTTTTAAAATACTACTCATTCTTTTTAAAATCTAAGGTTCCAAAATAAACCATTTGTTTTACAATCCAGTTTTTTCTTGAACTTATATACTTGGTCGCAGGATTGGCTTTATATTTTCTTGGGTTTGGCAAAATAGCAGCAATAGCTGCAGCTTCTTGTGGTGACAGTTTAGAAGCCGATTTTTTAAACCAATATTGTGATGCAGCTTCGGCACCATAAATACCATTTCCCATTTCAATACTATTTAAATACACTTCTAGTATGCGCTCTTTGGTCCAAATTTTTTCTATTAAAAACGTAAAATAAGTTTCTAAGCCTTTACGTAACCAACTACGATTAGGCCATAAAAAAACATTTTTTGCTGTCTGTTGGCTAATAGTACTTCCGCCTTTAATGCGTTTTCCTTTTTTATTGTTTTCATAGGCTTTTTCAATTGCTTTAAAATCAAAACCTGTGTGGTTTAAGAAGTTTTGATCTTCGCTACAAAGTACTGCTAACTGTAGGTTTTTAGAAATTTTATCTATAGAAACCCAATCGTGTTTACACACCAAGTCTTTACCTTCTTGATATTGTTCTATGCCACGAATAACCATTAATGGTGTAGCTGGAACAGGAACTTTTTTGTACAAAAACACCAAGGCTACAGAAAATACCACTAACCAAAAGATGGTTTTTAAAACAAACCTGAAAATTCTTTTTAACATGTTTAAAATTTGTCTGTTGTAATAAGCGTATTGGCTACATTATAATTTGATCTGCAAGTTCTTTGCCTACCAAACTACCAATAGCAACTCCCATTCCGCCAAGGCGTACACCACAAAACACGTTAGTACTTAATGGTTTTACAATTGCTTTTTTGTGTGTACCAACTCCCATAATACCACTCCATCGATGTTCTATTTCTACTGGTATTTCTGGCAAAATGGTGGTTTTTAAAAGTGCTTCTAGTTTGTTTTGAATTAATGCAGTTTGGTTTAAGTCTGTAGTTTCTTCGGTTTTAAAATCGAGATTTCGTCCTCCTCCAAACAGAATTCTATTATCAATATTACGAAAATAATAATAGCCTTTATCTAAATGAAAGGTTCCTTTTATATGTAAGTTATTAATTGGTTTTGTAATTAAAACCTGTGCTCTTGCTGGTTTTACTTCTGGAATATGTAATTGCGAAGCAAAGCCGTTTGTAGCGATGAATAATTTTGAAGTAGTACATTGAAATAGATTGGTTTCTATTTTTACAGAATTATTGTTTTCTGAAAATCCTTTTACCGAAACATTATTTAAAATTTTAATGCCTTTTGAAAGCACTTTTTGAAGCAGTGCATCCATCATTTTACCTGTATCTATTTGTCCTTCAAACGGAGTAAAAATATAGTTTTCTTGAATATTTTTAAAGCGGAAGGAATTCTGTTGTATACTAAAAACGGCTTCTTTAAAAATAGGTTCTAGTAGTTGGTTTACTTGGTCTTTTTTTGCCATACATGCTTGAAATAAGCTTGCATTTTGTTTGGTAAACAATTCATAACCTCCTAGCTGTTGGTAGTTGATGGTTTTATCTCCTAAGGTGTTTCTTAATAGCTGTAAGCCCTCTACTCTTTTTTTTACTAGCTGTACAACTTCTTGTTCTGTATGTGTGTTTAAATCGTCTAAAATTTCGCTTAAACTACCAAAGCATGCAAATCCTGCATTTTTAGTACTTGCTCCTTGTGGCAAGGTTCCTTTTTCAAGAATTAGGATGTTTGCTTTTGGAAACTTTGTTTTTAGTTGTAAAGCACAATTAAGTCCTACAATACCACTACCAATAATGGTGAAGTCTAGGTTGGTGAGCCATGATTTTATTTCCCAATAACTTAAATTCATAGGGTAAAGTTAGGAATTTAATTGGAAGTAATGCACTGTGTTAAGGATAGCAGCGACATCCTTTTTTTTCTTGCTATAGAAAAGGGTCTATTAGAAATTTACTTTTTGGGTTATAGATTGCTGCCAACACAAGAATACCTAAAAAAAAAGATATAGCGAATAGCCTGACTTTTGCTTTTTGGGAGCAAAAGGAACACCCAAAGACTAGATAAAACTATGGTAAAAAAAACTCCGATTTAAAAAAATCGGAGTTTGATATATTTATTCTTCTGTTACTTCTTTCATTTCAAAATCTTCCATGAATTTAGTGGTATAATTTCCTGCTAAATAGTCTGGATGATCCATTAATTGTCTGTGAAAAGGAATGGTTGTTTTAATTCCTTCAATAACGAACTCGTCTAAAGCGCGTTTCATTTTATTAATGGCTTCTTCTCTGGTTTGCGCTGTTGTAATTAACTTTGCAATCATAGAATCATAGTTTGGCGGAATGCTATAACCTGCATACACGTGCGTATCTAAACGTACTCCATGTCCTCCAGGAGCGTGTAATGTTGTTATTTTTCCTGGTGAAGGTCTGAAGTTATTAAACGGATCTTCTGCATTAATACGACATTCTATAGAGTGTAAGTTTGGCGTATAGTTTTTACCAGAAATTGGCACTCCTGCTGCTACAAGTATTTGCTCACGAATAAGGTCGAAATCAATTACTTGTTCTGTAATTGGGTGCTCTACTTGTATACGTGTATTCATTTCCATGAAGTAGAAATTACGGTGTTTATCTACCAGAAATTCTACGGTTCCTGCTCCTTCGTATTTAATGTATTCTGCGGCTTTTACAGCTGCTTCACCCATTTTTTTACGAAGTGCTTTTGTCATGAAAGGAGAAGGTACTTCTTCTGTTAATTTTTGGTGACGACGTTGTACAGAGCAATCTCTTTCGGATAAGTGACATGCTTTACCTGTAGAGTCACCTACAATTTGAATTTCGATATGGCGAGGCTCTTCAATAAGCTTTTCCATATACATATCATCATTACCAAATGCAGCTTTAGATTCTTGTCTTGCAGAATCCCAAGCGTCTTTAAGGTCTTCTTCTTTCCAAACGGCACGCATACCTTTACCTCCACCACCAGCAGATGCTTTAAGCATTACTGGATAACCGGTTTCTTTGGCTACTTTTTGGCAATCTTCAAAGGTTTCAATAACACCTTCGCTTCCTGGTACTACTGGTACTCCTGCTGCGATCATGGTTGCTTTGGCGTTAGCCTTGTCTCCCATTCTATCGATCATCTCTTCAGATGCACCAATAAATTTTATTTGGTGTTCTTCGCAAATTTTAGAAAATTTCGCGTTTTCTGATAAAAATCCGTATCCTGGATGTATGGCATCTGCATTCGTAATTTCTGCTGCAGCAATTACACTAGACATCTTTAAATAAGATTCACTACTTGCAGCTGGACCGATACATACGGCTTCATCTGCAAACTTTACGTGAAGGCTTTCTGCATCTGCTGTAGAGTATACAGCTACAGTTTTAATGCCCATTTCTTTACAGGTCCTAATAACACGTAGTGCTATTTCCCCTCTATTGGCTATTAATATTTTTTTGAACATAATTCTTTTGAGTTTATAAGTTTATGGGTTTATACGTTTATTGTTCTAGTTAAAAACTAGGAACTTTAAATTTTAAACTTTAAACTTCAGATTATGATGGATCAACTAAAAATAATGGTTGATCAAATTCTACTGGAGAAGCATCATCAACTAAAACTTTTACAATTTTACCTGAAACTTCAGATTCAATTTCATTAAAAAGTTTCATTGCTTCAATGATACATAATACATCTCCTTCTTTAATAGTTTGTCCTACTTCAACAAAAACTGGTTTGTCTGGAGAAGGTTTTCTATATAAAGTACCAATAATTGGTGATTTTATAGTGATATATTTTGAGTTGTCTTCTTCTGCTACAGGTTGTACAGGAGTTGCAGCTACTACAGGTTGTGGAGGAGCAGCAGCAATTGGTGCTTGTGCCATAGCACCCATTGGTATTTGTTGCACTATGGTTTGCGTTTCTTTGTCATCGCCACCAGTTTTTATGGTGATTTTAACATCATCGGTTTCTAATTTCACTTCGCTTGCGCCAGATTTAGCTACAAATTTAATTAGGTTTTGAATGTCTTTTAAATCCATAATATTGAGATTTTAATTATGATTGTTAGTTAGTTTAAGAATTATAAGCCCACGTTAAATAAATGGAGCCCCAAGTAAATCCTCCTCCAAAAGCAGCAAGTATTACTTTGTCTCCTTTTTTCAGTTTAGATTCATAATCGTTTAATAATAAAGGTATGGTTGCAGAAGTAGTGTTTCCATATTTTTCAATATTCATCATTACTTTTTCTGCGTTTAAGTTCATTCTGTTAGCAGTAGCATCAATAATTCTTTTATTAGCTTGGTGTGCTGCTAACCAATTAACGTCATCATTAGTAAGGTTGTTTCTTTCTAATATTTTCACACATGCGTCTGCCATGTTAGAAACTGCCCATTTAAACACTGTTTTACCATCTTGATAAACATAGTGTTTATTTTCTTTTACTGTTTCTATTGTAGCTGGTTCAATAGAACCACCTGCTGGTACTTGCAGAAATTCTCTTCCTGTACCATCACTTCTTAAATATTCGTCATGAACACCTAAGCCTTCGGTATTAGGTTCAAAAAGTACAGCTCCTGCTCCATCACCAAAAATGATACAAGTTGCTCTGTCTTTATAGTTAATCATAGAAGAGTTCATATCTGCTCCTATTACTAATACTTTTTTGTATCTACCAGATTCAATAAAGCTAGAAGCGGTTGAAACACCATATAAAAAACTAGAACATGCTGCATCTAAATCATATGCAAAGGCATTGGTTGCTCCTATTTGAGAAGCTACAAACACAGCTGTTGCAGATGCTTGCATATCTCTTGTTGCAGTTGCAACAATTACTAATTCTATTTCTTTGGGATCGAGATTTGATTTTTTAATCAAATCTTTTGCTGCTTCTGCTGCTAGAAAAGAAGTTCCTTTTCCTTTTTCTTTTAATATTCTACGTTCCTTGATTCCTGTTCTAGAGGTTATCCATTCGTCATTAGTATCTACTAAAGTTTCCAGTATCTGGTTTGTTAATACATACTCAGGAACATACTTACCTACAGCTGTTATTGCTGCTGAGATTTTGCTCATAATTTAGATGTTAATTTGACCTAAAATCGTTAAAAAAATTGCACAAATAAACTCAAATTTTAAAAACTTGAAGTTTTTCAATTTGTTTTGATGCAAATTAAGTGGTTTTTAACGTAAAGAAAAATTTATAACAAAAAAAACGCTCACATAGGAGCGTTTTATTGTATGCGCGCATAATAACTATGCTACGTTTTCTTCTACTGAGTTATCAATTAACACTTGACCTCTATAGTATAATTTCCCTTCATGCCAGTGTGCTCTATGGTAAAGGTGAGCTTCACCTGTTGTTGGGCAAGTAGCAATTTGTGGCGCAGTTGCTTTATAATGCGTTCTTCTTTTATCTCTTCTTGTTTTTGAGATTTTTCTTTTAGGATGTGCCATTTTTTATGTTATTTATCCGTTAATAGTTTCTTTAATGTATTCCAACGAGGATCAATTTCCTCTTGGTTTTCTTTATATTCGGCCGTTTTCGGGCTTAATTCTTCTAGTTTATTAAGTATTTCTGAATCTAAAGTACCATCTTCAACTCCTGGATGGATTAATTTATTAGGAACAGCTAAAACAATGAGTTCATAAATATACTGTTGTATATTTATTTCATATTCACCATGCGGAATGATTAATATATCAATGTTTTCATCATTGTACTCTTCACCAAACTTTACTACCAAGTCAAAATTGTTTTCAATTTCTTGATCGTAAGGTTCATTTGTTAAGTCACAATTTACATTTACAGTTCCTGAAGTTTTAAAATTCAACTCTAATAAAGTAGACTTTTTATTTAAAATAAGATCTACTTTTAGGTTTGAATTATTAAATTCTTCATACTCAAAATGTTCAAAGAACGATTGTTTAATATCATACTCAAAATGGTGTTCTCCTACTTTTAAACCTACAAAAGGTATTGTAAATGCTTTTAAAGGCTTCATTTTCACATCTATTTTGAGCCTGCAAATATACAATTTTTTATTTACTAAGCACAGTTATAAACATTTTTTTGTTTATATCTTTTTTTGATTGAATTTTAAAGGGTTTTTACTAATCTCTAAAAACTCTAATCGATTCTTATATATTTCTATAGCTTTAAATACAGCTTCTTTAAAAGAACTGTTGTCTGCAAGGTTTTTTCCTGCTATTTCAAAAGCAGTACCATGATCTGGTGAAGTTCTTATTTTATCTAGTCCTGCAGTGTAATTAACACCTTGACCAAAAGAAAGTGTTTTAAAAGGAATTAAACCTTGATCATGATACGATGCTATAATAGCATCAAAGTTTAAATAATTGTCTGAACCAAAAAAACTATCTGCTGCATAAGGACCAAATACTAATTTACCTGTTTTTTTTATAGACTCTAGAGTTGGCCTTAAAACCTTATCATCTTCGGTACCTATTACACCATTATCTCCTGTATGCGGATTAATGCCTAAAACAGCTATTTTGGGTTTTCTAATTTTAAAGTCTTTTTGAAGCGAATGGTAAATAGTTTCAATTTTTTCTTTAATGCGTTTTGGCGTGATATGCTTTGCTACATCTTTTACTGGCACATGGTCTGTTAATAAACCAACGCGTAGAGAATTAGCTACCATTAACATTAAACTATTACCTTGTAATTCTTGCTCTAAATAATCTGTGTGTCCTGGAAACTTAAAGGTTTCAGACTGAATGTTGTGTTTGTTTATTGGAGCAGTTACCAATACATCAATACTATTATTTTTTAATGCATTTGTTGCTGCTTCTAAAGATTTTATAGCATACTCGCCTATTTTAAAATCTTCTTTACCAAATTCTATTTTAACATGCTCATTCCAAACATTAAAAACATTAATTTTTTGCGGAAGGATTTGATTTAGATTATTTATTCCGTTTAAATTAACCTGCATCTTCAAATGATTTTTTACAAAATTCATTGTTTTTACAGATGCAAATATCACTGGAGTACAAAATTCTAATATTCTTGGGTCTTCAAAAGTTTTCAGTACTATCTCTGCTCCTATGCCATTTAAATCGCCTATAGATACACCTACAACTATATTTTCTTCTTTCTTCATTAATAATGCTAACTTTTGTTTGTAATTTTACTGCTACAAATTTAACTAAATAATCGACAATAATGTTTACTGGAATCATTGAGGAATTAGGAATTGTTAAACAATTAGATCAAGAGCTTGATAATTTGCACCTTACCATAGAAAGTAATTTTACTCAAGAATTACAAATAGATCAAAGCGTGGCGCATAATGGCGTGTGTTTAACGGTTGTTGCAATTAACCATAAAGAATACAAAGTTACAGCTATTAAAGAAACCCTAGAAAAAACAAATTTAAATACAATTAGTGTTGGTGATATTGTAAATTTAGAAAGAGCAATGCAACTAGGAGAAAGGTTAGATGGACATATTGTACAAGGTCATGTTGACCAAACAGCTGTTTGTACACATATTGAAAACACTTCTGGAAGTTGGCTTTTTACCTTTAAATATGATAGTGCATTAAATAATGTTACTATTGAAAAAGGTTCTATTACCATTAATGGCGTTAGCCTAACGGTTGTAAACTCTAAAAAAGATAGTTTTAGCGTAGCAATAATTCCGTATACTTTTGAACACACAAATTTTAAGCACTTTAAAATTGGTACCGAAGTAAATTTAGAATTTGATGTAATAGGAAAATATGTAGCTAGGTTAGTAGACTTAAATAAACTTTAAGCTCTAGATCTAAGCGTTTTTACAACACCATAAACCAAACCAATAGCTAATAAAAAATATACTCCTGCATCTACCGGAAGACCTGGTGGTGGTGGTGGAGCTGGCGGTGGCAGTTCACTTACTGCTGTTTGAGGTGTACTAACAAAACTTATTAATAAAAATAAGATTGAGGCAATTATTTTTTTGTTTTGTATCATTCTGTTGTAAATGTATAAAAAAAAGGGAATTAACAAAATAAAAAAAAATCTTTTTAGTTAAAACAAACCTTTTAATAGCAAATAAACACCGATGAATTGAAAAAATTTGAATCTTCTTTTATTTTAAATAAAAAAAGTGGTCCCACTTGGGCTCGAACCAAGGACCACCTGATTATGAGTCAGGTGCTCTAACCAACTGAGCTATGGGACCAAAATTTTAGAGTGCAAACTTAATATTATTTTTAAAACTCTACAAGATATTTTTTTTAAATAATTTCTTGGCACAGTTCTATTAACACTCCATTGGTGCTTTTTGGGTGTAAAAAAGCGACTAACTTATTGTCTGCCCCTTGTTTAGGTTTTTCGTTAATTATTTTAAAACCTTCACTTTTTAATCGTAAAATTTCTTTTTCAATGTCAGAAACATCAAAAGCTATGTGATGAATACCCTCTCCTTTCTTCTCAATAAACTTTGCAATAGCACTATTATTGTTTGTTGCTTCTAATAATTCTATTTTATTTTCGCCTACTTTAAAGAAAGATGTATTTACTCCTTCGCTAGCTACTTCTTCTACTTTATAATGCGGTTCTCCAAAAAGTTGCGCATACAATTTATTCGCCTTTTCTAGATCTTTTACTGCAATACCTATGTGTTCTATTTTATTCATTTAAAATTATTTTCTACTTAATTAAATAAAAAATGTCTTATTCAACCTATGAAACTATATATAAGTATACGAATTTTACTTATAAAAGTAAGATAATCTTTAAATATCGACTATTTTTGCATTGTAAAAGATATTTTTTATCTTTTATTTAAAATAAGACCTAATATTAATATAGGCTTAAAATAGATTTAAAGTGGAAGAAAGTCAAAGACAAAAAAAAATAGGTTCTGTATTACAACGTGATATCGTAGACGTACTACAAAAAGCAGCATCTCAAGGTGGCATGCGAGGAATACTAATATCTGTTAGTAAAGTAAAAGTAACTGTAGATTTATCTGTGGCTAAAGTGTATTTAAGTATTTTTCCTAATGATAAAGGGCAAGAATTGCTAGATGGTATTAAATCTAACACACCGTTAATAAGACATGAATTAGCACAACGTACAAGACACCAGTTAAGACGTATGCCTAACTTAGAGTTTTTTATAGACGATTCTTTAGAGTATATTGACAAGATTGAGCAGTCTTTAAAAGGAGAAGAAGACCCAATTAATGATCCTGACTTATTAGGAAATCGTAAAAAATCATAGTGAATTTTGCACTATACATAGCTAAACGTTATCTGCATTCTAAAAGTAGCAACAATGCTATAAATTTTATTACTATAATTGCTGCAATAGGAATCATTCTTGGCGCAGCATCTTTATTTGTAGTACTTTCTGGTTTTGCAGGCTTGAAAGATTTTACGCTGCAATTTACTTCTATTGTAGATCCAGATTTAAAAGCAGAAACCGCTCAAGGCAAGTCTTTTTTAGTTTCTAATGAAGAACTACAAAAACTTGATAATCTTGACGATATTGTTTCGTATTCTAAGATTATTGAAGATCGGGTTTTTCTAGCTTTTGATGATAAAAACTATCCAAACGCATATATAAAAGGAGTAGATGAAAATTACAAAAAAGTAAACATCATAGACTCTGTAATCCCTTTAGGTAGTTGGCTTACGCAAAACACCAACCAAATTGTAGTAGGTTGGGGAATTTCTAGCAATCTTTCTTTTGGTGTTTTAGATTATGGCAAACGCGTAAGTTTGTATGTACCAAAACCAGGAAAAGGACAAATAACTGCTACCAACCAAATATACAATACGTTTCAAGCTGTAAATGTTGGTGTTTTTGATATAAACGAAGAGTTAAACGACAAATATGTGTACGCACCATTTGCCTTTGCAAAAGATCTTTTAGGTTATCAAGACAATCAAATTTCTGCCATAGAGTTTAAACTAAAAGAAGGTTTTAACGAAGAAGAAGTACGTAAAAACATTAAAAACATACTAGGTAACAAAGTGGTTTTAAAAAACAGAGCGCAGCTTAATGATGCGCTTTACAAAATGCTAAATACAGAGTATCTAGCAGTATACCTCATCTTTACCTTGGTTTTAATCATTGCGCTTTTTAATGTTATTGGCTCTATAATTATGATGATTCTTGACAAAAAGAAAAACCTAAATACACTATTTAATTTAGGAGCTACACAAAAAGACATTCGTAGAATTTTCTTTTATCAAGGAATTTTAATGACTGTTTTAGGCGGAGTTATAGGTTTATTAATAGGCTTAGCCTTAATACTACTGCAACAAGCGTTTTCATTAGTTATGATAACACCATCACTAGCTTACCCAGTTTCTTTAAAAGCGAGCAACGTAGTTATTGTGTTTGTAACCATAACGGTTTTAGGTATATTAGCATCTAAAATTGCTTCTACAAGAATTACTAAAAATTTAGTTTCTAATTAATTTTTAGGCAAGTTGCCTTAAAAAAGAAAGACTTCACTATATAATTAAAATAAAAAAATCCTCTCTTTACATAAAGAGAGGATAAGTATTTGTACTACATAATAAGATAAACTATTCTGTAAACTGGTATCCAGAAAATTTCTCTAAAACCTCATCAAAGGCAGCAAATACATCAACAGAAGCATCGCTTGTAACCATTTTCATTCGGTATTCTTTAAAATGCGGAATTCCTTTAAAATAGTTGGTATAATGTCTTCTGGTTTCAAAAACACCAAGAGTTTCTCCTTTCCAGTCAATAGCCATTTGTAAATGTCTTCTGGCTGCTTCTACGCGTTCTTCTAAACTTATTGGAGCCAAGTGTTCTCCTGTTTCAAAAAAGTGTTTTACTTGTTTAAAAAACCAAGGGTTTCCTATAGATGCTCTACCAATCATACAACCATCTAAACCGTATTCATCTCGCATAAGCATGGCTTTTTCTGGAGAATCTACATCACCATTACCAAAAACAGGAATATGCATTCTAGGGTTGTTTTTTACTGCTGCAATAGGTTTCCAATCGGCTTCGCCTTTATACATTTGCGCTCTGGTTCTTCCATGAATAGAAATAGCAGCACAACCAACATCTTGTAAACGTTCTGCAACCTCTACAATTTTTATCGAGTCGTGATCCCAACCTAAACGTGTTTTTACAGTTACTGGTAAATTGGTACGTTTTACCATTTCTGCAGTTAGGCTTTCCATTAAGCAGACATCTTTTAAAATTCCTGCTCCAGCACCTTTACTCACTACTTTTTTTACAGGACAACCAAAATTAATATCAATAATATCTGGATTTGATTTTTCTACTATATCAATAGTTTGCAACATGCTTTCCATGTTTGCTCCAAATATTTGAATACCAACAGGACGTTCCTTTTCGTAGATATCTAGCTTCATAACGCTTTTTGCAGCATCTCTAATTAAGCCTTCGCTAGAAATAAATTCTGTGTACACTACATCTGCTCCTTGTTCTTTGCATAATGCTCTAAAAGGAGGATCACTAACATCTTCCATTGGTGCTAATAATAACGGAAAGTCAGGTAGTTCTATGTTGCCTATTTTTACCAAGTAATATAATTTTTGTACAAAAATAAGTCTTTTATAATTGGTTTCTAAAAATAAACGAAAAAAGGGGTTCTCTATAAATATGTATCTTTGCCTAAAAAAAACAGATCTTATGAAAAAGAACCTACTTGTGCTTTGCTTTGCATTTGCACTACTTTTTAGTTGTAATGTAGTTGATGATTTAACAAAATTTGATTTAGATTATCAAACCAATTATTCTATACCACCATCTACTTTAATTAATTCTCCTTTTAACCTATTTACTCCTGATGTTACTACAGAGTCTGAGTCTTCTTTTGAAAACAATGATACACGTAAAGATTTAATTGAAAGTATTAAGTTAAAAACAATTAAGCTTACTATTGATTCTCCAGAATCTGGTAATTTTAACTTTTTAAAAGAAGTACACGTTTATATAGATGCTGACGATATTGAAGAAGTTGAAATTGCTAATATTTACGATTTAGAAAACACCAATTCTAATACGCTTAATTTAGAGGTTAATGATCAAGAGCTTAAAGAATACATTAAAAAAGACCGTTTCAATCTTCGTATACAAACAATAACAGATGAAACAATTAGCGAAACATACGATATTATTATAGACACAAAATTTAGAGTAGATGCTGAAATTTTAGGCGTTTAATTCCTCTTTCTTTATTCTATAAATAGAAACAGCAGCAAAAATTTAATTATTCTTGCTGCTGTTTTTGTTTTATAAGCACTTTACTATTTGTGCTACTTTAGTAGTAGTTTAAAAGTTAATTTCTGCTTCTACTGTTTTGCCTTCTCTTGTTACTACAACTTTGGTGGTGTTTCCTTTTTCAAATTTAGACAATGCAAGCATATAGGTTTGCATATCTACAACATCAATATCTCCAAGTTTAATAACTACATCTCCTTTTTGTAATCCTGCTTTTTGCGCTGGTTTATCTTCGCTAATACCATCAATTCGCATACCTTTTCCGTCATATAAATAATCTGGTATTACGCCTAAACCAACTTTAAATCTTGGCACATCTTCGCTTTCGTTTTTTGTTTTTCTAAAAGGAAGTTTTCCGTTGTTATCTAAATCGCTAATAATTTCATAAATATAATTTGAAATTACTTGCATGCCATCAAAATGTAAAAGCGCTGTATCGTCTGATGGTTTGTGGTAATCTTCATGTTGTCCTGTAAAAAAATGTAACACAGGAATATCTGCATTGTAAAACGATGTATGATCACTTGGCCCAACACCAGATTCTTTTTGCACTAACTTAAATCGGTTATTATTTGCTCTTAAAGTTTGCTTAAAAATAGGTGATGTACCTACACCATAAACAGCAAGAGTACTATCTTTTTTTAGTCTACCAACCATATCCATATTAATCATATAGTTTGCTTTTTTAGTATCTATGGTTGGGTTTTTAACAAAGTAATTAGAACCTAATAACCCCATTTCTTCTCCAGAAAAAGTAATGAATAAATAATTGTTGTTAATATTACCTTTCATTAATCGTTTTGCTAGGTTTAGTAAAACTGCTACACCACTTGCATTGTCATCTGCACCATTATGTATTGCTTTTTCACCTCTATATAAAGAGCCTTCTGCACCATAGCCTAAATGGTCATAATGCGCACCAATAATTACAGTATTTTCTGCTTTATTATCTATATATGCAACCACATTGGTTCCTGTAATAGTACTATCACCATCTTTTACTGTATAATTTACTTTTTGGTGTGGATTTGTTTTTGGTTTAAAAGAAAAAGTTTGAAAAAACCCATCTGTACCTTTTGCTTGTAATCCTAAATCTTGAAAACGTTTTGCTATATATTCTGCTGCTTTTTGCTCACCTACTGTTCCTGTTTGTCTTCCTTCTAAAGCATCATCAGCTAAAAAAGTGACATCTTCTTTTATACTTACTTCTGGAATAACAACTTCTTTTTTACAAGAATTTAATAGAACTAAAAAAAGGATAAGAATACTATGTTTCATAATGATAAATATTAATTTTACACAAAATTAGGTATTAAATGCCATTAATATAAAAAATCATGATTAAAAACAACGCTGTTTATATTGTACTTTTTTTACTCATTGTTTCTTGTAAACAAAACACTTCTAAAGGAGAAGATGCTACCACAGGAGCTACAAAATGGGTAGATTCTTTAATTTATCCAGAAGAAACCCATTTTAAAAACATTCGCCAAATTACCTTTGGTGGTGATAATGCAGAAGCATATTGGAGTTTTGACGACAAGCAATTGGTATTTCAGTCTAACAACAAAGATTGGAACGTAAACTGTGATCAAATGTTTTTAATGAATGCAGACGAAACCTTTAAAGACCATATACCACCAATGATTAGCACAGGAAAAGGAAGAACCACTTGTGCTTATTTTTTACCAGATAATAAACATATTATTTATGCTTCTACACATTTAGGTGCTGATGAATGTCCAGAAACCCCTTTGCGTAAAAACGGAAAATACATTTGGCCTATTTATGATACCTATGATATTTTTGTGGCAGATTTAGAAGGAAACATAACCGCACAATTAACCAATGAAAAAGGTTATGATGCAGAACCAACGGTTTCACCAAAAGGAGATAAAATTGTATTTACTTCTACAAGAAATGGCGATATTGATTTATATACCATGAATTTAGATGGTAGTGATGTAAAGCAAATTACTTTTGAATTGGGTTATGATGGAGGAGCTTTCTTTTCTCCTGACGGAACAAAAATTATCTTCCGTTCTTCTAGACCAAAAACAGAGGAAGAGATTAAAGAATATAAAGATTTATTAGCCGAAGGATTAGTACAACCAACAGAAATGGAGTTGTATATATGTAATGCTGACGGAAGCGATTTAAAGCAATTAACCGACTTAGGAAACGCTAATTGGAGTCCGTTTTTTCACCCAAGCGGAAAGAAAATTTTATTCTCTTCTAATTTTGAATCAGAACGTGGTTTTCCCTTTAATTTATACCTAATTGATATCGATGGAAAAAACCTAGAACGCGTGACACATAGCACTACTTTTGATGCTTTTCCTGTGTTTTCAAATGATGGTAAATATTTAATTTTCTCTTCTAATAGAAATAATGGAGGAGGACATGATACCAACTTGTTTATTGCAGAATGGCAAGATTAATTCATTCTTGCTATAACCATATTATTTATACTAAAAACTCCTGCTAAAGCAGGAGTTTTTTATTTTTCTAAACGGTCTCTTTCTTTTCGTGATTTAGTACGCTCATTAGTTTGTAAGGTTGTATTACCAAACTTATAACTAAAACCTACTTTTACATATCTATTGTCTTGATTGGTATAGCTAGTACTATTTTGGTTTAAATACCTATTGGTTACACTAAAGTCTTGTTCATTAAATATATCTGAAAAAGATAAAGATATAACTCCTTTATTTTTTAAAACCGTTTTTTTAATAGCCAAATCTGAAGATAATCTAGAGTCTACTTCCTGGAAACCTTGTTGGTTTTTACCTATATAAACAAGAGTGAAATTTGCAGATAAGCTTTTATCTTTTAAAAATGAAAAATCGTTACTTAGTACAGAGTAATTAGACCATCTATCTGTTTTTAAAAGCGTATCATTAAATATTGCTTCGTCTTGAATATTATAAAAAGAGGTTACAAAATACACAAACCAGTTTTTAGTAACATTAAAATAGGTTGAAAAATCAAAACCATATTCTATAGTATTATTAAGGTTTAATGGTGTAAATATTAATTGATTTTCTTCATTATTTTGAATAGGTAATTCTATAAAACTAGCATCTGTATGCTTGTAATAAGCTTCAAAAGTGTATATATCTTTTATGGTAGTTCCTAATACTACATGGTCTATAAATGCTGGCTGTAAGTTTGGATTTCCTGTAACAATAGTATTGTCATTTAAATAGTATTTAAACGGATTTAAATCTTGGTAACTTGGTCGCTCTACACTGCGTTTATAATTGGTGTATATATTTATATTACTTGTTAGTTGATGGCTTAAGTTAAACGTAGGAAAGCCTTTAAAATAATCTTGTTTATTTTCTTCATTTGTAATAGGAGAAACCCCTTCAATATTGGTTTGCTCTATTCTAAAACCTGTGAATAAACTCCATTTTTCCCACGTTTTTTCATAACTAAAATATGCAGCAAAAATATCTTCGTCATAATTAAAAGCATCTGTATTTTCTTGGTTTAAGGTTTCTACATCTGCGATAACATCAAAATGTGCTATATCACTTTCGGTTTTTATAAAAGAGGTTTTTATTCCTGCGTAAAACGAAGAAGTTTCGTCTATTGCTGTATTATAATCTAATTGCGAAGTATAAATACTAGTATCTTGATTTGCATTGGTACTAAAAGCGTTGTTATCATTTGTGCTATCTTCATAAAAATAGCTACTTAAAACTTTTTGCTCTCTATGGTAATCATAAATCGTATAATGCGAATTAAAAGTTAATTTTGATGCATTGTTAAAAACATGAACATAATCTAAATCAAAGCCTAAATTGTGTTTATTATCTCTAGATAAATTATTAGTCTTAAGGTTATAACTAGAAGCATTAGTGTAGTCTTCTATTACAGACATACTATTAATTCTATATTTATAATAGGGTAGAAATAATAAGTTAGAAGACAGACTTAAGGTGTTCTTATCATCAAAAAAATAATCTAAATTAAAGTTAATATTATGCGTTTTAGACCAGGTATTTCTATCTGTATCTGAGTTCCATTGTTGAGATACAGCATTATTTTCTATATAATTAATTACATCTGTATTCTCTCTATTTATTTTACTTT
Organism: Lacinutrix gracilariae; assembly: GCF_042684485.1. Taxonomy (NCBI): domain Bacteria; kingdom Pseudomonadati; phylum Bacteroidota; class Flavobacteriia; order Flavobacteriales; family Flavobacteriaceae; genus Lacinutrix; species Lacinutrix gracilariae. The sequence goes on along the minus strand of NZ_JBHULM010000011.1, from coordinate 1,000,365 downwards.
GTGTAAAACTATAATTACCAAAAAAATTAATTTTTTCGTCTTTATAAAAGTGTGTAGTTGCTAGATTCGTTTTAGGAAAAACCCCTTGTGTAAAATTTCCAGCAACAGATCCTCGATATCCTGTAATTAGGTTTTTAGCCATTACAATATTTAACACAGCACCACTAGAAGCATCATATTTTGCTGGCGGATTTGTAATTACTTCAATAGATTTTATGCTATTAGCAGGAGAACCTTCAAGTAATTGTGCCAATTCATCTCCTGAAAGATGTACTTTTTTATCATTGATATAAACTGTTGGTGTTGTATTTTTTATCGAAATATTAGAATCTACAACCAAAACACCTGGAGTACTACGTAATACTTCCATCATATTTCCTTCGCTTAACGCTGTATTTTCTACATTAAAAATTAAACGATCTGCTTCTTTTTTTACAGATGGCTTTTTTACAACTATAGCTACTTCTTCTAAACTTTGGGTAGATTCGTTTAAAATAATAGTAGCAAGATTTGTGTTTTTATCTACTACAATTTCTTTTGTAAACTCATTAAAGCCAATAAAAGAAGCTTTTAAAATGTATTCATTTCTTGAAATATTATGTAAAGAAAATGCGCCAAAATCATTGCTACTAGTACCTGAAACAATGGTAGAGTCTTGCTTATTTAATAATACAATATTAGCATAAGAAATGGGTGTATTCTCTACATCATACACTTTTCCACTAACAGTAAACTCTTGGCTAAACATTCCTAAAGGAACCAAAAAGAAAAATAATTTAAGGCTATTTTTTAATTTCAAAATAATTTGCGATTTAAAACGCAATATACCAATAGTTTCCCACTTTTATTTACGGAATTTCCGTAAATTTTAGTGGTTTTTTCTCACAAAATAAAAGTATGTAAAAGCACAATATTTGCACTATATTTGCTAAATCTCTATAGAGAAGATAATAGGACTATGAAGCACATTAGAAATTTTTGCATTATTGCACATATAGATCATGGTAAAAGTACACTAGCAGATCGGTTGTTAGACTTTACAGGATCTGTAACCGCTCGTGAACAACAAGCGCAACTTTTAGATAGTATGGATTTAGAACGCGAACGTGGTATTACCATTAAATCGCATGCCATACAAATGGATTATACATATGAAGGAGAACAATATGTTTTAAACTTAATTGATACTCCTGGTCACGTAGACTTCTCTTATGAAGTATCTAGATCTATTGCTGCTTGTGAAGGAGCTTTACTAATTGTAGATGCAGCACAAAGTATTCAAGCACAAACCATTTCTAACTTGTATTTAGCGCTTGAAAATGATTTAGAAATTATTCCTGTACTTAACAAAGTAGATTTACCAAGTGCAAATCCTGAAGAAGTTACTGATGATATTGTAGATCTTTTAGGTTGTGATCCTGAAGATGTTATTCATGCAAGTGGTAAAACAGGTTTTGGTGTAGAAAACATTTTAAAAGCAATTATAGAGCGTGTTCCTGCTCCTAAAGGAGATCCTGATGCGCCTTTACAAGCATTAATTTTTGACTCGGTTTACAATACTTTTAGAGGAATTGAAACCTATTTTAGAGTTTTTAATGGCGAAATAAAAAAAGGACAAAAAATAAAATTTGTTGCTACAGATAAAGAGTATTTTGCAGATGAAGTTGGTACCTTAAAACTAACTCAAATTGCAAAACAAAGTGTAAAAACTGGAGATGTTGGGTATTTAATTACAGGTATTAAAACAGCTAAAGAAGTAAAAGTAGGAGATACTATTACAGATTTTGCTAAGCCAACTACCAATATTATTGAAGGTTTTGAAGATGTAAAACCAATGGTATTTGCAGGAATTTACCCTGTAGATACAGAAGACTATGAAGAGCTTAGAAGTTCTATGGAAAAACTGCAACTAAATGATGCTTCATTAGTTTTTTCACCAGAAAGTTCTGCCGCTTTAGGTTTTGGTTTCCGTTGTGGTTTTTTAGGAATGCTTCACATGGAGATTATTCAAGAACGTCTAGAACGTGAGTTTAATATGACTGTTATTACAACAGTTCCTAACGTATCTTATAACGCATATACAAACAAAAATCCAGACACTCCTTTTATTGTAAATAACCCGTCTGATTTACCAGACCCTTCAACAGTAAATCGTGTTGAAGAACCATATATTAAAGCTACAATCATTACTAAATCTGACTTTGTTGGTAATGTAATGTCCTTATGTATTGAAAAACGTGGTATGATTATTAATCAAACCTATTTAACACCAGAACGTGTAGAATTAACGTTTGAAATGCCTTTAGCAGAAATTGTTTTTGATTTTTATGATAGATTAAAAACCGTTTCAAAAGGATATGCTTCTTTTGATTATCATCCTATAGGAATGAAAGTATCTAAACTAGTACGTTTAGATGTATTATTAAACGCACAACCAGTAGATGCACTTTCTGCATTAATACATACAGATAACGCACACAATATTGGTAAGAAAATGTGCGAAAAATTAAAAGAACTTATTCCTAGACAACAATTTGACATTCCTATTCAAGCAGCAATAGGAGCAAAAATTATTGCTAGAGAAACCGTAAAAGCACTGCGTAAAGATGTAACTGCAAAATGTTATGGTGGTGATATTTCACGTAAACGTAAGCTTCTTGAAAAACAGAAAAAAGGTAAAAAACGTATGCGTCAAGTAGGTAATGTAGAAATACCTCAACAAGCATTTATGGCTGTTTTAAAGTTGAATGATTAACACAAATTCCTTTAAAAAAAGGAATCTCTTACATTGAGCTACTACTGAAGATGTAAAGCCAATAAAGCATTATAAAAGCACCAATACTAATTGGTGCTCTAGATGTTTTTATTGAGCTTGTAGTTTGTACTTATTTGTGTAAATTCAATTGTACAATTTTAAGTATTATTCCTTTTATTCTGTATCTCTAGTTGCTCTTCCAACTATAATTATTGGTGGTTTAAAGTGAAATAATCAATATTAACTTCTTTGGTTTATTTAATAACTTATTCAATACAGTATAGTATTTAAAATGCTATGATGAATATCTTATAATTTATAACCTTCTAAAGACTAAAAAAAAAACTAAATTAATTATCATTTCCTCTGTGTTTTAATATATTTGCCGAATTATTAATTAAAATATACCAAATATGATTAAAATTTTACATTGTTTTTTAGTTTTCTTTACATTTAATTCAATAAACGCGCAAGTGTTTTCTGAAGACTTTTCCGAAGCTTCTGGAGTTGCAAATAGCTTCTCCTTAGATGGTTGGAACCAAACAAGAGACACTAACGACTCTTTTGAAGATGGATTTTCCGTTGATAGTGGTGGTGCTTGGATAGCAGATGGTTTTAATAACGATGGAACCACAGGAGCCATGAGAATTAATATGACCAATAATGTAAAACGTGATTGGTTAACTGCTCCTTCAGTAGATTTATCTACTACACCTTCAACAGGTAGTTATACTGTGGAGTGGAAAATGGCTTTTACTCCAAATAATGGAGAAACTTTTCAAACACTTAATTCTGGAGATCAAATTAGATTACTTATCTCAATAGATGGAGGTGTGACATATAGTTCTTTAGCACTATATGATAGCAGTACAACTATACCACAATGGGGAGAAACTTTTTCAGTAGAATTATCTGATCCTTCCTATTTTGTAAGTGATGTACGTTTTGCTTTTTATGCTTTTGAAAGCAATACTACTGTTAACGCTACAAATGTATTTATAGATGATTTTCAAATAACAGATTATTCATCTCTTTCTACAACAGACATAACTATTTCTCAAGGAGTCGATATATATCCAAATCCGACTTTAAATAATCTAAATGTGAAAAATGTATCGTTATCAGAAGTACAATTATTTACATTATTAGGACAAAAAGTACCTGTAGATTTTAATGAATCAACTATTTACACATCTAAACTAACAACAGGAACTTACATCCTTAAGTTAACGGATGAAAAAGGGTATACTTATACTAGTAAGTTTATTAAAAAATAAGACTTTCTTAAATAAGTTTATATTGTAAAAAACCTTCATTTAAAAATGAAGGTTTTTTTATGTAATAAATTCATTTTTACTTCTATAATTAATCGCTTTCTAGCGGTATTTTTTCCACATCAAAAGGTTTTCCTAAATATACTAGTTTAAACCCTTTACCAATATTTTCTGCTTTGGTATCATACACAGATATAATATGAAGTTCTCCTTCATCATCTTTTAAAAATAAAGGAATCACATACTGGTCTTTACTCGCTAATTCAATAAGAGTTTCATAATGCTCTGCATCATCAATATCTAGTTCTTGTATTGCTGGATATTTACGTGTCACTTCCATTAAATTAATATAATCATCTGTAGGAGAAAATAAGCCTTCTTTAGGGCTCTTTTCAGGAAAATTCATTTCATCTGAAGTCACCAATCGATACGAACCATTTTCACCAAATTCTTTACTAAACTTCTCAATAATATAAGAATTAATATCAGAGTTTCCTGTCATAGCCATAATATAACCTACATCATTTAACTCAATATTATCTGATAGTGTATCTGAATAAATATCACTACTCAAAGCATCTAAGCCTAATTCTTGTGCTTTCTCAATATTATTTTGATTACTGTCTATTAATACAACATGCCTTCCGTTATTTACTAAATAATGTCCTAATAAACGGGACAATTTAGAAGCTCCTATAATTAAGATTCCGTTAGATTTAGTTAAAAACACACCTATTAATCTAGAAAATAAACGCGCTGTTGTAGCATTTAATAAAACGGTTCCTAAAACAATCATAAATACTAAAGGAGTAATGTATTCTGCACCTTCAACACCTTGTTTCATTAGTTTACTTCCAAATAAAGAAGCTATACCTGCTGCTACTATACCTCTTGGTCCAACCCAACTTATAAATACCTTTTCGTTAAATTTTAGTTTTGATCCAGCAGTACTTAAAAACACTGCAATAGGCCTTACAACAAATACAACTATAGCAAAAAGAATAGCAGTATTCCAGCTATATAACAGTAATAAATCGTCTATACTTATGTTGGCTGCTAAAAGTATAAATAGAATAGAAATTAGCAAAACACTTAAAGATTCTTTAAAATAAAGAAGCTCTTTTATATTTTCTAATTTACCGTTTCCTAAAACCATTCCCATAACAACAACAGCTAATAAACCAGACTCATGTGCAAATACTTCAGACTCTACAAAAACAAGTAAAACGGTAGAAAGAGAAACCACATTAAGAAGGTAATGCGGAATGAATTTTTTATTAATAGCAAATGCTAATGCATGTGCAAAGGTAAACCCAAAGGTAGTACCAAAAAGAATAATTTTTCCGAATTCTAAAAGCGCATTTTTAGTAAATCCTGCTTCGCCTCCAACACTTATAAACTCAAACACTAAAACGGCAACTAAAGCGCCAATTGGGTCAATAAGAATACCTTCCCATTTTAAAACTGCAGAAACATCTTTTTTTAACGGAATGTTTCTTAAAATAGGTGTTATTACTGTTGGTCCTGTAACTATAATTAATCCTGAAAATAAAAAAGACAATTCCCAACTTAACTCAAAAATAAAATGTGCTGCAATTCCCGCTCCAAAAAAAGTAACTGTAGAACCTAAGGTAATAAGCTTAGTAATAACAGGTCCTACATTTTTAATTTCAGATCTTTTTAAGGTTAAACCACCTTCAAAAAGAATAATACTTATGGCTAAAGACACAAAATAATACAAACCTTCTCCAGGAAATAAGCCTTTTGTGCCATTCCAAATAGGTTCAATCCATTTTGTACCATCTTCGCTTAAAAATTCTGCTGCAATTGGGCCTACTAATAAACCTATTAAAATTAAGGGTAAAATAGCTGGTATTTTAAATTTCCAAGCAACCCATTGCGCTAATATTCCTAAAATAATAATTCCTGCTAATTCTAACATGCACTAATTTTTGTTTGTGAAAATACTAAATAATCAATTATAAAGAGATATCTATTTGTAATATAGCTTTTAGCTTTTTTAAATTACACTAATATTAGTAAAACGCTGCATTAGCATTAATACTTTTTAAAAGGCATTATTGCATGTATAAATTACTTAGCAAACAGATTAAAAATTTAAAAAAATTAAAGTCACTATAATATGAATTTATTTTTTAATAAGATATTTCTTAATAAATTCTTAACACTTTACATCATTTGCTAGCTATTTAGTAATTTGCATGCTTATGAAACTATATCCTATAAACGCAGGAAATTTTAAATTAGATGGAGGAGCCATGTTTGGAGTGGTACCAAAATCTTTATGGACAAGAACCAATCCTGCAGACGCCAACAATATGATTGATATTGCAGCTAGATGCTTATTGATTGAAGACGGAAATCGCCTAATACTCATTGATACAGGAATGGGTAATAAACAAAGCGAAAAATTTTATGGTTATTATCACCTTTGGGGAGATGACTCTATTGATAAATCACTAAAAGCACATGGTTTTCATCGGGATGATATTACAGATGTTTTTATGACGCATTTACACTTTGACCATTGTGGTGGAAGCATACAATGGAATAAAGACAAAACAGGTTATGAACCTGCTTTTAAAAATGCACATTTTTGGAGTAATGAAAACCATTGGCAATGGGCAACACAACCCAATAAACGCGAAAAAGCTTCCTTTTTAAAAGAAAACATCCTTCCTATGGAAGAAAGTGGTCATTTAAAATTTACCAAACTACCAGAAGATGTTATTTTAAAAAATTCGGCTTTAGGTTTCGATATTTTTTTCGCAAACGGTCACACAGATAAACAAATGATTCCTATGATTAACTACAAAGGAAAAACCATTTGTTTTATGGCAGATTTACTACCTACTGTTGGTCATTTACCAATACCTTTTGTAATGGGTTATGACACAAGACCTCTGTTAACTTTAGACGAAAAAGAAAATTTCCTTAACCTAGCAGCAGATAATAATTATTACTTATTTTTGGAACACGATGCAAACAATGAAATTATTACAGTAAAACACACCGAAAAAGGCGTAAGACTAGATCGTGTTTTTACTAGTAATGATATTTTTTAAAAATTAAAACTTATTTATGAAAATTATTAAACCTTATTTACTAGCAGGTAGCTTAGCTCTTGTTTTAGCTAGCTGTGGTGGTGGAGCAGAAATTTTATCTACACCAACAGAAAATATTGATAATGTTGCTTTAAAAGTAGCAGATTTAACAGAAAACGAAAAACACACTTGGGGACATTTAGATATTGTTGCAGATACAATTCCTGGTATGAGTGTTGATAAAGCTTACGCTGAATTATTAAACGGAAAAACAGGAGAAACAGTTATTGTTGCTGTTATAGATTCTGGTATTGATATTGACCACGAAGATTTAGATGGTGTAGTATGGACCAATACAAAAGAAATTGCTGGAAACGGTATTGATGATGATAAAAACGGTTATGTAGATGATATACATGGTTGGAATTTTCTTGGAGAAGCTTATAATGAGCAATTAGAGAAAACAAGAATTGTTGCTTCTGGTAATGGTAATGCAGAAGTACAAGCAGATTATGATGCAGATTATCAAAAATATTCTGGTTATAAAATGCAATATGAGCAAATTTACCAAAGCTTAGTAGCTGCAGATGAAGCTGTTTCTGAACATTTAAATAACAAAGACTATACTCCTAAAGATTTAAATGCTATTACTACAACAGATGAAACCTTAACAAATCATATCGCTGTTTTAAAACAAGTATATGGTTTTGGTTTTGATAATACTGCTGCTGCTAAAAAAGAATTAAGCGGAGCTTTAGAAAGTATTAATGATATGCTTAACTACAATTTAAACAAAGAGTTTAATGGTAGATTAACAGGAGATAATCCAGACGATTTAAACGATAAACCTGGTTATGGTAACGGAAACGTAAAACCTGTTAAGAAAAGTGAAAGTCATGGTACTCACGTAGCTGGTATTATTGCTGCAGAACGCAATAATGGTAAAGGTGCTAATGGTGTTGCAAATAATGTAAAAATCATGAGCGTACGTGCGGTTCCTAATGGAGATGAGTACGATAAAGATATTGCTCTAGCAATTAGATACGCTGTAGATAATGGAGCAAAAGTAATTAACGGAAGTTTTGGTAAATACTACTCTCCACATAGTGACTGGGTTAGAGATGCTATTACTTATGCAGGAGAAAACGATGTATTATTTGTTAATGCTGCAGGAAATGAAGGTGCAGATTTAGATGCAGTTGCAGTATATCCAAATGATCAAGTTGCTAATGGTCCTGAAGTTTCAAATACATTTGTAACGGTTGGTGCTTTAGCTCCTAAATATGGTTCTAGTATGGTAGCTGGTTTTTCTAACTACGGAAAAATTAATGTAGATGTTTTTGCTCCTGGTGCAAAAATATACTCTACAACTCCAGAAAATGAATATGACACAAAAGGAGGAACTTCTATGGCTGCTCCTGCTGTTGCTGGTGTTGCTGCTTTAATTCGTTCTTATTATCCTAAATTATCTGCTGCACAAGTAAAACAAATTTTAATGGATTCTGGATTACCTGTTAACCAAAAAGTGGTTGTTGGTGGTGATTCTAGTGACATAAGAGATTTTAATACTTTAACAAAATCAGGTAAAATGGTAAATGCGTACAATGCTTTAATTATGGCACAGCAATTATCTAAATAATACTAACAAACATAAAAAGGCATCAAGTTTCTTGATGCCTTTTTTATTTAATATTTATACAAATGAAAAAGATTTTTCTTGTCGCACTAGGTATCACACTTGTTTCTTGTGGTTCTACAAATAGTGTTTCATCTACTCCAGAAACGCCAACAACTCCTGTTAATACAGTTTCTAATTCTACCTATTGGCAACAACACGTAGATTATAATATGAATATTGATATGGATGTTAATAAGTATCAATACCAAGGAACACAAAATTTAGTATACACCAACAACTCACCAGATGTTTTAACAAGAGTATACTATCATTTATTCTTTAACGCCTTTCAACCTGGAAGTGAAATGGATGTACGTTCTCGTACTATTCCTGATCCTGATAGAAGAGTTGGTGACAGAATTAGCAAATTAAGTCCAGATGAAATTGGGTATATTAAAGTTTCGTCTTTAAAACAAAACGGAACTGCTTTAAACTACGAAACTGTTGGTACTGTTTTAGAGGTAGATTTAGCAAAACCTATTCAACCAGGAGAAAAAGTAACCTTTGATATGGTTTTTAATGCGCAAGTTCCTGTTCAAATTCGTCGTTCTGGAAGAAACAATAAAGAAGGTGTTGCATTATCTATGACACAATGGTACCCAAAACTAGCAGAATATGATTTTGAAGGTTGGCACGCAGACCCATACATTGGTAGAGAGTTTCATGGTGTTTGGGGAAACTTTAATGTAAACCTAACTATTGATAAAGATTATGTAGTTGGTGGTACTGGTTATTTACAAGGAAACCCAGAAATAAAAGGAAACAAAAAAACACTTCGTTTTAAAGCACCAAATGTACATGACTTTACTTGGGCTGCAGATCCTGATTATATTCACGATACTATGCAAGTGCCTAACGGACCATTATTAAATTTTTATTACAAAAAAGATTTACCTGCAGAAAACTTACAGTCTTGGAAAGATTTACAGCCAAAAACAGTAGAGTTAATGCAGTATTTTTCTGAAAACGTTGGTGCATACCCTTATGACCAATACTCTGTAATACAAGGTGGAGATGGAGGTATGGAGTATGCTATGTCTACACTTATTACTGGTAAACGTAGTTTTGGAAGCCTTGTTGGTGTTACAGCACATGAGTTAGCACATTCTTGGTTTCAGTTTTTATTAGCTTCAAACGAGTCTAAACACGAATGGATGGACGAAGGTTTTACAAGCTATATTAGTGATCATGCTATGAACGCTATAATGAAAACAAATAAAGAAAATCCTGCTTCTGGAGCCTATAGAAGCTATTTAGGTTTAGCGCTCTCTGGTAAAGAACAACCACAAACTACACATGCAGATCGTTATAATTATAACGCAGCTTACGGAGCTTCTGCATATAGTAAAGGGGAAGTTTTTATGGCGCAATTAGGTTATGTTATTGGAGAAGAAAACTTAAAGAAAACCATTAAAAAATACTTTAATGATTTTGTTTTTAAACACCCAAGACCTATAGATATTATTCGTTCTGCTGAAAAGATTTCTGGTTTAGAATTAGATTGGTATTTAATGGATTGGACACAAACTACAAACACCATAGATTACGCTGTAAAAACTATAGAAGGAAACAAAGTAACATTAGAAAGAATTGGTTTAATGCCAATGCCTTTAGATGTAACTGTAACTTATACAGATGGTACTACAGAAGCTATTTACATTCCGTTGCAAATGATGCGTGGTGAAAAGCCAACAACAGCAACTATTAAAGCAGATTGGGCTTGGGCATATCCTACCTATACTTTTGAAGCTTCAAAAGAAGTAAGTAGCGTACAAATAGACCCAAAAGAAATGATGGCTGATATTAATAAAGAAAATAATAAAAAGTAAAACATCTCTTTTTCTCATTTAAAAAAAACCACTTGATACGTATTAAGTGGTTTTTTTAATACCATTTTTCATCTTTATACATTTCTGTTTTACTAACACGCTCTCTGTTATAAAGCTTTAGGTGTGTTGCATCTGCTTGCTGATTTCGGTAACCTAGTAAATGAAATATAGATTTTGCAAAAAAGCGTGTAACTTTTAAATTAACAATAAGTGCATTTTTGTTTTCATTTTCCCAAAAAATACCAGGAAGCATTGCCAAGAAATTATCGGCTTTAATTCTTCTTAATACTATAGATAATTTTAAAAAAAATGGCGCAATACTTTTAATTATAAAATAACCTTCCTTTCCTTTTGCTTGATATAATGGCATAAAGATTTTGGCATTGTATTTTGAAAAAACCGGTTTGTTATTACTTGTTGCTAAAACTGTGTTCTTTTTAATGTCTTCAAAACTTTTAAAGCCATTTTTCATTTTAAAATCTTCTTCTTGCTTAATGGTATGTAAATAAACTATCTCAAAAACCTTATCCTGCTTTTTAGAGGCAGTTTTTAGCTGGTTATAGTATTTTGTATAGTCTTTTATTTTAGTACTGTCTATGGCCTTTGTAAAGGCCATGGTTAAATAAATAAAAGAGAGACAATTTACTATGGCTTCTTGTTCTTCATGTTGTCCAGACTCAAAACCTAAAGAAACGTAACCTAGTGCGTTAATATAGCTTAGCATAGGACCATTAAGATACTCTTCAATACCTAAAACAATAGGAACAGGAAATTGAGAAGAAAACTTTCTATTAATTATAGCATCATTAATAGTTATAAAAGGCAAGGTTTTACTAGAAGTGGTATGAAAATCTATAAAATAAAAGGATCCAGAATGGTTTTCAATAATATGATGTAGTAAGGCAAATAACTCTTTTTGTTCTTTTTCTTCGGCATTTAAATTTGCCTTATGTGGTATGTTTCTTAGTTGATTGTTAGTCCAAATTCTATTTAAATCTTCCTCTAGATATCTTTGGTTTTTTTCTAAGGCCTTTAGGTTTCCTAAAATACCATACACTGTTCCGTTAATGGTTTCTGCTGTAAATTCTTTAAACGCTTTTTGTAGCGCTGTAACTCCTGCTTTTTCATTACCATGAATGCCTGCAAAAAAAACAACGGTTGGTCCTTTTTTTACACCTTGAACTTTTCCAATAATTCTATTGGTTGTTATTTTAGTAATAGATTTGCTTTTAACTTGGGTCATTAGTAGTAAAATCTTTTGTAGTTATTATGCCTATTAATTTTTTGTTTGCAACTACAGGAAGGCAGCTTATGTTGTGTTTTTGCATAAGCATTTTAGCTTCTTTTATACTTGCATCTTTTGTTGTAGTAATAATCGTTTCTTTCATAAAATTTTGAACCGATTTGGTGCTTTCTTCAATTTCATTTAGGTGTGTTTTTACATCAGACCAACTTAACAATCCTATTAAATCTTTTTGATTGTTAATAACTGGCATGTGATGAATATTTTTCCATTGCATCATATGTAACACAAGCTCTAAACTATCTTTTTTATCTACCGAAAAAATATCGGTATTCATGATATGAGATACTTGTTGTTTTAAAGGAAAGGAAGTTTCTACAGCATGATTTAACACATTCCATGTAGCAACAGGATATTCTTTTTCTTGTTTTGAATACATATTTTCTGTTAGTATTTGAAGTGCTTCTGCTCGTTTTTTTGTTTTTAAAAGGTTTCTGTAGCTTTTTGTCATCCAATCAGATCCATTTAAAGAATGTATTCTATTTTCAATAATAGTTAGGTAATATTCTACATCTTTAGGCGAAACTCCCACACTATAAAGTCCTTTATATGCAATTGGTAATAGTTCATTTAACAGTAAATCTTGACTAGAAATAATGTTGCCATTCCATTTAAATTGCGTGGTCATTCCGTATCTAGCAGCACTAAAAAAATTAGCTTTAGCATCTTTAAAATCCATAGTTTCATGAATGTTTTGGTACTTTTTAGGTTTACCAACCATAACACCAACCCAAAACATCATATTAGCAATTTCATCTGTAGTTGTAGGACCAGAAGGAATGTATCTATTTTCAATTCTTAAGTGTGGTTTTCCGCCACCAACACCATAGCAAACCCTGTTCCATCTATACACAGTTCCGTTATGCAGACTTAGTGCTTTTAGTTTAGGAATTTCACCATGTTGCAACATTTCTACACTATCTTTTTCAAAAGTGCAGGTAACCAAACTTCTAAAACGTGAAATATTATCTTTAAAAATATCTGTAATTGTTCCTGTTTCCCAATGGTTACCAAAACTTACTCTAGACTGTTTTTCATGTAATAAAAAAGAATTTGCTCTAGTATCTACGCTTTGTGTAAAAAGGGCTATTCTAGTTTCGCTCCATAATTCTTTTCCAAATAAAATAGGAGCATTGGTACAGATACTTAAAATGGGTCCAGAAATGGCTTGTGCCCAATTATAGCTATCTATAAATTCATCTGGATTAATTTGTAAATGTGCTTGAAAACTAGTGTTACAGCCTTCTAACATAACAGAATCATGTAGTAAATTTAACTCATCTACACCTTTAATATGAATATGAAAATCTTGTTTTCTAGATTCTTTAACAGCTTCATTTAACACCATATAACGTTGTATTGGTGTCATGTTATCTATACTAATATGTTTAGTAGAAAGAGTAGGTAATATACCTGTTAATACTATTTTGGAATCGTGTTTTTCTGCAACCTCCTTTGCCTTTTTTAATAACATTTTTAATTGCGTATGCAACGCAGAGAAACAATGGTCTTTTAACTCAAAAGGATCTAAATTAATTTCTAGATTAAAGTTGCCAATTTCTGTGGTAAAATGTGCATCATCAATATCTTTTAAAATTGCTAAAGCATTTCCTTTTGGTATAAATTCATTATCTACAATACAAAACTCTTGCTCTGCGCCAATTCTAATTGGTGATTTTTCAATCTTACCAGTAGAAATCATAAGGTCTAAAGCTTCTAAATCTTTAGTAAGTTGGTGAATATAATTTGCCTTATCTTTTTTTGTAGTTAATCTAGTAACGTGTAAATTTCCCATAATATGTAACTTAAAACTTTATCATTCATTAAGTTACAAAAAATACTAGATAAAAAACATGAAGAATATCATACTTTAATTCATGGTGTATTATGGTTAGTAATTGGTATTTTTGTATACTTACTAGTTTTTATGAAATTTACCTATAACAAATCCGAAAAACTGAAAAGCGAAAAGCTGATCACCAAACTTTTTACTGAAGGAAAATCGGTTTCGGCATATCCTTTGCGTCTAGTTTATTTAGAAACTACGTTTACAGAAGCAGTTTCTGCAAAAACTGGTGTATCTGTACCTAAAAGAAAATTTAAAAAAGCAGTAGACAGAATTAGAATAAAACGTGTGATGCGAGAAGCTTACCGACTTAACAAACAAAATGTTTTTAACAACATTACAACACAATATGCGTTTATGATTTTGTACATTGGTAAAGAAAAACCCTCTTACAACCAAGTAGAAACTGCTACAAAAAAGGTGTTTAACAAGTTTTTAGCTAAACATACAGAAAACAAATAAAAATAGAAACCATGAAATTTTTAACATCGCTTTTATTACTGATACTTCCTTTAGCTTGTTCTAATTCTAGTAAAAGTAGCGATGCTAATTATGATTATATAGAATCTTCTGAAGTGATTTTAGAAGAAATGAAAGCGCCAACACAGAGCTTTGAAAGTGTTCCTGAAAACATAGACCAAAAGCTTATTAAAGAATCTTATTTACGTTTTCAAACCCAAGATTTAAATAAAACCTACCAACAAATTATTGGCTATGTAAAACAAAATAATGGTTTTGTACAAGATGATAATTCTAGCAAATCATACAATACAATTACTAGAAATTTAATTATTAGAATACCTTCTAATACTTTTCAACAAACCATAGACTCTATAAGTAAACAGGTTGCTTTTTTTGATTCTAAACGAATTTCTTCAAAAGATGTCACCGAAGAATTTATTGATATTCAAGCGCGTTTAAAAGCTAAAAGAACACTAGAAACAAGATATTTAGAGTTACTTTCTAAGGCAAAAAATGTAAAAGAAATTTTAGAAATTGAACGTCAACTTTCTTCCATTAGAGAAGAAATTGAAGCCAAACAAGGACGACTACAATACCTACAAAACAAAGTAGCTTTAAGCACTTTAAATATTGAATTTTACAAACAAACCGCAGAAAGTGGTGTTACTGTTTCTTACGGAACAAAGATGATAAATGCTATTAAATCTGGTTTTAATAGCATCTCTTTATTTTTTCTAGGTCTTTTACATATTTGGCCTTTCTTACTTATTTTAGGTATTGTTATCTTTTTATTTAAAAGATGGCTCCATAAAAAAAATAAAAAATAATGCACATGAAAACTTTACTAAAAAAAAGAATACTTATTCCTGTTTTTGCAGCAACCATACTTTTTACAGGATCTGCATTTAAAAACGATTTTTTTGAAATTGCCAAACAGATTGAAATATTTACAACCTTGTTTAAAGAAATAAACATGAATTATGTAGATGAAACCAATCCTGGTGACTTAATGGATGCTGCCATTAAAAGCATGCTTACTAATTTAGATCCTTATACACGTTTTTATAACGAGCAAGATGTAGAAGCAGAACGTATAAAACGTACAGGTGATTATACAGGTATTGGTGCCAATGTAAGAACATTAAAAGACAAGTTAATTATTATAGAACCTTATAAAGGCTATCCTGCAGACAAGGCTGGTTTAAAAGCTGGAGACCAAATAATAAAAATTAACAACGTTTCTATTGCAGACTATAAAGAACAAGCAGGAGACTTACTAAAAGGTACTGCAAACACCACAGTATCTGTAACCTATTTACGCCAAGGAAAAGAAAATACAGCAACTATTAAGCGCTCTGAAATAGAAATTAATGCTGTACCTCATTTTTCTATGATAGATGCTAAAACAGGCTATATTGTATTAAGTAAGTTCAATAAAAAAACAACTAGCCAAACTGCTTACGCTTTAAAAGATTTAAAAACCCAAGGCGCAGAACGTATTATTTTAGATTTAAGAAACAATCCTGGAGGTTTACTAAGTGAAGCCATTGGTGTGGTAAACCTTTTTGTACCTAAAGGACAATTGGTAGTTACCACAAAATCTAAAGTAAAAAAATACAACAAAACGTATTACACTAAAAATGATCCTATAGATACACAAATACCTTTAGTGGTTTTAATAAACGGTTCTAGTGCTTCTGCAAGTGAAATTGTTTCGGGCTCTTTACAAGACCTAGATAGAGCAGTTATTGTTGGTTCTAGAAGTTTTGGTAAAGGTTTAGTACAAAGACCAAAAAGCCTAACGTATGGTACACAATTAAAAGTAACTATTTCTAGATATTACACACCTTCTGGTAGATGTATACAAGCTTTAGATTATTGGAATAGAGATGAAAAAGGAAATGCAGTACGTGTAAAACAAGAAAATTATCATGCTTTTAAAACTAAAAATGGTAGAAAAGTTTTTGATGGTGGAGGAGTTTTTCCTGATGAAGATTTAGCTATTACTAAAACCTCGCCAATTACAAAAGCAGTTAGTAATGAGTTTTTAATTTTTGATTTTGCAACAGACTATTATTACAAAAATACCATAGAAGATATTAATAGTTTTAAACTTACAGATGCTGATTTTTCAGACTTTAAAAACTATTTAAATTCTAATAATTTTAATTTTGAAACCAAGACTGAAAAAGCGCTTTCTGAAGTTTTAATGCAAGCAGAAAAAGAAGAATTAGATACTGCTATTAGTAAAGACTACAATACCTTATTAACCAATTTAAACAAATCTAAAAGCAAAGCTATAGATAAAAACAAAGACCAAATTCTTGGCTTATTAACAGATGAAATTGTAAAGCGCTATAGCTATAGAGAAGGTTTATATGAATATTATAAAACACATAATTTAGAAATTAAAAAAGCTACTGAAATTTTAGCAAATCCTTCTAAATATGCGAGTTATTTAAAATAAAAATAAAAACTTGTATATTTAAACCTCCTTTTTTTTGGAGCGTTTCTAGAAACTTTTATATAAAAATGAAAAAAACTGTTATTTACATCTTACTTTTTTTAGGTTCTTTTTGTGCTTTAGCTCAAGAAAAACTAACGCATGAAGTGTATTTTGAAACAGATGATTTTCATGTTTTATCTACCGAAGAAAATAGATTGTTATTATTTATTTCTGGATTAGATGGTATTGATATTGAAAAAATATCTATCTATGGTTTTTGTGATGATAGAGGAAGCCAAAATTACAATTTAGCCTTATCGCAAAAAAGAGCAAATGCTATAAAAACAGTGTTTTCTAATAATGAAATAGACGAATCTTTAATTAGTAATGTAGATGGTAAAGGAGAGGTTTTACTAAAAATTATTAAAGAAAATCAGATAGATAAAATTAGAGGTTTAAACCGTAAAGTAGAAATTATTGTAACCAAGCAACTACCAAAAAACAAAGTAGAAGAAAAGCCTAAAGACACCATACCTAGACCTAAAAACCTAAAGACTACGCAAGATATTGTTAATGGTAATGTACAAGAAGGAGATAAAATACGTTTAGATAATATTTATTTTAAAACGGGTTATCCTACACTAGCTAAAGGTTCTATTAACACGCTTAAGGAAATAGCTACTATATTAGTAGAACAGGATAATATTTACTTTTCTATTGAAGGCCATGTATGTTGCACACAAAACTCTAGAGATGCTGTAAATAGAAAAACAAACAAGCGAGATTTATCCTTAGCTCGAGCTAAATTTATATACGACTATTTGTTAAAAAAAGGCGTGAGTAAAAGACGTATGCGATATATTGGTATGCGCAGAAAATTTCCGCTTGGTGGTGATCCTAAATTTGACAGACGTGTAGAAATTTTAATAACACACGTTGCCGAAAAACGCTAGTTTTTTAACATACCTATATGTGGTATACCATCTTCAAGATATGCTTCACCTATTTCTTTAAATCCTAAAGTATTATAGAATTTTTTTAAATAGCATTGTGCTGAAATTTTAATAGTTTCTTCACCATAAAACTCTTTAATAGCTGCTATAGAAGCTTCCATAATAGTATAACCATATTTATGTTTTCTTTGGTTGGCTGCAACTATTACTCTACCAATACTTGCTTCATCAAAGTATAATCCTGGTTTAAAAATACGTGTATAAGCAATTATTTTTTCGTCTTTAATACCTATAACATGTAATGCTTTTTGATCTTTTCCGTCAATATCTTGATATACACAATCTTGTTCTACAACAAAAACTTCCGATCGTAATTGCAAAATACTATAAAGCTCTTGTGTGGTTAATTCATTAAAGGTTTTAGTTACTATTTTAAGCATAATTTTAAGTGGTAATTTAAAACTTGATTTTGTATTTATTTACAAGATTTGTTGTTTACAGAATAGATTAATCTTGCACAATTACTTCTTTAGGATCTTCTTTATTGTATTCTGGTTGTATGGTTACATGGTTTATATTAAAACGCTCTTGTAATATCTTTTCTATATCTAAAAGTAAAGTATTAAATGCTGTTGTTGTAATATCTTCCGTTAGGTCTAAATGTGCTTCTAAGTGTAGCTCATCATCACTTAAATTCCAGATATGAACATGGTGTATTTTTTTTACTTTTGGTAGTTTATTAACAACGCGAACCACTTCTTTAATATTAATATCATTTGGTGTAAAAAGCATTAACATTCTGGTAGATGTTTTTAATAAATCATATCCTACCCAAATTAAATACAATGCAATTAATAAGGTTAATAAACTATCTACCCAAAAGATCTGGTAGTATTTCATTAACAAACCACCTATTAATACAGCAACACTAGCCAACATATCTGTAAGCAAATGCAAATAGGCAGAGCGCATATTTATATTATTTTTAGAGTCGTTTTTAAGTAATAAAACACTAAATCCGTTACCAATAATAGCTATAATAGATAGCCAAATTACTAGTATAGAAGCTACTTCTTGCGGATTTTGAAAACGTTTTACAGCCTCTATAATTAATAAAATTGCAACAATAACTAAGGTAGAAGCATTAATAAATGCAGCAAGAATTTCGGCACGTTTATAACCAAAGGTTCTATTAATAGATGCTTTTTTCTTGGCTAATTTTGCTGCAACATAACTTACTACTAAAGTAATTACATCGCTAAAATTATGCAAGGCATCACTTAATAACGATAAACTTCCAGAAATTAAACCACCAATTACTTGCGCTGTAGTAATTAGTATATTTAAAAATATAGTAATTAACAGCTTTTTACCTTGTAAGTCTTTGTTATTATGTGTGTGGTTATGCACATGACTCATTTTAACAACTAACAGGTATTTTGTCTACTCTATTTTGATGACGTCCACCTTCAAAAGGAGTTTCTAGAAAAGTATCTACCAGTGCAATAGCTTGTTGTACAGCTGTGTAACGTGCAGGAATACAAATAATATTAGCATTATTATGTTGTCTGGTTAAAGCAGTAATTTCTTTAGTCCAACAAATACCAGCTCGTATTTTTTGATGTTTATTAGCAGTCATTGCAACACCATTTGCGCTACCACAAATTAAAATACCAAAATCTGCTTTGTTAGTTGCTACGTCTTCTGCTACTGGATGTACAAAATCTGGATAATCTACACTAGCATCACTATCTGTTCCGTAGTTTTTTACTGTAAATCCTTTAGCTTCTAAATGCTTGATTATAGCAAATTTATAATCGGTTCCTGCGTGATCGTTTCCTATAGAAATGTTCATTTTTTAAGTATTAAAGTTGGTTGTTTATAAGGCTATAAAGGTACTAAAATAAAAAAGCCTTGTATACTTTTTATATCAAGACTTTTTCAAATTAAAATGTTGGTATTGGCTTTATTTTTTAATTAACTTTTTAATGCTTTTTCCACGATTGGTGTTAATCATAGCAAAATAATATCCAGCTCCTAAATGGGATACATCTATAGTACTAGAGGTACTTGTCAACACTTTTTTTCCTTGCAGATTTATTATAGTAACATTTTCTAGTATTTGATTACTTTGTAAAGCAATATTTAGGTTATTAACAACCGGATTTGGGTATATACTAATGGTATTTAATTGATTTTCAATAGTACTTAAAGTTTGGCAATCATTACTAAAAATCGTTCCAGACCCCAAAGAAATATTGGTCCAATTTGCGGTAGAATACGCTTCATCATCTACACTAATACAATCTAAATCGACACTATACATACTAAAACTAGTAATATTAGTATTGTTTCCGTTTCGTAAATCTAAACTACCAACGGAGCAATCATTTAAAGTAACAGCAGTTAAATTGGTACTATTAGAAAGATCGAGATGGTTAACAGAAATACCTTCTAAATAGAAACTCTCTATATCTATTAAATTACTTGTGTCTAAATTTGTTAAAGTAATCCAACCCTCGGAAACAATAGTATTAACTTTAGTACAATTAGTTAAATTAATAGTATCTAAATTACTCATCCACCTAAAACTTAATCTTTCTAAATTGATACAATTAGTTACATTTAAATCTTCGAGAGCACTATTAAATACACCAAAATTTATTAATGCTGGATTATTACTTAAATCTAAACTACGAATACCAGTTTCACTAATATTAATACCACTTAAGGAAGTACAACCCGCAACATTTAGAGTCCTTAAATAAGATTCACTTGCACTAATAGATATTAAAGAAGTTAAACCAGAAAGATCTAAATCTTGTATAGTACATTTATACATGTTAATAGATTCTAAAGAAGTACACGTGCTTACATCTATAGTATCTAAAGAAGTTAGTTTAATATTAAGATTTTTTAATCCTGTACAGCCTGTAACATTTAAGGTTTGTAAACCAGTATTTATAGATACATCTAATTCTTCTAACGCAATTAAACCACTTACATCTAGATCTGTAATATCTGATGTTTTTAAATACGTTAATGCAGTAAAATCTTGAATTCCAGTAATATCAGATATCGTAGAGGGAACATCTAAGTTATTAACAACTGCTATATCACTAGTTAATACTTGTCCGTCAAGCGTTCCTTCGCTATCTATGGTTTGATCTATTAAAAATTGTTCAAAAGTAACATCAGGAATCGCTGTATATTGTGCATGTACTTGATACATAGCTACAATACATAATAAAAGTGTGAATATTTTTTTCATGAGTTAATAGTTTAAATTAGACATAATTTATTTTTCCGCTTTACCGCAAAAACTATTAACCGTTTAAAAATAAATAAGAGAGAGATACAAATATATAAAAATTTATTTAAATAACTGATATATTGATAGTTACATATTATTTGTTAATAAAGTGGAATATAAAACCAGTGTATTAATAACTTTCAAAAAACTAGTTATAACTTGTTAATATCTTCTTATTGTTTTTTAAAACTTTAATTAGGATTATTCAGTTTATTTTTAAAACAAAAAGTGAAACTTAACCACCAAAAAAGTTAGCACTTTTTTTCAGAGAAGTTTTCCAACTAAAAAATACAGATACCAACACAAAAAATTATAATACTTATTAAAAATTTTATGTGAATTAGAGTTATTAACAACTGTTAATAGCGAATTTAAAACCTTTATAAATGAAGCGTTTATAAAACTAATAACTTGTTAATAGAATGCTTTATTAAAAAAATCAAACTAAAATCTCTAAAAGTTATACCGTTATTAACAAGCAATAATAAACAGTATTATTTTTTTAAATTTTTAAAAGAAAAAGATGAATATATATATATATGTTTATAACTACTTTTTTTAAATTTAACTTTAAGTAAATATGCATTTAATATTAAATACGTAGCTTTGTAAAAACAAATAGCGAAAATTCTCCACTTAAAACGCTAGATAATAACAGAATTTCACATAACTTAGAAATTCAATTGATTACAATTAATAAATGACAAAAAAGAAACACAGGAAACCTTCACATAATAAGATTTCTAACCTTACAAATACTATTTTAAGTATTTTAAAAAAAGATAGAACCAAGTCTTTTAACTACAAACAAATAGCTGCTAAACTGGGAGTTAATGATGCTAGTAGCAGAAACCAAATAATTAAAAAATTAGCAAAACTTAAAGCCGATGGCGACATCGAAGAAGTAGAACGTGGTAAATTTAAAGCCATTGTAAATACAGAATACTATACAGGTAAACTAGATCTTACATCTAAAGGTTCTGGTTATGTTATAGTTGAAGGTTTTGAAGATGATATTTTTATTGCTTCTAATAACATCAATAAAGCATTACATGGTGATGAAGTAGAATTATATATTTATAACCGAAGAAAAAGAGGTAGACTAGAAGGTGAAATTACCAATATAATTAAACGTGCTAAAAGCGAGTATGTTGGTATTATTCAAATTCACGAAAAGAAAAACTTTGCATTTTTTGTAGCAGATTCTAACAAAATGTACAAAGATATTTTTATACCTATCAATAAAATTAACAAAGCGCAAGATGGTGATAAAGTGTTAGTATCTCTTGAAGATTGGCCAGAAAAGGCTGATTCTCCGTATGGTAGAGTTATACAAGTGCTTGGTAAACCAGGTGAACACAATACAGAAATTCACGCAATACTTGCAGATTATGGCTTGCCTTATGAGTTTCCAGCAGAAGTAGAAGCTTTTGCAAATAAAATAGATACTTCTATAACCAAAGAAGAAATTGCTAAACGTCGAGATATGCGAGACGTTTTAACCTTTACCATCGATCCTAAGGACGCAAAAGATTTTGATGATGCCTTATCCTTTCAAATTCTAGAAAATGGAAATTACGAGGTAGGAATCCATATTGCAGACGTTTCACACTACCTGCAAGAAGGAAGTATTTTAGATGATGAAGCTTATGAACGTGCTACTTCTGTATATTTAGTAGATAGAGTAGTACCTATGTTACCAGAAGTACTCTCTAACAAAGCATGTTCTTTAAGACCTCACGAAGAAAAATATACCTTTTCTGCCGTTTTTGAAATAAATGATAAAACCGAAATTTTAAACCAGTGGTTTGGTAGAACAGTAACCTATTCTGATGCTAGATTTGCTTATGAAGAAGCACAGGCTATTATTGAAAACAATGATGGAAAAACATTTAATAGCAAAGAAATTGCTTTGATAGATACTACCATTCCTGAAGCTGTTTCGCTAACAGGAAAAGAATACAAAACCAAGCCAGAAATAGCCTTTGCAACCTTAAAATTAGATCAATTAGCAAAAATTATGCGTAGCAAACGTATGCGTACAGGTGCTATTTCTTTTGATAAGGTTGAAGTAAAATTTAACTTAGATCAAAATGCAAATCCAATTGGTGTTTTCTTTAAAACTAGTAAAGATGCTAATAAGTTAATTGAAGAATTCATGCTTCTAGCAAATAAAAAAGTAGCAGAATTTGTAGGAAAACAAAAACCAGAAAAAACATTTATTTATAGAGTTCATGATGAACCAGACGAAAGTAAACTAGCGGCTTTACAAGGCGTAGTTTCTAAATTTGGTTACAAACTAAACTTTAAAGACAGAAAAACAGTTTCTTCTTCTTTAAACAATTTACTAAAAGATGTAAACGGAAAAAAAGAACAAAATTTAGTAGATACTTTGGCTATTAGAACCATGTCTAAAGCAGAATATACTACCAAAAATATTGGACATTATGGTTTGGCTTTTGATTATTACAGTCATTTTACATCGCCAATTCGTAGGTATCCAGATGTTATGGCACACAGGCTGTTACAACATTATTTAGATAAAGGAAAAACCGTTAGTCAAGAAGCCTATGAAGATAAATGTAAACATTCTTCAAACATGGAAGGTCTAGCTACTAAAGCCGAAAGAGATTCTATTAAATACATGCAAGTAAAATTCATGCAAGACCATCAAGACGAAGAATTTGTTGGTGTTATTTCCGGAGCAACAGATTGGGGAATTTACGTAGAAATTATCTCTAATAAATGCGAAGGAATGGTTAGAATGCGTGATATTACAGATGATCATTATGAGTTTGACGAAACCCAATATGCTATTATTGGACGTAAAAACAAAAAAATGTATCAGCTTGGTGACGAGGTAATTGTTAAAGTTAAAAATGCAGATTTAGTTAAAAAACACCTAGACTTTTTATTAGTAGGAAAAGCAAATTAATACACGATAACATCTTCCTTAAACTAAGCGAAGATGTTTTTTTTTTAAACAATTAAGAAAAATGATTTTAACCACAACAAACACTATTGAAGCACATAAAATTCATGATTACTTAGGTGTTGTTACTGGAGTTGCAGTAAATAGAAAACAAACAGGAATGACTTTTAGTATAAAAAAGTATTATGATGCTTTAGAAACTAATTTAGAAGAGGTAAAAGAATTAGCTTTTCAAAACCTAAGAAAAAACGCTATTGCTTTAAAAGCAAATGCTGTTGTAGGTATTTCTGTAGATGTAGAAACTATTGCAACTTCTGGTATAATTATGGTTTCAATAACAGGAACAGCTGTTAAAGTTGCCTAAAATACAAGGCCTAAAAACCTTATTTTTTTAACTTTGTACAACTGTTAATAACCTATATATTTTATGAAAAAGTTACTTTGTTTATTATTTCTTTGTACAGCAATTACAAGTTTTGCACAAGAATCTATAGAAATTCCTATAGGTGAGTTTAGCGAAATTAAGGTCTATGATTTAATAGAAGTGAGCCTTATTAAAGCCGACGAAAATAAAGTAGTTGTTTCTGGTAAAAACACAGAAGATCTTGTTATTGTTCATAAAAAAGATATTTTAAAAATTAGAATGTCGTTAACAGAATCTTTTAAAGGCGAAGATACCACAGTACAAGTATATTATACCTCTTTAGATGTTATTGATGCTAATGAAGGAACTTTTATTGGCTCTAATGATATTTTTGAACAATTTGATTTAACCATTAAAGCACAAGAAGGAGGAACCGTTACTTTACAGGTAAAAGATTTACATTATTTAGATATTAAGGCTATTTCTGGTGCAGATATTAACATTTCAGGTTCTGCTAAACAACAAACCATAGATATTAACACTGGAGGTGCTTATAATGCTAAAGATTTAATTGCAGAAAACAGTACAGTTACTATTAATGCAGGTGGTACAGCAGATATTCATAGCACTAAAAAAGTAGAAGCAACAGTAAGAGCAGGAGGTAAAGTTTACATTTATGGTAACCCAGAAACCATAGATAAAAACACTATTTTAGGAGGAAAAATTATTATTAAAGAATAATACTAGCATTTTTCTTAAATTTGTAAGAAAGTCTTTCTTATGCTAGATGCTATTTTAACAGCAATCCCTTTTGGTATTATCTTATCGTTCACCATAGGACCTGTTTTTTTTGTTTTACTTGAAACTAGTGCCACCAAAGGGTTTAAAAGTGCGCTAATTTTTGATTTGGGAGTAATTCTAGCAGATATCTTTTTTATAATTGTGGCTTTTTATAGTACTACTAAACTCTTAGAAAAGGTAAAAGACGATCCTAGTTTTCTTATTTTTGGAGGTGTTTTTTTAACAGCTTATGGTGTTATTTCTTTTATAAAAACATCTAAATCTTTTAGAGAAATTGTTAGAGAATATCATAGAGTAGAATTTAAAAAAGACTATGGTAAACTCTTTGTAAAAGGCTTTTTACTTAATTTTATTAACATTGGTGTTTTACTAGGTTGGCTAGGTTTTATAGTAATAGGAAACTCTTTAACAGAAAGCACTTATGAACTGCAAATATTTTTAGCAACCATTTTATTGGTTTACTTTTTAGTAGATTTATTAAAAATAGCAGCAGCAAAAACACTTAAAAATAAGCTTACACCAAGACGTATTTTTAAAACTAAAAAAATAGTAGCGCTAGTAATTTTAGGCTTTGGTGTTTTACTTTTAGTACAAGGATTCTTTCCAAAAGAAAAAGAATTAATAAAAGATAAATTAGAACAGATTAATCCGTTAAACTAATTTTTAAGCCAATACACAACGGTTTTTTAGGTTTTATTAGATAATTCCTTCTGAGATCTAGCAGCAAACTATTAGGACCACTGTTTTAGTATAATCTTATTTAAAATCTAACGTAAAACCACTACTTATCTACAAGTAATTCTTTTTGATGTGTAGCAGCAAACTACTAGAAATGCTGTTTTATACTTCTTTAATTTCTTAAAAATTTAACGTAAAACCACTACTTATCTACAAGTAATTCTTTTTGATGTGTAGCAGCAAACTACTAGAGCCACTGTTTTAGTCTAATCTTATTTAAAATCTAACGTAAAACCACTACTTATCTACAAGTAATTCTTTTTGATGTGTAGCAGCAAACTACTAGAAATGCTGTTTTATACTTCTTAAATTTCTTGAAAATTCAAACTAAAACCACTACTTATATAGAATCAACTCTTTTTGTGATGTAACAGCAAACTACTAGAGCCACTGTTTTAGTCTAATCTTATTTAAAATCTAACGTAAAACCACTACTTATCTATAAGTAACACTTTTTGAGGTGTAGCAGCAAACTACTCGAACCGCTGTATTTTATTACTTAAATTTTCCTAAAATTTAAACAAAAAAAAAAAAGAGCTACTTAATTTAAGTAACTCTTTTTGAGGTGTCGAGCGGATTCGAACCGCTGTAGATGGTGTTGCAGACCACTGCCTAGCCACTCGGCCACGACACCTTATATTTCTTTAAATAGAAACCTCATTATTTCTAACGAGAAGGCAAATATAAAAATAATTCCCTTTTTACGCTATTTAGAAACACTTTTTCTTTTTTCGGTAATTTCAATAGTTACCATTTCAACATCTCCACCAATAGGAGGATTTATTTTACTTACTGCTACTGTAGCTACTGTAATTAGCTTATCTTCATTAAAAACACGTGTTAAAATGCGTTTTGCAACGGTTTCTAATAACTGTGATGGCTTAGCCATTTCTTCTCTAATTACTCTATTTAAAAACACATAATCTACAGTGTCTTTTAAATTATCTGTACTAGCACTTTTTTGTAAATCGGCTTTAACTTTAATATCTACACGATAATCGCTTCCAATTTTAGTTTCTTCGGTTAAGCAACCATGATGTGCAAATACACGAATGTTTTCTACTTTAATTATTCCCATGCCACAAAAATAGTATAACCAAAGCCACAGATACCATAATTTTTAAATTAATTTTTCACTATTCAATTAGTTGGTAAATAAATCAAAAATATTACTAAGTGCGCTAGTTTTAGATTTATAAAACTCAGTATATGTGCAGTTATTGCAGGTTACAGAGGTGTATTTTTGTGATTGTACATCAAATATTTTAGACCACGTACCTCCAGTTGCTCGCATTTGTCCTGTAGTATAAGTATTGTTATTACATTTTGGGCATTCATAGTTTTTGTGTTCCATAGCTTATCTTATTTTATTTATAGGTCTTCATTTTTATAAAAAGTTACAAAATATATACCCTTAAGCTACTATATAGTTACTATAAATTTGTCTAGTTTTGTACTTCAGTTAAGAAAGTAATACAATTATGTCTGAAGAAAATAAATCGCTCCATTTTATAGAGCATATTATAGAAGAAGATTTACAAAACGGAATGCCAAAAGAAGATTTACGTTTTCGTTTTCCACCAGAACCAAATGGCTACCTGCATATAGGGCATACCAAAGCCATTGGTATTAGTTTTGGTTTAGGAGAAAGATACAATGCACCTGTAAATTTAAGATTTGATGATACCAATCCTGCAAAAGAAGAACAAGAATATGTAGATGCTATTAAGCGTGATATTTCTTGGTTAGGTTACCAGTGGGCAAATGAAGTATATTCTTCAGATTACTTTCAACAATTGTATGATTGGGCTGTTGCTCTAATAAAAGAAGGTAAAGCATATGTAGATTCGCAAAGTAGCGAAGCTATGGCAGAACAAAAAGGAACTCCTACTAAAGTAGGTACCAATAGTCCGTTTAGAGATAGAAGTGTAGATGAAAATTTAGACCTATTTCAACGTATGAAAGCAGGAGAGTTTAAAGCAGGAGAACATATTCTTCGTGCTAAAATTGATATGGAAGATCCTAATATGCTTATGCGTGATCCTATCATGTATCGTATTATGCATGCTCACCACCACAGAACAGGAAATGATTGGTGTATTTATCCTATGTACGACTGGACGCATGGTGAAAGTGATTATATAGAACAAGTTTCTCATTCTCTTTGTTCTTTAGAGTTTAAACCACATCGTAAATTATACGATTGGTTTAAAGAACAAGTATACCCTTTAAGTGCAGAACAATATCCTTTGTTACCAAAACAAAGAGAATTTGCACGTTTAAATTTAAGTTATACCATTATGAGTAAGCGTAAGCTACTTAAATTGGTAGAAGAAGGTATTGTTACAGGTTGGGACGACCCAAGAATGCCTACTATTTCAGGTTTACGAAGAAGAGGTTATACACCAAATTCTATCAGAAAATTTATAGAAAAAGTAGGAGTTGCAAAACGTGAAAATGTAATTGATGTTTCGCTTTTAGAATTCTGTATACGCGAAGATTTAAACAAAACAGCACCAAGAGTTATGGCTGTTTTAGATCCTTTAAAAGTGGTCATTACTAATTATCCAGAAGATAAAGAAGAATGGTTTGAAGCAGAAAACAATCCGGAAGATGCTTCAGCAGGAAGTCGTAAAGTACCTTTTTCTAGAGAAATTTATATTGAAAAAGAAGACTTTAAAGAAGAAGCTAGCAATAAGTTTTTCCGTTTAAAACTAGGAGGAGAGGTACGTTTAAAAAATGCCTATATCATTAAAGCAGAAAATGTTGTTAAAGACCTAAACGGAAACATTACAGAAGTACATTGTACTTATACTGAAGATACTACTAAAAAAGTAAAAGGAACCTTACATTGGGTTTCTGTTAAACATGCAGTACAAGCAGAAGTTAGAGAGTACGATAGATTGTTTATTGATGAAGCTCCAGATAGTCATGAAGACAAAGATTTTATGGAGTTTATTAATCCTAATTCTTTAAAAATAAAAACAGCTTTTGTAGAACCTAGTCTAAGCAAAACAACTGTAGGAGAGCAGTTTCAGTTTCAACGTTTGGGTTATTTTAATGTAGATAATGATGCTACAGAAAATAAATTAGTGTTTAATAAAACGGTAGGTTTACGTGATTCTTGGGCAAAGGCAAAACCAAAAGAAAACACAAAGCAAAACCAACAAAAAGCACAACAGCAAAGCCAAAGAAAACCAATTAGTGTAATTCAACAATTAGGAAAAAAATATACCAATCTTCCTGAAGAAAAACAGCAAAAAGTAAGAGCAGAAATATTAGAATTGGCTAAAAATGTTCCTTATGAAGAATTAGAACCTCTTTTTGCAACTGCTGTTAAAAAAGCAGGAACCAGAATTGCTGCTATGTTAACACTAAGTGTTTTATTAGAAAATGGTTTAGAAAAAAATGAAGCAATACATAACTTTATAGCAAAAGCTTTAGAAGATAAAAATGAATTATTAGTTGCAGAAGCAAGTAAGCTTTAAGCAGTTAGTACCTTTTTTTAAAAAGAACCTTGATTGAAAAATCAAGGTTTTTTTGTACATTTAAAAGAACCCTTTAAACTTTAAAATATGGAATTAGCAGTAACACCTTGGGCAATACCAGTAGCAGCAGTAGCAGCTTTAGTAGTTGGGTCAATTTGGTATAATCCAAAAGTATTTGGAAATGTTTGGATGCGAGAATCTGGTATGACAGAAGAAAAAATGAAAGGAAGCAACATGATAAAAATCTTTGGTTTATCTTTAGTTTTTGCTGCTTTATTAGCCATTTTATTAATGCAATTTACCAACCATCAATGGGGAGCAATGGGAATGGTAGGAGGAGATCCTACAGATGCATTACCATCCTTTGAAGCATTTATGGCAGACTACGGAAATGCTTTTAGAACCTATAAACATGGTGCATTACATGGTACTATTTTTGGTTTATTTGGCGCATTACCAATTATAGGAACCATTGCTTTATTTGAACGTAAAAGCGCAAAATATATCTTTATAAATGCTGGATATTGGGTAGTTACTCTTGCTATTATGGGAGCATTACTATGCGGATTATAAAAAAAACGTAATGATTTTATACATTTAAAGACTGAATTTAAAATTATTCAGTCTTTTTTATTTTTACTATTTGATACACTATAAGCTATTTCATACCATAAAAGACCTTCCAGATAACTGGAATACATTACCAACACAAGATATATTCTTAAAAACCTCCTTTTTACAAGCACTAGAACAATCATCACCAAGTAATATTAATTCGTATTATTTAGCTGTTTTTAAAAACCAGAAAATAGTAGGAATTGCTGTTTTACAACGCGTAAAATTATATACCGATGATATCTTTAGAAAAACATCTACCAATATTTTTAAAGTACTAGCAAAAAAAGGAATTTCTAAAATTGTAAAAGGAAATATGTTAGTGGTTGGTAATTTAATGCATACAGGACAACATGGTTTCTTTTTTTTAAAAGATGAAATTTCGCAAGAAATCTTTTTAAATCAAATACATGATGCTATTAAATACTTGTGTATTGCTATAAAAAAGAAGCACAATAAAAAGATAAGAATCATTGCTTTTAAAGATTATTTTGAAAGCGATACCATTCATAAAAGCGAAGAATATTTTAAAAAAGAAAATCTTTATAAAGTACAAGTACAACCTAATATGTTGTTTGCTATTCCGCAAGAATGGCATACTAAAGAAGATTATATTAGTGCATTTACTAAAAAATATAGAGATCGTTTTAAAAGAGCAAGAAAAAAGAGTAATCTGTTACAAGTACAAGAACTAGACTTAGAAGCTATAAATAAGCACGCTAATACACTTTTTAACTTATATGAGTGCGTATCAGACAATGCAGGTGTAAATACGTTTAAATTAGCTAATAATCATTTTTTTAGTTTAAAAAGCCATTTAAAAGAAGATTTCAAGGTTTTTGGTTACTTTTTAAATAATGAATTGGTTGGTTTTTATACCTTAATTGTAAACAATAACACACTAGAAACTTATTTTTTAGGATACCATCCAGAGCTTCAACACCAATACCAAATGTACTTAAACATGCTTTATAATATGGCTATTTTTGGTATAGAAAATAATTTTAAAAGCATTATTTTTGCAAGAACTGCTATGGAAATTAAAAGCTCTATAGGAGCCAAACCACAAACCATGCACATTTACTTAAAGCACACCAATAATTTTATAGCTAATACTGTTTTAAAACTAATAGTAAAGTACATGAACCCAATTAGAGAATGGCAAGAACGCCATCCTTTTAAGTAGTTATATCTAATTTTTTTGTTTTTAAAGTAGGGTAAAGCAGTATTTAATTGTCTTACTCTAAAATAAACACGTAAAAAATTAATTATGACAACATCTAAAAAGAAAGGAATAAAAACCATTTTATCTGTTTTTATTTTATTATTTGTAAGCTATGGTGGCTATTCTTTAATTAGCTCTAAAATCACTAATAATACAGAAATACTAAGTGATAAAAAGTTAATTTTAAATAAGTTAAAAGAAACTTCACTGGCTTATGATACTGCAATTAAAGAAAGTAAAGTAAAAGATGTTCATCTAGAAGAAGCCAAACTTAAAATAGATCATTTAATAGATTCTTTACAAACCAGTAATGCTACTGTTAAAGATTTACTGCTATTAAAAGAAAAACAACTAGAGCTTTCTAGTGAAATGAAAAACCTTATTAGAGATAATAAAGAACTTATTCAAGACAATAAAATATTGGTGCATTCTTTACAAAAACGCAAAACACAACTTTCTAATAGCGAAGCTATATCTACAGAACTTAAAAAGGAAAATGAAGCATTACAAGCAGAAAAAAATCTATTGCATAACAGTATAGAAGAAGCTAAATATTTAACCTTATTAGATTTAGAAATAGCAGGAATTAAAGAGCGTTCTTCAGGAAAAGAAATGACAACCAATAAAGCAAAACGAGTTAATAAACTTAAAATTTGTTATGCTATTGCTAAAAATACATTAGTGCAAGAAGGAGATAAAACCATGCAAGTTCAAATTTTAGATCCTAATAATGAATTAGTCACGCAAAATACTGGAGCTTTACAAATAGCCGAAAGTAATATTTTATATTCTTTTAATACCACATTTAGTTATAAAAATGAAAACTTAAATGTATGCGATTACTTTGTTTTTAATGCAGATACAACACTTGAAAAAGGAACCTACCAAATACATATTTACGACAATAAAAATGTAGTAACAAGTTCTACTATAGCATTAAAATAAACCTTTTTTGCCCAAAAAAGCAGTTTAGTAATTGGTCTAAGCTGCTTTTTTATTTTCTTTAAATTGGTTTTTTATACCAATTGCTATGCGTAGAAAACGAATAAACATAGAGTAAAATTTGCTTCTTTTTATACCATACTTTTAATTAATTTTAACGATTATGGTTTTTGTTTGTCCTTATAAATCAGTATATTAAAAGGAATAAACAAAATTTAAGAACCATGAAAAACAAGCAAAAAATATTAACTAAAATTTCTAATCTTTTATTAGATATAGAAAAAAACCACCATGAATTGTATGTACATTTAGATGAAAACCCGATGACAATTCCTATTTCAAATCAGCCTAATATAGACACTAAATCTCTAGAAGATTATTTTATTAGCCTGAAAGAAATTTTAAAAAAATATAAAAAGAATCAATAAAAAAACCTCAAAGCAATACTTTGAGGTTTTTTGTTGGTTTTAACTATTCTTACTCTTCGTCTTCTTCTTCTTTCTTTTTCTTTGCATTTTTCATTGCTTCACCAATTTGATTACTTGCAGTAAAACTAGCAACCATATCGTTTAACATTTGACTTCCTGCTTGTGGTGAATTAGGTAGTAAAATTAAATTACTATTGGTTTCTTGACCTATAGATTGTAAAGTATCATAATGCTGCGTTACCACAATTAAAGCAGATGCTTCTTGACTATTTATACCTACTTTATTTAAAACCTCTACAGACTCTTCTAAACCACGTGCAATTTCACGACGTTGGTCTGCAATACCTTGTCCTTGTAAACGTTTGCTTTCTGCTTCTGCTTTTGCTTTTTCTACAATTAAAATACGTGCTGCATCTCCTTCAAATTGTGCAGCTGTTTTTTCTCTGTCTGCAGCATTAATTCTATTCATTGCTGCTTTTACTTGTGCATCAGGATCAATATCTGTTACTAATGTTTTAATGATATCAAATCCATAGTCAGACATAGCATCGTTTAATTCTGTTTTTACTGCAATTGCAATATCATCTTTTCTAACAAATACATCATCTAGTTTCATTTTTGGTACTTCTGCACGCACTACATCAAACACATAGCTTGTTATTTGCTCATGCGGATAATCTAACTTGTAAAAAGCATCATATACTTTTTGACTAATGACACGATATTGTACAGATACTTTTAAACGTACAAATACATCATCTAATGTTTTTGTTTCTATAATAACATCTAATTGCTGAATTTTTAAGCTTAATCTTCCTGCAATTTTATCTATTAAAGGTATTTTTAAGTGTAATCCAGATTGGCTTATTTTATGATATTTTCCAAATCGTTCTATAATTACTGCTGTTTGTTGTTTTACTACAAAAAATGCAGAAATTAAGAGGATTAGTCCTAAAAAAATAAGTGGTATTAAAAGAAAGTTTCCCATAATATGTTTTTTAATGGTTTAAATTATATGACTTTAAAATTAAACTATATTTGCCCAAACACATAAAACATTTATGAAATTTAAACAATACATCTTATTAGTAGCTTGTAGCATAGGTTTTGTTACAATAAATTTTGCACAACATAGAAGAGTACCTATAAAAAACGGTATTGGTATTCAAGGTGGTATCACTCAATTTGATATTATTACCGATAATTTTAATACTAAAAAAGGCAATGGTTGGATTGGTGGAGCCTCTGCAACAGTAGAGCTACCACACAAATGGTATAACATGAGTTATAGCATACAGCTTTCTGAAAATAACATTGGTATTGCTGCTAGACCTTTTGCTTTAGCTTCAGAAGAATATATAGATTATAAACTTTTTACAGCGCAAATTTCTTTACAAGCACATATAAAAATAGTGGAAAGCTTTTTAACGCTAGACGTAGGACCAATGCTACAGTACAATAGTGAAATGGAGTTAAAAGATAAAGATCAAGAAAACTATATCATTAATAATTACAGTAATTTATATGCTAAAGACATTAGTGATATTACTAAATTTAATGTAGATGGAGCCATTGGTTTATCTGCTGGAATAAGCCATTTTAGACTTAAAGCACAGTATATTTATGGGTTTACCAATATGTTTAATAAACTAAATAAAAACAATTTAGACACTTCAGGAAGTAGTGAAAGTAAGTTTAAAGGAAACCAATCTATGTTGGCTTTTACTTTGATGATTACTCTTTAATAAAAGTTTTATTAAATAATCTTATAAAAAAAGCGAGCCGTTAAGCTCGCTTTTTTATTTATATGGTAGTTGCTAAATTTTCTATTCGTTCTATGGTTTGGTTTTTACCAATCATATACATAATATCAAATACATCTGGACCTTGTAATGCACCAACCAAGGCTAAACGCAATGGCATCATCACTTTTCCAAATCCTATTTCTTTATTAGTAATCCATGTTTTAATAGTAGAAGTAAGGTTTTCTACTTCAAAATCTTCTATCGTTTGTATCACACCAGAAAGCTCGGTTAATAATTCGCGAGTACCTTCTTTCATAGATTTTTTATATGCTTTTTCATCATAGCTTTTAGGACTAACAAAAAAGAAAGCACTTAAGTTCCAAAAATCACTAATAAACGTTGCTCGTTCTTTTATTAAACCAACAACCATAGTGATATAATTAACATCAATGTCTTTTAATTCTTCATGATTTTGTTGAAACATTGCAGCCAATTCTTCATTGTTTTGGTCTTGCATATAATGATGATTAAACCATTTTATTTTATCAGGATCAAAACGAGCTCCAGATTTATTTACACGTTCTAAATCAAAAGCAGCAATAAGTTCTTCTAGGTTAAAAATTTCTTGTTCTGTTCCAGGATTCCATCCTAAAAAGGCAAGAAAGTTTACCATAGCATCTGCAAAATAACCATCTTCTTTATAACCTCTAGAAACTTCACCATCAGGAGAATTCCATTCTAAAGGAAAAACAGGAAATCCTAATTTGTCACCATCACGTTTGCTTAATTTTCCTTTTCCTGTAGGTTTTAAAATAAGTGGTAAATGAGCAAATTCTGGAGCTTTCCAACCTAAGGCATGATATAAAGAAATGTGAAGTGGAACAGATGGTAACCATTCTTCACCACGAATAACATGTGTAATTTCCATTAAATGATCATCTACAATATTTGCTAAGTGGTAGGTTGGCATGCCATCACTTTTGTACAATACTTTATCATCTAAAACTTCTTTTTTAAATGAAACATGTCCTCGAATAATATCTGTGGTAGAAATTGTACCATGAGAACCTTCAGTAGTGTCTAACATTTTAAAGCGAACTACATAATCATCACCATTAGCAATTCTTTTTTCAACCTCTTCTGCAGAAAGCGATAAAGAGTTATTTAATTTTAACCTATTATGCCAATTGTAAATAAAAGTTTTTCCTTTTGCTTCGTGATCTTTTCTATGAAAATCTAATTCTTCAGCAGTATCAAAAGCATAATATGCGTTTCCTGAAGCAATTAATGTATCGGCATATTTTTTATATAGATCTTTACGCTCACTTTGTCTGTATGGTCCAAATTTTTCATTTTTTCCTGGTCCTTCATCAAAAGGAATATTACACCAGTTTAAAGCATCTATAATATATTTTTCTGCACCTTCAACATAACGGTTTTGGTCTGTATCTTCAATACGTAATACAAAAGTTCCGTTGTGTTTTTTAGCAAATAAATAGTTGAATAAAGCAGTACGTACTCCTCCAATATGTAAAGGTCCTGTAGGACTTGGTGCAAAACGCACTCTAACGTTTTTGGTCATGTTATTTTTAATTTGAAAGTGCAAAGATAGTTATAAAGCCATAAGACAAAAATTAGATGCTAGAAGTTTTTTATAAAGTTGTAAGCATCTCTTTTGGTATACGTTTATTCATGATTTTAAACCAAAGCGGAGGAAATAATGAAATTAACATAGAGGTTGGGTAGCCATATGGCATTTGCGGACTCTCTTTATGGCAATCTAAAATCTGATATTTTTTGGTTGTTTTATAATGATGGTCACTATGTCTGGTTAATTCATACAAAACAATTCTGCCAATAATATGGTTAGAGTTCCAGGAATGTATTTTTTGTAAACGCTCATATCTTCCCGATTTTGTTTTTAAACGAAGCAAGCCATAATGCTCAATATAGTTAACCGTTTCTAACATTATAAAACTAACAGTTGCAGCTGCTATTGCAAAAATTAATCCTGTATTTGAAAAAAATAGATATACCAAAACCAAATAGCTAATTTGAAAAATAGTATACCAAAACATATCATTTTTAATAGAAAAAAAGGACTTGTTATTATTTTTTAAAAGCTTTTTTTGAATTTTCCACGACTTAAAATATTGTCTAATAGTAGAGGTAAACCAAAATGAATAAATGGTTTGGTTATACCTTGCAGTTGCAGGATCTTCAGGTGTTGCAACATGTAAATGATGTCCAAAATTATGCTCTATATAAAAATGCATGTATAAAGATGGTAAGAGCAAGGCTTTGCCTAAAAAACGTTCGTTGGTAGTTTGTCTGTGGCCAAGTTCATGCGCAACATTAATACCATTAATAGCCAAAACAATTCCTAAAGAAACTAGAATACCTATAAATTCATAGGTTTCTAATTTTTGACTTGCTACTGTGTTTAAACTAATAAAAACTAATGTAAAAACTATGGGTAGATTTAAATATAACAACCAATCAAATATGTTGTTTTTTAGCTTACTAGCTACAGCTTCTGCATCTAAATTGCTAGCATCTATAGGAAAACTCATTTCTAAAATGGGTAAAAATATAAAAGCATAAACAGGTACCAAATAAGTAAATATTCCTTTAAAATACACACCTAAAAAAGCCATTAACGGAATAGAAAACGCAGCTAAATATTTAAAATCTTTCATTAATAGTACTTTATGAGGTTTCCGTAATGGCAAAAATCTTTGTAATTCTTTTTAAAATTAACAGAATGTTACCAAATTTCAATATTTCTAGTTAAAATTATTATTGTAGTTTAGTGAGTTAAACAGTTATACATTGCGCAATTTTAAAAACATACAGTTAAAACTTGAAGCGTTTATTAGTAAATATTACACTAATGAACTCATTAAAGGTACCATTCTATTTTTTAGTATAGGCTTATTGTATTTTTTATTAACCTTACTTATTGAGCATTTTTTATGGTTAAGTTCCTCAGGAAGAACCATTTTATTTTGGTTGTTTGTGGTGGTTGAAATCTTGTTGTTTGCTAAATTTATAGCTATTCCTTTAGCAAAGTTGTTTAAACTTCAAAAAGGGATTAATTATGAAGAAGCTTCGCAAATAATAGGAAATCACTTTCCTGAAGTTAATGATAAGTTGCTTAATGTGCTTCAGTTAAAGCAATCTTCAGAACAATCCGAATTACTTTTAGCAAGTATCGAACAAAAATCGGAAGCATTACAACCTATACCTTTTAAGTTAGCGGTAAATTTTAAAAAGAATACCAAGTATTTAAAATATGCAGCAATACCTCTTTTTATTCTGCTTTTAGTTTCGGTTTCTGGGCATTTTAATTGGTTTAGTGATAGCTACAAAAGAGTTGTAAATTATAAAACGGCTTATGAACCACCTGCACCATTTCAGTTTTTTGTAATTAATGATGATTTACAAGCTACAGAAAATAAAGATTTCACTCTTTTTATTAAAACAGTAGGAGAGGTACAACCAGAAAATGTACAAATCACTTATAATAACGAGACTTATTTTTTACAACAAAAAGCCGTTGGTACTTTTGAGTATGTCATTAGTAAACCTAAAAAAGATATTAGTTTTCAATTGGTAGCTAATAATGTTACTTCTAAACCTTACACATTACAGGTAATAGAAGCACCAACTTTATTGAGTTTTGATATGGTTTTAGACTATCCTAACCATACCAAAAAACAAAACCAAACCCTTAAAAGTACAGGAAATGCCATAGTACCACAAGGCACTAAAGTGACCTGGAAATTAAAAACAAAAGCTACAGATCAAGTGCATTTATATGCTAAAGATACTATGAGGTTTACTGCTGATGCAGGAGTGTTTACAGCATCAAAAAAAGTATATAATAATTTAAAATATAATCTTACTACTAGTAATAAAAACTTAAAAGATTATGAGAATTTAGCTTTTAGTATTGATGTTATTAAAGATGAATATCCTGAGCTAAACATACAAATGAAAGTAGATAGTTTAGACCAACAAACACTTTATTTTTACGGACAAGTAAGTGATGATTACGGATTAAAAAAGTTACAATTGGTGTATTATCCTTCAGAAAATGAAGCAGAAAAACGCATAGAAAATATTCCTATTTCTACATCTAACGTGGCAGATTTTATAACTGCGTTTCCAAATAATTTAGAAATTACGGAAGGTATCTCTTATGATTTATTTTTTCAGGTTTTTGATAATGATGCTATTCATCATTTTAAAAGCACAAAAAGCGAAGTATTTTCTTACAGAAAATTAACACAAGAAGAAGAAGAACAAAAACAGTTACAGGAACAAAAGCAAACAATTCAAGAACTAAATAAGTCTCTTGAAAAAATGGAAGAACGCGATAAAGAGCTAGAACAACTTTCAAAAAACCAAAAAGAAAAAACCACCTTAAGTTTTAATGACAAACGTAAATTAGATAATTTTATAAAGCGTCAAAAAGAACAAGAAGAGATGATGAAGAGCTTTAATAAAAAGCTTAAAGAAAATTTAGAAAAATTTCAGCAAGAAAAGCAAAATGACGCATTTAAAGACGATTTAAAGCAACGTTTAAAAGAAAATGAAGAACAGCTTCAAAAAGATGAGAAACTCTTGGAGGAGTTAGAGAAATTAAGAGAAAAATTAGACAAAGAAGAGCTGAGCGAAAAATTAGAAAAGTTAGCCAAACAAAATAAAAATCAAGAACGTAGTTTAGAGCAGTTATTAGAACTGACTAAAAAATACTACGTAGCAAAAAAATTAGAAAAGCTACAACAAGAATTAGAAAAGTTGGCTAAAAAACAAGAGCAACTTTCGGAAGCATCTCCAGAAGAAAACACCAAAGAAAAGCAAGATGCCATCAATAAAGAATTTGAAGAATTTCAAAAAGAGATGGATGCATTGCAAAAAGAAAACAATGCATTAAAACGTCCTGAAAAAATAGAAAGAGATACTAAGGAAGAAGAAAACGTAAAACAAGATCAACAAGAAGCTTCAGATAATTTAGAAGAAAAACAAAATAGTCAAGACCAAGATCAAAAACAAGCAAGCCAAAGTCAAGCACAGAAAAAGCAAAAGCAAGCCGCTAAAAAAATGAAAAAAATGAGCCAACAAATGCAAGCAAGTATGGCTTCTTCTGGTGGTGAACAGTTAGCAGAAGATGTTGAGATGTTACGTCAAATACTTGATAATTTATTACTCTTTTCTTTTGATCAAGAAAAATTAATGAAGCAGTTTAAAGGCATAGAAATTAATCATAATATGTATGCTTCGTATTTACGTAAACAACATAATTTAAGAGAGCATTTTTCGCATATAGATGATAGTTTGTTTGCTCTTTCTTTACGTCAACCAAAAATTTCAGAAAAGGTAAATAAAGAAATAGGAGAGGTGTTTTATAATGTAGATAAATCGCTTGAAGAGTTTTCAGAAAATCAAATTTATAAAGGTGTTTCTAGCCAGCAATACACCATTACTTCAGCAAATAATCTTGCTAATTTTTTAAGCAATGCTTTAGATAATATGCAAATGCAAATGAGTGGTCAAGGGCAAGGAGGTCAAGGACAACCAAAACCTGGTGCAGGTGAAGGAGGAGATGGTGGACTTCCAGATATTATTAAAAGTCAAGAACAGCTTGCTAAAGAAATGCAAGGTAAAATGGGAGAAGGAAAAAAAGGAGAATCTGGTGAAAGTAACAAGGGAAAGGAAGGTGAAAATGGAAAAGAAAATGGCGATGGTAATAAAGGAAAAAATGGTGATGGCGAACAAAAATCAGGAGAAGGTAATAGCGAAGAATTAAATGGAGAATTGTTTAGAATTTACCAACAACAACAACAAATACGTCAAGCCTTACAAGATCGATTAGCTAAAGAAGGTAAGTCTGGATTAGGTAGTAATTTGGTAAAACAAATGGAAGAAATTGAATTAGATTTATTAAACAAAGGTTTTACTAAACAGACCATGGAAAAGATGATGAATTTAAAACATCAGTTGCTTAAATTAGAACAAGCAACCTTTCAACAAGGTCAAGAAGAAAAAAGAGAATCTCAAAGTAATAACAAACAATTTGATAATAATACTAATAATAGCATTCCTACCGCAAAACAATATTTCAACACTACCGAAATATTAAATAGACAAAGCTTACCTTTGCAGTCTATTTATAAAAAGAAAGTACAAGAGTATTTTAAACAAAACAATGATTAATTTTAATTACGAGAACGATTTTCAATTAGAAAACGAAACGAAAATAGCAGCATGGATTTCTTCTGTTATTGCTTCAGAAGGATGCAAAGAAGAGGAGATCAATTATGTTTTTTGTGATGATGACTATTTATATAAATTAAATGTAGAATTTTTAAATCACGATACCTTAACAGATATTATTAGTTTTGATTACTCCATAGGAAAAATATTACAAGGAGATATTTTCATTTCAACAGAAAGAGTAGCAGATAATGCTAATGATTTTAAGGTGACTTTTAATGAAGAACTACATCGAGTAATTGTTCATGGTGTTTTACATTATTGTGGTTATAAGGACAAAACAGATGAGGATGCTAAAATCATGCGAAGCAAAGAAAATTTCTACTTAGAGCAATTGTCTCAAGATTAGAAGTTTCGTTGTATATTTGCAGACTATTTAGTTTTAAAATAGAAGTGTTCCACGTGGAACACTGTTATCATTCTTGTAGTTTTATAAGAATATAAAGTATAATATAAATTCGATTTAAAGGTATAATTACATGTTTAACGAAGTATATGATGTTATCGTTGTTGGAGCTGGTCACGCAGGAAGTGAAGCAGCAGCTGCAGCAGCAAACATGGGAAGCAAAACGTTGCTTATTACCATGAACCTACAAAATATTGCACAGATGTCTTGCAATCCTGCTATGGGAGGAATTGCTAAAGGGCAAATAGTGCGTGAAATTGATGCGCTTGGAGGTTACTCTGGTATAGTAAGTGATACTTCTGCTATACAGTTTAAAATGCTTAATAAATCTAAAGGACCTGCAATGTGGAGTCCTAGAGTGCAAAGTGATAGAATGCGTTTTGCAGAAGATTGGAGATTGTTATTAGAGCAAACTAAAAACTTAGATTTCTATCAAGAAATGGTTGCTGGATTGTTAGTAGAAAACCATAAAGTTGTTGGTATAAAAACTTCTTTAGGTGTAGAAATTAAAGCTAAATCTGTAGTACTTACCAATGGTACTTTCTTGAATGGTTTAATCCATATTGGAGATAAGAATTTTGGAGGTGGTAGAGCAGGAGAAAAAGCTGCAACAGGAATTACAGAACAACTCGTTCAATTAGGTTTTGAATCTGGTAGAATGAAAACTGGAACACCACCAAGAGTAGATGGTCGTTCTTTAGATTTTTCTAAAATGGTAGAACAACCAGGAGATGTTGATCCTGAAAAATTCTCGTATTTAGATATTACAAAACCTTTGACAAAACAACGTTCTTGTCATATGTCATACACTAGTGAAAAGGTGCATGATTTACTTCGTGAAGGCTTTGATCGTTCTCCTATGTTTAATGGTAGAATTAAAAGTTTAGGTCCTAGATATTGCCCTTCTATTGAAGATAAAATAAATCGTTTTGCAGATAAAGATAGACATCAATTATTTGTAGAGCCAGAAGGTTGGAATACGGTTGAATATTATATTAATGGTTTTTCAACTTCTTTACCAGAAGATGTACAATTTAAAGCCTTACGTTCTGTAGCTGGTTTTGAAAATGTAAAATTCTTTAGACCAGGTTATGCTATAGAATATGATTATTTTCCGCCAACACAGTTAAAGCATACTTTAGAAACTAAGCTTGTAGAAGGCTTGTATTTTGCTGGTCAAATTAATGGAACTACAGGTTATGAAGAAGCAGCTTCTCAAGGTTTAATGGCAGGAATAAATGCTAGTTTAAAAGTAAGTGAAAAAGATACTTTTACACTACAAAGAGATGAAGCGTATATAGGTGTTTTAATTGATGAC
The DNA here is from genome assembly GCF_042684485.1 of Lacinutrix gracilariae. Taxonomy (NCBI): domain Bacteria; kingdom Pseudomonadati; phylum Bacteroidota; class Flavobacteriia; order Flavobacteriales; family Flavobacteriaceae; genus Lacinutrix; species Lacinutrix gracilariae. The sequence goes on along the minus strand of NZ_JBHULM010000011.1, from coordinate 958,157 downwards.
TTAATTACAAAAGGTACAGAAGAGCCATATAGAATGTTTACTTCTCGTGCAGAATATAGAACATTATTACGCCAAGATAATGCAGATTTACGTTTAACACCTAAAGGTTTTGAACTTGGTTTAGCAAGTGAAAAACGTTTAAAACGTATGGAAGAAAAACATGAAGAAGCAGCAAAGTTTGTTCAGTTTTTTAGAGAAACAAGTGTGCAACCAGCAGAAGCAAATCCTGTTTTAGAATCTAAAAATTCGGCATTAGTTAAACAATCCGATAAGATGTTTAAGTTGTATTCTAGACCTAATATTACTATTGATGATGTTAGAAAATTTAAAGCAGTTGAGGATTATATTCAAGAGCATAATCTAGATAATGAAATTATAGAGCAAACAGAAATTCAGGTAAAATACGCTGGATATATTGCTAAAGAAAAACTGAATGCTGATAAATTAAATAGGTTAGAGTATGTAAAGATTCCTGAAAATTTTGATTACTCTCAAATAAAATCTATGAGTTTAGAAGCGCGTGAAAAACTTAAAAACATTCAACCAACTTCTATTGCACAAGCATCTAGAATAAGTGGTGTTTCACCAAATGATATTTCTGTTTTACTGGTATATATGGGAAGATAATTTTCTTCTTTTATAGTAGAAAAGTAATTAGTGTTCCACGTGGAACATGTTTTTGTTTTGTATTAAAAAGGCTTAAAAAAGGTAGAAATATACTTTATGAAAGTTTAAGTGAAATTGGTTCTGTTTCTATTGGTGTGTACTTCTTGTATTCCTATTAAGTCTGTTCAAGATATAAATGGATATCATATTATTGAAAGAAATACAAAGGGAAACACAAAGAAGGACGATAGCTTTAAAAGCCAAAATGTTTTTACTTTTCAAATCTATAAAAATAGACGTGTTTTTAATACATATTTAAAAGAACGCTTTGCAGATATTCCTGGTTTTTCTTCGTCTCATTTTATTGTTGAAATAGAAGAGGTACCATTTATTATTCGTGTTTTAGGAAAAGAAGAAGCAAACCAATATGTAGATTTTACCGATTATATTTTTGAAAAGGAAGATCCTGAATTGGTAAAGAAAGGGAAGAAGAAACAGTTTATTTATATTCTTGTAAAGGATGAAAACGGAGAAGATGCTTTAAGTACAAATTCGTTTTACAGATATATTGTAGCAAAATATTTAGATACCATCCGAAGAGATTTTAATGCATATTAATATCTTTGAAAAAAAAGAAACCATCATTAAAAAAATAGTTATTTGTCCTTCTGAAATAATTTCAGAATTTATTCCTAATGAAAGAAAATAATATCCATTTTAAAGTAAAAGATTTTTCTGTTTCTGGAGAAGAATTTCAATTAATAGAAAATAAAATCTATGGTTTTTTAGAAACCACTCCACAACCTAAAGAAGAAAAACTTTCTGAGTATTATAAAACCGAAGACTATATTTCGCATACAGATGCTAAAAGAAATGTACTTGAAAAAGTATATCATATTGTTAGAGGTATTTCATTAAAAAGAAAATTAAAGCTTATTAATTCTTTTTCTTCTACTCAAAAAACACTTTTAGATATTGGTTGTGGTACAGGTGATTTTTTACAAACAGCACAACAAAATAATTGGCAGGTTTCTGGAATAGAACCTAACGAGCAAGCTAGAGCAATTGCAAATACAAAAACAAATAATGCTGTTTTTACTACAGAGCAATTACAAGAGTTTAAAAAGCAAAGTTTTGATGTGATTACCTTGTGGCATGTTTTAGAGCATTTGCCAAACTTAACAGAACAAGTTTCTGTGCTTAAAAGTTTATTAAAAGAAAATGGATCTTTAATTATTGCTGTACCTAATTATAAAAGTTATGATGCTACACATTATAAAAACTTTTGGGCTGCTTTAGATGTGCCTAGACACCTTTGGCATTTTAATCAAAAATCGATACATACCCTTTTTGCTAAAGAAAATATGAAAGTAGTACAAACGCTTCCTATGAAATTTGATGCGTATTATGTGAGCTTGCTTTCCGAAAAATACAAATCTGGTTTTATGAATCCTATTAAGGCTTTTTGGTATGGTTTTCTTTCTAATTGTAAAGCAAGACGTTCTGGAGAGTATTCTTCGTTAATTTATGTCTTAAAAAACGACTAATTCTTATTTTAACGACTTTTATTTCTTTTTTATTCTTTTACACGATAAAACACTACTAAAAATATTTAAAATCGCTTAAAACGCTTTATTTTAATTCATTTTTAATAAATTTTAGTTATTATTTAGTTTTTTAGCATAAATAATTTTTATACTATTAAATTCCTTTGCTTTTTCTACATTTGCTCCGATAAAAAATAAAATATTAAAACATGAAAAAAATAATTTTAGCATTAGTAACCGTTTTCGCTTTAAGTTCTTGTGAGCAACAAAAAATTGCTTTTATAGATAATGGAGAATTGATAAATGAATATCAAGGTAAAAAAGACATTGAAGCTAAATTTCAAATTAAAGACGAAGCTTTTAAAAAGAATACAGATAGTTTAGCTAACGGTTTTCAAATAGAAGCAAAAGCTTTTGAGCTTGCTGCAGCTAAAATGTCGCAATCTAAAGCACAAGAACAATACAGTGCTTTAATGCAAAAACAACAAGGTTTACAAAGACAAGTGCAAATGCAACAACAAGCAATGCAACAAGAATTTCAAGTAGAAATTGATTCTGCAATTGTAGCAGTAAAAGAATTTGTTACAGACTACGGAAAGAAAAATGGGTATACTTATATTTTAGGTAAAAATGAAGCAGGAAGCGTAATGTATGGTAGCGAAGCTAATGATATTACAAAAGCAGTTTTAGAAGCGTTAAATGCGTCTTATAAAAAATAATATATACTTGTAATAGGAGTAGAAAAAAAGTCAAGCTTATGCTTGACTTTTTTTATGTAGTAATCTGGTTAGTTTTATAGATAAATCGGTTAGAATTATTTTAGAATTTCCGTTACGTTCTATATGGTAAATGGCATCTTGCAACTCATCAGATATTTCTAGAATATTGTTTCCATGAATGAAAGGAGCAAAATTTTCTAGTTTAAATTTTTCGGTTTTGGGCTCAAAATATACTAGATCGTTAGCGTTATAATTTAATAATAATGCTTGTCTAAAAAAGTCTATACAAAAGAGTAAAAATTGCTTTTGAGTTTCTCTTCCTGTTTTAGCAATATCTTCACTCCACGATATTAAATCATGTATTGCTGCTTTGTTTCCTTTTGCTTTAAAAGCGCTTCTAATCCAGAAAATAAACCAAGTTTCAAATTGCGTGTCTTCGGTATCTTGGTATACTAAATCACAAGCTTTATTATAGTTTCCGTTGGCTTGATGTGCAATTTTTGTTGCTACAGCATCTTCTAAATTATAATGTTGTATAAGTCCTTTTTTTACATCGTTTTCTGCTAAAGGAGGAAATTGTAAAATTTGACAACGTGATTTAATGGTGTTAATTATTTGCTCTTCGTCTTCAGCAATTAAAATAAAAATAGTCTTATTTGGTGGCTCTTCAATAAGCTTTAAAAGTTTATTGGCTGCAGCTGTATGCATTTTTTCTGCCATCCAAATCAGCATTACTTTATAACCTCCTTCATAAGATTTTAATGCTAGAGATTTTACAATTTCTTGCGCTTCATCTACACCAATTTGCCCTTGTTTGTTGTCTACACCTAGTAGCTTATACCAATCAAATAAATTACCATAAGGTTGCTCTTTTAGTAGTTGTCTCCATTCTTCTAAATAAAAATTAGAAACAGGTTTACTTTTTACCTTGTCACTAGTAGTAACAGGAAAAGCAAAATGTAGGTCTGGATGTGAAAGGTTATTAAATTTAAGATTACAAGCAGCGTTTCCGTTGTCGTTTTCTTTGTTTGTATTGCCACACAAAATATATTGTGCATACGCTATTGCCATTGGTAATGTACCAGAACCTTCTGGACCTACAAATAATTGAGCATGAGCAATTCTACCATTATCAACACTTTGTGTTAAATGGTTTTTTATGTGTTCTTGTCCTAAAATATCACTAAAAAGCATATGGCAAATATAGTTTTTATACTTAAAATCTTACCCAAAAGCATTCTTCAATTTTAAATTTTAAACAAGCATACTACAGCTTAATGATTGTTTTGATGCACAAATACATGCCAATTATATAAAATATGGTTGTTTAGTTTAAAATAGATGTTAAAAACTTGTAAAACAATTATTTACTAGTGTTTTTGTGTGTTTTAAAAGAAGTAAAATCTATTATTGCTAATGCAGAAGGCAAAGCGTAAAAAGCTTTACAGACATACTACAATAAAAAAATTGCGCATATTATTTATTTTAAAGACCTTTAGCATTTAAAATAAACTGCGCAATTTTATATATAACTAACATGAAAACACTTAACGACTTCAACTTTAAAAACAAAAAAGCATTAATAAGAGTAGATTTTAATGTACCATTAAATGAAAACTTTCAAGTAACAGATGCTACCAGAATAATTTCTGCAAAACCAACTATTATTAAAGTTTTAGAAGATGGTGGAAGCTGTATTTTAATGTCGCACTTAGGAAGACCAAAAGGTGTTCAAGACGAATTTTCTTTACGTCATATTACAAGTACAATGGAAGAAATAATTGGAGTACAAATAAAATTTGTTTCTAATTGTGTTGGTGAGGAAGCAGAAGAAGCTGCTAAAAATTTAAAACCAGGCGAAATTTTATTATTAGAAAATTTGCGTTTTCATAAAGAAGAAACTGCTGGAGATAAAGACTTTGCTCAAGCACTATCTAAGCTAGGCGATATTTATGTTAATGATGCTTTTGGTACAGCGCATCGTGCACACGCTTCTACAACTGTTGTTGCTCAGTTTTTTCCAGACAGCAAATGTTTTGGTTATTTATTAGCTCAAGAAATTGAGAGTATTAATAAGGTTATGGAAACAGGAGAAAAGCCTGTTCTTGCTATTTTAGGAGGAGCAAAGGTGTCTTCTAAAATTACAATTATTGAAAATATTTTAGATAAAGTAGACCACTTAATTATTGGTGGTGGAATGAGTTTTACTTTTATTAAGGCACAAGGCGGACAAGTAGGAGATTCTATTTGTGAAGATGATAAAATGCCATTGGCTTTAGAAATTTTAAAACAAGCAAAAGCTAAAAATGTACAAGTACACATTCCTGTAGATGTTTTAGCGGCAAATGCGTTTAGCAATGAGGCAGAAACACAAGTTTGTGATATTACTGCTATTCCTGAAGGTTGGCAAGGTTTAGATTGTGGACCAAAATCAAAACAAAACTTTAATAACGTGGTATTACAATGTAAAACCATACTTTGGAATGGTCCTTTAGGTGTTTTTGAAATGGAAACTTTTGCTAGCGGAACTATTGCTTTAGGAGATTCTATTGCAGAAGCTACTAAAAATGGAGCCTTTTCATTAGTTGGAGGTGGTGATTCTGTTGCTGCTGTTAAACAATTTGGTTTTGAAAACAAAGTAAGCTACGTAAGTACAGGTGGAGGAGCAATGTTAGAAAGCTTAGAAGGAAAAACCTTACCAGGAATTGCTGCTATTTTAGAATAGTAGCAATCCATCTCTCTTTTTTTATTTAATAAAACACGAATTTAGTATCTTATACGTTTAAACAAGACGCTAATTATATAATCATGCAGTTACATAAACTCTCTTTCTTTGCTTATTTTTTAAGTCTTGGCCTTTTACATGCGCAAGATACCTTGCAGGTTGCTACAGAAAATACGAGACTTACAGAACAACAATTAGAAGCAGGAAAAAACTATGTTATAGATACTGTTATTGATGGTCAAGCCTTTTATAAAAAGGAAATTAAAGTGGTAGAACAGGTAGCTCTTGATAGTATTTTACAAGACAATAAACACGCTGCAGAAATAGACCAAAAGTGGCTTCAAGAATTATACAGCAACGCTTTGTATGATACTATTTATAGAAGCGTTAGTGAACTTGATTATAAAAAGGTTGACTATCCAGAATTATCTACAGAAGTACTAAAATCAAGACTTGCAGAACTAAATGCTAGAACACCTTTTAATGTAGAATACAATACCTCATTAGAAAGTGTTATTAAATCCTTTTTAAAACACAGAAGAAAATCTTTTGAAAAATTAATGGGTTTAAGCCATTATTATTTTCCAATGTTTGAACGTGAATTAGACAATTACAACATTCCGTTAGAAATGAAATATCTAGCCATTGTAGAGTCTGCATTAAAACCAAGAGCGCGATCAAGAGTAGGAGCAACCGGTTTGTGGCAATTTATGTTTGCAACAGGAAAACAATACGGATTAGATGTAAGTTCTTATGTAGATGAGCGTAGTGATCCTATAAAATCTACAGAAGCAGCATCTAAATATTTGTCTAAGTTATATCAAATTTTTGGCGATTGGGATCTTGCACTTGCTGCATATAACTCAGGACCAGGAAATGTAAGTAAAGCAATAAGACGCTCTGGAGGTTATGAAAACTATTGGAATATTCGTCATAATCTTCCACGTGAAACAGCAGGATATGTTCCAGCTTTTTTAGCAACTATGTATATTTTTGAGTTTGCCGAAGAGCATGGTTTTAAACCTGTAAAACCAGAATTTCAGTACATAGAAACAGATACTATTCATGTAAAACACATGATTACGCTAGACCAAGTTGGTGAGGCAACAGGAGTTCAAATTGAGAAATTACAATTCTTAAATCCTTCTTATAAACTAGATATTATTCCTGTTGTAGAAGGAAAAGATTATACCTTAAGGCTGCCAAGAGATGTGGTTGGTAAATTTGTCAATAATGAAGAAGCTTTCTATGCTATGGCTAAAGCCGAATTTGATAAACGCGAAAAGCCATTACCACAATTTTTTAATTCCGAAAGTAAAACACGATACACAGTTAGAAGTGGTGATTATTTAGGAAAAATTGCTAGAAAATTTGGTGTTCGTATTAGTCAATTAAAACAATGGAACGGTTTACGAAGCAATAATTTAAAAATAGGACAACGCTTAACTATTTATCCTAGAAACACAGCAGCAAGAACAAAAAGCACGTCAAGTAAACAGGCTAGTTCTACTGTTTCGCCAAATGCTAAAACCTATTTAGTAAAAAGTGGAGACTCACTTTGGAGTATATCTCAAAAATTTCCTGGAGTTTCTGTTCAAAATATTAGAGATTGGAACGATATTAGTGGTAACAATTTAAAACCAGGAATGAGGCTTGTTGTATCTAAAGGCTAATATTTCTATAAAAACAATCAATTATGCGTAATTTTCTATGTATTGCAATGGTAGTACTATTGTTTACATCTTGTAATGATGATAAAAAATCAAAAAAAAGAATCCTTTCTGCTTCTTCAGGAACACTTAATAATATTTCTGTAGTTGTAGCTAATGAGCTTTGGGATGGTGAAGTAGGAGCTACTGTTAGAGAGGTGCTTGCAGCTCCAATTTATGGCTTACCACAAGATGAGCCAATCTTTACTATGGCACAAATACCACCACAAGTATTTTCTGGTTTTGTAACCAAAAACAGAACGGTTTTAAAAATTGAAGTTGGTTCAGAAAAAGCAGAAGTAAAAATTGCTAATAATGTATTTGCAGAACCACAAAAACTAGTGTTAGTAACAGGAAAAAACAATAAAGAAATTATAGAACAGCTTACAGATAATGCAGATAAAATTGTTGCTGCTTTTAAAAATGAAGAACTTAAAGAAAAACAACGAAGAATAAATTTATCGCTTCATAAAGACGATGTTATTAAGCAAAAATTAGGGTTTTCTATAAACTTTCCTACTGCTTATAGAATAGCTAAAGAAGAAAACGATGTATTCTGGATACGAAAAGATATAACTACAGGAACAACAAATCTAATGTTGTACAGCATACCAGAAAGTGCAATTAAAAAAAATGATAGCTTAATTAGGCAAATAATTAAAATTAGAGACTCTATTAATAAAGTTTTTATTCCTGGTCCTACAGATGAAGCTTATATGGTTACAGAAGATGCGTATACACCATTTCTTTCAGAAACGATTATAGATAATAAACCAACATTAGAAACTAAAGGAATTTGGGATATGGAAAATGCTTTTATGTCTGGTCCTTTTGTTAATTATATGATAGAAGATAAGGTAAACAAGCGTTATGTAGTTCTTGAAGGTTTTGCTTTTGCTCCATCTGTTGCAAAACGCGACTATATGTTTGAGTTAGAAGCTATAATTAAATCTATAAAAATAGATTAGTAGTGCTTACTAAATACACAAAAAAAAACCAACGTCATGCGTTGGTTTTTTTTGTATCTAAAAAAGAACAAAACTATTCTTTTTTCTTTTCTTCTTCCTCTTCGCTATTGGTAGCGTCTTTAAATTCTTTAATTCCACTTCCTAAACCACGCATCAGTTCAGGTATTTTTTTACCACCAAAAATTAGTAAAATAACTACAGCAATTAAAACAACTTGAGGCCAACCTATAAAAAGAGGGATCATATTTGAAATCATAATCTTTAAATTTAAAGCAAAGTTAATAATTAAAGTTTAATATTATCGTTTTAACGCTAACTTTAGTATAATATTAAAGTGAGACTTTGTAAATTTATTTACTTTTGTTTTAGGCATGGAAAGAAAAAAGAAAAAAGAAAAAAAAATAGCAAAAAAATTACTGCATAAGTATAGGTTAGTTATACTTAATGAAGATACTTTTGAAGAGCGCTTATCCTTTAAGTTAACAAGGCTTAATGTGTTTGTGTTGCTAGCTTTTTCTTCTGTGTTATTAATTATTGGTACTACTATTTTAATTGCTTTTACACCATTAAAAGAATACATTCCTGGTTATTCATCAACAGCTTTAAAAAAGAAAGCTACTACTTTATATCATAAAACAGATTCTTTAGAAAAAGTAATAGCAGTAAATGAACGTTATTTTTCTTCCATAAAAAAAGTGTTGTATGGTGAAATGAGTAGCGTAGATTTTAATAGAGATTCTATTATTGAAGCTGCTAAATTAGATGTAAGTGAAATAGATCTTGCTCCTACAAGAGAAGACTCTTTATTACGTGAAAAAGTAGTAAAAGAAGACAAGTATAATCTATTTGAATCTGCAACCACAGACGTAAATTTTGTATTGTTTCCTCCAGTTAACGGAACCATTACAGAAAACTATAATGCAAAAGAAAAACACTACGCAGTAGATGTTGTAGTCGCTAAAAACACACCAATTAAAGCCACTGCAGATGGTACTGTTATTTTTGCAGAATGGACTACCAAAACAGGATATGTAATAATTATAGAACATAGTCATGGCTTAATTTCTGTTTACAAACACAATGCTTCTTTAAACAAAGAACAAGGAGATTTAGTAAAAGCAGGAGAAGTTATTGCTATTTCTGGAAATACAGGAGAAATTACAACAGGACCACATTTACATTTTGAACTTTGGAGTGATGGTTACCCAATAAACCCAACTAACTTTATAGACTTTGAATAAATGCTATCAATAAAAGCAGCCTTAGCAAAACCATTTGCAAAATATGTGTATAAGTCCATACAAAAATGGGCTAATAACCCTGTAGAAACACAAAACAAAGTGTTTCAAAAACTAATTAGTGCTGCAGCAGCAACACAATTTGGTAAAGACCATGATTTTATTAGTATTAACAATTATGAAGACTTTGTTGCACGCGTTCCTGTTAGAGATTATGAAGAATTAAAACCTTATGTCGAGAAAGTTGTAGCAGGAGAAGAAAATATACTGTGGAAAGGCAAACCTATTTACTTTGCTAAAACCTCAGGAACCACCTCTGGAGCTAAATACATTCCTATTACCAAAGAAAGCATGCCAACACATATAGAAGCTGCTAGAAATGCTATTTTAATGTATATACATGAAACTGGTAATGCGAAGTTTGTAGATGGTAAAATGATTTTTTTACAAGGTTCTCCTATTTTAGAAAAGAAAAACGGTATACAGCTTGGTAGACTCTCTGGTATTGTTGCGCATTACGTACCTAAATACCTTCAAAAAAACAGAATGCCTTCGTTAGAAACGAATTGTATTGAAGATTGGGAAACTAAAGTAAATGCTATAGTTGAAGAAACGCTACCAGAAAATATGACTATTATTTCTGGAATTCCTTCTTGGGTACAAATGTATTTTGAAAAACTTCAAGAAAAAACAGGAAAGAAAGTAGGAGACATTTTTAAAAACTTCAACTTATTTATTTTTGGAGGTGTTAATTACGAACCTTACCGAGCTAAATTTGAAAACTTAATAGGTAGAAAAGTTGATAGCATAGAGCTGTATCCTGCAAGTGAAGGTTTTTTTGCCTATCAAGATAAACAAAACGTAAAAGGAATGTTACTGCAATTAAACTCTGGTATTTTTTATGAGTTTATAAAAGCAGACGATTTTTTTAATGAAAACCCAAAACGTATTAGCATAAAAGATGTAGAAATAGGTGTAAACTATGTCATGATTATATCTAGTAATGCAGGACTTTGGGCATATAATATTGGTGATACAGTTCAATTTACTTCCACAAAACCATATCGAGTTATTGTTTCAGGTAGAATAAAACATTTTATTTCTGCCTTTGGCGAGCATGTAATTGGTAAAGAGGTAGAACAAGCATTACAAGAAGCTTTGGTTGCTAATAATGCAGAGGTTTCAGAGTTTTCTGTAGCACCACAAATTAACCCTTCACAAGGATTACCATATCATGAATGGTTTATAGAATTTGAAAAAGAACCTGAAAATATTTCCGCATTAGCGCAAAAAATAGATGCATCTTTACAAAAACAAAATAGTTATTATTTTGATTTAATAGAAGGTAAAGTATTACAACCATTAAAGATAACTTTAGTTAAAAAAGGTGGTTTTCAAGACTATATGAAATCTATTGGTAAACTTGGTGGACAAAATAAACTACCACGTTTATCTAATGACAGAAAATTAGTTGATAATTTAGAAACATTAAATCTCACTAAATAATTCTATCTTTGTAGGTTAAATAAAGTATATGAGTAACAAAAAACATCATGCAAGAACGAGAGCTCAAGAAAGCTCAAATGCTATAGAACGTATGTATATAACCATGAGACACCTGTTTAATCGTGGTTTTTATAAGCCAATGGGTGTTTCTGGAGAAACATTAAGAGAGGCATTATTACTACTAAGACCAGAAATTTATGGTTCTATTGGTGAAGAAAAAGCAGAATTAGAAGGACTACTTTATGTAGTAGATAGATTACCAGAAGGTATAGAAGAGTGCACTTTTATTAACTTAACAAGTGATGAAGGTTATGCAAATTCTCATTTTAAGCCTATAATTCCTCCAAAAAGAAGACGTAATTGCTATAGAATAGACGACGAGCAAATGAACATCGAGATTACTCGTGGACGTTCAGAAATCTATGATATTTTAACACACCTTACCTTTCTTTTTGTAGAGTCTCATAAAATTAGCAAACGCGTTTTAATAGATGAAAACGGAGCTACTACTAGAGACTGGGTAAAGCTTGAAAAAGCAGTAACTACCAAAAAGAAACTTACACAACAAGAACGCGAAATTGCAATAACACATACTGCAAATATTTTAGGCAGAACATTTAATGAGTTAAATGAAGTGTATAAAGATTTTGCAATTCCTACGCAACCAGAACGCTTATTACACATTGTATATTGGTTAGGTAAATTAGCTATAGAAGAAGTGGTTAATAACAACAAGAGAACCATTACATTTAGTCCTGTTTTAAGAGAGCGTTTAGGGCATCATATTCACGGTGAAATTTGGGCCAATAATATCAAGGCTATTTTACACAAAAACGGCTTGCTTGAAAGACCAATTCATGTTATAAGTGCCAATATGCATAGTGTTATGAATACGCTTTTTGCTCCAAACGCATTAAAACAATTAGCTGCTAAAAAAGATATTTTTCAGGTATACGAAGCTATAAGTGATAAAAACAATGCAGATCTACGCAATAAAGTAACTAAAGAAGCGTTGCAAAAAGGGATGCTTTATATTGAAGATGGATCTGGAACCAATATTAATGTACAGGTTTTTGATACAGATAAAATAGATTTTTCTAAAATTGATATAGAAGTTAATGCAGAAAAATTAAAAAAGGAAAAACCAATTATTTTGGTAATGGATTATGCTTTTGGTGAGCAAGCTTATGAAACTATAGATGAGCTTTTAAAACCTTATCAACCCAACGGAAATAAAACGCATTTATATGTAGATTCTATTTCTATTATGGGAAAAGCAGGTATTTTAGAAGGCGGAAAAGGAGATATTATGATACCTTCGGCACATATTTTTGAAGGTACAGCAGATAATTATCCTTTTAAAAATGAGTTGTGTACAGCAGATCTAGAAGGTCAAGGTTTACAAATATTTGAAGGAGCAATGATTACCGTTTTAGGTACCTCATTACAGAACAAAGATATTTTAAAGTTCTTTCATAGTTCTACATGGAATGTAATTGGACTAGAAATGGAAGGAGCACATTACCAAAAAGCAATTCAAGCAGCCTCAAAAGTGAGAGGTAGTATTAATGAAGACGTTAAAGTGCGTTATGCTTATTATGCAAGTGATAATCCTTTAGAAACAGGAGGAACTTTGGCGTCAGGAGGTTTAGGAACATCAGGTGTAAAACCAACATATTTAATAACAAGAAAAATTTTACAACAAATATTTAACTAACCATTATGAGTGAAAAACAAACAGAAACAAGTGCTTCTGATGAAATTGATTTAGGGCAACTTTTTAATGCTTTAGGTCGTCTTTTTGATCGATTATATAATTTTATAAAATCCATTTTTAAAGGAATATTAAGCTTTATCGTTTCTATTCTAAGGGTAATAATTAATAATTATAAAATTATATTGATAGCTGTAGTCGTTTCCGGTATAATAGGCTTTACTCTTGAAAAGGTAAAACCAGCTACTTATGGTTCAAGTATGTTAGTTAAACCTTATTTTGATTCTAAATACCAGTTAGTTACTAATATAGACTATTTTAACGCATTAATAGGAAATAAAGATTATACTACTTTATCAAATATTTTCGATTTAGATGAAGAGTCTGTAAAACAAATTAAAGCTTTTGAAATAGCTCCTGGTCCAGAAACTGAAAATGATAGAATTAAACAATATGATAAGTTTGTTAAATCTATAGATAGTGTAAGAGCAGCCGAAGTTGAATTTGAAGATTTTGTTGAAAATAGAAGTATTTACTCTGGTGATTTTTATGAAATTAGTGTCGAGTCTTACAAAAAAGATATTTTTAGCTCTTTAGAAAAAGGGTTGAACTCTTCATTTACTAATCAGTATTCTTTAAAGAAAATGAAGAAAAGAGACTCGTTGATTATTATTCAAAAAGAGAATATTTTAGCATCAATACAAGAGTTAGATTCCTTACAAAAAATCTATGTTAATGTTCTTAATGAAGAGGCTAAATCTTCTAGTGGTAAACTAAATTTTGATTCAGGATTTCCTTTAAAACAAGAAAAATCAGACACCAAAGAATACGAATTGTTAAATCAACAATTAAAATTAAGAAACGAATTAAGAATTCTTGAAGAAAAGAAGATTGAAGAAGATGTTTTCTTTGATACTATTTCCAGTTTTCAAAAAATTGGTACCAAATCGGATAAAATTTCTGAAAAGTATAGCTTAATATTTCCAATATTATCCATTATTTTACTTGTTCTTTTATATATAACTACATCTGTAGTAAAGTTTGTTAATTCTTATGGAAAAGAATAATGTTTTAATTACAGGAGGAGCTGGCTTTATTGGTTCAAATTTTATAGAATATTTTTTAGAAGAAAACACAAATATTCATATTGTTAATTTAGATAAGCTTACTTATGCAGGTGAGCTTTCTAATTTAGTGAAAGTTCAAAATAATAAAAGATACACTTTTATTAAAGGAGATATTTGTGATAGGGAGTTGGTTGAAAAGTTATTTAATGAATATCAATTTAAAGGTGTTATTCATTTTGCAGCAGAATCGCATGTAGATAACTCTATAACTAATCCAGACGCATTTATTAATACAAATGTTTTTGGCACCTTTAATCTTTTAGATGTAGCTAAAAACTATTGGATGTCTCAGCCTCATATAGTTAAAGAGGGATTTGAGAATTGTAGATTTCATCATATTTCAACAGATGAGGTTTATGGTACGCTAGGTAGTGAAGGGTTGTTTACAGAAAAAACACCTTACGCACCAAATAGCCCTTATAGTGCATCCAAAGCATCTTCAGATTTTATAGTTAGAAGTTACTTTCACACCTTTGGTTTGAATGTGGTAACCACAAATTGTTCTAATAATTATGGCCCGAAACAGCATGATGAAAAATTAATACCTACAATTATTAGAAAAGCTTTATTAGGAGATAATATACCTATTTATGGAGATGGACAAAATATACGTGATTGGTTGTATGTTTTAGACCATTGTAAGGGAATTGATTTGGTTTATAAAAAAGGAGTTGCCGGAGAAACATACAATATAGGAGGAAAAAATGAGCGTAATAATTTATATATAGCTAATAAAATTTGCGAAATTTTAGACCAAGAAAAACCTAAAAGTACATCTTATAAAAAACAGATTTCATTTGTAAAGGATAGAGCAGGTCATGATTTTAGATATGCCATAGATGCAACTAAAATTGAAAATGAATTAGGTTGGAAAGCAGATGAAAACTTTGAAACAGGAATAAAGAAAACCATTGATTGGTATATTAAAAAATACAAATAAATAAATGAAAGGTATAATATTAGCTGGCGGTTCAGGCACAAGATTACATCCGCTTACAAAAGTGGTAAGTAAGCAACTAATGCCTATTTATGATAAACCAATGATTTATTATCCTTTAACAACCTTAATGTCTGCAGGCATTAAAGAAATATTAATAATATCTACATCTAAAGACACTCCTAGGTTTCAAGAATTATTAGGTGACGGAAGTGATTATGGATGTAATTTTCAATACGCTATACAAGAACAGCCAAATGGCCTAGCAGAAGCCTTTGTAATTGGTGAAGAGTTTATAGGAAATGATGCTGTTGCTTTAATTTTAGGTGATAATATTTTTTATGGTTCCGGTTTAGACCAAACATTAAAAGACACTGTAAATCCAAAAGGAGGAGTTATTTTTGCGTATCATGTTCAAGACCCTAATCGCTATGGTGTTGTTGAGTTTGATGCAAATAAAAAAGCAATTTCTATAGAAGAGAAACCAGAACATCCTAAATCTAATTATGCTGTTCCTGGAATTTATTTTTATGATAATTCTGTAGTTGAAATCGCTAAAAAGATTAAACCTAGTAGTAGAGGAGAGTTAGAAATAACAGATGTCAATAAAGTATATTTAAATCAAGGAAATTTAAACGTTCAAATATTAGATAAAGGAACTGCTTGGTTAGATACAGGTACATTTAATTCACTTATGCAGGCCTCTCAATTTGTACAAGTGATTGAAGAGCGACAAGGGTTAAAAATTGGTTGTATAGAAGAGATAGCTTTTACAATGGGGTATATAAATAGAGATCAATTAAATAAATTAGCAGAACCATTATTAAAAAGCGGCTATGGTAAATACCTGCAACAATTAAAATAACATGATAGTTGAAGAAACATACTTAAAAGACTGTTACATAATTACACCTAAGGTCTTTAATGATGATAGAGGATATTTTTTAGAAACTTTTAATAAAAAACAATTTGAAGAAAGTACAGGTATAAAAACCTCTTTTGTACAAGACAATCAATCTAAATCTAATAAAGGAGTTTTAAGAGGATTGCATTTTCAAACAGGAAAACATGCGCAAGCAAAATTGGTTAGAGTAATTAAAGGTAGTGTTTTAGATGTTTGTGTGGATTTAAGAAAAGACTCTAAAACTTTTGGGAAATATTTTTCAATAGTATTAGATAATATTAAACACCAACAATTATTTGTTCCTAAGGGTTTTGCTCATGGTTTTGTGGTTTTAGAAGACAACACTGTTTTTGCTTATAAATGCGATAATTATTATAATAAAGAAGCAGAAGGAGGCATTATTTATAATGATAAAACGGTAAATGTAGACTGGAAATTTTCTACTGACGCTTTAATCCTTTCACAAAAAGATAAAGACTTGCCAACTTTTAAATCGCTTTTTAATGATAACTAAGGTTTTGGTTACTGGATCTAATGGGCAACTAGCAAAAACCATAAAAGATCTTTTTGAAAAAAATGAGGATGCTTTAGAATTTACTTTTGTTAACAAAAAGCAATTTGATATAACTAATACAGAAGAAATAGAAAATGTATTTAGTAAAAATGAATTTCACTTTTGTGTTAATTGTGCTGCTTACACAAATGTAGAAGGAGCAGAAGATGATGAAGAAAATGCTTTTAAAGTAAATGCCGAAGCGGTAAAGAATTTAGCAGAAGGTTGTAAAAAACATGATGTTACTTTAATTCATATCTCAACAGATTATGTTTTTGATGGCAAGGCAAATACTCCTTATCTAGAAACAGATAACACAAACCCTATAAGTGTTTATGGTAAATCTAAGTTGCAAGGAGAACAGTATATTCAACAAATAATGAATAACTATTTTATTGTTCGTACATCGTGGTTGTATTCGTATCATGGTAAAAATTTTCTAAAAACCATAATATCTAAAGCTCAAGAAAATGCAGATTTAAACATTATAACTTCTCAAAAAGGAACACCAACAAACTGTATAGATCTTTCAGCATTTATTTATGCTATAATTACTACAAAGTCTTCAGCTTATGGTATATATCATTATACAGGAAAAGGAGAAACAACTTGGTATGGTTTTGCTAAACAAATTGTCAAGTATTTTAACAATTATGATGTATCTAAACTAAAGCCTATTAAGAGTTTTAAAACTAAAGCAGAAAGACCCATTTATAGTGTGTTAAATAATTCAAAAGCACTTCAAATAATCTCTAAACAAGATACTTGGGAAGAAAGTTTAGATCAAACAATTAAAAAATATTTTATATAAAATACAAGCTAGTTAATAATTGTAACACAATCTCAAAAACCTTACATTTGTTAGCTAATATGTTTTAATTAATAAGTTTAATACATTACCAGATGTTGAATTCAAACCTAAAAACAGCTGTAGAAGCTAGCTTAAAAGCAGGAAAAGTAATCATGCAAGTATATGATACAGTTTTTGATGTAGAAATAAAAGATGATAAATCTCCTTTAACCGAAGCAGATAAAAAAGCAAATGATGTTATAAATTCTTATCTAGTTAATACCGAGTTTCCAATTATTAGCGAAGAGAATAAACAAACAGATTACGCTACAAGAAAAAATTGGACAACTTGTTGGGTAGTAGATCCTGTAGATGGTACAAAAGAGTTTATAAAGCGTAACGGAGAGTTCACTGTAAACATTGCTTTGGTAACAAACGGTAAACCCGAATTTGGAGTTATTTATGTACCAGCTACTAAAACTATTTATGTTGCAGATGTCACTAAAAAAGATGCTTTTAAAGCAGATTTAGATTCACATGATGCTACTATTGAAGAAGTAATGCAAGCAGCTATAAAACTACAGCCAAAAGCACCAGAATCAAACCCTGTGCAAGTGGTAGGTAGTCGCTCACATATGAGTCAAGAAACATTAGATTTTGTAGAGTCTATTAAAAAAGAAGGAAAAGAGGTTGAGGTAGTTTCTAAAGGAAGCTCTTTAAAATTCTGTTTGGTAGCAGAAGGAAACGCAGATGTATACCCAAGATTTGCACCTACTATGGAGTGGGATACTGCTGCTGGTCAAGCCATTTGTAATGCTGTTGGTATTGATGTAATTTCGCAAGACACCAACGAATCTCTTCTTTACAACAAAGAAAATCTATTAAATCCTTGGTTTTTAGTAAGTAAATAATGGCAGACGTATCTTATAAAAGACATATTGCTAAAACAGTAACCTGGAGACTAGTAGGTACTATAGATACTATTATCTTATCTTGGATTATCTCAGGAGACCCTTTTACGGGACTTAAAATAGGCTTTGCTGAGGTGATTACTAAAATGAGCTTATATTACCTTCATGAACGTGTATGGTTTAAAATAAACCTATCTAAAGAAGGAAAAATTTTAGAAAGTAGAAAACGTCACATTGCTAAAACAGTAACTTGGCGATTTATCGGTACTATGGATACCATGTTGCTAGCTTGGCTAATATCTGGAGATCCATTAACAGGTCTTAAAATAGGCTTTGCAGAAGTAATTACTAAAATGATACTATATTATTTACACGAACGAGCATGGTATAAAATAAATTTTGGACTTGAAGATCGTGCAAAATAATTAAAAGATACAGATGAAAGAAAATATTATCCCACATAGCTATCAGGTTTCAAAATCAGATAGACAAGAAAAAAACAAGCATAACTCTTTTTTGATTTGGTTTACAGGACTTTCAGGTTCTGGAAAATCAACAATTGCAAATGTTGTAGAACAAGAATTGTATAAGCTAGGAGTAAAAACCTACACCTTAGATGGTGATAATATAAGAAAAGGAATCAATAGTGATTTAACTTTTGCTCCAGAAGATAGAACAGAAAATATAAGAAGAATTGCTGAAATAGCAAATTTAATGGTAGATGCTGGTTTAGTAACTTTAGCAGCATTTGTTTCTCCTTATAGAAAAGACAGAGAGAACATTAAAAGTATTGTTAAAGACGTTAATTTTATTGAAGTCTATATAAATACTAGTGTTGAAGAATGTGAGCGTAGAGATGTAAAAGGATTGTATAAAAAAGCAAGAGCAGGTGAGATAAAAAACATGACAGGAATCTCTGCACCTTATGAAGCTCCAGAAAATCCAGATATTGAAATTAAAACAGAAGAAAAAACCGTAGAACAAGCGGTTAAAGATATTCTAGAATATATTAAGCCTAAATTAGAAATTTAATTATAACCAATTTTTATTTTATTAAAAATATAGAATAATAATGGATAGAATATGAGTGATAATAAAAAATCATTTTTAAAAAAAATAAAGCTAATACTACCTATTGTATTAGCTGTTTTTTTTGGGTGGCTAACCTTTTCTAAGCTTCCAATTTCAGAAATCATTCCTTATTTTAAATCTGCTAATTATTGGTGGATTGCTTTAGGTTTGGTTTTTGGTATTTTAAGTCACTTATCAAGAGCGTATAGGTGGAATTATCTATTAAAACCAATGGGATACTCTATAAAAGCGCCAAACAGTATCATGGCTATATTTATTGCATATTTAGCAAATTATGGCGTGCCAAGATCTGGAGAAGTTTTACGTGCAGCTGTAGCTACCAATTATGAGAATATTCCCTTTGAAAAAAGTTTTGGTACTATAGTCACAGAACGTATTTTCGATTTAATAATGATGCTAATTATTTGTGTTATTACCTTGTTTTTTCAATTTGACTTTATTTATAATCTACTAATAGAAAAGTTTAATCCAATTAAATTAATAGGTATATTCTTAATTTTGTGTCTCTTATTTATCTTTTTTGTTTTTTATGTTAAAAAGTCTAAAAGTAAAATTGCTAATAAAATTAAAGACTTTACAATAGGTCTTTTAGAAGGTATTACCAGTGTTTCTAAAATGAAGCATAAAGGTGCTTTTATTTTTCATACTATTTTTATTTGGTTAATGTATGTTTTAATGTTTTATATAACATCCTTTGCTATTTCAGAATTGCAAGGAGCCCCTTTTCCATCTATGATAGTAGCTTTTATTGCTGCAAGTTTTACTATAGCTACAACAAATGGAGGGGTATTCTTTTACCCAGCAGCAGTTTTATCTGCGCTTACATTATTTGGTTTAGCAGAAGAGCCTAGTTATGCTTTTGGTTGGATTATATGGAGCTCTCAAACGTTGATTATTATTGTAATAGGAGTATTGTCGTTTATATTTTTACCTATCTATAATAAAATCAAGATTAAAGTAAGTAAATAGAATATCATTAATATTTAAAGTCTTGATTATTAAATTCATTAATAGGTGTTCGTTTATAAAAAAAAACGATTAAAGATTATAAAATATCGTTAAAGATGTTAACTTTGACAAATTCATGTAAGCACTAGTAAGTCAAAATGTTAAGGTGTTATAGAATGAAGTAATTACAGTAACAGAAGATAAAATTCTGATAATTAAATAAAAAGCAAAAAATCCTAAGCAGTAGAAAAATTACTATTTTAGGAATACTATAAAGAAAAAACTAAAATTCGAGCAATGAGTAAATATTACTTAAATTATTTAGATGAATTAGAAAGCGAAGCAATCTTTGTTTTACGCGAAGTTTGGGCGCAATTTGAAAACCCAGTAATATTATTTTCTGGAGGAAAAGATTCTATTTTAGTAACGCATTTAGCAAAAAAAGCATTTTACCCAGCAAAAATACCATTTCCATTAATGCACGTAGATACTGGACATAATTTTCCAGAAACTATTCAATTTAGAGATGATATCATTAAAGAGTTAGGTGTAGAGCTTATTGTAGGTTCTGTACAAGAATCTATTGATGAAGGTCGTGTTGCTGAAGAAAAAGGTAAAAATGCCACTCGTAATGCACTTCAAATCACAACGCTTTTAGATGCTATTGAAGCAAATAAAATTGATTGTGCTATTGGTGGAGGAAGAAGAGATGAAGAAAAAGCAAGAGCCAAAGAGCGTTTCTTTTCACATCGTGATGATTTTGGGCAATGGGATCCAAAAAACCAAAGACCGGAACTGTGGAACATATTTAACGGAAAGCATTTTGAAGGAGAACACTTTAGAGCGTTTCCTATAAGTAACTGGACAGAAATGGATGTTTGGAACTACATAAAAAGAGAAAATATAGCTATACCTTCTTTATATTTTGCACACGAGCGTGAAGTAGTACGTAGACAAGGTACTTGGATTCCTAATTCTGAATTTTTAGTGCTAGAAGAGCATGAAGAAGTAGTAACTAAAAAAATACGTTTTAGAACCTTAGGAGATATCACTATTACAGGAGGAGACGAATCGGAAGCAGATACTTTAGAAAAAATTGCTGCAGAAGTTGCAGGAATGCGTAACACAGAAAGAGGAAACAGAAGTGATGATAAGCGATCAGAATCTGCAATGGAAGACAGAAAACGCCAAGGATATTTCTAGAAATTATAAATTTGTAATTCTTGTTTAAACAAGAATCTATTCAATAAAAAGCAAAAAATGTTAGATAACAATCAATTATTACGTTTTACAACAGCAGGAAGTGTAGATGATGGAAAAAGTACTTTAATAGGTAGACTATTATACGATTCTAAATCTATTTTTGAAGATCAATTAGAAGCTATTACAAACACAAGTAAAAAGAAAGGTCATGAAGGTGTTGATTTAGCCTTATTTACAGATGGTTTACGTGATGAGCGTGAACAAGGTATTACCATAGATGTTGCCTATAGATATTTTACAACACCAAAACGTAAATTTATTATTGCAGATACTCCAGGGCATATTCAATATACTCGTAATATGGTTACAGGAGCATCAACAGCAAACGTTGCAACTATTTTAATAGATGCAAGACATGGTGTAATAGAGCAAACCAAAAGACATGCTTTTATAGCTTCTTTATTACAAATACCACATATTATTGTTTGTATTAACAAAATGGATTTGGTAGATTTTTCTGAAGAAGTTTACAATAATATTGTTAAAGAATTTGAAGATATTTCTTCTAAAATGTTAGTAACAGATGTTCGTTTTATACCAATGAGCGCATTACTAGGAGACAACGTAGTAAATAAATCAGAAAACATGCCTTGGTACCAAGGAGCTCCAATGTTACATACATTAGAGACCATGCACATTAGTAGTGATATTAATAAAGTAGATGCTCGTTTTCCTGTACAAACTGTTTTAAGACCACAAAGAGAAGGTTTTATAGACTATAGAGGGTATGCAGGTCGTGTAGCTAGTGGTATCTTTAGAAAAGGAGATGAGGTAACAGTAATGCCTTCAGGATTTACTTCTAAAATTAAAACCATAGACACATTAGATAAAGAATTAGAAGAAGCTTTTGCTCCAATGTCTGTTTCTATAACATTAGAAGATGATATAGATATTAGTCGTGGTGATATGATTGTGCGCTCAAACAACAAACCAGAAGCATCTCAAGACATTGAGGTGATGTTATGTTGGTTAAATAATGATGCCGCAAAACCAAGAGCTAAATACACGATAAAACATACTTCAAACGATCAAAAAGCAATGATTAAAGAGGTTGTCTATAAGTACAATATTAATACTCTTGACCGTATTGAAGACGATAAAGAACTTAATATGAATGATATTTGTAAGGTTAAAATACGTACCACAAAACCATTAATGGTAGATGCGTATAGAGAAAACAGAACCACAGGAAGTATTATTCTTGTAGATGATGCAACTAATGAAACGGTTGCAGCTGGAATGATTGTGTAGGTTAAAAATATATAATCTAAAATAATATGAAAAAATTAGCTCTAACATTTGTTGTAGCTTTAATCGCATTTGCTTGTAAAAATGAGGCAAAGCATTCAGAAATACAAGAAACTATTAATTCGAAACTTATTGAAACAAGCCCAGAATTAATAGTTTCAATTGATTTCAAGACGAATAAAGTAGATGAATTTAGATTGTTGCTTAATAATATTAAAGTAGATGAGTTTCAAAAAAAGAATATACAAATTATTGAAAAAGTATCTCCATCAAGTAGTACTGATAATATAATAGCCAAATTTGGAGAAAATAATATATCTAAATTATTTTTAATAGTATTAGGAACCAAAGAGCTTAAAGAAGTTATTATAGAGAATATACGCCTTTCTTACGGAAAGAATAATATAAACATTAAACCTTCAGAATTAGAAAAATATTTCAACTTTAATAAATTTATTGAATTTGATTCAGCGTCAAATAAAATTTTAACCAAAAAAGTTGAAGGAAAACACAACCCTGTATTACAGTTAAAACCATTTGCTTTAAAAAAATTAGAAGAATCTTCTGATATTTCAAAATAAAAAGGTTAACGTTTATGGTTGTTAGTGTGGTAGTTTATTTTTTTTCTAATTATAAACGTATTTATTTCTCTATATGTTTTAAGTATCTATAAATTTTTTATTTTGTTTTTTGTAAAGCAGAAAATTAAAAAAAATAAAAACGCAGTAATGTCTTTAAATAAATCAGTACTACTTTTTGTTATAATTAATATACTTTATTATCAATTTCATTTAATTCTAATTTAACCGTCAAATAAGGTATATGATAGTAAATCTATATAATAAATTATTGTACTTTTTTAAAAAGGGACCTATTAAAAAAAGCATGAATGTTTTGTTTATTAGGGTTATAGGTGTGTTTCTTTTTTTTTCATTAACATTATTTATCACTAATTTTTTTGATCCAAAACTTGTTGGTTCTTATGATTATAGCAGGTCTTTGTTAACTATTTTGGCCTCGATTTCAGTCTTAGGTATGAATCAATCAATACTTTATTATTCTGGAGTTTTAAGTTCTAAAGAAGCACTTCATGAAATTAAGGATGTGTATCATAAAATGATGAAAATTACAGTGGTTATTTCAATATCTGTAACTCTATTAACACTTGTTTTTAACTTTTTTTTAGGCGCTTTTTTTTTAGAAAAAGAACTATCTACCATACTGTTCAAGTCAGTAATTATATTGTTGTTTTATTCACTATTAATTGTAAATATTGATACATTAAGAGCGCTTAAAAAAGTGTATTTATCTGAATTTTTCAGAAATATTTTAAGATATACTCCTCTTTTTTTAGTAGCAATTATATTGTACTTAACTAATAATCAAAAATGGCTACTAGAAGGCTTTTTGTTAAGTTTAAGCCTATTAGGAATAGGCTCAACAATTTATATTTTAAATTACTTTAAAAAATATAAATCTATAGTTGTAAAAAATAACTTTAGCTATAAAAGTATAATTAAAAGATCTAGTCCTATGGCAATTAGTGCTGTAGCATTTATGTTAATGCAAAGTGTAGATATAATTTTACTAGGAAAATTTACAGATTTAGCCGTAGTTGCATATTATGCTTCGTCAGTGAAGATAACAATGGTTGTAGGCCTTGTTTTAACCTCGGTAAATGCTATTTATGCTCCTATAATATCTGAATTATTTTCTTTAAATTCTTTTAACGAATTAAAGGTTAAATTGCAAGATGCTACGAGACTAATTTCTATTTTAACTCTTCCTGTTATTGTTTTCATTGCTTTTTCATCTAAGTTAATATTAAGTGTTTTTGGAGATAACTATGAGAAAGCTCAATCGGCATTACTAATACTGTTAGTAGGTCAGACAGTTAATATGTTTTGTGGATCTGTTGGGATTTATATGAATATGACAGGAAAACAAAAAGTTTTGCAATCAATATTGATTATAAGTTTCCTCTTAAATTTGCTATTTAACTGGATTTTAATACCAATTTACGGAATGAATGGTGCAGCAATTTCAACAGCTTTAAGTATGGCTTTTTGGAATATTACCGGCGCAATATACTTATTAAAAAAAGATAAAATAAAAACCTTTTTGAATTAAAATCTAAGTCGATATATTATGGAAACAACACAAAATAAAGTAAAAAATATACTGCCAGATTTTTTAATTGTTGGTGCAGCCAAATCAGGTACCACATCATTGGTTAAATATTTAGATGAGCATCCAAATATATATACATACCCTTTTAAAGAACCTAAATACTTGTCTTATAAAGTTTTAGAAAATGGTTATCAAGGTCCTGGTGATTTTTCAACAGAAAAACATATCATTAAAACATTAAAAGATTATTATAAAATATTTGAAAATGCTAAAAAAGACCAAAGAGTTTGTGAAGCAAGCGTAGATACTTTATATTACTATAAAACAACTATACCTCAAATTAAAGAATTGATGGGTGATCCTGAAATTATTATAATGCTTCGGAATCCTGTTAAGAGAGCAATTTCAGCATACTCTCATCTTATACGTGAAGAAAGAGAGAATTTGCCGTTTAGAGAGGCTTTAAATAAAGAGAAAGAAAGAATTGATTTAGGGTATGAGTTCATTTGGGCTTACAAAGATGCAGGGAGATACTATGAGAGCGTAAAAGCATTTAAAAATGCTTTTTCAAATGTTAAAGTGGTAATTTTTGAAGATTTTGTTAAGGATAGACATAAAGTAGTATATGATGTTTTAGATTTCTTAAAAATAAAAGAGAAACATGATTTTAAAGATTCTCAACACAATAAATCAGGCGTTCCAAAAAATGTAATTCTAAATAAGTTTTTGATAAATAAAAATCCAATAAAAAGTATGATAAAAAAACTTATTGGAAGGAAAAATGGAAAACTAATAAGAAATTATATTCAAAAAATCAATCTAAAACAAATTGATGTACCTAATGAAGATAAAGACTATCTACACGATTATTTTTTAGAAGATATTAATAAATTAGAAGCATTATTACAAAAGGATTTAACTTTATGGAAAAAAAATAGAGCAAATGAAAGATAAACCTTCCTTCTTGTTAGTTACAGGTTGTAGACGTTCTGGTACAACATTTTTAGGAAATTTAGTAGGAACCTTAAGCAATAGTTCTTATGTAGAAGAACCGTTTAATAAACTTAGAGGTCTTAAAACAATCCCAGATGTATGGTACCCATATCTAACTGATGAAATAGTGAATAAAGAGCTTAAAAGAGATTTAAATCGTTTTTTTGAGTTAAAAAAAATACCATTCAGACATTCAATTAATAATAATGATACTGGATATTTAGATTGTAATACAACTGTTGGTAAAGTAATTTTAGATGTTTTTAAAAATCAATCTGGAGAACCATTATTAAAAAGAATTTTAAGGGTGGTTTTAAAAAATCATCATTATTTATCATATACAAAAACAAGGTATAAAAGCAACCTTAATTACGCAGTAATAAAAGATGCTTTAATTGCTTTGTCTACACCATATATAGCAGATAATTATAATGTAAAAACTGTTTTTATATATAGAAATCCAGAAGCATATTTTTACAGTATGGTAAAACAAAATTGGTATATTGAATTAACCGATTTTCAAAAACAAAATCAATTATTAAAAGATTACCCCTTTGTTAAAAACTTGGTAGAAGAAGAACATACTAAAGATAATAGAGTTATTAATGAGTGGATAATAGTAAATAAATTTCTATTAGAAATTTATAAAAAACACGATGTAATATGTATATCGCAAGAGGAATTAGCAAAAAAACCAATAGAGCAAATGGAAAAACTCTGCGCTAAATTAGGTATTAATTCAAATGAGTTAGACTATGACAAAATAAAGAAGATGACAACAGCTTCTACTGTTAACCCTAAAAATATTAAAAATGTTAACAGAAACTCTATAGAAACATTAAAGTCTTGGAAAGGTAAATTAACAGAGCAACAGCAGCATATGATTAAACAAAAAACCGAATCCATTTTGTCTGAATTAGAAACGATCAAACTTTAATTAAAATATCAATGCCTTTAAAACTTAATGTATCAGCAGTAATAGCTGGCCTTTTTTATATAGGTCTGTTTTTTATTCCTTTCAATACTTATGAAGGATTGGGTTTTTTAGGTGAGTTTAAAAAGGAAGCTGCAGCTGTTTTTTTCTTAATTGCATTTTGCTTTCTTCTTTTAAAAAAGAAAGTTTTTATACCTATAAAAAACCCAATATTTCAAATTTTCCTATTATTTTTAATTTGGACAATAATATCTGTTATTTTAAATATTTTTGAAGTTTCTACAAACAACTTAAAAGGCACAAACGGTCTTGTAAGGTTTATTAGAGCTTTTGTTTCAGTAATAATTTCAGGAATAGTCTTCTTTTTAGTTTATTTTAATGTTTTTGCAAAGAATTCTAAGGAGTTTATTTTTTATAAGGTCAGGAAAATTCTATTCTATTCTTTTGTTTTTGTTGTAATTGTTGCTTTTTTTGAGATACTTATTATTAAGTTAAATATTGTTGCTTTAAAGCCATTATACCATCTTTTTAATTATTTGCCTTTTACCGTAGCAGATTTAGACACTAACCTACATAGGGTGTCATCTGTTACATATGAACCTCCTGCATTAGCAACATACTTGTGTTTTCTTTTTGGATGGATGGCTAGTTATATTATAACAGAAAAAGGATTAAAAAAATATATACCAATAGCAGTAGTTTTTATTCTATCGTTTTTAACAGGATCTCGTTCAGCTTTAGTTTTTATATTTTTACAAGCAATATTATTTATGTTTTTGTTACTTACAAAAACAAAATATAATAAATTTTTTATTAGAATTGTTAAGTATAGTTCTATTATTATTTTTGTCCTTTTATTGTTTAAGGGTAAAACTCTAACAGAATATATTTTTGAAAAGGCAACCTCTTTTAGTGTAGAAGAAGGTGATCATCGTGTTTCAAATAAGACAAGATTAGGGATACAGTATGCTTCTTTACAAGTGTTTTTAGAATCTCCAATTTATGGTGTAGGTTATGGTCAATTACCTTATCGAGCTAGAGATTTATATCCTGAATGGGCAACAAAAAACAATTGGGAGTTTAGATTAAGATATTTAAATGATGATTATAATAAATTTCCACCAAGTTACAATTTATATTTAAGACTTTTAGCGGAAACAGGACTAATTGGGTTCTTAATCTTTTTTATATTTATTGTTTCGGTTATATATGTTGCTTTTATATTTTACAAAAATTCAACAAAAGAAGAGGCGGTATTTTATTTGGTAATTATTACCACATTATTTGGTCTTTCAATTAATTGGCTTAAAGAAGATACTTTTAGAACATTTGGTTTTTGGGTAACATTAGCTCTGTTTTATAGGCTTACTCAAGATAAATATATTAAGGTTTATGAATAAAAATAGTGATTTAATTATAGTAATTCCGTATTTCAATGACCCTGTTGGTATAAAAACTTCTATTGATTCTATAACTGAAGAAATAAACATTGATATTATAATAGTAGATGATGGAAGTAAAACAAAATTTCATGAAGAAGATATAAAATCGTGTTATACAAAAGGGGAAATTCATTTTGTTTATTTACAAGAAAATTTAGGAATAGAACACGCTCTTAATAAAGGATTAAAAACAGCTCAAGATTTAAAATATAAATATATAGCAAGATTAGACTGTGGAGATAAGTGTAAACCAAATAAATTTAAAAAACAATTAGATTATTTAAACCAAAATCCTGATGTAAAACTGTTAGGTACTTGGGTTAATGTTGTTGATGAACAAGGAAATCACTTGCATTATATAAAACATCCTGTAAGTTATGTTGAAATAAAGAAGAAAATGTATTTAAATAGTATGTTTGTTCATCCTTCGGTAATTTTCTCAACAAGCATAATTGATTCAGTAGGATATTATCCTGTAAATTATAAAGCAGCTGAGGATTATGCATTCTTTTTTAAAATTATTAAAAAATTTAAGGCAGAAAACTATCCTGAAGTATTACTAGATTATGAATTAAATGAAAATTCTATCTCAAGTACCAAAAGAAAAATTCAAGTACAAAACAGAATAAAAATTATAAAAAAACATTTTTATTTTGGTATTACGCCAATTTATGGAATTTTAAGAAACTATATACTACTTTACGTGTCGAGAGAAGGAGCAACAAAAATTAAAAAACTTTTAAATAAATCTTGAGACCTACTCTTTTAAAAATATATAATATTGTATTTGCTCTATTGGTTTTTTTTATTCCAATGTCAGGGAAACTTACGGCTGTACCTAATATCTTACTTATTATATTAATTCCACTTTTTGTCGTTTTATTTAATAAAAATGAACTTAAATCTAGGCTACTAAAACCTGAGCTAATAGCTTTTTTGTTTTTCGTTTTATTGACCTTTATAATAGTAAGTATTAAAGGAAACATAAACCATGAATTAGATTTATTTGGTAGGTATGGTCTGGCAATCCTTTTTTTATTACTAGCAACGCCTGTTACAAACTTAAAGTATTTAAAGTATGCTATAATACTTTCTGTAATGACAATGGCTGTTTACACCTTTGTATTGTCAGGCTTTTATATTGTTCAAAATGGAAGTTTTGATATTGCAAAAGGAGGAGAAATAAAAAAGTTATTAATTACCGAAAGGTTATATACTGGCTTCTTTTCAGCATTAAGCTTTTTGTTCTCTTTAGATTTAATTTCAAGAGAAAACAAAAAAATAAGACGATTACATTATTTAAATCTATTTTTAACTTTAACATTTGTTTTAGTGGTTTCTTCTAGGATGGCACTTTTAATAATGATTACTGTTCTTTTTTATAGGTATTTACTTTTCAATAAAAGTAAAAAAGCCTTCATTGGCCTTTTTGCAGGTATTTCATTCATCGTATTATTGTTTATTTTAAACCCAAACCTCTCAAACCGATTTTTCCATCTTAACAGAGATAAAGGAATTATTGAAAATTTTAAAAACTGGGAACCTAGACTAGTTATTTGGAGTTGTGTAAATAACCTTATACAAGATGATCAAGAAAACTATAATTTATTTTTAGGTTTTGGATCAGAATATATAACAAACAATAAACTAGTTGAGTGCTATTCTTCACAAATAGAAAAAAAAGGGAGAAGAAATTATTTCCTTAAATCAAGATTTAATGCACACAATCAGTTTTTAACCTTTTTAATGGCATACGGACTAGTTGCCTTACTTTTGTTTTTAGCCATTTTTATAATACCTTTAATATATAGAAAAAAATCCCTTTTAAAAGGGAGTATTATATTAGCAGTATTTATGTTTGGTTTAATAGAATCCTTTTTATCCAGACAAATGGGAAGTTATATTTTAGGAATACTTTTAGTAATTGTTGTGAGTTTTAAATATAAAAATGAGCAGTTTAAGTTTCTTATCAAAAACAGATAATATATTTGATTAAGCATTTATAATGATATGAAAAAAATTAAAGTAGCCCATATTTTACATTCCGTTGGAGGTGTAGATGTATACTTAAGATTAGTTACAGAAAATATAAGTACTGATACAGTTGAAAATATTATTCTTCACCAAAATGAGGATAAAAAAGGCTATTTTGCTAAAGATAAATCTGTTATAAAAGAATACAAGTTACCTATTCAAAGAGAGATTAATCCCATAAAAGATTTAAAAGCAATTTTAGCTACAATAAAAATATTAAAATCAGAAAAACCAGATATTATTCATGCGCATAGTGCTAAAGGAGGTATAATTGCTAGAGCAGCATCTTTGTTTTATAAAGTAAATGTTTTACATACACCACACGCATATTCTTTTTTAAGTGCAGAATCAAATATTAAGAAAAAGATTTTTTTAACAATTGAAAAAATATTTAAGTATGCCAATTCTTATTTATTAGCTACCTCAGAATCCGAATTAAAACAGGGTATTGATAAGGTTGGTTATAAAAAAGAGCGCGCTTTAGTCTTTAATAACTCTATTCTTCCAATAAAAAGCTTTAAACCGTTAAGTATTAATAAAACATGGCCAGAAAATTATATCTGTTCTGTTGGTAGACCTTCATTTCAAAAGAACATTGAATTTATGGTTGATGTTATTTTAAAAGTAAAACAATCTCAACCTAATATACATCTAGTCTTAATGGGAGTTGGTTATCATGCACCAAATCTTGAGGCTGTAACAAAAAAAATTAAAGAATTAGATCTAGAAAATAATATAACACTTTTAGATTGGACTACCAGAGATGATATTTTTAATATTATAAAAGATAGTCAGTTATATATTTCAACATCAAGATATGAAGGGTTACCTTACTCAGTTATTGAAAGTTTAGCGCTAAGCAAGCCCATCGTTGCCACAAACTGTGACGGAAATCGAGATTTAGTTAAACATGGTTTTAATGGTTATTTACTAGACACAGAAGACGCTAGTAAAATGTCTAAATACATTTTAAACATCTTAAATGATGAAAAATTAAAATTAAAGTTCTCAAAAAACTCTTTTCAATTTTTTTTAGATAACTTTGATTTAAGTAAAAATATCTTAAAGTTAGAAGAGCAATATAAAGAGCTGATAAAAATTAAAGAAGCATAATTAAATGAAAATAAAAAATATCTGTTGTATTGGAGCTGGATATGTTGGTGGTCCAACTATGGCTGTAATAGCAAAGCAATGCCCTAACATAAAAGTAACAGTTGTAGATATTAATGAGGCTAGAATTGCAGCATGGAATGACGAGAATTTAGATAACCTTCCTGTTTTTGAACCTGGTTTAGATGCTATTGTAGCAGAAGCAAGAGGACGTAATTTATTCTTTTCAACAGAAGTAGATAAAGCTATTGACGAAGCAGAAATGATATTTATTTCTGTAAATACACCAACCAAAACCTACGGAAAAGGAAAAGGGATGGCTGCAGATTTAAAATATATCGAGCTATGTGCTAGACAAATTGCTAGAGTTTCTAAACAAGATAAAATTATTGTTGAAAAATCTACACTTCCTGTGCGTACCGCTTCTGCAATAAAAGATATTTTAGACAATACAGGTAATGATGTTGCTTTTCAAATATTATCTAATCCAGAATTTTTAGCCGAAGGTACAGCTGTTGAAGACCTTTTAAGTCCAGATAGAGTGCTTATTGGTGGAGATACAAACCCTGAAGGTTTAAAGGCAATTGAAGCCCTTGCAGATGTATATGCTAATTGGGTACCTCAAGATAGAATTTTAAGAACAAATGTGTGGTCTTCAGAGTTGTCTAAACTTACCGCAAATGCCTTTTTAGCACAACGTGTTTCTTCTATTAATGCCATGTCTGAAATCTGTGAGAAAACAGGTGCAGATGTAAACGAAGTTTCTAAAGCTATTGGTATGGATAGTAGAATAGGAGCTAAGTTTTTAAAATCATCTGTAGGGTTTGGAGGTTCTTGTTTTCAAAAAGATATTCTAAATCTTGTGTATATTGCTAAAAGTTATGGTTTAAATGAAGTAGCAGATTACTGGGAGCAAGTAATATTAATGAATGAACACCAAAAACAACGTTTTTCAGATAATATTGTAAGTACACTTTACAACACAGTATCAGGAAAAAAGATAGCGTTTTTAGGTTGGGCATTTAAAAAAGATACTAATGATACTAGAGAGTCAGCAGCAATTAAAATAGCTGATAATTTACTAAATGAGCAGGCTGAAATAACTGTTTTTGATCCTAAAGTGGTAGAAGAACGTATCTATGCCGATTTAGAGTATTTAAATACAAGATCTAACGAGGAAAATAGAAACCTTTTAAAAGTGGAAAATGATCCTTACAAAACATGTGAAAATGCACATGCTATTGCTATTTTAACCGAATGGGATGAATTTAAAACCTATGATTGGAAGCAAATTTTCAATAAGATGCAAAAACCAGCTTTCGTTTTTGACGGAAGAGGTCTTTTAGATAAAGAAACTTTAGAAGATATCGGTTTCGTTTATTATAAAATAGGAACAGGTCAATAATCAATATTAAATAATGAAAAAAGTACTAATAACAGGAGCAGCAGGATTTTTAGGGTCACACTTATGCGATAAATTTATTCATGAAGGTTTTTATGTTATTGGTATGGATAACTTCATTACTGGCGACAAAAAAAATATTAGTCACCTTGCTAATAATCCTAATTTTGAGTTTATAGAACACGATGTAACCGAGTTTATTAAAATTGAAGGAGACTTACATTATATTTTACATTTTGCTTCACCAGCAAGCCCAATAGACTATTTAAAAATACCTATACAAACCTTAAAAGTAGGTTCTTTAGGTACGCATAACTTATTAGGATTGGCTAAGGCTAAAAATGCGAGATTATTAATAGCATCTACATCTGAAGTGTATGGAGATCCATTAGTACATCCGCAAACCGAAGACTACTATGGTAATGTAAATACTATAGGTCCAAGAGGAGTATATGACGAAGCTAAACGTTTTCAAGAATCTATAACCATGGCTTATCATAGATTTCATGGTCTTGAAACACGTATCGTTCGTATATTTAACACCTATGGACCAAGAATGCGACTAAATGACGGAAGAGTTATTCCTGCATTTATGGGGCAAGCACTTAGAGGAGAAGACTTAACTGTTTTTGGTGATGGTAAACAAACTAGATCTTTTTGCTATGTAGATGATCAAGTAGATGGTATTTATAAATTAATGTTTAGTGACTATGCATATCCTGTTAATATTGGTAACCCAAATGAAATTACCATTGGAGATTTTGCAGAAGAGATCATTAAACTTACTAATACCAATCAAAAAGTAATTTACAAAGAATTGCCTGTAGATGATCCGCTACAGAGACAACCAGATATAACATTAGCAAAAGAATTACTAGGTTGGCAACCTAAAGTAGAACGTGAAGAAGGTATGCTTAAAACGTTTAATTATTTTAAGTCTTTGTCTGAAGAAGATTTATATAAAAGCGAGCATAAAGATTTTTCTAAACATATAAAAAAATAAATTGAACACATTTAATCAAGGAAGATATTCAGTCTATTTAAGGCCAATTTCATATATAATAGATTTAACTATAATAAATAGTTTGGCGATACTTTATTTTTTTAAAAGTGTAGAGCCTGCAATTTTTGTTTTAGTTATATCTATATCTTGGATTGTTATTTCTACGCTATCCAAATTTTATGCAGTTTTTAGGTTTACTCGTGAAGTAGCTATTATGACCCTTGTTTTTAGGCAAATGGCTCTTTTTACATTAGTAGTATTTGCTTTTTCAGGATTTTATTATGATTTAGACATATTACCAAAAACAATTTTTAAGTATATAGGCTGTGTATTTGTTCTTGTAACCTTATTTAAATTTACGTTGTATTACTTATTGCAGAAGTATAGAGCTTCTTTTGGTGGTAATTTTAGGGTTACTGCTATTTTAGGTAAAAATAAGCAAACACAAGCTTTAGAGAGGTTTTTTAATGACAAACCAGAATACGGATATTCACATACAAAAACCTTTAACTTTAAAAATATTACAGAAGAAGGATTGCAAGATTGTTTTCAATTTTTATTAGAAGAGAATGTAGATGAAATTTACTGTTCTTTATCGCAGCTTTCTAATAGTCAACTGAGAAAGGTTATCGATTTTGCAGATAATAACCTTAAAATATTAAAGTTTTTACCAGATAATAAAGATATATATTCTAAAAAATTAAAATACGAGTATTATAACTATACACCAATACTGTCTTTTCGTAATATTCCCTTAGAAGATTCTGTTAACCAGTTTATTAAAAGAGTTTTTGATATTGTGTTTTCAACAGCTGTAATTGTCTTACTGCTTTCTTGGTTAACTCCAATTATTGCAATTCTTATTGTACTAGAATCTAAAGGTCCAATATTCTTTAAACAGTCTAGAAACGGTTTTAACTATAAAGAATTTGATTGTTATAAGTTTCGCTCTATGACTCCAAATAAAAATGCGAATTTAAATCAAGCTACAAGAGGAGATCAACGAGTAACAAGAATTGGTAAATTTATACGTAAAACTAGTATAGATGAGTTACCACAGTTTTTTAATGTGTTGTTTGGTGATATGTCTGTAGTAGGTCCTAGACCTCATATGGTGAGTCATACCAATATGTATGCAAAACGAGTAGATAAGTTTATGGTAAGACACTTTGTTAAACCAGGAATAACAGGTTTAGCACAAGTAAGTGGTTTTAGAGGAGAAATAGAAACAGATAAAGACATCATTAATCGTGTAAAATTTGATATCTTTTATATTGAAAACTGGTCTTTATTATTAGATATTAAAATTGTTACTCAAACTTTCATGAATATTGTTAATGGGGAAGATAAAGCCTATTAAAGCAAGTTAGAAAGTGTTTTAAGCTGTGCTTCTAAATTAAAAGTAGAAGTTGCAGTTTCTTTTATTTTTTGTTTGGAAGATAAAGTAATTTCAGAGATTTGAATAGAAGCTATTATACGGTTTAAGTCACTATAATCTCCAGCAGCAGCAATCCAACCAAGTTGGTTGTTGTTTACTACATCTTCACCTTCACCACCTCCAAAATATAGAATAGGTAAGCCTAGTTTTGCATATTCAAATATTTTTGAAGGTACAGAACCATAAATTCTATTTAATAAAGGAATAATGGCAACATCATACTGCAAAAGAACTTGGTGTAGCTCTTCTCTAGCAACTCTACCATAAAAGTATATAGGAAGTTTGGGATATTTCTCTATAAACCCTTCAATAAGCTTCTGTTCTGCGCCAGAACCATAAATATGAAGTTCTATATTGTTATTAAAATCTAATTCGGTACAGAGCTTGTATATACCTTGTGCAATTCCTAAAAGTCCAGCATAAACCAGTTTTATGTTTTTATCAGAAGGGTTTCTTGGTGTTATTTTAGGTGCATCAAATTCTGGATAATTTCTATATAAAAGTGTTTTTTTGTTAGCAAATAAAGAGCTTACATGTGTTAATATTTCTTTGCTTTGCCCTAAAACTAAATCTGCTTTTTTGTAATTAAAACGCTCAATACTCTCTAGCATTTTATAACTAAAATTCTTTTTAAAAGCACCTAGTTCTAATCCTGCAATTGGCCATAAATCACTAACATTTAATACTAGTTTTCTTTTTTTACTACGTAAAAAAAACATAGAAGTAAATGCAACCAATAATGGAGGAGATTGTACAATTACTGTTTTTGGTATTTTATTAAAAGCAAAAAACCAAACCAGACTAAAACTGTACGATAGCATAGCTATTAAACGCAAAAACTTGTTTTTAGAAACTGATGCATAAATCCATAATCTAGTAATAGTGATGCCTTTTTCAACACTAGTATGTTTAAATTTTCCTTGGTAAGCATCAAATATTTTACCAGTAGGATAATTAGGTAAAGGTGTTAATACCTGCACATTAAAGTTACGTTCTTGTAAACCTTCGGCAAGGTGATAAATTCTATTTGAAGCAGCTCCAATTTCTGGAGGA
Source organism: Lacinutrix gracilariae (assembly GCF_042684485.1). Lineage (NCBI taxonomy): Bacteria > Pseudomonadati > Bacteroidota > Flavobacteriia > Flavobacteriales > Flavobacteriaceae > Lacinutrix > Lacinutrix gracilariae. The sequence goes on along the minus strand of NZ_JBHULM010000011.1, from coordinate 922,113 downwards.
AAGTAGCTAGTAATTATTAAAATATCTTTCATTTACAGCGCATAAATTTCAACCAAACAATCTGTAATTCGTTTTGCAGCATGACCATCCCAAAGTTCTGGTGTTTGTCCTTGTTTCCAATTACCTGAGAGTAAATTAGCAAAAGCAGCTTCAATTTTATTGGTGTCGTTTCCTACTAAAATATTAGTTCCAATATCGCAAGTTTCTGGTCTTTCTGTGCTATCTCTAAGTGTAATACATGGCACATTCATTACTGTGGTTTCTTCGGTAATTCCTCCAGAATCGGTAAGCATAGCAAAAGCATTTTTCACTAAATAATTAAAATGTAAATAACCTAGAGGTTCTACATAATGCAGATTTTCAAAGTTTAAATCTAAACCTTCTAAAAGCTTTTTGGTTCTTGGGTGAACAGGAAAAATAATAGGGTAATCTTTACCAAGGGTTACAATTTGATGTATTAAATTTTTTAGTTGGTTTTCTTCGTCTACATTACTTGGTCTATGCAAAGTCATAACCATATATTTCTTTTCTTCTAGCTTTAAATCTTCCCAAATTTGAGGTTTTTTAAGTCTTGGTGCGTGTTTTAATAAGGTATCTATCATTACATTTCCAACAAAGAAAACGTTGCTTTGCGCAACACCAAGATTGGCTAAGTTTGCATTAGCATAGCTAGAAGTGGTAAAAAAATAATCGGTTAAACTATCGGTTACAATTCTGTTAATTTCTTCTGGCATATTCATATCACCAGAACGTATTCCTGCTTCTACATGTGCAACATCTATTCCTGCTTTTTTTGCAACAATAGTACAAGCCATGGTTGAGGTTACATCACCAACAACCATTACCAAATCACAAGGGTTTTGTTGTAATTCTTTTTCAAAACCTATCATAATTGCAGCAGTTTGCTCTGCTTGTGTACCACTTTTTACTTCTAGATTAATATCTGGAAATGGTATGTTAAGTTCTTTAAAAAAAGTATCACTTAAGTTTTTATCATAGTGTTGTCCTGTATGAACTAATCTGTAATTTATATTAAAACCTTGCGCTTTTTTTTCTTGAATAGCATCTATAATTGGTGCTATTTTCATGAAATTTGGTCGTGCTCCTGCAATAATTGTTACGTTCATATTAGTTAAGTAAGGATCTAAATTGTTTTAATTTACCGCTTTTAGATCGTTCTATTTTATCTTGTTTTTCAAATATAATGGTTAACCCTTTTTCTAAGTAGTTTTCCATTTGTATTTTAATGTTCTCTTTATTTTCTTCAGAAATTGCTGTAGCACTAACATAAATAACTTTAAAAGTTTCTGCTGTATGTTGTTCTATAATAAACTCCTTTACATTTCCGTCGTCTTCAATAATACTTTTGGTAATGTAGTAAAAAGTAAGTCCAGCTGCTTTTTTTCCGCTAGGTAAAATAGCAATATCATTGGTTCTACCTATTAGTTTTTCAAGAATAGGCTTTTGTAATGTACTTTTTTTAGATAAAACACCAATATCACCAATGTCATAACGAATAAAAGGATGTGCTTTATTGTAAAGCGAAGTAATAACAATTCTGCCTTCTTCGCCATTAGGTAAAATATTGTCTTGTTGGTCTAGAATTTCAACAAAAAGCGTCTCGCTATTTACTTGCCATAGGTCTTCTGGGTTTTGAAATGCTATTAAATCTAATTCAGAGGCTCCATATTCATTCACTACAGGAACATCCAATTGTTTTTCTAGTAGCTTTTTATCCATTTCAAAAAGCATTTCAGAAGTAACCACACATGCTTTTAGTGTAGGGCAAACCTGCTTTAAAACTATGTTTTTTTTCTCTAAGTATTTTGCAAATTGTACAATGGCACTTGTGTAGCCATTAATATAGTCAAACGGAGTGTTTTTAAATTTTTTTAAGCATTTTTCAAAAGCAGCATCACTTAAATCGAACACCGAAAACCGATGACGATTACTTAAAGTATCTTTAAGACGTTCTTTATAATATCCTTTTTTATCTAAAGGAATACCATAAAATCGCGCTTGTTTTGAGGTGTTAAAATCTAAACCAAACCAACCAAATCTATTTTGTATTACAGACCAAGTTAATGCATGACAAAATTTGTCTTTTGCAAAAACAAAAGGATCTCCAGAAGAACCCGAAGTCTTGTTTATATATACGTTTTCTGTGGTATAGTCTTTACTCAGTCTTTGGCTTAAAGGATGTTGAAAATGTCTTTTTGTCATAACAGGAATGCTTTTCCAGTCTGTAACAGTAGCGTTTTTTGCAATATTTTGATAGAAGGTATTGTTTTGAATATGGTAATTAAAAATATTTTTTTTCTTCTGAAGGATATATGCCTCAAAATCAGCTTCATTTTTACCATGAATCCTCTTCAAAGTGCTTTTTGCTTTCTTTATAGGAAAGCCATTTAGTAATAATGAAAGGTTAAATAAATTCAAACGAAAAGATATTTTTGTAAAGTAAATAAAAAATATTCGTGTATTCGGCGCATTAGTTTTATTTTTGGGCAAACAAATTACAACATGACTATTTTAATTCTTGGTTCTGGCGGAAGAGAACATACTTTTGCTTGGAAAATATCACAAAGCCCTAAATGTATAAATTTATATGTTGCTCCTGGTAACTCAGGAACAGCAGAAATTGCTACAAATGTACCTATTGGTGTAACAGACTTTCAATCTATTAAAACATTAGTTTTAGAAAAAGAGATTGATATGGTGGTTGTTGGTCCTGAAGATCCTTTAGTACAAGGTGTTCATGATTTCTTTTTACAAGACGAAGCTTTAAAACATGTAGCTGTAATTGGTCCTGAAAAGGCAGCAGCAGAATTAGAAGGTAGTAAAGAGTTTGCCAAAGAGTTTTTATACAGACATAATATACCTACTGCAGCTTATCAAAGTTTTGATGCAAGTAGTGTAGAAGCGGGTTATGCTTTTTTAGAAACTTTAAAAGCTCCTTATGTTTTAAAAGCAGACGGATTAGCGGCAGGAAAAGGTGTTTTAATTTTAAATGACCTAGAAGAAGCTAAAGCAGAACTTAAAAGCATGCTTGTAGACGCTAAATTTGGTGCAGCAAGTACCAAAGTGGTTATTGAAGAGTTTTTAGACGGAATAGAATTAAGTTGTTTTGTTTTAACAGATGGTAAAAACTACAAAATATTACCTACAGCAAAAGACTATAAACGTATTGGCGAAGGTGATACAGGATTAAATACAGGAGGAATGGGAGCAGTATCTCCAGTACCTTTTGCTACCGAAGAATTTTTAAATAAAATTGAAGAACGCATTGTAAAACCTACTATTTCTGGTTTACAAAAAGATAATCTACCATACAAAGGTTTTGTATTTATTGGTTTAATAAAAGTTGGTGACGACCCTAAAGTTATAGAGTATAACGTAAGAATGGGAGACCCAGAAACAGAAGTTGTTTTACCAAGACTTAAAAATGATTTGGTTGAAATATTTCAAGCCATTGCAAACCAAACCTTAGATACTATAGAAATTGAAATAGATGAACGCGCAGCAACAACAGTGATGTTAGTTTCTGGTGGTTATCCTGAAGCTTATGAAAAAGGAAAAGTAATTACAGGAGTTAATGATATTACAGACTCTATAGCTTTTCATGCAGGAGCAAAACTAGAAGACGATACAATTGTAACTTCTGGAGGTCGCGTTATGGCAATAACAAGCTATGGTGATACGTACCAAGAGGCCATAAAAAAATCTTACCAAAGTATAGATAAACTACATTTTGATAAGATGAATTATCGTAAAGATATTGGTTTTGATCTGTAAATCTTATAAATAAGAATGAGCAGAAACGCTTTTATCTTCTTCGTTGTTTTGATCAAATATTCTTAATTGAAGCATCCAGTATACCATAGCTACAAATCCAATAAGAATAAAAATCCAAGAAATAGTATTTGCTGCAAACCAGTTTTCAAGTTCTAGTTCTTTAATTGCATCTAATGGAGCGAATAAAACGTTTACAAATAAGTCTTGTATTGCGTAAAAGAAATCTTTCATAATAGTAATAATAGTATATTTACACTACAAAAATACAAAAAGAGTTAATGATTACAAGTATTTTTAGTAAATCTAAACCAATTAATTTTTTAATCGTTTTTGTACTTACTGCTTTATCGTTTTTAATCGTTAAATTTAAGTATGTACAAGAACCGGTTGCTAGTTTGTTTATTTTAAAACAAGTAAGCACTTTTATGGTTGCTTATTTATCTATTTTGCTGTTAAATTTTATAACCACAAAAAACGATTTAACGCAAAAAAGTAATCTAGAAATTATACTGTTTAGTCTGTTTTTACTTCTTATACCAGACGCATTAGTAAGCGCTAAGGTTATTTGGGCTAATTTTTTTATTCTATTTGCTTTACGTCGTTTAATAAGTTTACGAACAAAAAAAAACACCAAAAGTAAACTGTTTGATGCTGCGTTGTGCATTACTATAGCTTGGTTATTTTATTTTTGGGCTATCTTATTTCTTGTATTAATTCCTTTAGTTTTATTGTTTCATTCCAGTAATGATGTGAAACATTGGCTAATTCCAATAGTAGGAGTTGTAACTGTTTTTATATTATGTATAAGTACATCTATTGTAGTTAATAACTCTTATTTAGGCTTTTTTAATAGTAATTATCAAACAAGTTTTAGTTTTATAAAGTACAACAGCTTGCCTTTTCTAGTAGCTTTAACTTTGCTATTTTCTTTTGGCTTTTGGTCTGTTTTTTATTATCTAAAAAGCTTTAGAACAAAAATAAGAACCATAAGACCTGCCTATAAAACAATATTAGCCATGTTAATACTCGCTTTTATTTTGTTTGTTATAGCGCCAAATAAAAACGGAAGTGAAATTTTATTCCTGTTTGCTCCTTTAGCAATAATTATTGCTAATTATATAGAAACCATTAGTGATAAGTGGTTTAAACAAGTGTTTTTTGGTGTATTATTAGTAACGCCAATTATACTTTTAGTGTTGCAATTTTTCACCAAAAGCTAAGTCTCCAGCATCACCTAAACCAGGAACTATATATCCTTTATCGCTTAAGTCTGGATCAATAGTAGCAATCCATAAACTAGTGTCTTCACTAAAGTTTTTGTCAATAAAATCTACACCTTCTTGTGCCCCAATAACACTAACTAAATGTACGTTTTTTGGTTTTCCAAAAGGTTTTAAAGCTTCATAAGTAGCAAGCATAGATTGACCTGTTGCTAGCATAGGATCTGCAAGAATAAGCGTCTTGTTTTCTAAGCTTGGGCATGCCAAATATTCTACAATAATCTCAAAACTATCTGGATCTTCTTTATGGTGTCTGTAGGCAGATATAAAAGCATTTTCTGCAGTGTCAAAATAATTTAATAAGCCATTGTGTAAAGGTACTCCTGCTCTTAATATAGAACACAAAACAATATCATTATTTAGTAAACTCATGGTGCAATTTCCTAATGGTGTTGCAACATTTGTGGTGTGGTATTGTAAGGATTTGCTCATTTCGTAACCCAAAATTTCACCAATACGTTCTATGTTTCGTCTAAAACGCATACTGTCTTTTTGAATTTTTTCATCTCTTATTTCAGAAATAAAAGTGTTTAAAATGGAGTTTTCTTTAGCTAGATTAAATATTTTCATGGCATAAAAATAACAATAAATTACATACTACTTACTTGCGTTTTGCTCTCTTTTTTAGATTTTAGCTTAAAATAGAACTAAAATATACTTCATAACCTTTACTGTAAGTGTACTAAAACTAGTATACATTCAGTTAAATAGTAACTTTTAGCTTCATAAAAAATAAGTTGCTACACCAAAACAATAATTAAACGCATATAGTTTAAAACCAAAAAGTTGCTTTAGGTAGCTTTTTGGTTTCATTAATGTATATTTGCATTCAAATAAATTAAAATATGTTTTCAGAACAAGCGAATAAAATATTTCAAGACGTAATAAATAAATACCATGTTTTAAATACGGTAGACCAATCATTTACTAATGTGTATGATAAAGACACTAATTTATTAGAGCATTTGCTATACAGAAAATGTTGGATAGATACTGTACAATGGCATTATGAGGATATTATTAGAGATCCGCAAATTGATCCAGTTGCAGCTTTAAAACTAAAACGTCAAATTGATGCTTCTAACCAAGATCGAACAGATATGGTAGAGTATATTGACAGTTATTTTTTAGAAAAATATAAAGACGTTACTGTAAAAGATAATGCAACCATTAATACAGAAAGTCCTGCTTGGGGAATAGATAGATTATCTATTTTAGCTTTAAAAGTGTACCACATGCAAGAAGAAGCAACACGTACAGATGCTACAGATGCTCATAAAGCGGCTTGCCAAAAGAAACTAGACGTTTTACTAGAACAACGTGTAGACTTATCTACAGCAATAGATACATTACTTAATGATATTGCTAATGGTGATAAATACATGAAAGTGTATAAACAAATGAAAATGTATAACGATGATGAACTAAATCCTGTTTTACGTTCACAAAAATAATTCGTAATTTTTATTTCTAAAAAACCACCTTTCTTTTTTATAAACAAAGGTGGTTTTTAATTTATTTAAATAAAAAGATAAAAAACCTATGGCTAAGCAACCCAAACATATATTAGTAATTAGGCTTTCTGCAATGGGAGATGTTGCTATGACAGTTCCTGTTTTAAAAGCATTTACACAGCAATATCCAGAGGTTAAAATTACGCTTTTAACAAGAGCTTTTTTTGCTCCTTTTTTTAGAGATATAAATAATGTATCTTTTTTTTCAATAGATTTAAAAAATAAGCACAAAGGTGTTTTGGGGCTTTTTAAACTTTCAAAAGAATTAAAAAAACTACAAATTGATGCTGTTGCAGATTTGCATAACGTGTTGCGTACTAAAATTTTAAAAGTTTTTTTCTTTGGCATAAAATTTATGCAGATTAACAAAGGCAGAGCAGAGAAAAAAGCATTGGTTTCTGGACAAGATTTTAAGCAATTAGAAACAACACATGAACGTTATGCTGCAGTTTTTAAAAAACTAGGTTTTCCTATAGATTTAAGTAACCCAACCTTTCCAGATGTGGTGGAACTAAGCTCAAGTGTGCTTGCTAAAACTGGTGAAAAAAACAAAAAATGGATTGGTATTGCGCCTTTTGCTACGTATAAAAGTAAAATGTATCCTCTTGATGCTATGCAAGTAGTGATTGAAGGACTATCAAAAGAACATACGGTTTTTTTGTTTGGAGGAAAAGCAGACAAAGAAGCGTTACAAAGTTTAGCAGTAAATGCGCATGTAATTAATTTAGCAGGACAGTTGTCTTTAAACGAAGAGCTAGATATAATTTCAAATTTAGACCTTATGTTGTCTATGGATTCTGGAAATGCCCATATTGCAGCTATGCTTGGTAAAAAAGTTGTTACAATTTGGGGTGTAACCCATCCCTTTGCAGGATTTTCTCCGTTTAATCAACCTGAAAATTATGCGCTATTAGCAGATAGAAAACAATTTCCTTTAATACCTACTTCTATCTACGGAAACACTTTTCCTGAAGAATATGAAGAAGCAGCAAAAAGTATTTCTCCTCAAAAAGTTATAGACACAATAAATACCTTAATTTAAAAGGTTTAAGTCTCTTTTTATTTAAACTGTAATTGGTATAAAATAAAAAACCCTACTCCAAAGAGTAGGGTTCATTTTAAACATACCATAAAATATATAATCCCTAACTATTATTATTTTTGTTTAAAACTTAAACGAATATATCTGCTTTATTTATTAAACAAATGAAAGCGTAAATTAAAAACGGTAAAATCGTTAAAGTGTATATTTATTAGGTTTAAGTGGTTTGTATTATCGGTAAAAAGCTAATTCATGTAAAATTAGCGTGTTTTTTTTTATTAAACATCATCGTAATCTACAGAAACTTTAGGCGTTGTAGGATGCGCTTGACACGTTAAAATTAACCCTTCTGCTAGTTCGCTTTCTGTTAAAATATTGTTTTGTCTCATTGTTGCTTCTCCTTCTGTAACTCTAGCAATACAGCTACTGCAAATTCCGCCTTGACAAGAATACGGAGCGTCTAAATCTTTATCTAAAGCAGCTTCTAGAATAGTTTGTTTTTGAGACATGGTAAATGTTTCCGTTTCATCATCAACCGTTATGGTGATTTCTGTGTTTCCGCTAGCAACTTCTTCATCTAAAGCAACTGTTTTTGCTGCTTTAAAAAGTTCAAAGTGAATTCGTTCTTTAGGTATTTCGTGTTCCGTTAAAACATCTTTAACCGTATAAATCATGGCTTCTGGTCCGCAAAGATAAAAAGCATCTATATCTATATTTTTATGCTTGTTTTTCATCACATAATTTACAGTGCTTTTTTCTATTCTTCCAAAAATAGCATCATCTTCATCTTCTTGGCTAAATAAAAACTGTATAGAAAATCGATCTTTATACGAGTGTTGTAAATCTAATAACTCTTTTAAAAACATGGTTTCTTTACTAGATTTGTTTCCGTAAACAAGAATTACCTTACTATGTACTTCTTCTTCTAAAGCACATTTTATAATACTTAAAATAGGTGTAATTCCGCTTCCTGCAGCAAATGCAGCTATGTTTTTTGTTATAGCGTCGTTTGGTGTAAATACAAATCTACCTTTTGGCGAAGCTACTTCAAGGGTATCACCAACTTGTAAGGTGTTGTTAGCATAAGCAGAAAAAGTACCACCTTTAACTTCTTTTACAGCTACTTTTAATTCGCCGCTTTTTGGTGAAGCGCATAAAGAGTAATCGCGTCTTACCTCGTTACCATTAATAATGGTTTTTATAGTTATATATTGTCCTGCTTTAAAAGCAAAAGCTTCTTTTAAATTTTCAGGAACATTAAAAGAAATAGTAACAGCCTTTTCTGTTTCTCTTTGTATATCTTTAATGGTTAATGTATGAAATTGTGACATATTTTTATTTTTTGTAAAAATAAGAAACTAAAACAGTAATTTCATTTTGTTTGTAACAAAAAGGGCTTTAATATTACTAATGATTTAAAACCAACCAAAATGATACAACGTTTTTTAGATTTAGAATGGAAACAATTTACTAGGTCTGCAAGCTTTGGTAAAAGTGTAGCGCTAAAAATAGTAATGGTGTTTTTTGCCTTGTATTTTATTGCTATGTTTTTAATTGTGGGAATTGTTATGTTTCCTTTGTTAAAAAAAGTGTTTCCAGAAAGGGATCCTTTTGTGGTTTTTAATGGATTAATTTTCTTCTGGATTTTAGGCGATTTAGTCATTCGGTTTTTCTTTCAGAAATTACCAGTAATGAGCGTAAAACCATTGCTTACGCTTCCTATAAAAAGAAGTAAAGTGGTAAACTTTGTGTTGGGTAAATCGGCATTGTCCTTTTTTAATTTCTTGCCTTTATTTACAATAGTGCCTTTTGGTGTAATGCTTATTATTAATGATTATGCCATTTCAGTCGTTTTAGTTTGGCTATTAACTATGGTGCTTATTACACTTATTAATAATTATTTAAATTTTATTATTGAAAGCCTTGCTGCTAAAACAGAGTTGTCTTTTTTACCTGTTATACTTTTTGCAGGTTCTCTTTATACATTAAACCATTTTCAATTAATAAATATTGCAGAGTTGTTATCTAACGGAATTCAGGCTATTGCAAATAATCCGTTGTGGTTAGTGGTACCATTTTTTATATTAATTGGTTTGTATTGGTACAACTTTAAAATACTTCGCAATAAATTGTTTTTAGACAGTTCTTTACAAACAAAAACACAAGAAGTACAAGCTTCAAACCTAGAATGGACTAAAAAGTTTGGAGATATAGCACCTTTTATGCAGCTAGATTTAAAATTACTTTGGCGTAATAAAAGACCAAAATCTTCGGTTTGGATGTTGGCTTTTGGAGTTTTATATGGCTTGTTCTTTTATCCAAATCCTATATATCAAGACAAAGAGTTTTTATTTGCCTTTGTAGGCATATTTGTAACAGGTATTTTTCTTATCAACTTTGGGCAATTTATTCCTGCTTGGGATAGTGGTTACTATAAAATGTTAATGAGTCAAAATATTAAATACCAACAATACTTAAAATCTAAATACACATTAATGACTTTAAGTGTTATTTTACTGTTTGTACTAAGTATACCTTATGTGTATTTTGGTTGGAAAATTTTACTAGCACACTTTGCGGCAGCAGTATATAACATTGGTGTAAATACCTATGTTATTTTATTAGGAGGCTCTTTTAATCGAAAAAAAATAGACTTAAACCAAAGAGCTGCCTTTAATTTTCAAGGTACAGGAGCTGTGCAATGGGTTATTGGTTTGCCTTTGTTGCTTTTGCCAATAGGAATTTTTTCTATTTTCAATTTTACTTTTAGCTTTGAAATAGGTATTCTAGCTTTAATTCTTTTAGGAGTAACAGGAATTATTCTACACCAAAAAATAATGCAATTAATTACCAAAAAATATCTAGCTTCAAAATATAAAATGATTGCTGCTTTTGATCAAGATAATTAAAAAATAACAAGATGATAACGACTACAAATCTTACCAAAAAATATAATAACAATCAGGTTTTGCACATAGAGCAATTAGATATTCCTAAAGGGCAAAGTTTTGGCTTGGTTGGTAATAATGGCGCAGGAAAAACTACTTATTTTAGTTTGTTATTAGATTTAATACAGCCAACAACAGGATATATTAAAAACAATGATATTCAAGTAAACCTGAGTGAAGATTGGAAACCTTTTACTTCGGCCTTTATAGACGAAAGCTTTTTAATTGGTTACCTAACAGCAGAAGAATACTTTTATTTTGTTGGTGAACTTAGAGGGCAAAACAAAGCAGATGTAGATGCTTTAGTTGCTACTTTTGAAGATTTTTTTCACGGCGAAATTCTTGGTCAGAAAAAGTACTTAAGAGACTTAAGTAAAGGAAATCAAAAAAAAGCAGGAATTGTTGCTGCGCTTATTGGTAATCCTGAAGTAATTATTTTAGATGAACCTTTTGCTAATCTTGATCCAACTACACAAATAAAACTAAAACAAATAGTAAAAGATTTAGCAAAAGAGAAAGGGGTAACTGTGCTTATTTCTAGTCATGATTTAATGCATGTTACAGACGTGTGTGAGCGTATTGTTGTTTTAGAAAAAGGGGAAATAGTAAAAGATATTGTTACTAGTCAAGCTACTTTAAAAGAGTTAGAAAATCATTTTGCTGGAACAGAAAAAATCTAAAAACAAGTAGTTTTTATAGCTAAATAAAAAAAGATGCGTATTTTTACCTACTTATGTATCATTTATTTCAAGTAAGTGATAGTGTTTATAATATTTGCCTGAGTTTACAGTTATTTATTTGAGTTAAATACACAGCTTTAATAATGAGCATAAATAAATTTAATATTTTTAGAACTAGACAAAATAATTCCGTTTTTTGTGCGAAAGTGAAGCAGTTGGTTTTTGCAGAAAATTTTTATTTAGTTGTTAGCAAAAATGAAAATTTTTATTAAAATGAAAACATCTTACAAGATAATATTAACCCTTTTAGTTGCTGTTACTTTAATAACTAGTTGTTCTAGAAAAAAGAACACTTTTATTAGTAGAAATTACCATGCTTTAGCTGCAAGAGACAATACCCTTTTTAATGGGTATAATGCACTAGAAGAAGGTAGAGAAAACCTTATACAAAACTATACCGATAATTATTGGGAAATTCTTCCTATTGAGCGTATGCAGGTTTTTGAAGAGGTAACACTACCAGGACAAAACAAAAACCAAAACTTTAGCAGAGCCGAAGAAAAAGCAGTAAAAGCCATTCAAAAACACGGTATGAATATTCAAGGTAAAGAATATAATTACCAAATAGATGAAGCGTATTTGCTTTTAGGAAAAGCGCGTTATTTTGACCAACGTTTTGTTCCTGCTTTAGAATCTTTCAATTATATATTATATAAATATCCTGCAAGTAACAATATTAACCAAGCCAAGGTTTGGAGAGAAAAAACAAATATTCGTTTAGAAAATGACGAGCTTGCTATTAAAAATTTAAAACGTCTTTTAGAACAAGAAGAATTAAGCGGACAAGATTTAGCAGATGCAACCTCAATACTTGCACAAGCATATATAAATACAAAATCTTTAGATAGTGCTATTACACAAATAGATATCGCTGCTAAAGTAACAAAGAGTAATGATGAACGCGGAAGATACCGTTTTATTCAAGGACAATTATATAATGCTTTAGGAGATAAAGACAGTGCTAATATTGCTTTTGATAGAGTAATAGATCTAAACCGAAGCACGCCAAGAATGTACCTTATTAGTGCACATATTGAAAAAGCTAAAAACTTTGATTATGAGCAAGGAAACAAATTGGAGTTTTTTGAACTGTTAACCGATTTAGAAGAAAATCGTGAAAACAGACCTTATCTAGATAAAATTTACCATCAAATAGCTGAGTATCACGTTAAAAATAATTCCGATTCCTTAGCTCTTGCTTACTATAACAAATCCTTACGTACAGACTCTAGAGATAAAGTTTTAAAGGCCAAAAACTATGAAATTATTGGTGATATGAAATTTGATCTGGCAGAATATAAAAGTGCTGGAGATTATTATGATAGTACCATGACAAATATGGTGCAAAACAGTAAGCCATATAGAGTTATTAAGCGTAAAAGAGACAACTTAGAAGATGTTATTTATTATGAAGACATTGCAAAAAATAACGATAGTATATTAAAACTAGTCGCTTTACCAAAAGAAGATAAGATTGCATATTTTGAGCAATACATTGAAAAACTGAAAGAAGCAGCAGAAAAAGAAAAAGAAAGACTAGAAGCGGCAGAAAGAAAAAAAGGACTTGTTACTACCAATAATAATTTTGGTAACAACGCTTCTGGCTTAACAGGAGTAAAAGGTTCTAAAGGAGGTCCATTACCAGGACAAGGCTCTTCTTTTTATTTTTATAACACTACAACAGTAGCTTATGGTAAATCAGAATTTACTAAAAATTGGGGAAACCGTAAATTACAAGACGATTGGAGATGGTCTAGTAGTATTAAATCAGGTGTAAACACTGCTGAAACAAATCCTGCTTTGGCAAATGCTTCTAATGAAGAAATGTATGATCCGCAGTTTTATATAGATCAAATCCCTTCCGAAGAAAAAGTAGTAGACAGTATTACTAAAGAAAGAAACTTTGCATACTACCAATTAGGTTTAATTTATAAAGAAAAGTTTAAAGAATATCCTTTGGCTATTTCTAAGTTTACACAATTACTAGATAATAATCCCGAAGAAAACTTAGTACTTCCTTCTAAATATAACTTGTATAAAATATATCAGTTATTAGAAGAAGAAACCGAAGCAGATTTTTTCAAAAAAGATATAATAACAAATTATCCAGATTCAAGATATGCAACCATTTTAAATAATCCGGAAGCAGCAAATCTAGAAGATAAAAATAGTCCAGAAACCATATATAAAAACCTTTACAGTCAATTTGAAAATCAAAAATATGCCGAAGTGCTTTCTAATATAGATACTTATATTACAGCATTTGAAGCAGAAGAAATAGTTTCAAAATTTGAACTTCTTAAAGCTACCACAACAGGGCGTTTATATGGTTATGAAGCTTATAAAAAAGCAATTAATTTTGTAGCACTAAACTACGCAAACACACCAGAAGGTAAGCAAGCGCAAAAGTTAGCAAGCAGTACCTTGCCTAAATTATCTAAAAAACAATTTGTTTCAGATACCTTAAAAGGTAATTATAAAGTAATCTATAAATTCAATACTGCAGATACAGAAGAAATAACAAGCTTTGTAAAAACCTTAAACGAGGTAAATGCTAATATTGCACATTATGATTTAAGTACATCTATAGATATATATGATCCTGAAACTACATTTGTAGTAGTTCATGGATTAAAAAGTATAGATGGAGCAAAAGGATTTGCTTTTATATTAAGAGATGAAGATAGATATAAAATAACCAAACCTTCTATTGCTATTTCTTCCCAAAACTATCAAATCGTTCAAATACATAAAAATATTGACGATTATATTAAAGAGCACCAATAATAAAACTAGAGTTATGTTTTCAGATAAAAAAAAGGACAAAAACAATTACGAGAATTCTTCAAGCCAAAACATTATTGCCAAAGGAACCAAAATTGTTGGCGACTTGATAAGTGAAGGAGATTTAAGAATAGATGGAATTGTAGAAGGAAACATACAAACTCCAGGAAAAGTAGTAGTAGGTAAGTCTGGAGTTATCAACGGAACATTAAGTGGGTCTGACGCTTATTTTCAAGGAAAATTTTCTGGAAGCTTAAACCTATCAGGTACACTAACTTTAAAATCTTCTGCACATATTGAAGGCGAAGTTGTTTTAGGTAAACTAGAAGTAGAGCCAGGAGCAACATTTAATGTAACCTGTGTAATGAAAGGAGCAGTGAAAGATTTAAATCATGGCAAACAACGAAAAACAGAAAAAACAGCTTAATCCTTATATTCGGTTTTCGTCTATTGCTATTCAAATGGGACTTACTATATATTTAGGAAGTAAACTAGGTGAGTGGGTAGATGTAAAATGTAATAACACTAACCAGCTGTATTATAAAATTATCACCTTGCTTTCTGTATTTATAGCTATGTATGCTGTAATAAAACAAGTGTTAAAAATCACCAATGACAATTCTTCCAAAAAATAATAAATAATGAGTAAGCGTATTTTAGTGGTAACTAGTATATTTTTTGGTTTGTTTTTAATAGCCTACAACCTGCATAACTATTTAATAGATGCTGTGTTGCCCTTTTCTTTATTTAAAGTATATCTTTTTCATCTTATAGCAGCTATTATAGTGTATATAGGTATAGAAATAGTGTCTGATAAATTGCCTAACCAAGCAGGTTATGCGTATTTAACTTTCATATTTATTAAGATAGGAGTTTTTGTTTTAATTTTTCAATCTAGCGTTTTTGCTAATGATGATTTAACACAAATAGAAAGAGTTGGTTTGGTTGTTCCGTTATTCCTGTTTTTAATTACAGAAGCTGTTAGTGTTTCTAGGCTTTTAAATAACCAATAATCAGGTGTTTTCGGTTTTTTTTGATTTAAAAATCAACTCTAATAAAATCAAAGTCAAAAAAGCCTTTATTTTTTTAAATTATTACTTACATTTGCACAAAATTTACAAAGCATAAATTCATTTAGTTACAAAAAGCATGATGGTGTCAAAAAAATCTATCAATTTTATAGCGATATTAGTTCTCACTTTATTTTCAGTTTCCTCTTATGGAAATAGTGATAAACAAGAACCACGAAATAAAGTGGATACTGCTCAAGAAATTAAAGAGTATATCGAACATCACTTAAAAGATTCTCATGACTTCCATTTGTTTACACACAATGAATCTGGAACTCATGTTAGTTTTCCTTTACCAGTAATTGTTTGGACTAGCAATGGTTTAAAAACTTTTATGTCTTCTGCATTTCATCATGATGATAGCGGAAGTGTAATTGTTGAAAAAGGCGATACGCGTTTAGTAAAAATTCACAGTAAAATATACGAGTTGGAGGAAGGTGCAACAGCTGTTGCTTTTGATGAACACCACCATCCAGAAAATGCACATAAAGTATTAGATTTTTCTATTACAAAATCTGTGTTCGGAATGTTGTTAACAGGGTTGTTAATGTTGTTAGGGTTTAGTGCTTTAGCAAGAGGTTATAAAAAAGGACACACTGTACCAAAAGGTGTTGGTCGTGTTTTAGAGCCTTTAGTAATTTATGTTAGAGACGATATTGCAAAGCCAAATATTGGAGAGAAAAAGTACCGCAAGTTTATGGGCTTTTTATTAACTGTATTTTTCTTTATCTGGATACTTAACTTATTAGGTTTAACACCAATAGGATTTAATGTAACAGGACAAATAGCAGTAACAGCATGTTTAGCTATTTTTACAGCAGTAATATATTTATTTAGCGGAAGTAAAGATTTCTGGAAACACACATTATGGATGCCAGGTGTGCCAGTGATTTTACGTCCAATATTAGCAATAATAGAGCTAGTAGGTTTTGTTTTAATTAAACCTTTCTCTTTATTAGTTCGTTTGTTTGCAAACATGACAGCAGGTCACTTTGTGGTAATGAGCTTAATTGCATTAATGATAACATTAAAAGAATCATTTGGTGTTGTAGGATCAACAGGAATGTCATTAGTGTTAGCATTATTTATTTCGGTTATTGAAATTTTAGTAGCCTTTTTACAAGCATTTATTTTCACGATGTTATCATCGTTATTTATAGGAATGGCTGTTGAAGAACATGACCATCATTAATAAGAATTTGTTTAATTAATATTTATAAAACCAAATTAGTATGTACAATTTAATTGGAGCAGGATTAATCGTAATCGGAGGAGGAATCGGATTAGGTCAAATTGGAGGAAAAGCAATGGAAGGTATTGCTCGTCAACCTGAAGCAGCTGGAAAAATTCAAACTGCAATGATCATCATTGGAGCCTTATTAGAAGGTTTAGCATTCGGTGCATTAATCTTAGGGAAATAAGAATTTCCTAAAAACAAAAAGAAACAGTTTTCTGCAACGGTTGGTTGCAGAAACTGTTTTAAATTAAACAAAACATTATTTAAGTAATCTATTTTTATGGAAGCTTTATTAAACGACTTTTCAGTAGGCTTATTCATTATGCAAGCCGTTATCTTAATAATTTTAATATTATTAATGAGAAAATTTGCATGGAAACCTATTCTAGACGCTTTACAATCTCGTGAAGACGGAATTCAAGATGCATTAGATTCAGCAGAAAATGCGAAACTAGAAATGCAAAATCTTCAAGCAGATAACGCAAACTTATTAAAAGAAGCACGTGCAGAACGTGAGTCTATGCTTAAAGAAGCAAGAGAGTTAAAAAATAAAATGATTGAAGACGCTAAAACAGAAGCTCAAGCACAAGCAAACACTATGATTGCTCAAGCACAAGCAGCTATTGAAAGCGAAAAGAAATCAGCTATGGCAGAATTAAAAAGTCACGTAGCAGGATTATCTTTAGATATAGCAGAAAAAGTAGTGCGTCAAGAATTATCAAGCAAAGACAAGCAATTAGAATTAGTTGAGTCTATGTTAAATGATGCTAAATTAAACTAAGTTTAAGTCATGGCAGGAGAAAGAGCAGCAATACGTTACGCAAAAGCAGTTTTAAGCTTAGCTACAGATAATAATACAACAGAAGTTGTAAATAATGACATGGAGCTAATTAATAATACAGTAGCGCAAAGTAAAGATTTAAAAGATATGCTTTACAGTCCTGTAATTAGTTCTAGCATTAAAAAATCTGCATTATTAGAAGTTTTTAAAGGAATTAACCCAGCAACGGTAAACCTTATAGATACACTAATAACAAACAAAAGAACAGATTTATTACCACAAGTAGCTGCAAAGTTTATTACTTTATATGAGCAACAAAAAGGTAGTCAAATTGCTACAGTTACAACAGCTGTTCCATTAACAGAAGCTTTACAAGATAAAGTTTTAGCTAAGGTTAAAGAACTAACAGGTAAAGAAGCAGCAATAAAAAATATAGTAGATGAAAGCATCTTAGGTGGTTTCATTTTAAGAGTTGGTGATACACAGTATAACGCTAGTATCGCTAATCAATTAAGCAAGTTAAAAAGAGAATTTACAATAAACTAAGACTTGCCCTAAGCTAGTCATAGGGTCTAAATTTCAATAAAGATGGCAGAAGTAAAACCAGCTGAAGTATCAGCAATCTTAAAACAACAACTTTCAGGTTTTGAAGCAAGTGCTTCATTAGACGAAGTTGGAACAGTATTAACAGTAGGTGATGGTATTGTACGTGCTTACGGATTATCTAACGCGCAATATGGTGAGTTAGTAGAATTCGAAGGTGGTTTAGAAGGTATCGTACTTAACCTTGAAGAAGATAATGTAGGTATTGTACTTTTAGGAACTTCAGTAGGAGTAACAGAAGGATCTACAGTAAAGCGTACAAATCGTATCGCTTCTATTAAAGTAGGAGAAGGTATTGTTGGTCGTGTTGTAGATACATTAGGTAACCCAATTGATGGTAAAGGACCAATAACTGGAGACACATATGATATGCCTTTAGAGCGTAAAGCTCCTGGTGTTATCTTTAGAGAACCAGTAACAGAACCACTACAAACAGGTATTAAAGCAATTGATGCTATGATTCCAGTTGGTAGAGGACAACGTGAGTTAGTAATTGGTGACAGACAAACAGGTAAAACTGCAGTTTGTATTGATGCTATCTTAAATCAAAAAGAATTTTATGATGCAGGTGAGCCTGTATATTGTATATATGTTGCAGTTGGGCAAAAAGCTTCAACAGTAGCACTTATTGCTAAAACTCTGGAAGAAAAAGGAGCTTTAGCGTATACAACAATAGTTGCTGCAAATGCATCAGATCCTGCTGCAATGCAAGTATATGCACCTTTTACAGGAGCTTCTATTGGTGAGTATTTTAGAGATACTGGTAGACCTGCTTTAATTGTTTTTGATGATTTATCAAAACAAGCAGTTGCATATCGTGAGGTATCTTTATTATTACGTCGTCCACCAGGACGTGAGGCGTATCCTGGAGATGTATTCTACTTGCACTCTCGTTTATTAGAGCGTTCTGCAAAAGTGATTAATAATGATGAAATTGCTAAAGAAATGAATGACTTACCAGAGTCATTAAAACCAATCGTAAAAGGTGGTGGTTCTTTAACAGCTTTACCAATTATTGAAACACAAGCAGGTGATGTATCTGCATATATTCCAACCAACGTAATTTCTATTACAGATGGTCAAATCTTCTTAGATGGAGATTTATTTAACTCTGGTGTTCGTCCAGCAATTAACGTAGGTATTTCTGTATCTCGTGTTGGTGGTAACGCACAAATTAAATCTATGAAAAAAGTATCTGGTACTTTAAAATTAGATCAAGCACAATACCGTGAGTTAGAGGCGTTTGCTAAATTTGGTTCCGATTTAGATGCAGTTACTTTAAATGTAATTGAAAAAGGAAAACGTAACGTAGAGATCTTAAAACAAGGTCAAAACGAACCGTTTACAGTAGAAGATCAAGTAGCAATTATTTATGCTGGATCTAAAAACTTATTAAAAGACGTACCTGTTAATAAAATTAAAGAATTTGAAAGAGATTATCTTGAATTCTTAAACGCGAAACACAGAGGTGTTTTAGATACTTTAAAAGCAGGAAAATTAACAGATGAGGTTACAGACACTTTAATTACTGTTTGTAAAGAATTATCTGCTAAATATAGAGCATAATACTATAAATTTAGAGTTGTACATCAAGTACAACTCTAAATTTAAATTTTAAACCTAATGTCACTCTGAGCTTGTCGAAGAGTCTTTATAAAAATAAAGAATGGCTAACCTAAAAGAAATACGTAACAGAATATCTTCAGTATCTTCAACGATGCAGATTACCAGTGCCATGAAAATGGTATCTGCCGCAAAATTAAAGAAAGCTCAAGATGCTATTACAGCAATGCGTCCTTATGCAGATAAGTTGACAGAACTTTTACAAAGTTTAAGTGCAACTCTTGATGCAGATTCTGGAAGTAAATTTGCTGAAGAACGTGAAGTTAATAATGTATTAATCGTATCTATTACCTCTAATAGAGGTTTGTGTGGTGCTTTTAATTCTAATATTATTAAACAAACACAACACTTAATTTCTAATGTATATGCAGATAAAAAAGTATCTGTTTTAGCAATAGGAAAAAAAGCAAACGATGCGTTTTCTAAGAAGGGAATTGTAATAGACAATAAGAGTACAATTTTTGACGATTTAACCTTTGATAATGTATCAGAAATAGCAGAAATGCTAATGGATACTTTTGTTGCAGGTGAGTATGATAAAATTGAAATTGTTTATAACAAGTTTAAAAATGCAGCAACTCAAATTGTAATGACAGAACAGTTTTTACCAATTGTTCCTGTTGCAGGAGAAGCAGTTAATAATGCAGATTATATTTTTGAACCTTCAAAATTAGAAATCGTTGAGCAATTAATTCCTAAGTCTTTAAAAACGCAATTATATAAAGGTATTAGAGATTCTTTCGCTTCAGAGCATGGTGCACGTATGACAGCAATGCATAAAGCAACCGATAATGCTACAGAGCTAAGAGATCAACTTAAGTTAACGTACAATAAAGCACGTCAAGCAGCTATTACCAACGAAATCCTTGAGATTGTTGGTGGAGCAGAAGCTTTAAATAACTAGTTTTTGTACTAAATAAACTTTAGTATCTTATTACATATAAAAGGAAACCTCACATATTGTGAGGTTTTTTTATGGAACACTATTTGATTTACTATCTTTATAATAACTAAATATTAAGTCATGCGTTTTATTAAAACATCTATTCTATCGGTTCTGTTACTCTTTTTTATGGCAAGTTTTTCTAACTGTTCCAGTACAAAAGAAACCAATAACCAAGCAAAAAAAGTAACCATGCAAGATCTTCAAGAAAATCCATCTTTTACCTTAGGACAAAGCTTTTACAAACATTGGGTTGCTGGTGTTAAAGGAGGAGGTTCTGGTATACATTTACAAATAGAAGTTACTAGTAATGATAATAACGTGGTTTTTGATTCTGTATATTTTAGAAACATGAAATCTGCTTTAGAACCTATTAAAGAAGGCTACGTTGCAAATTTTAATACTAATGCAAATACAAGGGAAGATATTATAATGAGTACAGATAAACACGCAGAATATGCTAATCAATTACCTAGTACAGCAGATTTTCCTTTTCAATTAAAAGATAATGAATGTGTTATTAGTTATGTAGAAGATAATAGTACCAAGTATTTTAAAATAGAAAACCTAGTTAAAAAATCTAGAGATGAATATCCTAGTGCTCCACCTAAACACTAATACTATTTAGCTTTGTACATCGTTTTTTATATATGTATATTTAGCAGAATAAAAAAAGAAGCTTCTTGAGCGCATTAAAATCCCTTTTTAAACAAACTTTTATTTATGGTTTAGCAACTGTGCTACCTAGAATGATGAGTTTTATTTTGGTGCCACTTTACACAGATCCAAAGGTACTATCTACAGCAGAATATGGTCGCGTTTCTTTTATCTTCGCCTATTTTGTGCTTTTTAATGTGGTTTTGGCCTACGGAATGGAAACGGCTTTTTTTAGGTTTTTTAATAAAGAAGAAAACCCTGAAAAGGTTACAAGTACTTCTTCCATATCATTAATACTAAGCTCCTTTACCTTATTGGGTGTTGCTTTTTTATGCAGAACACAAATATCTACGTTAATAAATATTGAGGTTAAGTACCTTAATTTAGTCTTTATTATTTTGCTCTTAGATGCTCTAGTTATAGTACCATTTGCTTGGTTACGTGCAACAGCAAAACCTATGCGTTATGCCATTTTAAAAATATTAAACGTTGCTATTAACTTAGGTTTAAATGTGTTTTTACTGCTTTTTTTAAAAGACCTAGCACAAGATTCTTCTTTGTTACATAGTATTTACAAACAAGATTTTGAAATAAGTTATATTTTCATATCCAACCTAATTGCTAGTGCTATAACACTAGTATTATTACTCCCTTTTTATGCTAAGGTGCAATTTAAGTTCGATACTGTTTTATGGAAAAAAATGATGCAGTATGCCTTTCCTGTACTTATAGCAGGTATAGCCTATTCGGTAAACGAAACTTTTGATCGTATTTTATTAGAAAAACTATTGCCACCAAATATTGCAGATGAGCAAGTGGGTATGTATTCGGCATGTTATAAATTGGCTTTATTCATGACCTTGTTTGCTACAGCTTTCCGTTTAGGTATAGAACCCTATTTTTTTAGCCATTCTAAAACCGAAAACCCTCAAAAAAATTATGCTAGAATTTTAGAATACTTTGTAGCCTTTGGTTCTGTCATATTATTAACTGTAGTTGTTTTTGCAGATGTTTTAAAACCTTTTATTATTAGAAGTGAAGCCTATTATGAAGCAATGTGGATTGTTCCTTTTATTCTACTTGCTAACTTTTGTTTAGGTATTTACCATAATCTTTCGGTTTGGTATAAAATTACAGATCGCACAAAGTTTGGTGCCTATATTTCTATTATAGGAGCGCTAATAACCTTGGTGATTAATTATATATTAATACCTATTATTGGCTTCAAAGGGTCTGCTATTGCTACATTTGCTGCTTATGCAGTTATGATGTTGTTGTCTTTTTACTTCGGAAAAAAATATTATCCTATTCCCTATAATTTAAAAAAGATACTACTTTATTTCTGTCTTTCAACATTATTTTCTATGTTGTATTTCTATCAATTTAGAGAGAATTACGTTATAGGAATTGGTGCAATAATTGTATTTTTAGCTTTAGTTTTTCAACTAGAGAAAAAAGAATTAAAACGAATATTTATTAATAAATAGTTTTTCCATTTAGAAAAACCGAATGATACCGCTTTCGCGGAAACAAAGCATGAACATAAAAATAATAAACAAATCTAGTCACGCATTACCAAA
Source organism: Lacinutrix gracilariae (assembly GCF_042684485.1). Lineage (NCBI taxonomy): Bacteria > Pseudomonadati > Bacteroidota > Flavobacteriia > Flavobacteriales > Flavobacteriaceae > Lacinutrix > Lacinutrix gracilariae. The sequence continues at coordinate 899,516 of NZ_JBHULM010000011.1, read as the reverse complement.
CTATGAAACCATAGCGTCTGCAGGAATGGATTTAAGAGCAAATATTACAGAATCTGTAGTACTTAAGCCTTTAGAAAGAACTATTGTTAAAACAGGCTTATTTATTGAATTACCAATAGGTTTCGAAGCACAAGTAAGACCAAGAAGTGGTCTTGCAGCTAAAAAAGGAATTACTGTATTAAATGCTCCTGGAACTGTAGATGCAGATTATAGAGGAGAAATAGGAGTTATTCTAGTAAACCTTTCTAACCAAGATTTTACCATTGAAAATGGTGAGCGTGTGGCACAATTAGTAATTGCAAAACACGAAAGAGCAGAATGGATAGAAGTAGAAACACTATCTGAAACCGATAGAGGGGAAGGTGGTTTTGGTAGTACAGGGACTTCTTAAGAAACCCTGAAAGGTTTTTAAAACCTTTCAGGTAAAAATAACATAAAGTTTAATGAAACAGATTTCCACTTTCGTGGAAATAAAAATATATTTTTCAATGAAAATAATAGTACCAATGGCAGGACGAGGTTCTCGTTTACGTCCACATAGTTTAACAGTACCAAAACCATTAATTCCTGTTGCAGGACAACCAATAGTTCACAGATTGGTAAAAGATATTGCAAAGGTTTTAAAGCAACCTATAGAAGAAATAGCATTTGTTCTTGGTGATCCTGCATGGTTTGGTGATGATGTTGTTACTAGTTTAAAAGAACTAGCTAAAAGTCTTGGCGCAAAAGCATCTATTTACAGACAAGACCAACCATTAGGTACAGGTCACGCTATTATGTGTGCAGAACCTTCGCTTTCTGGTCCTGCAGTTATTGCTTACGCAGATACGCTAATTCGTGCCGATTTTAATTTAGATCCAGAAGCAGATGCTGTAATTTGGACTAAAAAAGTAGAAAATCCTGAAGCTTATGGTGTGGTAAATTTAAATGCAGATAATCATATTACAGAGCTTGTAGAAAAACCACAAACCTTTGTAAGTAACCAAGCAGTAATTGGTATTTATTACTTTAAAGACGTTGCTGTTTTAAAAGGAAAACTGCAAGAAGTTTTAGACGAAAACATAATGAATGGAGGAGAATACCAAATTAACGATGGTATTTTACGCATGATGCAAGAAGGTAAAGTCTTTAAAACAGGAACTGTAGACGAGTGGATGGATTGTGGTAATAAAGCTGTTACTTTAGAAACCAATACTAAAATGTTAGGCTTTTTAAAAGCAGATAACCAAGAACAATTGATTGCAGATTCTGTAACTTTAGAAAATGCTACAATTGTGGAACCTTGCTATATTGGCGAAAATGTAAAACTTAGCAATGCTACTATTGGGCCAAATGTGTCTATTGGTAATAATTGTGTAATAGAAAATGCAAGCGTTAAAAATAGCTTAATACAAAACCATACCACCATAAAAAATACTAATTTAGATCAAGCAATGATTGGTAATCACGTAAAGTATAATGGTGAATTCACTAAAATTAGTATTGGTGATTATTCAGTTTTGGAATAACTATTGCTAAGCAATAATAACAATGTTATGCTGCGCTTGTTCTAGCATCGCTATTTATGAAAAAACAACTATACATACTACTGTTTGTTTTCGGAATACTTCTTTTTCCGCAGGTAAACTATGCGCAAGTTGATTTTAATAAAAAGCCAGATGACGATTTAGGAAACAATGAAGATGCTTACCAAGAACTCTTTTTTGAAGCCTTAAAACAAAAAGGAATAGAAAACTATGATCGTGCTATTGAAGCTTTACTAAAATGCGAAGAAATAGACGACTCTGATGCTGCTTTGTTTTTTGAATTAGGAAAAAACTACAACAAGCTTAAAGATTTTGGTGCTGCAGAAAAAGCCTTACAACAAGCCATAAAAAAAGAACCAGATAACGAATGGTATTTAGATGAGCTTTATGATGTATATGCAAAACAAAACAATCTTGAAAAAGCCATTAAAACGGTAAAACAACTTGTAAAATACCATCCAGATTATAAAGAAGATCTAGCCACATTGTATGTAAAAACCAAAAAGTATGATGATGCTCTGGAGGTTTTAGATGAAATGGATGCAGAATTTGGGGTTTCAGAAACAAGAGATCGTGTAAGAAACATGATTTATAATGCTACAGGAGATAAAAAAGGACAAATAGAAAAGTTAGAAGAGCGTGTAGAAGAAAATCCTGATTTAGAAATAAATTACCTTTCTCTAATTTTTAGATATAGTGAAAATAACGAAAAAGAAAAAGCCTTTGAAACAGCTAAAAAGCTATTACAAAGCCATCCTAATTCGCAAATGGTTCACTTAGCTTTGTATAAGTTTTATTTAGATGATAATGAAGCAGAAAAAGCAGTAGCTTCTATGGAGATTGTGCTTAATTCTAGTCAAATTAAACCAGAAGCAAAAATGATGGTACTAGCAGATTTTGTAAAGTTTGTTGGTAAAAATCCAGAGTATGAAAGCCAATTGGTTGCTATTACTTCAAAAATAGCAGACGACGAAAAAGGGAAATCTAATATTGAAGTAGCGCAATACTTTTTAGCCAAAGGAGAAAAAGATAAAGCCTTGGCTTATTATGAAAAAGCACTAGAAAAAGAACCAGAAAACTATGGTGTACTGCGTAATGTATTGTTGTTATACATTGATGTAGAAAACTATGCAAAAGCAGTAGAAATGAGTGAAGATGCTTTAGATAAATACCCTTCGCAACCCATTTTTTATTTGGTACATGGTGTAGCACAAAACAAACAAAACCAACCAGAAAAAGCAATCCGTGTTTTAGAAACTGGATTAGATTATGTAATAGATGATAATAAAATGGAAAGCGATTTTTACAAGCAAATAAGTATTTCTTACTTACAATTAAACAATACGGTAAAAGCAAAATCGTTTAGTGATAAAGCAAAACAATTAGAATCTACAAATTAGATGCAAACAAAACGCCTCATATATACACTTTCCTTTTTTGTTTTTTTATTGGTAGGTTGTAAATCTTCCAAAACAGTAACTACAGGAGACAGTAATTTAAACCTTTCTGCAAAACAGCTAATAAAAGCAAATGCAAAGCAAACACCAAGCTTTAAAACCCTTGCAGCTAGAGTAAAAATAGACTACTCAGAAGGTAGCAGTTCTAAAAGTACAACTGTAAGTTTTAGAATGGAAAAAAACAAAACCATTTGGATGAGTAAATTAGGTTTTGTTAAAGTGCTAATTACTCCAGATCGCGTTAGTTTTTATAATAAATTAGACAATACGTATTTTGATGGTGACTATGCCTATTTAAGTGATGTATTAGGTATCGAGCTAGACTTTAATAAAGTGCAAAACCTATTATTAGGCGAAGCTTTATATACGTTAAAACCTAATGATTTTGAAGTGTCAACACAAGAAAATCAATACGTTTTAATGCCTAAAACACAATTAGAAGCATTAGAGTTATTTTATATTTTAGATGCTTCACATTTTAAAATAAACTCACAGCAGTTAGCACAAGCAAAAGAACAACGAATGCTTCAAATAGATTATACCAATTATCAAGAAGTAGATAAACAAACGTTTCCGCAGCACATACAAATTAATGCTATTGAAGGTTTTGATGAAACAAGACTGCATATAGAATTTAAATCGATAACATTAAATGAAAAATTAAAATTTCCGTTTAATATACCATCAGGATATCAAGAAATTGTACTTAAGTAATGCAAAATAAACCAATATATACAACCGTTTTTCTTATTGCATTCTTTTTATGCACTACGCTTTCGTTTGCGCAAAGTAAAAAACAACAAGAATTAGAAGATAGAAGACAAGAGTTACGTCAAGAAATTCAACAAATAAATAGCTTATTAACTAAAAATAAATCGCAACAAAAATCGCAATTAACCTTAATTGAAGATTTAAATTATAAGGTTAGTGTACGTAGAAATTTAATTAAAGTTACCAACCAACAAGCAAATCTGCTTACTAGAGAAATTAACGATAACCAAAATAATATTTCTGAGCTAAGAGAAGAGCTAGCCACCTTAAAAGACAATTATGCAAAAATGATTGTTACTTCTTATAAGAGTAAAAGTGAGCAAAGTCGCGTTATGTTTTTATTGTCTTCTACCAATTTTCAACAAGCATATAAACGTGTTAAATACATTAATCAATATGCAGAATACCAAAAGGAGCAAGGTGAAGCTATAAAGGCTAAAACGGCAGAATTACAGGTAATTAATAAGGCTTTGTTAAAACAAAAAGAAGACAAGCAAAAACTAATTAACGAAAATAAAATTGCCCAAGCAGAATTAGTAAAAGAGCTACAGCAGCATGAAACTTTAATGGCAGCTATTAATAAAGATGTTACTAAATACGCAGCACAAATTAAAAGTAGGCAAGCAGAAGCTAATCGTATTGATAAAGAAATAGAGCGTATTATTAAAGAGGCTATTGCAAGTTCAAATAAAAAAGTAGGTAAAACCACAAAAAGTAAATCTACTGCTTATGCAATGACACCAGAAGATAAGGTTTTAGCAAATAGCTTTATTTCTAGTAAAGGTAAATTGCCTTGGCCTGTAGAAAAAGGTGTGGTAAAACTTCGTTATGGTAGACAGCCAAGTCCTATTGTAAAAACCATTATGATACAAAGTAATGGAGTTAGAATTGAAACCGAAAGTAATGCTAAGGTAAGAGCCGTTTTTAATGGTGAAGTATATAGAATTATTGCATCTAAAAACGGAAACCCATCTGTTTTAATAAGACATGGTAACTACTTTACAGCATATTCTAATTTAGGAAAAATATACGTTAAAAAAGGAGATAAGGTAACTACAAAACAGGAAATTGGTGAAGTTTTTACTAATCCATCAGACGGAAAAACAACCTTAAGTTTTAGTGTGTTTAAAAACTCTAAAACCGAAAATCCTGCTTCATGGATTTATAAAATGTAGTATTTTAAAGCGTATAGACTTCTAGACTAGCTTCCAAATAAAACGCAAGTATATTATGTATTATACACATAGTATGTTATGTGTACATGAAATAAAGAAAGGCTTGGTGAAAATGAATTATACAAACAAAGCTTTTAGCTCTGTAGCATCATTAGGTTTCATTTTCCCTGCAAGTACTAAACTAAGTTGTTTACGTCTTAAAGCGCCATTAAAACGTTCTTTTTCTAAGTCGGTTTCTGGGTAAATGTCATCTACTTTTACAGGTCTTCCAGTTTCATCAACAGCAACAAAGGTGTAAATAGCTTCATTAGCTTTCGTTTTTTCACCAGATTCTCTGTCTTCTATCCAAACATCTAAATAAATCTCCATAGAGCTCTTAAAAGCACGAGAAACCTTCGCTTCAACTGTTACTACACTACCAACAGGTACAGCACGATTAAATGCTACGTGATTTACAGAGGCTGTAACTACAATACGTCTTGAATGTCTTCTTGCTGCAATACTAGCAGCACGATCCATTCTTGCAAGTAATTCTCCACCAAATAAATTATTTAAAGGATTGGTTTCACTAGGTAAAACTAAATCGGTTAATGTAGTTTTTGATTGTTCTGGAGTTTTTAAAGACATCTTGTTTTTTTAATTAAAGCGCAAAGGTATAACGAATTTCGTTTTTAGGAGTAAAGAATATAATTTTATTATAACATTAACGCTTCTATATTCTTCCTATAAAAAAGCGTGTAAAAAAAAACTTCCCTTAAAAAAAGGGAAGTAATTATATAAAAATGAATTGTTATAAAAAGTAACTTAGTTTAAGTCTTTAACTAATAACCAAGCATCTTTATTATGTGTTTTTTTAATATCACGTAAGGTTTTTAAGGCCTCTAATCTATCTGTATGACTAGAGTAAACCACTTGGTGTAAGCCATATTTATTAACGCCAATTTTTCTAGCATTATAGCCTTGGGTTTTTAATTTTTGTACGGTTTTATCGCTATTAGCTTCTTCTCTAAAAGCACCAGCAATAATATGGTATTTTCCTACTTGCTTATTTACCGTAACATTAAGTGTTACAGCAGGAAGCGGATTGTCTATAACAAAAGTAGCTTCTTGAATTTTATTCTCTAATTGCGTGTTTGCTTCTTCTTGCGCTAATTGGTTATGCGTTTTAATCTTGTTTACATAGAAATTAGAAGAAACCAAACCACCAACAGTTAATGCTAATAAAGCAATTGCAGCATATTTTAAATATGGTCTTGCTTTGCGTTTTTCAGTAGTTACAGCAATAGGAACCACTTTTTCTATAGCTTCTACCTCTTCTTTGTAAACCTCTCTTTTAACTACAGGAGATACCAATTGGTTTAAACCAAAAGCATCTGTTAAATAGTTTAAGTGGTAAGAAGGTTCAAACAATATTTTACCTTCGTTATTAAAAGATAAATCACCAATATTATCAAAAGTAAGTGTTTCTCCTTCTGTTAAATATGATTTTAAAGATTTTACTCTTTTCTCAATTTTTTTAACAGCAACCTCAAAAGGTATTTTTTCTACATCTGCAATATAATGCGCTAATAAACCATCATTTTGTTGTATTTGCTCGTTAAAAGACAATACTTTTTTTGGTGGATAAAAGGCATTGGTTGATTCGTGTAGTTTTGCTGAAACACGTTGTGTTAAAAAGGAACCAAATCCTGGAACTGTAACACAGTCATATCTATATAGTAAATCGCTTATGTATATTTCTAATCGCATAAAACAAAGTTAATTTTTTTTCGCTTTCTATAAAAATTCCGTCTAACTATTTATTAACAGGCCAAAAATTAATTAAATTGTAAGTTGAAAATCAAAACAATAGATGGTAGAAAATAATTTGCTTTATATATTAGCGCTGCAACATGTTGCCAAAATAGGCGATATAACTGCTAAAAAGCTTATTGCACATTGTGGTTCTGCCGAAGCTGTGTTTAAAGAAAAAAAACAAAATCTATTACAAATTGATGGTATAGGAAGTGTTGTTATTAGCGATTTGTTTTCTAGTGCACATTTAAAAGCTGCAGAAAAAGAGTTGCAATTTATTAAAGACGAAAAAATTGTATGCCATTATTTTACAGATGATGCCTATCCTGAAAAACTAAAACATTGTATAGATAGTCCTATTGTACTATTTCAAGTAGGAAACATTAACTTAAAGCAACAGCGTATTATTAGTGTTGTTGGTGCCAGAAAAGTAACTACTAATGGTATTGCTTTTTGCGAAAAACTAATAGAACAGCTTGCTGTTTTTAATCCTGTTATTGTTTCTGGTTTTGCTTATGGTACAGATATTACAGCACAAAAAGCTGCTATAAAACACAATTTACAAACCATAGGTTGTTTAGCACATGGTTTTAACCAGATTTACCCTAAAACACATAAAAAGTATGTAGCAGATGTAGAGAAAAATGGTGGCTTTTTTACCGATTTTTGGAGTAGTGATACTTTTGATAGAAACAATTTTTTAAAACGAAACCGAATCATTGCTGGTATTAGTCAAGCAACTATTGTTATAGAATCTGCAGAAAAAGGAGGAAGCCTTGTTACTGCAGATATTGCAGGATCTTACAATAGAGATGTTTTTGCAGTTCCTGGACGTGTTACAGACAGCCAAAGTGTTGGTTGTAATAATTTAATAAAACACCAAAAAGCACATATGTTATCTACTCCTTTAGATGTGCCTTATATTTTAAATTGGCAATTAGAAGAAAAGCAAAAACCTGTAGTGCAAAAACAACTATTTGTAGAGCTTGACGACCAAGAAAAAGTAATTTATAATTACTTAAAAGAAACCGAAAAAGAACAACTAGATATTATTGCTTTGCGTTGTAATTTACCAACATTTAAAGTAGCTAGCATACTTTTAAATATGGAATTAAAAGGAGTGGTAAGGCCACTTCCTGGCAAGTTGTTTGAAGTGATTTAACCTTTATAAATAAAAAAAGCAGTTATGTTGCTTTTAAAGAAACATAACTGCTTTAATTTTTCTCTAAGAAAGGTGTTTAATACCCAACTTTTTCTCTTACTCTAGCTAAAACATCATTAGCAATTACTGTTGCTTTTTCTGCACCAATAGCAAGTATCTTATCTAATTCGTCTGTGTTATTCATATAGTAATTATAACGCTCTCTTTGGTGTGCAAATTTTTCAACAATTAGCTCAAATAAGGCTTGTTTTGCATGACCATAACCAAAACCACCATTTTCATAGTTAGCTTTCATGGTTTCTATTTCTTCTTCAGAAGCTAAAAGTGCATATAAGGCAAAGCAGTTACAGGTTTTCCAGTCTTTAGGATCTTCTAAAGCAGTACTATCTGTTTCAATACCCATAATTTGTTTACGTAGTTTTTTATCGTTTAAAAACAAATTAATAAAGTTGTTTCTACTTTTGCTCATTTTTTCACCATCTGTTCCAGGAACAAGCATGATGTTTTCTTGTATTTTTCCTTCTGGTAGTACAAAAGTTTCTCCCATTTTAGCATGAAAACGAGATGCTACATCACGAGTCATTTCTATGTGTTGTAGTTGGTCTTTTCCAACAGGAATTATATTGGCATCATAAGCTAAAATATCTGCAGCCATAAGCATTGGATAGGTAAATAAACCAGCGTTTACATCGTCTAAACGATCTGCTTTGTCTTTAAAACCATGTGCTAAGGTTAAGCGTTGAAAAGGGAAAAAGCAAGACAAGTACCAAGATAACTCTGTTACTTGCGGAACATCACTTTGTCTGTAAAACACTGTTTTTTCAACATCTAATCCAAAAGCAAGCCAAGTAGCAGCAACAGAGTAGGTGTTTTCTCTTAAAACTGCTGCATCTTTAATTTGCGTTAAAGTGTGCAAGTTTGCAATAAATAAAAACGATTCGTTTTTTGCGTCTTCAGCCATTTTAATTGCTGGCATAATTGCGCCTAAAATGTTTCCTAAGTGTGGAGTTCCAGTACTTTGTACTCCTGTTAAAATTCGTGCCATAGTATTACCTACAAAAGCAGGTATCTCTTTAAATTAAACTTAATTCTTTTTTTATAAAGCAAAGATAATTTTTTTATAAAGATGAGTTCAATAATTTTAGTAGTTTTGGAGCTTATGAAAATTTTTAAATACATTTTCTGGATTTTCTATCGTATCTGGTTTTATATACTAGTTGCATTACCAATACTTGTAATGTTTCCGTTGCTTTTAATTTCTATACTTAAAGAATCTTGGTATCCTTATTTTTTTAAACTAGCGCGTATTTGGTCTAAGTTTATTTTAATAGGAATGGGTTTTAAAACAAAAATAGAACGCGAAGAAATTACAGATAAAAACAAAAGTTACATGTTTATTGCTAACCATACCTCTATGGCAGATATTATGCTTATGTTGGTTACTGTAAAAAATCCTTTTGTATTTGTAGGTAAGGCAGAATTGGCAAAAATCCCGCTATTTGGTTTCTTTTATAAACGTACTTGTATTTTGGTAGATAGAAGTAGTGAAAGTAGCAGAAAAGGCGTTTTTAAAAGAGCACAAAGACGTTTAAACCAAGGTTTAAGTATTTGTATTTTTCCAGAAGGTTTGGTTCCTGATGAAGATGTGCTTTTAACCCAATTTAAAGATGGTGCTTTTAGGTTAGCTATAAACCACCAAATACCAATTGTACCTTTAACTTTTGGAGACAATAAAAAACGTTTTTCTTATACTTTTTTTAGCGGAAGTCCTGGTAGAATGCGTGTTAAAATGCATCGATTTATACCAACAATAGGTTTAAAAACAAATAATACTAAAGAACTTAATAGTAAAGCTAGAGCTATAATTTTAAAGCAGTTAATTGCTTATAATGCATAAAAAAAGCTGTTCTAGGCACAGAACAGCCTTTAATTGTGATTGTTACTCTACATACTATAGAATAACAAAAACCAGTCTAACCAACTAGAACTTATAGCTCAACCCTGTGTAAAGCCCTATTATGTATGGTTTAAAATCACCAGAAGTGTTTTCAAACGCATTCATTTGGTACTTAAATGTAGGTTGTGCATTAAATATTATTTTATCAGAAAATTTATAATCAAAACCAAAGCCTAGGTTTCCGCTAAAACTAAAGTTGTTTACATTATTGGCTTCTCCTATCTCTGTTTTTCGTCCTTCAAATTCAGAGAATATTTTATTGTGATTTAAAAAGAAAGTACTTAATCCTGCAATTACATTTACGCCAAACCTTTTAGTAGATATTGTATATTCTAGTTCCATAGGTACTTCATAATAACCTAAACGCTGGCTTATTGCAGCATTTTCATCAGGTAAAATACCAAGTGCCTGTTGTACAGTAAGGTTGGTTGCAGAAATTGCTGAAATAGGTTGTTCGCTATTAAAAGTAATGTTTTTTAAAGGTGCATTGTTTGAAGAGTTACTAGATACGTTTTGATAAATAATTACATCATCTGTATCATAACTTAAATCTAAGGAGTTAAAACCAGTTCTAAGTTTTAATCTTTCGTTAAAAGCATAGCTTACATTTACACCATAACTGGTATTTATTTCTCCTGTTTTTGTATTGTTTACAAACTGTTCATCAATATGCGATCCTTTACCAAGCGTGTTGTAGTAAACAGGAGCAATATTGGCGTACATTTCCCATCTTTTTATTTTTTTTGTTTCTTCTTCTTCTTTTTCTTCATCCTTTAGCTCTCCTGTTTTGGCTATGGCTTCTTCTATAGATAGTGTTTCTTTTTTTATTTCTTTAGTAGGAATTGAGTCTGTGCTTGTGTTTTCTATTTCTGTATTGTTTGTATTTGCTGCAATAGCATTTGCTTTGTTGTTTTTTAATGGGGAAGTTGTCTTGTTTTCATCTTGTGCTGTAGCTGCTTTTTTGTTGTTGGTGTTATTTGATGAATTGTTTTGTGCTACAGCATTAGTATTAGCGTTAGAGTTAGCGTTGGTGTTAACGTTGTTGTTTCCTGTTTGTTCTGAAGGAATTGTAGTAGAAACAACAGTGTTGTTTTGAATTTTTTCTTCTTGGTTTTGTTCTTGCGTAGTATGAGCTGCAACTCTGTTTGTATCTGAGTTATTTATACCAACCGTTGGTTGTTGTGTACTTTTTATAGCTTCTTTGTTAGTATTCTTGTTTTTTGTTGTGCTAGTGTATGTTTTATTGTTTGCTACAGGATTAGCATTAGCATTAGCGTTGTTCAATTGTTTTTTTGTAGTTGTAGACTTGCTGGTAGTGGTGTTTGCAATACTTGTATTGGTGCTGGTATTGTTTTCTTCAGTAGTTTTTGTAGTATTGTTTAAATGCTCTGCATCATGAGTTGTATTGGTTGTTTTATCAACAACTTTGTTGTCTGTTATTGTTGTATTTGAAGCGTTTTGGTTCGTTGTATTGTTTTCTATTTCTGAAGCATTTACGGTATTTTCTGTATCTACAACATTGGTGTTAGTTTTTGTGTTGTTTTTGTTGGTATTGTAGAGGTTGCCAATGGTAATTAAAAGCAATAAAACTGCTGCAATACTTAAAACACGTAACCATATAGGAAACACTTTTTTGTTGTCTTCCTTAGGTTGTTCTATTTTACTTTGAATATTTTTCCAAACCTTAGCATTAGGAGTTTCCTCTAAATCTTTAAGTTTTTCTTGAAAAATTCTATCTATATGTTTTTTGTCACTCATTATAATGTCTGCGCGTTTAAACTCGCTCTATAGGTTTCTATCTTATCTTTTAAAATCTGTCTAGCTCGTGCTAGGTTAGATTTAGAGGTTCCTGTGCTTATTTTTAACATAGAAGCTATTTCTTTGTGCGAATAGCCATCTAAAGCATAAAGGTTAAATACTAATCTGTATCTGTCTGGTAGTTCTTGAATAATTTTAAGTAGATAATCTATGCTTAGCTCATCATCTTCAATTTCTAATGTTATGTCTTCAATTTTTTCTTCGTTTACAATTTCAAAAACTCCTTTGTTTCGGTAGCATTGTAAAGCGGTATTTATAGTAATTCGCTTTAACCAACCTTCAAAAGAACCTTTGTTATTGAATTGTGATATTTTGTTAAAAATAGTCACAAAAGCATCCTGCAGATTATCTTCCGCTTCGGCGTAATTTCGTGAATACTTTAAGCAAATAGAAAACAGTTTACCCGAAAAGAGCTGGTATAGTTCGCTTTGTGCTTGAGCATCATTCTTTTTACAATTTTGAATGAGTTGGTTTAAACTCACATGTTCATGTATTAGTTAAACTTAAATTTATTCTACAACTTCTATTTCAACAACGTTATAGTGGTCTTCACCTAATTCATCTTCGCCTTGCCAAAATTTAAAAATATAGGTTCCTAATTCTGTAGGTCTAAAAGCAAAAGAAGTTTCGGCTTCTGTACTTATTTCCTGGCAATTGTCACTTGCTGTATATACTTCACTTACTATTGCTACAGTTCTTTGGTTTTCGTTTATAGCATAATATATATCATTTAAAACATGACAAGTGGAAGGTAAGTTATAAAATAAATCTATGTTATGTGTTTGGTACCTTGTAAAAGTATCAGGCATTTGAACACTTTCAATAGGTAAAAATTCAAAGTAAGAGCGTGGTGTGTCATCACTCACGCTGCAGGAAAATAATAAAGAAACGAATAATAAGAAAGTTATTACTATTTTTTTCATAAGTACATAAGTATGCTTAAAATACATGTTTTATTACTAGATGCAGAAAACTAGAAAAGGTTGCGTATAAAAATAAAAAATCCCGAATATATCGGGATTTTTTAAAAGTAATTAGGTATGTTTTATTCTTTACCTTCTTTAATGGCTTCTTTAATTTTTACTTCTAATTCATCCATTAATTCTGGGTTGTCTTTTATTAAAGCTTTTACAGCATCTCTACCTTGACCTAGTTTGGTATCTCCATAACTAAACCAAGAACCGCTTTTCTTTACAATTTCAAATTCTACAGCAATATCAAGAATTTCACCAACTTTAGAAATTCCTTCGCCATACATAATATCAAATTCTGCAAGTCTAAAAGGTGGAGCAACTTTGTTTTTAACAATTTTTACTCTGGTTTTGTTTCCTTGTACATCTCCATCTGTGCTTTTTATTTGTGTAGATCTTCTAATATCTAATCTAACAGAAGCATAAAATTTTAATGCATTACCACCAGTTGTTGTTTCTGGGTTACCAAACATAACACCAATTTTTTCACGTAATTGGTTAATGAAGATAACTGTACAGTTTGTTTTGCTAATAGATGCGGTTAGTTTTCTTAATGCTTGTGACATTAAACGTGCATGTAATCCCATTTTAGAGTCTCCCATTTCACCTTCAATTTCACTTTTAGGTGTTAATGCTGCAACAGAATCTACTACAACAATATCTATGGCTCCAGAACGAATTAAGTTATCTGCAATTTCTAGTGCTTGCTCTCCATTATCTGGTTGTGAGATTATTAAATTGTCTATATCTACGCCTAGTTTTTCTGCATAAAATCTATCAAAAGCATGCTCTGCATCAATAAATGCTGCAATACCACCAGATTTTTGCGCTTCGGCAATAGCATGTAAAGTTAGTGTGGTTTTACCAGAAGATTCCGGACCATATATTTCAATAACACGACCTCTTGGGTAACCACCAACGCCTAAAGCAATATCTAAACCTAAAGAACCAGAAGATATAGCTTCTACATCTACTATGGCCTTGTCGCTCATTTTCATTACTGTTCCTTTTCCGTAGGCCTTATCTAATTTATCTAAAGTTAGTTTAAGTGCTTTTAATTTTGCTTCTTTTTCGCTGCTCATCTATGTATATTATTTATTCGTGTAATCGATGCTAAAATACTACTTCTTTTATCATATTACAATACAATATTACATTTCATTTTAAATTAGTAAAATAATATTTTCCTTCTAGACGCAACCTTTTTATTCTTTCTGCATCTACTATATAAAGTGGGAAAATTTTTATGCTATGAAAAAGAAAAACAACCTCGCTTTTTAATTAATAGTGCCAAATAAACTCGAGAACAATAGAAGAAAAATGGTATTATATTTTCTTTTAATGAAATAGAAATTGTACGAAACTACATTTTTGTTTTATGTTGGAATAGAAGAAAATAGAAACAAATTACAGCTGCTGTTTTTGTCTTTATGAGGTATATATAGTTTAATCTTTTAAAGCATCAAACTATGAAGTTTTTTAAAAAAAGTATTCATGTATTAGGCCTTTCAGTTGCTATATTTGTAAATAGCAATTGCAAAGCCGATGGAGGTTAACTCGTAACATATTTTAAAATTTTAAATAATTAAAAATATTAATAACGAGTTAGTCTATTAAAAGCACTTTAGAACGTCTAAAGTGCTTTTTTTTTGTTTAGAATATAGCCTAAAGCAGTATCAAACTATGCAAATCTTGTTAAGTCTTTTTAAAACACTACCTTTGCAAAAAATTATTCTTTAACCTTAAAAATTAGTATAGCATGCAACTGTACAACACATTAAGCGCAAAAGAAAGAGCTGCGTTAATCGAAGAAGCAGGAAAAGACCGATTAACACTTTCTTTTTATCAGTACGCAAAAATTGAAAATCCTCAAGAATTTAGAGACCACCTATTTTTAACTTGGAACGCATTAGATGTTCTAGGAAGAATTTACGTAGCTACAGAAGGTATTAACGGTCAATTATCGCTACCAGCAGATCAATTTGAAGCCTTTAAAAATCATTTAGATACTATTGAATTTTTAAAAGGAATTAGACTAAATATTGCTGTAGAGCAAGACAATATGTCTTTTTTAAAACTAAAAGTAAAAGTTAGAAACAAGATTGTTGCTGATGGCTTAAATGATGAAACTTTTGATGTAAGAAATAAAGGAGTACACCTTTCTGCTAAAGAGTTTAATGAAATGCTTGAAAACCCAAACACGGTTTGTGTAGATATGCGTAATCATTATGAAAGTGAAATTGGTCATTTTGACGGAGCAGTAACACCAGATGTAGATACCTTTAGAGAATCTTTAGATATTATTGAAGAAGATTTAAAAGAATATAAAGACGAAAAAAACCTGTTAATGTATTGTACAGGTGGAATACGTTGTGAAAAAGCAAGTGCATACTACAAACACAAAGGTTTTAAAAATGTATACCAATTAGAAGGCGGAATCATTGAATATACACGTCAAATTAATGCGGAAGGTTTAGAAAATAAGTTTATTGGTAAAAACTTTGTTTTTGATGAACGTAGAGCAGAAAAAATTAGTGAAGACGTAATTGCACAATGTCACCAATGCGGAACACCTTTTGACGTGCATACCAATTGTGCAAATGATGCTTGCCACCTTTTATTTATTCAGTGTGATGCTTGTAAAGAAGAAATGAACAACTGTTGTTCTTCAACTTGTCAAGAAATTCACGCGTTGCCTTTTGAAGAACAAAAAGCATTACGTAAAGGACAAGCAAATAGTAATGATATCTTTAAAAAAGGAAGAGCAGATCACTTGCCTTACAAGAAAGATTTAAGAAACATTTTCGAGAATTTTAATACGTCAGAGTCGTAGTTAACGAAGTTTTATTATGCAGAAAATTGAATTAATGGCTCCTGCAGGAAACTTTGAATCCCTTCAGGCAGCTTTAGATAATGGTGCAGATTCTGTTTATTTTGGTGTAGAACAATTAAATATGAGAGCTCGCGCCTCTATTAATTTTACATTAGATGATTTAGCTGAAATTTCTAGACGTTGTTCTCAAAAAAATGTACGTACCTATTTAACACTAAACACCATCGTGTATGACCACGATTTATCTATAGTAAAAACGCTAGTAAAAAAGGCAAAAGAAGCTAATATTACTGCGGTTATAGCTATGGATCAAGCAGTTATTGCAATAGCTAGAGAATATGGTTTAGAAGTACATATATCTACACAAATAAACGTTACAAACATTGAAACTGTAAAGTTTTATAGCATGTTTGCAGACACCATGGTTTTAAGTAGAGAACTAAGTTTGCGACAAGTAAAAAAAATTACAGAGCAAATTGAAAAAGAGCAAATAAAAGGACCTTCAGGAAACCTTGTAGAAATCGAAATATTTGGTCATGGAGCACTTTGTATGGCAGTTTCTGGAAAATGTTATATGAGTTTGCATGCGCATAATTCTTCAGCAAATCGTGGTGCTTGTAAGCAAAATTGTAGAAAAAAGTACACTGTTATTGATCAGGAAACAGGATTTGAAATGGAATTAGATAATGAGTATATCATGTCTCCAAAAGATTTGTGTACTATAGATTTTTTAGATCAAATTGCAGATGCAGGAATTAAAGTATTAAAAATTGAAGGAAGAGGTAGAGCACCAGAATACGTAGCTAAAGTAATAAAATGCTATCGTGATGCTTTAGATAGTCTTTCTCAAGGCAATTACAATAAAGATAATGTAATTACCTGGATGCAAGAACTAGAAAAAGTCTATAATCGTGGTTTTTGGAATGGCTACTATCTGGGACAAAAATTAGGAGAATGGAGCAATGGTTCAGGATCACATGCAACACAAAAAAAGGTGTATTTAGGTAAAGGCATGCATTTTTATCCTAAAGCTAAAATTGGTGAGTTTAAAATGGAAGCCTATGATCTTAATCTAGGAGACACCATTTTAATTACAGGACCAACTACAGGAGCAAAAGAATTACAGGTTAAAGAAATGTTGGTTAATGACCAAGCTTTACAAACAGGTTCAAAAGGAGATTCTGTAACCATACCTTTAGATTTTAGAATTCGTCCTTCAGATAAGTTATATAAAATTGTTGAAAATAAAGTAGAAGCTTAATGGTTATTGTTACCTTACAGCGAAATAAATGCATTGGTTGTAATTACTGTGTTGAAATGGCTCCAGAGCAATTTCAAATGTCTAAAAAAGATGGCAAAACCGTTTTATTAAACGCTAAAGACAAAAAAGGTTTTTATACCATAAAATCTAATGATCATCTTATTTTAGAAGGTTGTGAAAAAGCAGCCAAAGCATGTCCAGTAAATATTATAAGTGTAAAGTTAAATTAAATGAACATTTACAAGTTATTACAACTAAACAGAAAGATTAAAAGTCACAGAATTAAATTTTTAGGACTTTGGCTACTGCATAAATTCAATAAAAGGTATTTAGCAGTAAATCTAGATCCTGTAATGGCTTGTAATTTACGTTGTAAAATGTGTTATTTTACAGATGCAGACTATGTAAAAACCTTAAAAGGACAATTTAAACCAGAAGAGCTAGAGCAAGTAGCAAAAACCATATTTAAACGTGCATTAAAATTGCAAATAGGTTGTGGTACAGAGCCTACTTTGTATAAAAACCTACCAGAAATTGTAAAACTAGGTAAACAATACGGAGTTCCTTATATTTCTGTAACTACCAATGCCAATTTGTTGGATGAAGAAAAAATAGAAGCGCTTTTAAAAGCAGGACTTAATGAGTTTACCATTTCTTTACATGGTGTTACTAAAGAAAGCTATGAAGGTTTTATGAAAAAAGCAAGCTATGAAAAGTTTCATAATGCGTTTAATGCTTTTCAAAAACTAAAAAACAAATATGATTTTAAGGTAAGAATTAACTACACTTTTAACAAAGACAATTTTTACGAACTAACAGAACTTTTTAATCATTTTAGCGGAAAAAGTTTCGATATACTTCAAATACGTCCAATAAGAAAAATAGGAAACACAGAATACAGTGATTTTGATTTAGAAAGTATTCGAGCAGATTACTCTACGCTCATAAAACAAATTAGAGATAATTGTAAAGCCAATAATATTACGCTTTTAGCTTCTAATGAAATTCCTGAAAAAACACAAATTAACAACTCTAGTTTAATTTTTGACTATACGTTTTGTTATGTTTCACCAAATAATTTCTGGAAAGATGGTTTTGATTGGAAAAATGAATCCTTCAATCAATACTCAAAAAGAATCGGTTGGAGCAAGCAATTATATGCCAATATTTTTAAGTCTGAAACCGAATTAAAATCCCTTTCTAATCGATTGAACTATGAAGTAGAGTTTAATTAAAAAACTTTGTTTTTAAGTCTTTAGAATAATATTATCTTTACAATCCAAAGTAAAACTTGGAAATCTTTAAAAAAGAAACTATTTTTTATTAATCTTCTTCTGAAAAAAAGATACTTTTTCAGAATCAATATATACTACTTTATGGCTTGTGGAACTTGTTCAACAGGAAAAGATGGCCAACCAAAAGGCTGCAAAAATAACGGAACATGTGGAACAGACAGTTGTAATAAACTCACTGTTTTTGATTGGCTAGCAAACATGTCATTGCCCAATGGTGAAAAACCATTTGACTGGGTGGAGGTTCGTTTTAAAAACGGAAGAAAAGAATACTATAAAAACACAGAAAACTTAACATTAGCAATAGGTGACATTGTAGCCACACAAGCACAATCAGGTCATGATATTGGTATGGTAACCCTTACAGGAGAGCTTGTAAGAGTACAAATGAAGCGTAAAAAAGTTTCAGAAAAACCAGAAAATGTTTTAAAACTATACAGAAAAGCATCACAAAAAGATATTGATATTTGGTCAGAAGCTCGTGATAGAGAAGAAGCCATGAAAGTAAAAGCGCGTCAATTTGCAATAGACTTAAAATTGCAAATGAAAATTTCTGATATCGAGTTTCAAGGAGATGCAAGTAAAGCCACTTTTTACTACACTGCAGAAGAACGCGTAGATTTTAGAGAACTTATTAAGCTTTTTGCTAGAGAGTTTAGAACTAGAATTGAAATGAAACAAGTTGGTTTTAGACAAGAAGCAGCCAGACTTGGTGGTATTGGTTCTTGTGGTCGTGAGTTGTGTTGCTCTACTTGGTTAACAGATTTCAGATCAGTAAGTACTTCTGCAGCTCGTTACCAACAATTATCTTTAAATCCGCAAAAACTAGCAGGACAATGTGGTAAACTAAAATGCTGTTTAAACTATGAGTTAGATAGTTACTTAGATGCTTTAAAAACAATACCAAAACCAGAAATTAAGCTATACACACAAAAAGGAACTGCTGTTTGTCAAAAAACAGATATTTTTAAAGGACACCTTTGGTATGCTTATGAAGGAGAATGGATGAATTGGCACAAGATTACCAAAGATCAAGCCAATGAAATTATTGCCATAAATAAAAAAAGAGAAAAAATTGTAAGTCTTGAAGAATACGCCTTAGAGCTTGTAGAAGATACTAAAACAGAGTTTGAGAACGTTGTAGGTCAAGATAGTTTAACACGTTTCGATAGTCCAAAAGGCAATAAAAAACGTAAAAACAATAGAAACAGTAGAAATAGAAACAAGAAAAAAAATAATAACACCAATAAACCTAAGCCAACCAATAGCGCTAATAACAAGAAAAATAGTAACAACAAGCGAAGAAGAAAACCTCAAAATAAAAAGAACAATGAGAAGTAGTGTTATTCTAATGCTTTTCTTTCTTTCTGCGTTGGTTGTGTCTTGTGATGCTAATGGTGTTTTTGATGAGTACCAAAGTGTATCCAATCCGTGGAATAAAGAAGATATAGCACAGTTTAAAGTGCAAGCTCCAGATACAATAAGTGCTTATAATTTGTTTGTAAACTTGCGCAACAATCAAGAATATAAATACAATAATTTGTTTTTAATTGTAGAAATGAATTTTCCACACGGAAAAACAGTTAAAGATACTTTAGAGTACAAAATGGCTAAACCTAATGGAGAATTTCTAGGAACAGGTTTTTCAAGTATAAAAGAAAATAAACTTTGGTATAAAGAAGGTTTTGTGTTTTCAGAAACTGGAGAATACCAAGTAAATATTCAGCACGCCATGCGTGAAAACGGAAAAGTTAAAGGTATTGTTAACTTAGAAGGTGTCACAGATGTTGGATTTAGAGTAGAAAAAACAAGTAAAAATTAAGGTCACTTCGAGAGATTTTATACCACGCAGAAATGCCTAAAGTGTAGTAAAATGATATCGAGAAGTAAATATAATATGGCAAAAAAACAAGCGAAAAAGCAAACTAAAAAACAAGCAGAAACACAAGACTTTACAAAATACATTCGTTTATTTTGGAAACTGTTTTTAGGAGGTGTTTTAGCAATTATCTTATTGTTTGTATTAACCTCTATGTTTGGTGATTTACCAGATCATACCATTTTAGAAAACCCAAAAACCAATTTAGCAACAGAAATTATTTCTTCTGATGGTAAAACCTTAGGAAAGTTTTATTTTAACGATAACAGAACACCTGTAAGTTATGATGAGCTACCACAACATTTGGTAGATGCTTTAATTGCTACAGAAGATGCTCGTTTTCATGAACATTCTGGTATTGATGCTAGAGGAACTTTAAGAGCTATTGTAAAACTAGGAAAAGGCGGAGGAGCAAGTACTATTTCGCAACAACTAGCAAAACAATTGTTTCATGGTGAAGGGTCAAAAAATACCATAGAGCGAATACTACAAAAAGCAAAAGAATGGATTATTGCCATTCGTTTAGAACGCCAATATACCAAAGAAGAAATTATAGCGCAATACTTTAATATCTATGATTTTGGTAATAATGCAGATGGTATACGTTCTGCTTCCAGAATTTATTTTGGTAAAGAACCTATGGAGTTAGATATTAAAGAATCTGCTATGTTGGTAGGTATGTTTAAAAACTCTTCTTTATATAACCCAAGACCAGAACGCAATCCTGTAGGTGTTAAAAACAGACGTAATGTGGTTTTAGCACAAATGGAAAAGTATGATTATATAAGTGAAAAAGTTAAGGATTCACTACAAAAACTAGATTTAGGTTTACGCTATTCTCCAGAGTCACATCGTGAAGGTACAGCTACTTATTTTAGAGAATATCTTCGTGCTTTTATGAAAGATTGGACCAATGATGAGAATAATAGAAAGCCAGATGGTACTAAATACAATATCAATAGCGACGGATTAAAAGTGTTTACTACCATAGATTCACGTATGCAACTATACGCAGAAGAAGCTGTGGCAAGACACATGCCAAGGTTGCAAGCCGAATTTTTTCATCAAAATACACCAAAAAGAAATCCTACAGCACCTTTTTTAGATTTAGATAAAGCCGAAATAGAATCTCTAATGAAACGTTCTATGAAACAAAGTGAGCGTTGGAGACATATGAAGTATGATTTAAAAAAGAAAGATAAAGAAATCATTGCTTCTTTTGATGTGCCTAAAAAAATGACCATTTTCTCTTGGAAAGAAGGAAAAGTACATGAAATAGATACTATTATGAAGCCAATGGATTCTATGCGTTATTATAAGCATTTCTTACATCCAGGAATGATGAGTATGGATCCGCAAACAGGACATGTAAAAGCTTGGGTTGGTGGTATGAATTATAAGCATTTTCAATATGATCATGTAAAACAAGGAAAACGTCAAGTAGGTTCTACGTTTAAGCCTTTTGTGTATGCCACAGCAATAGATCAATTACACCTTTCTCCTTGTGATGAGTTGCCAAATACACAAATTACTATTGAAGCTAATAAATATGGTAATCCAGAACCTTGGACACCTAAAAATTCCGACAATAAATATGGTGGTACAAGAACCTTAAAAAATGCATTAGCAAACTCTATAAATACAATAACGGCTAGATTAATGGATAAAGTTGGTCCGCAACCAGTTGTAGATTTGGTGAAGAAATTAGGAGTAGAGTCAGAGGTGCTTCCTGTGCCTTCCATAGCATTAGGTACACCAGATTTAAGTGTGTATGAAATGGTTGGTGCTTATGCTACTTTTGCAAATAAAGGAGTGTATACCAAACCTGTAATGGTAACACATATTGAAGATAAAAACGGAACTATTTTATATCAATTTACACCAGAATCTAGAGACGTATTAAGTGAAGAGGCTGCATATGTAACAGTAAATCTAATGCAAGGTGTAACACAATCAGGATCTGGTGCTAGATTAAGAACAAAAGGAGCAGATTCTTACAGAGCAGATTATAGAGAGATAATAACAGGATATCCATACCAATTTACAAATCCAATTGCAGGAAAAACAGGAACCACACAAAACCAAAGTGATGGTTGGTTTATGGGAATGGTGCCAAACCTAGTTACTGGAGTTTGGGTTGGTGCAGAAGATAGAGCAACCCATTTTGCATCTATAACCTATGGTCAAGGTGCAGCAATGGCATTACCAATTTGGGGAATGTATATGAAAAGCTGTTATGAAGACGAAACTCTTAATATATCTCAAGCAGACTTTGAAAAACCAGAAGACTTAACCATTGAAGTAGATTGTAGTAAATACAATCCAAACCAAGATGCTGGATCAGATACTCCAGAGGAAGATATTCCAGAAGAATTAGATTTCTAAAAGGAAGTATTATTGTGTTCTAGCTATTTCTTTAGGTAAAAAGCAGGTTTTTTTTATGCAATGAAAAACCATATTGTTAGAAGATAAATAAGAAAATGTACCAATAGTCACACATAAATTAAAAGCCATTCTTTTTAGAATGGCTTTTTTATTTTGTATTTTTCAAACACGAAAAACAATTCAAAATGATTAGTAAAAAAGTAAACTCTGTAGAAGAAGCATTACAAGGAGTTCAAGACAATATGACTTTTATGTTTGGAGGTTTTGGGCTTTCTGGTATTGCCGAAAATTCGATAGCAGAATTAGTAAAAAAGAATATAAAAGGATTAACCTGTATTTCTAATAACGCAGGAGTTGATGACTTTGGTTTAGGTTTGTTACTGCATCAAAAGCAAATCAAAAAAATGATTTCTTCTTACGTAGGTGAAAACGCAGAATTTGAACGTCAAATGCTTTCTGGCGAATTAGATGTAGAGTTAATTCCGCAAGGTACTTTAGCAGAACGTTGTAGAGCAGCACAAGCTGGTTTTCCTGCTATTTATACTCCAGCAGGATATGGTACAGAAGTAGCAGAAGGAAAAGAAACCCGAGAGTTTGATGGTAAAATGTATGTGTTAGAGCACGCTTTTAAAGCAGATTTTGCTTTTGTAAAAGCATGGAAAGGAGATGCTGCAGGAAACTTAATTTTTAAAGGAACTGCAAGAAACTTTAATCCTAACATGTGTGGCGCAGCAAAAATAACAGTTGTTGAGGTTGAAGAATTGGTTCCTGTAGGAGCATTAGATCCTAATCAAATTCATATTCCTGGAATATTTGTGCAGCGTATTTTTCAAGGTGCTACCTATGAAAAACGAATTGAGCAACGTACTGTAAGACAAAGAAGTTAATACGTTGTCATTCCTGCAAAGACAGGAATCTACTATTCATATTTAAGTATCATATTTAAAGCATCCTGCTTTGGCAGGAATGACAAAAACTAAAAGAAAATGTTAGATAAAACAGGAATTGCAAAACGAATAGCTAAAGAGGTACAAGATGGTTACTATGTAAATCTTGGTATTGGTATACCAACCTTGGTAGCAAACTATGTTAGAGAAGATATAGAAGTAGAATTTCAAAGTGAAAATGGCGTTTTAGGAATGGGACCATTTCCTTTTGAAGGAGAAGAAGATGCAGATGTTATAAACGCAGGAAAACAAACCATAACTACGCTTCCTGGAGCTAGTTTTTTTGACTCTGCTATGAGTTTTTCTATGATTAGAGGAAAACATGTAGATCTTACCATTCTTGGTGCTATGGAAGTTGCTGAAAATGGAGATATTGCCAACTGGAAAATTCCAGGTAAAATGGTTAAAGGTATGGGAGGAGCAATGGATTTAGTTGCTAGTGCCGAAAATATTATTGTTGCTATGATGCATACCAATAGAGCAGGAGAATCTAAACTACTTAAAAAATGTAGTTTACCATTAACAGGTGTTGGTTGTGTTAAAAAGATTGTGACCAATCTTGCTGTTCTAGAAGTTACTAAAGATGGTTTTAAGTTATTAGAGCGTGCTCCTGGTGTTACAGTTGAAGAAATTAAAAAAGCTACAGAAGGTAATTTAATTATAGAAGGCGAAGTGCCTGAAATGAGCTTGTAATAAATAAGCTTTTAGAGTAGATTGCTAATAACGAATTCTGTTTTTTCTATTTAAAGTAATAGAATAGGTTACCTTAAAAAGGTTCTTTAAAAATTTATAAAGTGTTATCAATCAGTTCTTATAAAAATCTATTTAAGCTGTTATTGATTTGTTGTTTTACATATACTCTAAAGGTGCTAAAAAGAAGGGGAAATGTCTTAAAAAACTGTTAAAATGTTAAAATCTAGTGCATTTCATCGATTAATTATGCTTTTAAGCAGATTATTCTAAAATATAGTTCATATTAGCAGTCCCCAAATGTACCAAATACAATAAATCCAAGTCTACCATAGACCTAACCTTAAATTATAAATGATGAATACAGATTTATTTTTTTTAAAATTTTTTAAAACGGTAAAGAACACATTCAAATTTATAGGAAGCTTATTGTATTTAACAAAAAAGGTGTTCATGCTATAATCCTTTGGGTATAGCATGAATTAGCTTTTTTGTATATTCTTTTTTAGGATGCTTATAAATTTCATCAGCATCGTCTATTTCTTCAATTTTTCCAGCATTCATAACTAGTAATTGGTCTGCCATATATTTTACAACTGCCAAATCATGTGATATAAATATATAGGTAAACCCAAAATCGGCTTTTAGTTCGTTAAGCAGATTTAATACTTGTGCTTGTACAGAAATATCTAAGGCAGAAACAGACTCATCACAAATAATAAGTTTGGGTTGTAGTGCAATAGTTCTAGCAATACCAATACGTTGCCTTTGTCCTCCAGAAAACGCATGAGGATATCTATTAAAAGTATCGGCTTCTAAGCCAACTCTATTTAAAATTTCTATCACTTTTTCTTTCCTTTCGATATCAGAACTATAAAGTTGGTGTACTTTCATAGGTTCTAAAATGGCATTACCAACTGTTAGCCTAGGGTTTAGAGAAGCATAAGGATCTTGAAAAATAATTTGAATATCTTTTCTAAGCGTTCGCATTGCTTGTTTAGATATTTTGGTAATATCTTCTCCTTTATAAATAATACTTCCAGCAGTAGCTTTGTCTAATTGTAAAATGGCTTTACCAAGGGTAGATTTTCCACAACCCGATTCACCAACAAGTCCTAAGGTTTCACCTTCGTATAGTTTAAAACTTATATTGTTTACAGCTTTAAATCCTTCGGTTTTATTAAATAATCCAGAAGTGTTAAAGTATTCTTTTTCTAAATTAATAACTTCTAGTAAAGGCGGTTTGTTATAAATTAGTTCCTGTTGTTTTTTTCTATCTTCTTTGGTAATTATTGTTGTAGAAATACTTCCTTTTAAATAATCTTGTATAGTTGGTAGCGTTTTAAGTCTAACGTCTAATGAAGGTCTAGAATTAATAAGAGCTTTGGTGTAATTGTTTTCAGGGTTTTTAAATATTTGTTGTATGTTTCCTTGTTCTACAATATTTCCTTGATACATTACTAATACACGATGTGCAATTTCTGAAATTAAAGATAAATCATGTGTAATAAAAAGGATGCTCATTTTAGTTTTTGCTTGCAACTCTTTTAAAAGTAGAATAATATCTTTTTGTACAGTAACATCTAAAGCAGTTGTGGGCTCATCTGCAATAAGTATTTCTGGCTCGCAAGCAATTGCCATGGCAATCATGACACGTTGCATTTGTCCTCCAGAAATTTCATGAGGATATTTATTAAACGTTGTTTCTGGTATTGGTAGTTTTACTTGTTCAAACAATGAAATAACCTGCGCTTTTGCTTCGGTTTTACTTAGGCTTGTGTGTTGTAAAACAATTTCTAAAACTTGTTTTCCGCAAGTCATAGAAGGATTTAAAGAACTCATAGGTTCTTGAAAAATGATAGAAATTTTCTTTCCTCTTATTTTCTGAAAAGCTTTAGCGTTTAGTGTGGTTAAATCTTGCGCTTTGTAGAGAATGCTTCCGTTTGTGATTTTTGATATTTTTTTTGGTAACAAACCTAGAATAGCCAAAGAAGAAACAGACTTTCCTGAACCAGATTCACCAACAATTCCTAGTATTTCGTTTTCATATAAATCATAAGAAATGTTGTGAATAATTTCTTTTTCTTTCTGTTTATTAAAGAAGGAAATAGAGAGGTTTTTAACAGCAAGTATTTTGTTTTTTAACATAGTTAAAAGTAAAGATTTATACACAAATATTTACGGGAAATCCGTAAAAAATACCCGAATAATTTTAAATGAAATGTATTTCATCGAATAGTTGTTCGGATATTATTATTTTGTTAAAAAAATACTAAATTCATTGCGTTTTGAATAAAATATTAACTAAAACTTAAATTATTCTCATGAAAAAAACAATTACGTTAACAGTTATTTGTTTTCTAATGGTTGGTTCTCTTTTTGCACAATATCAAAGATGTGGTGCTATGGAAAATCTAGATTATAGAAAACAATTAGATCCACAATTGGAGCAGAGAATGGCTGAAATTGAAAGTTTCACGCAAGCAAGAACTCAGGAAATTTTAAACAATGCCAATTCCAGTAGGATAGATGGTGACATTATTACTATTCCTGTTGTTGTACATGTACTTTATAGAAATAGTACAGAAAATATTAGCGAAGCACAAATACAATCGCAACTAGATGTTTTAAATGAAGATTTTAGACGTACCAATGCAGATGCAGATAATACGTGGTCACAAGCAGCAGATACGCAAATAGAATTCTGCTTGGCTTCTGTAGATCCAAACGGAAATACTACAACAGGTATTACTAGAAAATTAACAACGCGTGAAGATTGGGGCGCTAATGACGAAGCCAAAAGCGCTTCTTCAGGAGGAATTGATCCATGGAATACTTCAGAGTATTTAAATATGTGGATTGTTCCAAAAATGACTACAACTTCAGGAGGACAAACAATTAACCTTTTAGGTTATGCTCAATTTCCTGGTGGTAATGCTGCAACAGATGGTTTGGTAATGATTTACAATGCTTTTGGTAGAACAGGAGCTGTAACCTCTCCTTATGATGGAGGAAGAACAACTACACATGAAATTGGACACTATTTTAATTTACGCCACATTTGGGGAGATTCTAATTGCGGAACCGATTATGTAAGTGATACTCCTACACACCAAACGTCTAACTATGGTTGTCCTACAGGGCAAGTTTCCTGTTCTTCTACAGATATGGTTCAAAACTATATGGATTATACCAATGATTCTTGTATGAACTTATTTACAGAAGGGCAAAAAATAAGAATGCGTACCGTTTTAGAAGCTGGAGGAGCAAGACGTGCTTTAGCTTTATCTGATAAATGTAGTGGAGGAGGAACAACACCTACATGTTCAGATGGTATACAAAATGGCGATGAAACAGGAGTAGATTGTGGAGGTACTAGTTGTACACCATGCCAATCAGGTCCTCAATATTGCGATTCTGCAAGTACAAATGTTAATGATGAGTATATAAGTCGTGTACAATTAGGAAGTATTAATAATGCGTCTGGTGCACAGTTTTACTCTAACTTTACAAGTATTTCTACAGACTTAACAAAAGGAAGTGCTACTACTATAACTGTAACTCCAACATGGACAGGATCTGTTTACAGTGAAGGATATGCCGCTTGGATAGATTATAATCAAGATGGCGATTTTACAGATGCTGGTGAACAAGTTTGGAGTCAATCTGCTACACAAACCACTCCAGTAAGTGGTAGTTTTACTGTTTCTTCTTCTGCAACAAATGGTGAAACCAGAATACGTGTTGCTATGAAGTATAACGCAGTGCCAACATCTTGTGAAACATTTAATTATGGTGAAGTAGAAGATTATACCGTAAATATTGTTTCTGGGCAAGCAGATACGGTTGCGCCAGTAATTACATTAAATGGTGCTGCTACAGTTAACTTAACAGTAGGTGATAGTTACTCAGATGCAGGAGCTACAGCAACAGATAATGTAGATGGCGACTTAACTTCTAGTATTAGTGTTACTGGTTCTGTAAATACAAATGTAGCAGGAACATATACTTTAAATTATAATGTAAGTGATGCTGCAGGAAATGCTGCAACACAAGTTTCAAGAACTGTTATTGTTACTGAAGCTTCTAGCGGAAACGAATGTTCAGGCTCAATTACAGCTTTTCCTTATAGTGAAGGGTTTGAATCTAGTTTAGGTGCTTGGTCACAAGATAGTTCAGATGATTTTGATTGGACAAGAACTTCTGGTTCTACACCTTCAAGTAATACAGGTCCATCTAGCGCATCTGCAGGTTCACAGTATATATTTATGGAGTCGTCTTCACCAAACTATTCTGCTAAAAGTGCCATTTTAAATTCTCCTTGTTTTGATTTAAGTGGAGAGAGTCAAGCAACATTTGAATTTGCATACCATATGTATGGAGCTTCTGCAATGGGTAGTTTAGCTTTAGAGGCAAGTAGTAATAATGGAAGTTCATGGACTAGCATTTGGAGTGCATCTGGAAACCAAGGAAATTCATGGAAAACAGCATCTGTAGATCTATCTGCTTATGCAGGAACAACGGTTCAATTACGCTTTAATGGTGTTACAGGTACCACATGGCAAGGAGATATGGCTGTTGATGCCGTAAGCTTGTCAACATCTGGAGGATCTTCTGGAGGTGATACTAATGTTACTTTATCTATAACTTTTGATAATTATCCAGAAGAAACCTCTTGGACAATTGCAGATGGTTCAAGTAGTGTTGTAGCATCAGGAGGAACATATGCTAGTCAAGCAGATGGGTCTACCTTAAATGTTAATGTTAGCTTACCAGCAGGATGCTATACTTTTACCATAAATGATGCGTATGGAGATGGTATTTGCTGCTCTTATGGTAATGGCTCTTATTCTTTAACAGATGGAGGAACTGTATTAGCAAGTGGAGGTTCGTTTGCAAGTTCTGAAGCAACAACATTTTGTGTTGGCGGAGCAACAAACGCTACATCTAATTACTTTGCTACAACTCCAGTACAAAGTGTAGATAGCCAGTTTACGCTATATCCTAATCCAGTAAAACAAACACTTAATGTAAGTTTAATAGGATTAGAAGCACAAAGTTTTGAAATTAAAAACTTGTTAGGTCAAACTGTGCTTAAAGGTAGATATACCAATGCTATTAATGTGGCTACATTGCAACAAGGCATGTATATTTTACAATTACATATAGGAGAGAAAACAAAAGTTAAAAAGTTTATAAAACAATAATGAATAAGCACCAATAATTAATTTAATTAAAAATCCAGAGTGAAAGCTCTGGATTTTTTTATTTCTTTTTACAAGAAGATATTTCAAATAGTTAAAAAGGGTTTTGTTTTTTTGTGCAAATTTTTACCAGAAAAAGGTAAAAACCAGGCTTTCGGCAGTCGCTCTCTTCGAGGAGCTTCAACAAAGCCTCAATCCTTTTCGCGAATACTACACATGCATAATTTCATTATCATGAAGTAGTGCATCACCACGAAGCCTTAAAAATATTTGTGCTACAGCAATAGTGTCTTTTTCGCAGTAAGTAACAATTCTGTCTATTTCATTTTCTTGGTAGTACACTTTGTAAACCTCACTACCATCAATATCATCTTTTGGTGATGGTATACCTAAAACATTGGTTAGTAGTTTTAAAGAGGTGTAGTTTTTATAGTCACCAAATTTCCAAAGTTCTAAGGTATCTAGATGAGGTACTTCCCAAGGTTTTTTGCCAAATAAATTTAGTTTGTATGGTAATTTTATATTGTGAATTATCATACGTCTTGCTATATACGGAAAGTCAAATTCCTTACCATTATGCGCACAAAGTAAATGTTTAGTTTGACTAAAATGAGAAAGCAATAGATTTTTAAAGTCTTTTAAAATTTTAGGTTCTTCGCCAAAAAACGAAGTAACCCTAAAAGTTCTTATATCATTTTGAATGGCAAAATAACCAACCGAAATACATACTATTTTACCAAACTCAGCCCAAATTCCTGCTCTATCATAAAATGCTTCAGCAGTAAACTCCTCTTTTCTTTGGTAACGTGATTTGGTTTCCCAGAGTTCTTGTTTAGTAGTGTCTAAATCAGAAAAATATTGTGTTTCTGGAACGGTTTCAATATCTAAAAATAAGATGTCTTCTAGGTTTAGTTTGCTAATCATGTTTCCTATTGCTTTGGGCTAGACTTATTAAAAGCGCTAGCGTTTATTTATTTGTTCATCATTTTGTAAGCTTCATCTATGTATAAAGAGATATCTTTGGTATATGCACCAATACCAGCATCTGGAGATTTTTGGTGTCCTAAGCGTACAATAATTACATTGTCTTCTGGCTGTACAATAACGTATTGTCCAAGGTGACCTCGCATCATGAAAAAGTCTTTATTGTTTTGTGTTTTTAACCACCAACCATAGCCATATTCTGGACTATTAGGAAAACGAGGTTTTAAAGATTTAGCTACAAAGGTAGAATCTAGAATTTGTTTGCCATTCCATTTTCCATGGTCTTTATATAGTTTACCAAAACGTGCAAAATCTTTTGCGTTACTAGTAATGCAGCAATATGCTTTTACTAAATCATGTTCTTCACTGTCAACTTGCCAAAGGGTTGGGTTTTCACTACCTAATGGTTTCCAGAAGCTTTCGGTTAGGTAGTTGTATAGTTTTTTTCCTGTTGCTTTTTCTATTACCATTGCTAGCATTTGTGTGTCTCCACTTGCGTATTTAAATGCTTTTCCTGGTTCTGTAACAACTTTTAAACCATTCATAACTTTTTCTAAATCATCATCAAAATATGCTCTAGTGGTTATAGATAATGGTGAGTAATAGGCTTCATCCCAATTGGTACCAGAAGACATGCTACTTAAGTCACCAACAGTCATTTTAGCTGCTTCGCCATCACAGAAAGCAGGTAGGAAGTCGCAAACAGGTTGGTCTAAACTTTTAATGTAACCATCTTTAATAGCTTTACCCATTAAACCAGAAACATAGCTTTTTGCCATAGAAAAAGAGTTAGATTTAGAGTCTTTGTTGTAGCCATCATAATAGTTTTCAAACCAAACGCTATCGTTTTTAATGATTACGTAAGCTACGGTTCCCCAATCTTTATTTGCTTTTTGTAGGGTTTCGGTTTCTATTACTGTATTGTAGTTTTTATGTGTTGGCCATGGTTGTGGTGTGCCGTTTTCTACAACTTGGTAATCGAATTTTTTATAGTCGTCTAAAAATGCAGTGGTATATCCTTGCATATAAATAGTACGCACTGCTTTAATAAGGTAATCTGTATCTGTAATGTATAGGATTGCAATTAGTAAACCGAAAAGCACAGCTAGTACTTTTAGAAGCTTTTTTGTTAATTTCATTTTTTTGTTAGTTTAGGGTATTAAATATAGGGAATCTTTAAAAAGTATGCCCTTTTTTTTGAAAAATCTTACTTTTAGTTTGGCTGTGCGTTAGCGATTGTAGTGGTTAGCTTTTGGCGAGCGTGCTCTTTGAGCCAAAACTAGTAACGTAAAGCGCGACCCTTGTGGTAACGCCAAAATATTAAAAAAGGCTTTGTTGTGTATAAGGACTTTCATGTTCTAAAAGCCATTGTTTGCGGTGTAAACCTCCTGCGTAACCTGTTAAACTACCATCGCTACCAATAACTCTGTGGCAAGGAATGATAATCCATAATGGGTTTTTGCCGTTGGCATTTGCTACTGCTCTAATGGCTTTTACGTCGCCAAGCTGTTTTGAGAGTTGTAGGTAAGAGGTGGTTTTGCCATAAGGTATGGTTTGTAAGGCATTCCAGACGCGTTTTTGAAAATTGGTGCCTTTTGGATTTAATTTTAGGGAGAATTGCTTTCTAGAGCCTTTAAAATATTCATGCAGTTGGGTTACACATTCTTGTAGTGTTTCTGGAATATTTTCTGTTATTGTTGTTTCTTGTTCGCTCTGTAAAGACCCATTGTTTGGTTCTTTGTTGCTGAGATTTGTAGGGTTTAAAACGGTTATGGATGCAACACCATCTTGATTGCCTGTAATTTTAGTGAGGCCTAAAGGGGTTTTGATGTTGCATGTTTGCATGGTTATTTTGAGTTGTTTTCTTCTTCTATGATGCCAAGTTTTTTAGCGCGTGCTTCCCAACTTTTTCTGGCTAGGTGTTGTAGGTCACTTACGTTATCACTTTCATCCATGATTTCCATACCAAGAAGTGTTTCTATGACGTCTTCCATGGTTACAATTCCGCTAACGCTTCCGTATTCATCTACTACTAAAGCCATGTGGTTTCTAGTTTCTACTAGTTTTTCAAAAAGAGTTGGTATGGCTAAATCGCGATCTACAATAATGATGTCTCTTTTAAGTTCAGACAGTTTTTTGCTACCATTACCTAAGGCCATTTCTTTAAAAATTTCGTCTTTTAAAACAAGCCCTTTAATATTGTCTTCTGTGTCTGCATAAACAGGTATTCTAGAAAAACGAAGGTTCATGTTTTTGTTAAAAAAGTCTTCAACGGTTGTTTTTTCGTTTTCTGTTTTCATAACAGTACGAGGTGTCATGACGTTTTTAGCAAATACTTCTTTAAAGGTTAAAAGGTTTTTAATGATTTTACTTTCATTGTGCTCAAAAACACCTTCTTCGTGTGCCATATCTGCCATTACTAAAAAACCTTCTCTACTTAAAACGCTTCCGTGTCCTTTACCACCAATAAGTTTTGTGGTAAGTTGCATTATCCATAATAAACCGGTCCATTTTAATGGAAAGATTAAGAGGTTAAGCGCTGTTGTAGTAAAACCAGCTAGGTTTTTCCAGTAGGTTGCACCAATGGTTTTTGGGATAATTTCTGAGGCAACTAATATTAAAATGGTCATTACAGCAGAAACTATAAATACACCATAGCCATCACCACTACCATAAAGTCCTTCGGCTTCTTTACCTACTAATATTGCTCCAACAGTGTGTGCAATAGTATTTAAGGTTAAAATAGCTATTAAAGGTCTGTCTACATCTTTTTTTAATTCTTCTAAGTTTGTAGCAAAGGTTTTACCTTCTTGCTTTTTAACATTAATAAAAGTAGGTGTAACGCTTAAAAGTACAGCTTCAAGTATAGAGCATAAAAAGGAGAAAAAGATAGATATAACTCCGTAAAATATTAATAATCCCATGAATTGGTTTGTTTTTGGCTAATTTACAAAATCCTATTAATAATAGCGATTAAAGAGAATTGGTTATTTTGCTTTTCTTGTTAAAGATTTTCTTTAAAATAGCTTACTGTATTTTTACAAAAGAATGATTTTTGTAAAATAGAATTAACAGTAATACTGCAAAATAATCACCATTTCGCGTACTTTATTGTGAATTCTTCTTTTTTATGTTATTAAAGATGTGTTTTCTTGTAAACTATTGTTTTTCAGTTAATTATGTTTGTTTTTTTACTTTCAAATTTCGGTAAATACCAAAAACATAATCTTTTTTTATGGTATTTGTAGTCATATATTTATAGAGGAGTTAACTAACCCTATTAATTTAAAATAACATAAAATGAAAAAAATTACTCTTTATTTGATGATGCTGCTAAGTGTCACTGCTTTTGCTCAAGTAGAAATTATTGAAGATTTTGACAGCGCAACAAGTTGGACAACTTCTAGTATGCAAACTTTTGGAAATTTTGCTTGTGGAGGTGCTGGAGATAGTATGGTACATTATGCTGAAGCTAATTCAACAGGTTCTGCTACTTCGCCTAATTTTACAGCAATTTCTAATGGTACGAATTTAACAGCTAGCTTTAGCTACAATATCTTTATACAAGATAGTCAATTTCCACCAGCAACGTATAGTGCTCCACCATCAGGTTGGGGAAGTTTAGTTTTAGAATATTCAACAGATGGAGGTTCTACATGGACTACTATTACTACAATTGATGATTCTAATTATACATTAATAGATGAAGATACTTGTCAAGATACAGGAGCTATATCTGTTGGTACAATAGCAGCAGGTGCTGATTTTCAAGCTAGATTTAGAAGCACAGTAAATACTTTTACTGGTTTTAGATTGTTAGTACAGTTTGATAATGTGTCTATAACACAATTAGCAAATGATGTTCCAAATTGTGATGCTGCACTTGTTAACCCTGTTAATGGGTCTGATACTGCAGATTTAGATACCACATTAATTTGGGAAGCTGCAACAGGTTTACCTACAGGTTATACAGTAACTGTTGGAACAAATTCAGGAGGAACAGAGGTTGTAAATACAACAACAACACAAACAAGTTTAGCATTAACAGGTTTAGCTTATAGTACTACATATTATGTAAATATAGTTCCTTATAACGCTATTGGTGATGCAACAAGTTGTACCGAAGAAACATTTACTACACGTGCAGAACCACTTGCAGGTGCTACTTGTGGAAATCCTATAGTTGTAGATGCTTCTGCAATTAGCCCAACGACTCCATATTTTACAGCTAATGACACTGCTAATTTTGAAGACAATATAGATGATAGTCCTTGTAGCAGTTACTATATGAATGGTAATGATGTGTTTTATGAAATTACTCCAACAACAGATATGTCTGTAAATATTGAATTATTAAATATAGATAATAATGGAGCTAGTATACATGTAGTAAACGGTTGTCCTGATGTTGCAACAGAATGTGTTGCTTATGTTGGTACGTATTCGCAAACTGCACAAAGAAGATTAGAAAATATAGTTTTGTTATCTGGTAATACTTATTTTGTTGTTTTAAGTAATTCAGGATCTACAAGAACATATAGTTACTTTTTAAATATAGAACAAAACTCTTGTATTAATCCAACTATTGATACTTTAACACCAGTTTCAGACTGTTTAAACGCACAATTTACTGTAAATGTAGATGTGTCTTATTTAGGTAGTGCTACTTCTTTAACATTAACAGATGATTATGTAGGTTCTGCAGATGTTACTAATATTACCTCTACAGGAGTAGTTACAGCTGGTCCTTACCCAAGCGGAACAATGGTTAATTTTACATTAACTAATGATCAAGATAGTTCTTGTTCTTATTCAGATTCAGCATATTTTTACTGTCCACCAGTAAATGATGAGTGTGGAGGAGCTATAGATTTAACTAGTACAATAAATACAGATGATACTTGTACTATGTTTACAAGCGCAACAAACGCAGGTGCTACAGAATCTTTAGCAGACGCTAATACTTGTGCATCTTCAAACAATAACACAAATGATGTTTGGTTTAGTTTTGTTGCTTCATCAGAAGTTATGATTTTAGAATACCTAAACGCTGAGCCAGCACCTGGTTACAATTTAGGAGGTACTGTTCAGGCTACAGAATTATTAGAAGGTAGTTGTGGTGCATTAACATCTATTGCATGTTTTGAAACCAATTATGTTACTTTATCAAGTTTAAGTATTGGTAACACATATTACGTTAGAAATAATACTAGAATTAGCGGAGAATATGCTCAAGATTTTGATATCTGTTTAAAAGAAGCACCTTCAGCTCCAGCTAACGATGCTTGTGTACAGGCAGAAGCTATATCAGTTCCTGTAACAGATAATGTTACAGAAACAGTTTCAGGTACAACTGTAGGAGCAACATTATCTTCAGATAACGCATGTAATACTTCTGGTTATGGAGATGTATGGTACCAAGTAGCACCTTCAACAGATGGTTTATATGAGTTTTCTCTTGAAGAAAATCCAGCTTCTCAAAGTGGTTCGGTTTACTATTCTATATATGAAGGTACATGTGGTAACTTGATAGAAAAAACCGTTTCTTGTACTTCTAATTCTAATTATGTTTTTGAACTTGCAAACGGAACTACTTACTTTGTAATGGTGCAGTCAAGCCAAACAACTCCTGGTTTAACTTTTGATCTTAGTGTAACTAAATTACCAGATGCAGTAGTTAATAATGATTGTTCAAATCCAACAGTTTTATTAGAATCTTCAGATGATTCTGGTAATAATGCTATTATGGGTAATTTAGATAACTCTTATCCTTCACCAGAAGCTTGTACTTCTAGTTATAAGTCTATTTGGTATAGCTTTACTCCTAGTTTAACAGGAATGTATCATTTTGATTTTACAAGAGTAGGTGCTTATTATTCAGTTTATAATACAGACGATTGTTCAAGTACATCAGGAAATTATGTTGACGGATTTAGCTGTTATAACTCTGGTGATAAAACAGGGGAATTAGTAGCTAATAACACGTATTTGATTAGTGTTCATATTTCTACAACAACTTCAAATAGTTCTGAGTTTACATTATTTGTATATCCAGATCCTTCTTTAGGTGTAGAATCAAATAGTTTTGAAGCTTTTAAATACTATCCTAATCCTGTTGTAAATACATTAACTGTTGAAGCAAAAAATACAATTTCTAAAATTAGTATTCACAATATTGTAGGTCAACAAGTACAAACCATTGTACCAAATAATTTTAAATCTACTATAGGTATGAATGAATTAAAAGATGGTGTTTACTTTGTAACCGTTACTATCAATAATTCACAACAAACGTTTAAGATTATTAAAAAGTAGTTTTTTAACCCTTAATACTTTTAATAGCATCCCTAAGCTTGGGCAACATCATGTTGCTCAAGCTTTTTTTTATTCTAAAGGATAACTTTTTTTACAAGTGCAATGTTCTAAGGTAAATTGCTGAATATCTAAATTTTAGTTGTTTCGCTCAAAGATATTTGTAGTATTATTCTGTAATTTAAAACTGCTCATATATTCACAAAAAGTAATTCTTTTCTAAAGTTTATTATATTTACTTCTAGCTTAATTGTTAAACCCCTTAATTAAAATCTGTTTTGCTATTATGAAACGAAGTTTTACATACTTTTATAAGCGCCTTTTTAAGGTTGTTTTGTATGTGATTTTGTTTCAGGCTAGTGCTCTTTTTTCACAACAAGACGATTTATTAAGTAAAGCAGAAGAATTAGTTTATTCTAATCCAAATGAGGCTATTAAAATAGCAAAACATACGCTTAAAACAGCTCAAGAGGCGCAAACAAAAATTCATTCTAATTTAATAATAGGTAAAAGTTATTTAGCCAAAGGAGATTATAATACAGCTTCGCTTTCTATTTTTAGTGAAGAAATTCAAGACGAAAACGTAAGTATACCAACAAAAGTAGAGGTTTGTTTACTAAAGGCGCAACTTTTAAGAATTCTGTACTTAGACAAACAGTCTACCAAATATTTAAGTGAAGCAGAAAATTTAACAACACAAATTACTAACGATAAAGAAAAAAAACATTTTCAGTTTTTGGTTGCTCTTGAAAGTGTTAATATGAAATTAAATAGGCGAAAAAACAGCGAAGCCTTACATTTAATAGAAGCACTACGTAGTCGGTTTACAGATTTTCTAGACGAAAATAAAACGCTACAAATGAAGCTTCTGTTGGCTAAAGAAGTAGCTTATAGCCAACTTGGTGAATTTAATTTAGCCACACAAAGTATAGATAGTGTGTTTGCGCTTTTAGAAGTAAATTCAATAAACAATTTAAACCAAAAAGGATTTATATATAACGAGCTAGGGAATTTGTATTTACAAAAAAAGGAATTTGTAAAAAGTGAAGAAACCCTATTTGTAGCATTACGTTATGCCGAAATTATAGATAATCCGGTTTTAAAAATGCAAATAAATAGAGGTCTGGCAATTAGTTATTTAGCAACCAACCAAAAAAATAAATATAAAGTTTATAACGAAGAGTTTTTACTATTAAGTAATAACGTAGAATTAATGGAGCAAGAATCTGTTAATACTGTATTTAACTTAATAACAAAGCAAAATGAAGATGTTGTTTTAGCTAAAAAAACAGAAAATACTAGGTATCAAAATTTATTACTATTTGGTTTACTTTTTATTTTAACTGTAGTTGCTTTTGTGTTATTAAAAAATCAAACAAGAAAAAAACGATTAAAAGAAATCATTAAATACTTAGAAGTAAGTAGAAACCAATTTAACA
Source organism: Lacinutrix gracilariae (assembly GCF_042684485.1). Lineage (NCBI taxonomy): Bacteria > Pseudomonadati > Bacteroidota > Flavobacteriia > Flavobacteriales > Flavobacteriaceae > Lacinutrix > Lacinutrix gracilariae. Next base: position 861,659 of record NZ_JBHULM010000011.1, on the reverse strand, counting down.
AAACAAAGCCTAAAAAACGTAAGCAAACCAAGCGTATTGTAATTCCAGAAGAAACAGAAAAAGCCATATTGCTAAAGCTAAAAAAGTTTGAAAACTCACAAAAGTTTTTAAATAAAGAAATGTCTTTAGCTGTTTTAGCGGGACAATTTGAAACCAATACCAAATACCTGTCTGAAATAATCAATAAGCATTACAATGATAATTTTAACACTTTCATAAATAAATTGCGTTTAAATTATATCATAAACAAGCTTAAAAACGAACCTAGTTATATTAATTATAAAATAAGTTTTTTAGCAGAAGAAAGTGGTTATTCTTCGCATAGTAGTTTTGCTACAGTTTTTAAATCTATAATCGGTATGTCGCCTGCAACTTTTATTAATTTAATAAAAGAAGAGCGTGATGAACAAAAACAACAACAACAACAAGATGAAAATTAAACTTACATATAGTTTTGCTCTTTTGCTGTTGTTTGTTAAAACAGCAAGCTTTGCTAATACCATAGAAAGTTATACGCAACAAATAGATAGCTTGTTAGAAGATAGTAAAAACCGTATTTATGAAACGCCAGACAAATCTATTGTACTTGGTCTTTCGGCTTATGAAGACACTAATAATTCTATAAAAACCAGAACAAGAGCTTTAATGTTGGTTTCTTTAGCTTACACCTCTAAAAGAGACTATCAAAAAGCATTAGAATATATTGAAAAAGCAGAACAACTGTCTATTGATTTAGAAGATAAAAGACTGCAAATAGAAATATTGTTTATGACAGGTATTCTGTACCAACAATTAAAAATATTCGATAAATCTATAGAGTTTTTAGAAAAAACAGAACAGCAATCCTTAATTTATCCGCATAGAGATTCTGTTGGTAAATACTTGGCAAACAGTTATATTGTTAAAGGGTTTATTTATAAAGATAATTTAAATTGCGATATTGCTCTAGAGTTTTTTAATAAAGGAATTAGAGAATACGAAAAGCTAAAGGGAGAAAACCACAGAGCCAATTTAAGTATTGTTTATTACAATAAAGGAAACTGTTACACTTTACTTTCTGAATACGGAAACGCAAAAAATAGCTTTAATAGATCTATTGCTTTTGCTAAACTTGAAGACGCAAGCAGTTTAATTTCTTTTGCGCAAAAAGGACTTGCTGAAGTGTATACTTTAGAAGGCCAATATGATGAAGCAGTGTCTTTACTAAAAACGGCTTTAAATCAATCTGAAAATGTTGGCGATTTAGTGCTAAATCTAGGAATATATAAAGGTCTTTTTGAAAACTATTTGGCTTTAGATAATTGGGAAGAATATCAAAAATATTACGACCTCTATTTAAAAGTACAATTAGACATAAAAAAATCAGAACGTAACTCGATTAGTGACTCCATTAATAAAAGTTCTACTAGCCAAAAAAAGGAATTAGAAGCGCTTAACAAACAGTTTAAAAATAGGGTTAAATGGATAATTGTTTTCGGTGTTTTAGCAGTCATTATCCTGTTCTTTATTCATAGAAAAGATAAAAAATACATTTATTTGCTTCAAAAAAAGGTAGAATCTATACAAAATATCAAACCAACACTTTAATGAGTTTGTTTTATAGGAATTAACAGTAAACCGTTGTTTTTCAATACATTAACCTATTTTTTATTCTTTCAAATTTCGGTAAAACGCAAAGACTTAGCTATAAAACAGAATAGTATTATATATATATTAGACATTCAATACTAACAGAAAATGTCATAATATGAAAAATAAGTTACACAATCCTGTAGCAATTAATAACCTCTTTTTTTTAAAAGAAAGAAGTAGTATTAAATTAGATTTCAAAATCAAAAATCTTCTTTTCGTTTTATTAATTGGTTTTTTATTTTTAAGTACAAATAAAAGTTATGCTCAGTTAGTAGAAGACTTTAATTCTGGTGTTCCTAATACTTGGACAATTATAGATAATGGTGTTGGTACAACTAATTGGCAAAGTACAACAGATGGTTATTTAGGCACAAGTGGCGTTTCTGTAAACCCAAGTGCAGATAATATTGGCGATCAAAATACAGCGGAATATTTTTTAGTAACTCCGCAAGTTACTGTTCCAGAAAATGGAGAAATACAATTTTATACCAAACAAGCTAGTGCTATAGATAATGGAGCTGCATATGAAATTAGAATTTCTACTGCAGCACAACCAGATATTAATGGATTTAATATTGTAATACAATCGTATACAGAAGCAAATTTAAATAATGGCTCTCCAACAAATTATGAGAAAAAGGTTGTAGAATTACCATCTTCAATTCCTGCAGGATTTAATATCTATATTGCATTTGTAGCTGTTAATACACAAAACGGAACGACACCAACTGGAGATGAGTGGTTTGTAGATACTATTTCTGTTGTAGAAGGCTGTGAAGATATTCTTGAAGAAGATGTAACTATAGATGCAATAACGGTTAATGGAGCAGAAGTAAGTTGGTCACATCCAACGGCAACTAATTTTGAAATTCAAATATTACCATCAGGAGGAACTCCTGCAGAAAGTGGTATTCCTGTTACAGGTAATACATATTCTTTATCAAGTCTAGATGAAGATACAGAGTTTGATGTTTATTTAGCAGCAATTTGTGATAATGATACACAAAGTGATTTTACTGGACCTTATTCTTTTAAAACTCTAAAATTAGGTTTGTCTTGTGATGCTCCTATAGAAATTCCAGACATTTCAACAACACCTTATGTGTTAGCAGATAATTTAGATGCTTGGGCAAATCCAGACGTAGTGTATTCTACACAAGGTGCAAACTGTATTTCAGGAAGTTCTACTACTAATTACCTTAACGGAAATAAAATTTTTCTAAGCTATACACCAACGGAAGATGGGTTACTAACACTAACACAAACAACATTTACAGGAACTGGAGGAGAAAATGATAACTGTTATAATGATAGCAGTTCTTTATTTGTTTATGAAAGTTGTAGTGATGTAGGAGTAAATTGTATGGCAGGTACAATAACTACAGATCCTTTTGATCCTAAAACAATTTCAAATTTATTAGTACAACAAGGGCAAACATATATTATAGTAGTATCTTCTCAATTATCAACTACAGCAGGTATTTGTTTTGAATTAGAAATATCTAGTCCAACATGTGCACCTCCAGGAGAAATTGTTTATAATAGTTTAACAGAAAATAGTGTTAGTTTATCTTGGGATAATAATGGAGGGTTTTCAGATTCTTGGGAATATGTAATTGTACCAACAAATTCTGGCGAACCAACAGGTTCAGGTACTGCTACAGCTAGTAATATAAATAATGTAATCAATACAGGTTTATCACCAGATACTACATATGATGTTTACGTAAGATCTGTTTGTAATGGCACACCAGGAATATGGAGTAACCCAACTACATTTACTACACAATGTACTGTTTTTGACACACCTTATTCAACAGATTTTGAAACAGCAACCAATCAAAACCCTGAGGCTTGCTGGACAACTATTGATGCAAATAACGATGGAACACAATGGAGTTTTATTGGTGGTTATGCTACAGTAGTAACAAGTGCTTCTCAATATGAAAACTATGACTTTTACATTTCACCACAAATTAACTTTAATGATGGTGTTCAAAAAAGAGTACGATACAAGCATAGAGCAACGCAAGGTGTTTCTACTTATGCTGTAAAATTATCTACTACAGGAGTTGGTGTAGATGACTTTACAACGGTACTTACTACAGAAACTATAAACAATACTAATTTTCAAGAAATAATTGTAGATATTCCTGAAACAATAACAGGCATTGTAAATATTGCTTGGATTGTTGAGCCAAATACTACTGAATCTGCTTTAAGAGTTGCTATAGATGATGTGTTTATTGAAGATAAACCAACATGTCCAGATCCTACAGATCCATTAGTATTTAATATTACTACCAATTCTGCTTGGTTAGTTTGGACAGCTGGAGATAGTGAAACACAATGGGAAGTTGCAATACAAGATTTAGATTCTGGTATTCCTACAACTTCAGGAGTTTTAACATCTAGTAACTTTCCTTACATGGCAACAGGTTTAACTCCTGGAAATAGATATGAGTATTATGTAAGAGCATATTGTGCAGAAGATGATCAAAGTGAATGGGTTGGTCCTGTTCCTTTTACAACATTATGTACATCGTATGATACGCCTTTCTATGAAAGCTTTAATGATGAAGATCCTGATACACAAAAATTCTGTTGGAGCGTAAATGATAATAATAATGATGATGCTACTTGGTCTATCAATGAAACCGAAGCAATTTTGGAAACCTCAGTGGTTTCACCTCCTTCTAGTTTTGATGATTATTTAATTTCTCCAGCAATTAATATAGATGGAACTAAAGAGCTAAAATATAAATACAGAGCACAGTTTTCATTTTTTACAGGTGATCCTCGTTATGGATTAGAAGTATTAATGTCTACAACCAATACAAATCCAAGTAGTTTTTCAGTAATTGCTCCTTTTGAAGTAATTACAAATTCAGAATACATTGAAAAAAGTGTCATTATTGAAGGCAACGGAACTATTTACATAGCTTTTAGAGTGCCTCCAGAATTTACAGGAAACTTCTCAGTTTTAAATATTGAAGATGTTAGTATTACAGATGCACCTGCTTGTCCTAATCCTGCCAATTTAATAGTAGAAACAACTACTACAAACGGAGCAACATTTTCATGGACACAAGGGTATCAAGAAACAGCGTGGAATGTTGTAGTGCAACCAGCAGGTTCTGGTGTGCCAACAACTACTGGTGAAGAAGTTACACAAACCAATTACACAACTACCTCACTTAATCCAGATACAGAATATGAAGTTTATGTTATGGCAAATTGTGGAGCAGATGGTAGTGAGTGGGTAGGTCCAGTTGCATTTAGAACCCTTTGTACTGCTTTTACTTCTCCTTTTGTAGAAACCTTTAATTATGATTCTACTTCAGAAGATTGCTGGCAAGTAGTTAATAATAACGACGATGGCGAAACTTGGGAACTAGATAGTGCTTCTTTCCCTTTTGAAGGAGATCAAGCAGCAGCAATATTTACAGGTAGTAATGGGCAAAATGAAGATTGGTTAATTTCACCAACAATTACCATTACAGAAAACCAACGTTTACGTTATTATTACAGAGTTAATGATGAATTCTTTACAGAAGATTTAGAAGTTTTACTTTCTACTAGTGGTACAGGATTAGATCAATTTACAACAGTTTTATATGATTCTGATGACGATCCAGTTTTAATTAATAATGAAGAATATAAAGTAAAGATTATTAATTTTCCTGCTGGAATAACAGGAGATATTAATATTGCTTTTCATGTTCCGTATTTTGCAAGTACTACTTCTTACAGAGGTCAAACGCTAGTGATAGATAATGTTAATATTGAAGATGTACCAGAATGTCCAGAACCAACTAATGTTTTCTTAAACAATATAACAGATACTGCATTTCAAGTAAATTGGGATGCTAACGGAAGCGAAACCGCTTGGGAAATATCTGTACAACCAACAGGAACTCCTGCTCCTACAGGAAGTACAGAACCAGAATATTTGTTTGAAACGACAACAAATCCTTTTACCATTACAGGTTTAACAGCTTCTACGATGTATGATGTTTATGTTAGAGCCGTTTGTGATGGTGATGAAGGTGCTTGGACAGGACCAACAGAGGTAATTACTAAATGTAGTTTTGATAACTTATGCCAATATACGTTTGTGCTTACTAGTGATTCAAGTTCACCAACATTAGATATTACTCAAAATAACCAGGTAACACAATCCTTGCCTTTTACAGGCCAAGCAGGTGAAGCGTTTCCAGTGTTTTTATGCTCTGGAGTAGAGTTCTCTCTATTTTTTGATACTATTGGTTGGTCAACACCTCAATATGCAAACTTTCAATTCGACATTTTAAATGATCAAGGAGAAACGGTTTACTCTAGTCCAACAGGATTAATACCAAGAACTACAGTATATACAGGTATGGTAAGTTGTGGTGTTATTGATTGTCCGCAACCAACAGACCTTACTATTAGTGATCAATCTGTGTTTTCATGGACTCCAGGAGGAAGTGAAACACAATGGGAAGTAGCTGTACAACCATTACAAAACGGAACTATTCCGCAATCAGGAACCATTGTTTCTACAAATTCTTATACGCCAAATGCAGCAGATTTTAGCGATTTAAATGCAACAACCTATGAGTATTTTGTAAGAGCTATTTGTGGTACAGATGACGAAAGTTATTGGTCAGGACCTTTTGAGTTTGTTAGAAATGATGACGTTTCAAACGCAGTAACTTTACCAATAAATAATGATGGTGTTTGTAATGTGTCTAGTACAAATGTATCTTTTATAAACGCTACAGCTTCTTCAGAAACGATGAGTTGTGAAGGTGTAAATAATGGAGATGTTTGGTTTCAATTTACAGCAGCATCAGAAATACACAGTATTGAAATAAATAATTTTAGTGGTGGTTTAAGAGATAGTAATGGATATCCATTATATCCAGAAATTGTAATGACTTTATATAAAGACAATGCAGGAACCCTTGAAGAATTAGCTTGTAGTTATGATAATGTAATTATGGCAATGTATGCTTCAGAGTTGGTTGTTGGTGAAAACTATAAAGTAAGATTAACTTTAAACGCTACATATATTTCAGAGTATTTGTTTAGCGTTTGTGTTAAAACACCAGAAGATTTATGTGCTGTAGATATTGTTAATGGAGGTTTTGAAGAGCCTGCTTTAGAAGGTTTAAGTGGAACAAATACAATTATTTCATTAAACACAGTTCCAGGATGGCGTTCTAATTTAGAATCGTCTAACAATATATTTTACTGGGAATCTTTAAATGCACCTGGTTTTGAACCTTATGAAGGAGGACAATGTGTACAAGTGCTTTCAGAACAAGGAACAACAATAGATCCAAATGATCCTAACATTAAAGGATTATACAGAGATTTAGATACTTCTGAAATAACATTATTAGAATACAGTTTTGCACACCTTGCAAGGTTTGATGGTAATACTATTCAGTTATTTGCAGGTCCTGTTGGTGGTCCTTATACCATGATTCAAGAAAACTTAGGAACCACTTTAGCGTGGACAGTTATTGCAGATACTTACCAAGTTCCTGCAGGCCAAAACCAAACTCGTTTTATATTTAGAGCAAGTGATGGTGATGATATTGGTAATGTGTTAGATGCTGTAAGTATTTTACCAAATAGTGAAATTATTACAGAACCATTTGAGGTAGATTGTACAAATCCTACCGCTTTATTAGAAGCGAATGGAATCGGACAATGGATTGCTGGTGATGAAAACCCAGGAGAAGTAACTATTACAAATGATAATACAGGAGAAGCAACAGTTACAGACTTTTTTAACCCTGGAACATATACTTTTATTTGGCAAACGGGTTCTTGCTCGTACAATATTGAGGTTTCTTATAATGGTATTTCAGAAATGCCAACAGTAGAATCACCAATAGAATATTGCTTAAATGAAACTGCAGAAGCATTAACAGCTACAACAACTAGCGATTATACCTTAATTTGGTATACCGAAGCTGTAGGTGGTACAGGAAGTATTATAGCGCCAACTCCAAACACAACTGCTGTTGGTGATACTATATATTATGTGGCAAATCAAGATGAAAATGGTTGCGAAGGTCCAAGAGCAGAATTAATAGTAACTATTAACGAAGCAATAGTACCAGAATTAACTTTTAGCTATTTAGAAACTTGTATTTTAGATACAGATAATCCTACAGCAATTTTAGTAGATGATTTTGTTACTGGAGGAACATTCAGTTCTCCAACTTTAACTGTAGATGCAACTACAGGAGAAATTGACATTAATTCTGCAACAGAAGGAGTACATGATGTTGTTTATACCTATAATGGTGATACAGATACTTGTACACTAGCAGATAGTTATACAACAACCATTACTTTTTCTCAAGCAATTCCTGCAGTAACTACCTTTGATTATGGAGCAACTTCATTCTGCGAGTTAGAAAATACTACAGTAACACCTAACTTAGTAAATGGGTTTACAACAGGAGGAACCTTTAGTTCAACAACACTAACTGTAGACGAAACAACTGGTGCTTTAGATTTATCTTCTGCTACCATTGGTAATCATGATATTACATATACCTACGTTGCAAATGAAAGTGCTTGTGAAGAAGATGGAGACTTTACTGTAAACATAGAAATTACAGAAGCTATAGCAACAATTACAGATTTCACTTATGCTGAAAACACGTATTGTTCAGATGCTACTCCAGTTTTACCAATTTTAGCAACAGACTTTACAACAGGAGGAATCTTTAGTGCAGAACCTGGTTTAACTATTGATGCGGTTACAGGAGAAATTAATGTTGCTACAAGTACAGTAGGAGATTATATAGTAACCTATCAAATAGCAGAAGATATTGCAACATGTACTCAAGGTAATACAAGTACGTTTGCAATTTCTATTCAAGATATAATTACACCAGAGTTAGCCTTTAGCTATGCAGATACTTGTGAGCTAGTAGCAGATAATGTGATGCCATTATTAAATGACAATTTTGTGTTAGGAGGAACGTTTAGTTCTACTACCTTAACTGTAGACCCAACAACTGGAGCAATTGATGTTACTTCAGCAACTGCAGGAACACATAACATAACTTATACTTTTGGAGGTGATACAGATATGTGTATACTTTCCGGAAGCTATACAGCTACAATAAACGTTACACAAGCAGTTTCTGCTGTGGTGACTTTTGATTATGGAGCAACTTCTTTTTGCGAATTAAATGCAACTACAGTGCTACCAAACTTAGCAACAGGGTTTACAATAGGAGGAACCTTTAGTTCTTCTACATTAACGGTAGATGCTGTTACTGGTGAGTTAGACCTAACAGATGCTAGCTCAGGAACACACGAAGTTGTGTATACATTTGGAGGAGATGTAACTGCGTGTTTAGCAGATGCAAGCTTTGTACTTACAATAGAAATAATTGAAAAAACAGTACCAAATACTTCATTTACTTATGTAGATGATGTGTATTGTGCAACAAGTGCTAATGTGCTTCCAGAGTTAGCAGCTGATTTTACAACTGGTGGAACTTTTTCTGCAGAAACAGGATTAACAATTAATTCTACAACAGGAGAAGTTACTGTTTCTTCAAGTGGTATAGGAAATTATACTATTAGCTATGAAGTTTCAGAAGATTTAGAAACATGTACAGAAGCAAGTGTTAGTACGTTTAATATTACCATTTTAGATACTATTGAAGCTTCTATTGATGGTGCATGTAATAACGAAGAATATTGGTTAACAGTTTCTCCTATAAATGGTTCTTACAGTCCAGATGAGGTAACTTATACTTGGATGGATGCTAACGGAAATGTAGTTGGTGAAAATTCAGAACTATTTAATGTAACTGCATATGCAGATCAAAATCCAAACATTACAGTACCAACCCAATTTACTGTATATATAGATTTTGGTAACTGTCAAACAACAGCTTCGTTTACAACAGAGCGTTTTGCTTGTAGAAATATACCAAGAGGTATTTCGCCTGACGGAAATGGTAAAAATGACACCTTTGACTTAACCGGTTTCGGAGTTACTAATATGATCATATTTAATAGACACGGAAAAGAAGTATATAGTTTCAGCGGAAACTACTCGAATCAATGGAATGGTAAATCAAATAAAGGAAAAGAATTACCAGATGGTACGTATTTCTATAGAATTCAAAAAGAAGATGGAAGCGCTGTAACAGGTTGGGTTTATATTAATCGAGCGCACTAATTGTAAATAATTTATTATACAAATGAAAAAAATATATGTAACAATAGTCTTTATACTTGTGGTTTTTATAAGTGCAAAAGCACAGCAAGACCCTCAGTACACACAGTACATGTATAATATGAATGTAGTAAATCCAGCATATGCAGGATCTAAAGAAAATCTAGCAATAGGTTTATTGTATCGTTCACAATGGGTTGGCTTAGAAGATGCTCCTAAAACAGCAACCTTTTCAGTGCATAGTCCTGTTGGAAAAAACGTAGGTTTAGGTTTATCTGTTGTTTCTGATCAAATTGGTCCTGTAGAAGAAAATAACGTATATGCAGATTTTTCATACACCCTTAATTTAAACCAATCTCACAAATTAGCATTTGGTTTAAAAGGAGGTGCTACTTTTCAAAAAATAGGATTGTTTAGCCAAGTAGGTAATGGGTATGTTCCAGATGCAAATGATGAAGCTTTTGGTCAAGATACTAATAATACACATTTAAATTTAGGAGCAGGATTATTTTACTATACAGACCATTATTATGTGTCTTTAGCAGTACCAAATATGTTAAAAAACACCTATCTTGATGTTACCAATAATGGTCAAGAATATCAATATGGTTCTGATGTGATGCATTATTTCCTTTCTGCTGGTTATGTTTTTAACCTTTCAGAAAACACCAAGTTTAAGCCTTCCTTTATGTTAAAATCTGCATTTGATGCACCAACTTCTTTAGATGTTTCTGCAAATGTGTTATTTTTTGATAAATTAGAATTAGGTGCTACTTATCGTTTAGAAGATGCTATAGGAGCCATGGTAAATTTTGCAATTACTCCAGAATTAAGAATAGGTTATGCTTATGATTATACTACATCAGAGTTAGATGTTGTTTCTTCGGGTTCTCATGAAATTATGTTGTTATTCGATTTAAATTTCCCTAAAAAAGTATCTATTTCACCTAGATTTTTCTAATAAAAAAACAGTTAAAAATGAAAAATATTCTCAGTCTTTTTTGCTTCTGTTTACTTGTAACAACAAGTTACAGTCAAAATAAATATTCAGAAAAAGCAGACGAGCTTTACAGTTCTTATCAATATGTAGATGCTATTGAAGCATATCTAGATATTGTGAAAAATAAAAAAGCAGATAGTCATGTATATAAACAATTAGCAGATAGCTATTATAATGTTTTTAATATAGACGAAGCTTCTAAATGGTATGCAAAAGCTTTAGATAAAAACCAAGATGCAGAAACGTATTATCGTTATGCACAAGTTTTAAGATCTCAAGGAAATTATGCAGCAGCCAACACGCAAATGGATGAATTTTCAAAAATGGTCCCAGAAGATCCTCGTGCAAAAGAGCATTTAGCAAACCCTAATTATATTCCAAAATTAGCTGATGACTCTAAGCTGTTTGATGTAGAAAACACAAATATTAACGATACTGAACAAAGTGATTTTGGTGCTGTTTTGTCTACAGATAATGTGCTATACTTTGTTAGTTCTAGAAGCAATGGTAAAAAAGAGGATAATTGGACAAATAATCCTTATCTAGATATTTATACTACAACTAGAAGTCCAGAAGGTACTTTTACAGAACCAGAACCGGTTAATAGTTTAAATACACCATATCACGATGGTCCAATTACCTTGAGTAAAGATGGAAAAACAATGATTTTTTCTAGAGATGGACATAGCGAAGGAGTTTATAAAAGACTTAGTAAAAAGCAAATAAAATTATCGCAACAAGGTCTGTATAGTGCTACGTTAGTAGATGGTAAATGGACAAACATAAAGGCGTTGCCTTTTAATAGTACAGAGTATTCTGTAAGTCATCCTAGTTTAAGTAATGATGGTAAAACGCTATTTTTTGCATCTAATATGCCAGGAGGTTTAGGAGATACAGATATTTGGAAAGTTAGTGTAAATAACGGTTCTTATGGAGAACCTGAAAATTTAGGACCACAAGTAAATACAGCAGGTAAAGAAGGGTTTCCTTTTATTGCAGATAATAATATTCTTTATTTTTCTTCTAGAGGAAAAAAAGGATTAGGTGGTTTCGATATTTTTAAAGTAGATCTTAGTAAAGAAGAGGAGGCTGTAAACCTGGGAAACGACGTAAATACTAAAAGTGACGACTTTTCTTTTAGTATTAATGCCTTAGAAAAAGTCGGTTTCTTTTCATCAAATAGATCTGGAGTAGATAATATTTATATGGCTATTCCTATCTGTAAATATTTAGTAGTAACTTTAGTAAAAGATGCTACAACAGAGGAGTTAATAGCCAATGCAGATGTTTCTATTTTAGACGAAAAAAAGAATATAATTGCAACCCAAAAAACAGAAGAAGGAAAAACTAGTTTTCAAGTAATCTGTGCGTCTAATTACGTAATTCATGTAGAAAAAGAAGGTTATGAAAGTCTATCTATTCCTGTAGAACGTTTAGATAAAGACCAAATAGAAGTAAATGCTTCATTACAACCAATTGTAGAATCTTCGATGCAGGAAATGATTACAGATACAGAGGTGAAACTTAATAATATTTACTTTGAGTTTAATAAAAGTAACATCACGTATCAAGGAGCTAGTGAATTAGATAAATTAGTAGCTATTATGAATGCATATCCTGAAATGGAAATAGCAATTCGTTCTCATACAGATACCAAAGGAAGCGAAGCATATAACTTGAAATTATCAGAAAGAAGAGCTCAGGCAACTATGCAATATGTAATTTCTAAAGGAATTAATAAAAATAGATTAACTGCAATAGGATTAGGTAGTACTACTCCTAAAATTGATTGTAAATCTAATTGTACAGACGCAGAAGACGCTCAAAATAGACGTTCTGAGTTTTTAATTAAAAAGTAAATATTCTTCATATTTAACTTCAAAATAGTTAGAAGTGAAGGGAGTAAGTATTAAAGGTTATGTTTAGTCTATTTGTGTTTTTTGTAATAGAATAAATGTTATAATGAAGTAAAGGCATGATGAAAAAGTTTTTATTATTAGGGTTATTCGTTTTCTTGTTTTCTAAAGTGCAAGCGCAAGAACCAAATGATTGTGGTGGTGCAATTACCGTTTGTGGTAACGGAAACTTTATGTCTAACTCAAATGGGGCAGGAGCTGTTAATGAAATTAATCCACCACAATGTGGAGGTTTTGAACATAACTCTTTGTGGCTAGAAGTTAATATCGTTCAAGCAGGAACTTTAGGGTTTGATTTAATACCTAATGATCCTGATATTCTTGTAGATTATGATTTTTGGGTATATGGTCCTAATCGTTCTTGTTCTAATTTAGGAAGTCCTATTCGTTGTGCTACAACCAATCCGAATGAAGCGGGCTTAGCTAATAACCATACAGGTATTAATGGAAGTACAACGTTAACGCAAACAGGACCAGGTGCTAACGGAAATGGTTATGTATACTGGTTAAATGTTAATGTAGGCGAAACTTATTTTATTGTAATAGATCGTCCGCAAGGTGATGGTGGTTTTGAAATACAATGGACAGGAACAGCAAATGATGGAGCAGGTGCTTTTCCTTCTCCTCCAGTTGCAAACCAAATTAATGATGTTGTTGCCTGTAGTGGTACTCCAGATGCATCTATCTTTAATTTAAATGGTTTAAGTAGTAGTATTAGTAATGATTTAGCAAATGAAACTGTTGAGTATTATGAAGATTTAGCCGATGCTACAGATGGTGTAGATGCTCTTCCTGGTATTTATGTTAATACTTCAAATCCGCAAACCATTTATGCTAAAGTTTTATCCAGTGTTACCGATTGTTACAGCTTGGTAGAATTTAATTTAGTTGTTTCAGAAATACCAGATGCTGTAGTTTCTGCTTCTGATACAGATGTGTGCGAAGGTGAAAATGTTACGTTTACTTTTTCAGGAACACCAAACACAGTCGTACATTACAACACAAATGGTGGAGCAACAGAGCAAATTGTTTTAGATAATTCAGGAGAAGCAACTTTAAACCAGGTGCTTACAGTAGACACAACAATTACTCTAGAAGATGTTCAAGTTGTAGATGGATCAGGAACTGTAATATGTTCGCAAATACTAGTAGATAGTGTTTCTGTAACCGTAAATCCTAATCTTACTCCAACATTTACGCAAGTGCCTCCAATTTGTAATGGCGATACTTTAAGTTCGTTGCCAACAACCTCAAATAATGGTATAACAGGAACATGGAGTCCTGCTTTAGACAATACTGCTACAACCACGTACACCTTTACTCCAGATGCAGGGCAATGTGCTGTTACAGAAACCATGACTATTACTGTAAACCCAATTATAACACCAACATTTACACAAGTGCCTCCAATTTGTAGTGGCGATACTTTAAGTCCGTTGCCAACAACCTCAAATAATGGTATAACAGGAACATGGAGTCCAGCTATAGACAATACAGCAACAACCACGTACACCTTTACTCCAGATGCAGGTCAATGTGCTGTTACAGAAACCATGACTATTACTGTAAATGCAAACATAACACCAATATTTACACAAGTAGTAGCAATATGTAGTGGCGAAACCTTAGCGGCATTACCAACAACATCAAATAATGGTATAACCGGAACTTGGAGTCCTGCTTTAGATAATACAGCAACAACCACTTATACCTTTACTCCAGATGCAGGGCAATGTGCGGTTTCAGAAACCATGACCATAACCGTAAATGCTAATATTACACCAACGTTTACACAAGTTGCAGACATATGTAGTGGAGAAGCCTTAGCGGCTTTACCAACTACCTCTAATAATGGTGTAGCAGGAACTTGGAGCCCAGCATTAGATAATACAACAACTACGACCTATACCTTTACTCCAGATGCAGGAGTTTGTGCTACCACACAAACGATGACTATAACTGTAAATCCATCTGTGTCTCCTACATTTACACAAGTAGGACCAATTTGTGATGGCGAAACCTTAGCGGCATTACCAACAACCTCAAATAATGGTATAACAGGAGCTTGGAGTCCAGCTATAGACAATACAGCAACAACAACTTATACCTTTACGCCAGATGCAGGGCAATGTGCAGCTACGCAAAGCATGACCATAACGGTAAATCCTAATATAACACCAACGTTTACACAAGAACCAGCAATTTGTAGTGGTGATACATTAAATGCCTTGCCAACAACTTCTAACAATGGTATAAACGGAACTTGGAGTCCAGCTGTAGACAATACAACTACAACAACATATACGTTTACACCTGCTGCAGGAGAATGTGCTACCACACAAACCATGACGATAACGGTAAACTCAAATATAACACCAACGTTTACTCAAGAACCAGCAATTTGTAGTGGTGAAACTTTAAATGCCTTACCAACAACTTCTAACAACGGTATAACCGGAACTTGGAGTCCTGCTTTAGACAATACAACTACAACAACATATACGTTTACACCTGCTGCAGGAGAATGTGCTACCACACAAACCATGACCATAACTGTAAACCCTATATTAAAGCCTGTTATTTCTTCTGTAGATGGATTAAATACGCTTTGTGTAGATTATGTTACTGGAGTTGTGCAAAATACAATTACTTTAGTTAGTGATTTACAAAACACGAATTATAACTATACATGGTATTTAAATGGAGTAGTGATATTAGGAGCAAATCAAAGTACATATACTGTAGACACTGCTGCTCCTGGATTATACACCTTATCTATTGAAGAAATTTTACCGACAGCAAATTGTAATTCAGAAATTAGTGAAGCTTTTGAAGTTATTCAATCAGGACAAGCAGTATTTGTTAATGTAGTACAATCAGGATCTTTTGAACCTAATCCTACAATAACGATACATGTAGAAGGTTATGGAGATTATTGGTTTCAGTTAGATGATGGTCCTATTCTAGATAATGGAGGTGTTTTTACTAATGTAAGTAGTGGTATACATACGGTTTATGTATACGATAGAAAAATAGGAACACCTTCTTGTGATTATATTACAATTGATAATATTAGTATTATAGATTTTCCTAAAATACTAACACCAAACAACGATGGTTATAATGATACTTGGAATGTTTTTGCCTTAAGTAACCAACCCAATAGTATGGTTAGTATTTATGACAGATATGGTAAATTATTAAAGCAGATACGTACATCAGGTCCTGGTTGGGATGGAACATTTAATGGTTCTGTTTTACCTTCTAGTGATTATTGGTTTGTTTTAACGTATGAAGAAGGTGGTGAACAAAAACAATTTCGATCTCATTTTACTTTAAAAAGATAAGTATTGAAAATAAAAAATCCTGAACTGTTTTGTTCAGGATTTTTTATTGGAAATATAATTTACTTTATTGGTTTAGTAGCTTTACAACATCCTTAGCAAAGTAACTAGCAATGATATCAGCTCCAGCGCGTTTAATGGCTGTAATTTGCTCCATCATAACCGCATCATGGTCTAGCCATCCTTTTTCTGCAGCTGCTTTAAGCATAGCATATTCTCCAGAAACTTGATATACTGCAACAGGAACATCGACTTCGTTTTTAATTTCACGAACAATATCTAAATAGCATAAACCTGGTTTTACCATTACAATATCTGCACCTTCATCAATATCCATTTCGGTTTCACGTATTGCTTCAAATCGGTTTGCATAATCCATTTGATATGATTTTTTGTCTTTTGGAATGTCTTGAGAATCTACAGGAGCAGAATCTAAAGCATCACGAAAAGGACCATAAAAAGCAGAAGCATATTTTGCCGAATAACTCATAATTCCTGCGTCTGTATACTCTCGATCTTCAAAAGCTTCACGAATCGATAAAATACGACCATCCATCATATCACTAGGCGCAACAAAATCTGCTCCAGCTTCAATATGAGATACACTCATTTCTGTTAATACTTCTACACTTTCGTCGTTTATTACTTTTCCGTTTTCAATAATACCATCATGACCATAAACAGAATAAGGATCTAATGCTACGTCTGTCATTACTAGCATTTCCGGACAAGCATTTTTAACCGCTTTTATGGCACGTTGCATTAATCCGTCTGGGTTTATGGCTTCGGTTCCTTTATTGTCTTTTAAATTGTCTGGTACTTTTACAAACAGTAATACCGATTTTAATCCAAGTTTCCATAGTTCTTTTACTTCTTCTTGTAGTAAATCTAAACTGTAACGATAGTAATTTGGCATCGATGCAATTTCTTCTTTAACACCTTTTCCTTCTACCACAAAAAGTGGTACTAAAAAATCGTTTGGTGAAATAATAGTTTCTCTAACTAAGCTTCTAATCGCTTGGTTTGTTCTTAATCTTCTATTTCTTTTAATAGGATACATAATATATTAATTTTTGGCATAACCTAAGTAATACCATTTGTTGTTTTCTTTGATAAATGCAGACTTTTCATGAATGACATCTACTTTTCCGTTTTCATAAAAATACGCGTTAAAGGTAACTGTGCCTTCTTTATCTTTTTCTAATCCTTTAGTGGTTTCTTGTACTTCTAGTTTTATCCATTCTACAGATTTTGCCCATTTTACAATTTCCTTTTTTTCAGATAATGGTCTAGTAGAAGCGTGATGTGTTTGCATTAAATAATCGCCATTTGCTAGTACAAAAGCACTATATCTTGAGCGCATAAGCTGTTCTGTAGTTTCCGTTTTTCCTTGGTTTAAATGAAATACTTGGCAACAAGCTTTATAGGTTTTATTATTTCCGCAGTAACAATTCATATTAAGCCCAATTTTTAGGGTTTTTTAATACTTCAATTAGTTTTTCTTCTTCGCTACCAGCTTCTGGATGATGGTTGTAAGCCCATTGTACATGTGGCGGAAGACTCATTAAAATACTTTCAATCCTTCCGTTGGTTTTTAGGCCAAAAAGGGTTCCTTTATCGTGTACTAAATTGAATTCTACATAACGACCACGACGTATTTCTTGCCAATCGCGTTGTGCTTTGGTGTATGCTACATCTTTTCTTTTTTCTACTATTGGAACATAAGCTTCTAGGAAACTGTCGCCAACTTCGGTAACAAAATCGTACCAGTTTTGCATGCTCATTTCTTCGGAAGCTTTGCAATAATCGAAGAATAAACCTCCAATACCACGACCTTCATTTCTGTGTGTGTTGTAAAAATACTCGTCGCAACGTGCTTTGTATTTTGGGTAGAATTCAGGATTGTGTTTATCACATGCAGTTTTACAGGTTTGGTGAAAGTGTTTCGCATCTTCCTCAAACAAATAGTAAGGAGTAAGATCTTGTCCACCTCCAAACCATTGGTCTACAATATTCCCTTCTTTATCATACATTTCAAAATAGCGCCAATTTGCATGTACTGTTGGTACCATTGGGTTTTTTGGGTGTAAGACAAGGCTTAATCCGCAAGCAAAAAAATCGGCATCTTCAACACCAAAATATTTTTGCATACTGTCTGGTAGTTTGCCATGTACACCAGAAATATTAACACCACCTTTTTCAAAAACGTTTCCGTTTTCTATAACTCTAGTTCTTCCGCCACCACCTTCTGGTCGTTTCCAGATGTCTTCTTGAAAAGTGGCTTTACCATCTATTTTTTCTAGACCTGCAGTTATACTGTCTTGTAATTGGTGTATGTATTTAAAAAATGTGTCTTTCATTATATAATGCATAGAACTCCATGTTTAGAGGGTTTTCACTAATTGGAGTAAATTCGTTTTTTTAATTGAATGTTTTAAAACCATCAAATTGTATTTTCATTACATGGTATTTGTTGTTGAGGTTTCGTCTTTTAAAAGGTTTACAGTGCTTATAGAAGCAGCAGTAACGCTTAGTGGTAAAACTAAAATGACACCAATTACAGGAATTAGTAAAAAGAGCATAAAAACAATACCATTACCAATAGCAACGCCTCTATTTTTTCTAATAAACTGTATGCTTTCTCTGTATTTAAAGTGTCGTTCTAAGGTATAATCCATATTACCAAAACCAGCATAGTAGGCTTGTAATACGAATAATAAAACAGTTGAAAATACATTTACAACAGGAATGAATTTAAGGAATAATAAAGGGATTGTATATAGAAGTTCTTTTCCTAAGTTTCTAATATTGATGCGTATTCCTCGCCATAGTTGTTCTTTAAAAGAAGTATTTCTGTGTGTGTGGTTTTCTATTCCTGTGAGGTGTGCTTCAATTTTTTCGGAAACAGGACTCATAAATGGTGCAGAAAGTGCCATGATGATGTGTTTATATAGAATCAAACCAATGGCTAAAACAGCAATTCCGCCAATAACTGTTGCAATAGAGGTGAAGGTTTCTTTTCCCCATTCCCAAAACCATAATTTGGCTATAAAGCTACCTACATTATCTGAAAAACCATAAGCCGAAACACCAATAATTATGGCAGTTATGATGCTTATTATGATTGGAATGAAAAAGAATTTCCAGAGTTTTAATTGGGAAATTAATGTGAAACTATTTGCGTATGCTTTTAAGCCTTTTAGTATGTTTTTAACCATAGTATTTGTTTTAAAGCCAAGCTTTGCGTTAGCGATTGAACTATTTGTTTGAGCTCCTCGCAGAGAGCGAGTAGTGAAAGCGCGACCTACTTTTTTATACTTATTTGTTGCAATGTATAAGAAATTGTTACTCAAAAAAAGTAGGTAACGCCCAAATTATTTTTATCTCTATTCCGTTTTAATGGAAAGCAAATTCACATGTTTTATTTTTGTGCCGAAGCAGTTTCTTTCTTTTAGAGAGATTAAGAAGGGCTTTGGTACTCTTTTACTGCATCTATAAATGCTTTAGCGTTTTCTAACGGAATGTTAGGTAGAATACCATGACCAAGATTTACAATGTATTTGTCTTTACCAAAATCGTTAATCATTTGCGTAACCATTTTCTTGATTTCTGCAGGAGGCGAAAATAAACGAGTAGGATCAAAGTTACCTTGAAGCGTGATGTTTCCACCAGTTAAATAACGTGCGTTTTTAGCAGAACAGGTCCAGTCTACACCTAAAGCAGCAGCACCAGATTTTGCCATAGTATCTAGCGCAAACCAGCAACCTTTACCAAATGCAATTACAGGAGCGTCTTCTTTTAACGCATCGATGATTTGCTGAATATATTGCCAAGAAAATTCTTGATAATCTGTAGGAGAAAGCATGCCTCCCCAAGAATCGAATACTTGAACAGCATTACAACCTGCTTTTACTTTTTCTTTTAAGTAAGCAATAGTAGTGTCTGTGATTTTTTGTAGTAAACCATGTGCAGCAATTGGGTTTGTAAAACAAAACTCTTTGGCTTTATCAAAGTTTTTAGAGCCTTGACCTTGTACGCAATAACATAGTATGGTCCATGGAGAACCTGCAAAACCAATTAACGGAATTTCGTCATTTAGTTTTTCTTTAGTTGCTTTTATAGCTTGGTACACATAGTCTAAAGCTTCTTTTGCATCAGGAACAATAACATTGTCTACGTCTTTTTGAGAACGAATAGGGTTTGGTAAATAAGGACCAAAATTAGGTTTCATTTGTACCTCAATATTCATTGCTTGTGGAATGACTAAGATATCTGAAAACAGAATAGCAGCATCCATACCATATCTACGAATAGGTTGAACGGTAATTTCACTTGCTAATTCTGGAGTTTGACAACGTGTAAAGAAATCGTATTTGGCTTTTATTTCCATGAATTCTGGAAGATATCTACCTGCTTGACGCATCATCCAAACTGGTGGACGTTTTACGGTTTCTCCTTTTAATGCTCTTAAAAATAAATCGTTTTTTATCATGCTCACTTTCCGCGAAAGCGGAAATATTTTTTAATTCAACTTGATTTTAATGCTCACTGCAAAACAAACTTGTGTTCTATGGTAGCCTGGTTATTTTGAGTTTACCACATTACATATAATGACAGCTATTAAATATAATGCTCATTTACTAATTGTATAACACTTTCTACAGTTGGTACTTTAGCAATACGTATGTCTTTAAAGTGTTTTTTTGCTTCTTGTGCAGTAGTTTCACCAATGCAAAAAGCAATCATATTATCTTTTGCTGTATTCTCTTGTTTAAAACTTTGTACTGTAGATGGACTGTAAAATAAAACCGCTTCAACAGTGTTTGGTAGTTTTACTGCATCATATTTTGTTTGGTAGGCTTGTATTTCGTGAACCGTAATATTGTTTTCTTCTAAAATAGTAGGCAATGCATCTAGACGTAAGTCACTACAAAAATAAGTCACTTCATTTCCTTCAATATAATCTACTAAATAGTTAGCTAGTTTTTTAGCATTAGGTTCTACGTGTTTTACTTTACCAATACGTTTTTCTACCAAACGTTTGGTTCTACGTCCTACACAGTATATGTTTTGAAATTGTAATTCTACAGCAGAAAAATTTTGAAGTAAAGCTTCTACTGCATTTTTACTTGTAATTACCACATTTTGAATAGGGTTTCTAACCAATTGTGGTTTTAATCTGTTGGTGCTTATTTTTATAAAGTCTGAGCTTTCTACACCTAAGTTTTCGTTTACTAATAAACGTTGGTCTTCGGTTAGCGATTTGGTAGAGTATACTTTTGTTGGCTTGCTAACTTCTTTAAGCGCATCCATTAATCGTTTACCACCTTTTTCTATTACGTAGTTAGCACACCATTCTGCTAAATCATGGTGTTCTCCTAATTTTTTGCTACGTTGTACTGTTATTTTTTTGCTTCCGTTAGGACTTAATAAAACACCATCAAAATGTATTTCTTCGTCTTTTATGTAGCATAAAGCACCAATAGGAGCAGTACAACCACCTTCTAAACGATTTAAAAACTCACGCTCAATTTGAGTACAAGTTTGTGTTTCTTCGTCATTAATTTCGCTTAAAATAGCTCTTGTTTCTTCGTCTTCTTCTAGTGCAACAGCTACTATAGCTCCTTGTGCTGCAGCAGGAATCATCCAGTCTAAATTTAAAGCAGTTTCAGGACGTAAACCTAAGCGCCCAATTCCTGCTGCTGCAAAAATAGCAGCATCAAAATGTTCTGTGTCTTTTAGCTTTTGTAAGCGTGTATTTACGTTACCGCGAATATCTTCAACAGTATGTGTAGGATAACGGTTTAACCATTGTGCTTTTCTGCGTAAGCTACTAGTAGCAATTACGGCATCTTTTGCGCCTAGAAATTCTTCGGTAGTTTTAAAAACTAAGGTATCGCGTACGTTACCACGTTTTAAAACTGCTGCTTGTACAATGCCTTTAGGTAAAATGGTTGGTACATCTTTAAGAGAGTGTACAGCAATGTCTATATCACCATTTAACATAGCGATGTCTAGGGTTTTGGTGAAAATACCAGTGATTCCTAGCTCGTATAATGGTTTGTTTAGTTGTAAATCTCCTGTAGATTTTACAGGAACTAATTGTACGTTATGGCCAAGGTGTTCTAATTGGCTTTTTAATATGTTGGCTTGGTATAAGGCAAGTTCGCTATCGCGAGTACCAATTCTTATTGTTTTAGGCATTTTTTGTGGCTGTTTCTAGTTGAAACACTTTTTTTATAAGTTCTAGACTTTCGTCTGTAGAGATAGCATCATCTTTTAAGTGATGCGCAAAATGGTTTGTTATTTTTTGAATGATTTTATTACCAATAATTTCGGCTTGTTCTTCATTAAAGTTAGCCATTTTTTTGCGTTGCGTATCTAATTCAGCATTTTTAAAGTCTTGTAATTTATGCTTTAAAGCTTTTATAGTTGGTGCAAACTTTCTAGTTTCTAACCAAGCGTTAAACTCGGTTTTTACTTCTTCAATTATGGTTTCGGCAAGCGGAATGTGCTCCTTGCGTTTCTCTAAAGTATTGTCTGTTATTTTAGACAAATAATCTAAGTGTACTAAGGTTACATTTTCTAAATCTGATACGTTATCATTTACGTTTTTAGGAATAGATAAATCTAAAATTAAAAGCGGTTTGTTGTTTTGAATGATGTGTTTGTCAACTGTTGGCATTTGTGCTCCAGTGGCAACAATTAATATATCTGAAGTATGAATTTCTTCTTGTAAATTACTATAATCTTTAACTACAAGATTAAACTTTCCTGCAATCGCTTCGGCTTTATCTTTAGTTCTATTAATTAAAGTAATTTGTTTGTTTTGTGAGTGTTTTACTAGGTTCTCGCAGGTGTTTCTTCCTATTTTTCCTGTTCCAAAAAGCAAGATGTTTTTTTCAGAAACGTTTTCTACTTCATTTAAAATATATTGCACAGAAGCAAAAGATACAGATGTTGCTCCTGTAGAGATATCTGTTTCTGTTTTAATGCGTTTGCTGGCTTGAATTACAGCATTTACTAAGCGTTCTAGAAAATGATTTAATAAACCTTCTTTTTTGGATTGGGAGGCTGCGTGTTTTAACTGACCAATAATTTCAAAATCGCCCAAAATTTGGCTGTCTAAACCAGAACCAACTCTAAACATGTGCGAAATAGCATCTTTGTTTTTAAAAACAAAGGCTACTTTTTGAAATTCTTCAACAGTACCTACTGTATTGTCACAAAGTAATTTTATAAGTTGAAAAGGGTGTTGTGCAAAACCGTAAATTTCGGTTCTGTTACATGTAGAAGTAACAACAAGACTTTCTATGCCTTCTTGTTTTGCTTGCTCTAGTAAGTTTATTTTAGATTCTGTGTCTAAACTAAAGTGTCCACGAATTTTGGCATCTGCTTTTTTGTAGCTTAAACCTATTGCGTAAAATGAGTTGCCTTTAGAAATATTGTATTGCTCCATTACCTGATTTGGATATTACCACACAAAAGTAAAACGCTTATATCTATAAAAGTAACGCTAAAAGAACTTTTAGTGTCGTTTGTGGTTTTTTAGCGTTATTTTTTAATATAATATGAAAAATATCATACTTTTGTAGGCATAACAGCGCTTTTTAGCGTTGCTGTTTAGAACTATTCTAAATAAGATTTTAAAAATGAAAGAGATTACTACTTTAAAAAATGTCGCTAGAGGTACTTTCAATGAAACACAGGTAGATGATGGTTTTTTTGTGTTAACCTATCAAAATGAAAACCAGTTAGTTGAAACCTTAGATCGTGAAATAGATAGTAGTTTCATTCAGTTTCACTTTTGTATTAAAGGGTCTGCTGCTTTTTTATTTAACAAAGGAAGTTATACTTTAAACATACAAGATGAAACTTCTTTATTGCTATATAATCCGCAACGCGATTTACCAATTCACTTACAAGTAGAGGCAAAGACCTGGTTGGTTTCTGTTTTAATTTCTATTAAAAAATTTCATGGTTTGTTTAGCCAAGAAGCAGATTATATCACGTTTTTAAGTGATGATAATAAAGATAAAAAATATTATAAAGACGGAAAGATTTCACCTTCTATGTCTATTGTATTAAATCAATTGATACACTATAATTTAAATCAGTCTATTAAAAATCTTTATTTTAAAGGAAAGGCATATGAGCTTTTAAGCTTGTATTTTAATAGAAATGAAGATGCAGATGTAGAGCAATGCCCTTTTTTGGTAGATGAAACCAATGTTATTAAAATTAGAAAAGCGAAAGATATTATAATTTCAAGAATGGCAGAACCACCAAGTTTGCAAGAACTAGCAGATGAAATAGGTTTAAGCTTAAAAAAGTTAAAAGAAGGGTTTAAGCAAATTTATGGCGATTCTGTATTTAGCTTCTTGTTAGATTATAAAATGGAAGTAGCTAGAAAATTATTAGAGTCTGGAGACCATAATGTAAATGAAGTAGGACTAAAAGTTGGTTATAGTACCTCTAGTCATTTTATTGCAGCTTTTAAAAAGAAGTATGGTACAACTCCAAAAAAATATATACAATCTATAAACTAAAATGTTTCCACTTTGGTGGAATTTAATAAGCATATGAGTAAAGGAATATTATTAGTAAATCTAGGGTCGCCAGATAGTCCAGAGCCTAAAGATGTTAAACGCTATTTAGGTGAGTTTTTAATGGATGAAAGAGTTATAGATTTACCTGTTTTAGCTAGAACAGCATTGGTAAAAGGTATTATTTTAAATACTAGACCAAAAGCATCTGCTGCTGCTTATAAAAAAATATGGTGGGAAGAAGGTTCTCCGCTAATCGTGCTTTCAGAGAGACTTCAAAAGAAAGTACAAAAACAAACAGAAATGCCTGTGGCTTTGGCCATGCGTTATGGTAGCATGACCATTAAAAAAGGATTGCAAGAATTGGTTGATCAAGGAGTAGATGAAGTTTTGCTTTTTCCTTTATATCCACAGTTTGCTATGGCAACTACAGAAACCATTACTGTTAAGGCAGAAAAACTACGTCAAAAGTTTTTTCCTAATTTAAAAATAGAATCTGTTCCTGCGTTTTATAACAAGCCAGATTATATTGAAGTGTTGTCTAATAGCATTGCAAGACACTTAGACGGTAAAAACTATGAGCATGTATTGTTTTCTTATCATGGTGTACCAGAAAGACATATTAGAAAAAGTGATGTAACTAAATCGCATTGTAAAATAGATGGAAGTTGTTGTGCAACACCTAGTAAAGCACATGAGTTTTGCTACAGACATCAGTGTTTAGAAGTAACACGTTTGGTTGCTGAAAAGCTACAGTTTAAAAAAGGAGCCTTTTCTACATCGTTTCAATCTAGATTAGGATTTGATCCTTGGTTACAACCATATACAGACAGAACTATTGAACGTTTGGGTAAAGAAGGAGTAAAAAGTATGGCAATTATAACACCTGCTTTTGTTAGTGATTGTTTAGAAACCTTAGAAGAAATTGCCATGGAAGGACAAGAAATCTTTCATGAAATGGGAGGAAAAGATTTTACAACAGTTCCTTGTTTAAATGATGATGACGAATGGGTTGCATTACTTGCTAAATGGGTTAATAATTGGGCTTTATCTAAAACAAAAGCCTAAAAATGGCTAGAGTATCATCAGAAGATTTGGGTTCACAACCCATTAGTAAATTACTTGTTAAGCAAGCTGTACCAGCATCTATTGGTGTTTTGGTAATGTCTCTTAATGTATTGGTAGATACTATTTTTGTTGGTAATTGGATTGGTGCAGTGGCAATTGCAGCAATAAATATAGTATTGCCTGTTTCTTTTTTTATAGCTGCCTTAGGAATGAGTATTGGAGCAGGAGGTGCTTCTATTATTTCACGAGCAATTGGTGCATCCAACCATGAAAAAGCGTTAAAAACATTTGGAAACCAAATAACACTGGTTTTGTTGTTAACGGTTTCTATTGTTTCGCTTGGCTTGTATTATGTAGATGATATTATTGTTTTGTTTGGTGGAAAAGGAGTTATTTTTGATCCTGCAAAAATTTACTATAAAATAGTGCTTTATGGAGTTCCGTTATTGGCATTATCTATGCTTGGAAATAATGTAATACGCGCAGAAGGGAAACCAAAATTTGCCATGTATGCCATGATGATTCCATCTATAGGAAACTTGATTTTAGATTATATTTTTATTTATATTCTAGATTATGGAATGGCAGGAGCGGCTTGGGCAACCACTATTTCTTATGGTTTATCTTTTTTGTTTGTACTTTGGTTTTTTCTCTCTAAATATTCCGAATTAAAAATAAGTATTCCGCATTTTGGTTTAGATTTTTCTCTAGTAAAAGAAATAGGTGCTTTAGGTTTTGTAACTCTTGCAAGGCAAGCAGTAGTGAGTGTAACCTATTTGTTTATGAATAATATTTTGTATGATTTAGGAGGTGAAACTTCTGTTACAGCATACGCTATTGTTGGTAGAATGCTTATGTTTGCTTTGTTTCCTGTATTAGGAGTCACGCAAGGTTTTTTGCCAATTGCAGGTTTTAATTATGGCGCTAAAAATTATGAAAGAGTGCGTGAGAGTATAAATACTGCTATAAAATACGCAGCTATTTTAGCAACTATCATATTTATTTTACTCATGCTTTTTCCTGAAGCTATTACTAAAGCTTTTACTACAGATATTGCTGTTTTAAATCAAGCACCACATGATATGCGTTGGGTGTTTGCAGCAACGCCAATTATTGCATTACAGCTTATTGGTGCTGCGTATTTTCAAGCCATTGGTAAAGCTACTCCTGCATTATTGCTTACCTTGTCAAGACAGGGTTTTTTCTTTATTCCGTTAATATTAATTTTGCCTAATTTTTTTGGTGAGTTAGGTGTGTGGATGTCATTTCCTATTTCAGATGTGCTATCAACAATAGTAACGGCTTATTTTTTAAATCGAGAAATAAAAAGAACTTTAATTAAAAAAACGATATAAATTAGTTGCATTATGGAGTATTACCAATACATAAAGTCATTACATCTTATTTTTGTAATTACATGGTTTGCAGGTTTGTTTTATATTCCTAGATTATTTGTGTATCAAATTGAAGCCTTTCATAAACCTTCTCCAGAAAAAGAAATTCTAGGAAAACAGTTAAAGCTTATGGCTAAACGTTTATGGAATATTATTACTTGGCCTTCTGCTATTTTAGCAACTTTTTTTGCTGTTTGGTTGCTTATTTTACAACCTGTTTGGTTGCAACAACCTTGGATGCATGTTAAATTAACCTTTGTAGTTTTGCTTATTTTGTATCATTTAAAAACCCATCAGTTTTATAAACAATTGCAAAGAGATGTGGTTACAAAGACTTCTAATTTTATGCGTTTATGGAATGAAGGCGCGACCTTTATTTTGTTTGCAGTTGTGTTTTTGGTAATACTTAAAAACGCTTTTAATTGGATTTTTGGTGTTATAGGTATTTTTGTTCTTGGTGTACTTTTAATGTTAGGTTTTAAGCTGTATAAAAAAATACGTAGTAAGAATCCAGAAGCATAAAAGTCTTTTTTAAAAGCGCTTTGTAGGTTCTTTTGTGTAAAAGTAGTGTAATATCGATTCTTTTAATATTTGGTGTGATTATTGTTATATTTAGACAATTACAAATACTAATTTAAGATACCTGTTTGTGCAGGCGTTTCTATGAAATTAAAAAAACTCTCCTTACGTTTTCGCATATTTATTGCTATGATTTTTCTGGTACTAGTTGCATCTATTCTTATTACAGGAGTTGCAGTATACCAATACAAAGAAGAAACTCAAGATTATCATAAGCAAAGACTAGAACGTAAAGAATCTGCTATACAAAGACATATAAATTTTGTAATTCAAGAAACTACTTTTGAGGTGAAAACCGATAAGTTGCCTTTTATTTTTAAAGAAGAAATTTATAAAATAGCAACTACACATGATTTACCAATAAATATTTATGATTTAGGAGGTCAGCTTTTAAAATCATCAATTGCTACATTAACACAAGATTCTATTCAAACCTGTTTAAATGCTGAGGTTTTAAATGCCTTATCGAATACTGTAGAGCATCGATTTGTAGAAAAACGTCAGGTAAATGGAGAAACCTACCAATCGTCATTTACTTATATAAAAGATCAAAAATCAAAACCCATTGCTATTTTAAATCTGCCATTATTAGAAAATGATGATTTTTTAGCCAAAGAGTTAGATGAGTTTTTAGAGCGTATTACTTTTGCGTATTTGTTTATGTTGCTTATGGCAATTGGCTTGGCTTACGTGTTGTCTAAGTATATTACAAAGTCGCTTAATACTATAAGTGATAAAATAAATGCTACAAGATTAGAAAAACGCAATCAAAAAATTGAATTAGATTCTGCAACTGTAGAAATTGCCACGCTTGTTAAATCGTATAATAGTATGATTGATGAGTTAGAAGAAAGTGCTGTGCAATTAGCAACTAGTGAGCGTGAACAAGCATGGCGAGAAATGGCAAAACAGGTAGCACATGAAATTAAAAACCCGTTAACTCCAATGCGTTTAAGTGTTCAGAGTTTTCAACGTAAGTTTGATCCATCAGACCCAAACATACATCAAAAAGTAGATGAGTATAGTAAAACATTAATTCAGCAAATAGACACCATGAGTTCTATAGCATCTGCCTTTTCTAACTTTGCTAAAATGCCAGCCCAGAAAAATGAAATGTTGAATGTGGTTGAAATTGTAAATCTTTCTTTAGATATTTTTAATGAAAATTATATCGAATTTTCTTCTAATAAAGAACAAATCATTGCCAAGTTTGATAGAACACAACTTATTCGTGTGGTAACTAATTTAATTAAAAACGCTATACAGTCTATTTCTCAAGACACCACACCAAGAATTGTAGTAAAAGTTTTAGAAGAAAAAGATACCGTTAAAATTACAGTGTCTGATAATGGAATAGGTATTACAGCAGAAAATAAATTAAAAATATTTGAACCTAAGTTTACCACTAAAACTAGCGGAATGGGTTTAGGGCTTGCGATGGTTAAAAATATTATGGAAACTTATAACGGAAGTATTACCTTTACATCTCAAATAGGTGAAGGCACAACATTTACAGTTACTTTTCCTAAAGAATAGACAATATTAAAACAAACAAAAATGGCATACAATAACATACTATCTAAAACAGAAGACGGAATAACCACTATTACTATTAATCGTCCTAGTAAATTAAATGCATTGAATAAAGAAACCATTCAAGAACTACATGAAGGTTTTAAAGCAGCAGATGCAGATGCAAATACCAAGGTTATTATTGTAACAGGAAGTGGAGAAAAAGCTTTTGTTGCAGGAGCAGATATAAGTGAATTTGCAAACTTTAGTGTAGAAAATGGAGGCAAACTAGCAGCTAAAGGACAAGAATTATTGTTTGATTTTATTGAAAACTTACAAACACCAGTTATAGCAGCTGTTAATGGTTTTGCGCTTGGTGGAGGATTAGAATTGGCTATGGCTAGTCATTTTAGAGTAGCAAGTGATAATGCTAAAATGGGATTACCAGAAGTGTCTTTAGGTGTAATACCTGGTTATGGTGGTACACAACGTTTGCCACAATTAGTTGGTAAAGGTCGTGCTATGGAAATGGTAATGACTGCAGGAATGATTGATGCAGAAACAGCTAAAAATTACGGTTTAGTAAACCATGTAACTACACAAGAAGAGTTACTACCTCTAGCTAAAAAAATAGCGAGTAAGATCATGCGTAATTCTACAGTGGCTATTGGTAAAGCTATAAAAGCTATTAATGCTAATTATAAAGATGGTGAAGATGGTTTTAAAGAAGAAATAAAACAATTTGGAGCTTGCTTTGGTACAGAAGATTTTAAAGAAGGTACAACCGCCTTTTTAGAAAAACGTAAAGCAGATTTTCCTGGTAAATAATAGTGTTTGTAAATAAATACAAAACATTTAAAACAAAAAAAAAAGCGAGCATCATGCTCGCTTTTTTATTTAGAGGGAATAATTATATATAATCTAACTAAAATTCTATATAATCAACAAACTTTCTTCCTTCTGTTTTTGTTACTATTTTGTATTTTCCTTTTTTCTGAATATCTAAATTTAAAATTCGGCTAATACTATTAGAGTTTTCTAATGTTTCAGAATAAATTAAGTTAAAATCATTGCTTACTGCATCTTCATAATACACAGAAACTTCTAATGGCTCTAAGTTTAAAGACAACTTGTTGATGTAAACTTTATTCTCTTTATTTCTAATAGAAGGTTTAAAAATAGTAGTTTCTTTATTGTTATTAAATACTACTACATGGTTAGAAACCTTAAAAGGAATAATTTTAATTTGAAAATCTTTATTTAATTCAAAAAAGTAATCTCCTTTTGGTAATTCTGTTAAGTCAAATCCTTTGTTGTAGCTACCAGAATTTTTAATGGTTTCTTTATATAGAATAATTCCGTAGACATTTTTAATTAATAGTTCATCTCCTTGTTTAACATCATTTAGTGTTAAAACCGTCTTTCTTACATCATTTAAAGTGTTTAAAGATGTGTTCGCGTTTGCTAGTAAAGCAGTAAACAGTACTACTATTACTAAAGTGTTTTTCATTAAATTTTTCATAATCTTAGTGTTTTCATGATTATATGGGCAAAGTTAAAACCAAAGAAGCGTTAAAAGAGCATCTATTTTTACAAGTATATGTGTTATTTTAACCTAAATATAGTTTACGAAAACGTAATATGATAAAATAGCATATAATAGTGGTAAATTAACACACACTAAAATTTTTATTATTTGTAATTTTGCTAAAAGATTTAATACATAGAATATATTTTGCAATTAAAACCAACATTCAAAAAGATAACGCCAGATTTTGGCAGCTCTATAACTGCTGTTCAAAAAACAAAAAAGCGTAAAAGAAGTGAGGCCTTCTGGCATTTTCATCCAGA
The DNA here is from genome assembly GCF_042684485.1 of Lacinutrix gracilariae. Lineage (NCBI taxonomy): Bacteria > Pseudomonadati > Bacteroidota > Flavobacteriia > Flavobacteriales > Flavobacteriaceae > Lacinutrix > Lacinutrix gracilariae. Next base: position 830,611 of record NZ_JBHULM010000011.1, on the reverse strand, counting down.
GTTAGAATTGGTGTATGTAAATAAAGGAAAAGGAAGAAGACATATTGGTAACCATTTGTCTTACTTTAATAATAGTCAATTAATATTAATAGGTTCTAATTTACCTCATAATGGGTTTACAGACCGTTTAACTTCTAAAGGAAAAGAAACTTTAGTGCAATTTCATCCTGAGTTTTTAGGAGACTTGTTTAATAAGCTGCCAGAAATGAAAAACATTGTGCAGTTGGTTGAACGTGCCAAAAAAGGAATTTTATTTAAGCGTGAAATAAAAGAAGTTGTTGGACCTAAAATTGAAAAACTACCAAAATATGAAGGTATAAAGCGTGTAACAAAACTTCTTGAAATATTAGAGTTGCTTGCTTTAAGTTCAGATTATGTACTGTTAAATGAAAATGGGTATATGTTTGAAACGCAACCACAAGACAGTAATAAAATAGATATCATTTTTAAATACGTAAATAAAAACTATCAAGAACATATTACGTTAGATGAAATAGCAGCGCATGTAAACCTTACAGTTCCTGCTTTTTGTAGGTATTTTAAAAAGGTTACTGGAAAAACATTTACGCAGTTTGTAAATGAGTGTAGAGTGTTTTATGCTACCAAGCTATTAACAGAAAGCCAAAGTAGTATAACAGATATTTGTTTTGAGTGTGGTTTTAATAATTTTTCACACTTTAATAAGGTGTTTAATGAAGTAATAGGTAAAAGCGCATCAAAATATAGAAATGAAATGCGATTGATTATTCAATAAAAGGCAACAGGAAAATAAATAGATATTTATATAAGAATAGTTACGGATTTGTATGCAAAGATTTTTTGAAGGAAAAAGAAGTGTAGCAAATACGTAACTTTCTTTGTTTTAACACAAAACCACAATCCTTTTTATACGTTGTTGTGGCTGCTTTTTTTCTTTTTTATTAGTTGAAATATTCCTAAAGTTAAAACTGTAATTATAACGCCTTGAAGAAACGTCATTCCAATTCCGAATGCGAATAAGTTTATTGATTCCGTATTTCCATTTTTTGGCAAATAATTTCGGTGAAAACTAGTGACCATTAGCGTAAATCGTTCAAAATACATTCCGATTTTCATTGCAAATGCCACTAAAAGCACATACCAGAATTTTGAAGCTAATTTTTTAATGCGTAAAGTGAGCGGCAAAATTAAGGCAGATAAAAGCATGAGCCAATAAGCCCAAGCATAAGGTCCAGTTGCTCTATTAATAAAAGCATATTCCTCTGGATTTATAGCCATTCCTATGAAATAGAATGTAAAGGTGACTATGGTATAAATGATGATAATCCAGCAAATTAAACGCAGTGCTTTTCTTGTTTCAAATCGGTTTTTGAAGAAGCGTTCAACAATCATTAAAGTTAGAATTATTGGAATGAGGCAGAAAATTAGATTCGCATCCATTATTTCAATAATCCTTTTATATACTTCCATTTTTTGTTTTCCGTAGGTAGACTATAACTAGTAATATATTATATATAGTGTTGACAACAGTTTTTATTATTGAGATTACAGTATGTCGTTTAAATCTTGTCTTCCTACAATTGCCATTATTTCAACAACGTTATTATTTATTTTATAGTAGATACTATCTATTCCGCAAACACATCTCCTGTAGTCTTTTTTAATGTAGTCAACTGACTCAAAAGAAAAAGGTCTTTGAGAAATAATGTCAAAATATTCAAAAAAGGATTCAAAATACTTATCGGCTTGAGTTATTTCAAATTTTTGAACTGCGTAATGATGAATTCTAATTAAATCGTTATTAGCTTCGTTACTTAATCTGTAATTAGCCATTTAATAAGGACTTTGATTGGGCTAAGATTTCATTCTTAGTGTCATTCGTAAATCCGCTTTTTTCAGCATTATTCAGTTTTGCTCGAACCCAGTCAATTTGTATTTGCTGTTTTCTAGCTTGTCTTATTAAATCGTTTACTAATTCGCTTTTACTTGAATATTCATTTTTATTCACTTGTTCTTTTAACCATTCATCGTTAGGTTTGGTAAATGATATACTCTGTCTTGACATAATTATATGGTTTTGGTGTAAATATACATCAAATACGAATCATGTCCGAATTATTGCTAACGGTTGCGTATAAGAATAGTTGCGGTTTTGTGTGCGAGGATTTTCCGCAGGAAAATCAGACGTAACAAAATAGCAACGACCTTTGGTTAAGCACTAATTTAGCAATTATTTTTATACATTGTTGTGCCCAGTTTTTATTCGTTCAATTAACTTTTCAAGTTTATCATTCCGACACCAAGCAGTTCTGTCAAAATTAATTTCGTGTAATGCTTTTTCGTTTTTTATAATATGTAAAATTCTTTGTTTTCCAAAAAGCGCATCGTCAGATTTATATAATTTAAAATCAATAGTTTCATAATCGTAATTAAATAATTTTTCCGCTTGATTCATTGTGTTGACTGTCCAAATATTCAGCACTTTTTTTACATCGTCAAATTTTATTTTATAAACTTCTCCGTACTTATATTTTTTTTTAATCCGAAAAATAAACCAACTAATAATCGAAACAGAAAACAGCAAACTAAAAATAATAGGATTTTCCGCTAAAAATTCCACAACAGAATTGATTCGACTTCCTCGTCCTTTTGCAATGAATAATGGAATCGCAATCCAACTTGCCAAAAACAGAACGATAAATAGTACAACATACTTAATTCCTATTGTAAAATAGTTTGTTTCAGAAGTAGGTTTTTCAATTTGGTACGTGTTTTTCATAAATTGGGCACAACTAGCTAGTAAAGATTTAGGGTTTATTTTTCGCCATTCCACTCTGCGTAAAATTGCGTTAAAAAGCCTTCCATATATTGGTGTCTTTCTTGTGCAATACGCTTGCCTGTTGTGGTATTCATTTTATCTTTTAGCAGTAATAGTTTTTCGTAAAAATGGTTAATGGTAGGAGCATCCGATTTTTTATACGCTGCAGCACTCATTTTTAAGTTTGGTTTAATGTCAGGATTGTAAAGGGCTCTGTTTTTAAAACCACCATAATTAAAACAACGTGCAATACCAATAGCACCAATAGCATCTAACCTGTCTGCATCTTGTACTACTTCTAGCTCTTTAGAGGTAAAAGCAGCAATGCCTTCTAACGATTTGTTAAAAGACATATTTGCTATAATTTTTACCACATGCTCTATTGTTGTGGTATTAATCTGTTGTTCTGTTAAAAATTTTCGAGCTACTCGAGGTCCAACCGAATCATCTCCATCATGAAATTTGCTGTCAGCAATATCATGTAAAAGAGCAGCTAAAGAAACTACTAATGTATCTACATCTTCACTTTTGGCAATAAGTAGCGTGTTGTTGTATACACGCTCTATATGAAACCAATCGTGACCACCTTCTGCGTTTTTAAGTTTGTCTTTTACAAAGGCTTTAGTAGCTTCAATAATCTGGTGATTAGGCATTGGTTTTTATAATTTTGCAGGTTCTACCCATTTAAATTCAAAAGAATTATCAGATATTTTCATGCGTTCTGCAATACGAATCATTCTAGAAGGAAGTTTCATAAGGTAATCTCTAGCTTTTTCGGCTTCATCTGTAAGATTTGTAACTTTATCTATTTCCCAACGATTAATAAGCTTTTCTAAAATATCCACATAATCTGTAGCTGTGTAAACACCAATACGTTGTGCTGTGTTAGAAAATTCTTCAAAAGCAGTACTGATTTTATTTCCAGACTCTCTTAAAAAATGTGCAGGCATGGTAATTTTTTGTTTCATCATGTATTGAAATGCAAGCATCATTTCACTTGGGTCTACAGCAAAAATTCGCTCTACAAACTCACAGTATGCATGATGGTGTCTCATTTCGTCTCCAGAAATAATCTTACACATTTTAGAAAGTTGTTTGTTGCCTTTTTGTTTTGCAATTTTTGCTACTCTATTGTGAGAAATATAAGTAGCTAGTTCTTGAAAACTAGTATATAAAAAGTTTTTATAAGGATCTCTATCTGTACCAATATCAAAACCATCAGCAATAAGATGCTGTGTGGTTTTTTCAATTTCTTTCATGTTTACACGTCCAGAAAGGTATAGGTATTTGTTAAGTACGTCACCATGTCTGTTCTCTTCAGCTGTCCAATGGCTAACCCATTTAGACCATCCGTTTCTTCCGGTTTGATCTACACCTTCTACATTCATTAACCAAGACTCATAGGTTGGTAATGCTTCTTCGGTAATCATATCACCTACTAAAACTACCCAAAAATCATAAGGTAACTCTTTGGCTAATTCTCTAATTTCTTTTACTTCTTCAAAAAAATGATTTCCTTCACTATTTGGTAAAAAATCTGTTGGTTGCCAGATAGTGTCTACAGGAATTAAATATTTTTGAATTAGTGCGTCTATGTCTTTTTCTAAAAACGACATTACTTCTAATCTTACATTTTTTATGGACATAATTTTATAGTTTAATGCTATTTACAATTGTTGATTCAATATGTTCTAGTAATAATTCTTTAGATTCAAAATCACTAAGTTTAACGGGTTTGTGTGCTGTAAAAGTTAAGTGATTTCCTATGCCTAACGGAAATTTTCCATAGCATAGATTTTTCCATGAATTATTAATAGTAACAGGTATAATTACAGCGTTAGGTATATATTTTATTAGTGTTTCTAATCCTTTAGTACGAAAAGGTTTAGGTTTTCCGTCACGACTTCTAGTTCCTTCCGGAAAAATTACTGCTGCACGATTTGTAGCTTTTATATAGTCTGCAAATTTACGAATAGCAACAATAGATTGACGTGCGTTTTTTCTGTCTATTAAAACAGAACCTCCATGACGCAAGTTATAAGAAACACTAGGTATACCTTTGCCTAATTCTTTTTTACTTACAAATTTAACATGGTGTTTTCTAAAATACCACATTAATGGCGGAATATCAGCCATGCTTTGGTGGTTAGAAACTATTATTACAGGCTGTGAAGTGTCTGTAGTATACGCGTTGTAAAAGGAATGTCTAGAACCTAAAAGGTTAACACATCGCATTAAACAAAACTGTAAAATATCTACACTTTTTTTATGCGCTTGATAGCCTAAAATATTAAAGCAAAACCATTGTATAGGATGAAATATTAATAAAGACATCCCAAAAAAAAGATAATATATACAGGTTAAAGGGTATGCTAATAGTTTTCTCATCATAATATAATAAATATCCTTCAAAAATAAAAAAACCACGTCTATAAAACGTGGTTTAATACTAATTGTTTGCCTATTTTAACATATAAAAGCTAAAAGGTTCTAGCAATGTTCGTTATAAGCATCCATAAGGTTTTCTGCAATCATTTCTGCAGGTCTTCCTTCAATATGGTGACGCTCTAGCATATGCACTAATTCTCCGTTTTTAAATAGCGCCATACATGGTGAGCTAGGAGGAAAAGGAATCATATATTCACGTGCTTTATCTACTGCTTCTTTGTCTACACCAGCAAAAACCGTAGTTATATGGTCTGGTTTTTTTGCGTTTTGTAAACTCATTCTAGCTCCTGGTCTTGCATTAGCTGCTGCACAACCACAAACAGAATTTACAACTACTAAAGTTGTTCCTTCTTTTGCAATTGCAGCATCCACATCTGCAACAGTGTGTAATTCTTCAAAACCTACGTTTGTTAAGTCTTCACGCATTGGTTTTACTAATTCTGCTGGATACATATCTTGTAATTTTATATTTATAAATCTATTTGGTGCAAAGATAATCAAAAACCATGCAATTTAATGTGATGGTCATTTTTAAAGACAGAATGACGCAGAAAAATGCACTAACCCAATTTATTCTGTTGTAAAACGGAATCTTATTAAGTGAACTTCTATTTTTTTAACTAAAGCTGTTACAAAATGGCAGAAGGGTTATGTAACAAAACCCTCTGCATTATAACTAACAAATAGTATATTTGAATTTTTAAAAATAAATACATGAGTTTTGGAAAATGGATTGGAGCATCTTTAGGATGGTCCTTTGGAGGGCCAATTGGTGCCATTGTAGGGTTAGCACTTGGGAGTTTTGTAGATACACTATCTTCTGGAAAAGGAGGTTTTACTATTGATCAAGGTAGTAAAAGAGGTAGAACAGAATATGGAGGCGGAAGTTGCAGAAGTCAGCAACAACGTAGAGCGCAAACCACTTCTGGTGATTTTGAAGTAAGCTTACTAGTACTTGCCTCAGTAGTAATAAAAGCAGATGGTGTACAAGATCAAAGAGAGTTAGATTTTGTGCGTAATCAATTTGTGAGCATGTATGGTAAAGATAGAGCTAACAAGGCATTTAAGCTTTTTAAAGGCATAAATAAGCAAACCATACCTTTACGTCAAGTATGTGTTCAAATAAAGCAAATGATGGATCATTCGTCTCGTTTGCAATTGATGCATTTTCTTTTTGGAATAGCCAAAGCAGATGGGATGGTGACCGAAGATGAAGAAAGCCAAATCTATACTATTGCTGGTTATTTAGGTATCAATGCTAGTGATTATAGCAGTATTAAAGCAATGTTTTATAATAGCAGTGATAATGCCTATAAGATTTTAGAAATTACAAAATCTGCTACTGTAGATGAGATTAAAAAAGCCTATAGAAAAATGGCTAAAAAATACCATCCTGATAAGGTAGAGCATCTTGGTGAAGAGCATAAAAAAGGAGCTGAAGAAAAATTTAAACAAGTACAAAAAGCGTACGAGCAACTACAAAAAGAAAGGGGTTTTTAATTTTTCTTTTTACTGTTTACTTTTTTTTCAACACTCTTAAAATAGCGTTTTTCTTTCCACTTTCTAATAAAATAGACTACTGTAACAATTAGTCCAAGAATTAGTATTCCTTCTTTTCCTGTTAGGTATTCTAGTATTTTCATGATGCTTGTTTTGTTTACAAAAGTCGGTATTAAATATAAAACTTACGTTTTATAATGTGGTTTTTTAGAGATTCTTCGCTGCGCTCTGAATGACAAAAAGCTACACCTATGTCATTCAGAAGGAGGTACGACTGAAGAATCTATATGGTAAAATGTAAATTCATTACTAGAGATTCTTCGCTACGCTCTGAATGACATAATATTCTTCCCTGCGCTTTGAATGACACAAGTTTTTTTGTTGTACTCTGAATGGTACTTCGGTTCTGAAAACATAAACAAACATAAATAAAATTGTCATTCAGAAGGAGGAACGACTGAAGAATCTATAAGCAAAATGTAAATTCATTACTAAAGATTCTTCGCTGCGCTCTGAATGACAAATCGTTCTTCGCTGCGCTTTGCATGACACATGGTTTTTTGTTGTACTCTGAATGGTACTTAGGTTCTGAAAACATAAACAAACACAAATAAAATGAAATTGTCATTCAGAAGGAGTTACGACTGAAGAATCTATATGGTAAAATGTAAGTTTATTAGTAGAGATTCTTCGCTGTGCTCTGAATGACACAATATTCTTCGCTACGTTCTGAATGACAAATCGTTCTTCGTTGTGTTCTGAATAATATTTACGCTCTGTATTGCAAGACTTACTCTATTTATCCTCTAAAAAGGAAGAAGTCATCTTTCATATCTTCAATTTGAGCATCTTCATTGGTAATGATATAATCAATAGCTTTAGAGGTAAAAGTATCTCCTTTATCTGTTAAAGAAACAATGTTTTTATTAATGGTAATCATATTGTTTTTTAATGCCAAATCTAAAACCGTTTTAGCTCTAACTTTTTGCCAGTTTATATGTTCTTGTAAATGGTTTACATGGCGTTCGCGTTCTTCGGTATGGTTTTTTAAATGCAATAAAAAAGTCAATAAAGATACTTCTGAGCGTTGTTGTTTTTCTCTATATATAACAGCTATAATGCCTTTGCTTGGTGCAAATAAAAACACGATTAAAAAGATAACACCTAACATGGTAGTAATCGATCCAGCTATAGAAGCATCTAACCAATGTGCAAACCAATATCCTGAAATAGCACTTAAAATACCAAAACTAATAGCGAGCGCTAACATTTTTTTTAAATCTGTAGTTAATAAATACGCAGTTGCAGCAGGAGCAATCATTAGTGCTACTACCAAAATAGCACCAACAGCATCAAAAGCACCAACGGTTGTAATAGAAGAAACAGACATTAAGCCATAATGTATAACTGCAGGCGAAAAACCTAAAGATGCTGCCAACCCTTTATCAAAGGTGCTTAGTTTTAATTCTTTAAAAAAGGCGAAAAGCAAGGCAACTGTAACTACTAAAATAGCACCAATAATCCATAGTGATTTTGGTCCAACATCTGTTCCTTGAATGTGTAATCTATCAAAAGGAGCAAATGCTAATTCGCCTAATAAAACAGCATCGACATCTAAATGTACATCATTGGCATTTTTGGCTATTAAAATAACACCAATACTAAATAAGGCAGGAAAAACTAAACCAATAGCAGTGTCTTCTTTTACCAATCCTGTTTTTTGAATGTATTCTACCATAACAACGGTAATAATACCTGTTAAAGCTGCTAGTAAAATAAGTAGTGGAGAGTTGAGGTCTTGGGTTATAAAAAAACCAATGACAATTCCTGGTAAGATGGAATGGCTAATAGCATCACTAATCATTGCCATTTTTCTTAGTACTAAAAAAGTGCCTGGAATTGCACAAGCAATGGCAACCAAGCTAGCAATAAGCTGTATTTCTATTTGCGCACTATTCATTTTTAGTCGTTTGTTTGTTGTATAAATTTGCGGCTGTTTTAAAACCTAAATCGGTTAAGCTCCACATAGAATCATCAATAGTAACGTAGTTTTTTTCAACTAACTTTTGAAGTGTTTTTTTAGTAAACCCTTGAAAGTTGTTTAATAATTTAATAGCGTGTGGATGTGAAATGTTTTCATGTGTTTCTGCTATATGATACATAAAAGACAAGGTTTTATGAAGCTCTAAATCCCTTCTGTTTTTTATAAATCTAATTTGTTTAAAAAGCAATCCTCTACTAGGAGAAAAAATAAAAGAAAACACTACAAAAACAGCAGCTACTAATACAATTACAGGTCCTGTAGATAGGTTGTTTTGGCTTGCGCTAATTGCTGTACCAAATACTCCTGAAAAGGCACCAAAAATGGCTGCTAAAAAAACCATGGTAGCCAAACTGTTTGTCCATTGTCTTGCAGCAGCAGCAGGAGCCAATAGCATAGCACTCATTAAAACTACACCAACGGTTTGTAGGCCTAAAACAATGGCTAAAACAATAAAAGTGGTAATTAAAATGTCTATAAATTTTGTGTTAAATCCTAAGGTTTTGGTGTAATCTGCATCAAATAAGAGTATTTTAAATTCTTTCCAGAAAAGTAGTAATACCAAGAGGCAAATTCCGGTAACAACTGCCATGAGCCAAACGTCACTTTCTACAAGAGTAGCTGCTTGCCCAAATAAATATTTATCTAATCCAGCTTGATTGGCATTTGGTTGTTTTTGAATAAAGGTTAGCAATAGCATACCAAAACCAAAAAATAACGATAGTATTAAACCTAAAGCGGTATCGCTTTTTAAATGCGTTTTGGTTATTATTGCTCGAATCCAGAAAGTACCAACTAAGCCACTAACCAAAGCACCTAAAAGCAGCGTGTTGCTGTCTTTTGCGCCAGTTATTAAAAAAGCAATTGCAATTCCTGGTAAAGCAGCGTGTGAGATGGCATCGCCTAAAAGACTTTGTTTTCGTAATACAGCAAAGCTACCAAGCATACCAGTTACTGCTCCAAGAATGGCAGTTCCGAGTGTGATGGTTCTTAGTGTATAGTCTGTAAAGACTAATGAAAAATATTCTGTTATATTCATAATTTCTGCAAATGCAGGGATTTTTTTCTGCTATGCAATTTGTTGATTTCTTGTCATTGCGAGACTTTATGAAGTCGTGGCAATCTGTTGATTTCTAGTTTTGTTTTTAAACCCTTCCGTATTTAATTCCTTTTTGGGGAATTAAATCCACCTTCCCTTAAAAAAGGGAAGGAGTTTTTTAATTTTATTTAGCCAAGTAAGTACTGCAAACTGTGACTGAAAACTGTTTTTTTCTCTATTCTTGAATACTTACTTTGTAATTAATGCCGTAGGTTTTGGTTAAATTATCATCATTAAAAATTTCTTTAACAGGACCTGTGGCAATTTTTTTCACATTTAAAAAAGTTACCCAATCAAAATATTCAGGAACCGTTTGTAGGTCATGATGTACTACAATTACTGTTTTTCCTGCTTTTCTTAATTCTTTTAAAATATTAATAATTGCAATTTCTGTTGTAGCATCTACACCTTGAAAAGGTTCATCCATAAAATAAATAGATGCGTTTTGCACTAAGGCTCTTGCTAGGAATATACGTTGTTGTTGTCCGCCAGAAAGCTGACTAATTTGCCTGTTTTTAAAAGCTAACATGCCTACTTTTTCTAAAGCCTCTAATGCTATTTTTTTTTCTTTTTGTCTAGGACGTTTTATCCAACCTAAAGTACCATAGGTTCCCATCATAACAACGTCTAAGGCTGTTGTTGGGAAGTCCCAATCTACACTCCCTTTTTGTGGCACGTAGGCTACTAATTTGCGTTGTTTATCATACGGTTTTCCGTAGATGCTTACGCTTCCTGCAATGGGTTTTAAAATGCCTAAAATAGATTTTATTAAGGTAGATTTTCCAGCTCCATTTGGGCCAACAATAGCCATAAGAACACCTTCAGGAATTTCTAAATCAATATCCCAAAGTACAGGTTTGTAGTTGTATGCAACGGTTAAGTCGTCTACTTTTACTGCTAGTACTCCTGAATAGGCAGGAGTGTTTTTATTAAGTTTACCGTTGTTTTTATTTTCTACTGTTTTATTTTTCATTTCATAATTATCTATAAGATTATGAGATTCCTGCTTTCGCAGGAATGTGACTTACTTTAAAGCATTCACAATAGTATTCACGTTATATTCAAACATACCAATATAAGTTCCTTCAACGGTTCCTGCGTTACCAAGAGCATCGGAGTATAATGTGCCTCCAATTTTAACATCGTGTCCTTTAGAGTTTACAGCTGCTTGCAAAGCTTCAATGGTTCGTTTTGGTACAGAGCTTTCTACAAAAATGGCTTTAATCTGTTTTTCAATAATAAAAGTAGCTAATTTTTGAACATCTTGTACGCCAGCTTCAGTTGCAGTAGAAATACCTTGTAAGCCAACAACCTCAAAACCGTAAGCTTTTCCAAAATAATTAAAAGCATCATGAGCGGTTACCAATACTCTTTTTTCTTTAGGAAGTGTTGCAATAGTTGCTTCAATTGTTTTTTGAAGTGCGTCTAATTTTGTTAGATAGGCATTCTTGTTCTCTAAAAATTTAGCGGCATTTTCAGGGTTTTTTTCAGATAAAACAGTGGCTACTTTTTCTGCAAATTGCTTGAAATAATGAATATTAAACCATACATGCGGATCATAATTAGAAGCAAAATATTCAGAACCAATAAGCGTGTTTTTGTCTAAGGCATCTGCAAGTGCTATAGTTGTTTTGTTCATGTGCTCCATTTTTTCAAGCACATCAACAAGTTTTCCTTCTAAATGTAATCCGCTGTAAAAAATAATATCTGCGTTTACTAATTTAGAGACATCTCCTTCGCTGGCTTTGTAAAGGTGCGGATCTACTCCAGAACCCATTAAACCTTGAATGTTTATATAATCTTCACCTATGTTTTTAACCAAATCGGTAATCATGGTGGTAGTGGTGACTATGTTTAGTTTCCCGTTTTCTTTAGTGTCTTTTTTGCAGGATACTAATGCAAAGGAAATAGCTAATAGGAAAATTATTTTTTTCATAAATCTAAATATTTATTACGAAGGTACTAAAAATGTATGATTAATTTAGCTTATATCTTAAACCTAAGAAGAAACGAATGCCTTGATTTGGACCGTAAACATACGAAGGATCAAAGGTTAAGGCATAAGGGTTGTCTGCTGTAGCTATAACTTCTCCATTGGTATCAAATTGTACATTTTCATCAAAAGGATCATTTGATCTTGCAATTATAAACGGGTTTCCTTTGTTAGGTGTCCAGTTTAATAGATTTTTTACACCACCATAAATTTCTAAATTATCTAATCCATCATGTGTTAATTGTATGTTTTGAATGCTCCAAGTAGGAGCGTATTCTTGTCTAGGATCAAGGTCGCCAAGTAAAGGCAATCGCATAGGTCCGTAGATATTTCCTGTGTAATCTAAGGTAAGATTTGTTGGATAGTTTTTGTAGCTAAAAGACCAGATACCAGAAAATTTTTCGGTAAGAATTTGTTCTGTTCGTGTGCCATTTTCATGCTGTGAAACATCTTGATATGTTGCACCAATAGATGCTTTTATGCCACTTTTTAATACCGCATCTACACTAAAACTTAATCCTTTAGAAGTGGAGTAACCATCTAGATTATCATAAATAATTTGGTTTGGATTACTATCATAATCTGGAATAATAGCATTTGTAAAGTAGGTATACCAAGCAGAGGTGTCAAGAGTAAAATACATTCCGTTTTTTAGGTATAGTTTCTTTAAGTAATTAAGGTTGATGTTATAAGATTCCTCTGGATTTAGAGCTTCTTCAATAATAACATCTCTTGCTCCTGTAAGTGCTGCATGTTCTTCGGTAAATAAATTAACTACTCTAAAACCTGTACCAGCATTTACTCTAATAATATCATTATCTGTTGGTTTGTATTTGTAAGCAATTCTTGGTGTAAAAATAGTACCATGTCTGCTATCATAATCATAACGCATGCCTAATAACAAGCTTTGTTTTTTACTAAAAGCAATTTCATCTTGAATAAATAAAGAAGGTATAGTAACTTGATCGGCATCTATGGTAGCTGTAGTGTTGTCGTTATAATAATTATAGCGTACAGCAGTACCAAGTAGTAAGTCGTGTTTGCTTATTTTTTTGTCCCAAATAAACTGTCCGAAAGCAATACGTTGCTTTGCTAAATAGGGTGTGTCTCCATAAACCGAGTTTTGGTCATGATCGGAATATGAAAATTGAAGGTTTACCTTTTCCTTAAAAGGGAGTTCATAGTTTCCTAAGATTTCAAATCTAGAGGTATAAATGCTTTCTCCATACACTTGGTCACCACCTCTATCTGCTTTGGTCCACTGTAATTCTCCTCCCCAACGATCTTCGTAAAAGTAACGTCCTGCAAGCGATAGCTTTTTATTGTTGGCTCTTTTAAAGTCCCATTTTTGAAAAATAGAAATTCGATCTTGAAGGGTTAAGTCGGTAAAATTATCCTGGTTATTATCTATAATATTGTCGTATTTAAAATAGTTAGCACCAAATAAAACCGTTGCTTTTTCACTTACATTAGCTTTAAATCCAGCATCTAGGTTTACTTCGCCCCAACCAGTAACAAAGCCATCTGCAAAAAATGTAGGCGCATTTTCTGGAAGTTTTGTAATAACATTTATCAAACCACCAACGGCTTCACTACCATACAGGGAAGAGGCAGGACCTTTAACTACTTCAATTTGTTCAATTAATGAATTTGGGATTCCAGATAAACCATAAACCGTAGATAAGCCACTTACTATTGGCATTCCGTCAATTAAAACCAAGGTGTAAGGGCCTTCAAGTCCGTTAATATGAATATCTCCAGTATTGCATACATTACAATTTAATTGTGGCCGAACACCATTTACATTTTGAAGTGCTTCAAAAATATTTGGTGTTGGGTTTTTCTTTAAAAAAGTAGGAGAGTATACTTCAACAGGAACTGGGCTTTCTAATCTCGTTACAGCTTTGAGTGTTCCTGTGATAATTACTTCTTCTAAATCTTCATTTTCATTAAGATGAAAGCGAACAGAAACAGCTTTGTCTTTTATGGTAACGGTCTTTTTTTGAAGGGTGTATCCTGTAAAAGATGCTGCAATGCTATATTTTCCAGGTGCTAAATTTTTAATAATAAAAGTTCCTTGTTCATCTGTTGTTGTTCCTTTTGTGGTGTTTTCCAAATAGATGTTGGTATAAGGAAGAGGTTCTCCGTTAGAGAGTACTTTCCCTTCTATAATGTAGGTAGATTGTGCAGATGCGGAATAAAAAACTAGTAATACGAAAAATTTAATTAGTCTCATCTTTGTTTATTTTTTAACAAATATAAATTAATATTTAGATTAGTCTAAAAATATTTTAAGAAATATATCTTTTCTATATTTGTATACTAGAAATTCACTATGATTACATTAACAGAAGAAAATTATATAAAGGCTATTTATCACCTTGGAAACAATGGCGAAGAAACGGTAAATACAAATGCTATAGCAGAGGCCATGCAAACCAAAGCCTCTTCGGTTACCGATATGATTAAAAAGTTATCGGAAAAAAATTATGCCGATTACAAGAAATATCAAGGTGTTACTTTAACAAAAGAAGGAAGGTTTGTTGCTGTAAATATTATTAGAAAGCATCGTCTTTGGGAAGTTTTTTTAGTGGAAAAACTTAATTTTTCTTGGGATGAGGTACATGAGGTCGCAGAGCATTTAGAACATATAAAATCTGAAAAATTAATCAATCAATTAGATGCTTTTTTAGGGTTTCCAAAACACGATCCGCATGGTGATCCTATACCAGATAAGGAAGGAAATTTTAAACATGTAGAAAAAATTGTCTTAGCAAAGGCAGAAGTAGGGTCTACATATAAATGTGTTGGTGTAGATGATACTTCTTCTAGTTTTTTAAAGTATTTAGACAGTAATAATATTGGACTTGGTACTATCATTACTATAAAGCATAAGGAACCTTATGATAATTCTATTAAGCTAGCGTTAGAAACTACAGAAATAGTTGTTTCGCAAAATGTGGCTAAAAATCTTTATTTAAAGAAGATTTAGTTTTCAGTAAGCTGGCTAACTAAAGTAGATTGGTTGTTATTATAGTACTTTGTGTATTTAGTACGTTTACTACATGATTTTACGTTATAGTAGCATTTCCTGTTTATTTAGTACTTAATTACAACCACAATCGGTTGTGCCACAAGCTTTCTTTGTTTTCTTTTTGTAAAAAAACTTTTTTATAAGAAAAGCTACTGCTAGTAAAACTGCAGAAAAAGCAAGTATGTTTTGAATGATGGTATTCATGTTTTTTTAGTCGTAAATTGTACTATAAAATTACAAAAATTTTATAGTAAGTGTTTCTTGTTTTTGCAAGAAACACTTACTTTAAAAACTGGTATGCAATTAATGCTGCTATATATGCTATAACGGTCATGATTACTAACTGTAAGGTTGGCCATTTCCAGGAATTGGTTTCTTTTTTAACAATGGCTAATGTGCTCATGCATTGCATAGCAAAGGCATAAAAAAGTAATAATGAAATACCAGAGGCTAGGTTAAATAATGGTCCGCCAAGAATAGGGTTTACCTCTCCAGCCATTCTGTTTTTTATGGTTTCTTCTTCATCGCTACCCACACTATAAATTGTAGCAAGAGTACCAACAAAAACTTCTCTAGCAGCAAAAGAACTTACAATAGCAATACCAATTTTCCAGTCGTAACCTAAAGGTCTTATCACAGGTTCAATAGCTCTACCAGTAATACCAATAAAAGAATGTTCTAATTTATGCGAAGCTACTTTTTGGCTTAAATCTTCTTCCGATAAATTTTGCGAAGCATATTCCGTTTTCACAATTTCTTCGGCATTATTAAAATCTTCACCAGGACCATAAGATGCTAAAAACCATAGTACAATAGAGATTGCTAAGATGATTTTACCTGCGCCAAACACAAAAGATTTTGTTTTTTCTAAAACAGTTAAGGCAACATTTTTAAACATTGGTAGTTTGTAGTTTGGCATTTCTACTACAAAAAACGATTTGTTTTTAATTTTTAATATTTTGTTTAGTATGTAAGCCGAAACGATAGCAGTTCCAAATCCTATTAAATATAATAGCATAAGGGTTAGTGCTTGATAGCTTAAACCAAAGAATCTACCTTCCGGAATTACTAGTGCAATAATGATTAAATATACAGGAAGTCTAGCAGAACAGGTAGTAAAAGGTGTTACTAAAATAGTGATTAAGCGTTCTTTCCAGCTTTCAATATTTCTGGTTGCCATAATTGCTGGAATCGCACAAGCGGTACCAGAAATAAGAGGTACTACACTTTTTCCGCTTAAACCAAAGCGACGCATGATTCTATCCATTAAAAATACAACACGACTCATATAGCCACTTTCTTCAAGTATGGCAATGAATAAGAACAAAAATGCTATTTGCGGTATAAAAATTACAATACCACCAAGTCCTGGTATAATTCCTTCGGCAATTAAATCTGTAAAGGCACCTTGAGGTAATGCATTCTTTGTCCATTCACTTAAAGACGCAAAAGCAGAATCTATAAAGTCCATTGGTATGCTTGACCAATCGTAAATTGCTTGAAATATAGTAAGTAAGATAAACGCAAAAATAAGATAACCCCAAACTTTGTGTGTTAGTATTTTATCAATTTTAGCACGTAAGCTTTTGGCTTGTAAAGCATCAATAGTTTGTCCTTTTTTAAGGACATTATTAATAAATTGATAGCGTTTTATGGTTTCTTTTTGTTGTAGTCTTTTTAGGTTGCTAGAAGATTTGGTTTTAAAGCTAGAAATAGCTTCCATTTCTTTTCTTTCTAACTTACCAAAATTAACATCTTGGGTAATTACTAGCCAAAGTTTGTATAACAGTTGGTTAGGAAAAGTGCTGCGTAACCTGTCAAAATATTCTTTATCAATTTCAGAAGCATTTAAACAAGGGGTTACAGAAAGTTCTTTGTAGTCTGTAATTAGTTGCTTTAATGTGTCTATTCCTTCGTTTTTACGAGTACTAATTAAGGCTATTTTTGTTTTTAGTTGCTCTTCTAAATAAGCTATGTCTAGTGAGATGCCTTTGTGTTTCATTCTATCAGACATATTGATAGCAAGAATACAAGGAATTTCTAAATCTTTAATTTGTGTAAAAAGCAGTAAGTTTCTTTTTAAGTTTTCTACATCACTTACTACTATTGCAACATCTGGATAGTCTTTATCTGTTTTGTTTAAAAGCAGTTCTATAACCACATTTTCATCTAGTGAAGAAGCATTTAAGCTATAGGTTCCTGGTAAATCTATAATGTGTGCTTTTACTCCACGAGGTAGTTTACAAATACCTTCTTTTTTTTCTACAGTAATTCCAGGATAGTTACCAACTTTTTGATGTAAGCCAGTAAGTGCGTTAAATACAGAAGTTTTTCCTGTATTCGGATTTCCAATAAGCGCAACATTTATTTGTTTACTCATGGATTGTTTTTTCTATGATTATATAACTTGCTGTTTCTTTTCTAATCGCTAAATGTGTGCCGTTTATATTTAGATACATAGGATCTTGAAAAGGAGCAACTTGTAAGAGTTTTACTGTATTGCCAGGAAGACAACCCATTTCTAAAAGTTTCAATGGTATGTGCGCTGACGAAACATCAATAATGATGCCTTGTTCTCCACGTTTTAGATCTGCTATAGTTACCTGCAAGCTTATTTAGATTGATTTTAAAGAAGCAAAAGTAATATAAAAGTTGTAGCTAAAAAAATTGTAACCTAATAAACTATTTATATTCTTTTTTTAGCGTTTTAATATCTTCTAATAAAAGGTTTATATCTTCTAGTTTTGTACCATCATAAAAACCTCTAATTTGTTGCTTTTTGTCTATAAGCATAAAGTTTTCTGTATGCACCATATCAAAAGGACCTCCATCTCCATCTTCTTTAACTGCAAGGTAGCTTTTTCTAGCAAGAGCATAAATTTGTTTTTTATCTCCTGTTACTAAATTCCATTTGGTATCATTAACTCCTTTTTTTATAGCATACCTTTTTAATTGTGCTACACTATCTATTTCTGGAGTTACAGAATGAGAAAGTAGCATTACGTCATCATCGTCAAGTATTGCTTTTTGTATAATAACCATGTTATCTGTCATTAGCGGACAAATAGTTTGGCAGGTTGTAAAGAAGAAATCTGCTACATAAATTTTATCTTTATAATCTTCTTGGGTTATGGTTTTTCCGTTTTGATTAGTAAGACTAAAATCGGCAATTTTATGATATTTCTTTTTGTACTGTATAGTACTGTCAACCAGTTCTGCATTTACCGAAGCAGGTTGGTAAATAGGAAGTACTTTTTCTACCTTTAAAATATTGTAAAAAATAGAAATTATAATAACAGATAAGATACCTAAAACTATAGCAAAATATTTGTAGTCTTTAAAAAATGAAAGCATAAAATGAAATTTATTATGCAAAATTACAATTTATTTCAAGCTCAACTAGTAACTGTGGTTACATAAATTTCAACTAATTATTGTAACTTTA
The DNA here is from genome assembly GCF_042684485.1 of Lacinutrix gracilariae. NCBI lineage: Bacteria > Pseudomonadati > Bacteroidota > Flavobacteriia > Flavobacteriales > Flavobacteriaceae > Lacinutrix > Lacinutrix gracilariae. The sequence continues at coordinate 812,254 of NZ_JBHULM010000011.1, read as the reverse complement.
ATCCTTAAAATGTTATCCCAATGAAATATTATTTTTTGTTAATGGCTTTATTATCTGTGTCCTTTTCTTTTTCGCAAATAGAGGAAAGTGATTTTAATGCTATTGTAGAAGCAGAAGCTAAAGCTGCTTCAAATAGAATTTACAACCATAGAGTAAATATAAATACCGGAAATTATGATGTTACATATCATAAATTAGAATTTACTGTAGACCCAAGCGTAGCAAGTATTTCTGGTGTAGTTACTACTCATTTTGTTGCAAAAGAAGCCATGACAGAGGTTACTTTTGATTTGGCAGATAATATGACTGTTTCACAAGTTATGCAAGACGGAAACTCACTGTCGTTTACTCAAAATTCAGATGATGAGCTGGTAATTACCTTGCAAGGAACTTTAAATATTGGCGAAACAGGAATTGTTGAAATTACCTATTCTGGAAATCCAATAAGTTCTGGTTTTGGTTCATTTGCGCAAACTACGCATAATGGAGATCCTATAATATGGACGCTCTCTGAGCCTTATGGAGCTAAAGGTTGGTGGCCTTGTAAACAAGATTTAAATGATAAGATTGAAAGTATTGATGTGTATATTACCACACCACAATTTAATCCAGATAATGAAGAGTATATTGCTGTTAGTAATGGCGTAGAGCAAAGCCAAACTATAAACGGAACTACTAAAACTACCTATTACAAACATGAGTTTCCTATTCCTGCTTATTTAGTAGCTATTGCAGTAACTAATTATCAAGTGTACTCACATACGGTTCCTAATAACGGAAATCCTTTTGAAATTGTAAATTATGTATATCCTGAAAGTTATAACTATGTTCAAGAAAATACTGCAATTACAGTAGATATAATGGAATTGTTTTCTACTAAATTTGAAGAATATCCTTATGCATCAGAAAAATATGGACATGCTCAATTTGGTTGGGGAGGAGGTATGGAGCATACTACTGTTTCCTTTATGGGAAGCTTTGGAAGAGAATTAATAGCTCATGAATTGGCGCATCAATGGTTTGGTGATAAGATTACTTGTGGTAGTTGGAAAGATATTTGGTTAAACGAAGGTTTTGCAACCTATTTATCCGGATTGGTAGTTGAAGATTTTGATGGTGATGATGCTTTTACAAGCTGGAAACAGGTTAAGGTAAACTCTATCACATCGCAAACAGGAGGCGCTGTATATTTATCAGATGCAGATACTACAAGTGTTAGCAGAATTTTTAGTAGCAGACTAAGCTATAATAAAGGATCTATGGTGTTGCATATGCTTAGAAAAAAATTAGGAGATGTTCCTTTTTATCAAGGTATGCAAGATTATTTAAGTGATACAGATTTAGCTTTTGATTATGCCAAAACACCAGAGTACCAAGCTAAAATGGAAGTTGCAGGTGGAACAGATTTAACCGAGTTTTTTAACGATTGGATTTATAATGAAGGATACCCAAGTTATACCATAAATGCCAATTGGATTAATACAAATCAACTACAAATACAGGTAAACCAAACACAAAGTGATGCTTCTGTATCTTATTTTGAAGCACCAGTTCCGTTGCGAATTGTTGGTACAAATAATGAAATTTTAGATGTTGTTTTAGATAATACCTTTTCTGGTGAAACCTTTGTTGAAACAGTAAATTTTGCCGTAAGTGAAATATTATTTGATCCAGAAGTAGATTTAATTTCAAAAAATAATACGGTTACCTTAAGTACTAATAATTTTCAAATAGAGCAAAGTTTAACAATGTATCCTAACCCAACATCTAGCCTAATTTATATAACAAAACCAGATGCATTAGAGGTAGACAGCATTCAAATATTTGATGTGTTAGGTAAATTAGTGTTAGAAACTAACTATCAAGAAACTATACGCACAGAAAGCTTGTCTTCTGGAGTACATTTTGTAAAGTTTTCTACAAATCAAGGAGATTTTCATAAAAGGCTGTTAAAGGAGTAAGCAATACCTCTTTGCGCTTTTTTAAGTTAGTATAAAAGCGTACTTTTGCACGTTATAAACAAAACCCAATACATGACTGTATTTATTATTAAAGCGGCTCAGTTATTTTTGAGCCTTTCTATACTAGTTGTTTTGCATGAATTAGGACATTTCATTCCTGCAAAACTATTTAAAACCAAAGTAGAAAAATTCTACTTATTCTTCGATGTTAAATTTTCATTATTCAAGAAAAAAATTGGCGAAACCGTTTATGGTATAGGTTGGTTACCACTTGGAGGTTATGTAAAAATAGCTGGTATGATAGATGAGAGTATGGATAAAGAACAAATGGCTAAACCACCACAACCATGGGAGTTTCGTTCTAAACCAACTTGGCAACGTTTAATAATTATGCTAGGTGGTGTTTTTATGAATTTTGTATTAGCATTTTTTCTTTTTTCTGTAATGCTTTTTGTTTGGGGAGGAAAATACCTTACTAAAGATAGCGTGAAATATGGTTATGCTGTAAGCAAGACCTTAGAAAATTATGGTTTTCAACAAGGAGACAAAATTATATCTATAGATGGTGAGCCAATAGAAAACTTAACTGAAGATGTTGGTAAATACTTAATGTTTAGAAATGTAGAAAACATTAAAGTAGAACATGAAAATGGTGTAGCAGAAAATATTGCAATTCCAGAAGATATAGGAAAACAACTTTTTGCAGCAGGAGATTATCCTGGTCTAGAACCACGTTCTCCTTTTAAATTAGATTCTGTGCAAGCAGGTTTACCAGCAGCAAAAGCAGGTTTATTAGCTAGTGATAAAATAATAGCTATTAACGGAAAACCTATTAACTATTTATCTGATTTTACTTACGAACTAAAAAACAGCACGCAAAAAGATATTGTTTTACAAGTAGCACGTGATAATCAAGAAAAAGAACTTGTTATAACACCTACCGAAGATAAAATGATAGGTATTGTTTATAGCAGAACAGATCCTGATTTTATACAATACAAGGATAAAACCTATACTTTTGGTGAAAGTGTTTCTGGAGGTATAAGTAAAGGATATTGGGAGATTAAAGATTATTTAGCACAGTTTCAATATATCTTTACTAAAAAGGGAGCTTCACAAATAGGAGGATTTGCTGCTATTGGCCAAATGTTTCCTTCTCAATGGAACTGGCAAGCATTTTGGTACCTAACAGCATTCTTATCTATTATGCTAGGAGTTTTAAATTTATTACCAATTCCTGCTTTAGATGGAGGTCATGTAATGTTTTTATTATACGAAATGATTTCAGGTAGAAAACCAGGCGATAAGTTTATGGAATATGCGCAATTAGTTGGTTTTGTTTTACTTATAGGTTTGGTTTTATTTGCAAATGGTAACGATGCCTTTAAAGCAATACAGGACTGGTTAAATTAATTTAAAATTTTTTTAAATTTTTTTAAAAAAGTGTTTGTAGTATTTAAATAATAACATATATTTGCACTCGCAAAAGCGAATAACACTCCTCCTTAGCTCAGTTGGTTAGAGCATCTGACTGTTAATCAGAGGGTCCTTAGTTCGAGCCTAAGAGGAGGAGCAAGTTAGAATAAGCCACTAGAAATAGTGGCTTTTTTTATGCACTAAACTCAAATGCTAAGACCAATCGGTTGTAGTAATTAAATGATTAATTATCAATGTATTGATTGTTTTGGTAAACCATTCGTCTACACTTATTTAGCATTCATCTATTCTCACAAGGGGTCTTATAGAAAATTTTAAAAATCACTGTAGTCTTGATGTAACTTTATCCTTGTTAATCCAAAACAAGTGTTATGTTATACAAAAAAATACCCTCAGGACGCTTTTTAAAGAAATTAAGTAGATGTTTCTTTAAAACAAATAAAACAACAAAACCCGCTTTTAAAAATGAAAATAAAATACATTTATTAGAAGTTAATGATGATGAAAATAATTTACAGTCTATTAAAATAAAAGCATTAGATAAAAACATTAAAAACTTAGAGTTTATAAATCATTTAGAAATGAATTTACAAGACAAGCAACTAGATAATTTGCCTATGGAGTTTTTTACAGATTTAAAACAGCTAAAACAGCATTCACAGAGAAGCATTCTTATTACGTTAGATTCTAAATCTGACAAAAAATAACATTATTTTCATATTTACAAAACCATTCGTCTATACTTAAACGTGATTCGTCTACACTAAAATTATTATAAACGAATTAAAAAATTAAAACTATTGAATAGTGCTAATTTTGTCAAGATTCATAATATACCCTCTAAATGATTAAGAAACTAAAAATTCTTCTTATTGAAGATGACATGATAGAAATAATGAAATTGAATAGAACAATTTCAACATTAAAATTAGACCACACCATAATTGAAGCTAATAATGGTGAAGATGCGCTACAGTTATTAGAGCAAAAAGATAATTTACCAGATATTATTTTGTTAGATTTAAATATGCCTAAAATTAATGGCATTGAATTTTTAAAAATCTTAAAAAACGATGACATTTTAAGGTACATACCAACAATAATTTTAACGACATCTAACAATCAAAGAGATTTGTTAGAGTGTTATAAAACAGGTGTTGCAGGTTATGTTATAAAACCTTTAAAATATGAAGATTATGTTAGTAAAATTGAAAAATTATTAGCATATTGGAGCATTAATGAGTTAATAGTAGTTTAAAAATAATGAAAGGTATTGTTTTTACAGAATTTCTAGAGTTAGTAGAAGATAAGTTTGGCTTAAAAATGGTAGATACTATTATTTCAAATTCTAACTTAGAATCTGAAGGTGTTTACACAGCAGTAGGAACCTATAGTTTTTCAGAAATGTTACAATTATTGCAACATTTAAGTGAAAACACAGGTATTTCTATAGATAATTTGCTCTTGGTATATGCAGAACACTTTTTTAGTGTGATTGAAAGAAGTTATCCAGGGCTTTTAGCAACTTATAAAGATCCTATAGAAATGATTTCATCTATAGAAAATCATATTCACGTAGAAGTACGTAAAATCTATCCAGATGCAGAGTTGCCAACTTTTGAAGTTACTAATAAAACCGAAAACTCATTAGTAATGATATATAAATCAAGTAGAGCAATGCATCATTTTGGTTTAGGTTTAATGAATAAAACCTTCGAGCATTTTAATGCCACAGCAACCATTGATTTAGAAAAAATAAAAGAAGACGGAACAGAAGTTAGATTTGTTATTCATAAAAATTAATGAGTCAAGATCAAGTTGAAATACTAGAACGAGCTTTAAAAAGAGAAAAAGCAGCAAGAAAAGCAGCAGAAAGTATTCTAGAAGAAAAATCAAGAGAACTATATTTTACTTCCCAAAAGTTAGAAGAACATTTAAAAGAAAAATCATCCCAACTACAAGGTGTTTTTGAAAACATAGTAGATGCATACGTCGTTATGGATCTAAATGGTAATATCATAAAATTTAATGAGGAAGCCGTAAAGTTATTTGGCTATGATATTGCTAATGAAAAAGTAAATGTTGTAAACCTGCTTTATAAAGAAGACTATCAATATGCAATGGCTTCCTTTTTAGAACTACAAGAAAAAGGATTTTTTAAAGACTATGAAGCCAGAGTGTACACCAAATCTAAAGAGGTAAAATGGGTACACATTAATGCAAGTATTATTTTTGATAAAAATAAAAAACCAGTTGCAGCACAAGGTATTGTTAGAGATATAACTGAACAAAAAATATCTGAAGATAAATTAATAGAGTCAGAAAACAGACTTTCTGCACTTATTTTAAACCTAGATAGTGGTATTGTTTTAGAAGATGAAAACAGAAACATTGTACTTATAAATAATAAGTTTTGTGAGCTTTTTAATATTGATGCTAAACCTGCTGATTTAATAGGTACAAACTGCAATGTAGCATCAGAGCAAAATAAGGTGTTGTTTAAAGATCCTGAGGCATTTTTACAAAGAATGCGTGCTATTGATGCAGCCAAAAAAGTAGTTATTGGTGACGATCTAGAAATGCTTGATGGCAAAATATTAGAACGTAACTACATGCCAATTACAATAGGTGAATTTAATAAAGGATACCTATGGACGTTTAAAGATGTAACCCTTAAAAGAACTTATAGTAAAAGCCTAGAAATACAAAAGCAAAAGTATTATAATATTATTGCTAATATGAATTTAGGCTTAATTGAAGTAGATACAAAAGGAAAAATTTTAATGGTAAATCAAAGTTTTTCTCAAATGTCTGGTTATAGCAAAAAAGAACTTTCAGGTAAGTTATCCAAAGAGGTGTTTCCTATTGATAAAAAAGGCACAGAAGTCATACAAGATGAAAACATCAAGCGTAATAGAGGAGAGTCTAACTCTTACGAAATTCAAATAAAAACCAAAAGCGGAGAAGAAAAACATTGGTTGGTAAGTGCAGCTCCTAATCTAGATATTGAAGGAGTGCAAACAGGATCAATAGGTGTTACTTTAGATATTACCGATTTTAAAAGCTTACAACTTCAAAAAGAAAAACTACTAAGTAAATTAGAAAAAAGTAATGACGAGCTGCAAGAATATGCACATATTGTTTCGCATGATTTAAAATCGCCTCTTCGTAGTATTAACGCTCTAGTTAATTGGTTACAAGAAGACAATAAAGGCAAGTTAGATGAGGTAAGCCTTCAAAATTTTGCACTTATTGAATCTACATTAGAAAAAATGGAGCAGTTAATTACAGATGTATTAAACTACTCTAGTGTAGGATCTGATATTGCAGAAAAAACAGATGTAGACTTAAACAGTTTGGTAAATGAGTTGGTTACTATGCTATATATTCCTGACCATATTAAAATTACAAGTTTAAATGTACTACCTAATATAAAAGGAGATAAAACCAAACTACAACAATTATTTCAAAACCTAATTAGTAATGCGGTTAAGTTTATAGATAAAGAAGAAGGTAGTATTACAATAGATGTTGAAGATTTAAAAAGCCATTACAAATTTTCTATACAGGATAATGGTATTGGTATAGATAAAAAATACCACGACAAAATATTTAAGATATTTCACTCTTTAAATAAAAGTAAAGATTCTACAGGAATAGGCTTATCTATAGTTAAAAAAATTGTCACTTTACATGAAGGTGAAATTTGGTTAGATAGTGAGCCAAACGTAGGAACCACCTTTTATTTCACTTTAAAAAAATAATAATGAAATCTGTTCAGTTAGTAAAATATAAAGGAAAAAATTGGCAGTATTTAAGCCCTAAGCAAGAGTTAGAACAACCTTTAGTATTGGTTTTTGGTAATAGGTATATGCTAGAAGATCCTGGTATTTATCAAGAAGTAAAACAATTGTTTCCTGGCGGACATATTGTTTTTGCATCCTCTTGCGCAGAAATTTCAACCAGAGAAGTACACCAAGAGAGTATTACCATAACTGCTATTTCATTTCAAAAAAGCACATTTGTTATTAAAACAAGTAATGTTTTACATACAGATTTAGATAGTTTTAAAACAGGAAAAGACCTTATTGAACAACTTCCGCATGAAGGGTTAAAATATGCGTTTGTAGTATCTGATGGTAGTTTTATAAATGGAAGCCAGTTAACCAAAGGAATGAGCGCTTCTACAGAGGATAACTTAGTAATTACTGGAGGTTTGTGTGGTGATGATGCACGTTTTGAAAAAACACTAGCTAGCTATAATGAAAACCCAAAAGAAGGAGAATTAGTAGCTATTGGTTTTTATGGTGATTCACTAGAAATTTCCTTTTCTATTCATGGTGGTTGGACACCTTTTGGTCCAGAACGCGTGGTTACAAAATCTAAGGACAATACACTATATGAGTTAGATGGGCAACCTGCTTTAGATTTGTATAAAAAGTATTTAGGTGATAAAGCTAAAGATTTACCAGGAGCAGCATTACTGTATCCATTAAATGTGAAGTCTTCTAATGAAAAACAATCTATAGTTAGGTCTATTTTAAATATAGACGAAGAACAAAACGCTGTAGTTTTAGCAGGAGATATAAAAGAAAACTCTAAGGTACAGCTCATGATGACTAATGTCGATAATATTGCAAATGCATCAGAATGTGCGGCTAAACAGGCCTTAGAACACCGAAAAAACAAACCAGAATTAGCAATACTAGTAAGCTGTATTGGTAGAAAATTAGTACTTGATCAACGTGTAGAAGAAGAAATTGATGAGGTTATTGAAGTTATTGGTAAAGACGCTGTAATTAGTGGTTTTTATTCTTATGGTGAAATTGCACCTTTTAATGACGAGATGGCTTGTCAATTACATAATCAAACCATGACTGTAACGCTAATTAGCGAATAATGAATACATTACTAAAGAGACAGATTCGTAAATATTTAAGCGAAGATTTAAAAAACAATGCTGAAATAGCCGCGTTTATTAAAGCTGTTGATCTTTCCTATAATAATTTTGACGAACAATCTAGCATGATTCAAAGAGCCATGTCTATTAGTTCTGATGAATTATATACTGCTAATAGAAAATTACAAAACGAAGCAGAAGAGCAAAAAAAAGTAATTGAAAAGCTAAAAAGCGTTATTAATACCCTAAAATATTATAACCTAGAAGAAGACCATAAAGAAGGAAACCAAGAGTTAACAGGTTCTAGTTTGGTAGATTTTATAGATAATCAAACCAAAGAGATTATTGAAATGAATAAGCAAAAACAATCTCTTTTAAATGAACTAGCACACCAAAACCAAGAGCTTAGTGACTATGCACACATGGTGTCACATGATTTAAAATCGCCTTTGCGTAGTATAGACACCTTAACAGCTTGGTTGGCTCAAGATTATAAAGATGTTTTTGATGCTAATGGTATAAAAACATTAAACCTTATTAGAAACAATGTAGAAAAAATGGATACTTTAATTAGTGGTATTTTAGAGTATTCAACCATTGGTAAAAATGAAATAGCAGTTTATGATGTAGACCTAAATAAACTTATAGACAACCTAATACAAACGCTTCATATTCCGGAACATATTCATATTAAAAAAACAGATTTACCAATAATTAAAGGAGACAAACACAGGTTGCAACAACTGTTTCAAAACCTAATTGGTAACGCAGTAAAGTATAACGATAAAGAAGAAGGAATTATTGAAATAGGAGTACAAAACCTAAACTACTATTGGCAATTTTATATAAAAGACAATGGAAAAGGTATTGAAGAAGCTTACTTTGATAAAATTTTTCAAACCTTTGAAAAACTAGAAAATAATCCAGAATCTTCAGGTATTGGTTTGTCTATAGTAAAAAAAATTGTAGAATTATATGGTGGTAAAATATGGCTAGAATCTCAAGTAGATATAGGAACCACTTTTTATTTCACCCTTAAAAAATCCCCAAATGGAACAGCCTAACCAATCTTACATTAACAGCTTATCTGGAGGTGATGAAGCTTTTAAACAACAATTAATAGATGTTATTAAAAAAGAGTTTCCAGAAGAAAAACAAGTATACTTTGATAACCTAAAGGCTACAAAATATAAGTTAGTAGCAGATAATGTACATAAACTTAAACATAAAATTAGTATTTTAGGCCTTGAAAAAGGTTATGAAGTTGCTGTAGCTTATGAAAATAACTTACTAGAAGGAAATACAACCCTGAAAGAAGAATTTGAAGAAATACTAAGTAACATAACAGCTTATCTTGAAAAAATATAAAAAGTATTTATGAATTGTATTGTTATTGATGATGAAGCAACAGCGAGAATGATTATTTCTCAACTATGCTCTAATGTACCAAGTCTTAATGTTATAGAAGCATTTCCAAATGCAATGCAAGCCATTAAATATTTAAATCAAAATGAAGTTGATTTAATTTTCTTAGACATACATATGCCAGATTTTACAGGTTTCGATTTTATTGAAACCCTAAAAAATCCTCCAAAAATAATTCTTACTACTTCAGATCCTAATTTTGCAATTCAAGCTTTTGAGTATGATTGTATTGTAGATTATTTGGTAAAACCAATCACACAAGAACGCTTTAACAAAGCTATTGCTAAAGCCGAAGCTAAACAGAGCAAACCTGTTACTACAAATTCTAATGAAAAAATTGAAAAGCTAGAAACTACTTCTGGTAATGATTTATATGTAAATATTGATAGACGCTTAATTAAAATAGATATACCAAGTATATATTTAGTAGAAGCTAAAGGAGACTATATTCAAGTAAAAACCGAAGGGAAAAACTATACAGTACATTCTACCTTGAAAAAAATAGCAGATAAACTTCCTGATAGTCTATTCTTAAAAGTGCACAGATCCTATATTATCAATATCATGAAAATTATAGATATTGAAGATAATAGCGTTTTAATTAAAAAAGATGTTATTCCTGTTAGTAGATCTAATAGACCAGAATTAATGAAAAGGCTAAATTTATTGTAATTTAAGTGTTTCATCGGTTTTTTTAGCAGTTAGTCTTAAAAAAATGTTTAGCACTTCTTTAAAAGAATAATTAATGCAATTCCTTTTAATTTTACATTGTAATCAATTTTGAGGGAATATTGATTAATTAATAAAAAAGACAGAAAAACATAATTTCTGTCTTTTTTTATGCGTTAAATGTAAAAAAATGTGAAATGCTTATTCTGTTTGTCTTTAGTAGTTTACCGTTCGTCTATGCTTAAAAATGTGTTAATCGAAAAACATAAAATAGAACAGACTTTCCATCTAATTTTATCATCAAACAAACCCAATCACGATGAAAAAATTAGTTATAGCAGCAGTAATTTTATTAAATATTTTTTTAACATCTTGTTCTGTAGAAGAAACAAGTCATACAGACAAAACGTCTAGTACAGAAACAGTATATGTAGAATACACTATACTAGATTATGAAATTGCAGAACTAATAAATGCGCACAGAATTTCAATAGGTCTTAATGCTTTAAATATAATAAACCATGCTTCGCTTGAAGCAATTACGCATAATCAATATATGATTAATGAAGGTGTGTTAAGTCATGATAACTTTCATGCACGTTCAGAAAACTTACATGCAGCAGTTCGAGCAACAAAAGTGGCAGAAAATGTTGGTTATGGCTATTCTTCTGCAGCATCTATAGTTAATGCTTGGTTAGCTAGTGAAGGTCATAGACAAACCATAGAAAACCCTGCGTTTACAGATTTTGGTATATCTTCTAAAAAAGACGAAGAAGGTAGAGATTATGTAACTAATATTTTTGTAAAACGCTAAGCAAAAAATAACTTATCTACACATAATTACCATTCGTCTACACATAAATTACATCTATCTAAAAATACATTTTAAGGCTAATTTCTAAAGTAAATTTGTCTTGTAAATAAGAATTATACAAACCATGATAACAAAAGTACACACCTTAAAAAAACAAATATTAGTAATAGCATTATTGTTTTTAACAGTATCAATACACGCACAAGACATTCCTTTTAATTGCGATTTTAGTGCCTATTTATTTCAACGTAATGATGTATACTCTATTGATTTAGCTTCTGGTAATTCTTACCTAGCAGCAACAGATATTACAGAAGGAAATATTAATGCAACCGCTTATAATCCTGCAGATGGTTTTATTTGGGGATATTTAAGTACACCTTCTAAAACTATTGTTAGAATTGGTAAAAATTTTCAAACTACCACTTTTACTCTTCCAGAATTACCTAATGGAAATAAATATGTTGGTGATATTAGCCCAGAAGGTATTTATTATTTTAAAGCTGGAGGAACAAGCTATTTTAAAGTAGATTTAAATCCAAACTCAGCAACCTATACACAATACTTATCTACAGAAACTTTAACGCAAAACATTAAAGTTCATGATTGGGCTTTTAATGCGGTAGATGGTTACTTATATGCCGTAGAAAAAACTACAAATATTTTATATAGAATAGACCCAACAACAAGTATGGTAACTCCTTTAGGTGTTGTGCCAATTCTATCAGGACTAGGTTATACTTATGGAGCTGTTTATTTTGATGCAGATGGTCGTTTTTACGTGTCTGCTAATGAAACAGGAACTATTTATGTAATACAAAGTGTTCAAGATTTAGACGGAATAAATATTATAGAATCTAATTTGTTTGCATTCGGACCTTCAAGTTCAAGTAATGATGGTGCACGTTGCCCAACTGCTCCTGTAGCTCAAGAAATTTGTGATAACGGAATTGATGATGATGGAGATGGTTTAATAGATTGCGAAGATCCTTCTTGTTCTGGTTTTGGTAGCTGCGAGGTGGTTGCTCCTCCAACAACAGCAAACGATGGTGGTTTAGAAAGTAACGGAAGATTATCTGAAGCAATTAGCAAACGTAACTTTAATCGTGCTATAAAGAGCTATACGTTTGACCAAATGTCGGCAAAGCGTGTTACGCCAAGTACTGTAAGTTATACAAGTAGAAGTGGTAATGATTTTCAATTACAAGATTTTGTTCCATTAACAACTATTAATGAAGATTACGCGGTAGAATCTACACCAACAGACTTATTACAAATTACCAATGCAACAGAAGTATATTCTGTAGATTATATGCAAAATGATGCTTCTATAGCTTCGGTTTTAGCTTTAAAAACAGAAAATGGTGTGTATGAACATACAAAATACATTTGCGATAGATTATTAGGAGCAGAATTAATTTCGGTATCTACCATAGATATTAATGAGCAAGCATTTATTAAATCGATAATAAAAAATGCAGATGGTTCTTATGAGTATGTATTAAGTTTATCGGCTAAAGTAACAAATGATGCTGCTAATTTTGAAGTAGAATCTCACTGGAATTTAGATGTATACCAAGAAAATGTAACCTTTTATAATTTTCAAATATGGTCAGATTCTATAGATGATTTATATAGCCTTTCACAAGAAGTTTTAAACCTGTTAGAAGCTGTAAAACCAATTTCAGATTACCAGTTATCTACACCTCCAACAGTTTTTGTTAGAAAAGGAAGATATACTAATGGCGCTTTAAATCTTCAAATAATAAACACAAACGCAACAGAAAATGTAACCATAGATTCTGGGTACAGAGAAACAGAAACAAGCGATTTTAATTACACAACATCTACTATTGATTTAAACCAAGAGTATATTACAGAAGTGCAAGTACCAACAGGAAGATTGTTTGATATAGGATTTAGAATTGGAGATGGAATACATACACCAGACGATTTATTTATGTCTGATGGTCCTTGGGGAATTGATGATTCGCAAACAGGTACAGTAGTTAATAACTATACAATTTCACCAAATACTAATGCTTTTGATGCTGAAGATTTTCCAGTAGAAAGAAACCTAGAGTTAAATGCAACAACAAGTACTTATTTTGCAGCATACAGAGCATTAACACCTCGTTTTAAAGCAGTAGATTTAACAGATTTTGATAGTTTTAAACTAAGAGCAAAAGGTACAGGAAACTTAGAGATCGCTTTTGTAAAACAAAGCATCACGAACTGGGAAGAACAATACAAAACCACCATTGCTTTAACAGATCAATTTCAAGATTTTGCTATTCCTTTTTCAGCGTTTACTTCTTCGTTAAACCAAGATTTAGAGCTAAATGATATAGTTACTATAGTATTTACAATGGTTAGTGAAGATGGTTCTAGAACAACAAAAGAGATGCAGTTACAAAACCTACGTTTCTCTACAGGAAATACCTTGTCTGTAACTACTATAGATACACCAGATACAAGTGCACTTGCTGCTTATCCAAACCCAATGGTTACCAATGCAAACATACAGTTTACAACAAACCAAACCGAAACTGTAAAACTAACCATTTATAACCAATTAGGTAAGGTAGTTTATAATACAACAGTTAAAGCACAACCTGGTAAAAACCAAATTGCAATTAGCAGACAAAATTTAAGTACAGGATTATATATCTGTAAATTGTCTAGTACACAAACCCATTATAACCCTTTAAAATTACTAGTGAAATAACCCTAATTATTTATTTTTGATTGATAGCTAGAAACTAAAAACTAATAATAGCTTATAGTTGGTTTCTACAAAAGGCAAGAACACGAGGGGTCTTGCCTTTTTTTTGTTTGTCTCCAAGCAAAAGAATTATCCTTTTTTGAATTATGTTTACGTGTTTTAGAAGCATGCAGAACTATGGCATCACTACATTAAATGAATCATTATTACTAATAGAATTCATTACTTTCTAAACTTAAATTAAACCTTTTTTAATTTGCAAAGTCTAATAAATTAAAATAAGATTTTGATAAACCCTAAAGTTTTAAAACAAAATGCAAAGCAGTTCTTTTGCCTACTGTTTGTATTGTGTATTACTCTAAGCTGTAACAAGGCTAAAAAGGAAATAACAACACCTAGTAAAACAGTTTCTACCAATACTTCTTCTATTAATGATAGTATTCCTGTTTATAATTTTAACGAGTTAGAACCTTTATTGTACACAGATAGTAACAAAACCTATATTGTTAACTTTTGGGCTATGTGGTGTGCTCCTTGTGTAAAAGAGCTTCCTTATATTCAAGAATATGCCAATAAACATCCAGAGGTAGAGGTGTTGTTGGTTAGTATGGATTTTCCTAAAGATATTAACACCAAACTAAAACCGTTTTTAAAAGAGAAAAATATTACTTCTAAAGTGGTAATTTTAGACGATCCAGATGCCAATACATGGATCAATAAAATTGATGCTAACTGGTCTGGAGCAATACCTTTTACTATTATTTTTAATAATAAAAAACGTGCTTTTTATGAACGCTCGTTTGCACATTTAGAAGACTTAGAAACCGAAATAAATAACACCTTAAATAATTAATTAAATATGAAGAGAATATCTGTAATACTTACTATGATTGCGTTATCTGCAATTGTACTAGTTTCTTGTAAAGATAAAGCAAGTGATAAAAAGGAAACTGCTAAAGAGCAAAAACGTCACCAACATGGTCCAGATGGAGAACATCATGAAGGAGCACATCATGAAGGAGACCGAAAAGGTCCACCACCACATGGAGGAGATAGAAAAGGACCACCAAGAGGAGGAAGTCCTGAACAAACAAAAACTTTAGAAGAAATAGGAGGTTATAAAATTGGCGAAGTTGCAACCGATTTTAGTCTTAAAAATGTAGATGGTTCTATGGTTTCTTTAGCTGGTATTGAAAACGCTAAGGGTTATATTGTAACTTTTACATGTAACGAGTGTCCTTTTGCAAAATTATATGAAGACCGTTTAATTGCATTACATAATACCTATGCACCTCAAGGATATTCGGTAATTGCAATTAACCCAAACAGTCCAGAAAATGAAAAAGAAGGTTATGCAGCAATGCAAGCAAGAGCAGAAGAAAAAGGATTTCCGTTTCCGTATCTTGTAGACGAAGGACAAAAAATATATCCACAATATGGAGCAGTTAGAACTCCTCATGTATTTTTACTAGACAAAGATCGTAAAGTGCAATATATTGGAGCAATAGATGATAATTCTAAATCTCCTGAAGATGTAAAAGTAAAGTATGTAGAAGAAGCAATAAAAGCTTTACAAGCTGGTAAAACGCCAACAATTACTTTAACAAAAGCAATAGGATGTCCTGTAAAACCTAGTAGAGGATAAAACAATAGTAACATCTTTTATAAAAAAAACACAAGCTTAAAGCTTGTGTTTTTTTATGTTTTATTTTAGGTATAATTAAATTTAGTTTCTAAAAACAGGCTTTTTAAATAACAACCATTTAAAACGCAATCCAACCTCATTAAAAGTAAATCCTGCAGCTGTTGCAGATGCAATGTTACTTCGTGTACCAAACAGGTTTGCCATACAACGATCAGAGAATTTGTAGCCTAATTTTCCTTGAAAACGATAGGTGCTTTGGCTTTCATCATCATCAATATATTGTAATCCTGTAGCAGCAGTAAGCTCATAAAACCATTCTTTAGGTTTTGCTGTGTTTTCGTCTTTAATAATATTGGCAAATACCTCTACAGCATTAAATTTTTCTGGCGAAAAATAAACCGTTGGCACTTGATTTTTAAAGGTAATATATTGGTAGTTTAAACCAGCTTTTAATGATGGTTTTGCTAAAATTTTATAGTATAATGATGTAAACAATAGGTTTCTTGCATTGTCATCACTTTGGCTAGTGTAAAAATATTGCGTAAACCAACCTAAGTTAAAATTGGTGTTTAAACTGTAGTTTGCGTAAAAGTTATTTTGAACAATTTCACGATCTAATAATTCTGCATTAAAGCTTTGTAGTTCACGTTTGTAACCAACAGTTAAATCTTGTAGTTTAAAGGGCTTTATGTTTAAAGAAATATCTGTTAAAAATTGTGTGTAGTCATTGGTCGTTGCTTTTGCAGCAGATAATCCTGCAGTACCTTTAAAGATTAAATTTGGTAATAATTGATACGATATACCTAAACTAAAATCGTTAGATGTAGCATCATTATTAGTAACAGCATTGGTAGTGTTTCTGTAATTATAACTTGCTAATATTTTAAATTTTGTAGAAAACGGAAACTCTATATTATTGTTAAAGGCAAAGGCTTCGTTATCTCCATTATCAAAAGAATAAGATATTTTTCCTTCGTAAAAAGGAGTAAAAGTGGTGTTGAGGTTTTTAATAAAGTTGGTAGCATCCTTTTGATTTTCATAAAACTTCAAGGTGTTTTCTGCAGAAGTATATGCAGCATCGTATTTACCCAATGCTTTTAACGCATTTGCGTTTCCTAAGTTACCATCAAAAGAAGTACTATCATTTATCAATATTTGATTGTAATCTTTTACACTCTTTTTAAAATCGCTTTTATAAATATTAAGGGTTGCTCGTAAGGCTAATAACCAGTTTTCGTTTGGTTTGTTTTCTATTAAATTAGCAATAAGCGTATCTGCTGTTTTGTATTTCTTATTCCAAATTAAGGCTTGAATTTGTCGCTCTGTGGTTGGCTGTATTAACTTAGGGTTAGTATCGTTTCCTAAGTTTTCAAAAGCTTGATTGCTTAATTGTAATGCTTCTTTTTCTTTTCCGTTTAAATGCGATACTAATGCTAAACCGTTTAATGCTGTGATTTTATTTTCAGGATTTTCAGCTAAAATGTTATAGGTTGCCTTGGCATCTTCTAACCGATTTGCAATTAAATATAAGTTGGCTAAGTTTAATAAGGTGTCTTTATCATTATTAAATAATGTAAGGTTTTGTTTTAGTAAATACTCAGCTTCATCGTATTTTTGCGATTGTTGTTTTTGGTACGCATACCCTAAATACATATATTTTTTAGAAGTTAATGCATTTGGGTTTCCTGGTAATACTTCTAAAGCTTTATCTACATACTTTAAAGCTTCTTCATATTCTTTTAAGTTTGAAAGTGTGTTGGCATAACTTAAAAGCGCAGGAAAGCTTTTAGGATCTTGGTCTATTAAACCTTTAAAATAGGTTTTTGCTTTGGTGAAATTGCTATTCCATAATAAAGACTCTCCGTAATTTAGTTTCACCTCAAAATCTGTTGGGTAATCTGCTAATAGATTTGTAAAAAGCGTATTGGCTTCTTCTGGTTTTCCGTTTAACCCAATAGCACGACCATAGCATAGTCTTGCTGTTTTATTGTCTGGATGTTCTTGTAATATATTTTGAAAAAATGTTTCCGCTTTAGCGTACTTACCAGTTTCTAAATAGGTAAACCCTTCTTGCATGTCTTGCGCGAAGCTTTTACAAGCGGTTAGTAATAAGATAAGTATGGCAAAAAATTTTAGTTTCATGTTCTTGTTTTAAATCATTTGCAAGTTAGTCATTCCTTTTCATTCATTCATCTACAGCAATGGTCCACTCGTCGAAATTTAAAGCGATTTCAAAGGTTTACAATGCATCTTTGCATCATAATTAAGACCCAAACAATATAAAAATAACAATTATTATGGCACTTACAATTACACAAAAAGAGAATACAATAACATTAGAAGGAGCATTAAACGCAAACACATTAAAAAGTTTTAAAAATCACTTTAATGTTGTTTTAAATACGAGTAAAAATTTGACATTAGATATTGATAAGGTTACCGAAATTGATGCGTCTGGAATGCATGAACTAAAAGAAATGTACAAAAATGCCATACATAATAACAATATATTTTTTGTAATTGGTTATGGTTGTAAAGATGTTTACGAAGATTTTAAGTATCCAAACGTAGCCTAATTAATACTAACCAAAACCACAGAATAAGATGCAAGCTTTATCTATATTAAAATCAAAAAAAATAACTCCAGAACAAATATTTATGCTAAGTGTATTGGCAGTAAATGGAGGAAACTACTTGTATAATCTTATTTTGGGTCGTGTATTAGGTCCAGCACAGTTTGCAGATGCAGCAGTGTTAATTACTTTTTTGTTAGTGCTATCTTTTGTAGCAATGACCTTTCAACTAGTAACTGCAAAATTTTCTGTGGTTTTTGAAAATGAAACCTTTAAAAATTTCATCTCTAAAATTTATAAAAACGCAACGATTGTTGGGTTAACATTAGGAGCATTAATAGTGGTTTTTGCAAACCAATTACAAGCTCTTTTTAATACTTCTACTTCAAGCATGTTTACCATTTTTGGAATAGGAGTGCCTTTGTACTTTTTAATGAGTGTTAACAGAGGTGTGTTTCAAGGAAAAAAGGAATTCAAGTATTTATCGATTACTTATCAAGCCGAAATGTTAAGCAGATTAGTAATTACCTTAGCTTTAATCTTTTTATTTAATATACAATCTTCTATTGTGATTGCGATAGGGATTTTGATTTCTTTCGGATTTGGATTAGTGCCATTTGAATTTAAAAATGTAAGCATTAAAAAATCTATTGCTATTGAAACAAGCCAATCTAAACAAGTACGAAGCTTTTTTATAATTACTGCTTTTTATGAGTTTACACAGATTATAATTAACAACAGTGACATCTTATTAGTAAAGCATTATTTTGATGCTTATGAAGCAGGTTTATATGCATCTTTAGCCTTAATAGGTCGTATTGTATATTTTGTTGCCTGGATGTTTGTTATGTTGTTACTACCAACAGTAGTACAGCTTAAAAAAGAAGGAAAAGAAACAGCGCCAATTTTATTTAAATATGTAGCTTACATTGCAGCCATTGCAACAGCTATAGTTATTGGTTGTGCATTGTTTCCAGAAACTGCAATTACCATATTATTTGGAGATAGTTACTTAGCCATGGCTCCATTATTATGGAAGTACGCCTTAGCAACAGGTTTGTTTGCCATATCTAACATTTTTGCTTACTACTACTTATCGTTAGATCAATTTGTTCCTGTAGTAATTTCTGGAATCTTCGGAATGCTTCAAATGGGATTAGTCATCTTTTTTCACGACAGTTTAGAGCAAGTGGTACACATGCAGATTGTGGCAATGGTTTCATTGTTAGTAGTACAGATCTTCTTCTTTGTTTTTAATACAAAACGTAAGAAATAAAAATTAAAAAATATTTTATATTATTAGTCTATATAGATGAAGAAGCTGTGGTTTTATACTGCAGCTTTTTCTGCGTTTAGCGTATGTAGTTTTTTTAGAACTTCTGGCATACAAGGTATACGTGTCATTCCGTTTTCCGAGTTACTATGTCATTCAGAACGCAGTGAAGAATCTCAAAAAAGCACTAGTTTTAATTATTAAGATTCTTCAGTCGTTCCTCCTTCTGAATGACAGTATTGTTTTTATTTGTGTTTCGTTATGTTTTTAGAGTTGCTATGTCATTCAGAGCAAAGCGAAGAATCTCGAAAAAGTAATAGTTTGATTTATCTAGATTCTTCAGTCGTTCCTCCTTCAGAATGACAATATCGTTTTATTTGATTTTCGTTGTGTTTTTATGGTTACTATGTCATTCAGAGCACAGCGAAGAATCTCAAAAAGTACTAGTTTCATTTATCTTGATTTTTCAGTCGTTCCTCCTTCTGAATGACAGCATCGTTTTTGTTTGTGTTTCGTTGTGTTTTCAGAGTTACTATGTCATTCAGAGCAAAGCGAAGAATCTCAAAAAAGTAATAGTTTGATTATTCAGATTATTCAGTTGTACATTATTGGTAATGATAAGGTTGTCATATTTTTTTTATATTGAAACATGAAGACAAAAGGCACACACAATTATTATGTTTACATACTAACCAACAAAAGTAAAACTGTGCTTTATACAGGAGTAACAAATAATTTATCAGAAAGATTATATTTTCACAATAATCCACTTCCTTCTTCCAAAGCTTTTACTGCAAAGTACAGATGTTTTTATCTAATTTACTATGAACATTTTTTTGAAATAGAAGATGCTATTAGAAGAGAGAAACAAATTAAAGGAAAGAGTAGAAGCAAAAAGGAATTACTTATTAATACCTTTAATCCGGATTGGAATTTTTTGAATGATAATATTTAATTATTAAGATTCTTCAGTCGTACCTTCTTCTGAATGACAGCATCGCTTTTGTTTGTGTTTAGTTGTGTTTTCCGAGTTACTATGTCATTCAGAGCAAAGCGAAGAATCTCGAAAAAGTACTAGTTTGATTTATCTAGGTTCTTCAGTCGTTCCTCCTTCTGAATGACAGCGTCGTTTTGTTTATGTTTCGTTGTGTCTTTATAGTTACTCTGTCATTCAGAACGCAGTGAAGAATCTTAAATGCAATAGTTTTAATTCTCTAGATTCTTCAGTCGTACCTCCTTCTGAATGACAGCATGGTTTTGTTTATGTTTCGTTGTGTCTTTATAGTTACTATGTCATTCAGAACGCAGTGAAGAATCTCAAAAAAAGTACTAGTTTTAATTATTAAGATTCTTCAGTCGTACCTCCTTCTGAATGACAGTATCGTTTTTATTTGTGTTTCGTTGTGTCTTTATAGTTACTATGTCATTCAGAACGCAGTGAAGAATCTCGAAAAAGTACTAGTTTTAATTCTCTAGATTCTTCAGTCGTTCCTCCTTCTGAATGACAACATCGCTTTTATTTGTGTTTCGTTGTGTCTTTATAGTTACTATGTCATTCAGAACGCAGTGAAGAATCTCAAAAAAGTACTAGTTTGATTTATCTAGATTCTTCAGTCGTTCCTCCTTCTGAATGACAGTATTGCTTTTGTTTGTGTTTCGTTGTGTCTTTATAGTTACTATGTCATTCAGAACGTAGTGAAGAATCTCAAATGCAATAGTTTTAATTCTCTAGGTTCTTCAGTCGTTCCTCCTTCTGAATGACAGCGTCGTTTTATTTGTGTTTCGTTATGTTTTTAGAGTTACTATGTCATTCAGAGCAAAGCGAAGAATCTCGAAAAAGTAATATTTTTGATTTATCCAGATTCTTCAGTCGTTCCTCCTTCAGAATGACAAGGTTTTCTAATCACTGCTCGTTAATAAAAACGCATTATAAATAGTAAAACGACATCTTTTTACCATTCGTCTACAGTAACATGCAACCTATCTAAAGTTGTCTGATTTACTGACATTTAAAACGCAAATTTGTAGTGTAATTAAGAAACACCTATAAAAGTATATATTATGAAACTAGCAATTGTAACAGCATATCCACCAAGTAAAGTAACTTTAAATGAGTATGCTTACCATTTAGTAAAACATTTTAGACAAAAAGAAAATGTTACTGAAATTGTTTTGTTAACAGATAAAACCGAAGGTAAAAAAGATATTGCTTTTACAGAAGATGGTTGTAAAATAACAGTAAAAGAATGTTGGGCATTTAATAGCTACACCAACATTATAAATGTTACTAAGGCTATCAATAACACGCAACCAGATGCTGTTTTGTTTAACCTACAATTTATGAAGTTTGGTGATAAAAAAGTAGCTGCAGCTTTAGGTTTAATGTTACCATTGGTTTGTAAGCTAAAAAACATTCCAAACATTGTATTATTACATAATATTTTAGAAGAAGTAGATTTAGGTTCTGCAGGATTTACAAGTAATAAAATCATGCAAAAAGTATATGGATTTATTGGTACTAGCCTAACAAAGTTGATTTTACAAGCAGATACTGTTGCTGTTACTATGCAGAAATATGTAGATATTTTAGAGAAAAAATACAATGCTAAGAATGTAACATTAATTCCGCATGGAACTTTTGAAATTTCTGAAGAAAAACCAGAATACACCTTACCAGAAGGACCTTTACAAGTAATGACCTTTGGAAAATTTGGAACCTACAAAAAAGTAGAAGGTATGATTGAAGCGGTTGAGAAAGTAAGAGCGTCTACAGGATTAGATCTTGAAGTGGTAATTGCAGGGACAGACAATCCAAATGTACCAGGTTACTTAGCAAAAGTACAAGAAGATTATAAGCATGTGCCACAAGTACGTTTTACTGGTTATGTAGAAGAGTATGAAGTGCCAACCTTATTTAAAGAAAGTGCAGTAGTAGTATTTCCATACACATCAACAACAGGAAGCTCAGGTGTATTACACCAAGCAGGAAGTTATGGTAAAGCAGTAGTGATGCCAGATTTAGGAGATCTTGCTTTATTAGTAAAAGATGAAGGATATAAAGGAGAATTTTTTGAGCCAACATCAGTAGATAGTTTAGCAAATGCCATTGAAGCAATTGTAACTAACGAAACATATAGAGTAGTTTTAGGAAAAGCAAACTACGAAGCTGCAACAGCTTACCCAATGGAAAAAATTGCAGATATGTACTTGTCTAATTTTGATGCTATTATCAATAAAAAAACAGCCCAAAGTAAAAATGCATTAAAACCTACAAATGCATAGAACGAAATAAAAACGAAGCCTTTTTTGTCCCAAATACAATGAATAAACCGTTAGTTTTTATAAAGAAGTAAACCAGAAGAATCTTAAGCGTTAACCTACTTGATTTGAGATTCTTCACTTTGCTCAGAATCACAAATAGAATGAAAACACTGTCAATAAAAAGACTAAAGGGATTATTAATATCCTGTCATTAACAAGAAAGTATGACTGAAGCATCTTAACATAACCTACTTAAATTAAGATTCTTCGCTTTTAATGGCATAATTACTAATTAGTAATGTATTTAAACGAAGCCTTTTTTGTCCCATTTTTATCTATAAACCCAAAATGTTTTTGGGTATTTCTACGCCAAGGTCTGCTACCTACAACCGCTTTTGGCACATCTACAAAATCATATAAAGTCCAAGACATAAATTGCAACTTATTAGCAGCAATAATTTCTTGGATTTTTTTGTGGTAATTGGCTTGATCTTCTACAGAACTGCCAAAAGGTTTCCAGAAACCACTATAAGAGGATATTCCAAATTCTTGCAATACTATTGGTTTATTAGGTATTTTGGTTTTTAATGTGTTGATGGCTAGCTCTAGGTTTTCTAAACCTTCATAATAGTGAAACGATACCATATCTACTTTATCCTTTAAAATAGGAGCACTTTGTGTATTAGACCAACCAATGGTAACAGGATGTTCTGTGTCTATAGATTTCACTAAATCTATCATTTTATCTAACCAAGCAATAACTCTATCTTTTCCTCTAGATTCAAAATCAAGGTTTGGCTCGTTTTTAATATCCCAAGCAAGCAATGCGTTGTGGTCTTTTACTGCTTTGATAATAGTTTCTGCGTGACGTTGGTTTAATGTCCAATTCATAACCGAATAATCGCCATAAAAATCAAATAAGGTTACTACTACTTTTAGCTTGTTTTCTTCGGCAGCATCTAAAGTTTGTTTTAATTTTTCTAGCTTTTTAGAATCTACATCTGCTTTCCCAAAATCATCATATTGCACAAAAATTCTCACCGAATTTAAGCCAGCATCTTTTATTATTTTAAAGTCGTTTGCAATAGTGTCTTTAGAAAAAGCATCACCAAACATATTCCATGGTGTCGCTTTAGGGTAATAATTAATTCCTTTAATAGTTAAACTATCGGTTTTAATTTTTGTTGTTTGTGCTTCAAAAGGAGTGCTGCTTTCTTTTACCAAATGCCTAATACGCCAAAACCCATCTTCTAATAAAAATACTATTTTGTAGGTAGATGTTTCTGTAGTTTCTAGTATTTGTTTTTCAGCTTTAAAAACACGTTTATACTCTACAACATGTCTATCTGTAAGTACAGCTAGTTGTCCATCTTCACTAAAAAACTCTAAGGTTGGTTTGTGGTTTAATGTTGTGGCTTCTATAGTAATATCTTCTGCTTTATTAAGTTCTATAAAAGCATATAAATTTTCTCTAGCACTATCTGTATAATAATCTTTTATACCAGCAGTTTTATTGGTTTTGTAAGCTATTTGTTTTACATACCAAGCGTCTAAATAATTGTTTTGTAAGGCATTTAAAGTTTGCTTGTCCATTGGTCTGCCTTCATTTTGTAAAGGTTCCCATTCTAATTTAGGCAGATACTGTTCTACTTTTTGAATTTCGGTATGCAGCATAGTGCTTCGGTCTGCTCCTGTATTTAGATAACTAAATAATGCGCTAACACCAGAAATTATTAAGGCTACAAGCATAATATATGAAAGTATTAATATGGTACGCATGATGTTTTTATTAAGACCTACCATAGTTTTTTTGATTTAAATTCTTTTAATAATCCTGCTGTTTCAATGCTAAAATTATAGTTGCCATTACTGTATATAGCAGGTTTTAATAGAAACGTAACATAGCCATTAAAAGTCGTTTTTGTGAGTGTTTCAATATGTGTATTATCTCTATAGATATTTAACTTTACATGCAATCCATCAGGAATCATTTGCTGCATAAAACTTTGTAAAGGACCAACCGTTATTTGTCTGTTATTTTGTGAGAAATCAACATCAAAATGGGTAATAACTTGTTTGTAATCAAGAGAAATACTATTGCTTTCAGACATTCCATCAACAAAAGCTTGTATACGCCAAAGATCGGCATAATCAGGATGTATCATTTTTGATGTAGCAACACCATCAATAGTGGTTCCTGTAGTTTTTAAAATATTTCCCTTTTTGTTTTTTATAAAAAACGTAACAAAAGTACCATCGCTAACTACGTTGTTTTGTTTGTCTTTTATAATAGATGTGGTAAAGGTTGTAATTTGATTACCATCTGCATAATCATGTGGTCTTGTAGCAGAAATGCTAAAATCTGTTGGAATTGCAGGCATGACATTGATGATAAATTCTTTTGAATTTACGCCTATGCTTTCTGAAGACACCAACATGCGTCCGCTTTCTTTTTTAGAGTGTATATTTTTAAAAGCAATTAAATTATTGGTGTAAATAGCTTCTTGTTCTTCGGAAGTTAAAAACTGAAACTTTGCATTTACCAAGGTGTTTTTTGGTACAGGATTATCTAAAGAATCGGTAGGAATAACCACTAACATGGTATAATCTTCTTCACCAGCTTCAATACTTGGTGGACCAATATAGGTTTCCATATTAGCCACTTCTGCCTTTGCAAGCATGTTTACTGTTCCTGATAAAGACGTGTTTTTTGAAAGTAATTCCCAACGAACAATTCCAATTTTTTTTGTGATGTTTTCAGGTATAGCGTATGCTAAGGTTTTGTTTTTTAAAGTTGCAGAAATAACCGTAGAACCATAACTGTTAGAACAATATAATAAAGGGCTTTCTGTTTCTGAAGTGCTAAATTTTAAAACAAGATTGCTACCAACTTCAAAAGTAGTGTCTGTGGTTATTAGTTGGATAGAGTCTTTGGTTTGTTGGTTTTGTGCAACAGTAAATGTGGCTAGTAAAAACCATCCTAAAAGAAATGAATATGTACGTTTTAATTGCATTAATTAGGGCTTCCTATATACGTGTTAATTTCTATTTTAATATAACTAAAATCCGGATGATCAATTGGCTGTAATAGATCATTGGTATGGTTTATAATTCTGTTTGGTACTATTTTATCTGAAATATCTTGGTTTGGCAAACCGTTTACAAAAATATTCTCCATGCTTGTATTAATAATTTTTACGTTGCCATTTTTTAAAATTTCATATGCAAAATCTTGTTTACGTTGTTGTCTTACACCTGCTTTTACAAATAAATGATCTACCCAAACCATATTTTTATCAGCATCGTAATACGTGATAAGTAGCTGTGGTATGGTTATTTCTTGAATACCACTATTAAAAAGATTTCCGTTTAAGGTTTCTTCTTTAATATGAATATCACTTAAAACTACATTTTTATATAAGTCTGTACCAGCAACATTTCCTGCAACTTGCAAGTTAAATTTGGTAGGTTGCTCTTCAAATTCCACAGGAGTAAATTCGTCTGGATTAAAGGTGTCAGGAATAGAATCTTGGGTTCTAGACCAAGCAATGCCTTCAAAATTAATACGGAAACTACTAGACTCTTTTGGCATTAATTTATGCTTTACATGATATTTAGCATTGTAAGTAGCGAGTTCTTTATTGTCATCGTTGTATAAAGTGCCTTTTAAAATAACATCGGCAGGCACATTGTCGATATTTTGTACTTCACCAATTATAGCATAGCTGCCATCATACTGAACAAGTTTTGCCGAAACAACTTCTAAAACAGGTTGTTTTAAAATATCTTCATGATGGGTTTGTTCTGTAGTAATGCGTCTTCTACCTTGATTAAAATATTTGGTTACATTATCAGAATACAGTTGGTCTGGAGGTAAATCGTTATTTAAATCGCCTGGTTGTAAATACCATTTTCCTTTACGTTTAGATAAGGTTTTGTAATCTACTTTTTCAATTTTCTCTAAAGGCGTAATCCATTGAGTAGTCACTTTTGCTGCTACTGTACTGTCATTATATGTAGTAATTTCTGTTTCTATAGCATCCATTTTGGCATAGCTACTTAGCAAGCCATCTGTTACAGAAATTTCTAACATGTATTGCGCAATAGGAATGCTGTTATTAGGATCAATTAAACTATGCGCTTTTTCAAATTCTTTAAAATCTAAAGCATCATAATAGGCAATAATAGCATTTTCAGGACTACGCTGCGAATCGTTTTTTAAATAGAATAGATAGATGCCATAAAACACAATAATTGCCAAGATTAGCGACCACATATGTGTAATACGTAATACGTTTCTATTAAATTTAGAATAGGTTGTAGGGAACTTTAAAAAATCAGGTATAGGTTTTATACGTGTCTTTAACATGTTTACCCAAAGCATTTGTATGTTTAAAATAAACGCGATTAATACGGTTAAAAAAGGCATAATTCCCCAATGTATTTTTAACCATTTGGCAACATCTTCTTTGGGTAAAATAGAGGATACTGGTGGAATGTTTAGTCGTTCCCAAACCATGATGCCATTTTCTAATTGGCGCAAACGTTGCCATCCACAGAAATAGAGTATTGGGTCGTAAAACTTATCATTAGAAAAAATATACTTCAAGTTATATTTTTCTGGAGTCGTTAAAAATTGCTGTAAAGAACCAATTCCTGCAACGCCTTTAAATTTAGAATTTTCTAAGCGTTCTATGGGTCTTGTGGTTAACTCTGGTAAACGTCTTGCAGAATGGTAGTTTCCATCTACAGTCATGGCATTTGTTTGTGCGCTTAGCCAAGCCATTTGGTCACCAAAACCTAAAGTTAAAAAGCGCCATTTATCATGATCATCTTGATTTAAGAAATTCACAATAGGCAACATTTTTATCTTTTGTGGTTGCGAAGGTCTAAAGTAGTTAAGACTCATGGTAAAAACAACCATAAATACCATTAGTCCTGCTAAAATTCCGCCAATAATACGATGGTAAACAGCACCAAATTTAGATTGTATTAATTCTTTTAAATCGCCTTCTATAAAACGATAGGCAAATTCTCCCATTAATGGAATGGATAAAATAGAAGCCCAAAGCGTAAATCGGTCTAATGTTAAAATATTAAAGGCTGTTTCACCTAACATTTTTAAAGGAACAGGAGTTGTTCCTCCAGTACCTAAAATGGTACAAATAGTAACCGATAAACCAAAAAATAAGTAGCGTTTACTATAATATCTGTAAAATATATAAGGTAAGAGAACCAGTAGAATTCCCCAAGGAATTAAAAAGAACACCAAACCAGAAGAGGTAATTTCAAGAAAGTTATCACGAGAACCATGCGGAATAGGTACTTGTGTAATTGGGTTGGCTTTAGAATTTAACCAATACGGAAAAATACAACCTATAATTAATACTAACGATAGCATACCGAAACTTACAATACGCTTAAAAAGCTTGAAAAAAGTATTCAAAAATATCTTGAAGGTTACTTCTTTCATCGAGTTTACTTGCTCTCTAGAAACATCCATAATTACCATTCCTATTAAAGGAAAGATAAAAAACACCATCCCGAAAATAGGTGTTACGTGATGCGAGGTAACCGTTACAGCTATTAAAGATAACGAAGTTGCTAAATACCATTTCTTACCTGTTTTTAGCCATAAATAAATTTCAGGTAAGGCATGCATTAACACCGAAACGCCAACAATACTAGGTAATTGCCCGAAAATATGAAGGGTTTCTACAAAAGACGAACTAAAAACGGCCAAAACACAAGCATAACCAGCAACGGTTTTATTGGCTGTCATCATTAAAGAAAAACGATAGGTACCAGTAACAAATAATACAATGGCAATTAAAGCTACACTAAACATTCCAAACTTTAAACCACCAATCATCGAGAGTAGACCAATAGATTGATGTACTAAAGGCGGATAGCTCTGCACAGTAAATCCTGTATACCACTCATAGTTCCATGGTTCAAACCAACTATTGGCATAATGATCTGCAAAAAATAGGTGTATTAAGGCATCATAAGTAGTCTCCAATGTAAAAAATATGGAGCTACCATGAAAAGCCAAACCTAAGAGAATGGCAGCGATTAAGTATTTATTTGAGGTTTCCTTCATTTAAAGCCTAAGCTACAATAATATGGTAAAGATAAATAAATTAAATAGTGCTTTGTTTTTTAATTATCTACAGCAACCTACCATTCGTCGACACTTAGTTGTAGGTTAAGCTAAATAACAATTTTAGAGCGCGTATCTCCTGTACATTTGTAGTATCAAAAATAAATAAACACCCTTATTATGAAAGTTTTAGCAATAGATGATCAACAATTAGTATTACTGCCTTTACAAAAGCGATTAGTAGAATTAGGATACGAAGTAAAAATAGAAACCGAAGGAAATAAAGGAATGGAAACCTTTAATTCGTTTCAACCAGATTTAGTAATTGTAGATATTAATATGCCTGGAATATCTGGATTAGAAATTGTAAAACATATTAGAATTACTAAAAATGCGCAAACTCCAATCATGGTTTTATCTGGAGATACAAAAGACGAAACCATAACAGAAGGTTTTGAATTAGGTATTAATGATTATATGAAAAAACCATTAAGCTTAAACGAGATTAGTGCACGTGTAAAACGATTAATAGGTGCTCCTGTAATGCAAAATGAAGTAGCTAAAAGCAATGTCATGATTCAAGAGCGTTGTGTAGGTGTTGTTATTCCTTGTTATAACGAAGAAGAACGTTTATTAAGTGAAGAGTTTATTACTTATATCGATAAAAATTCTGGTTACCATTTATGTTTTGTAAACGATGGTAGTAAAGATAAAACACTAGAAGTTTTAAAAGACTTACAAAAAGGAAGAGAAGATTTTATTACAGTATATGACTGTGAAAAAAATGGAGGTAAAGCCGAAGCTGTACGTTTAGGTATGTTACATATGGCTAAAAAAGAAGATTTAGATTATATCGGTTTTTTAGATGCCGATTTATCTACAGACTTAGCAGACTTTGATGATTTAGTGAAAACTATTGAAACTTCAGATTTTAAAATTGTAAGTGGTTCACGTATCTCTAGAATGGGAGCAAATATCACCAAAGAATCTGCTAGAAAAATTATTAGCTTGACTATTAATTTTATCATCAGAAAGATTTTAAAAATGGATTTTAAAGACACACAATGTGGTGCAAAAATCTTTCGTAAAGACGTTATAGATATTGCTTTTGGTAAAAAGTTTGTAACGCAGTGGATTTTTGATGTAGAGATCTTTAAAAGAATGTCGCTACACTTCGGATTAAAAGAAGCTAAAGCTATGCTTTGTGAGCAACCATTAAAAAGATGGATTCATGCAGATGGTTCTAAACTATCAATGAAAGATTCTGTAAAAATTGTAGGACAATTAGCGCAGATTGCTTGGGTGTATAGAGCTAAAAAACAAACCGTAAAACTAGAAAAAGAAACAGCATTACATACTGTTTAATTAATACAATAAATAGAGTTCCCTAAATTTATGAAAACAGGTATTATCATCATCTTCCATAATAATGCAAAAGAAATTGATACTTCTTTTTTTATTGAACAAATAAATCAGAGTTTAAATCTGGAGTTATGCTTGGTAAATAACGATAGTAAAGATGAAACCAATCATCTGTTAAATACTATAAAAGCGTCTTGTAGCAATGTGTCTGTAGTTAATATTAGAAAATTTACATCAGATAATGCAGCAGTAAAAGCAGGAGCTAGATATATGTATAATGCATTTGAGTTAAACCATTTAGGATATGTTTCTATAAACATGTTAAACATAAAATACCATGGTTTAAATGGTTTAATGCAGATGATCTGTAAAAATCAAGAGCTTATTTTAAATTATAATTATAAAAATTTAAAACGAAAACAAACATTAAAGCAGCGTTTGTTTTCTGTAACAGATTACTTAAAGCAACTAAAAGTTAATAACCCTTTTATTAATCTTCAATACCAAACTAACCTATAAAAACAGCTATTATGAAAGTATATCCAATAAAATTCAATCCAATATTAAAAGAAAAAATCTGGGGAGGAAACAAACTAGGAAACCTTTTAGGAAAAGACACAAACAAAGAGAATGTAGGTGAAAGTTGGGAAATTTCTGATGTAAACGGAAACATTTCAGAAGTGAGTAATGGTGTGTATAAAGGAGCAAATTTAAAAAGCCTAATTGAAAACCATGAAGCAGCTCTTTTAGGAGCAGAGAACTTTGCAAATTTTGGATATAATTTTCCATTACTAATAAAGTTTTTAGATGCCAAAACAGATTTATCTGTACAAGTACATCCAGACAATGCAATGGCAAAAAAGCATCACAATAGTTTTGGTAAAACCGAAATGTGGTATATTATGGATAGTGATGAAAATGCAGATATTGTTTTAGGTTTAAAAGACAAAACTACAAATCCAGAAGTTTTGCATCATATTAATGCTAATAATGTAGACGCTGTTTTTAATAGAGAAGAAGTACAGAAAGGCGATAGCTTTTTTATTCCAGCAGGAAAAATTCACGCTATTGGAGCAGGAGTATTAGCTGCAGAAATACAACAAACAAGTGATATTACCTATCGTGTTTACGATTGGGATAGAACCGATGCTTCTGGGCAAAAAAGAGAATTGCATACCCAATTAGCAGAACAAGCTACCAAGCAGTTTGATTCTAACGGAAAAGCAGCATATAATTTACAACCAAATGCAAGTGCTAGCTTAGTAAGTTGCGAATATTTTACAACAAACATTTTAGATATAACCAATCACCAACTAAAGGATTACAGTAACTTAGATTCTTTTGTAATTTTTATGTGTGTGGAAGGGGAAGCGAGCATAACAGCTGGTTTACATACCGAAACCATAAAAATGGGTGAAACTATTTTAATACCTGCAAACACAAAAGAGGTTGCATTTAGTGCTACTAATGCAAAACTATTAGAAGTTTATGTAGATAAAGGATTGGTGCAAAACATGCAGCAGGCATCTTAATACCTTATGCACGTTTATCAATTACCAAAATAGGTTTTCTACTCATTTTAGGAAACTGTAATTTTAAGATTTCCTTTTTATCATGAAAGGCAATTTTTGGAGCAACACGTAGCTTGGCTCTAAAGTGATTTTTTATACTTTGTAATAATTTTTCTGAAGGATCTGTAGCAGCAATTTTAATTAAAATTTCATCAGTACCAATATCGTTATGCGAAATTTCAATAATATAGCTTTCTACATCATTAAAATCGTTTAAAATATTATCCATTGCTGGAGGATACAAAGTAGTTCCTTTATATTTTATCATTTGTTTTTTTCGTCCAACAACAGGACCTAAACGCATGGTATTTCTACCACAAGCACAAGCAGTGTTATTGGCTTTTACCATGTCTCCAGTTTTAAAACGTAGCAAAGGCATACCTTCTATACCAAGGGTTGTAATGGTTAATTCACCAACTTCTCCTGGTGTTACTATATTGTCGTTATCATCTAAAATTTCAACAATAATAAGTTCTGGATGCTGATGTCCACCTTGTTGGTATTCACATTCTGTAAAAGCCGTATTCATTTCGGTTGATGCATAGGTAGAATACAACTCAATATTCCACTTGGCTTTTATTTTTTGCGATAAGGTATTTAAACTAAAATCTTGTTCGCGTAAGGGTTCGCCAATACAAATAGCTCCTTTAACACCAGAGGCATTTACATCTATATTGTTTCTTTCTGCATATTCTATTAATTTTAATAAAAATGAAGGAACAGCAATAAGGTACGTTGGTTTAAATTTTAAAATAGAATCCCACTGTAATTCTGGTATTCCTGCACCTACACGAATAATTCCTGCACCAAGTTTACGTACACCAAGAAAATAAGCAATTCCTGCCATAAAACGTCTGTCTATGGTAGTCATAAGTTGTACAATATCTTCTTTACCAACTCCTGCACAAGCAAATGAAATGGCTTCATTGTATGCCAAACGTTCTAAGTCATTATCGGTTAAAGCAAAAGTTACAGGATCGCCTAAAGTACCAGAAGTAGTAACGTAATCTATAATTTTACTTTTAGGTACACATAAAAAATCATCATTATACTGCTGTAATTGATCTTTTGTTGTTACTGGAATTTTAGATAAATCTTCAATAGATTGTATGGCATCTATAGCAATGTTGTTTTCTTTAAAAATACGTTTATAGTAGGCAGAATTTTCATTTAAATACGCTAATAATTGGGCTAACTTTTCTTCTTGAAAAGTTTTTATTTCTTGTTTAGATGCTTGTTCTATTTTAGGAATCATAAATCTAATTTCCTTTTAATTTTCTTAATATACTTATCTAATTCCTCTTGATCTGGAACGGTTGTAATTTCTTTGGTTTTTGCAGTTTCAAATGCATTTAAAGCTGCTGTGTAAAACCCTTTTTGGTAATAATATTTACCGACAAGATAATATACTTCCCAGTAATTAGGGTTTAATTGTATGGTTTCTTGAAGTTCTTTTGAAGGAATATATGTGTTTGCACTAATAGCATGTTGTAATTCTTTACTCGCAATTCGGTAAGCTTCATAATTTTTATACGCTTGGGTATACTGAAAAGGATCTGCTTCAATAGTTAATTCTGGTTTAGAAAGCTGTACATGTGAAGTTGCAGTTTCACTAAATACCTCGTCTAAATCATAAGCAACAAAAGCACCTAATTGATACGGATTAGAAGAAACCCAAACTTGACGTTCTTCTGGTTTAAATACAATACCATGATGTGCTAGTAGTTGATTTAATGCTTTTTCATTACCATAACCAATAGCTTTGTCATGCAAGCCTTCTTTGTTTCTTAAAATATCTACAGCGTCTTGTACGTTTAGTTTTTCTGTTGTGGCTAAAAGTTCTTCTAAACGCTCATATCGATATTGCGAATGGCTTTCTGTTATTGCTTTTAAATTGTTTTTATCTTCCGCGTAAGCGTCACTTTGAAAATGATTGGTACAAATAAGTTGGTTGGTGTTTTCTACTTTATAAACCCCAAAGTTTTTAGGTGATACTTCAATGGTGACGGCTTTTTTATCTTTTGCACTACCAACAAAAATAGATTCAGAGACAAAAACTTCGCGTTTTTTTGCAATAGCAATGGCTTCCTCAATATTGGTTGCGTATTGTAAAATTTCACGATTTAAAATAGAAATAGGTGTTTTAGCAATCCATGGTATTTTAGATTTCCCTGCGTTTATGGTTACTGTAAGTCCGTGTTCATTCATACCAGAAACCACACCAATCATTCCTGGCCAAGTTACAGACATAAATTTATAACCATCGGTTGGGTTTACAAAAGCAACTATTTTATTTTTGGCAAAATCGTCACCAGCGTAAAAGTCTAGATTTCTTCCAATGAGTAATTGTCCGTCTTCGGTTTTATTTCCCCAAGCAGCAAAAGAAGAACAGCCAACCAGCATTAAATCTTGCATGGCATGACCAATATCATGTGCACCATGCAGATACATAACCCTTAGGTATTCTTTAGCAATATGGTTGTACTTGTTAGATGCGTATTTAGAAAGTCCGTAAATTTCTGCTTTGTAGGCTTCTGGAACGTGTAAATACATTTTACGATTATAGAAAGCTAGAATTTTTCGGAGTAAGTATTGTTTAAATTTTGAAGGTACTAACTCATCCACTTTACTTAAAAAAGCATCCTCTTGTGTAGCAAATAAATCTTGGGTTAGCAATCCTGTATTTAAACCAATTTGATAGGCATTTCCTTCTACAAAAAGCTCATAAGAACCATACTTGTTTTTTGCAAGACTGTTGTTTCCTGAAGTAAAAGTAGAATCGTTAATAGTGGTTTTTTTAGCAATAGTAGCATCATAAGCACTAACATCTGGTATATCATGAATAGACTTTGAGATACCACAAGAAGTTACTGCTAGCAGTAAAATAAAAAGTTTAAAATAATAATGTAGTGAAATGGTTTTAAGCTTCATTTACTTTAATTTCTCTAGTGTTTTGTTTACTTTTTCTACAGCTTTTTTGTTTTTATAATCTATCCAGTTTTGTCCTTTCCATTTTCGCATTAGGTTTTCAAAATGACGCATAAAAAACACATTGTATAACATGTTTAAGGCAGTTTTTGGTTTTTTAGTAAATGCTCTTAAGGTCATAGAAAAACCTCCATCTAAATATTCTACAAAGTGCCAATAACCACTTGGCATGTATAAGGCATCGCCATGTTTCATTTCTACTTGTATGGCTTCTACGTGTTGCAAAGCAGGATACTTTTTAAAATCTGGATTAGCCATATCAATTTCTTCTAGATTGTGTACTGCGTATGGTATTTTGTATAAAAACTTGGTTTGCTCAGGCGAAAATAAAGTCACGCGTTTGGTACCATGAAAATGAAAGTGTACCAAGTCTGCTAAATCCATATCATAATGCGTTAATACTTGTGAACCTTTACTACCAAAAAATAAAACAGGTAAGCGTTGAAAGAATTTTAAACCTATATCTGGATATTTAAAATCTTTAGCTAGAATGGGCATTTTTTTCATGACATCATAAAAGAAAATACGCAAATCTGTGGGTTTTGTTTTTAGTATTTCTATATAATCATAGAGCTTCATTTCTGTAGCAGGCTCGGCAGATTTTTGTTTTCCTTTAGTAGCTTCGTTATTGTATAGAGGCACGACTTGATCTCCTGCAAGCGATTGTATATAATCTAAATTCCATTTTTTATAGGCATCCCAATCTTTAGTAAGATTTTCTATAAGTACAGGACGTTGCGGTTTGTAATAGTTTTTTACAAAATGAGTTTTTGTAATGTCTTTTACACGATCAATAGGTTGTAGTTTAAATTGTGCCATAGCTTTATTTTTACTGTACCTCGTGTTTGTTAGATTCTAAAATCTTATCTAGTAAATAATCTTTATCTAGAATTTCTGAACAGGTAATAATAGCACTTATTGTTACACCTAAAATACCATGCATATTAAGGCTTTGGCCTGTAAAATATAGGTTTTTTATTTTTGTTTTTGGAGAAACATGAGAGTGT
The DNA here is from genome assembly GCF_042684485.1 of Lacinutrix gracilariae. Classification (NCBI taxonomy): domain Bacteria; kingdom Pseudomonadati; phylum Bacteroidota; class Flavobacteriia; order Flavobacteriales; family Flavobacteriaceae; genus Lacinutrix; species Lacinutrix gracilariae. Next base: position 776,540 of record NZ_JBHULM010000011.1, on the reverse strand, counting down.
AATGGTTTGTTTACATCTTTTACATAGGCATACATAGAGCCTCGATTACTACCAATATAATCTCTATAAGATAAAGGTGTTGAGGTGTAATAGGTTTCTATGCATTCTCTAATATTTGGGAATTTTTTTTCTAATTCATCAATTAGCGTTTCTGCTTTTTCGGTTTTAAACTGCTCATAGGTTTGTCCTCTTTCGTTTTTATGAGCAACCGTATTATAGGTGTCTTCCCAAGGTTTTACTTCGTCATAATGCATATAGGTCATCACAGCAATGCTATCACCAAACTCATTAGCATTTTTCTTAATTCCCATAGACATCATATAACCTTCTGGCCAACTCTCTTGAGTGTAGTTATGGGAGTCCCAAACCTTAGAAGCATCTTTAAAATGGTAAAAGTTTTTGTTTTGGTATTTAAAAGTATTTGGCTTTAAAACAATATATAGGGAGAAAGCAGCAATGGTGCTTTCAATTTTTTCAATTCTGTTGGTGTAAGATTTTCTAAACTTATCTTCGCCAACCATTTTTACAGTAAGCTTAGGTTCTATATTAGAAATAAATAAATCGCCTTTAATTTCAATGCCTTTGGTTGTAGTTACCGAAGTAATTTTACCATCTGCATATACAAACTTATTTACTTCGTGGTGTTTATATACTTCACCACCTTCTTCTTTTAGGCGTTTTAAAAGTACTTTAGTTATTTGGCTTCCTCCATTTACACAACGATACGAACTTTCTATATACGAGTTTGTAGATAAAGCATGCACGTAAAAAGGGGTTTTGTTTTGGTCTCCAGCATATAAATAGTTAGAGCCAGCAAGTACTGCTTGAAGCTTTTTGTTTTTGGTAAAGGAATTGATGTGTTCTTTTGCTGGTAGTTGAAAAATTTCAGCATCATCATAATAAGGCTTTCCTTTTTCTAACGAGTATAAAGGGAATTTCTTGCAAGTAGCTTTCATTTGCTCGCAATACTTTTTAATTCCTTCTTCTTCCTCTGGAAAATCTTCAATAAGGGTTTTTATAAAATTAGTATAGCCTTGTGCATGTTTATATTCTTTTGGGTCATCATCAAAAGAAATGATATCAAAGCCATCTTCATCCATTTTATGAAGCTGTATACCATCTAAAATACCAATGTATTTAAAGTATTGGTGAAGGTTCTGCCCTTTGCTTAAGCCACCAATGTAATGAACTCCTGTGTCAAATATGGTTTTGTTGCGTACAAAGGTTTGTAGGTTTCCGCCATATTGGTTGTTTTTTTCTAATACACAAACACTCTTTCCTTCTTTGGCAAGAATGATTGCAGAAACCAATCCAGCAAGACCACTTCCAACAATTACAACATCATAATGTTCTTTGTACTTCAATGTTTTATTTTTTTAAGATACTAAGTGTATCGTTTTCTATTTCTAATTTAAAACCTAAAGATTTTAAAATATCTGTATATAAATTTCGGCAATCTTTTAATAAAATAAAAAGATTTGCAGTGTTTGCCATGTTTTTTATTTCTTTTTCAGAGAGACCTTCTAAATTAATAATAGCAACATTGGCTTTGTTTTCTAGTGTTTCTTCAATAGTATTAGAAACAACTATTTTATAATGTGTATTTGCAATGTAGCTATTTTTTACAATAATGCTTTCTTCTTGATCTGTAATGTAAGTGTATATTTTTCGGTCTGGTCTGTCTAAAGCTAATAAAAAATCTAGTTGTCCAGCATCTTTAGAAAGATGAACAATACTCGCTTTTTCATCCACCACATCTAAAATTGTTTTATATATTTTAGCGTTGGTTTTTAAGTCGGTTTTTACCTTTTGGTAAAGTGCATCCCCTTTATATCTATAGTCTTCAAGAACAATACGATGAAAGTAGGTTGCATCTTCTATTTCATTGCGAAGCTTATTAAATTCTTTTTTAAAATGTGTGCTAATCGCCTTTGTTTTTTCTCTAGAGTTTGTACCAAAATTGGTGTTGTTGGTTGTAATTCTATCTAAAACTTTTAAGGTAATGCTTCCGTTTTTAATAATAAAACTTCCTTTTGGTAACACTTCAGAATTACCATGAATAAGCACAGGAATAATATCTAAATGAAACTGTTCTGCTAAGTAAAAAGCACCTTTGTGAAAGCGTTTTATTTTGTTGGTGTTAGAACGTGTTCCTTCAGGAAAAGCCATTAACGAGTAGCCTTGATCTACTTTTGCTTGTAAATGAGATAAGCCATTATCTATACCATTAGAAACAGGATAAAAACCTGCAAGTTTTACTGCTTTACCAAAAATAGGCGAGTTGTACACCCAGTCATTCACTAAGAAAATGATTTTTGGATGCAACATACCAATGGCTAAAATATCTAGAAAAGAAGTGTGATTAGAGATAATAACCGCTTGTTTTTTAAAGTCTTCTTTACTAGCGTTTATAATGCTTTTTTTAACAAAAGGATTGGTGTATAAAACCGATTTCATAAAGGAAGAAAGTACTTTATGAAACCAAGACATTTTTAATTTTTTAGAAAGCGGAATAATAGGAATTAAAACCACACTAATTAGCGATAATAAAAATCCGCCAATACCATAATAACCAAAAGAGACTACAGAATGTAAAAACAAACGTAAGGTAATAGGTCTTTTGGTTTTGCTACCAATAAATAATTTAAACAGTAAGGGTTGTATGCTAAACGAAATAAACAAAGCAGATAAAATACCAATGATAGACACTAAAGAAATAGAGTGTAGTGCAGGATGTTTTGCAAAAATTAAAACACCAACGCCTAAAATTGTGGTAATTACCGAAAGTATAATAGAGGTTTTATGGGTTGGTAATGCCTTTTCTCCTGTTTTATATTCATGTAGTAAACCATTGGTAATAAAGATGCAATAGTCTATACCTAAACCAAAAATAAAGGTAGAAATAATGATATTAAAGATGTTAAACTCGATACCAAAAAGTCCCATAGTACCAATAGTAAGCAACCAAGTAAGTGCAATTGGCACTGCAGTAACTAAGGTTAAAGAGGTGCTTTTGTAAAACAAGAATAACAGTAGTAACACTACAATAGAAGAATATAAAACCAAGCGATTAAAATCATTTTTTAGGTTTCCTAAAAAGGTTTCATTCATGTGTTTTCTATCTACAACAACCGTTTTTTCTTGGTTTTCAAAGGTGTTTATTAAATTTTCTGTGTTTTCTTCTTGCACTTTAACTAAAGTAGTTACTGTAGAAAAATGGTCTTTAGTAGTAATATAATCTTCTGAAGAAATGGTTTTTAAAGCTTTAAAATCTGCAACAGTTAAAGGCTTAAAATTTGTTTTTAAAAGCGCATAAAAGTTTTTAAAAGTAGTAGGTTTAAAACCTAAGGTGTTTCCGCTTTCTATTAAATTTTGCGTTGTGTTTTGTATGTTTTGAGGAGACCAAAAAAGTTTCCAATTATTAATTTTTTGAAGCTGAATTTCTTCCGATTGAATTAAAGAACCAATAGAGCTAAACTGAATTATTTTATCTTCTTTCTGAAGCTTTTTTAGCATAGGATAAATAGCATCATTTGCTTGTAAGGCTTCGTTTTCTGTATTTCCGTAGGTTGCTAAATACACAGATTTTGAAGATATATTAGTAAGTGCATCTAGTCTTTGTTGTGCATCTACTAAGGCTTTAGGCTCATAGTTTAGTTTGGCTAAATCGTTATTAAAAGTTACTTTATTATAGGTAAAAGCACTAATGCTTAATAAGATTACTAAAGCAATTAAACTCCATTTGTTTTTATGTAAAGGATAAGACGCAACACGATCTATTATGTTTTTTTTAGTCTTTGTTTCGGCTTTTGTGCTATACACTTGCGGAATAAAAAGAAGCGCAAAAACCGAAGCACCTAATACGCTAATTGCAGCAAAAATACCCAAATCTTGTAATGCTTGCGACTCTATAAAAAGCAAACATAAAAAAGCTAGAGCAGTAGTTAAACTACTCATTAAAATAGGTTTGGTAATTTCTGTGTATAGCTGTTTTACGTTGTTATTACTGCGTATATGTGTTAGTATGTGCAAGGCATAATCTAACGTTACACCTAAAAGTACAGAACCAATACCTAAAGAAATGGCAGATATTTTACCACGAATAAGGTAAAGTAAACTTACCGCTAAGAGTGCACCTAAAACGGTTGGTGTAAATAGTATAATTGGTATGCTAAGTTTTCTGTAAAACAGAATTAAAATGCATAGTAAAACCGTTACAGCAATACCAACAGTAAGCTGTATGTCTTTTTTAATTTGTTTGGCATTAGCTACTGCAATAAGAGCTCCGCCAAAATATTCGGCAACAACTTTATCTTTAAATGTGGTGTTTAGCTGCTCTTGTAAAGCGTATAAATTATCTGCAAAGATTGCGTTTTCTGCGGTTTCACTAGAAGCAAAAGTTGGTGTGATAAAAAGAAGCACATTGTTTTTGTCTTTGCTAATTATAAATCCGTTGTGCAAGGTAAAGTCATCACCAAAGCTAAGTTCTTGTAGTTTTTTTAAAGCAATAAAAGACAAGCCTAAAGGATCTTTTAAAATGGTTTCTTTAGCAATAAAACCAGAAGGAGAAATTAAGGTTTTATAATTGGCGTTTGTTGTATTTTGAATACTGTCTTTATGCAGTTTTTGCGCAATAGTTTGGTAATCGTTTTCGTCTAGAAATAAAGGTAAATTGTTGTAAACAAAGTTTAAGGTGTTCATTACATCTTCATCTGCAACTTGCCCTTGTATGTCTTTTATAAATGCTTTTGAAGAATTAGAAATACTATCTATAAACTGCGTAGCAAAAGTGGTTAAATCTTCTAGGTTTCCGTTTTCTTTACGCTGTATGTTTACAATAATTTTATCTGCAAAATTTACTTGTTTTAGCACTTTTTGTGCTTCGGAAGATTTTTCGCTTTGCGGAATTAACTTTGTAATATCTTCTTCAAATTCTACATTAGAAGCTAGAAAAAACAAACCAATAATACTTGCAAACAAAATACCTATGCTCCATAGTTTTTGAGCAGCTACACGTTGATATATGTTGTAAAATAGTTTATCCATTTTGTAGCGAGATGTTCTTTTTAGTAAAAACACTAAATACGATAAAACTAGCTATACCTAAAACAGTAGCAGCAATTATAGCTAGTGTAAAACTACCAACTACGTAAGTTTTTAAGTGGTCTGTAATTTCAAATCCATTTTTAAACATTTCTAAAGTATAGTTGTAATCTACACCTAAAATAGTTTGCCCAATTTTAGAGCTTGCATACAAAACAAAAGGAATAAAAGGAGGTAAGCTTACGTTTGAAAAACCAAAAGCGATGGCTTTATTTAGATTAAACAGTATGGCAAGCGATATTACAATAAGTGTGTGAAAACCCCAAAAAGGAGATAAGCCAATAAATACACCAAGTGCAACCGATAATGCTTTTTTTGTTGGCGAGTCTTGGTGGCCTAAAAAGTCTTCTATAAAGAATCGTTTAATGCCTTTTTTTTTTAATTTTCTAAATAAATCGCGAGGTTTAATGTAAAAGATCAATATTAAAACCAAACAGGTATTTAAAATACTTATTCTGGTAAAATCTTTAAAAGGCCTAAAGTGCGAAACGCGTTCGGTTTCATCATACAATACTTGTACTGGTACGTTTTTTACTAGTACGTCATTCCAAGCAGCTTTTACAATAACTTCAATTTCAAACTCGAATTTTTTGGTGTAAAAATGAAGTTTGTTTAATGCTTTTAAAGGATACAAACGAAAACCAGATTGTGTATCTGTAAGTTTAATTCCTGTTTCAAACCAAAACCAAAAGTTTGAAAACTTATTACCAAAACTACTTTTTCCAGGAACCGATTCATGGCTCATATTACGAGCTCCAATAAGTAAGAGGTTTTTGTTTTCGGCTTGTTCTAAAGCTTCTACAAATACTTGTATGTCTTCCGGAAAATGTTGTCCGTCAGAATCTATAGTTATGGCATAATCGTAACCTAAAGTACTAGCTTTAATGAAACCTTGGCGTAAGGCATTTCCTTTTCCTTGGTTTTGTGGTACTAGAATATGTTGTACTTGGGTATAGTTTTCTAGTATTTGTGCCGTGCTATCTGTAGAACCATCATTAATAATAATAATGTTATTTGTGTATTGCAAAACACCATCGATTACACGTTTTAAAGTGCGCTCGTTGTTGTATGTTGGAATTAACACACAGATTTTCAGATTGTTTATTTTATTAATTAATAGCTCGTTAGTCACTAAGAAAGTGTTTTCTTTTTACGAGTCTAAAATTAAGGTTTTTTCTTCATCTGTAAAGGCTTTAGACTGTAAAATATAGTCTTTGATGTGATTTTTTAAATGTGAAGAAGAGATGTTTTTATATTGTTTTAAGATAAAGAGCTTATCTTTTTCAATATTGTCTTTGTATTTTAAAAGCTTCGGAGTGTTTTCTTGAATACCTAAACGTATAAAGCGCACTTCTATATTATTAGGTGCTTTTGTAATAGCGTATTCTACTAAAGTTACACCTTCTATAAATCCTTCTTTTTTTTCTTTTAAGGTTATAGCTTGTTTAGAGACGAGTGCAATTGCAGCACCTTTGTAAGCAACCAATTCTACTTTATTTTTTTTGGTAACTTTTTTTAAAGCGTTATAAAAAGCTTCGGTTTTTGTCTTGTCTTGTGCTGCATCTTTATAAGCATCTCTTATAGAATTTAAGTCTAAAGATTGCATAGTAAAACATAAAGTAGCAAGAAGTACAAGTATAGATTTCATAAGTAATTTATTTTTCTATAAAGTTACTTGTCAATTTTAATGCCACAGTTTCATCAAACGTAGTGCTATTTTTTACTTTATAGCCATTTTCGGTTTCACTAATGTTTAGTGTTAGTACTAAATCTGGTGTTTTTTCTGGGTTTATAATTGCCATAAACTTGATGTTGCTTGAAGATTGCATCATTAATTTTTTGCCAACTACTCCTTCGGTTAACTCTTTAATAATTTGCATCATGCAAACTCCTGGAGTTACAGGGTTTCCAGGAAAATGTCCTTTAAAGATTTCGTGATCTTTATTTATGGTAATATTTGCAGTTGCATTGTTTTCTGTAACAGCTACATTATTTACAGTATAAAAGTCTTTTAATTGCATGCTTTAATCTTTAATTTTGAATTTGTAAGATACACCTAATTGAAATACGATGTTGTACATATCTGTATCGTTATTATTAAATAATTGAATATCTGTATCTATAAGTCCGTGTTTAAATCTTGTTTCAATAATAAAATTATTGTTAAAAGCATAACCAAAACCAGCTCCTAAAGCAAGATCTATATCTGTAACTCCGTTTTTTTTATCGTCTCCAAAAGTAGAAGCATCTATATCTAGTTCTATACTAGGATATACCAAAAAATGAAATCCAGAATTTTTTAAATAAAATTTATTTACTGCCGAAAAAGTAAAGTAATCTAGATATAAACTATTTGGGTTTTTAGAAGTAGATGTACCACCTTGACTAGAATACCCCATTTCTAATTGCAATCTATATAGTTGCGAAGCTTTAAAATTTATAAAAAGCCCAAAATAACCACCAATTTTATAATTTAAATCACTGTATGAAAGGTTAGAAGTATTTGCTCCTGTTCTAAAACCTAAATATACAGGTAGTTTTTCGTTTTCTAGTTCTTTAGTTTCTTGAGAAAAAGAAATACTGAAAACGAAAAGTAAAATAAATAAAAAGTAGTGGTTTTTCATAGATTATCTACTAAAATCGAATTTGTAAGTAACTCCAAATTGAATCACTCCATTTAATATATTATCTCTATTATAAAAATCATCTTCGTCATAATAATCATAATAGTCGTCTCTAACATCTATTAACCCTTGTTTATATCTTAGTTCTAGACCTAAACCAAAAGGAAATTCATAACCAAGTCCTCCAAAAACAGAAAAATCAATAGGTAAAATATCGTTATATTCTCCTGAGTTTACTAGAATATCTATAGTAGGTCCAACTATAAAATTTAAACCTAAATCTTTTATAGGGAAAAATTTATTTGCTAAGTTTAAACTTATGTATTCTAAATTTAAATCATCTTCATAACGAGTTCCTGGATCAAAACCAGAACTATGGCTTCTATATTCAATTGTAGTACCTTGATTAGAATAAGTTGTTTCAACTTGTAACTCGTAGAAATTTGCTAAATGTATATTAACAAATAATCCGCCTTGAAATCCTAGTTTAGTTTTAGAGTTATCTACGTTAGTTAAGTTTGCAAGGTTTAATCCTGTTTTAATTCCAGGACTTACGGTTACTTGTGAAAACGCTGTGGTACTTGCAATAATTAAGGCTAAGCTTAAAATGATTTTTTTCATTGGTTGTTTTTTAATTAATAGATTTAAGGCTAATTTTTAGTTTAATATTAGAGTGTATAATCTCTATATGTTGTGCAATATTATCATTTATTTTGGTAAAGAGAAATCTTACCTTTTCTTTTTGATTATTTGCTCTAATAACTTGGCTTAGTTCTGGTGTTTCAAAATAATAGTAAGTTTTGTTACTAAGCTTCGTTTTTTTGATAGTTTCCGAATGAAAAGAATAGGTTTCTTCTGTTTTTAGGTTTTCGGTTATCAATACTTTAAAATCTTTCTTTAAAATATTAATGAGAATTTTTTTATCTAAATCTTCAAGAATATAGTTTACTTTAAATTGGTCTTTATTAAATGAAAAATCAAAAAGCTTGTTTCCCATTTCTGTGGTAAAAACTATGCGGTGTTGTTGTTCGCCTAATTTTTTTACAATAAAAATACCTCCAAAAGTATTGTCATACACTTCAATGTTTGCTTTATAGATGTAGTCTAGACTAGTATTAGCAAAATAAGGATTACTAATATTACTAGTTGTTGTAACAGGGTTGAAGTTGTTTTTTTTAGAGAAGGATGCACAGCCAAAACAAAAAAAGCATACACTAATGAGTAAATATCGCATTATCTAATGTGGTGTTTAGCTTTTTATTTGTGAATACAATCTTGGTGTAATCTTGAGAAGGTTCTATCATTTTAATTTCTATGACATCTCCTTTTTCATTAAATGTAATTTGAAAGGTTTGAATGTATTTAGAAAATTTTTCGTTTTTAGGACTAAAATAAACCAAGCTATTATTGTCTTTTTTAAAATATTCAATAGCAAACTCTGTGGTGTCAAACATGTCGCCTTTTACGCTACTAATAATCAGTTTATTCAACTTTTTAAACATTTTATTACTACCAATATCTACATTGCTTTTATTGCCTTCATCATTTATAAAAAGGGTTTCGTCTTTAAATAAAATAGAATATTTAAAAGGGTTTATATATTCCCATTTTACAATATCTGGTGCTTTAAAAGCTAGTTTTCCTGAGGTTTTAATATCATTATCTAGAAAATCTAAATGCTTGTATTGTACAAAATCACTAGAAATGGTTTGCGTAGTGTTTGCTAGTGCTTTTACTTTTGTTTTTAAGGCAGTTGCCTCTATGTTGTTCATTTTAGTTTGTGCTTGTGTAGCAAAAACAATAAAAAATAATATATATACTAGCTTATGCATATGCTTTAATATTAAATAAAGAATCTATGGTTACAGATTCTAATTTTTGTTGCTGTAAAAATAACAATAACTGTTCCAAAACAGCAACAGATTTATCGCTAGTATCGTGTAACAGAATAACATCTCCTTTTTTAAGATTTCGCGTAGCTCTTTTTAATATGGTTTTTTCGTTTAAATCTGTAGTGTCTAGAGAGCGTTTACTCCAACCAACTGCTTGTAATTTTACCGTTTTTATAGCGCGTTTTATTCTTGGGTTTGTTACTCCAAAAGCAGGTCTGTACAGTTGTACATTCACTCCAATTTGTTGTTTAATGATCTTGTTGGTATGTTGTAATTCTTCTATTATTTTTTCAGTAGAAAAAAAGCCGAAATTATTGCTGTGTGAATAGGTATGATTGCCAATAGTATGTCCTTGCGCTACAATACTTTTAAAAATTTCAGGATGCATTTCTATATGTTTACCAATACAGAAAAAAGTAGCTTTTGCATTATAGCTTTTAAGAAGCGCCAACACTTTAGGTGTAAATTCTGGGTTTGGTCCATCATCAAAAGTAATGGCTACTTGGTTTTTTGCGGTTTTATGATTGGCGTTTAAGGCTTCAATATGATAATTCCATCCAATAAAAGAAGAGCCAGCAATAGTAATTAATAACCAAGTGAATAAGAATACAACAATAAACCAAACAGAAAAACTAAAAAAGGCGTAAGCAATAAGTAACCCAATTAAAATAAAGCTGGAAACAATATTTACCGTTTTAAAATTTAACATTGTTGTAGTACAGTGAAACTATGATTTTCTCCACGATACTGGTTGTATAACAAGATGGTTTTTATTGAAGCGGTTGTTGTATTGTTGCCTTTTACAACCTCAGGAATGGTTTGTGTTTTTAAAATTTTTGAAGCCAACCAAAACCCGAAAGAAGATGCTGTGTTAAACTCCCCACTTATATGTTTGTAATTGGCTATTGCTACGTTTTGAAATCCTTTAGAAAGTGTATGGTAATAAGTATCAAAATCTACATCGCCATTATTACCAAGTACTAGAAGATCTATGTCATTAATACTAAGGTTATTTTCTTTTAAAAACTGTAATGCTTCTTGTAAAACTTCATTTTCTGCCAAGGTGTTGTATGTTTTTAAAGCAACAACTTCTGCGTATGAAGAAGTTTTTTTTTCATTAGAAAGCACAAAAAAATTAGCACCTTCACCAAATACAGCACCTTTTGTATTGGCCTTTAAAACTTGCGAAACTTTTACAGGTTCTGTTTTAATATGATTTACAATTTTATGTATTGCTGTGGTGTGGTCTCCCAACTCATCAACACCACCAATAAGGATGTTTTTTTCTTCGTTTAGTTCTAGTTGTAATTTTGCATCTAACAATGCAGATTCAAAAGAATTACTAGCATGTACGTATGTAAAATTATAGCCTTTACACTGTAGATCTAAGGCAATTTGTCCACCAACCGTATTGTGTGTAGATTGAATAAAAGAAGTAGGAGTAAGGTATTGCTCATCATTATCTATAATAGCACTAACAAATTTTTCTGAATCGCGTACACAACCCATTCCTGTTCCTGTAATAATAGCATCTACATGCTCTAAGCCAGCTTCTTTTAGTGATAATTTTGAAGCAACAACACCCATTTTTATACCTTTTGCCATTCTTCTTGCAGCAGCAGGAGGTATAAAATCTTTGTATTTAGGATTGATAACTGTAATAACATTTGCTTCATGGTCTTCTATGTCATTTAAAAATGAAGTGTTTTCAAATGTTTTTTGAGCTGAAATGGAGGCGATGCTATTTATATATACTTTTTTCATGGTTATTGCTCTTTTGAAAATATTACAGTGGAGCAGTTTCCTCCAAAACCAAAGGAATTAGACATAATGGTTTGTAGTGGTTTTTCTTTAAGTTCTAGTTGCGGAGTAATATTAAATTCCTTCATCTGTGTTTTAAAATTCAGATTAGGATAAATCACATTATTTTGCAAGGCTAAAACCGAATATACCGCTTCAATAGCACCAGCAGCAGCAAGTGTATGTCCTGTGTATGCTTTGGTAGAGCTAAAATCTGGAACGTTTTCACCAAATATTCTTATAATAGCTCGTCCTTCAGATAAATCATTATTTCCTGTAGCAGTTCCGTGTGCATTTATATAATCTATATCTTCAGGATTATAGTCTGCAACGTGTAATGCTTTTTGCATGGCAAGGGTTGCTCCATCTCCATTTTCTGAAGATGCTGTTTGGTGGTAAGCATCATTAGCATTACCATAGCCTTTTACGTAAGCAAGTACTTTTTTGTTTTCTGCTTGTACTACCTTATCCGATTCTAAAACTAAATAAGCAGCAGCCTCACCAAGGTTTAAACCTTTTCGGTTTTCATCAAAAGGAGTGTTGTAAGTGTCTGATAAGATCATCAAGGTTTTAAAACCATTGATGGTAAATTTAGATAAGCAGTCTGTGCCACCAACTACTACACGATCTAATTGGCCCGATTTTATTAATCGTGCACCAAGCATAATAGCGTTTGCTGCAGAAGAGCAAGCTGTACTAATAGTGGTAACTAAAGATTTTTCTATCCCTAATTGCTCTGCAATTTTTTGGCTAGAATCACCAGCATGATGTCCTTCAATATATTTTTGCGACTCTTTATTTTCTAAATAATCATAATAATAACGCTCTGTCATGTCCATACCACCAACACTAGTAGCAGAAACTAAACCTGTTTTATACGCGTTAATATTTGTAATACCTGCATTTGTAATAGCTTCTTTAGCAGCTATAGCGCCAAGAAGTGCCGTTCTAGAATAATTATTGTCTGCTGGTAAAGCAAGTTGTTGCTCTAAGTTTTTATTAGTAAAATCAATTTCACCAACCATAATATCATTTACATGATTGGTTTTAATTTTGGAAACACGAGAGATTCCTTTTTTACCTTGTATAAGCGATTGGTAATTTTCTGCAACATTGTTTCCAATGGCAGATATAATTCCCATTCCTGTTATAGCAACTCCTTTACTCATAGTATCTTCCTGCAAACACAGGAATCTTTTTTTATAATTTTATTTTTTTCTTGCCACGAACCTATCTACCGATAGACAAGTACACGAATAATTTTCAATAAATTACGCGCAATAATTTGGCTTTGTTCTGCCACTAGAGTTTGTAATTACTTGCTCTAGAAAGAGATTCCTGCTTTCGCAGGAATATTATGTTACTTAGATCTGTGCTCTGTAATATAAGCAGCCATAGTATTAATAGACTCAAAAATAGAACGTCCTTCTTTTGGGTCTGTTAATTTAATACCATAACTTTTATCTAACATTACAATTAACTCTAAAGCATCAATAGAGTCTAAACCTAATCCATCACCAAAAAGCATATCATCATTTGCTATGTCTTCAGTAGTCATATCTTCTAAGTTTAATTGCTCAATGATATTTTCTTTTAATTCTTGTTTTAATGCGTCCATACTATGTATTATATAATTTTATTATGTCTTGTTTGTTATGTTTGGTTGTGCCTTTTGCAGACACTAAATATAAAAATGCTTGGTAGTTGTTTTCGTTATCAAATTCTACCCAACCACAAAGCACTTGATCTGCCTTGTTGCTTGATAATAAACTATTTGTGTACGTTAACAAATGCGTAGCGTTAAACGAGTCAAAGATAAAAAAACTATTTTCAGAATACAGCTTATATTTTATACTTATCTCACCAATACAAATATTTGGTAATGTGTACACAAAAACGGCTGGGCTAGGAAAATAACTTTCTTTATTTTGAATAGATTCTTGATGTTTTCGGTCTGTATTTAAACTGGAAGCTTTGTTAGAAAATACAATAGCAATATTGTTTTCTTCATCTTCGGGAAGGTTTTCGTTTTTTAATAAAACATCTGCAGCCAAAAAAGCAAGTTTACTTAAATTATCCATTTTAAAAAACTTAGGATATTTGGTGTTTTGGTTTTTGTACGCTGCTTTTATAAATTGGGTAAACGAGTTTTCTTCTTCTTTATATACCACAGAACCGTTTAAAGAAACGCAATTGTTCTTTATACTACAAAAAGATTTTATGTGGTAATTTGTATTCATGTATTATGCTTTACTAAAGGTAAACATGGTATGGTATTCGCCAATTTCTATGTCTTCTTTAAGTTGTAAACCTGCTTCGTTTGCTATGTCTTTAAATTCTGTTGCTTTATACATTTTAGAGTTTCCGTTGGCAATTACTGTAAAGTACAGCGATGTAGCTTCTAAAATAAACTTAGCATTATCAAATTTTTGTCGGTCTGTAAAGGTTTCTATAATGATTAGTTCTGAGTTCTCATTCATAGAACTCACACAGGTTTTAAGTACTTTTAAAATTTCTTCTTTAGAGAAGCAGTCTAAAAATTGACACATCCAAATGGTTTCTGCATCACTTGGTATGCTTGGGTTTTCTGAAAGCCAATCTATTTCATGACCTTGAACTCTGTCTTGAAAACCTGCTGTTTTAACATTGGCTTTTGCTTTGTTTAATTGACCAGGAAGATCAATCATAGTAATATTAACATCACTATTATAAGCGCAGCATTTAAGAGTGAATTTTCCTGTGTTTGCACCAATATCGAATATTTTTTTTCGGTCTTTTTTAAATAAAATCTCTAAGGCTTCCGAAAAAATATCATCAGAATAATGATGATCAAATTCAAACCAAGACTGTTGTTGTAAAGGTGGAAGTTGCGATAAACCTTCATAAACCGTATTCCAGTTTCCTAATTCTTTTAAGCCTTTTGGTTTACCTGTTTTTATTGCTTCATCTAAATGAAATAAGCCTTTATAGCATACTTCGTTTGTAAAGTTAATATTTACGTTAACCGTTTCATTATAGGCTAAAAAGTAACCAATAGTGGTAAGCGCATAATGTTCGGTTTCGTTTTTTGAAACAATATTAGCACTTTCGGCTATTTCTAATAATACACCAACACCATAATCGCTAAGTTTTAATTCTTCAGCAATAGCAGAAACAGTAATGCCTCCTTTTTTTCTTTTTTCGAAAATAAGATCGAAAACGCCAAGTTTTCTTAGAGAGACTGTTGCTTGAAATACAAAAGGAGCAAAGGCTATTTTTTGTGCTTCTTGAATTGCGTCTATAGCTTTTATAGATGAATTGGACATAGGTTAATTTGTTTTTTGAAATAAGATTGCTGTATTACAACCACCAAATCCGGAAGCTGTTTTTAAAAATCTATTTATGTTTTTTTCTGTTGTTTCTGTAATAATATTTAATGGTTTGCTAACGCCTAAAGTTTCAAAACCTAGTGATTTGTATAAGGTGTTGTTTTTTAATGCATGCATACCAACAATGGTTTCTACCAATCCTGAAGCACCTAAACTATGTCCAAAATATCCTTTTAAACTATTTAATGGTACATTACTTAATTGCATTCTGTTAAATGCTATAGCTTCCATTTCATCATTAAACATGGTTGCTGTACCATGAGCAGAAATAAAATCTACATCTTCTGCTGTAATATTAGCTTGTTTAAAAGCCGATTGCATACTTCTGTATAAACCTTCTCCTGTTCTTGAAGGACCAGAAATATGGTTGGCATCATTACAAGAGCCTTCTCCTAAAATAGTAACAGCTTCTTTTGCTAAATTAGTTTCTTTATTGGTAACCAAGGCGCTTGCTGCTACTTCACCAATATTAATTCCTGTTCTGTTAGCATCATAAGGTTTGCAAGGCTCGTTGCTTAAAGCTTGAAAAGAATTAAAACCAGATAAAATAAACTCTGTAATTACATCTCCACTAGCAATAAATACATGATCATAAACACCTTGTTGTATGTATCTTTTTGCAATAGCAATAGCTAAAATACCAGAAACACATGCGTTAGAAACTACAATGGCATTATTTGTAAAGCCAAAGAAATCTTTAATTTGATTGCCTAGTTCACTTAAGTAAGCTCTTTCTTCAGAAAAAGGATTATTAGCATCTAAAGCATCTACGTTACCTTTGGTAGTTGAAATAATTAAGCCAACACGATCATTTAATGGCACGTTAGAAGCATCTATAACCTTACTTAATGAAGTAATCATCATTTGCTCTAAGCGCATATAATCTGCTTTAGGATGTAGTTTATTAAAGTTTTCTTGTAATTTTTGGGTGTTAATTAACGAAGTATAAAAAGGTTCTGGTAGTATTGATGTGTCGTCTATACGTTGTAAACCAGAGATTTCCTTGCTAATTTTAGCAACAACAGCTTCGCTAGTAAAACCTAATGAAGAAATAATATTGTTATGTGATACGTAAACCTTACTCATTAATTAAGCCTACATTTTTTTTCCATTCCATAAAGAATTCAGGAATTGTTAATGATAAATCTCCTTCTCCTATTTTATCTACAAAAACTTGAACCGTTGTTCCTGTGCATACCAGCTGATTGTCTTGGTTATAAATTTCATAACGAAACATCATTTTAGCAGCAGGACTATCTACATAAATGGTTTTAATAGTAGCAATGTCTCCATAGCGTAAAGGTAGTTTGTGGTCTGTGCTAGATTTTACAATTGGAGTTGCATAACCGTGTTTTTTTTGGTCTAGGTAAGAAATACCATGTTTTCTACCAAAAGATTCACGACCATCTTCAAAATATTGAATATAATTTCCATGCCAAACAATACCAAGCGGATCTGTTTCTACAAAACGTACTCGTACTTGGCTAGTATGTTCTACTAGTTTTGTTTTAGACTGCATTTTTCTTTTCATTATAAACAATAGCAATTAATGTGGTTACTATAAAAAATAAAAATAGTAAACCTATTTCAGGTACAATTTTTAAAAGGCCTGTGTTTCGTAAAAATACATCGTAAAATGCATTTAAACCCCAATTCATTGGAGAAATATTAGATAAAGTTTGCATAAACTTAGGCATAATAAATACAGGAACCCAAACACCACCAAGTGCAGCTAAAATAACTACAAAGGTTGCACCAAAAGGAGCAGATTGTTCTTGGGTTTTTGCAATAGTACCTAGTAATAAACCTAAGCCAATTGCTGCCAAACCAGAGAATATGGCAACAATAAAAAGCAATGGTAAACGTCCTGAAATATCTAAAGTAGGAAGTCCCATTGCAGGAAAAAGATACACACCAATAGCTAGCATTAATATAAATTGAATGATGCAAACACATAAATAAACTAGTGTTTTACCACCTAAAACAGTTGCGTAAGAAACAGGATTGGTACGTAAACGTACAAAAGTACCTTGGCTTTTTTCTTTTACTATATTGATAGATAAAGGAACAATTATGAAGAAAATAGCAAAAAGTGTCCACGCAGGAACATTGTGTTGCACAGAGTTTGGTAGTACTTCTTCGTCATTTTTTACAGGGAAAATTTCTTTAAAACTAATAAAGTTATCGGTTTCAAAAATAGCCTCGGTTGGGTCATCTGTTATTTGTTCTTGAAACGCTTTATAGATAGATTGTGTTTCAATTTTAGAAATCATTTTGTCTATTCCATTTTTTACCGAAGCTTTAAAAGTAAGCTGTGTAGCAGGATCAAAATAAAGTTTTACTTCTTTTTTAGGAATAGGAATTGTTTCGGTTTCACTTGCTTCGCCTAAACCAAATTTAGAAATGATTCCTTCTACATTCTGGTTTACTTTTTTCTCTAAATCGGAAGAAAGATGCTCAGGAATAATAATAGCAAGTTGATTTTTTCCTGAAAAAACTAAATCTCTAGCTATTGTTTCGTTTTCCTTTACAATAACTTGAAAGGTATTAGAGTTTGCCAAGCCATCTTGAATGGTTTGTGCAACGGTTCCTTTATCATTATCTACTATTAAAACAGGAATTTTAGTATCGCTAATGGTTTTAAAAGTACTGTCTTGAATGATGGTAATGGTAATTATAAGTACTAATGGCATGATAAATAATACCACAAGACCACCAAAATCTTTAATGAGTAATAAATACTCTTTATATGCTGAAGCCCAAAGTTTACGCATGATCTCTTAAAGCTTTTCCTGTTAAATTTAAAAACACCTCTTCTAGATTGTGAGCACCTTCTTGTTTGTTTATTAAGTCGGCAGGTTTTCCTTTGGTTATTAATTTACCATGATCTATAATGGCAACTTTGGTACAAAAGGCTTCTGCTTCATTTAAGTGATGCGAAGTGTAAATAATAGTAGTTCCTTTTTTATTTAAATCTTGAAGAAACTCTATAATTACATTTTTTGATTGTACATCTACACCAACAGTTGGTTCATCTAAAAACAATACTTTTGGTTCGTGTAAAATACTTGCAATAAGGTTTATTCTACGTTTCATACCACCAGAAAAAGTTTCTATTCTCTTATTGGTAAATTGCGATAATCCTAATATTTCTAAGTACTCGTTAATTTTGTTTTTCAACTTTTTACCATGTAAACCATACATGCTTCCAAAATATTTTAAATTTTCAAAAGCAGTAAGTGTAGGGTAGAGTGCATACTCTTGAGGTACAATACCAATAAGTTGCTTTAGTTCGTTTTTATGGGTTTGATAGTTTAAACCGTTAATTGTAAAAGAACCAGAAGTGGGTTTTATAAGTGAGCAAAGTATAGAAATTAGTGTTGTTTTTCCTGCTCCATTAGGACCTAGAAGTCCGAAAATTTCTTTCTCTTCAATGAACAAATCCAAATCGACTACCGAAAAATTTTCGGCAGTTTTATATTTTTTAGAAATATGTTCAATTTTAATCATATTAAATAGCCTTTTTTAAAGCTTTAAAAAATAGTTCTTCTTTATCTGCAAGAATCTCTAATTGTGATGCTACTTCATTATAGCCATCGGCTTTAGCACCTCTGTTTTTGTAAATACGTGAAGCATCTACAGCAAAATCACGCCAAATATCACCTATTTGCGTCATTTCTTTAGAGAGTTCGGAAAGCTTAGGGTTGTTTAGTATTTTGCTAGATTCTTGTAAAAAAGCAGCGAAAATATAACGAAAACCTCCACCACCAGTTCCTATTTCTTCTTGCATTCTAACAATCTGCCCTAGGTAATGGTTGGCTTTTTTAGTTCCTAATTTTTTAGGCCATTTTCGTATTTGTTTTGCGGTATATCTAATTCCTTTTACACCAAGAATAGGCATTGGAGCTAGCATATCTCTACAGGTATGTTTAATACCTTTAACTATTGCTTGTTCAAGATTTAGTTCTTTAGGAAAATTTGTAGGATAGTAAATATGTCCTTTTGGTGGTAATGCACCTTTTGCAAATCTTACTTTTTCAAGCTCTTTGTCTGTTAAAGTAGTAACGGTTTCCATAACCGGATCACTTATTAAATAGGTGTTTTCTTCTTTACCATAAACCACTAAGTTATGCGCATTAAAATGAAAGCGATACTCGTCTGGAAAATAGCTTAAATTATAAACACCAACTTGTAAACCAACAGGATTATTGTTGTTTAAATTATTATCTAAAACCGCTTTTGCTTTTTTAGGATCTTTAAATTTTTCACGTTCTATTTTTATACCTACACGTTTAGCAAAACGTTTAAAAATAAAACCAGGCATTGCTCTATACGTAATAGCAGGAGCATGATTTACCTTTAAAAACGGAATATAACAAAACAGTAAACCAGAACCAATACCAAATACCATAGGTTCACTAATGTTAAAGCCGTGATGTTTCATTAAATTAGAAACCACACCATTTTCGCAATGCGCAGATTGATGGTGTGTAAAGTTAATTTGCATGTTCAATATTTTTAAGTTGCTCTATGGTAATGTCAAAAATATCTGCATATTTTTGAAGGGTTTTATTCGATAATTTTTGGAATACTTTTGGTTTAAAATGACGTTTTACGCGCCATTGCCATAAACCTACATAACTAGCTAAAATTTGAAGGTCCATTTTATGGAGTTCCATATAATATTCAATTGGGCTAGTTTGGTTGTTGTGTACTCTTTTTTTTGCGTCTTCTACACGTTGGTTTATTTCGTCGATAGCATTGTCTAAAGCAATGGTTTTTGGGTCCCAACCTGTGGTGTGTGCTGTAGTATATTCGCCATTTTCGTCTACAGCATAGCACAATTCTCTAAAGTTTGCAGACTCTAAATTACTTTTATCCTGAGGTACTTCGCTTTTTTTCATAACCCTTAATTTTTAGGTATTTCTTGAATAAACAAATTCATCTCACAAGATAATAATTCTTTGTTTGAAGTTGAAATAGTACACACTAAAGTACAAATGCTATAATTATCTGCATCAAATCTAGATTTTAAATTTGCTTCAGAAAGTATGGTTTCTCCCATTTTAGGAGTAGCAAGAATAGTTACTTTTTTTATGGCAGAAATAAAGCCAATAAGTTTTGTGCCTTCTCCTTCAAGATCATCTTCTTCAAAATAACTTTTACCAACAATTGAAGAACAGGTCTGTGCTGCATTTTCAATGAGACCTACTTCATTAAATTGCTTGTTTTCATCTAAAAAAATACAATCTTCTTTTATTTTAAAGGAAGTTTTTACATGTTCATCATCAATAGATAACACATGGTCTACCATTAAAAATGGCGCACGATGAGGTAGAAATTTTGTGATATCTAATGATGTGAATTTATTCATTACGTAGCAATAACGGTTTTCATTTCTGCAGTAGCAATTTCTTCCTTATTTTGGTTAAAGGCCTTCACTTGAACCATGGTTATTCCCATAAATTCATGAAGTATCGATGCTTGGGTAGTTATGGTTTCGTTTAGCTTAGGTAATTGGTGTACTTCTACTTTTTTTATAGAACCAATATAACCTGTTGGTGCTTCTTCTCCTTTTAAAAAATAGTCATAACCAGTATGTAAAGCAACGGTTTGTGCTAGGTTTTCTATAATGCCAGACTCTAAAAAGTAATTGTCTTGTACAAAAAGATTTGTGTCTAGAATTTTAAAACTAGATACAATTTTATCTGCAGAAAAATCTAGCAAAGTGTCTACCATTACAAATGGTGTTTTTTGCGGAATTAGATGTGATATATCTGTTATTGGTAAATTCATTTAGCAAACAGTTAATAATGCGTAAGCGTAAGCAAAACGAGCACTTTCTGGTACAGATAAAAGAATATTGTCTCCTTTTTTTAGTTTTCCTGAGTGTACTAATTCTTCTAACATAATGTAGATAGAACCAGCACCAACATTACCAACTTTACTAAGGTTCATGAACCAGTTTTCCCAAGGTATTTTTACACCTTGTACTTCCATTTCTTTGTATAAAGTATCTTTAAAGTAATACGAAGAAACGTGTGGTAAGTAATAATCTATATCTTCTGGTTTTAGGTTGTGTTTTTCAATAGCCTTTTTTAAGCTATCTACACCTTTTACCAATATGTTTTCACTAAGAAGTTTTACGTCTTGCTTCATAGCAAATAATGATTTTTTACTCCATTGGTCTGAAGGATATTCACTCCATGGTTTTAAAAATCCGTCTTCTAATTTATCTCCTCCAGCATACATACAAGCTTCTACTTCATGTGCGTAAGAGTAGCCTTCCATCCATTCAATTTTTAATGGTTGCTTTCCTTTTGGTTCGCTTTCTAATAAAACAGCTCCTGCTCCATCAGAGAGCATCCAACGTAAAAAGTCTTTATTAAAGGCTAGTATAGGGTTTTCTTCTAGTGTTTCTAGATGTTTTACTTCTTCTTCAAAAGTATCAGACATCATCCAAGAAGAAGTACGCTCAGATCCTGTACATACTGCGTTTTTGGTTTCACCAGATTTTACAGACATGTAGCCATATTTAAGGGCATTCATACCAGAAACACAAGCACCAGAAGGTGAATTAATTTCAAGGTTTCCGTTTTGTAAAAACCCATGAACCATAGCAGCATGTGATGGTAAAATTTGATCTGGACTAGAAGTACCACAAGAAAGTAGCTCAATGTCTTCGGTTTTAAAATCTTGGTCACATAATGCAACAACAGCTTCTTTTGTTAGTTGTGCATTGTTGTGTGTAATATTACCATCGTCATCAATAGCGTAATATCTAGTTTTTATTTGGTTGTTTCTTAAAACAATTCGTCTTCCTTTAGAAGTCTTACCGTTTATGGTACCTAACTTTTCTTCCATTTCATCATTAGAAATTGGACGGTTTGGTAAAAATATGGATACTTTGTTTATGTAAACGTCTTTCATTTTTATGCCTTACTCTATATATTTTACAGAAGAATAGTATAATCTGTCTTTCTTTATTTTATGTATTGAAAACACATAGGTCAACAAAAATAAGATAAAAACAATTGGTGCAAGAATCCAAATAGCAAATAATAAATAATAACTAAATAATTTAACCCAAAAAGTACGGTTTTTACTGTTTTTTTCGCTTTTAGATTGAATTATGTTAGCCCATTTAGAAAAAAGGAAATTTGCTCGTTGGTCTGTTTTTACTAAAAAAGGTTTAATTTTTATGGCACCTTTTTGTAATAGTGCTTCTTGTAAATTGTTGAAATTATTTTCTTTTATGTGTTTTGCTATAACAAAACCAAATTTATCGGCTTCATCAATATCTTTTTGTGAAACTCCTGGTTTAGGGAAAATACCAAGGTAGCTTTCTTTTTTTCCAGACATCATCCATTTTTCAATAGTAATTACACTTATGTGGTTGATGTGTCTATCTACTAAAGCAATATTACCAACCAAATTGGCTTGTAAATCTATTAGTTTTTTCTTCATTTTTTCCTGTGCCATAATCCACATATTTCTGCAGCCAATAACGGTAACTACAGGTGTGTTTTTTAGTAGTTTTTTGGCGTCTGCAGTGTTTAAAAAGGAGGTGGTTGGCAAGGATGGTGTTAAAAACCAAATTTGATAACCTAAAATGATGAGGTCGTATTTTTTATTAAGAATCTCTTGCGCAACAGGTTTAACCTTTTGTGGTTTTTGCTGAAAAGTATCAGGAAAAATTCCATAAAAAGCTTTTTCATTCCAAGGAAAAGGAAAAGGCTTTTCCATTTTAATTTCATGATAGTCAATTTTTATGCCATCATTAGCTAAAGGAGAAACGATATTGTTTACAATTTCGGTTAGTTGTCCTGATTGAGAATAGTGTATGACTAAAACGTTTTTCAAAAGATAATTTTTTTGTAATTTCGGAATAAAAGTCTACATATTGAAGAATCGCTCTTTGTAAATAATAGAACTTATTAACTTTTACGAAAAGTATAAAAAAATACTAGTAATCTTAATTTTTTTTATCGAAAGTTTCCCAAAAATCAAAATAGTTAAACCATTGTAGTGGGTATTTGTTTAGCATCCAAGAAACACTTTCGGTATATTCCTTTAAAAGGCCTTGTGCATCTCTGTGTTTTGCTTCTGCTTTTCTAGTAAAAAGATGGTAGTGTTTGTTGGTTTCTTTCATTACATACACAAAAAGAACAGGGACTTTTAAACGAGAAGCAAGCATAAAAGGACCTGCAGGGAATTTTGCTATTTGGTCTAGTAGGTCTTGCGTTAAGTATTTAGAGCCTTTGATGTATCTGTCTCCTGTAATTACCACCAATTCGTTTCTAGCAAGTGCTGCATTAATTTCAAAAATATGACTTAAATCTTCTTGAATTAATATAAGTTTTACTTTGGGCTTGTCTGTTACACTCTCTAGGTATTCTTTAATGTTAGAGTGTTCTGCATCTGTAGTTAGTATACTAATTGAAGCGTTTTCTTCTAGTTCGCCAAAAAAGTGTTCTGCAATTTCAAAATTACCAACATGTGCACTTATTAATACACCTCCTTTTTTTTGTTTTAAAGCGTTGTTTATATGCTCTACACCATCAAAGTGGTAGGTGAATTTGTCTCTTAATCCTGAAGAAATTGCTACTTTGTCAATAATGGTTTGGCCAAAAACATAGTAGCTTTTGTATACATTTAAGAAGCTTTTTAGTTTGGAGTTTTTACGTCTTTTATGAAAATAATAATAGCTAGCCTTAGTGCTTTCTGAAGCAAAAAAGCAAAAGTAAAAAGCTACAAAATAGAGGATGAAGTATGCAGAGCCAATTCCGAAATTTTTCATACAAAACACAAAAATTTTGTATCCTAAAACGGTTCCTCTGGACTTTCCTTGCCATTCAGCAGCCATAATTATTTCAAGTAAAGTTGTTTATCCTAATTTGTTTTCAATTAGGTTGTAGAAATCTTGAAGAGATTCTACATTCACAAAATCTTCTCCAACTAATTTTACGCTAAAGTTAGACTCTACCGCAACTACAAGGTCAACAAAGTCTAAACTATCTAATTCTAGAGTGTCTTTTAAATTAGCCTCAGGAGCTATATCATCTGCTTCTACTTCAAACTCATCTATTAGAAAGTCGTTTATCTTTTCAATAATAACCTCTTTAGTCATTCTGTATTATAATTTTTTTATTATTAATGCTGAATTTGTTCCACCAAATCCAAACGAATTGGACAAAAATACATCAAATTTTTTATCTAGCGTTTTACTTACTAGATTTAATTTTTTTGCATCTTCATCAGGCTCTTCTAAATTAATGTTTGGTGCAATAAAGTTGTTTTGCATCATGAGCATAGAGTAAATAACTTCACTTGCTCCAGCCATCCAGCATTCATGTCCTGTCATAGATTTTGTAGAGCTTACAAAAGGACCATTTTCACCAAAAACTTCTGCTATTGCTTTTGCCTCATTGGCATCACCAACAGGAGTAGAAGTGGCGTGTGCATTCACATATTCTATATCTTGAGGTTTTAAATCTGCTTGTACTATTGCTTTTGCCATGGCTCTTGAAGGACCATCTACGTTTGGTGTAGAAATATGTTCGCCATTAGAAGAGAAACCATAACCAATAATTTCGGCTAAAATTGGAGCGCCTCTTTTTACAGCAGATTCATAACTTTCAACTACTAAAGTAGCTGCGCCACCACTAGGAACAAGGCCATTTCTGTTTTTATCAAAAGGTCTAGATGCTTTTTCTGGATGTTCTAGATTCATGGCAAAAACACCAAGACCATCAAAACTTCCCATGGCGTATTTGTTTATTTCTTGTGCACCACCACAGATAATACAATCTTGTAATCCGCTTTTAATAAGTTGGTACGCCATACCAATAGCATGTGAGCCACTTGCACAAGCAGCGCTTATAGTAAAGTTGACACCTGTAAGTTTAAAAAGAGTAGAAAGATTCATGGTAACTGTAGAGTTCATGGCTTGAAAAATAGCGCCAGAACCAACTAGTGTTGTGTCTTTTTTATCTCTAATTTTATCAACCGAGTCTACAACCGCTTTAGCAGTACTGTCATTACCATAAAGGATTCCTACTTCGTTATTTTCTAAAAAATTTTGATCTATTTTTGCGTTTTCTAAGGCTTCGGTAGTTGCTACGTAAGCATAAGCACCTTCATCACCTAAACTAATGCGTTCTCTTCTAGTAAGTTGTTTTTTTAGATTCGGTTTTTCTACCATTCCTGTTAAAGGAGATCGATAACCAAAGTCTTTTCTGTCTTGGTCATAAACAATACCAGACTTACCATTATATAATGAGTTTTTTACTTCTTCTAGATTTTTTCCGATACAAGAATAAATTCCCATTCCTGTTATAACTACTCGCTTCATAGGGATTGCAATATTAAATTAAGAGTAAATACCTCCATTAATATTTACTACTTCACCAGTAATATAAGAAGACTTTTTGGAAACTAAAAAAGAAACTAAATCGGCAACTTCTTGGGCTTCGCCAAAACGATTTGCTGGTATTAGTTTTTTTAATTCTTTTTCATTTAAATCTGCAGTCATATCAGATTTTATAAAACCAGGAGCTACTGCGTTTACAGTAATGTTACGTTTAGCAACTTCTTGTGATAAGGCTTTAGTTGCAGCAATAATAGCACCTTTTGCAGCAGAATAATTGGTTTGTCCTGGTGTACCTTTTACTCCAGAAACAGAGGCTATATTTACAATACGACCATAACGGTTGCGTAGCATTTTTTGAATACCATAATTGGTAACATTAAAGAAACCGTTTAAAGAGGTGTTAATTACATTTTGCCAGTCTTCTTGAGGCATCCACATAAATAAACCATCTTTTGTAATACCAGCATTATTAACAATAACTTCAATTAATGCATCTGGATTTGCTTCTTGCCATGCATCTAGTTTTGTTTTTACTTGTTCTGCATTCGTAACGTTAAAAGCAATAATTTCTCCAGTATTTCCTGCTGCTTCTACTGCTTTTAAAGTGTCTTTTGCAGCTTCTTCATTACTGTTGTAATTAATTAATATGTGATAGTCTGTATCTATAGCTAGTTGTGAACAAATTGCTTTACCAATTCCTCTGGAACCACCAGTTATTAAGGCACATTTCATGTGATATTTTTATTTGATGTTAAGTCTACTCTGATTGGGAAACGTAGTAGTTTTAAATTTTGTTTGTTAGTTAAAAAGTTCTAATTGTTTATACCATGTGTTCTTTAAAGCTTCATCTTTGGTATTTATATAGCCCCAAACTTTTTCTTTTTTTACTCTGGCTAGTCCATCAATAAAACCTTTTTTATTGTTTTTGGTAAAAATGGAAAATCCACCAGCTGTAATATTGTATTTATCTTCTATTACTTGTTCGCCAGAGTTATTAATGAATCCCCAAAGTTTATTTATTTTAATAGGAGCTAAGCCGTCTTCACTAAAGATTTCTGCGTCTCTATATTTAAAGTCAATAACTGTTTTTCCTGAGGTATCTATATAACCCCATTTTTTGTCTTTAGAAACAGGAGCAAGTCCATTTACAAAAGCTCTAACCTTATCATAGCTTGGCTCTATAATCCATTCGCCATTTTTATTGATATAACCTATTTTGTCATCTTTTTTAGCATAAGTGATATCACCATTAACAGAGAAATCCCATATTTTTTGAGCACCATCTACTTTTTTAAACTCTCCGTTTATAATAAGTCCGTGACTTTCACCAAGAGTTGCCACTACATTACCATGGTAAACATTGCTAATACCATCATATTTAGTTTCTACAAAATAGTTTCCTGTTTTGTCTATTAAACCCCATTTTTCACCTTCTCTTACTTTTGCATATCCATTTACAAAATCAAAAGCTTTATTAAATTTTGGTTCAATGACAACGGTTCCAGAAGTGTTTATAAAACCTACATTATCTCCATGTCTTATTTGTGCTAGACCTTCTTCAAAATCATAAATTTTGTCTGTAGTAACCTCTGTTAATATTTTTTCTCCTTTGGTATTTATATAAAACCATTCTTTTTTACTTAAAACAATAGCAATACCAGAGTTAAAGGCTTTCGTTTTATCATAACTAGGAGGAATAACCCATTCTCCTTGTCTGTTTATAAAGCCCCATTGTTTTTTGTCGTTCATAGCTTGCGCTAGATCTTCAGAAAAGTTTTTAGCAACCTTAAATTTTGGTTGAATTTGCCACTCACCAGTTTTGGTGATATAGCCAAATTTACCGTCTTGATTAGCAAGAGCTAATTTTTGTGCATACGTGATTGCACTTAAAAAAAATAATACGATTAATAGCGAATTTGTTTTCATGTGATTTAATTTTTTAATGAATATCTATTACATATAGCATGTGAACATTTCTTGGTTAAGGAAATGCATGGTTAAAAATGCTACTGTAATTAGAAATTAATTTTATGCTTTATTGTTAATGATATAGTCTTTAACAAGGTTAACATAAGGGTACATAATAACGTCTTCTGTAAAGATAGGAACTATTTTTCTTATCTCATCATACATTTTTTTAGTTTTTGAAGAGACTTTGTCTTGTGCTTTTAAGCACTCAATAGCTTGTACTACAGTAATAAGTTCTATTGCTAATACTTCAAAAGCATTTTCAATTACTTTTTTAGTAATTAAAGCAGCGTTGGTTCCCATACTTACAATATCTTGGTTATCGTTATTGTTAGGTATAGAATGTACATACATTGGGTTAGATAAGGTTTGGTTTTCTGCAGTGGTTGATGTTGCTGTAAATTGTACACCTTGCATACCAAAATTTAAACCTAATTGACCAAGGTTTACAAATGCTGGAAGTATATTGTTTAAGCTTGGGTTTAATAAATAGTTTAATTGTCTTTCTGCTAGCATACTCATTTTAGTAACTACTATTTTAAGCTTATCCATTTCTAAAGAAACATAGTCTCCATGAAAATTTCCACCATGGTAAACGTGTTCTTTTTCTACATTTACAATAGGATTATCATTTGCAGAGTTTACTTCTTCTATTAAAACATTTTCAACACTAGTTAAAGTATCTAGTACAGGACCTAAAATTTGTGGTACACAACGTAAGGAGTAATATTCTTGAACTTTATCTTGAAAAACAGAAACATCATCATTGTTCGCGTTGTATAAATGGTGTTCTCTTTTTCTGGTAAGTTTGCTATCTGTTAAATGCTCGCGCATGTTTTTAGCAATGTTTTGTTGTCCTTTATGTTTTTTAGAATTGTTTAATTCTTCAGATAAATGATCATCATAAGCTTCTACAATTTCATTAATTGCAGCAGAGCAAGAAATCATCCAATCTAACATTCTTCTAGTATATATGGTATTTACAATACCAATTCCTGTCATTACCGAAGTACCATTCATTAAAGCTAAACCTTCACGAAGTTCTACAGAAATAGGAGTAAGGTTTTCTTTTTCAAAAACCTCTGCAGTTGCTACTCTTTTTCCTTTATAAAATACTTCACCTTCACCAATTAATGTTAAAGCTAAATGTGCAAGTTGTACTAAATCACCACTAGCACCAACACCACCATGTTCATATATTAAAGGAGTAATGTCTCTGTTTATAAGTTCAGACATTAATTCAATTACAGATTTATGTACACCAGAATTACCTAAAGAAAGTGTGTTTAGTCTAGCAAGCATTGCAGCTTTTACATATTTAGGAGGAATAGGGTTTCCTGTTCCAGATGCGTGACTACGAATTAAATTATATTGCAGTTGAATGCGTTCAGAATCTTTAATTTTATATTGTGCCATTGGTCCAAAACCAGTGTTTACACCATAAATTACTTTGTTTTCTGAGAATTCTTTTAAAAAGTTAAAGCTTTTTTCTACGGTTTCAAAAACAGAATCATCAACTTTGATGTTACTGTCTTCTATAATAATTCTGTAAAAATCTTCTAATCCTAGTTTTCCGTTAAATGTTAGCATCTATATATTTTATTCTATGTATTTTTATTAATAAATTTAACAACTAAAGTTAGAGTCGTTATTTTGGTGTGCGCTAATTTAATATAATTAAGATAAAATACTATAATGATTATGAATGAAATACAAGTTGATGTTTTAATTATAGGAGCAGGGCCTTCGGGCTGTGTTGCTGCTTCTTACTTGCACAACCAAGGAAAACAAATTAAAGTTGTTGAAAAAAGTACATTTCCTAGGTTTGTAATAGGAGAAAGTTTACTACCAAGATGTATGGATCATTTTGAAGAAGTAGGTTTGCTTGATGTATTAAATGATTTTGGATTTGAAAAAAAACATGGCGCTCGTTTTTTAAGAGATGATGTTGTTTGTAATTTTGATTTTAGTAAAAAGCATACCAAAGGTTGGGATTGGACATGGCAAGTAACACGTGCAGATTTTGATACCATTCTTGCTAAAGAATTAGTAAATAGAGGTGTAGATATTGCATTTAACCATGAGGTTGTAGATGTTGTTTTTGATGCTGATGGTGCTTCAAAAACCAAGATAAAAGATGAAAATGGTGAAGTGTATACAGTACATGCAAAACACATTATAGACTCTAGTGGTTACGGACGTGTTTTACCAAGAATACTAGGTTTAGATAAACCTTCTTCTATACCAGAACACTCGTCTATTTTTACACATGTAACAGATTTAAAAAGACCAGAAGGAGAAGAAGGTACTCTTATTACTTTTGATGTTTTAGATAAAGATACTTGGTTTTGGGTGATTCCTTTTTCTAATGGAGATACTAGTATAGGTTTTGTAAGTAAAACAGCATATTTAGATTCTTTTAAAGGAGATACCACAGAAAAAATGCAACAGTTACTTAAAACGTCTGCTTATTATCGTGATCGTTTTGAAGGTTTAGACTTTAAATTTGCACCTATTTGTATTAAAAACTATGCTAAATCGGTAACGCAGCTTTATGGAAAAGGGTATGCCTTAACAGGAAATAGTGCTGAGTTTTTAGATCCTGTGTTTTCTTCAGGAGTAACTTTTGCAACAGAATCTGCTTTAAAAGCAGCAAAACTAATTAATAAAGAGTTAGAAGGAGAATCTGTAGATTGGGAAGAAGCGTATACTGGTTACATTATGAAAGGAGTACAGGTTTTTGCTACCTATGTAAAAGAATGGTACACAGGAAACTTACAAACTTTGTTTTTTCATAGACCCGAAAACCAAGAGGTTAAAAAGCAAATATGTGCTGTTCTTGCTGGTTATGTTTGGGATGATACCAACCCCTTTGTTAAAAAGCACGATAGGTTAGTAAAAAATCTAGCCTATTTAATAGATATGGAAGTACAAGAAAAAGAAAAAGCGAACTTATAAGTTCGCTTTTTTACTTTACTTTTTTGTGTAATTTCTAATTATTTTTTTGCTTTCTTTTTTAAGTTAGCAGCAAAGGTTTTTGCAAGTTTAGCATACGCTTCTGAAATTCTGTAACCAGAATTATAATCGTTTCCAAAAGCACCATTTCCTTCTGCTTTAGTGTATTTAATCTCAAATAAAACAGTGTCTGGAGCATCATTTTTATAGACCGTTAAAATGGCATCAATTTTAGAGTTTTGTCTAACTACACCAACATTATAACCAGCATACATAAATGTGGTATGAATTTTAATGGTGTATTCTGCATCTGCTAAATCTTTACCTACAACAACTTCATTTTCTTTCCAACGTTTATTAAAAGACTCAATAAATTTAGGTTCGTATCTGTCCTCTCTGTCTGCAAACCATGATTTTTTAAATTCTTCTCCTGAACCCGGATTTTTATCTTCTCGTTTTTGCATTTTATCTTTTAAAAATTCTTCTTCATTATCATATTTAGGAATTTCTAGATCAGAATAATCAAATTCAAGGTTGAATGCTGTAATGTTTTTAAGGTTTTTCCAGTCGCCTTCTTGAACTTTACCTTTTTGAGCTACCATTATAGTAGTACAGAAAAGAAGCAAGATAATAGATAGTTGTTTTTTCATAATTATACTTTTTGTTATTGTTGATTATAAATGTAGTAAAATTTAAACTAAGATTATTGTTATTGCTATGGGTTGTGAATAAAAAAAGCGAACCCATGGGTTCGCTTTCTATTTTAATTTATAAGAGTAACTTATTTAATTTCTACTTTAATTAAAACGTCTTCTTTTTTCTTTTTGTAAAACTCAATTACAAATTGGTTTTCTGCAGTTTTAACCACTCTATTGTTGCTAAATTGATACACTTCTAATTTGTTGGTTACGTTTCTTGTGTCTAAAATATTGTCTTTAGTAACAGTACCAGTAGCATCATTAATTTTGTAAGCGGTAAGATATCCTCCATGACCATCACTATGTTTTGCAGGTACTTCATCTAATTTTAAATCTATGTTTTTTACGTTATCTAAATACACCATGTAATGGTTTCCGTTGGTGAAAAAATAAGAGTATGACATACCACCTTGATAGGTTTTACTTGTATCATAAACTTGCCCTATTTTTGGTGCTCCAGATTGTCTTTTAGGTAGTTTTTTCATCCACTCTAAATCACCAGAAGCATCTACTTTAGAGAGTAACATATCGTTGTTATGAAACGTATAGTATACTTGGCCATTGCTTCTATAATGAGTAACAACGTAGGTTTGTTCGCCAATTAAAACTAAGCTACCATCCGGATTTATTATTAAATCACGTAATTGCAAATTGGTAAATTCTGCTTTGTTTTCCTTGTCTTTTTTCTTGTTTTTCTTTTGGGTTCTTTTGCTAACGTATTGGTTTAAAACTTCTACCGGAATTTCATGAGCATTTTTTTCTACTAACTCTCCTTCTTTTGTAATTTTAAAGGTAAATAAACCATCAGAATTACCTAGGTTGTTATTTAAACCGTTGGTGTAAAAACCAGCACAAACCATAAAACCATCTGGAGATTCAAATAAAGAAATACCGTTTATAAATTTATCATTTAATACAATTTTACTTTTTTCAATTCCTTCAGAGCCATCTAATAGTCTAAACAGTTCCATGTGGTAATTGGCCTCTGTATCTTTTTTCTTTCTCTTGTCTTTGTTACTATCGTCATGAAAAACTTTAGTTAATATATAACCATGACCATCAGAATCTACAGCAAAATCTACTAGATTCATTCTTCTTTCGGTATAAGGCATTTTATACTCTTTAGACCAAATAGTATTTAAATTAGTATCAAAAACATTTACGCCAATTTTATCGTAGCTTTTAGTGTCTCTTTTAACCTTTGGCTTCTTTCTATATTGAACTAATAATTTAGATTCATCTTTAGAGGTTAAAAAGTCAAACTTATCTACTACACCAAAGCCTCCAAAACTCATTCCAAATCCACCAACAGCAAAACCTCCTCCAGAGGTGTATGTTGCCATTGGAGAGCCTGCTAGTTTACCAGAAACATTAATTAATTTAACGCTTTCTCCAATAAATTCTCCTGTATTAAAATCTATTTCTCTGTAGTATAAACGTTCTTGTTTTGTTTTTTTACCAGACCAAGAAGAGTAGAAAAAGTAGTATTTATCTTGTAACTCTATCATTCCTTCAACTACGTAATTGTCTGGAAGATCTTCGTATTTTTTTTCAGAAATAAGCTGTAATCCGTCTACCCCAAATTTTTGAATAACCAGATATTTTTTCCATGGTTTAACCGCTAGAATTTCGCTGTTTTTACTAAAATAATATTTTTTAGCAGCATCATATACCTGATAAGGTTCACTTACTGTAAAATTGTAGTCTGGCGATATTTCATTTTGTGCATTAGCTGTAAATACGAAAACGCAGATACAAAGTAAAAGGTAGATTTTTTTCATTATTTATATTTATGGGTTAATTCTCACAAACATAAGTAAATCTAACTTCAAAATACTAGTTAACAAGTAGTTTGTCTTGGTATAAGTATTAAATATGTAAAATAGGCTGCGTTATTCTTTGCCTAATTGCAAAAGCATTTCTTTGGTAATGTCTTGTAAATCAAAATTATGTTTCCAGTTCCAGTCTTCTCTAGCACAAGAATCGTCAATGCTTTTTGGCCAAGAGTCTGCAATATCTTGTCTAAAGTCTGGTTTATAAGTGATTTTAAAATCTGGAATTTGTTTTTGTATAGACTCGGCAATTTGTTTTGGTGTAAAACTAATTGCAGCCAGATTGTAAGCAGATCTAATTTTAATAGAAGCAGCGTCTGCCTGCATAATGTCTACAGTGGCTTTAATAGCATCATCCATATACATCATTGGTAGTTCTGTTTCTTCATTTAAAAAACATTCGTAGGTTTTGTTTTTAAGCGCTTCATGGTAAATTTCAACAGCATAATCTGTGGTACCACCTCCTGGTAATGTTTTCCAACTAATAATTCCTGGATAACGTATGCTTCTAACATCTACACCATATTTTTGATGGTAATACTCACACCAACGTTCCCCAACTTGTTTGGTGATTCCGTAAACGGTTGAAGGCTCCATAATGGTATATTGTTCTGTGTTTTCTTTTGGAGTTGTAGCACCAAAAACAGCAATACTTGAAGGCCAAAAAACATGATCTATTTGTTTTGTTTTGGCTAAGTTTAATACATGAAATAGTGAATTCATGTTTAAATCCCAGGCTTCCATTGGGTATTTTTCACCTGTAGCACTAAGCAAAGCAGCCATTAGGTAAACCGTTTTTACATTATGATTAATGCAACAATCTTTAATAGCATTAAAGTTTTTAGCATCTAGAATAACAAAAGGTCCAGCGTTAACTAGTTCTAATTTTCTGGTGTTTATATCGCTAGCAATAACATTTTCTACACCGTAAATATCTCTAAGTTTATAGGTAAGCTCAGAACCAATTTGTCCGCAAGCACCAATAATTAAAATTTTTGAAGTCATTAATCTTTCTGTTAAGGATGCGCAAAAGTAGCAAGATTTTCAAGAAGATAATCTAAAATGATACTAAAAATATTTCGAACCAAAGTAATTAATAATAAAAGCTAAGAATACAATATATTTGTAGCTACAATAGTTAATTATAAATGAAAGCATTACTATACATTACTTTAATATTTTGTGTAATTTCTTGTAAAAAAGAAGCAGCTACACAAGAGGTAGAAGCAGAAACCACCACCTTACAAATAACTAAAAAAGATGTCTCTAGTCTTAAATATAGACAGTTTCTTCTAGATCCTAGAACTGTTAATTCTGAAGAGTTTTGGCTAAAATATGATGAGTTGAGAGGTATTGTATCTAACGTTAATCAAGCAGACTTCTCTTTTTTTAAAGATAATAACGAAGTGTTAATTGCTTTTATTAAAGATTTAAAAGAAAGCATACCAGAAGAAATAAACACACCTTTAATACGTGCTAGATTATTGGCTTTAGAAACCAAGATGCTAAAACTAGAAGGAATTATTAATTTAACCAATCCGGATAAAAAGGAAGTACTTTTAGTGTTACAAGATTTTTTAGAAGCATTTTCTAATCTTAACCTTCAAATTAACAAAAAGTTTGAAAAGGAATGGCAAAACATTGAAAAACCATATTAGTATGAAACCTTTATACCTAATTGCTTTATTGTTAGTAATAACATCTTGTAAAACAAGCGAAGAAGTGTTGCAAGTAGCGTCTACTTCAGATATTAAAAAAGAAATTCAAACTAATTTAGATGCTTGGCATCAAGCTGCTGCAGAAGCAAATTTTGATTCTTATTTTAATTTAATGACTAAAGATGGCGTTTTTATAGGTACAGATGCATCAGAAAATTGGCAAAATGAAGCTTTTAAAACATTTTCTAAACCCTATTTTGATAAAGGTAAAGCGTGGAGTTTTACTGCAATAGAAAGAAATGTTTATGTTTCTCAAGATAAAAAAATTGCTTGGTTTGATGAGTTGCTAGACACCCAAATGAAAATTTGCAGAGGTTCTGGAGTCATGAAACTAGAAGACAACACCTGGAAAATAGCACATTATGTTTTGTCTATTGCTATTCCTAATGAAAATGTAAAGGAGGTTGTTGCCTTAAAAAACACTGCTGATAGCCTGTATATTACCTCCTTAAAAACCAAAAACAAACAGTAACTTTTGCTGTGTTACTTTTATTAATCTTTTGTTAAGATGTAACAAAAGCAATAGGTAACAGTCTATTATATGTTAAATTGTACACAAAATTAAATACAAACAAAATGAATACCAACTTTAAAAAACTATCACTTCTTAGTGCGGTTGCTTTTATAGGTTTAGTATCTTGTAAAGAAGAGGCTAAAAATGAAATTGCTGTTGTAGAAACAACACCAGGAATTAATGTAGACTATATAGATACAAGCATACCTGCTAGCGAAGATTTTTTCAAACATGTTAACGGAAAATGGCTTGAAAATAATGAAATACCAGACGACCAATCTACTTGGGGAAGTTTTCAAGAACTACGTAAAAATACAGATGCAGATGCTTTAGCTATATTAAAATCTGCCATGTCAGATAATAAAGACCTTGGTAATATTCAAGTGCTTCCAGGATCAGACCAAGAAAAAGCAGTTTTTTATTACCAAACTATTATGGATACTATTGGTAGAAATAAAGCTGGTATTGCTCCTGTACAACCCATTTTAGAAAAAATTGAAGCTATTAAAAACATTGACGATTTACAAGCTTTCATGATAGAAATGGAGCCTCAAGGTGGTGGAGGTT
Source organism: Lacinutrix gracilariae (assembly GCF_042684485.1). NCBI lineage: Bacteria > Pseudomonadati > Bacteroidota > Flavobacteriia > Flavobacteriales > Flavobacteriaceae > Lacinutrix > Lacinutrix gracilariae. The sequence continues at coordinate 741,129 of NZ_JBHULM010000011.1, read as the reverse complement.
TATATGGTTTTGGTGTTGGTAGTGACCCAAAAGATAGTAATAGAAATGTTGCGTATTTAGGTGGTGGTAGCACAGGATTACCAGACAGAGATTATTATATTAAAGACGATGCAGACTCTAAAGAAAAGAGACAAAAATATGTAGCACATATTACAAGAATGTTTCAGTATTTAGGAGATAGTGAAGCAGAGGCAAAAACACAAGCAGAACAAATTTTAGCTTTTGAAACTAGATTAGAAGAAGCTAAAATGGATAAAGTAGAGCGTCGTGATGCACGTAAGCGTTACAACCCTCGTTCTATTGCTGATGTGCAAAAAATGGTTCCTGCAGTAAACTGGAAAAACTTTCTATCAGGAATTGGTGTAAAAGAATTAGATACTGTAATTATTGGTGATTTAGGTTACTTTAATAGATTACAAGAAGTATTAGCAGAAGGTAATGTTAGCGACTGGAAAACCTATTTAAAATGGGATGTTTTTAATGGTGCAGCAGGATTTTTATCTACAGACATTGAAACTGCTAACTGGGAGTTTTACGGAAAAGAACTTAATGGTGCAAAGGCTCAAAAAGCTAGAGATGAACGTGCTTTAGGTGCTTTAAACGGTACTTTAGGTGAAGCTTTAGGAAAACTATATGTGGACAAAAAATTTCCGCCAGAAGCAAAAGTAAAAGCAGAAAAAATGATTAAAAATGTCATTTTAGCTTTTGAACACAGAATCAATAAGCTAGAATGGATGAGTCCAGAAACAAAACAAAAAGCTATTGAAAAACTAAGAGCTACTAAAGTAAAAATTGCATATCCAGACAAGTGGAAAGACTATTCTGCATTAGAAGTTGCTAGTGTTGAAAATGGAGGTACTTATTTACAAAACAGACTTAATGCTCGTGCTTGGAATTTTAAAAAGGATTTAGATAAATTAGGAAAACCAGTAGATAAGAGTGAGTGGTATATGGCTCCGCAAGTGGTAAATGCATATTTTAATCCTGCCTACAATGAAATTGTTTTCCCAGCAGCTATTTTACAACCACCTTTTTATAATTTTACTGCAGATGATGCTGTAAATTATGGAGGAATTGGTGCTGTAATTGGTCATGAAATTTCTCATAGTTTTGACGATTCTGGTTCTAGATATGATAAAGATGGAAACCTAAATAACTGGTGGACAGACGAAGATTTAACACAATTTGAAGCTTTAGGAAAGGCTTTAGCAGATCAATATAGTGCTATTGAAGTTTTACCAGAAACCAATATTAATGGTGCGTTTACCTTAGGAGAAAACATTGGAGATTTAGGTGGTGTACTTGCTGCTTATGATGCTTTACAAATGAGTTTTGAAGGTGAAAAACCTGCACCTATTGATGGTTATACTGCAGAACAACGTTTCTTTATGTCTTGGGCAACAGTATGGAGAACAAAAATGCGTGAAGATGCATTACGTACTAAAATTAAAACAGATCCGCATTCTCCAGGAATGACAAGAGCTGTACAACCTTTATTAAATGTAGATGCTTTTTATGAAGCATTTGATATTAAAGAAGGAGATAAAATGTACATTGCTCCAGAAGAAAGAGTAAGAATCTGGTAAGATATACACTTTTAAATCCAGTTAAAAATAACAAAAAAGGCAACTCTTAGAGTTGCCTTTTTTTATTGTATACTAATCCTACTTTTGGTAACAATTGCATCATTTAGTACAAAGGGTTTAGGTATCATCTCAGCTTCACGTTGCGGTAGGTTAAGCTCTTTGTTGGTTAGTAAATCATAAGTAGCTTCATAGATTTGTAGTTCTGTTTTTTGCGTGGCAGGAACTGTTAAAATCATATCTAAAGGTTCTTTGTCTGAAACGTAATAACTAAACAATCTGTTGCTTGGCCTTTTATTAAAAACCGTTCCTGTAGTTTCTTCTGGTATAGCAGATACACCATTTATTACAAAAGAATTAAAAACAGTAGTACTGTCTGAAAATACTTCATAACGTGCCGCATTACGTTGTGAGGTTACACAAATAGCAAGCTGTCTGTTGTTTCCAATTATGGTATCGTGTGTGATTTCTATTTTAGGTTTAGCAATATTTTTAACTGCTGCTTTTTTAGTAAACGTAAAATTGGTTTTATACTTACTAGCAATAGTATTTTTTAAAAGAGCGGATGCTTGATCTGGATTATCTGTTAAAAATGATGTTGTCCATGCATCTAAAATAGTATCATAGGTTGCCCAAACAGCTGTGTTTTCATTAGTGTCTAGAATATATAAAAGACTGTTTGGTTTTGGCGTTTCTTTGGTGAATTTAGACTGAAAATGTGCTTTAATAAGAAATATACTTCCAAGAAGCACAAAGCAATAAGCCCATCGTTTTTTATGCTTTAAGAAGCCCAAAACACTAATTAATAACCCAAAAATTAAGACAACAAAAATTGCTGAAACAAATACCATTTTTAATCCTAATCCTACCGGAAGCATTTTTACCAAAGGCGCTAAAATAAACAGCAAGGGAATGCCTAATAACGCTAAAAGAATTACACTAGGTTTTTGTTGTCTAATCATTAAAAACAAGCTGATTAAACCAAAGTAAACAGGAATAATAAAAAAGCTAGCTCCTTTTAATTGTAGCGCTACTACAAGGCAAATAAGCAACCAGAAAAATAAAGGTGCAACTAATAAATTTACTGGCTTTTCGTTGTTTTTAAATATATGGTAGCTATAAAAACAAATGGCTAATGCCAAACAAGTAAAAGCAGCTATATATGCATGGCCATTATAAGTAAAGCCATGAAGCATTTCTTGGTACTGAGGATATATAAATTGTATAGCTTGCCAAGCTAAAAAGGTAAACATTGCGCTAACAATAAGACTTGTAAAAAAAGGTATAAAGCCTTTTAAAATAGCAGAAACGCTTAAAGAATTCTTTTTAAAGCCATATATAAGTAAGCCAATAAAACCAATTACAGCCAAGATAAACATAGGCCAAATCCATGAAAAGGGATAGATAACTGTTTTAAATGCAGGAACTGTAAAGTAAATATAGTCTTCGGTACTTTTAATATTGTTAAGGTTGGCATTACTAAAATGATGTAGTAGTGGCATTATGTAAGAACCTTGATGTTCAAGTGTATTTCTATCTAAACGTGCATAAGTATCTAAAGCAGTATGGTAATCAAAATGGTCATCTATAAAAGCAAAATTAAACCCATCAATATCTTTATCTGTTCTAAAACGCGTTAAATCGGTATCATTAGGAAGCATTTTATAAATACTATATGCTAAAGAGTTAGCTACAGGAAACTCCGGATTTGCCTTTACAAACTCTTTCATTAAGTTGGCATTACCTTGATTGGTTTCAATTAGCATATAACTAGGTCCTCCAGAACCACGAGCTTCAAAATTTAAAACCAGGCCAACCTCTTTTGCCCAAGGATGCTTGTTTACAAAAATATCTGCACCATTTAATCCTAATTCTTCACCATCAGAGATTAAGATAATTATGTCGTTTTTAGGAGTTTTGTTTTCAGCTAAAAAAGCACGAATAGCTTCTAAAATAGTAACTACTCCTGAGCCAGCATCACTTGCACCAAGAGAAGAATGCGGATTGCTATCATAATGCGAAAGTAGGAGTAAGGCCTTACTAGTATCGCTTCCTTTTATTCTAGCTATGATATTTTTAGGCTTAGATAAGTTTCCCCATTTACTTAAAGAATAGCCTTCTTGTATTTGGGTTTCTAATCCTAGTTTTTCTAATTCTTTAACAATATAGTCTCTAACTTCTTGGTGTGCTTGGTTACCAAGAAAATGTGGTTTTTTAGATATTTCTTTCAGCTGAACTAATGCTCTATGCGAAGAAAATGAGGTTTCTGGAGCTTCAATTGTAGAAATCTTGCTTGGTAATAAAGCACTAAAACTCCAATACACAGCAAAGCATATAATAAGGATGGCAATACTTCTTTTTAACATATTTATAAGGTAGACTATTAAGCTATAAAAATAGGGAATAATAATTAGGATTTTTCTTTTTAGGATAACTCATTTATAATCAGTATATTTAAGTTAATCAAAACACTATTGTCATGGGAATAAAAAGTTTTCAAGGAGCTAGGAAGCAGCAGAATGTTGTAGACCAAAAGCCATTAAAAGTAAGTGATTATATGTCTAAAAGTTTAATAACCTTTAGGCCAGATCAATCTGTAGAAGAAGTTATAGAAACGCTAATTGCAAATAAAATTTCTGGAGGACCAGTTGTAAATGAAAATAACGAATTAGTAGGTATTATAAGTGAAGGAGATTGCTTAAAGCAAATAAGTGAAAGTAGATATTATAATATGCCAATGGCAAAAGATAATGTTGAAAAACGTATGATTACAGAGGTAGAAACTATTGACGGAAATATGGATTTGTTTGATGCAGCTAATAAGTTTTTAGATTCTAAAAGAAGACGTTTTCCAATATTAGAAAACGGTAAATTAGTTGGTCAGATTAGCCAAAAAGATATACTAAAAGCAGCATTGCAGTTAAAAGGACACAACTGGAAGTAACAAATTAACTTTCCCGCTTTACCAATGCATAATAATCTCCTTCTAAGGGCAAATAGCCTTGGTCATACACAAAGTAGTAAATGGTTCCTGCTTTTGTGGTATATATGCTTGTAAAGTAATTAAAATCAAAACCCTTTTCAATAAGTTTTGCCCTAGACGTTTTTGTTTTTTTATCAGGATTAAGGGCTTCTAAAATTCTATAGTTTTTGCGTAACCTGTTATTGGTATTGCGTATTAAATTTTTACTGTCTTTATTTACGTGATTATTGTGTGCATTTCTGCATGCATCACTGCAGAACTTTTTATCAATTCTTCCAACAATTTTAGCTCCACATTCCGGACATTTTTTTTGCATAATCTTCTTTTTTTAGTGTGTACCAATGTAACATTACGTTTTTGTAAGCAAAGGTTTCTGTATACTGTAAACCAATTTTTTTTAATATTTTATTAGAGGCTATATTTTCTGTTTCGGCGGTACCAACAATGGTTTCTAATTTTAAGTCGTTAAAGCCAAAATGTAATGCAGCAATGGCAGATTCTTTAGCATACCCTTTATTCCAGTATCTTTCTATTAGTCTATAACCAATATCATAGAAATCTACCTTATCACCTAAGCGTTCTTTTTCTCCTGTATTAAATTTTAGTCCAGACCAACCAATAAATGCTCCTGATGCTTTTTCTATTACTGCAAATCTGCCAATTCCGCGATCTATATATTGAGTTTTAAGATTATCAATATACGTTTGTGCTTGCTCTATGCTTGTAATAGGTGTATTGCCTAAATATTTATGCACTCTTGGGTTGGCATCTAATTCAAACATGCCATTTAAATCGCAATCTCTTATCTCTCTTAAAATAAGTCTTTCGGTTTCAATATAAAATTTCATCTATTTATTAAATCGTTTTATTCTATTCCATATTCGTTATAAAAATAATGCTAAGGTGTTGTAAGTTGTTGTTTTTTAGATTTTTATTGAAGTACTAAGATACTGTTTTTTCCGTTTACAAACGACTACAAACATTTACAAACGATTTTAAATGTGTAACAACCGAATAGTATTTGTGTGTTGTTTCATCTTTGCAGTGTTGAATGGAACTAATGAAATTCAATATAATAAAAACCTTATCTTATGAATACGTTAAGAAACAAAGTACAGTTAATTGGAAACTTAGGAAACGATCCGGAAATCATTAATTTAGAATCTGGTAAAATGCTTGCCAAATTTTCTATAGCAACTAACGAGAGTTATAAAAATACAAAAGGCGAAAAAATTACTGACACGCAATGGCACAATATTGTTGCTTGGGGAAAAACTGCTGAGATTGTAGAAAAATATGTAACTAAAGGAAAAGAAATAGCAATAGAAGGGAAGCTTACCACAAGAAGTTGGGAAGATAAAGAAGGTATGAAACGTTATACTACAGAAGTTGTTTGTAATGAATTGTTAATGTTAGGAAAATAGTTTTTTACACTAAATACTAAATTATAAAAAGGGCTTACTAGGTGAGCTCTTTTTTTATTAGCCTAATTTTTTAGATTGCTTTATGATAACGTTTAAAATTAAGCCTGAAACAATTAAAAGTATGGCAAATAAACTAAGCAGGCTATAGGTTTCTTGAAACCAAATAGCACCTATTATGATAGTAAAAATAACTTCTATGTATTTTAAAGGAGCAACCTGATTAATTTCTGTAGTCTGTAATGCTTTGGTCATGTATAGTTGTCCAAAGTATCCATAAACACCCAAACTTAATAGTAATAACCATTCTATGCCTTTAGGAGTAGACCAATTGGCTATACACATTACACCACCAATAATAGCCGAAATAATCATGAAGTAATTAACAATAACAATTGGGTGGTCACTAGAACCAATTTTTCTAATTATTATGGGAACTAAACCTGTAAAAATCGCCGAAACTACTGCAAATAGTAATCCTATGTTATTTATATTATTGTCAAAGCCTTTTAAAAGTACCACGCCTAAAAAAGCTATAGCAAAGCAGAGCCATTGTAAGAGTTTTATTTTTTCTTTTAGCAAAAACAATGCAAAAAAGGCAGCAAAAATAGGAGAGATGTATCTAATAGAAACTGCAGAACCCATAGAAAGGTGTTTTATAGCCATAAAAAATAAGGTCATAGCAGTAAAACCAACCAAGCCTCTAGTAATAAGCAAGAACCTTTTATTACCTAAAAAAGGAATTTTATTTTTTATTAATAAAGGAATGGTGAAAAATAAGGTGCCAATAGATCTAAAAAAAACGATTTGATATACGTTAAAGTCGCCAAGTTTTTTTACAAATACATTTAAAAGTGCAAAGGCTAAAGCACTAAGTGACATATAAACTACGGCTTTTTTATGCATATATTTTAGTGGCGCTAACTAATTAAGCGATTTAGAGATTTTTTAAAGCTCAAAATTACTTCTTCTTTAAGTTCTTTTCTACTTTTTAGATTAGAAATTTCAATATAATCTATTGGTAATGGGTTATTAATGAAACTAGCGGTGTTTTCTTTTTTATGTTTTGAAATGATGATAGCAGCATCTACACTACCATCATTAATATTTTTTAAGCAATGTTCTTCTTGTAATTTGGAAGAAAAGCTTTGAAATACAAGAAGCCTGTAACCGTATTTAAAAGAAAATTTCTGTATTTTAGAAACAATACAACCATAATAAGAATCAGCTATTTCTGGAACTATAATAGCTAGTGTTTTTGTTCTTTGTTTTCTTAAAGATAAAGCAGTGTAATTAGGAACATAGTTGTGTTCTTGAGCAATATTTTTAATTATTTCTCTAGTTTTAGAACTAATGTCACTCTTATCATTTAATGCTTTTGAAACTGTAGAAACAGAAAAACCAGAAATATCTGAGATACATTTAAGTGTTATTGTAGGTTGATACATTAACGGTTATTTTTTTAGCTTTTGTATGATGTCTATAGAAGTTTTAGTAAGTGTTTTTATTTTATCAAAGTCATAGTTACCATTAGCATCTTTAGCAATAAGTTTAGAGCCAATACCAACGCAGGTAACACCTGCATTAAACCAAGATTCTAAGCTTTCTTGAGTAGGTGCTACACCACCTGTAGGCATAATACTTGTCCATTGACAAGGACCTTTAATGGCTTTTACATAGCTTGGGTTGTATGCGTTACCTGGAAATAATTTTACTATCTCACAACCTAACTCTTCTGCTTTGGCTATTTCTGTAAGCGTTGCACAACCAGGAGACCATAAAACTTTTCTTCGGTTACACACAATTGCAATATCTTCTCTTAAAACAGGTGTTACAATAAAGTTTGCACCTAATTGCATGTATAGTGAAGCAGCAGCAGCATCTGTAATAGAGCCAACACCCATAATCATTCCTGGTAATTCTGCTAATACATATTTATTTAATTCTGCAAATACTTCAAAAGCAAAATCTCCTCTGCTTGTAAACTCTAATAGTCTTGCGCCACCATCATAACAAGCTTTAATTATTTTTTTACTTACTTCTATATCGTCATTATAAAACAAAGGTACTAACCCTGTTTCTTGCATTACTGTTGCAACTTCTATTCTTGAATATTTAGCCATTTTGTTTTTTTTATCTTGAAACTTTTCCTGAATTATCACCACTTAATAATTTTTCAATTTCTTGAAGTGAAATTAAATTATAATCACCAGAAATGGTGTGTTTAAGGCAGCAAGCAGCAACTGCAATATTTAAAGCTCTTTGTTTGTTGTCAGCATCATTTACTAAACCGTAAATTAAACCACCCATAAAAGCATCACCACTACCAACTCTATCTACAACAGGAGTTACTTCTTTAACATCTGCAGTATAAATAGATTTACCATCATACATTATACCACCAATGCGTTGGTGCGAGGCACTAACCGAATACCTAAGTGTAGTAGCAGCTGTATGTAAATTAGGACAAGATTTAAAAATCTGATCGTATAATACAGGTAATGTGGTTTCGTTTTGATAATTAGGGCTAACTTTATCTTTACCTAACATAAATAATGCGGTATCAATATCTCCTAAAATTATATTACTATATTTTAAAAGTTCTGGCATAATTTCTTGTGGTTCTTTACCATATTGCCATAATTTTGATCGGTAATTTAAATCGGAAGAAATAGTAATTCCTAATTTATGTGCTACTTTAATAGCTTCTAAGCATTCATCTGCAGCAGATTGAGAAATTGCAGGAGTAATACCACTCCAGTGAAACCAGGTAGCATCTTTTAAAACTGTTTCCCAGTCAATACTTCCTTTAGGAATGGTTGCCATAGAACTATGTGCTCTATCATACACTACATTACTACCACGAGTACCAGCTCCTGTTTCTAAGTAATAAATACCTAGTCTATCACCTCCATAAATTATGTTTTTATTTTCTACGTTAAATTTACGCATCTCTTTAAGTGCACAAGCACCTATTTCATTTTCTGGTAACCTAGTGATAAATTCTACAGGAAGACCATAATTTGCTAGGGATACTGCTACGTTAAATTCTCCACCACCATAAGAGGCAGCAAATTTTTTAGCTTGTGAAAACCTTAAATGACGCTCTGTAGAGAGTCTTAACATAATTTCACCGAATGTGACAATTTTACTCATTTCTTGATTTTAATTACTACTGTTTATTTTTATTAAAAGCCAAATAGTTTTATTTTTTAGAAACTCTTTTTTCTATACAAATAGATAATGTGTTTAAAATAAAACCACTTGGCTTATTAAATTGAAAATGAAAAATCTAGCTAAATGCTAAACCTCCATTAATATCATAGTTTACACCAGTTATAAACGATGCTTCATCAGAAGCTAAATAAGCTACTAAATCTGCAATTTCTGATGCGTTACCTTCTCTTCTTAAAGGTGTAGAACCAGCAACTTTTACTCTAATTTCATCCTTAGTAAAATCATCATGAAATTTTGTTGCTATTAAACCAGGACAAAGTGCATTTACTCTTATACCTTTTGGTCCTAACTCTTTTGCCATTGCTCTAGTAAAAGTAGTTACAGCTCCTTTTGAAGATGCGTATAGTGAAGAACCACCACCACCACCATCTCTGGATGCTTGAGATGAAATGTTGATAATAGAAGCTCCTTCTGTCATTAATGTTTCAAAAGCTTGTGTAATAAAAACTGTAGATTTGAAGTTTACATCCATAACTAGGTTGTAAAAATCTTCATCAAGTTCTTGCAGCGTTTTTCTTGCGAAAAGGCCACCAGCATTATTTACTAAAATATCTACTTTATCGCCAAAAGCTTCTATAGCTTTTTCTTTTAAGTTTTTAATATCTGCTAGTTTTGAAACATCTGCTTTAACAGCAACAGCTTCTCCACCTAATGCTTTAATTTCATTTACAGTTTCATTAGCACCAGCTTCAGAGCTATTGTAATTTACTACCACTTTAGCACCTTCTTTAGCTAGTTTGATAGATATTGCTCTACCAATGTCTCTAGAACCACCAGTTACTACTGCTACTTTTCCTTTAAATTTACTCATTTTGTTTTTCTTACTTTTATAAAGTTAAGATTAAATACCTAAAGCTTGACCACCACCAATTTGAATAGTTTCTGCTGTAATGAAAGAAGCATCTTTACTTGCTAAGAAAGAAACAACACCAGCAACATCTTCTGGTTGACCTAATCTACCTAACATAATGTTGTTTGCCCATGAAGCGAAAACTTCTGGTTTTGTTGCTTTAATTTGTGCGTGAAAAGGAGTATCGATTGTTCCTGGAGATACTGCATTTGCTCTAATACCATATTCAGCTAAATCTTTTGCTAATGCTCTAGTGATTGCGTGTACACCAGCTTTAGAAGTTCCGTAGATTCCAGCTCCTGGTCCACCAGCAGTCCATCCTGCATTAGAAGTATAGTTAATTATAGAAGGGTGTTCTCCTTTTTTAAGAAATGGGATTGCTGCTCTAGAAGCAAAAAATACAGAGTCTAAGTTTAAAGCCATTACAGATCTGTAAAAGTCTGTTGTCATTTCTTCAAATCTAGATCTTCCACCTAAACCACCTGCGTTGTTTACAAGTACATCAATTCTACCATATTTTTCACCAATTTTAGTGATGTTAGAAGTAACAGCTTCTTCGTTTGTAACGTCAAAACCGTAATATTCAGCATCAATACCTTGTGCTTTAAGTTCTTCTAATCTTTTAGCACCAGTTTCGTCATCAATACCGTTTAATACTACAGTATAACCATCTTGACCTAATCTTTCGGCAACTGAAAAACCAATTCCACCTGTTGCTCCTGTTACTATAGCTACTTTTCCTTTGTTCTTGCTCATTTTTATATATGTTTTATTTTTATATTAATTTTTACTATTTAGAGGTTCAATTTTTGGGCATAAAAACCATACGCTTGCCATTGTAATTATTGCTAATGCAGCACCAATTATAAATGCAGGAGTATAATTACCACCTGAGGTAAGTATAGGAACTAAAGCTGTTAAACCAAATGCTCCTAATTTAGCAGCCATACCAGCAAAGCCAGAAAGTGTACCTACGGTTTTTCCACCAAATAAATCACTTGGTAATGTTTGTACATTTCCTATAGCGGTTTGAAAACCAAATAAAATAACTGCCATAAATAGTACAGCGGTTACAGGTCCTCCTGGATTAGCCATTGCAAGTAAAGTTGGTAACATAATTAAACAACCCAGTGTAATTATAAATTTACGTGTTTTGTTTACAGACCAACCTGCTTTAATACGGTTTTGCGCTAAAAGTCCTCCAAACCATGCACCTAACATAGCACCAACATAAGGAACCCAAGCGTAAAACCCAATAGATTTTACATCCATTCCGTATACTTCATTTAAATAAATAGGAATCCAGAATACAAATAACCACCAAATAGGGTCTAAAGCAGCAGATGCAATGATAACTCCCCAACTTTCTTTATGTGAAAGCATTTTTTTAGTGTCTGGGTTGTAACCTTCATCAAATTCACCATCACCATCTTTATCTTGATTTTGTTGTCCTGTTAAAATGTATTTACGTTCTTCTTCTGTTATCCATGGGTGTTTATTAGGTGGTCTTTTTACAATAATCCACCAAGGAATAAGCCATAATAAACCGGTAATACCTACTAGTATGAAAATCCATTTCCAATCGAAATAAACAGATAATAATCCTATGGTTGGAAAAGCTATAATACCACCAATAGCAGCACCAGAATTAAATAAACCTTGAGCAAAAGCTCTTTCTTTAGTAGGAAACCATTCAGCGTTTCCTTTGGCAGCTCCAGGCCAGTTACCTGCTTCTGAAACTCCTAGAAGTGCACGAAATACACTTAAACTAACAACTCCTTTTGCAAAAGCGTGTAATGCTGTGGCAATAGACCAAAAACCAATAGATAAAGTAAAGCCAATTCTTGTACCTAGTTTATCGAAAATTTTACCAAAGATTGCTTGACCAAAAGCATAAGAAAATATAAATATTGTAGATATAATAGCATAAATACCTTTTCTTTCGTCAGGTGTTTTGTCTGGATATAAATCTTTTGCAATATCTGGCCACAAAACAGGTAGCGCTTGTCTATCAATATAATTGATTACAGTGGCTAAGGCAATTAAGCCTATAACCCACCATCTTAATCCTTTAATTTTCATCTGTTATGGTTGGTTTTTTATTTGTTTTTACATTATAGCAATATTGGTATAACTCGCTAAAATGTTCCTTCATTTTTTGTTTTGCTAATTGCGGATTTTGATCTTTAATAGCATTGTAAATATCTTCGTGTTCTTGAATGGTTTGTTTTCCTTCATAGGTATCACAGAAATGATATTTTTTAAAATTGGTTATAATTTCTGGTGTAATAATTAACATAAAGGTATTCATTGTGCTATTACCACTGGCTTTAGCTATTGCTAAATGAAATAATAAGTCTTCTTGAACAGCATCTTCTTTATTTAAAACTTTTTTGCTGTAAGCATCTAAAGTTGCTTTCATCTTTTCTAAGTCTTCTTCTGTTCTTCGTATAGCAGCTAGTCTAACGGTTTTTAATTCTAGTAATATTCTTGTTTCTACTAACGATTTAAAACTAGGATCACCAAGGCCTAAAATATCATCAATCATTCCATTCATTGCAATAACACCTATGTTTGCTACAAAAGTTCCGCTTTGTGGAATTGATTTTAATAAGCCATATAATTCTAATTTTTGAATAGCCTCTCTTACATTACTTCTAGACACTTTAAATTTTTCAGACAAAACTCTTTCTGCTGGTAGTTTGTCTCCAGGTTCCAGATTTTTTAAATTAATAAGGTCTTTAATACTAGCTATTATATGTTTTTGGATATCAAAATTATCAGGTCTTGTATGTATATTTAATTTCATGAATTAATGTTTGATTGCAATTAGTTTTATTGGATAAAAATACTAAAATCTTTAACAGTTTTATTTTTAGTAAAAAGCTAAACTTTAAGGTCTGTTAAGGACCTTAAGCTTAACTAAATCACAAAAAGACTAATCAAAATATTTTTTATATATAACTTCTAAATTATAATATCTATTTTTTATAAAAATGACTTTTTAGCTTATTAAAAAAATAGGTTAATGATTCTCTATTTTTTTAAGTTGACAATATATAGGCACTTTTTATTAAAACCTTCATCTATACCCTAAGCATACCTATCTAGTATTTTCTCTTAGGAAGTGCTTAAAACTTTAAGCACTTTAGTTGTAACTCTATTCTTTTCCTTTATTTTAAATCTACATTTAGAAGAATAGAGGTGTTATTATATTTAATTTCTTTCTTTGAGAGTAGGAGTACAAACCCAACAACTCTCAAAGAAAGAAAAGATTAAATATTAGTAACCTGAATTTTGAGTAATTACTCCATCTGTTGCAAGGATCTCTGAAACTGGAACAGGGAATATGTGATAATTAGGGTTTATTGTTTGTCCCATTTCAGCATCAACAGTTCCTGTTCTTACTAAATCAAACCATCTGTGTCCTTCAAAAGCAAGTTCTAATCTTCTTTCGTTAAGAATAGCTTGTTTAACTAAAGGTTTTGTGTTGATTGTTGTAGGATCTAAAACGTCTAATCCTGCTCTTATTCTTATATCATCTAATAAAGGTAATACTGTAGTTGCAGGAGCATTGTTTTCATTTAATGTTTCTGCATATAACAGAATAATGTCTGCTAATCTTATTTCTATCCAATCGTGCTCAGCACCAAGACCACCTTCTTTTGGGAATTTTATACATGTAAGACCATCGTCACTAAGTGTTACAGCTCTTCTTAAATCTGTACCACCACCAGAAGCATCACTAGCATCAAAAGCAGCAACTAAATCTTGGTCTACAGGATAATCTGCTTTTGGATCATCACCAACAAACCAGTTCCAGAAGTCTGAAGCAGGAGAATACTCATCTACAATAGAACTTACTATTTGCGTTGAAAATATTATTTCAGAATTTTCTACTTCATTAGCAGCTCCAAAAATGTCATCAAAATTAGTTTTTAAACTAATTCCTGCAGCCGAAGCTCCGTTTACAACAGCAGCTAAATGCGGTTCTGCACTAGCATAGTTACCCATTGCTGCGTATGTTTTACCTAATAAAGCTTGAGCAGCGTAATAAGAAGCTCTTCCGTCTGTAATAGATGTGTCTAAAACATCCATAGCATCATTTAAATCAGGAATAATTACATTGTTATACACATCTGTAGCTGGTTGTCTTACTAAAATAGATGTATCATTTAAGTCTGGTGTTGCAGATAAGTTAATAGTAACATCACCAAAAACTTGTACTAATTTATAATAAGATAAAGCTCTTAAAAATTTTGCTTCTGCTACATGTGTATCATTTGTAGAATTTTCAATTACGTTATTAGCACTTAATATAGACTTGTATAAAGCAGTATAGAAAGGTCCGAAAAATTGATCTTCCATGGCAGTTAACCCATTGTCATACTCATCAAACTCTGTAAATGGAGATTCGTCCATAACCGCGTTGTCAGATCTAAATTCTCCCATTACTGCCATTGGTGTAACCGTACCTAGTTGGTAGTAATATGTTGCATTTAATACACCTTCAAAATCTGTTAATGAATCTGAATTTGCAATATTTGATGGCGCTTGGTCTAAATCTGTAGAACATGCAGTCATGAAAAACAACGACCCCAATATGATATATATTTTTTTCATTTTATTTTTTTTTAAAAATTAATATTTAAACCAAAAGTGAAACTTCTAACAACTGGGCTTACACCAAATTGAGATCCATAAGTTGTAGGTCCTAAATAATCACTACCAGAAGTAGTTACACCTTCAGGGTTGTATGAAGTATAGTCATCTGCCCATACGTATAATAGGTTTGTTGCAGCAACATAAGCTCTTACTGAACTTAACCCTATTTTATTAATTAAATCATCATTAAGTGTATAACCAATAGTTATGTTTTTTAAAGCGACAAAAGAAGCATCTTGAATCATCGCATCTGTTTGATTTCTGTTATCTGTATAATGTTGTCCATTATGATCAGCAATACCATCGTCATCTGCATCAAAACTACTTGTTAATCTTCCTCCCCATTGAGAACCATAGTAAAGTGGGTCTATATTATAAACTTCTCCACCATGAGATCCTTGAAATTGTAAAGACATATCTAAAGATTTGTAGCTAAAGTTATGTGACATTCCCCAGTAAAAATCTGGTGTATTTTGTCCTATTTTTACTAAATCTCCACCATCTTCAACGGTTCTTGTGTTATCAATTACACCATATCCTTCTTCACCAGGAGATTGTTGATCTACAACATAAGAAGCTCCAGATTGGTTGTTAACATATTGAGAAGCATCTGCTAGATATTCCATTTCTACTTCACCAGTAGTTTCTAATCCCCACATTTCACCAATACCACCACCAACGTAGTTTCTAAATACTGGTCCTCTACCACTTGTTCCGTAGATTGCTTGTGGTAATTCACTTAAACCACCTAAATCTGTAATTTCTGTGTTTACTGTAGATAAGTTAGCTCCAAAACTCCAAGAGAAATTATCTGTATTCATAACTCTTGCGTTTAATTCAAATTCCCAACCAGAACTTCTTACATCACCAGAGTTAAGTACTATAGATGGAGTACCTAATACTTCAGATACACTTTGGTTAATTAAGATATCTTCAATATCTGAAGTATAGTAATCTACACCTAAGGTAAATCTGTTATTTAATACACCTAAGTCTATACCATAGTTAGTTTCAGTGTTTGTTTGCCATGTTAAGTCTGGGTTTGCTATATTTTCAGGAATTAAGTATCCAGTACCATAGTAAGTTGCTTGTGGCTCTAAAAGACTTAAAGCATCATATGAATCTAAAAAAGAAGCAGTACCTAAAGAACCGTAACTAAATCTTAATTTTAATTTACTAAGTATTTCGCTATCTTCAAGGAAAGATTCGTTATTCACATTCCAACCTAAAGAAAATGCTGGGAATGTTGCATATTTTTTATTTGCACCAAAACGAGAATCACCATCTCTTCTTACAGATACAGATACTAAAAATCTGTCGTCATAGGCGTAGTTAACTCTACCAAATACACTCTGTCTTACTCTAGTTTCATCTCTTTCTGTAACGGTAATGTCTGCAGGATCAAATAAACCGTAATTAAGTATAGGCTCATCTGGTACATTTACACCATCTAAAGCAACACCTACTAACTTGGTATTTTGAAATTCCATACCAGCAACTGCAGATATATCATGTTTACCAATTTCTTTTGCAAAATTTAAAGTAGTTTCACTTAATACAGAAGATACTTTTAAATCTGTTTGGTCCATATACGTTTGTGAAGTTCTTGCTCTAGAATCAAAACCGATTAATCTATGCTCATAAAAACGAGTGTCTTTAAGATCACCACCTAAAACAGTCTTTACATTTAATCCATCAATAATTTCATATTGTAAATAAGAACTTACATTACCAAAATAGGTTTTTTCCCAACGGTCTGTATTGTCAAGTTTAGCTGCAGGACCAGCATCACCAGATCCTCCAATACCATTATTACTTCTACCATAGTGCCAGTCTTGCGCTGCCATACCAGGTTCTAAATCATAAATACTACTTGCTTCATAACCTGAACCTCTATAACCACTATCAAAAGCGTCTAATCCTAAAGCTTGTGCTTGTGCATCTAATTGTTGTACAAAAGCAATAGATTCTGCTGTATGGTAAATAGGACTAATTGGGTATGCTCTTAAAAGATCTCGCATATCATGTCCTAAAATATCTCTTTCAGAAGTAAAACCGTTAAAGCTTATTCCTGTTTTGAACTTTTCACCTAATTTAGCATCCACATTTAAACGAGCGTTTAATCTTTCAAAACCTTCGGTAATGATAACTCCTTTAGAGTTTTGATATCCAATTGAAGCAAAGTAATTAACATCGTCTGTTCCTCCGCTCATGCTAAAGTCATGACTTGTAGTGTTTCCGTCACGAAATAACCATTCTTCTGGGCTAACAGCACCAGGAGCGTTTTCATAAGCACTTAATCTATATTCTAAAAATGCTGGGTCTACATTGTCTACTGTACCTTGCCAGTTACCAGCAGCAATTTCTGATCTTGCTTCAGAAGCAAATTCAGAAGCATTTTTTATTATGTTTTTACGGTATTTACTAGAAAAGCTAGTGTAGGTATTGTAGCTAAATCTAGCTTTACCTGTTTTACCTTTTTTGGTTGTAACTAAAATAACACCATTAGCACCTCTAGAACCATAAATAGCTGCAGAAGCAGCATCTTTTAAAATTTCTAAACTTTCAATATCATTTGGGTTAACTGTTTCTAAACCTCCAGAAATTGGAAATCCATCTACAACAATTAACGGACTAGATTCACCAGATATAGAAGAAGCTGCTCTAATTTGAATTTTTGGAGCTGCACCAGGAGAACCATCTTGATTTTGAATTAAAACACCAGGTAATTTACCTGCTAAAGCTTCATCTACACGTGTTGCTTGTACTGCAGCAACATCTTCACCACCTACACTAGATACAGAACCTGTAAGGTGTGATTTTTTACGAGTACCATATCCAACAACTACAACCTCATCCAGGTTATTAGCATCTTCTGCTAAAGAGATGTCGATAGTACTTTGGTTTTCAATAACCACTGTTTGGGAAACGTAACCTATGTAAGAAAATTGAATAACATCTCCTTTACTTACCTCAATTTGATAGTTTCCATCAAAATCTGTACTTGTACCAGTACTAGTACCAACAATAATTACGTTAACACTAGGCAACGGCATGTTGTCATTAGCGTCTACTACAAGCCCATTAATTATTAATTTGTCTTGGGCAAAGGCAGAAAAACACAGAAAGAGAACTGCAAATAATGCCAATTTAGATTTTAAATTCATAATTGTTTTTTGTTTTAGTTAATTAATTTGTTTTACTAAAAACATAAACATTAGGCAAGTATAGATATGTTTCATACTTTTGTAATATTATGTTTTATGCATGATAACTTCCCGTCAAAGAAGTATTTTTTCAAAAAAAGGATAGTGTTTACCTATCCTTTTTTTATTGGTTATAATTATAAAAATAATTGGTTAACCAGATTGGTTTACCAAATATATATAAAATTTTGTTAAATACAACGTTTTCGTAAATTTTATATGTTAAAATAGAAGATGTTTGAGTTAAAATAGCAAACACTTTCTGTTTCTGTAAGAATTTTACTACAAAAATGTAAAGTCCTCACGTTTAGTGGTTTTGGTTTTTGTTTATTACTATTTATCACCAAAATAAGATACCTCACCACCACTTAAGAAATCTTCTCTTACAGGGCTAAACGTATCAATAAGTTCACCTTCTTCTAGGCAAACTGCGCTATGTAGTAAGTTAGGTTCAATGTATACACCATCTCCAGCTTCTACAATATGTTTTTCGCCATCAATTTCAAATTCAAATTTTCCAGATACACAGTAAGTCGCTTGTGTGTGAAAATGTTGGTGTGGTGCACCTAATGCTCCTTTGTCAAATTTTACTCTTACCATCATGATTTGGTTATCATAACCTAAGAACTTTCTAGAAACTCCTCCGCCAAGTTTTTCCCATTCCATGTCTTTTGTGACAATGTACTTTTCGCTAAATCTTTTCATAATTTTAATCGTTTTTATTTATTTGAAATAATAAGAACCTGACCACTCATAATTCTTATCGTTAATTTTTAATGTATGTTTTGCTTCTTTTGATGCGTTATTGTTTGCTAGTATTAATACTTTAGAAACACCAGATTTTAATTGTAACTCTAAGGCTGTGTATTTTTTGTTGTCTAATAATACTTTTATAGATTTAAAAGAACTGTATGCGTTGTTTGCTTTTTCAGAGATTGGATTATAATCACCATGAGATTCAATTATTGAAGCAAATACAGTAGCTTTTGTATTTTTCTTTCTTAATATTATTGAAGGATCTCTTCTTAGGTTGAATTCTGGATCGTTGGCACCAATTCTAGCTAAAATAATAGCATCTTCATTAGTAGTTGCAGCTGTAATACTATAAAATTTTCTATTATTTAACCAGGTAAATTGAATGTTATCTGCTTTTGCTTGACTTTGTGTTTCTTTCCAAAGGTGGTGGTAACCGTTTTTGGTTCCTAATGGTGTTAAGCTTTTAGGTGCTTCGGTTTTAAAACTTGTTGCTATTATTTGACCAAAATAATAATATGGTAAATCATATTGGTTTGGCTTTTCTGAGGTTACTTTAAAAAGATCGATTACATATGGTATGTCTACTGTAGCGTCTTTTACTAGAAGCATGGTACGATGAAAGTTAGTTCCTGGATAGGCATTTGTTTCTGTAGCACTCATGATTTGTACTTCAGGATTTGAAGCATCAAAGAGATATTTTTCAGAATGATTATTACTTCCTATTTCAAAATCATTATTAAAATGAGAGGTTTCGTTTTGCGTTACTGTATTATGCGCGATGGTTTGTTTGGCAAATGTTTTATTTTCTTTTAAATAACCACCTCCATTTTTCTGCTCTACATTTACAAATCTAGATAAACCGTAATCTTGTAATACTTCTTCGCCATTTTCATAAAGTGAAAACGATAACTTGTCATAATGACCATGACTTAAACCTTGTCCTGTATACTTCATTACTAATGCCATGGTGTTGTTGCTGTCATTATATCTTAAAATACCAACAGCTCCTTCGTCACCATTTGCACCATCAGAAAGTTCTATAGATTTTTTAAGGAAAGGTTTTTCTTTTCCATCACGTAAGCCAATAGCAACTGCTAGTCCTGAAGCGTTTAATTGTACAGCGTTTTGTGCTTTTGCTACAGATAGTAGTTCTGGTTTTTTGTTTCCGTGGTAATAGCTAATATCTACAACAGATACTAAGGATGCTGTGTAATATGACATTCCTTTTTGTCCATCATTTAAAGGAAAGAATTCGCCATCTGCATCTGTTAAGTTAATAAGTGCGTCTACTGCTTTTAGTAGTACAGCGTCTTTGTATTCAAAAATCTTTAATTCTGGTTTTTTATTTTGAAGCGCTTCTGCAAATATCATAAATGGATACATAGCATAGCGTTGGTAGTAAGGTCCTTCGGTATAAAAACCATCTGGTGAAAACGGACTGTCTAAATTTGCTAAAAAGCCAGCTTTACCGTCTTTATCATAGATATAACCACCATCATTATCTATGGCATTGGTATCTATATCTAGATCTTTAAGTCCGTATAATGCACGATTAACTAATTCTTCATCATCCATAACTAAACCAATCATACCAACGGAAACATTTCCCCAAGTACTATGGTTATGAATACGGTTGAAGTATTTTGGTGTTTCTATAGATAAGAAGTCTGCATATGGTCTAAATAAATTTTTATTTAAATAGTCGCTTTGTTCTTTTGGTAGCCAATCGTAAATACAATCATATGCCTGACTAGTATAAGTTAGCCAGTTAGAATCGTTAAGACATTGCCAGAAAAATTTACCTCTAGCATAAGAGCGTTCCTGCGGATGACGACCTAAGGTAGGATATAGTTTGGCGTATTCTAGTAACATGTCTCTTACGTAAATAGCGTATTTTTCATCTTCTAAAAGTTGAAATAATACACCTGCTTTTTGCATGTTTTTATAATTAGCAGTGTGTTGCGAATGCGTGTAACCTCCAGCCATGTCTTTAGGTACAGGCACATCAATACCTTCTTGAATGGCGAGGTCTACATCTTTTTGTGTAGCTGCTAAAGTTGCATCAAAAACAGGAACGTTTCCTAATTGCGATTTTATTTCAGCAACACTTTCTTGGGTTAATATTAAATTAGGATGGCTTCCTGTTTGTTTACTATTGGTTACAGATACCGATTTGCTTTCTTCTTTGCAAGATACTATGGTAAGTACTAGAGCTACTGTAGCTAATTTTAATATTCTGTTGTTTTTTAGTTTCATAGCTAGTTAGTTTTGCGAAATAATTCCTATTTCTTTTTGGTCTGTTCCTTTTTCTTTTAATGGAGAAGCGTTGGTAAGTTCAAAAGTCCCTTCTTTAAAAGTAGGAGCTATATTAAAAAGGTTTTCAATATTGTATTTTTCATCTCCTGAAACTTCAATTTTTCCTGATTTGTAGTAGTTATTATTAACCACATTTACAATAGGCTCACCAACTACTAAATGCATTTTTAAGCCATTCGTATTATTAAAGTTGTTGTTTTTAATGTCATTAACTTGAACACCATATAAAGACATTGCTGCTTGGTACTTGTTCTTTTTACCAAAACCAACATTGTTAAATACGTTGTGTTCGATTTCTAAAAATGGTCCAAAAGTACTTTCGTCTTTTCCACCTCTATATAAACGTAATGCAGCGCCTTGTACATCTGTAACTGTATTGTTTTTCATTATAAAATACTCTACGTTGTATGCACCAATATCATCTGTTTCTTTATCTAGCGCAGTAATATGACCAGTAATGTTTTTAAATTTAGAATTTTGAATGCTTATAGTGTCTGCAAAGGTTCCTTTAGAAACTCTAAGTACATCAAAAGAATGGTTTACTACAAAGTCTGTAAATTCACAATTATCTATAAACAGTTTGTAGTTTTCTATCATTGATTTTTTACTAGTGCTAATCACAGCATTTCCTGCATAATCAGGAGCACTTGCACCATCAAATTTTATGTTGTCTAGAGATAAGCTTCCTCCGTTTTGAATTTCTAAAGCCATCATACGTTCAAACAAAATAATAGGCTTGTCTTTTCCAGAAGCTTTTATAGTTAGAGGATGCTTTATTTTTGCAGCTTTAGTTAATAGGTAGGTTTCACCAGAAGTTAAGACTAATATATCTCCAGGATTTGAGTTTTTAGTCGCTTCATATAAAGTATTAATTCCTGATTCTACGGTTATGGTTTTTCCAGAATTTAAAGCAACGGTTTTGTCTTCTTTAGAGTACCAAGTTGTTCCTGTATTTTCTTTAGTTGCAATTTTAGGACTAATGGTAATCTTGTTTTTAATTTTATCTGAAGTAGGTATTAAAAAACCTTGTTCGTTTTTTACAAGTGTAATGTCTGCTTTTTCAAAGCCTTCTTGAATGCTTGTGGTATTGTTTTGCCCTAGTATATTATCTTTAAACGTAATTCCGCTAATATCATCATATACTGTAAAGATGTCTTTTGGGTTTTCATTATAAAAAATGTTTTCTGAAATTTCTGAAGTACGAGGAGCTTGACTTCTTTCGGCATCACTTCCTGCGCATAATTGAATGTGCTCACAATTTACAAACGTATTGTTGTTTAATTTAGAATCTATTACAGGAACATATCTGTTTGGTGGTGAGTTTGGTACACCATTCATCATTACAAATGCACCTCTAAAACGATATCCTGTTAAGCCAATATGGTAGTTGTTGATAACGGTTTGACTTTCATTAATAATACGAACTCCTCCTGTGCTTGGTTTGTTGTTTCCAATAAATACATTTCCGTCTACCAATGTTTCATTTCCGTGACGCATGGTTAGTGTTCCTGTACACTCAAAAAAGGTGTTGTATTTAAAGGTGTTTTGGCACGATTTGTTAGAAATGATTTCGTGCTCTCCATTGGTTCTATCAAAATAGTTAGATTCAACCAAAGTATTGGAGTTTTCTAAAGCATGATGGCTAGTACCTATTCTTAAGGTTTCTCCACCATTGTTACCAAAAGTAGGACGAGGACCAAAATAGTTATGGTCAATTTTGTGGTTGTTGGCAACACTTTCTTTAGTGTCTAAACCAACAATCATGGTTACTCCTAAATTCTTTTTACCTACTATGTGGTTGTGGTCTATTCGGTTATTTTTTCCGTAGATAGTAATCCAATAATCTTGAACGTGACGTTCTGGGTTGTTGTAATTATCAATAACACATTCTGTTAATCTTGTGTTGTTAGCAATTTCTTTTTTGTTTTTTCGGAAAGAAATAACTGCATTTGTTGGTGTATAACCGTTTTTAAAAACAAGTCCTTCTACTATTAAGTGTTCACCAGCAAGTTGTAAATTAGATGCACCTTCTAAAGTTACTTTTCCTTTTTCTTCAACAGTAAGTGTAATAGGCTCATCTGCAGTACCATTTCCTTCAAAAACAAGTTCTGCATCTTTCCATACACCATTAGCCATGGTAATAACATCTCCAGGATTTGCATTTTTAACAGCGTTATTAAACTCTGTGGTGTTTTTAACTAGTAAAGGGTTGGTATTGTTTTCTTTACAAGAAAATGTTAAGAGTAAAATTAAGACTGAAACACAAGAAAACTTTAGTTTATTTTTCATAAATAATTGGTTTACCAAATTGGTTTACCAATATACGTGAATTTTAAACCTATGCAAAATAATCTATAGAGATTTAACTCAAACCTATGCTATTTTGATAATTACTGATCTTGTTTTAAAAATATTCTGTTAGTGCTATTATACCATTATAAGATATAATACAAGCAAAAAGGAGCGAGGCGAACAAACCAAAATTGACAAAAATGCTTGTTTTGTATCCTTGCATTATTTTTTTGTTGTTTACTATTAGTATAATACCTAGAATAACAATTGGTAAAACAAATACATTAAATACTTGAGATAGTATTTGAATTTCTATTGGATTTGCACCAAAGGCAGGACCAATTAAAGCTACCAAACAAGCAACAGCAGTAATAACTCTAAACTGTGTTGAGCTAGTATCTAATTCACCAGATTGGTAATCTGCTATTAATAATGGCGCTATTAAAAGGCAAGGAAAAATAGACGAAAGTCCAGCACTTAAAGCACCAAAAAAGAAAATAGAAACAGCCCATTTACCAGCTACAGGCTCTAAGGTGTTTGCCATATCTAATACTTGCGAAACCTCTTTACCTTGGTAGTATAATGCACCAGCTGCTACAGCCATAATAACACCACTAATAATGAATATTAAAATTGCAGCTGTAATAGAATCTTTTTTCTGTTGGTCTAAGTTTTTAATGGTCCATCCTTTACCTTTTACAAAAAGAGGTCTAGATAAAAATGTAGCAGAAGCCATAGTAGTACCAACAAAAGCAGCAACTAGCATTTTACCACCAGGAACATCTGGTATTGTAGGTACTAAACCTTTAACCACATCTATTGAAAGTGGTTGTACAAAACATAAGGATAGTATAAACGATAAACCCATTAAAGTCACAAAGATGACTAGTATTTTTTCGAAAAAAGTATATTTACCTACTAGCATTAATAGGTAAAAAGTAACAATAATAACAATGGCAGTAATTAAAACAACTTCATATTTATAAGCGCTTAATCCTTCAAAATTAATGGCTAATATTTCAAAAATAATATTGGAGGAGATCCCTAAAATACCCATTAGAGAATTCCATTGTCCAAAGGTGATACCTACAATAATTGCTATGGCTAAGATTTTTCCGAATTTAAAGTGTTTTTTAAATCCGTAAAGCGCAGTTTCTCCTGTTATTAAAGCATAATTACCATAAGCAAACATTAAAACTCCAGAAAAAAGACAACTAATTAAAAGTACCCATAATAATTGCATATTAAATTTGCTTCCTGCAACAATCATTGATGTTACACTACCTGTACCAATAGTATACCCAATAGCAAAAATACCAGGTCCGAACCCTAATATGATGGCTATAATTTTTTTAAGGAATGATTTATTTGGTGTTGTGGCATCCATAATATGAGCTTGTTTGTTTGTTTGTTTGTTTGTTTGTTTGTTTGTTGTTTAGTGGGTTCTTTTTTTAGTTCCAGTTGGTATGATGGCTTTTTCCTGATGTGTCATCAAGCCTTTGGTAGGTGTGTGCACCGAAATAATCACGTTGTGCTTGAATGACATTGGCTGAGGCGTAGGCTGTAGTTATTCCGTTAAAAAACTGAATAGCTTCTGCTAAAGCAGGACTTGTAATGTCATTAAGTACACATTGCGAGACTACCTTTTTAGTAGCAGGTTTGTATTGATTTACAAGCGCTATTAATTGCGGATTGGTTAAAATGTTGGTGGTATCTTTAAAGATGTCTACCAATTCTTCCATTAAGGTTGATCTAATAATGCAACCGTTGGTCCATATTCTAGCAATTTCGCTTAGGTTTAAATTCCATTCCATTTTATTGGAAGCTTCATCTATTAATTTAAAACCTTGATAGTGATTTATAATTCTTGCAAATTGATAAGCTTCTAAAACGTCTTTTGTACTAATTTGTAATTGGGAAGTAATTGTTTTTTCAAAGTGTGTATGTAGTTCTAGGCGTTCTTCTTTATAAAAAGAAGTATAGCGTGAAAATAGGGCAGAAGCAATTAGTGTACTTGGTACACCAAGTTCTGCAGATGCAATGGTTGTCCAGTTACCAGTTCCTTTATTTCCTGCTTTGTCTAGTATTTTATTTACTAGCCAATCGTCACCTTCCTTCTTTTTAAAAATAGCAGTAGTAATTTCTAATAAATAACTACTTGCGCTGTCTTTCCAGGTCTCTAATGTGTTGGAAATTTCATCAGGATTTTGACCTAAAGCTTTTAATATAGTTGCCACTTCTGCTAATAGTTGCATTTCTACATATTCTACACCATTGTGCACCATTTTTATAAAATGACCACTACCTTCTGGACCAACATAAGTACAGCAAGGTAAGTTGTTCTTGTCTTTAGCAGCAATAGTTTCTAAAAAAGGAGCTACTTTTTGGTACGCATCAGGATTTCCACTTGGCATGATGGAAGGACCTTTTAAAGCGCCTTCTTCACCACCAGAAACTCCTGTACCAATAAATTGAACGCCTTTAGTTTTTAAATAATCAAAACGCTCTTTGGTTTTTTTGTAGTTAGAGTTTCCGCCATCAATTAAAATATCATTTTCTGATAAATGTGGTAATAAGTCTTCAATTACGTAATCTATTGTTTTTCCTGCATTCACCATAAGCATTATCTTTCTTGGTTGTTGCAAAGAGTTTACAAAAGAAGCGATATCATCAAAGGCAGCAGCTTGTGAAAGTTCTGGATAATGCGCTTTAAAATTTTTGGCAACATCTTCTTCAATACCAGAAACATGTCTATTAAACATAGATATTTTGAATCCGTTATTTGCTAAATTTCTACATAGGCTTTTTCCCATTACTCCTAAGCCAAATAATCCAAATTCTGAAGTATTCATTAGTTCTTGTTTTATTTTTTTAATAATCTCTTCTGGTGTTAAGCTAATATCTACTTGTATAGCGTCTTTAGGATTTTCTAAAGTATCAAATTGCGACTTTAACAATTTAGAAGGCATAAAATGATTTGCTCTATTGTTTAGTCTTTCAAAAATTTGATTAAAAGTACCAGCTAAATGTATCCATTCTGTATCTTTTTGTATGCTATTGCTTAAAGTATCACGATACTTTTGTTTTAAAGCAGAACATACAATAACGCAGCTATTTTTTTCAAGCTGCTTTTTAGCTAATTGGTTTAAGGTTTCCAGCCAACCTTGTCTATCCTCATCATTTAAAGATTGACCACTAGACATTTTTGTAATGTTGCTTTCTGGATGAAAATCGTCCCCATCAAAAAAAGGAACGTTTAAATCTTTAGCAAGTAATTTTCCTATTGTGCTTTTTCCACAACCAGAAACTCCCATTACAAATATTACTTTTTTCAATGTTTTCTGTTTTTATTCATTAGGGTTTGTACCTTCTCCTACTGTAGCCTCTTTAAACCATACTTCGGCATAACAACCGTTTGCGTATTGTTTGGCGATATCTCCATTGTAAGTTTCAGAACCTGTATACCACACGATGTTTTCTTCTGGGTTTTTACCATTGGTTTGGTTGTAAGCACCTTGTTTAAAGAAGTTTATTTCACCAGCATAAGCGCTGTCACGTTCTACACCATCACGACTAATGGCAGCGTATAGTTTCCAGATTTGTTCTGGAATATCTTTTTTAGTAGTAAAGTCTGATTGTAATAAGTTTTTGGTGAATTTTACCGTTTCGTGTCCTTCACTTGTAAAGGTAAGATACATGATACCTTTGTATACGTTTATTTCGTAACTAAAGGTTTCGCCTAAAGCAATACCATCTTTTGGTTCTTCAGGATAGGTGTTAGGAGTTGTACCAACAACAGACATATCATTTCCCCAAACTGCAGTAGAGTAATCCCAACGTGTAGAGTTGTCTTCACCATCTGTATTAATTTCATAATTCCAAAATACAGAACCTTTAGTGTGTCCAGGGAATTTTTTGTAGAAGATTTTTATAGGTTCGTTTTCGTGACCTTCATCACTATGAATTTGACCAACTACTACAGAGTAAGATGCTGCAACTCTAGCGTCACCAGAAGTAGAAACGTGCTGTACTTTTAATGTTCCTGTTAGTTTACCACCAACTTCTGGAATCCAGTGTTTTTTCTGACCTAATTCTGTTCTTGTATTGCTTGATGTACGCGATGTGATTCCTGAATTTGGTGTTTTGTACACTACCCAATCTGTATTGTTTTCATGTGCTACATAAAAGAAATCTTCTTTAGCATAATTAACTAATGAATCTTCATAAGTTCCGTCTCCTAAAAGAATTTTCCACTCATCCATAAACGGAATAACATCACTAGGATACTTGGCTTTCTTTGCTGTTTCATTTTTTACAGTAGTCTCTGTATTTGTATTGTTTTTACAAGCAACGATAAGTAAAAATGTAAAGACTGTAAATAGTGTTTTTTTCATGTTAAGCGTTTATGTTTGTTAGGTGAAACTTATGTTAGTACATTAACTTCATCACTAAGTTTTCTTCGGTTTTGATTTGTCCAGAATTAGTTATTGTGTTGTTTGATGCTACATTGTTTTTTGCTCCCCAAAGTATAGAAACAAATTGTACGTTGTTGTTTTTAAACGTATTGTTACTAATCGTTACATTTACAATTCCGTTGTGGTTTAGCAGTCTTTTATTTCTTTCATTTGCGCCACAATTAGTAAATGTACTGTTGGTTATTAATAGGTTTCCGCCAATGGTAGACTCATCATAACCACCTCTATAATAATCTACAACGTTTTGTTTTACGTTATTGAAGTTACAGTTTTTAATGGTTAAATATTCTGTATTATAATCGCCTTTATCATTGGTTTCTTCAGATAACTCTATACCATTTTCACAGCTGGAAATAGAAGTGTTTTCAAAGGTAATACGCTCTGAAAATGATTCTTTATACACTTTTAAAACATAATTAAAATTGCTGATTTCTGTATTAGAAACTGTTAAGCCAAAGTGGTTTGCCATATTTTCTTTTAAGCTAGCAAACGCATAATTAGAATTGTTTCCTTGTAGAATAAGGTTGTTAAGGCTTAGTTTTCCTTTAGATTGTAATGAAAATAATGGTGTGTTTGCTTCGCCAGAATAAACCAGTTGCGCTTTTGTGTTATCTTGAGATTGAATAGTTATGGTTTTATCGATAACTAAAGATTTGTTTAGTGTATGTACACCTTCCGCTACAGCGATAATATCACCATTATTCGCTTGGTTTATTTTAGTTTGTAAATCTTCTGCTTTAGTTACAATATGTGTTGTTGGGTCTTTAGTTTCTGCAATGTTAGAAAACCAAGAGGTACCATATTTTGACTTGTCTAAAATATTTGGGTTGGCAACATCTGCATTTACAACAGCACCTATGGTGTTGCTGTCTTTTCTTGAATTACCAAATAAATCGGTTTTAATAGTATTAAAGTCGAAACCATTAAAAGCTTTTATTTCTGAAGGAATTCCTGTTGGAATAAAAATATTATCGGATACTTTTTTTAATTCTAAAGACAAAGCAATAATGCCACCATTAAAATCTGGAAAAGCTAAACCTTGATTGTCAACAATGTTGCTTTTAAAAGTAACACCATCTGCTTTATCATTTTCTATAACAATATTTTCTAAGCCTTTTTGGTTATAGATCACATTATTAGCAAGTGTTGTTCTAATGGCTCTTGCAGATCGTATTTCAGATTTTGGTAAAACGTCTGCTTGTGCAATGTTAGTACCTACACCAAATTGCCAAGGCGAACTACAGTTTACATACGTGTTGTAAGCGACTACTACATCTGTTACTTGGTTGTAACGGTTTAAAGGCGATTTAGGTATACCATTCATTACAGCTAAAGGGCTTCTAAAACTGGTTCCTATTAAGTTGAAAAAATAGTTATTGGTAACCCAATGTCCTGTGTTTATAATACGAATTCCGCCAATGTTTTTATTGATACCATCTCCTATAAAATAGTTGCCATCAATAATGCTATAATTACCATGACGCGTAACTAAAGAGCCTTCGCTTTTGTAAAACACATTGTTTCTAAACTCATTAAAGTTGGTTTTACTAGAAATAATTTCTACTTCACCATTGCATTCTTCAAATAGGTTATTTGCAACCAAAGTATGACTTGGTGACATAGAAGTGTAGCTGTTTCCTAGTTGAATGGTTTCTCCGCTTGGACCTCCTTTTACAGGTCGTGGACCAAAATGATTATTAATTATTTGATGGTAATTATTAATACTTTCAATACCTTCAATGCTTACTCTTACTGTAGGACCTCTATTTGTTTTTCCTGCAATGTAGCAATTGCTTAGCTCGTTGTTTCTTCCCCAAAATTGTACCCATAAATCGCTGTTATCTCGTTTAGGTTTGTTAAAATCTTCAATAACAGAATTGGTTAACTTACAATGGTATGCTATTTCATCAAGTGTATCTTTATTGCTTATTTTAAAATCTACTACTGCGCTTGAAGGTGAAAAACCGTTTTTAAAATGTAAACCTTCCGCTACTAAATATTCACCACCAAATTTTAAATAAGATTGTCCTTCAATGCTTACTTTTCCAGCTGTTTCTGCTTTTAAAGTAATTGGGTTTTCTTTGGTTCCTTTTGCTCTAAAATTAATTTCAACATCTTTATAAATACCATTAGCTAAAACAATATTGTCTCCAGGATTGGCTTGATTAATTGCAGTATTTAGTTCTTCAATATTAGTTACTTTAATAAAGTTGTTTTTTGTTTCTTCTTTACAAGCTATAAGCAGTATGGATAAAAATAGAATACAAACTGTTTTTTTCATAACTAATGAATTAGGTTGTTGTTTTAAAAAAGAAAAAAGGGCTTTTGTTTTTTAAAGACCTTTTTAGTTTTATTATTTAGTTTCTAACGCTTAAAATTTTACTCTTTTACACAAGTAAAGCACTAGTATTTGTGCGTATTTTATTGTTTTCTTGTTTAGAATAATTTTTAAAAAACCATTTGTTTTAAGTTGTTGTGGTTTTGAAAAAAATCAATAGAAATACAAATTGGTTAACCAGATTGGTTTACCAAAAATAGAGATATTTATTTAATTCGCAAATAATTATTAATAAAATTTACAATTAAGCAGTTTGTAATACCTTTTTTTATTAAATTTATTAAAGAAATTTCTTTCCCTAACTTTTTAATAGCAGCTTAAAAAACGTTTAAATTATATATATATGTTAGGTGATACTTTAAAAATTGCATTTGGCGAATTAGGCCAAAAAGAAATTAGTGGTTCTGCTCATAACGAGCGTATTTTAGAATACCAAGAAATGACAGGTTTAGATTTTGGTAATGATGAGGTTGCTTGGTGCAGTATTTTTGCAAATTGGGTTGCTTTACAGGCAAATTTAGAAATGTCTAATAGCGCAATGGCCAGAAGTTGGTTGCAGGTTGGTAAAAAAACGACTTGGCCACAACCAGGAGATATTGTTGTTTTTTGGCGTACAGATATTAATAGCCTTTTTGGGCATGTTGGTTTTTTTCTGGGTTACACCAAAAGTGGAAAGTCTATTTATTGTCTTGGCGGAAATCAAAATGACGAAGTGAATATTCAAACGTTTCCTTTAGATCGCATTATTGAATTTAGAAGTTTAACAGATAATCTAGATGATGATTTAGAAATACCAACAGGATATTTAAGAAAAGGAGATAGTAGTGATACAGTGAAGCTTTTACAGCAGATATTAATAAAGCTAAATTACTTAACAGGAACTGCTGATGGTATTTTTGGACCAAAAACAGAAACAGCTCTTTTAGAATTTCAAAAAGATAATGCTATAACAGTGGATGGTATTTATGGTAGTGAGTCTAGAGAAGCCTTAACCCATATTTTGAATACCTAAACCTATAAAACTCTTGTTAGGAAAAGGTGCTTTTTTTGTCTATTTTACAAATGAGTTACTTCAATGTAATGTTGTACAGAAACGCAAGGTAAGTCTATAGCGCTTGCTTTTTAACAAAATTCATTTTAAGTGTATGAGGTTCGTTATTTACCCAAGCAGTATGGTTCCATTGCATGGTGTTATCAGAAATTTTAGTTATTTTAATTTTAAAGCTTTCTGTTTCTCCATTGTTTTTTAGTGTTTTTAAAACAACGTCATACTGACCTTCTTGCTTTGAAGATTTACTAATATCAAAAGATATGTTTCTTTTTCCGAAGGAGCAATAAAGATCATTTATAGCGTAGGTTCCTGTGTTGTTTAATTCACTAAACCTCCAAAGGCTTTGTTCAAAACAAAAATTAGTTACATCATTAAAAAGCGTAATTCTATCATAAAAATCTGGTTCAACGTAAGATACTTTATCTAGTAACCAGTAGTCTTTAAGTATTCTTTCTGAAGCTGTATTATTAGATGGCTTGAATGCACATAATACAAGGCATGTTAAGGGAATGAAGATTAGTTTTTTAATCATTTTGCTATTCATTTACTAGCAGTAACAACATTTAAATTATTAAAAAACCAGACCCCTTTTTCTAGTAATTTGATAGTTTAAAAAATGTTTTTATTAAATGTTTAATGAAAATTGCTTTTTGTTAAACATTTAAAAGCTTTGGTTAGGGAAAATGTGTTTTTTTGTCAAACATTTAATCGACAAAGTGCGAATATAACACATTAACGGTAAATTTTGTAATATAAACCTTGTTTTTTTTGTTTTAAAAATTAATGGTGAAGTTTTAATTGAATGCGCTTTCTAACCACATCGACTTCAAGAACTTTTACAATAATTTGCTGATGAAGGTGCACATGCTCATTTACATCTTTTACAAAAGCGTCTGAAAGATTAGAAACATGTATTAAACCACTTTCTTTAATACCAACATCAACAAAGCAACCAAAATTGGTAATATTATTTACAATTCCTGGTAATAATTGACCTTCTCTAAGGTCGTTAATGGTTTTAATGTTTTGATTAAAAGTAAAAACTTTGGCTTCTTCTCTAATATCTAAACCAGGTTTTTCAAGCTCCTTAATGATATCTTCAAGAGTAAATAATCCTATGGTTGCAGAGCTGTAGTTTTTTAAATTTATTTGTTTTAGTAAGTCTGTGTTTCCTATTAAATCTTCTACAGAAGTATTTAAGTCTTTAGCCATTTTTTGTACAATCTTATAACTTTCTGGATGTACCGCAGAATTGTCTAATGGGTTTTTGGCATCTTTAACTCTTAAAAAAGCAGCACCTTGCTCAAAAGCTTTATTTCCTAACCTTGGTACTTTTTTTATTTCATTTCTTGAAGCAAATACACCATTTTCATTTCTATATTTAAAAATATTTTCTGCTAATTTTGGTCCAATACCAGAAACGTAACTTAGTAAGCTTTTGCTGGCAGTGTTGATATTTACACCAACTGCATTTACACAATTTTCAACAACAACATCTAATTGTTTTTGAAGTTTGGTTTGGTCTACATCATGTTGGTATTGGCCAACACCAATAGATTTTGCATCAATTTTTACTAGCTCTGCTAAAGGATCTTGTAAACGTCTACCAATAGAAACCGAACCTCTTACTGTAACATCATAATCTGGAAACTCTTCACGAGCAATTTTAGATGCCGAATAAATACTTGCGCCAGCCTCACTAACCACAAATACCTGAATGTCATTTTTAAAATGAATTTTTCTAATCAAGGCTTCGGTTTCTCTTGAAGCGGTTCCGTTACCAATAGCAATAGCTTCAATTTTATAGGCATCTGCTAAAGAGCTAATTTTTTTCATGGCACCAATACTATCGTTTTTTGGAGGATGCGGATAGATGGTTTCATTGTACTTTAGTTGTCCTTGTGCATCTAGGCACACCACTTTGCAACCTGTTCTAAATCCAGGATCTATGGCAAGTACACGTTTTTGACCTATTGGTGAACCTAATAAAAGTTGCTTTAAATTTTTTGCAAATACTTGTATTGCAGCTTCATCTGCTTTGTCTTTTGCATGTTGTAAGGCTTCATTAGATAAAGAAGGTAAAAGCAAACGTTTGTATGCATCTGCTATTGCTATTTCTATTTGCTCTGCACAAGCATTATTAGATTTTATAACTCGGTTTTCTATTTTTTGTAAAGCACGTTCTTTGTCAATTTCAATTTTTACACGAATAAAACCTTCTGTTTCTGCTCTTAAAATAGCAAGTAATCTGTGTGAAGGTATTCGGTTTAAAGATTCTTCCCAGTCAAAGTAATCTCTAAATTTTTGTGCTTTTTCTTCCTCTTCTTTCGTTTTTATCACTTTCGTGGAAATCATTGCGTAACGCTCCAACTGGTTTCTAAGATTGTTTCTTATGTCTGTACGCTCATTAATCCACTCTGCAATAATATGTCTTGCTCCTTCTAAAGCATCATCAACAGAGTTGATTTCTCCTTTTACATATTTAAAAGCAATGGCTTCTATATTAGAAGCATTTTGGCTCATGATAATTTTTGCCAAAGGTTCTAATCCATTTTTTCTAGCTGTTTCAGCTTTTGTTTTACGTTTCTTTTTAAAAGGTAAGTAAAGGTCTTCTAAAGTGGTTAAGTCTTGGGCCTTTTCTATTTTAGTTTTTAGTTCTGTAGTTAAAACATCTTGTTCTTCTAAAGCTTTTAAAATGGCAGTTTTTCGTTTTTCTAAAGCTTCAAACTCTTCTTTGTATTTTACAATATCGCCAATTTGTACTTCGTCTAAATTTCCGGTACGTTCTTTTCTATAACGGGAAATAAAAGGTATGGTACAGTCTTCATTTAAAAGAGCAATGGTATTTTTAATTGAAGATTCTGGTAGTTGGGTTTTGGTTTGTATAAAAGAAATCATAATACAGTTTTAATGCTAGAAAAGTAATAAAAAAACCTTGTAGTTCTTGACTACAAGGTTTTTTGAAAAATAAGGAATATGTTTATTTAACAGCTTCAAAAACAGCTAAAGGAGTCATTTTTGCTCTGTTAAGTGTCATTTTATCTCCTTTAATAGCGTAGTTGTCTACTGTTTCAAGAATACTAAAAAACGTTTTTTCTGTGCTCATATCTGTACAGGCTTTTAAAGTTCCAGATACGTTAGATATGTTAATTTTATAACCATTTAGTGTTTCAAATCTTCCGTTGAAATTGTTACAAGATCCGTTTCCGTAAACTCTATTTTCTTCTTCAGAGAAAAAGATATATGCATCTGTGTTTTCTACTTTTTTACCAACAAGTTCCACAAGTCTCCATTTGGTTTTTGTAAAAGGAGTGGTTACTATGGTCGTATTTTGTTTTTTTAAGATATATTTTTTAGCCATTTTTCCAGTAATTTTATTACCAGATTTGTCTAATTGTGTTATAATGTTTTCAGTTACTAAAAACGAAGTTCTATTAGCATCAGATAGTACTATTATTCTTCCGTCTTCAGACCATTTAAAAATACCTTTACTTATACGTTCTGCATCTTCTTTACCTAAATAAGTGTCTGTAGCAATAAACGTTTTGTCTTTATTAATAGTAATGGTTTTTTGTATTCCTTCGCAATCTGCACAAGGGATTGTTCCTGTATAGGTACCTGGCCAATCTAATTTTATTTCACTATTATGCGCATCTGTTACTTTTTTACTGTCAACAGTAGTGTTGGTGTTTTCCTTTTTGTTAGAGTTGCAACTAGTAACTAAAATTAGTAGTACTGCTATTAATTTAATGCTTTGTAATTTCATTTTTATGCGTTTGTATTACGTGTTATTACTTTTAAGCTTTTTCAAATTGCATGTTAATGGTATAGCGTTTGTTTTTAACATAAACAACATAGTGCCATTGCATAGATGTATTTGTAAGCTCTGTTATTTTTATTCTATAATTATTGCTAAGCCCTTCTTTATTTTGTGTGTTTAAAACAATATGAGAGTATCCTGTTTTTTCTTCGGTTTTTAAAAACCTAAAAGACAGGTTGCGTTTGCCATAAGAACAATAAAGGTCATTTATAGCATACGTGCCATCGTTGTTTGTTGGGTTAAAATGCCAGCGACTATCTTTAAAACATTGGTTTGTTGCATCATTAAACAGTACAATTTTGTCATACCTATTTGGTTCAGCAAAAGAAACTTTTGTAAGTAACCAATCGTCTGAGAGATGAAACGTTGGTGTACTTGTTGTTCTTGTAGTTTTACAAGATGCAACTAGTAATATAAAAAGTAGCGCAGTTATTTTTTTCATCTTAGCTTATTTGTAAACCATTGCTAACAGCTTTGTCATCTGGATTTACAAATACCAATTTGCCTTCTGGAGTTTCTGTCATTAAAATCATACCTTGACTTTCTACACCACGAAGCGCTCTAGGAGCAAGATTAACTAAAACAGTTACTTTTTTACCTATAACTTCTTCTGCAGTAAAGCTTTCTGCAATACCAGAAACAATGGTTCTTACATCTATTCCTGTGTCTACTTTAAGCACTAAAAGTTTTTTAGTTTTTGGCATTTTTTCAGCTTCCAAAATGGTACCAACACGAATGTCTAGTTTTGTAAAATCATCAAAAGCAATAGTTTCTTTTTGAGGCTCTACAACCGCATTCGCTATTTCGTTTGCTTTTTTACTAGCTTCTAATTTATCTAGTTGTTTTTGTATGGTTGCGTCTTCAATTTTAGAAAAAAGTAATTCTGCTTTTCCTATTTGGTGTGCAGCTGGTAATAGAATTTCTTTTGTTGCAATATCATTCCAAGTAGATTCTGTATCCAATGCAGAAAGACAAAGTATACCTTTTAATTTATTAGAGGTAAACGGTAAAAACGGTTCACTTAATGTTGCTAAAGCAGATGCAATTTGCAATGCTACATACATAATGGTTTTGGTACGTTCTTCGTCTAGCTTAATAACTTTCCAAGGCTCTTCGTCTGCTAGGTATTTGTTTCCTAATCTAGCAAGATTCATTAATTCTTGACCTGCTTCTCTAAATCTATATCTTTCAATAGAGCTAGAAATTACATTAGGATATGCTTTTATAGCAGCTAGTGTTTCTTCATCTACTGCTGTATAATCACTAGGTGTAGGAACAATTCCGTTGTAATACTTATTGGTTAAAACAACTACACGATTGATGAAGTTTCCAAAAATGGCAACTAACTCGTTATTGTTTCTTGCTTGAAAATCTTTCCAAGTAAAATCATTATCTTTTGTTTCTGGTGCATTTGCTGTTAGTGCGTAACGCAATACATCTTGCTGACCAGGAAAATCTTTTAAGTATTCTGGTAACCAAACAGCCCAGTTTTTAGAGGTAGAAAGCTTTTTACCTTCTAGGTTTAAAAACTCATTTGCAGGAACATTATCTGGTAAAATATAAGAGCCTTCTGCTTTTAACATAGCAGGAAAAATAATACAGTGAAACACAATATTGTCTTTACCAATAAAGTGTACCATTTTGGTGTCTTTGTCTTTCCAGTATGGTTCCCAATCTTTTCCTTCGCGAGCTGCCCATTCTTTGGTAGAAGAGATGTAACCAATAGGAGCATCAAACCAAACGTAAAGCACTTTTCCTTCTGCGCCTTCCAGAGGTACAGGAATTCCCCAATCTAAATCTCTGGTTACTGCACGAGGACGCAAACCATCATCAATCCATGATTTTACTTGTCCGTACACATTAGGTTTCCAGTCTTTTTTATGCCCTTTTAAAATCCATTCGCGTAAAAACTCTTCATGTTTATTTAAAGGTAAAAACCAGTGTTTTGTTTGTTTTAAAGTTGGTGTGTTTCCTGTAATTGCAGATTTAGGGTTTATTAAATCTGTAGCATTATGGCTGGTTCCGCAGTTTTCACATTGGTCTCCATAACTTTCTTCATTACCACATTTTGGACAGGTACCAATAACAAATCTGTCTGCAAGAAATTGGTTAGCTTCTTCGTCATATAATTGTTCGGTAACTTCTTCAACAAATTCGTTTTTATTGTAAAGTGTTGTAAAAAACTCTGAAGCAGTATCGTGGTGAATTTTAGCCGAAGTACGTGAGTAGTTATCAAAAGTAATTCCGAATTCTTCAAAAGATTGTTTAATAATTGCGTGATATTTATCTACAATATCTTGAGGTGTAACGCCTTCTTTTTTTGCTTTAATAGTAATAGGAACTCCGTGTTCATCACTACCACAAATAAAAGCAACGTCGTTACCTGTTAAACGCATAAAACGTGCATAAATATCTGCAGGAACATAAACACCTGCTAAGTGCCCAATATGAATGGGACCGTTGGTGTAAGGTAAAGCTGCAGTAATAGTATATCTTTTAGGTGTACTCATTTTTATAATTTCTGTTAGGTCGAGCGCAGTCGAGACCTACTTTAAAACCTCTCGACTGCGCTCGAGGAGACAAATGGATGCCAATTAATTTTGAAGCTACAAAAGTACACATTTTAAGAGCGATTTAGAAAAAAAATGTACATTTACATTATGACTAAAAAAGGAATTTTATTACAGGTAATTTGTGTGTTTTTTTTCTTTGGAAACCTAAGTCTTTCTGCACAAAATTATAGCCTAAAAAAAACAACTACTTTGATACAACCAGATTATTTAAAAGCAGGAGATACTGTTGCTATTGTTGCTCCTTCAGGAATATTAAAAAACAGAAATTCTGAAGTAGAACAAGCTGTAAATCTGCTTAAAAGTTGGAATTTAAACGTGGTAGTTGGAGATCATGTTTTTAGTAAAGACAACCATTTTGCAGGAACAGATGCAGAGCGATGTGAAGATTTTCAGAAAGCATTAGACGATCCTACTATTAGTGCTGTTTGGAGTGCAAGAGGAGGTTACGGAACCGTTAGGATTTTAGATAAATTAGATTATACTAAATTTAAACAAAATCCAAAATGGATTATTGGATATAGTGATATTACAGCATTACATAATCAAGTGCACAACCAAGGATTTGAGTCTTTACATGCTATTATGTGTGTAAGTTTACCTAAAGATTTAAGCGAAATAAAAGAAAGTATAGCAAGTTTTAAAGATGCTCTTTTTGGTAAGCCAATAGCGTATACTTTAAAAGGTTCTGCTTATAACAAAATAGGAAAGGTAACAGCGCCAATTGTTGGTGGTAACTTAACTATTTTACATACTATGTTAGGTTCTAATACAAGTATAGATACTTCTGGAAAGATTTTGTTTATTGAAGAAATTGGCGAATATAAGTACCATATTGACCGAATGCTACAAAGCTTAAAACGCGCTGGTTATTTTGAAAATTGCAAAGGTGTATTGGTTGGTGATATGAGTAAAATGCGAAAAAACACTACACTTTGGGGAACTTCTGTTGAGCAACTTGTATTAGATGCGTTGGCAGAATACGATTTTCCTATAGTTTTTAATATGCCTGCAGGTCATGAAGAGGATAATCGTGCTTTAATTCTTGGTAGAAACGCTACTATTACTGTAGGAAAGGAAAAGAGTACTGTTGTTTTTGAAAATTAAAGAATTTAGGAATGAAGCAATTAAAATATTCGTGTATTCGTGGCAAAAATAAAAGCGTAATATAATAGGTTATTTGCTTTTGCGGATTAAAATTTGGTTGGTAGGATGCAATTCCTGCCTTTGTAGGCATTATGGCAGAACATAACGAACTTGGTAAAATAGGAGAGGAGTTGGCAGTAGAACATCTATTGCAAAAGGGTTATGAAATAATGGAGCGTAATTATAGATTTCAAAAAGCAGAAGTAGATATTATTGCCAAACAAAAAGAAACGCTTGCTATTGTAGAAGTAAAAACAAGATCTACTATTGATTTTGGTAATCCACAAGATTTTTTAAAACCAAAGCAAATACAACGTATAGTAAACGCAGTAGATCATTTTGTAAATGATAATAGCCTAGACGTAGAAGTGCGTTTTGATATTATTGCAATTGTTAAAACAGGTAACAAATTTGAAATAGAGCATTTAGAAAATGCTTTTTATCATTTTTAAAGCTCCTAGAAATAAGTGTCTTATTTCTGCAATGGTATTCTTGGTATGTTTTTACTATTTATAGCTAATAAGAATTTCTGCTACTTTTTTTAAATCTGTTTCATTAATTTCAGATTGTGGTGCTAACGGAAACACTTGCTGTCCTGGTCTGCTAACAAAGGCAGCTCTAAAACCAGCCCAAAGTGCTCCAGCAACATCCCAACCATGTGCTGCAATTAGCATACACTCTTCTGGTTTTACTTGCATGGTACTTGCTGCCCAATGATAGGTATCTGTAAAAGGTTTGAATTTTTGAACAGACTCAATACTTAATAAAGCGTCAAAATAAGAGGTTAAGCCAACGTTTTCAAACTTGTTTTTTAAACTTTCTTCAGAAGAGTTTGTAAGTGCTACTAACTTATAGCCTTTGTTTTTTAACGCAGCTAAAGCCTCTTTTACCTCTGGATGCACTGGTAAGTTTTGCATAGACTTTACTACAATTTCACGCGCTTTTTCTTGTGTAAGTGCAATGCCATTATTTGCAGCTACCATTTGTAAAGCTGCAGCTCCAATCTGGCCAAAAGGTTTGTATTGTTTGCTTGCAGACATTACCAAAGAATACTGTAACATAGTAGTAAACCACAAAGCTAATAGATCTTCTTTACCATTTAAAGCATCTCCTACTTGCTTTTTCATTATAGCAAGGTCTAAAAGGGTTTCGTTTACATCAAAGAATAATACTTTTGGTTTTACTTTTGTCATGATTTTTTTATTTAAGCTTCTGTAAAGCTAATACTATTTCAGAAGGTTCTGCACGTTTGCGGTAATCTGCATCTAAAAAAGCATATTGAATGATAGCATTTGTATCAATAACATAGGTAGCAGCTAGAGGTAATTTATTAGTGTTATTACCATTTACTTGGTTTAAACCAAAGGCGTCTTGGTAAATAGAAGCTACTTCATTGGTTAAAGTAAAAACTACACCATATTCTTCTGCAACAGTATTGCTAACATCACTTAAAACAGTGAATTCTAAATTGTTTTTTTCTGCAGTACTTAAGGAGTTGTCTGGTAATTCTGGAGTTAATGCTAAAAGTGTCGCTCCTGTTTTTTTAATTTCAGTTAATCTTTCTTGTAAATAACGTAATGTAATATTGCAATAAGGACACCAACCACCTCTGTACCATGTTAATACTACTGGTCCGTTTTGTAACTCGCTGCATAAAGAAACAGGTTGGTTTAGTGCATTTTTTAATGCAAAATTAGGGGCTTTATCACCAACATGTAAAGCCTTATCTAGTACTCCAGAGTTTGCTACACTAGCAATACCATCTGCGTAAATTTTACTTTTTTCTTTTGTGAATTTTGCTGCACCTTCTTTTCGTTTTACATCTAATAATGCGTCTAGTTCTTTATTGGTATCCATATTTTAATGTGTGTTGTTATTGTAAATTTTAGGGAAAATGATTTGTTATTCTGCAAGTAACTCTGTTAATACTTGTTTAAATGTATTTACTGGTTGTGCTCCTGTAACCGCACTTTTTCTATTAAAAACAATAGTTGGTACAGAGTTTACACCTAAGCTTTTCCAGTAGTTTTGTTGGTTTCTTACTTGTAAACGAGCTTCTTCATTTTGTATTGTAGCAAGTGCTTCTTCGGCATTTAAACCAACTTCTATTAGCGTTTCTTTTAAAATATTTTCTTGTGAAACATCTTTTCTATCGCTAAAGAAAGCTTTAGTAAGTGCCATTTTTAATTCGGTTTGCTTGTTGAATTCTTTGGCATACTCTAATAAAACATGTGCGTTAAAAGTGTTTACCATACGCATATCATCAAAATAATCGAATGTAAAACCAAGTTCTTCACCAACCTCTTTCATGTGTTGTTGTGATTCTTTTTGTTGCTCTAGCGTTGCACCATATTTTTCGGCAATATGTTCTGTAACGTTTTGGCCTTCGGCTGGCATATTTGGATTCAATTCAAAGGGTTGCCATTCTATTTCTATTTGGTCTTCTATTCCTAATTCTGAAATAGCTTTTTCTAAACGTTTATAGCCAATGGTACACCAAGGGCAAACCACATCGGAAACAATATCTATTTTTAATTTTTCTTTCATAGTTTCTGTTTTATAAAAACCTTCCGTAGTTACGGAAGGCTTATAGCTATTAATAAATATAGGTAACTTTAGGGATTATGAAGCTACATCTTCTTTAGACCATGCAAATTTTTGAAATGGCGCATCAACAGGAGTATTTGCTATGTGGTTGGTATAGTTACTAATTACTTTTTGTGATAGACCTAAAATGATTTCTAACACTTGTTGTTCGCCATAACCAGCAGCATAAAAAGTATCTAAATCTTCTTGTGTTACGTTACCACGATTTTTAACAATAGTTAATGTCATAGTACGTAAAGCTTCTAATTTAGGGTTTTCTAAAGGAGTTTCATTACGTAAAGCCTCTGTAATAGTATCTTCTACTTGCATCATTTTTGCAATACCTGTATGTGCAGGAACACAATAGTGACAAGCGTGCTCTACGTTTATAGCTTGCCAAACAACAGTTAATTCTTCTGCATTAAAAGAAGTTTGTGTAAACAACTCGTGTAAGGTTTGGTATGCTTCAAATATTTGTGGAGATGTAGATAAAACACCATGTAAGCCAGGAATCATTCCGAATCCTTTTAAAGATTTTTCTAATAATGGTTTACTTTCTTCTGGTGCTGTTTCTAAATTTTGAATTTTTAATGATGTCATAATTTTTCTTTTTTATTTATGTTAATTATTTCTAAACGATTGTTTAGTTTTAGGGTAAAAAAAATGTTTATATATTTTTAAAGATCATTTCAATATAATCTTCTATTTCTTTTTTTGTGTTTACTCGTGCTGCTGCTGCTAAGCCATGCTTTGCTAATAATAGGTAATTGGCTTGTTTTTCTATAGTTTCTTTGTCTTTAGAGGTATCTGTTTGTAACTTTTCAATGATAATGGATTTTAAATTATCCATAAATACATTCATTTCTTCTTTAATCAGTACATCTTCTTTCTCTGAAAACTCATTATAGGTGTTTGTTATTAAACATCCTTTTAAATGGTCGTCTTTAAAATTAGAACTTACAGAATCATAAAAAAATTGTTTAATGTCTTCTACACCATTAGAAGCATTTTTAAATTTATTTAATATAATATTTACTCTTTGCTTGTAGCACTCAAGACTTTCTAGAAACAAACCGTGTTTATTGCCAAAACTAGAATATATAGAAAATTTGTTAATGCCCATTTCTTTTTCAAGCATTTGCATAGAAGTAGTTTCATAGCCATTTTTCCAGAAAAGCAACATTGCTTTTTCTACTACTTCATCTTCATTATATTCTTTTTTTCTTGCCATGATTATTTTCCGTGAAAATGGAAATTTTCTAATTACAATACAAAACTAAACAAATGGTTAGAAATGATGAGGTGTTTTAACTTTTATTTATAGTTTGCTTGTATATGTTTGTTTTAATAGTACTTTTAAATGCAGTAATTTATTTGTGTTGCCAATTACTTTGGTATGAAAAAGAAAGAGAAAAAAATAAAAAAACCTTGGCCAACCAAAGATGCTATGGCACAAGTGTATGCCATGAAACTTTGGGGAGATGATGCTACTCGATTTTATTCTGGAGAAGGATCACATGATCTAGAATTGGTAGAGCCTTATGTTAGTAAAGTAGCTACATTTTTAAAGTCTTTTAAAAATAAACTTAGGGTTTGCGATTTAGGTTGTGGTGATTTTAATATTGGTAAACAATTGGTGACATATACTCAAAAATATATTGCTGTAGATATTGTTGAAGACCTTATTGATTATAATAAGGAACATTTTAAAGCTGAAAAGCTAACGTTTCAATGTTTAGATATTGCTACAGATAATTTACCAGATGCAGATTGTGTGATTTTAAGACAAGTATTACAACACCTTTCTAATGCTGAGGTACAATGTATTTTAA
The DNA here is from genome assembly GCF_042684485.1 of Lacinutrix gracilariae. Taxonomy (NCBI): domain Bacteria; kingdom Pseudomonadati; phylum Bacteroidota; class Flavobacteriia; order Flavobacteriales; family Flavobacteriaceae; genus Lacinutrix; species Lacinutrix gracilariae. Next base: position 698,002 of record NZ_JBHULM010000011.1, on the reverse strand, counting down.
ACAAATTACATGCCTACAAATATGTTATTATTACAGAACATATACCTGAAGGAGATTTTACACCAAACCTAGATATTATTTCAGGACAAGGCATTCGGTTAAAAAAACAAAGTGGTTTACAGGTATTAGCTGCTCCGTTTCATTTTAAAGTAAAAACGCATAAGCAACTACTTTCTGTACCATTAAAAAACAATAAAGGTATGGTTGTAACTACGTGTTATACTATATAACAAGTTTGTGTATGGTTAGTTGCGTGGTTAGGTAACTAAGTTAGCAAACTTTAACGAACCCGTGAAAATTCTGCAGGAATTTTCACAAGTAGAGAAGAACCTAACAATTAATTATACAAGGTGTTGTAGCCAGTTTTTTCTTTTTTATTCTTTCCCCAAGCAATAACTTTTACTCCTTTTGAGTATTGGATTTTGTTTGGCTCGTTTTTAATCAATCTGTCAAATTTTGGATAATTAAATTCTGAATTTTTCAAGTCAATTTCGTTAATTGGCCATTCCAAATGGTGAATTTCAAATTCGTTAATCGTCTTTTCTGTGTCTTGAAAAAGAGCGTATCTTTCAGTCAACCATTTGTCCAATTCCGTTTTCTCCGTAATTTCTTTTCCAATCTTAAACTGAATATTCAATTTGTCATTCAATTCCGAATTATTTGATTCGTATTGGTTTTTAGTCCGTTTTATTTTTGAAAATCTATATGGAAGTTCAGATATTCCTTTCGCAACTTTACAAGACAAACTTTTTCCGCCTTCAATGCTCAAAAAATATACTCCAGTTTTGTTATTTGATTTCACATAAGTTCGGATATTAATTTCATCAAAATCCGAAATAAGTGGAAAGGAAGGTAGGTTTTTCGGTCTTATCTTTTCCATTGTAAAAGCAACAACTGAAATCCAGGGTTTTCCATCAAAAAGATCAATTTCTAATTCTTTCGGTACAAACTTTTTCAGTTCGTTTAATTCCACTTGCCAATGAAGAAATATTGCATTATTCCACTCTTGATAAAATTTCCAATTTTCATTTGGGATATTCCAAGGCCTGTGTTCTGTCGTATTTAATATCTCTCGGATTGTCATTTCTCAAATTGGCTAAAACAAGTTTAATAAAAACCTGTTCTTTTAAGTTGTTTCTATGTGGTTAGCAGTAATTGTTGTAACATTAAATTGCTACTTAGCTATATGCTTTTTACAAATTCTGAAAACACTTTTTTATGCATTTCTAAATCTAGATTAGGTGAAAGGGATGCACGAACAATATAATCTTTATCTCCTTCTTTTGTGGTTCCTTGTGTAGAGGTTGCAGGAATGGTCCAATAACACCCTTTTAATTGTCCGTAACTAACACAAAATTTACTTTCGTTAGGAATTTGAGAAATCATTAAGTGTATTAGCTTTAAATTAAGCTTTCTTTTATACGCTTCTTTTTCTTCGTCTGTATTTCCTTTAGTAGGAAGGTCTAATGAAAAAACAGATGGCGTAAAGCCTTGTTCTGCTAGTTCTTCGGAAACAAAATTAATTTTAGCTTCTGGTAAGGTTTCATGAATAAAGTTTACAAATGCTCTAGTGTTTTTATAGGCATCTATAATTCTCTGCTTCATAGAAGGTAATTGTTCTGCTAATATTTCATATTGTAAGGCTGTAGCTTCATTGTCGCAAAGCGTTAAATGCTTTTCTATTTTTTCTATTAAAGCAATGGTTTTTTGGTTTCCTACACAATATCCAGCAGTACATTTTCCGCCACTAGGAAACTTAGAGCCACTAGCAAAAGAAATGGTTCTTACCGAAGAAAGAATGTCTTCTTCTCCTAAAAAATGTACATTAGGACAAAAAGTTTGGTCTAAAATAAAAACAGGATCTATAGCAATTTCACCAGTTGGTGTTTTACGTTGTTTGGTTAATGCTTCTTGTAGTTCTAAAAGATTAGGAACTTCTACTCTTGGGTTTGTAGGTATTTCTGCTATAATATATGGCACAGCGTCTTGACTAGCAATTTGGTCTAAAACACTATGAATACTTTGTACCATATCATTATCACCATCTACTAGTAAATCTACAATATCTACATTGTCTAGACAAGCAGCAACACGTCTTGCTTGGTCATTGGTACCACCATAACAATTTGGTGGCACAATAATTTTAATGGTTTTGCCTTTATGGTTTTCTAAGGCATCATGAATTAAGCCCATTAAAATGGCATACTGTATCGATAAACCACTTGAAGCAACTAGTGCTTTGGTATTGGTATTAGTAACCTTATTTATTGCTTGAACTACCAGTTTTTTATTAGGCTCTACAGTTGTTGTATTAACATCAAAAGTAGTTTGTGCTGTTAATGCTTTTAAGGCAATAAGTGCATTTGCAGGAGTCATAGCAATGGTTTCTCTTCTGCGTACATGTTGAATATCTGAAATATAATCTTCATTTTCTTCACCATTTACTACTAAAATACTTCCTAGATGTGCATGCAGTTGAATGTGAAAATCAATATTTGCATGTAGATTAAAATCACCAATATTATGTTCTTCAGAAATAAAAATGGTGCTACCATCAAAAGCAGGAATTTCGGAACCCTTTTCTATTTGCTTTAGCTCAAAATGATACCCATACACTTCTTGTATTGTTTGAACATCAAAACAGGTTGGTAAGGTTCCTGAGTATAGAATTTGTGTTTTTTTATTTTGGAATAGGTTTTTTCTAAGAATAGCTAAAACAGGAATTGTTTTAGAATCAAAACTAATTACATTTTGTGCATTTACATGCTGTAATTTAGCAATTGCCCATTCAAGAACACAAGATAAAGGATGCCCTAAACGAATATAGTCATACGCAGTTGGTAATGCATTTAAAGCAGTTGCATCATAATTATTACTATTAAATAAGGATTCAAACTCTTGTAGAAATTGAACTTTAGCTAATTTTTCGTCATAAATATCTAGCCTATGGGTTGTTATACTTAACCAACCTGCTGGCATATTTTTTAAAACTTCATTTATATAAATTAGCATTTTATTTTCTTTCATAATTATATGACTTTATTAAGCTGCAAAGATACGCTAATTAGATTTTTTGATAAAGTGTTTAGCTGCCGAAAAAAGATACTAGTGTTTTAGGTTTAAAAGAAAATAGCCTATGGCTTAGGCGTGTTTTTTTAGTTACTCTTGAATTTGTGTGTAACCAGAAACACCATGTAAGCATTTAATAATTTGGTTATTTAATGCATTAAAGCTAGAATTACATGTATAGTAGCATTCTATCTACAATAATTGAAATGATTTTTAATTAATCATCAACTTGTTCTTTGTCCTTTTCTACTATTATAGGATGTTCTTTATAATAGGCTTCTAAAGCAGGAAAATCATATGGTTTAGCAATGATATTCTTGTTGCTGTCTAAAATAAAGTAGGTTGGAGTAGCAGTAACACCATAGGCATCACCAATAGGGTTTTGCCATTTTCCTTCTCCGTAAACATGAATAAATTCTGGGAAATCATAGGTTTTTTCTTTCCATCTGTAAAAGTCATCTTCTAAGGCAACAGCTATTACTTTAAGTTTTCCTGTTTCTAAGCTTTGTACGTATTTATGAAACGTTGGCAATTCTGCTAAACAATGTGAGCAAGTACTGCTCCAAAACACTACTACATATTGTGTAGCTTCTATAAAATCATACAGTGCAACTTGTTCTGTTTTATTGTTTTTGGTGATTTCAAAATTAAAGTTTGGCGCAAGTGCACCTATAGATGTGTTTTTAAATACCGTAAGTTTTTCTATTAAATCATTGTCTTTATTCGCTTTGGCAATAGGTAATAAATATTTTTCTAAAATATAGTTAGCAAGCTCTTCATTATTATTTTCTGCAAATTGATTAAAAAGCACTTCTATAATGGTTTCTTTAACTTCTGGATTTTCACCAATTGCAAAATTAGCTATGTCTATACTGTCTTTATATCCTTGGTTGTTGTCTTTTGGGTTTGAAAAAGTAAAGACGTAGTTTAAAACGGTCTCCATTAAAAAACTTGAGCTTTGTAGAACGGTATCACTAAAATCTATATTACTAAAATAATTAGATTTTATGTTTTTTGAAAAAGTCTGTGCATCTTCCATTTCTGTTGGAATATATGGCCTACTAGCTTTTATAAAGTGTGATGCTATCATGCCTTCTGATGCTTTTTCAAATTCATTTTGTGTTTTGCTTAGAACACCAAATACTTTTTTAAATTCGGTACTGTTTTGGTTATTACTTGCGTAGTAATCATTAATGCTTTTGCTTACTGTTTGTAAACTTTGGGTGTATGCATTAAGCAATCTGTTTTCTTGCGACTTTATGTATTTTGCGCCTTCGTTTAAATTAAAAGTAAGTTCTATATCTTCTTTAGCATTGTAAATAAAATCAAAGTTGTATTCGTCTTGTGGTAATGCATATACAATTCTGTACATGCCTTTGGTTACTGTGCTATCTAGTTTAAATTGAAAATTACCAATACTATCTATTTCTGCATTATTTACATAGATAGAAGTCTTTGGTGTTACTTTATAAAGAATGGCAAATTTATAATCTTCAGCAGGAGAAAATGTACCTTTAATGGTATGTTGTGCTAATAATATATTTGGTAATAAAGCGAGTAAAAAAAGTAATTTTCTAGTCATTATCATTGGTTTTTTTTCAAAAGTATTTCAAACGTTATGCCAAAATAGGTTTTAAAGCAGTTAAAGCTTTTTCAATAGAATGTATTTTATCAAAAGTAAGTAATAGTCTTAAGCCAGCTCTGGTGTTTTTTTCTTTCATTTTACAAGCTTGCGGATTTTTTTGTATGTATTGTAATACCTTAGTAAAGCCTGCGCTTTGGTAAAAAGCACTCTGTTGGTCGTTAATAAAATAACCTACAAGTTTTCCTTTTTTTAGGACTACTTTTTCAAGACCTATTTTGGTAGCAACCCATTTTATTCGCACTGTATTTAATAGATCTACAACTTGTGTTGGCAACTCGCCAAATCTATCTATAAGTTGTTTTTCAAAAGTAATGAGCTCTTCTTCGTTTTTAATATTATTAAGTTGTGTGTATAGGTTTAATCTTTCGGTAATATTATTAACATAATCATCAGGGAAAAGTAACGAAAAGTCACTGTCTATAGTAATATCTTTAACGTATTCTTTTTCTTTTCCTTCGTCTTGATATAAATCTTTAAACTCCTTTTCTTTAAGCTCTTCAATAGCTTCGTTTAATATTTTTTGGTAGGTATCAAAACCAATGTCACTAATAAATCCGCTTTGTTCACCACCAAGTAAATCACCAGCACCACGAATTTCAAGGTCTTTCATCGCAATATTAAATCCGCTACCAAGTTCTGTAAATTGCTCTAAAGCAGTCATACGTTTTCTAGCATCTGTAGACATTGCAGAATATTCTGGAGTTATAAAATAGCAGAATGCTTTTTTATTGCTTCTACCAACACGACCACGCATTTGGTGTAAATCACTAAGTCCAAAATTATTGGCATTATTAATAAAAATGGTATTTGCATTTGGTACGTCTAATCCACTTTCTATAATGGTTGTACTCACAAGAACATCAAAATCGCCATTCATAAAACCAAGCATTAATTGCTCGAGTTTTTTTCCGTCTAGTTGTCCATGACCAATACCAATTTTAGCATCTGGAACCAAACGTTGTATCATACCAGCAACTTCTTTGATGTTTTCAATTCTGTTATGAATAAAGAATACTTGTCCACCACGTTGAATTTCATAACTTACAGCATCACGAATTCTTTCTTCGCTAAAGCGAATAACATTACTTTCTATAGGATAACGGTTTGGTGGAGGAGTGGTAATTACCGATAAATCTCTTGCAGCCATTAAGCTAAACTGAAGCGTTCTAGGTATAGGAGTTGCTGTTAAGGTTAAAACATCTACATTGTCTTTTAATGTTTTTAGTTTTTCTTTTACAGCGACACCAAACTTTTGTTCCTCATCTACAATTAGTAATCCTAAGTCTTTAAATTTTACATTTTTGTTTACTAGTTGGTGTGTACCAATAATAATATCGACATGGCCTTTTTCTAGTTTTTCAAGTGTTTCGCGTTTTTCTTTTGCAGTTCTAAAACGGTTTAGGTAATCTACCGTTACTGGAAATTCTTTTAAACGTTCTCTAAAGGTTCTGTAATGTTGGTAAGCTAAAATGGTAGTTGGTACTAAAACAGCTACCTGTTTGCCGTTATCTACAGCTTTAAAAGCGGCACGAATAGCAACTTCTGTTTTACCAAAACCAACATCACCACAAACCAATCTGTCCATTGGTCTTTCGCTTTCCATATCTGCTTTAATATCTGCAGTGGCAGAGCTTTGGTCTGGTGTGTCTTCATAAATAAAAGAAGCTTCTAATTCTAATTGTAAATAAGAATCTGGATTGTATTGGTAGCCTTTTTCTAGTTTTCGCTTTGCGTATACTTTAATAAGATTAAAGGCAATTTCTTTAACTCTAGATTTTGTTTTTTGTTTTAAAACTTTCCAAGCTTTACTTCCTAGTTTATATACTTTAGGTGGTTTACCATCTTTACCATTAAATTTGGTGATTTTATGTAAAGAGTGAATGCTTAAATATAAAATATCGCGTTCGCCATATATTAATTTAATGGCTTCTTGTTTTTTACCTTCAACGTCTATTTTTTGCAATCCACCAAACTTACCAATTCCATGATCTATGTGTGTTACATAATCACCAATATCTAGATTTGTAAGTTCTTTTAAGGTTATAGATTGTTTTTTAGCATAGCCATTTTTAAGATGAAATTTGTGGTAGCGTTCAAATATTTGATGGTCTGTATAGCAAATTATTTTATGGTCATGATCTACAAAACCTTGAAACAAGGATAATACAATAGTTTTGTAATGTACCTCTTGCTCTACATCTTCAAAAATATCATGAAAACGTTTTGCTTGTTGCTCACTAGAACAAGCAATATAATTAGTAAAACCTTTGTTGTGATTGCTGTTAAGGTTATCTATAAGTAAGTTAAAATTTTTATTAAAAGTTGGCTGAGGTGTTGTTTTAAACTCTATGGTTTCAGCTGCCTCATCTGTAGTACTAGATAATACAGGAGTAGAGCCAAAGGCTACAATATTAAATTCTAAAAGTTGGTTTTTTAGCAGTGTAGTATTGCAAAATAATTCTGTAGGTTTTGCATGTTTTATTCCAGTAGAAAGCTTGGTAAATGCTTCTACAGCTTTTTCAAAAAGGCTATCTATTCTAGAGAATGCTAAGTCTGTGTTTTTGGTAAAAACAACGGTTTTTTGTGCAATGTATTTTAAAAAACTCTGTCTGCTTTCTTCTAAAAACTTATTAGCAACATTTGGTATGATGTTAATTTTTTTTATTTGCTCTGTAGAGAGTTGTGTTTCTACATCAAAGGTGCGAATACTGTCTACTTCATCACCAAAAAACTCAATTCTGTAAGGTTCATCATTACTAAAAGAAAACACATCTACAATACCTCCTCTTACCGAAAACTCACCAGGTTCTGTAACAAAATCTACACGTTTAAATTTGTAGGTAAACAGTATTTCGTTTACAAAATCTATAGATAGATCGTCATTTACCGTAATTTTTAAGGTGTTTTTTTCTAGTTCTCTACGCGTGACTACTTTTTCAAAAAGAGCATCTGGATAGGTAACAATTATAGCAGGTTTTTTACGCGAGTTTATTCGGTTTAAAACTTCTGCACGTAGTAATACATTAGCATTGTCTGTTTCCTCAATTTGGTATGGTCTTCTGTAACTACCAGGATAAAAGAGTACATCTTTATCATTGAGTAATAGTTCTAAATCATTGAGGTAAAAGGCTGCTTCTTCTTTATCGTTAAAAATAAGTAAGAATGGTTTTTCTGCTTGTTTAAAGTTTTGGGCAATAACAAGTGAAAGAGAAGAACCAACAAGCCCTTTTATATGTGTTTTTGCTTGAGTTTTGGCAATAGCATTTTGCAGTTTTTGCGTTTGCAAAGACTGTGCGTAGGTTTGCGAGAGAAGTGTTTTACTCACCTAAATATAGTTTTGGGTAAAGATAAGTATTAGAGTTTTTTTTGCCATAGATACATCCTTTTTTTTTGCATTATATAATGCATGCTTGTTTTTAGTTTACTTAAAGAGCCAAATAGGCTTTAAAAGAGAACATTTAACCTGCTTAAAAATGTGGTTTAAGGCTTTGAAAAAAGCTAATAATAATGTTTTAAAAAGTGTTTTGTTTAATTATCTTTGCCATACTAAAAAAAAAGAATATATGTCAATTTCAGATTTATTTGATAGTGGGTTTAAAAAGCGTAATGAAGATCATTTTGCTTCAATTGTAAGAGTTGCAATGGAAGATGGTGTTATTTCTGATGAAGAAAAAGCGTTTTTAGATCGTTTAGCTAGAAATTTAGATATTAGTGAAGGGAATTATGCTATAATTTTAAAAGATTATGCATCTCATAATATTAATCCGCCAACTACTTACGATAGACGTTTAGAACGTTTGTATGATTTAGCAAGAATGGTTTATGTAGACCATATTGAAGGAGAACATGAAGATTTAGTTTTACGTAAAATAGCTGTTGGTTTAGGTTTTTCTCCAGATAACGTAAAGTACGTGGTAGATAAAGCGCTTTCTTTAGTTAGTAATAAAGTAGATTTAGATACTTTTATGGAAGAAATTAAAACAATGAATAAATAGTAATTGTTTATTTTTATAGAATACAAAAGGCGAACTGTTTATAGTTCGCCTTTTTTTATTTTAAGTATTTATGAATAGTTCTTAGTAAACTTTTTTCGTTAAAAGGTTTTCTAATAACATCATTTATTTTAGCTTTTTTATAGCGTTTTAAATCTTCAGGAAATAGTTTTCCTGTTAAAGCTAGTATAGGTATTTTTTTAAGTTCTTTTTCAGGAAGTTGTCTTATTTCTTGCGCTAGAACATCACCAGTTTTATTTGGTAAGTTAATATCCATTAAAATAATATCTACTTTTTGATTTTTTAAAATAGGTATTACATCTTCAGGATTAGAAACAATATCTAAAAAATACTTTTTTTGAGCTGCTAATATTTTAAGTACAGAAAGTTGAGTAATTTCTGAGTGTTCTATTAGTAGAACGTTGTGTTTTTTATTTTCGTTTTCTTCAACATGTACGTTTTGTACCTTTTTTACTTTTTTGTTTTTTGAAGATTCGTCTAATTTAAAACTTAAATTAAAAGAAATAGATGTGCCTTTATTAAAATCACTATCCACAGCAATGTTACCATGCATTAATTCTACTAGATTTTTAACAATAGCTAAACCTAAACCAGTACCTTTAATTTTATGGTTTTGATTTATTTGTGTGAAGCTAGTAAAAATGTTTTCAAAATTTTCTTCTTCAATACCAATACCTGTATCTATAATTTCAAAATGAATATTGGCTTTGTTTGCTCTTATTTGATTTAAAGAAATATTTAAAGTGATGTTTCCTTTATTGGTATACTTAATGGCGTTATCTAGTAGATTCCCTAGAATTTGCTTTAATCGGTAAGGATCACCTATGATGAAATTTGGTAATTTGTCTTCAATACTACTATTAAAAGACAGTCCTTTTTCTTCGGCTTTTACTTTATAAGTGAAAATAATATCTTCTAAAAATTCTGAAGTATTAAAAGACTCTTCTATAAGATTTAGTTTCCCAACTTCTATTTTAGAAATATCTAAAATATCTTCAATCATGTGTTTTAAATGGTCTGAAGATGTTTTAATGATATTTAAATAATCAGTTTGTTCTGCGTTTAAGTTGGTTTTGTTTAAAATATCTACAAAGGTACTTATACCAGAAAGAGGTTCTCTAATTTCATGACTAAAATTAGCGATAAACGTATTTTTAAACTCTTCTTTTTCTATTAAGTACTTGTTTTTTAATTCAAGAATTTGTGAAGTAATAACAGATTCGTTTCGTCTTTGAGCGGTTAACTGGTAATTGTTATAGTGTTGTGTTAAATCTTGAATGATTAAAAGCGGGTTTGCTTTTGTAAACGTTTTAAGTGTTATGTCTGCTATAATACTTTTATTGTCTGTATCTAAATGTATACATGAAAATAAAAGCTCTTGGTCTTTTTTTGTGTCTAATAAATTTGCAATACTATAAAAAAATGGATGTAAAGTGATAATGTTTTGCGAATGTATATTAGCAAAAAAAGTATCATCAGACTCTATGATAACTCCATCTCTATCTATTATAAGGTATTGATATATAGCTTTTTGGTGAACTGTTTTGTATTCTGAAAGCATTTTGTTAATGTATTAGTTCTTTAGCTAATGTAGAGAATAGATCATTAACTTTAGTATTTGCTTTAGCACTTGTAAAAAAATCGACAAACGGTTTAAAATTGTCGTTGTTTTCTTTTAAAAAGTCTTTAGTTACTAAGTCTTTTTTGTTTCCTACCACTTTAACAGGTGTATTTGGGTAGTTTGTTTTAATATAATTTATATCACTTTCAAGTTGCTTGTATGTAGCTGGTCTAGACAGGTCAAATACATAAATAATACCACTAGTACCTAACATATAAGAAGCTCTAGTATTAGTAATATCATCATTACCTTCTAAATCCCATATAATTAAAGAGACGGCTTCTTCTTTAGATATGTTTACTTCTTTTTTTAATATATGTACACCAATAGTTACTTTGTAATTGTCTGTAAAAGTGTCTTCTACAAAACGTCGTATTAGTGACGACTTACCAACTCCGAAATGACCTAATAAAATAATTTTTTTAGAAATACTCATTAGCAAAATATGCTTTTAATTTTTTAGTTAATGATTCTGTGTTCTTTAAGTCGGTTTTGTTTATTTCGTTTTGGGCAAAGTGTAACAATTTATCTTCTAATTTACTTTTATGACTAGCATTAAATATGCCAGAAATTGCAACTGCAATATAATAAGAAGAAAAATTTTGAATATAAATACTATAAGTTTCATATTCAATAAGTTCTAGATTTTGGTTGTTTTTTTTAAATGCATCTTCAACAAAGCTCTTAATAGCAGTAAGCATTCCTGCAACCATATCTTCATCTATATCATCTGTTCTTGAATATTTAGAAATTAATAAGCCAGAACCTTTTTCAATAACCAAAAATTGATTTAATCTAGGAGCATATTGCTCTTGCATAATTAAATCTACTTCGCTTACACCTGTGGCTTTTGCTTTAATTTTACGTTTAAAACTTTTAAAAGTAAACGTATTATTTACTTGCTTATTAATTTTTTCAGATAGCATTGCAAATTCATTTTGAATGTACTTTTTTATCATTCTACCTAAAATAGGGTACAATGCTTCTACAACTGCATCTTGTGAGTTTTTTATTTCTGTTTTTAAGGTTTGTGTAATAGTAGGACCTAATGTTTTTGGCATTTCTTGAACAAACTCATTGAGTTTGTCTTGAATAATAGGGTCTACTTTTTCAGATAAATTGGGTTTTTGGTTTATGGTATCTTCAAGAGTTTTTATTTTTTCATGAATCGATAAGGCATACTCTCTCTCATCCGTAAGTAAGATGTCTTTGAGTATTTTAAGTTTATCTTCTTGATTCATAAGTTGTAGTAATTTAGATTACTTACTTATTTTTTCTCCAAGATTCATTAGCATTTCACCAAATAATTTTCTGTCTAGTTTCTTTTCGTCAAGACGGTCTGCTTTGTCATTAAAAGAATTTTCAAGATCTGTAATTCTTATGTTAATGTCTGTGCTTAGGTTGTCAATATTTTGAAGTAATTCATTTCTTACTTCATCAATTAACGACTCTAATTCTTGTTTTTTGGAAAGAATGTCATTTTTTACAGCTTCAAACTCACTTTCATAAGCCTGCATGTTTTCACCAAAAATAAGCTGTTTTATAGCATCAATTTTTGAAGAAGCTTCAATATCAGGACTATTATTTAAAGTAGTATTGTTTATATGTTTTTCTTTAGCCATTGTAATATAACTGTTTATTAAAAAAGGTAATAACAAAAGTAATGAAAAAAAGAATGGCTTAGGCTATTAAATTTTAAGCTTTTCGCATAAACTCTTCTGCCTTTTCTACCATATTTTTACTTCCGCATAAAAAAGGAACGCGTTGGTGAAGCTCTGTTGGTTGAATTTCCATAATTCTGTTAAAACCATCACTTGCTTTTCCGTTAGCTTGTTCTGCTAGAAATGCCATAGGATTACATTCATATAATAAACGCAATTTACCTTCTTCATTTTTAGAACTTTTAGGGTACATGTAAATACCTCCTTTAATCATGTTTCTATGAAAATCGGAAACTAAAGAACCAATATATCTACTAGTATATGGTCTATCTCCTTCTTCCATTTGGCAGTATTTAATATAGTTTTTTACGCCTTGGGGAAAATGTACATAGTTACCTTCATTTACAGAGTAAATTTTACCATCTAAAGGAAATTGCATATTAGGATGTGATAAGTAAAAAGTACCAATTGCTGGATTTAGAGTAAAGCCATTTACACCATCTCCAGTGGTATAAACAATCATGGTAGAAGTACCATAAACAATATAACCAGCAGCAACTTGTTGTTCTCCTTTTTGTAAAAAATCTTCTATAGTAACAGGAGTTCCTACAGGAGTTACTCTTCTATAGATAGAAAAAATAGTACCTACAGACACATTTACATCAATATTAGAAGAACCATCTAACGGATCTATTAATACAACATATTTGTTTTGGTTGTTTTCATCTTGGCTATTAATAGCAATAAAATCATCTTCTTCTTCACTAGCAATACCACAAACAATGTTACGCTTGGTTAGCGTTTGTATAAACTTATCATTGGCATATACATCTAGTTTTTGTTGGTCTTCTCCTTGAATATTAACATCTCCAGCTGCTCCAATAATGTCTACTAATCCTGCTTTGTTTACTTCGTGATTAACTACTTTTGCAGCTAACCTAATAGAGTTTATTAGTCTAGATAACTCTCCAGAAGTGTATTTAAAAGAGGTTTGGTTTTCTATAATAAATTCTCCTAATGTTTGTTTTGTTCTAGACATAATAGCTTTTTAAGGTTTTTACAAATATCGTATTTTTTAAGAAACTACAACGTTATCGTTTACATTTAATGCATAAAATTTAATGGCTTTAAACTATATTTGAAATTAAAATTAACATATGGACTTTATTATAAGAGAAGCAACAATAAAAGACGCAAAACAAATCTTAGATTTAATTGTAGAACTTGCCGTTTTTGAAAAAGAACCAGATGCAGTAGAAGTTACGGTTGAAGATTTAGAGAAAGACGGTTTTGGTGCAAACCCTGTTTTTAAATGCTTTGTAGCAGAATATAATAATGAAATTGCAGGTATTGCCTTGGTTTATAATAGATATTCTACATGGAAAGGTAAAATAATACATTTAGAAGATTTAATAGTGAGTAATAAATATAGAGGAAAAGGTCTTGGTACTTTACTTTTAAATCAAGTTGTTATCTATGCAAACTCACTTGGCGCAAGAAGAATCAATTGGGAAGTAATTGATTGGAACGAACCTGCTATAAAGTTTTATGAGAAAAAAGGAGCTAAGGTACTTAGAGATTGGGATGTAGTGCAGCTAGATGCTGAAGGCATTCAAAACTATTTAAAAAATATATGAGAGTTTTTAAATTTGGAGGAGCCTCTGTAAAAAATGCAGAAAGTGTAAAAAACTTAGTAAAAACCATACAAAAAGTAGGCTATAAGGATACCTTAATAGTCATTTCTGCAATGGGTAAAACCACCAATTCTATAGAGGTGGTTATAGATAATTATTTTAATAATAAAGCAGCATTACAGAGTTCTATTCAGGAGGTTAGAAAGTTTCACAATGAAATTTTATTAGATTTATTTACTAGTGAAAATCATCCTGTTTTTAATACCATTAACACTCTGTTAGATGAATTAAATGCGTTTTTTAAAACCAATAAATCACCAGATTATAATTACGTGTATGATCAAACTATTGGTTATGGCGAATTAGTTTCTACAACCATTATTAGTGCTTATTTTAATCAAGAAGGAATTACAAATACGTGGCTAGATGTAAGAGAGTTTATTAAAACAGATAACTATTACCGAAGAGCAAATGTAGATTGGGAAACTACCAAAAACCAGATTAGTGCTAATTTTAATGCCAATACTTTACACATAACTCAAGGATTTATAGGTAGTGATGCTAATAATTTTACGACCACTTTAGGAAGAGAAGGAAGCGATTACACAGCTGCTATTTTTGCTTATTGTTTAAATGCAGAAAGTGTAACCATCTGGAAAGATGTTCCTGGAGTTTTAAATGCCGATCCTCGTTATTTTGAAAACGCACAATTGCTAAACAAAATATCTTATAGAGAAGCAATAGAATTAGCGTTTTATGGCGCTTCTGTAATACACCCAAAAACATTACAACCTTTACAAAAAAAGGAAATTCCCTTATACGTTAAATCTTTTTTAAACCCAGAAGCAGCAGGTACTGTTGTTAGTAAAGGTGTAGATTTAGAGCCTAATATACCTTGCTTTATTGTAAAGAAAAACCAGGTTTTAATCTCGCTTTCTTCTTTAGACTTTTCTTATATAGTAGAAGAAAATATTAGCGAAATATTTAGCTTGCTTCACCTGTATAAAATGAAAGTAGGAGTGATACAAAACTCGGCAATTAGTTTTTCTGTTTGTATAGAAAATAATTATGATAATTTAGATAAATTACTGCAGCATTTAAAGGCAAAATTTAGAGTGGTTTACAATGAAAACGTGTCTTTATATACTGTTAGGCACAGTAATGAGCAAGTTGTTAGCCAATTAGAAAAAGATAAATTTGTACTATTAAAACAAGTAACACAAGCAACAACACAGATTGTTACTAAGTAAACATTTATTACATTTGCGATTAGGTAATGAACTTGATTCAGTATCTTTATAAATTGATGTAATTTTAAAAAAGTTACTGAAAAAAAATCAGCATAAAAAAACAATTATGAGTCTAGTAACAGCAAAAGAAGTAGCAAAGGCTATACATGTAGATAAGTATGGTTTTATAGGTACATTTTGTGGTTGGTTACTTATGAAAGTTTTAAAAATTTCTACCTTAAATAAGATCTATAATCGCAATAAAAACTTAAAAGACTTACCTTTTTTAGAAGCTATTTTAGAAGAATTCCAGATAAAATTTGAAATTCCAGAAGAAGATTTAAAACGTTTGCCAAAAGATGGTGCTTACATCACTGTTTCTAACCATCCGCTTGGTGGTATTGATGGTATTTTGCTTTTAAAGCTTATGCTAGAACAAAGAAAAGACTTTAAGATAATAGCAAACTTCTTGCTTCATCGTATTGTGCCAATGAAGCCTTACATCATGCCTGTAAATCCTTTTGAAGACAGAAAAGATGTAAAATCTAGCGTTGCAGGTTTTAAAAATGCCATTATGCATTTGCGTGAAGGACATCCTTTAGGGCTTTTTCCTGCAGGAGAAGTTTCTACTTATAAAGATGGTAAATTAGTAGTTGATAAACCTTGGGAAGAAACAGCAATTAAGCTTATTAAAAAAGCAGAAGTTCCTGTGGTTCCTATTTATTTTCATGCCAAAAACTCTAAGTTGTTTTATAAGCTTTCTAAAATTAGCGATACTTTTAGAACCGCTAAATTACCTTCAGAGCTTTTAACGCAAAAACGTAGAGTTATTAAGGTTAGAATAGGAAAACCAATTAGTGTAGCAGACCAAAAAGAGCATACTACTATTGAGAATTTTTCAGAGTTTTTAAGAAAGAAAACCTATATGTTGTCTCATGCTTTTGAAGATAAACCTAAAATATTAGACAACCTATCTAACACCTTAAAAACACAAACAAAGTCGCCTAAACGTATTGTAACTCCTGTAAATATGGAGTCTATAATAGAAGAGGTTGATGCTTTACGAAAGGAAGATTTAAGGCTGTTACAAAGTAAAAATTATGAAGTCTTTTTAGCTCCAGCAAACAAAATACCTAACATGTTACATGAAATTGGTCGTTTGCGTGAAATAACTTTTAGAGAAGTTGGTGAAGGTACTAATGAAGCTATTGATTTAGATGATTTTGATAATTATTACCACCACATGTTTCTTTGGGACAATGTAACCAACAAATTAGTAGGAGCCTATAGAATGGGTCTAGGTTCTAAAATATTTGCAGAATATGGTATTGATGGTTTTTACCTACAAGACTTGTTTAGGTTTGAGCCAGAATTGCATAAAATGATGAGCCAGTCTATAGAAATGGGAAGAGCCTTCATTATTAAAAGTTACCAGCAAAAACCAATGCCTTTATTTTTACTTTGGAAAGGTATTGTGCATACCACCTTGCGTTTTCCTGAGCATAAATATTTAATAGGAGGTGTAAGTATTAGCAATCAGTTTTCTAATTTCTCAAAATCTTTAATGATTGAGTTTATGAAATCGAATTACTATGATCCTTATATTGCGCAATATGTGCATCCTAAAAAAGAGTTTAAAGTAAAACTAAAAGACGCAGATAAAGATTTTGTTTTTGATGAAGCAGAAGCCGATTTAAACAAGTTTGATAAAATTATTGATGAGGTAGAGCCAGGAGCATTACGTCTTCCTGTGTTGCTTAAAAAATACATTAAGCAAAATGCTAGACTAGTAGCTTTTAATGTAGATCCTTTATTTAATAACGCTGTAGATGGTTTAATGTATATTAAAATAGCAGACTTACCAGAAAGTACAGTGCGTCCTGTTATGGAAGAGTTTCAAGCAGAGTTAGAACGTAAATTTGCTAATGGTGAAAATGCCGAAAGTGAAAGTGAGTAGGTAATTTATAAAAGCTATTTTATTGTTTGGTATTTGCTTTTTTGTGTAAAAATAGATTTGTTTTTTTAGTAACACACATACCACAGAAGAGCTTTTTAAAGGGCTTTATTCAAACTATTTACTCCATTGTATTTTGTTTAATTCAGAACTTAAATATAGAACCACTATTTTAGGAAATTCTTGTTTTTCCCTTCTTTAAAAAATTTGGTAAGTTCATTATAGATTATTGCATTTTAACTTAGTGGAGTGACTATAGCACAACAGTTTTGTGTTTGAAAAGTAGTAAATTTAGCTGTGCAAATTTTCGGTATAACACAAAGATAGCAGAAAAGAACCTAACTTTTAATCTGTGTCTTAACTGCTATTTTTGTATATGTTTTTAGGTACTAAGCTTTTATAATTATAATACTATAATTACATCGCTTTCAGGTAGCCTAGATTTTGGTGTTTTATCAGTTGTATTAAAGTCACTTTCTGTTCTGTATCCAATGGCTACTGCTCTGATTGACGTAAATCCCTTTTCTCGTAGGTCAAATTCTTCATCCAATGCTTTCATATCAATACCTTCCATCGGACAAGCATCTATTCCAAGAGCCGCAACTCCCAATAAAAAGTTTCCGATATTCAAATAGACCTGTTTTTCTATCCAATGTTGTAAATCCTTTAAATCATATTTATGAATGTCAGCAGAAGCATTTCTACCAACATTTACATTTTGTTTTATTTCTTCATTAGGAAATCTTCCGTTCTTGTCCTTAACGTCTAAAAGGTGTTGCATATAATCATTATCTGCCGCTTTTTAAGCATCTTGCATTGTATCGGAAATTATAACTTCACGAAGCGAAACACTTTGTGGCAACTGATACATAAATTTAATCGTTTTCGCCACATCATTAGCCGTAATATTTACAGCTCCCACATTTTCTTTCCATTCGTTGTAGCCGTCAATAATATTTGAGTCTGTAGTGTGTCCTAACAGCTCCGTAGTAACTGCTCCCGGCATAATAGATAATACTCTAACGTTATGTGCCGACAGTTCGCCACGAGCAACACGAGTTAAACCTGTAACTCCAAATTTACTCGCACAATATGCACCGTGATTTCCAAAAGGTTGTACACCTGCAATTGATGAAAGATTGATAATTGTTCCCGATTTTCGTTCTTTCATATCGTTCATTACAATTTGCATTCCATACATTACGCCCATCACATTCACGTCTAACATTTTTTTCCATTCGTTAGCATCTTGCGTTGCTATGTCGCCCAAAAGCATTACACCTGCATTGTTAAGCAAAAGGTCGGTTTTTCCGTATTTTTCTTCAGCTTTTCGCACTGCTTTTTCAAAGGCGTTTTTGTCGGTTACATCTACTTGTTCGCAAATAGTGTTAGGCAAATTTAAGGCTTCCATTTTTTCTACTCGTCTTGCTAATAATAGCATAGGATAGCCCTCTTTGGCAAATTCTTTGGCTACTTCCATTCCAAATCCCGAACTTGCTCCTGTAATTACAATTAATCTCTTACTCATATTGATTTTATTTTAATTTTTTATTTTTCGCATTTCTAAATGCCCCTAACGTTTATGTATAAGAATAGTTGCGGGTTTTTATGCGAGGATTTTCCGAAGGAAAATCAGACGTTACAAACACGCAACGACCTTTGATTAAAGACTAAACCTCAATTATTTTTGTACTGCTTTAGTAGTAATTCTGTCCCAAGCAGAAGGTTGATAAGCAATTAGTTTATCACCAAAAATATAAGGCGCATAAATGATTTCACCATCTGTATTAATATCTGCAATACCTTTTGAAGATGTATCAATCAAGTAACTTTTATCGCCATCAAACGTGTATAAATGACCAGTAGGATTACTGCTTGCTAGCAAAACACCATTTATAGAGGTAACTCCATCAAATACTCCTTTTTTGTTGGAAGAAGCTATTAATTCTACCTTTTTAGAAGTGATATCAATGTTATACAATGCACCAAAATCTTCAGGTTTCCATTCTTTTCGCATTAATCCTTCGCCATTTTCCAGTCCGTAATTAGCAACAACCAAGGTGTCATCTTCTACAAAAACACCATTTGGAAACGGGATTTTATCAGACTGTAACCACACTACTAATTTGTCATTTTCAATGGTGTAAATTTTACCACCTGGCACATCAGAAATAAAAACTTGACCCGTTTTCTGATTAATTGCTAAATCATTTAAAGAACCAGCTTCGTTAGCAGAATAACTCTTTATAATGCTTCCATCGTCTAGATTTATTAGATGCACTTGTTTTTGGTCTGCAACATACAAGGTGTTTTTATAAACATCAGAACCAGTTGGAGATGTTAACCCTGTTGTCCAATTTAGGTTATCAATAACTCCGTCTTTAGAAACGCGACTTATAAAACCAGGTGCTGCACCGTTGGTATTGGATACATACAACCATTTATGATTTGGAGATGCGTAAACAGATTCAGGCATTTTAAAACCGTCTAATTCCCATTTTATAGCTACAGAAAAATCGTTTGTAATAACATCTGCAGTTTCATTTGCTGAAGTAAGGCTCGTTGCTTTTGAGGTCATTCTGTCTTTACATCCAGAAAGAATGACCACAAAAAGAATTAATATAAACTGGAGTGAATTTTTCATAAAATTAGTTTTATAGGGTCACAATTACTTTTCCCACGGTTCTTCCTTTTTCTACTTCGGTATGTGCTTCTGCCATTTTTTCAAAAGGGAAGGTTTTATATATATGAGGTTTTATTTCTCCATTTTCAAGCATATCTTTTAAGATGTTCATATCTTGGTTACTAGAATGCACTAGAATATTAGAAACCGATTTGTTTTCTTTTGCTGCCAAGGCGGTTATTTCTTCAGGTAAGTCAAGACCTACAGTAGTGATTACAGCTCCGCCATTTTTTAAAACCTTCACGGAGTTTTCCAATACTTTTCCGCCTTGGGTATCCAAAACAAAATCAATATCGGACAATACATCTTCAAAATTTTGCGTGCGATAATCGATGGCTTCATCGGCACCAATAGACAATACAAAATCTTTGTTTTTTTCTGAAACCGTAGTAATTACATAAGCTCCGAAGCTTTTTGCTATTTGGATCGCAAAGTGACCAACACCACCGGAACCTGCTTGAATCAACACTTTATCGCCTTTATTAATTTTTCCGGATAAGATTTGCAATGCTGTTAAGGCCGCCAAAGTGGTGGCTACCGCTTCTTCAAAAGAAGTATGGTCTGGCATCTTGGCTAAATGCGCTTCTGGAGCTGCAACAAATTCTGCGTAAGCGTTGCCAACACCAGGAAAGTTTACCATTCCGAATACCTTGTCGCCTAATTTAAAATCACTTACCTCTATTCCAACTTCGGTTACTGTACCGGCAATATCCCAACCTAAAACCACAGGTCGTTCTTTACCGTACATCATACTCAACATTTCGTTGTTGTATTTTGGTTTTACATCTGCCGGGTTCAAGGAAATTGCTTTGACGGCAACCAATACTTCGTTATTTTTTATACTTGGTTTCTCTATATCTGCTAGGTAAAGATTTTCTGGTCCTCCTGCTTGTTTTAATAATACCGCTTTCATTTTCTATGTTTTTTGATTTGATTATTTTTCAGGAAATAGCATTGTCGCACTTGATAACAAGTAATTTCTCCACCCGAAATTTGGATAGGCTTCATCCATTTTCTGAATGAATTCTTCACCATTTTTAGATGTAGCCATTGTTGCTTTCATATCTTGAAGGTATTTGATTTTAATCGTCACGTCTCCCGCAGTTTCCGGGGCACTATGTGAAGAATAGGTTGTATATCCTTTTTCTTGAAAAGCGGAAAGCTCTTTGATTATGGTATCTATAAATTCGGCATTAAAAATCATAGTATGGTTATCATGCCCTACCATATGTAAGTGAACTGCCTTTATTTCTGGCATCTCTACATCAAATCCAAAACCGGTGGGTGTAATGATAAATGGAATCCCTGAAATTTCTTGTGCTCCGGCTTCCAATAAATCGGTAGGTGCAATAGTCGTTTCGTCAAGGTCTTCACCTGAAACCTCTTTCAACTTTGACAGGGATTCATTTCCAGAATTCGTCATATAATCCAAAGATTCCTGGTTAGAATATATATGGTCGAATTTTAGTTTATCGGTATCAAAAAAGTGCTTTCCGATTAAATGGTACGAAACCATCACGTCAATATTGCCATATCCCAAACCAACAATATAATCCACAAGTTCTTTGTAATTATCTTTCATTGGGGGCGTTTCGATTAACACGCCTTTTCCATTTTTTTCAACAAAAAAAGCGTGAGTGTTAAAGAAACCCTTGGTCTCATAAGCATGGACTTTTGTTTCTCCATAATCAAAAACCTGTATGGTACCTTTTTCTAATTGAACTGCTTTGGTATTGTGATCAAAAGTTCTCATACTAGGTTCTTGAGCTACAACATTCTGAATTGCAACGGCTACCATAAATACGTAAACAAATGTTTTCATTATATTTTTCATCTTAACTAAGCTATATTTCTGTCACAAAATTCATATACTGCTTTAAATCCCCATCAACAGCTTCTTCCAACAATTTACCTGTTTTCATTGCGTAAGGTTGATTGAAATGTATGTCCCAAACATCGGATTCTGTTCTCCAATGCTCATAAACCGCTAAAGTATCTTCTTGGTCATCTACTGTGTATAGATCAAAAAGAATGTTTCCCTCTTCTTCTTTTCTGGTATGTGTAATGTGGTCTTTAAACTGTACTAAAATTTGTTCTCTATAACTAGGGTTAATCTTGAAGATGAAGAAAATACTTAAGACTTCATCTTCCGGATTAGCAGATTTAGAGTGGTCTGGCAAAGGGTTCGTATCTCCTAAAAAGTAAAATTCGGGTTCAGTTTGCAGTGCAGTTTGTCCTACCTCCATTAACTTTTTAGTGTGTAATTCATTATCGTGAGACGTTATTGCCGCTCTATCTGCCCAACGTTCGTAAACAAAAAATACATTGGCATCTGATTTAGATACAAACACCCTGATTTCTTTGTTGCCCGCTTCTTTTCTTGTGGCTGCCTGTGCTTCTTTTAAGGTTGCCGTAAACATATCTCTATGTTCTGGTTTTACTGTAAATTTTACAATGGTACTTTTCATAATAATGTTCTTTATAATTGAAGTGTCTTTTATTTTAATGGTGTAAGTGGCACTTTCTGAATTATTGTAGCCTCTTTTATTTTTGCAAACCTGTCATTTGGATTATCCTTTACAATCCAATGATGTGTGGTAGTCGCAGTTAATTTTTGACCCTCTTTTGACATCCCTTTCCAAACAAAATCTACATTGACGTCATATTTATTTTCTGAAATTACTTTTACAGTAAAATTCTCTGGAAAATGATTGCTTTCTTTTAATTGTTTTGGCGTTCCGTTTAACCATTGTTCTAATTGTTCTATGGAAACAATAGGTTCGCTATTTGTTGAAAAATTAAGTTTAAAATCATCAGCTAATAGCTCTTTAAAAGGTGCAACATTACCATCTAGTTGCTCCATATTTAAAAGCCAGTAGTGCATAAGTGATAACATTCTGTTTTCTGGGTACGCATCTTCAAACGTTGGGTCTTTAATCTCGCCAGTAGGTTTAATATTAATTTCTGTAAACACAGGTAAAAGTTCACCAGGGATTTCTTTTAAAAACGTGCTGTAATGCAAAGGATAACTATCATTAGACCCGTCTGATTTTAAATTTTGATAAACAATATCAGCTTCTAAATTAATAGCTCCGTTCTCTAATTTATTAACTTCTATATTTTGAATATGATGCGCATTTTTCCATCCTGTATAAACTTTTAATCTTTCAGGATAGTTCGTTTTGCCTTGTATTTCTCCTGCTGCAGATTTCATTGTTATATCATCTGCTAAAATTTCCAATTGATTTTCCAATCGTTGTTTGTTTTCAAAATCACGTTCATAAAAAAGATACCAACGGTGATATTGAACAATAGCTGCGTGAACAATTTTTGTATTTGTTTCCATCATTATTAGGTTTTGAGACTGATTATAACTGCGTGATAACTGTTTCTTCAGGAAATCTAGACTTCGGTAATTTTGCATTAAAATCGGTGTCCTTTCTGTAACCTAAAGAGACAACTGCCAATGCTGTATATCCTTTTTTGCGCAGACCAAACTCTTCATCTAAAGCTTTTACATCTACACCTTCCATAGGTACGGCGTCTATACCCATGGAGGCGACCCCCAATAATAAAGACCCCATATTTAGGTATACCTGTTTTTCCATCCAATGAGGTAAGTCTTTTAGGTCATACTTATGAATGTCGGCAAACAACATACGTCCGCTGTGCATTTGGTCTTTGAATTCTTGGGCGGCAAATCGGCCATCTTTATCTTCTTGTTCCAAAATGCTGTTCATATACGCTTCGTCGGCATTCGTTCTTGCAGCAACAACGATAACATGCGATGCGTCAATAACCTTAGGGGTGTTGAACTGAAAGAAACCTTGTGTGCCTTTTGCAATACGTTCTTTGCCTTCTTGGGTGTCGGCAATCAAAAAATGCCAAGGCTGTAGGTTTACACTTGAAGGACTTAAACGCAACAAAGTCTTTACTTGTTCAAAGTCTGAATCTGAGATCTTTTTAGTAGCATCGAATTCTTTTACGGAGTAACGATTGTTCAAAATTTCTGTGATGTTCATCTTTTTTTGTTTTTAAAATTTACCATTGTCATTTTTCCATTCACCTTTAGGTGCAATAGTTTCCATAACATCCCAATGTTCGGCTATTTTTCCGTTTTCTACACGGAATAAGTCGTAAAAAGACGTGTTTTTATCAGCAAACGAACCTTCGCTAACTGTCAATACAAAATTCCCTTCGCCTAAAACTCTATGAACTTTGTTGTATTTCATAGTAATACCTTTTGAAGCCATATATTCCAATGCTTTTCCAAGTCCTGAAAGTCCATTTGCTATATTAGGATTGTGTTGTATGTAATTATCTCCATCAAAATATCCAGCCAATTTTTCCATTTTTCCATTTACCAAAATGTCTTCAACAAAGTTCTTTACGAGCGTTTTGTTTTCTTCAGTTTTGTTGATGTCTTTGATTTCAATTGTTCCATCAATCATTGTGTTTCCACTTGGATTTGGGTGTTCTGGTTTTTCTTGTAGATTGTCCCAATGTTCTACGATTTTTCCATCTTCAAACCTGAAAATATCGAAACCTATTTTTGGTCCAAAAAATTGATAATCAGTTTGAGTGAAAACAAAATCGCCATCTTCAAAAGCTCTAACTGTGTTCACTTTCGCAGAATTAGGAGGAAGTTGTTGTAATAATGCGCCAAATCCTTCAAGTCCGTCTGAAACTCCAAGATTATGTTGAGTATACTTGTTTGGATTGATGTAACTAACTGGTTCTTGAGCACCAGTTTCAATGCTTTTTAAAAGAGTAATTACTTTTTCTTTGTTTGAAATTTCCATTTTTCCTTCTTTTTTAGTTATTGAATTTGCTTTTTGGCTTTTGCAAGATGTAAACCCTATTGCTAAAATTATCGTTGCACTTAATAGTATTTTTTTCATTTCTATGATTTTAAATTGATACTGCAAAGTTGCAATGAAGAAGAAGAAAAGAAACGATAAAAAATGTCCTTTGAATGATACTTTTACGCCAAATTGAATTCTTCTCTAAATTCAATAGGTGTTTTTTTATTGTGTTTCTTGAAGTATTTAATGAAGTTTGTTGGCTCTTCAAAACCTAACGAAAACGCTATTTCTTTGACACTTTCGTTTGTATGAGATAATAATCTTTTTGATTCTAGCAAAACTCTATCGTCAATGATGTTTTTAGGTGTTTTTCCAAAAATTTTAGATGTAGCTTGATTAAGCCTTTTTGGTGTCAAGTGCATTTTTTGACAATAAAAACTAACTTTTTTATTTTTCACGAAATTGTCATCTAATAAGGTTTTAAAAAATAATGCTTGTTCTAGGTTGGCATCTTTTTTAAATTCTATAAAATCTTGTTTTCGTCTTTCCCTTTCACAATGCATTAAAAGATTGTGTAAATTGTTTTGAAGTAAGTCGGATTGATAGTTGTCTTTAGCGTTTTTTAATTCTGTTTCCAATAATTCAAAAGTAGTCTCAATAATAGCGCTGTTTTTGGGTATTTGAATCTGTGAAATAGATAGCAAGTCGTTGAACAAAATACTACCTCTTAAAAACTTTGTATCTGTTTCTGTTTTGCAGAAAAAATTGTCAGTAAATAAAATTGCTTTTCCTTTGAATTTTGTTTTATTGTCAAAAACTTGAACGCTATTTTTATTGACAAATAATAATGAGTTTGGTTTTGTTTTTATTGGGTTGAAATCTACCAAATGTGTTGGAGAGCCTTTTTGAAACCATAAAATTTGATAAAACTCCGCTCGATGTGGTTTCTTTATTTCTTCGGAAAATTCGTTAAAAAGAAAGTCGAAATCTATAATTTCAAATTCCTGAGGAAGTCCTTCTTTGAAGTCATATTTTCGAATTTTTTCTTTCACTTTAAGTAGTTCTGAATTTTTTCAGGGTTGGATCTATCTATATACACTATATAAGTGTTTTGCTACAATTAAAAAGTAGTATTATCTAGAAGCGCTAACTTGCGTTTTTACAAAAAAGTCATTAATAAGTCTTCTACACGCGTTTAGTTTTTCTGTATTTATGGAGTAGCTTAAACTTTTTCCATGAGCAGATTGGTCTAATAATCCTATTTTTTTTATTTCGCTTAAATGTTGTGAAATGGTAGGTTGCGCTAAGCCAATTTCTTCTACAAGATCATTACAAATACAGCCAGAATTGCACGCACTAATATATTTTATAATAGCAACTCTAGCAGGATGGCTAAATACTTTAGACACCTTGGCTAAGTGATTATTTTCTGTATCATGAATGTTTACTTTGGTGGTTCCCATAACTGTGTTTTTATAATAAGAATAAATATAAGTTTAATATTGTAATATTACGATGTTAAAAATAATAAAAAATCCAAAACATATGTTTTGGATTTTTTATTTAAAGAGATTTAAACCAATCTTGAAATAATGCTCCTATAACAGGTAAGGGTTTCTTTTCATTACTTAATGCTCCTATTAAACTTAAAACCCATCCTACAACAAATAGTAATGAAATGATCCAGCCTATAACAGGAATAAAGCCTAAAATGATGGCGCTTATGGTTAAACCAACCATTTGTCTGATATAAAAGGAAGCGTATTCGGTTTTTTTATCAGTAGTATTCATTACTAAAGCTATGATTAGTCCAATAATTGTAAAGTGTGCTATTATGGCAACATTTTTACCATCACTTAGTACTTTTTTAGCATCTTCGGCAAAATCACTTGCAGCTTCTTTTGCTTCATGAGCAAATTCTTCTGCTTTTTCTGTGGCTTTTTTAGCTCCTTTTTTTGCGCCTTCTTTAGCGCTACCTATCATATCTTCTAGATCGTCACTTAAATTTTTATTGTCAGCCATTTTTCTTTATGATTTTTATTGTTCTCTTATAAAAATAATAAAAAAAAGCTAGATTTTCATCTAGCTTCTGTTTTTTAATGGGTTGGTTATTATTTGGTTAGTTGTTTTTTTAAAACTAGTAAGTATAAGATTGTAATGCGTATAATGAGGGTTTTAAAATAATAGGTTTACAAAAAAGGTTGGTCTATAGGTTCCCAAAGTTCTATTTTGTTGCCATCATTGTCTAAAATCCAACCAAATTTTCCGTATTCGTATTCTTCCATTTCTCCTACTATAGTAACACCTTCTTCTTTAAGTGTAGCTAATAATTCTACTAGATTTTCTACACGATAGTTAAACATAAAGTCTTTTTTTGAAGGCTCGTAGTACTTGGTGTCTTCAGGAAAAGGGCTCCATTGTGTCGTGCAGTCTTTACCTTCGGTATCTTTCCATTTAAAGGTACAGCCATAATCGTCTGTATTAAAACCTAAATGTTTTTTATACCAATCTTTTGCTGCTTTTGGGTCTTTGCTTTTAAAGAATAATCCGCCAATACCTGTAACTCGTTTTTTCATAAATAATATTTTTTTTATTTCCGCGAAGGCGGAAATCTATTTTTTTAAATTGGTTTCGTAAATGTCAATCCATGCATCTACAGTTAATTTAGTACATAGCTCAGCAATTAGAGCAAAAGGGATTTCTTCAATTTTTTTAAATCGAATACAACTTTTTCCCATATCTAGTTTTCGTGTACAGTGTTTTGGGTATTCTGCAACAAACCAATCGTGTATTTCTGGTTTAGCATAAATACCACTATGGTACAGGTTAATAGAGTTTTTTTGAGATGCAAAACTCATAAAAGGCAAGGGTGTTTTTGGGTTACAATGATAGCCATCTGGATAGATCGAATGTGGTACTACGTAACCAATCATGCCATAGGCAATGGTTTCTTTAAAGCCTTTTGGTAAATTATTTTTAATGGTTTTGCGTAGTTTTTTTAAAACCGCTTGTCTTTCTTCTGGTACTTGAAGTATATATTCTTCTGGAGTGTTAGCCTTGTATTGCATTTAAAATTAGTTTTTAGTCTTAGATCTACGAATTGCAAATGTACCACCAAGCCAAGCCATAGGTAAATAAGCCAATACAATATCTGTTATGGTAAACCAAGTAGGTCCTGGTAGCATATAGTTAACTGTTATTCCGCCTAACAAGAAAAGAACACCAATAGCTAAGGCAAATTTTATTTTGTGATTAAAGGCTATTAAAGCAGCAACAAGAGCTCCTATTAAAGTTCCTAAAGCGTGTGCTAGAAAAGGAAATATAAAATATTGTGCATTTAATGTTGGTATTACTTCTGCCAAAGCACTCATGTCATTTGGGTCAATGCCAGGAATAGGTAGTAATTTATTACCTAGTTGAATGAGTGACATGTTAACAACACTTCCTGCAAACCAACCAAAGATTACAGCTAAAATATTTCTAATAATTGGGTGCATATTTATGGTTTTAATACTATTAAAATAGCGAATTTAATTTAAAACATATTCGTAGGTACTAAAGTTTAAACTCTTGTTTAATCTTGTCTACAATAGTTTGTGCTAGTTTTGTATTGCTTTCTATAGTCCAACCAGCAACATGAGGAGATAGAAGCACGTTTTCTGCTTGTATTAAATGCTGAAATGCTTCTGGCATTTCTACGCTATTAGAAGCGTTGTCTTTTTTAAATAGGTTTTCAAATGAGGATTTTTCGTATTCTAGAACATCTAAACCAGCACCAAGAATTTTACCGTTTTTTAAAGCGGAAACTAAATCTTTGGTGACTACACTTTTTCCTCTTGCTGTATTTATAAACCAAAAAGGTTTTGCAAATTGATTAATAAACGCTTCATTAACCATGTTAATAGTAGTTGCCGTTTCTGGTGTGTGTAGGCTAAGTACGTCTGCCTCGCTAAAAAGTATTTCTAATGGTACTTGCTCTGCATTAGCATCGCCAACATTAGGTTGTAAATCATAGCATAATACATCTACCTCAAAGCCACGAAGTTTTTTTGCAAAAGCTTTTCCCATGTTACCATAACCAATAAGTCCAACGGTTTTTCCGTCAAGTTCTATTCCTCTATTTTCTTCGCGTAACCATTTACCATCTCTAACTTCACGATCTGCTTTGTTTAGTTTGTTAAAAAGAGAGAGTAGCATAGCTAAGGTGTGTTCACCAACTGCATTTCTGTTTCCTTCTGGAGCAGATATTAAATGTATGCCTTTGCTTTTGGCATAGTCACAGTCAATGTTTTCTAATCCTGCGCCAACACGACCTATAAATTTTAGGTTGGTTGCTGCATCTAGAAAAGTTTTGTCTATACTAAATCTGCTGCGTATAATAAAACCATCATATTCTGCTATTTTGTTTTGAATGTCTTGTTTTGAAGAGGTGTAATCTTCATGGTTTGTGCATCCTAAAGCATTTAATTGGTTTATTAAAAGTGAATGGTTAGTATCTAAGTGAAGGATTTTCATGAGTACGTATTTAAACTCAAATATAATTATAATGCCATGCTGAAACAAGTGTAGCAGGATAAATATATTACTACTAGTGTTGCGTTAGGGATTGTAGTGAAAATCCTTTTGCTTTTTTGCAAAAGATTGTAGCGAAAAGCGCGACCCTTGTGGTAACGCCCAAAATATTAAAAACCTAAGATTGCTTTGGCAATTACAAAGTATAGTAAAATACCAAAAACGTCATTGCTTGTTGTTATAAATGGTCCTGTTGCTACTGCTGGATCTATACCTCTTTTATCTAAAAATATGGGAATAAAGGTGCCAATTAGTGCTGCCATTACTATAACTGCAATTAGTGCAATTGCTATGGTTATAGAAACAACATAAGGTGTGCCAAAAATAAAATGCGTGATTAATAAACCTATACAGGCTATGGCTAAACCGTTGACTAAGCCTAAAATAAATTCTTTAAAGAGGCGTTTTAAAATGTTGCCATCTATGCTGTCATTTGCTAAACCTTGAACTACAATTGCCGAAGATTGTACACCAACGTTTCCTGCAGTTGCTTGTATAAGAGGAACAAAACTTAAGAGTACAATAAAGTCTCCCATGCTTTGGTTAAAATGCTCAATAATACTTGCTGCGCCTAAACCACCAAACATACCTATAAGTAGCCAAGGTAATCTTGCTATGGTTAGTTTTAAAATACTATCATCTGCTTCAACATCACGAGAGATACCTGCTGCTAGTTGGTAGTCTTTTTCGGCTACTTCTTTCATGACATCTACAATATCATCAATGGTAACTCGACCTAAAAGTATATGGTGTTGGTTTACTACAGGTATTGCTTCTAGATCATACTTTTGCATTACTTTAGCAACGTCTTCTGCGTGTTCATCTACAAAGACAAAATCTACATTTGGGTTGGCAATTTCTGCTATTTTTTGCTCGCTTTTTGCGGTAATTAAATCTTTTAAAGAGAGTCTGCCAATAAGTTTGTCTCTTTTATCTACTACGTAAATGGAGTGTACTCTTTTTACATCTTTTGCTTGTCCGCGAATTCTACGCATACAACCAGCAACTGTCCAGGTTTCATATACTTTTACAAGCTCTTTTGCCATAAGTCCTCCAGCAGTATCTTCATCATAAGCTAAAAGCTCTGTAATTTCTGCTTTGTGGTCTTGGTCTGTAATTTTATTAATTACTTCTTGTTGACGTTCTTCAGGAAGTTCGGCAATAATATCTGCAGCATCATCAGTATCTAGTTCTTCAATTTCTTCTGCAATTTCTTTTGTAGAAAGGTTTTCTAGAACTTTTTCACGAATATCTTCATCCAGCTCCATCAGGATGTCTGAAGTAGTGTCTGAATCTAATAGCTTAATAACATAGGTAGCTTGTTCTAGATTTACTTCGTCTAGAATTTCTGCTATATCTGCGTAATGAAAATCATTTAACAGCTTACGAAGTTCCTTATCTTTTTGGTTTTCGATAAGTTGTTCTACTTGCTCGGTGAGTTCCTTGGTTAGCTCAAATTGTATGTTTTCTTTTTCTTCTGCCAAGCTAAAAACGGTTTAAGTGTTTTTTATATCTTCTTCAATTTTTTGGGTAAGTGCAATAAATGCTTCTACACTTAATTGTTCTGGACGTTTGCCAAAGATAGCATCTTCTCTTAGATTATTTGATAGATCTAATGTTTTTAAACTGTTACGAAGTGTTTTTCTGCGTTGTTGAAAAGCCGTTTTAACAACCTTGAATAATAGTTTATCACTACATGGTAAAGTGTAATTTTCTTTTCTTGTAAGGCGAAGCACTCCAGACTCTACTTTTGGAGGTGGATTAAAAACATCTGGAGGAACTGTAAATAAATATTCGGCATTGTAAAAAGCTTGTGTTAGTACAGAAAGAATACCATAAACCTTTGAACCTTCTTTAGAGCAAATACGTTTTGCAACCTCTTTTTGAAACATGCCCGAAAATTCTGGAATTTGGTCGCGCATTTCAATCGTTTTAAAAACAATTTGTGTAGAAATGTTGTACGGAAAATTACCAATAATGGCAAAGGATTCTCCTTTAAAAACTTGGTTTAAATCGTATTTTAAAAAATCTTTTTCTATTACTCTAGAAGCTAGATTAAGGTAGTTGTTTTTTAAGTATTCTACAGATTCTGTATCAATTTCTATTACGTGTGTGGTAATTGGTTTATCTAGTAAATACTTGGTAAGCACACCCATTCCTGGACCAATCTCTAAAACTGTTTTGTAGTTTTTAAGGGTTAGTGTGTCTGCAATTTTTTTTGCAATGGTTTCATCATTTAAAAAATGCTGACCTAGATGTTTTTTTGCTTTTACTTGATGGTTATTTGCCACGTAATTACGTTTTTTAATATTGTTAATATAGCTTTTTTAACTGCGCTTATAGTGACAAAGCTAGGTTATTTAAAGTTTACTGTGTATTCATCTACAATTTGAAGTTCTGTTCTAAAAGAAAGCATTTTGTCTGCAAACTTTTTTAAGCCTTCTGCTTTTAGTCTTTCGGCATCTTCTTTATAGTAGGCTTCTAGCGCTTCTCTAGAGTAAGATCTGTATTGTACAGAATAGGTGTGACCTCCTAATTCTTCTTCTACTAAAACTTTAGTAAGGGTTGCTTTTTCAAATTTACCTGTTCCTAATACTTGCGGAATATGTTCTTTAATCCAGATTAGCCATTCTTGGTGAATGCTATCGTCTATGTTTACTGTTACGTTGTATATTACCATAATTTTAATAAGTTCAAAAGTGCTAAAACTATATTATAAAGTTTTTGCAAATAACAGAAGTTCTACATCATCATCAAAAGGTTTCACCCTTTTTTGATAAGATAAGCCTAATTTTTCTAATAACTTAATAGAATTTGCATTAGTTGGTAAGGTAATGGCTAGCACTTTTTTTAACTGAAAGGTTTCTTTTGCTAGTTTTAATACCGCTAAAGAGGCTTCTGATCCATATCCTTTTCCTTCGTATTCAGGAAGCATAGCAAAACCAATATCTGCATGTTCTAGTGTGTCTCGTTTTAAAAGTCCACAAGCACCAATAGGAGTGTTGTTTTCTTTTACATTAAGCTTGTAAAAACCAAACTTGTTTGTGTTGTAGCTTTTTAAGTGTGTGTTAGTAATATAGTCTTTGGCAGCTTCTATGGTTTTAATATTTCTGTCGCCAATATATTTTAGCCAATGTGGTGTGTTTACTAACTGCAATAAAAAGGGAGCATCTGCTAATGTAAATTTAGAAAGAGTTAGTCTTTCGGTTTCTGCTACAATCATGTTTTGTTTTTGTTAGTTAATGGCATCACCACGAAGCATTCTGTAGTTTTTTCTTGCTTCTACAAAATAGATGCTATCTTGGTGGTTAAATATTATTTGTTCATACAATTCTTTGGCTTTTTCAGGTAACATTAAATGTTCTTTATACAGTTCTGCTAAATAGAAAAGCGCGTCATCTGCAAGAATTTCTTCTTTGTAATTTGTGATGATTAGTTTGTAATTATCTGCCGCTTTTTGGTATTGTTTTTTGCTTTCAAAAAGTTGTGCTTGTTTGTATAAAGCTTGATCAATAATAGTTTCGGTTTTATGGGCTTTTAAAATTTGATAGAGTAGGCTTATTGCTTGGTCTGTTTTATTTTGAAAAGCAAACAAATCTGCTTTAGCATATAGTTTTAAAGCTGTTTGCGTAGAGTCTTCATATTTGTTATCTGAAATAAGCAACTTTAAATCTAAAGCATCATTTGCAATAAGTTGCGAAGTAGAAGACTTTAATATTTTTAATTGGGATTCTGCCCATTTAAAATCGCCTTTATAATAGCTGGTTTGTGCTACTTTAAAACGTGCTTCTTGTGATATGGTACTGTTTTTAAGGCTTCGTTGAATTTGTGTGTAGTAGATTAGTGCTTCGTTAAATTTTTCTTGAAAGACTAAAATATCTGCTAGTTCTAATTTTACTTGGGCTACTTGGTGTGTAGATAATTGTTGTTGTAAGCTTTCTTTTAAAAATAAGGTTGCTTGTTGTGTGTTGTTTTGTTTAAAAGCTAAAAAATGTGCGTAGGCTACTTGTAAATCTATTGTGCCTTTGTGCTTGCCATAGGTTTGTAATAAATCTAGATAATTTTTTTCTAAATCGGCATAGTCTTTAGGCGTTGCATTTTTAGTTTTAATTTGTAGTATACTACTTTCTGCTTCTAAGGTAATTCCTGGTGTTTGGGCAATTTCTTTAATGTATTCAAAAATCTCAATAGCAATAGCGTCTTGGTTTTCATCAGCAGCTATTACTGCCACATTTTTTATTCTGTATAGGCTTATAGGATCTCTTTTAAAAATGGCCTTTTCTTGAATAAATGCTTTGTAATATTCTTTTTGTTGAATAAATAACCAGCTTAATAAATCATTAAATAACAAGTCTGGCGTTTCCTGAATTTTTTTGAGTAGTATCTTTTTTAAGATAATATTGTTTGGGTTGTTTTTATCTTCACTTATAAAATCACTAAAAGCACGTTTTATAGTGTTTAAGTAATTATCATTGGTTTGCACAAAATTTACATAACTATAAAACATTTTTTCTACATCACCTTGCTCACCATAAATTCTAGCCAGTTGTAAGTTGAAATTGTATTCTGGTTTTATCTGCATGCCTTTTTCATAAGATAGAATGGCTTGCTCCAGAAGAGAGTGTTCTTCAAAAGCGAGTGCAATGTTATATGCAGCATTAACTTCTAGATCAATAACAGAAATTGCTTTTTTGTAGTTTAGGTTGGCGTTTTCAAGATCATTTTTTAATTGATAATTATAACCTAGTTCTACAAGTAATGAAGGATAGACTAAAATAGATTTTTCAATTAGTTCTTGTGCTTGGTCTAACTGTTCAAGCTGTTGGTGTGTTTTTACTAATTGCTTAAGAACCCTGTAGTTTCTTGGGTTTTTTTGGTGTAGTTTTTTGTACAGTACTTGTGCTTTTTCAAACTCTCCGTTTTTAAAGTATTCTTTTGCCAAAATATCTTCTTGCGCAATGGCATGAAAACTAAATAGAAAAAAAAATAGATAAATAAACTTCATAAACGTGTAGCAATAGCTTTGGGTAAATATAACAAATGTAAGTAGTAGATGTTGTAAAATTTATGCTAAAAAAATGCCTGAAATATAATTTCAGGCATTTGCCAATCTAATAAGTGTGCTATTAATCGATGTCAATTTAACATGATTCAAATATTCGATTGGGACAAATATTTATTTTACTTAATTTGGTTGTTATAAGTTTGTGCTATTTTATATAAAAATGGAAAATAGCAGTAACAACTATTAAATAGTTTTAACTGTTGGTTTTATAAAATTCTGATTTTTTTTTCAATTATCCTTATAAATAGGCATAAAATCGTTGAACGACGTATATTTTTATTCATTCATCGATAAAAATGAGTAATTTCCTGCAAATTTGTAAGAAAAAAACCTATTAATTAATGATTTTAAAACCAGTGTAAGGTACTAATGCTTCCGGAATTACAATTCCGTCTTCGGTTTGGTAGTTTTCTAAAATACCAGCTAATACTCTTGGTAAAGCTAAAGAGCTTCCGTTAAGCGTGTGAGCAAGTTCATTTTTACCTTCGCTATTTTTAAAACGTAATTTTAAACGGTTTGCTTGGTAGTTTTCAAAATTAGAAACGCTTGAAATTTCTAACCATCTGTCTTGAGCAGTAGAGAAAACCTCAAAGTCATAAGTCATTGCAGAAGGAAAACCAGTATCTCCACCACAAAGTCTTAAAATACGATAAGGTAGGTTTAGTTCTCTTAAAATACCTTGTACATGTTCTATCATGCCATTAAAAGCATTGTAAGAGTTATCAGGATGTTCTACTCTAATGATTTCT
Organism: Lacinutrix gracilariae; assembly: GCF_042684485.1. Taxonomy (NCBI): domain Bacteria; kingdom Pseudomonadati; phylum Bacteroidota; class Flavobacteriia; order Flavobacteriales; family Flavobacteriaceae; genus Lacinutrix; species Lacinutrix gracilariae. The sequence goes on along the minus strand of NZ_JBHULM010000011.1, from coordinate 663,302 downwards.
ACTTTGTCAAATTGGTGTAGTCTGTTAAGACCTCTAACGTGTGCACCATAACTTCCTGCTTCTCTTCTAAAACAAGGTGTGTAGCCAGTGATACCAATAGGTAATTCGTTTTCATTTAAAATAACATCTCTAAAAATGTTTGTTCCTGGTACTTCAGCAGTAGGAATTAAATATAAATCGTCACGAGAGTCGTGGTACATTTGTCCTTCTTTGTCTGGTAATTGTCCTGTACCATAACAAGAAGCTTCGTTTACTAAATGTGGTAATTGGTATTCTGTATAACCAGCTTCTGTGTTTTTATCTAAAAAGTAAGCAATTAAAGCACGTTGTAATCTGGCACCTTTACCTTTGTATACAGGAAAACCTGCTCCAGTAATTTTGTTACCAAGTTCAAAATCTATAATGTCATATTTTTTAGCAAGTTCCCAATGTGGTAATGCGCCTTCATGTAAAGTAGGGATTTCTCCTTCTTTTAAAATTTCTTCGTTGTCTTCATCAGAGTTTCCTTGTGGAACAGACTCATGAGGTACATTAGGAATTTTATATAGCAAGTCTGTTAAAGCTTCGGTTTTAGCGTTTAGTTTTTCGCTTAATTCTTTTGAAGCTTCTTTTAAATTGGCAGTTTTAGCTTTTAAAACATTCGCTTTTTCTGCTTGTCCAGATTTGTATAGCATACCAATTTCTTTAGAGATAGCATTGGATTCTGCAAGCGTATTGTCTAATTCGGTTTGAATTTGTTTACGCTCTTCATCAAATGTAATTACTTCATCAATAATTTGTGTAGCATCAAAGTTTCTTTTTGCCAAACGTGTAATTACTAAGTCTTTGTTTTCTCTAATAAATGGTACTTGTAACATGTTTTGTTTTTTTTTAAATCGGAAATTATTTCCGTTAGGAATGCACAAAAATAACAAATAGTTTAGATTGCGCGTTAGGTTTATTTAGTATTAATCTAGTTTTGAAGGTAAAATCCATTCGCTATGTTTAAAAGCGCTCCAGGAAACCGATGCAATATCAATTTCAGGATTTATATATTTAGTATATGGTCTATTATTAACACTTATATTACAGGAAATATATACCGCAACATCTTTACCTTTTTCTTTATATTCCTTTTTTAATCTTTGAGCAAATTGCCACATTACATCTGGATGTGTGCTTACTAAGCGCATTTGTTTTTTGCTTAAATAGTCTTCAAGTTTTACAAATATGGTTTTGTTTTTTCCTTTCTCTTTTACTTTAAAGCTTATATGTGCAAGTTTAGATCTTAGCATCATACGCCAAGACATTTTATGACCTTCTTCTGTCCAGAGTACATTATCTTGTATAAAATGATGACGTAATGGTAATGCAATTTGAATGATAAAGTAAATAGAAAATAAGGCTACTAATGGTTTTTTATATTTAGGTTCTTTAACTTCTGCAGCATCATAAAATTCTCTTTTCTTGAAAAAAATGTTTTTGATAGTCTTAGGATTAAAAAAGAACAAGCTAAAGGCTAAAGCTAGGTACGGAAAAATACCAACTTGAAATACAATAGAATTGAATAGATGAAAAAATATAGATCCGAAAAAAGCAATTTTTCGAGTAGGCTTAAATAGTAAAAACGGAACCACCAAACCATCATATAAAATACCTCCATATGCTAAAAAGTAATGCAGCCATTCTTGCTGTAAAAATTCACCAATTAAAAAATAGTTCCTTTTACCAGACATAAATATTTTCATTACAGAAGCATCTAGCCAATCGGGATATAATTTTGCAATAGAGCCATAGGTGTACACAATAAACATTTGTAAAATAAAAACCAGGCGACACCATTGTGGCATAGAATTACTCTTTATTTTAGGGTTAAGTTTAGCGTCTACAGAATGGTATTTGTTAGCAGGAAGAAATACCATAATAGCACTTAATAAAATCAATAAATAATAATGATTGTTGTAAGATGCTTTTTGCATTAAATAGGTAGTTAGCCACATAAGTGTAAACATTATGGTGCTAAATCGGTATTTGTAGCCAATCATGATTAAAAAGCCAAAAATACCCATGACTAAATAATAAAAGTACATGCCGTTTCCCGGAAGTGGTTGTAACCACTCAAAACCAATAAAGGTAAAAGTGAATTTGGGTTCTACAAACGCTCTAGTAACCCATCCTGTAAAAATAGCACCAACAGACTCTAAAAAGCATAATAGACCAAAAAAGATTCTAAAAACTATTAGTGCGCTGTTGTCTATATGTTTAAATAAATACTTATTCAATGTTGTTTTGGGTTAAATAGTGTTCTGCATCTATTTTGTCTTGTTGTATTTGCGCTTTTAAGGCTTCAAGTGAATCAAATTTTTGTTCACTTCTAATTCTTTTTAAAATTTCAACAGTTATGTTTTTATCATAAATGTCTTCATTAAAATTAAAAAAATGTACTTCTATGGTTAGCTTGTTGCTGTCGTTAATTGTTGGGTTAGTACCAATATTCATCATACCAAAAAGCTTTTGGTTTTTGTAGGTTGCTGTAACTACATAAACCCCTTGTTTAGGAATGAGTTTATAGTTTTCAGAAATACTTAAATTAGCTGTAGGAAAATCAATAGTTTTACCAAGACCTTTGCCTTTGATTACTGTGCCATTTAGCATAAAATTATAACCCAAAAAAGCATTTGCAGTTTGCATATCTCCTTCTAATAAAGCCTTTCTTATTTTTGTAGAACTAACAGAAACGTCATTTATGTCTTGGGCACAAATTTCTTCAACTTCAAAATTGTAGGTATTACCAAACTTTATTAAATCTTGAATATTAGCAGCTCTATTTCTACCAAAATGGTGATCATAACCTATGATTATTTTTTTTATATGTAGTTGTTTTACAAGAATTTCTTTCACAAAATCTTCTGCAGATAAACGTGAAAATTCTTTTGTAAATGTTTTAACACATAGCTGGTCTATACCTAGTTTTTTTAAAATTGCAGACCTTTCTTCAATAGTATTAATGAGTTTTATATTGGCATCTTTTTGTAAAACCATTCTTGGATGTGGAAAAAAAGTCAATACCACAGCTTGTAGGTTTTCTTGTTTGGCAGTATTAACTAATCTTTCAATTATTTTTTGATGACCAATATGTACGCCATCAAAGGTGCCAATTGTAGCAACTGAGGATTTTTTAGAAGATTCGTCTAATGTGTTTGATTTTAACATAAAAAAAGAAGAATTCTATTCATAAGTTCAATAAAAAGGTTAAATTTGTTTTAATCGTGTTTTGTTAAATAGGGAGAACACATAACAAAAATACAATTTTGTTATTCTTTTAAAGTAACAAATATGAAAATTTCATTAATATAAATTACACAATTATGAAAAAAAAATACTTCAATTTTTTTGCATTATTGTTATTAGTGGTTCTGTCGCCATTAACAGCAAATGCACAAAATGACTATTGGTCTTCTGCATCTAAAGAGTCTCTTAGGTCTGAAGCTAAAGTAAATCGCGCTTCTGAACCCACAAAATTTCAAATTTTAAACCTTAATTTAGAAAGGTTTAAACAAGTTTTAGAAAGTGCTCCATTAGTTGATGAAGCTAGTACTAGTAGATCTAATCTTGTTATGGACTTTCCTATGGCAGATGGTAATTTTGAAAAATTTACTGTGTCTGAATCTCCTATCATGGAGGCTGGATTAGCAGAGCGTTACCCAATGATTAAAACCTATAAAGCAATTGGTGTAGACGATCCTACTGCTACTATGCGTTTTAGTGTTACACAGTTTGGACTACATGTTATGTCGTTATCAGGTGTAAGAAGTTCTGTATATATTGACCCTTATACAGAAGACAGAGCCAATTATATAGTTTATGATAGAGCGTCTTTAAGTCAAGATACGCAAAGTTTTGAATGTTTAGTAGATGAAAACATAGACTTATCCTCTTTAGAAACAGATAGAGGATCTGCTAATAGAGAAGATACAGATGATCAAAAATTAAGAACCTATAGATTAGCACAATCTTGTACAGGAGAATATGGTCAAATATTTGCTGGAACAGGAACAGAGGCAGAGCAAAAAGCTAATGTGCAAGCGCAAATGACTATAACCATTAATAGAGTTAATGAAATTTATGAACGTGATTTAGCTATACGTTTAGTTTTTGTAGCTAATAATGATGAGATAATATACCTAAATGCTTTTACAGATCCATGGACTGGAGAGTATAATACAACAACAGCAATAACTATAGATAGTGTAATAGGAGTGGATAATTATGATATTGGTCATAATTTTAATACTACAGGAGGTGGTAATGCAGGATGTTTAGGTTGTGTTTGTGCTAGTACTAGTGTATCAAACTTTCATAAAGGAAGAGGTTATACAGGAAGAGCAAACCCAACAGGTGATGCATTTGATATTGATTATGTAGCACATGAAATGGGACACCAATTTGATGGATACCATACTATGAATACATGTAGTAGATCTGGTAGTGGATTTACAGAAGTAGAACCAGCTTCAGGAAGTTCTATTATGGGATATGCTGGTATTTGTTCTACTAACGTACAATCTAATAGTGATGCACATTTTAATTATGTAAATATTAGAGATATAGCTGCTAATATTCAATCAGGAACTAGTAGTACTTGTGATGTTGAAACAAGTTTAGCTAACCAACCTCCAGTTGCAGATGCAGGAAGTGATTATGCAATTCCGCCAAGTACAGCTTACGTATTAAGAGGTTCTGCAACAGATCCTGACGGAACGGCAACTTTAACCTATAACTGGTCTCAAAATGATCCTGAGCAAGCGCCAGGAAATGGTTCTCCAGAATCTACTTGGTCACAAGGACCATTATATAGATCTATATTACCAACAACTTCTCCAGACCGTTATATGCCAAGCTGGAGTGATGTGGTTGCAGGAAATTTAACACCTACTTGGGAAGTAACACCTAGTGTTGCAAGAGAAATGAATTTTTCTTTTATAGTAAGAGATAATGGTAGTGGTTTTGCTGCAGGTATTGGACAAACAGATGCAGATTTAATGACTATTGATGTTCAAGGTGGTGATCCTTTTACAGTGGTTTCTCCAACAGTTTGGGGAGGAACAGGAAGTGCTAATACTTTAACATGGAATGTTGCAGATACTAATATAGCACCTATTAACTGTCAAACCGTAAATATTAAGTTCTCTACAGATGGAGGAGTAACTTTTCCTGTAACTTTAGCTTCAGGTGTTGCTAATGATGGTTCAGAAACTATTACTATGCCTACAGTCGCAGATACAAATAATGCAAGAATAATGGTAGAAGCTGCAGACAATATATTTTATGCGCTTTCTAATGTTTTTTCTATTAATAGTACTCCTACCTTTGGTCTTAGTAGTGCAAACAGTGCGCAATCTGCATGTAATATAGATGCTGTTGCTTATACTGTAGATTTTGCTACTATTAATGGTTTTAGTGAGTCTATTACTTTTAGTGCAACTGGTAATCCTGCTGGATCTACTGTAACTTTTTCACCTGCAACTTTAGCAGCAGACGGACAATCTGTAATGGATGTAACGGGTTTAACTGGTGCTACAGCTGGAGATTATACTATTACTATTACTGCTACTGCAGCCTCTGAAACGGTATCTATTGATGTAGATTTAACAATAGTAGATGGTATGTGTACCTCTGTTGCTAATACACAATATGAAACAAGTACAACATTAGTGCAGTTTGGAACTATTGATAATGCTTCAGGAAAACCTTCTGGTTATAGCGATTACACCGCTATTTCAACAGATGTTAATAGAGAAAGTGCTTATGATTTAACTGTAAATATGAACACAGATGGACCTTATACTTGTTATACTACAGTGTGGATAGATTGGAACCAAAATTGTGTTTTTGATGCAGAAGAAACTTATGAGTTAGGTTCTGCTTTTGGTACAGCTGATGGACCAGCAGGAAATTCTCCGTTATCGGTTACAGTACCTACAGATGCCGTTCTTGGAAGTACTATTATGCGTGTAACTACTAAATTTGGTGGTACAGCCTCTTCTTGTGAAAATAGTCATGATGCAGAAGTAGAAGACTACACTGTTAACGTATTGACTTCTTTAAGTGTACAAGAATTTGCTACAGATGCTGTTAGTGTTTTTCCAAACCCTAATAATGGTGAGTTTACCATCAAATTAAATTCTACTTCTGGAAATAATATAGGAGTGGTTGTTTATGATATTAGAGGAAGAAAAGTATATAATAATAGCTTTATTAATACTTCTAGTTTCAATCAAACTATTAACTTAGGAGATGTTGAGTCTGGTGTATATTTATTAAATGTAACAGACGGAGCAAGAGGAATTACTAAAAAAATAATTGTAAATTAAACGGTATTTATATAAGTTTAAATAAAAATAAGGGAGCGTAAATGCTCCCTTATTTTATTTTCCGTTAAAAGTATTCATGGTGTTGTTTATTCCTGCTGTACCAAAAGATTTTATAAGTGCTATAGCTTTATCTAGTCTTTCTGGAAGTTTACTTTTTTCTTCATCGGTCCATTCGCCTAATACGTAATCTATTTGTCTTCCTGTACTAAAAGCATCACTTATACCAAATCTAAATCTATTGTATTTTGTAGTGTTTAGTTTGTCTTGTGTGTCTTTTAATCCGTTATGTCCACCATCACTACCTTTTGTTTTTAGCCTTATGCTACCAAATGGTAAGTTTAAGTCATCTGTAATGACTAATAAGTTTTCTAAAGGAATCTTTTCTTTTGTTAACCAATATAAAATAGACTTTCCGCTTAAATTCATATAAGTACTTGGTTTAAGTAAAATAAAGGTTCTGCCTTTAAATCTGTAGGTTGTAAGGTCACCAAGTTTTTGTGTTTCAAATTGTAGATCTTCTGTTTTAGCAAGGTGATCTAGAATTTTAAAGCCAATATTATGTCTGGTATTTGTGTATTTTTCTCCAATATTTCCAAGTCCAACAATTAGAAATTTTTTCATAGTATCTATTTCTTCTGTTTTATGTGTGTATTTCTTATTCTTGAAAAGCATTTTTAAGAAAGTACACATAGCAGGTTTCTGTTTTTTGTAAAAATAAAAAAAGCATTCTGAATACACAGAATGCTTTTATAATTGTATGAATAAATACGTTTATTCTTGAGCTTCACCTGCTGGAGCAGCATCTGCATCGTCTTCATCATCATCAGCATCAACAACAGCAGTTCTTGAAGTTTTAATTTGACAAACTACAGTGTTTTCTGAGTGTAATAAAGTGTATTTTTCTTGGTTTATGTCTCTTACAAAGATTTTATCTCCAATTTTTAAAGGAGTAATATCGATTTCTATAAAATCAGGTAAGTTAGCAGGAAGCGCTTTAACACGTAATTTACGGTTGTTTTTTCTTAAAACACCACCATTTTTAACACCACGAGAGTTTCCTACGATATTTACAGGAATATTTAAAGAGATTTCTTTATCATCAAATAATTGATAGAAATCTATGTGTAAAATTCTGTCTGTTACAGGATGAAACTGAATGTCTTGTAATACAGCATTAAAAGTTGATCCATCTGCAAGCTCAATCACAACTGTATGCGCATTAGGCGTGTATACTAGTTTAGAGAAAGCTAATTCTGGTGCAGAGAAATGCACAGGTTTATCTCCTCCGTATAATACGCAAGGAACCTGACCAGCATTACGTAAAGCTTTTGTTGCTTTTTTGCCTACGCTTTCTCTTTGAGATCCGTTGATTGTAATTGATTTCATTTTTTTGTTTTTATATTAATTATTAATTACATTAAAAATTTTGAGCTAATTGATTTGTTGTGGTGTACGTTTTGCATCACTTCAGCAAATAAATCAGCAGAGCTTAAAACTTTAATTTTAGCGCTTTCTTTTTGAAGAGGAATAGAGTCTGTTACTATTAATTCTTCAAGTTTAGAGTTTTCAATTCTATTGTAAGCTTCACCAGATAATATTGGGTGTGTACAAATAGCTCTTACGCTTAAAGCACCTCTTTCCATCATTAAATCGGCTGCTTTTGTTAATGTTCCTGCAGTATCTACCATATCATCAACAAGTACAACGTTTTTACCTGTAACATCACCAATAAGTTCCATGTGTGAAATTACGTTAGCTTTAGCACGTTGTTTATAACAAATTACTACGTCGCTTTCTAATGCTTTTGAATAGGCATAAGCTCTTTTAGAACCTCCCATATCTGGAGATGCAATAGTAAGATTGTCTAAGTTTAATTCTTTTAAGTATGGTAAAAATATAGTAGAAGCAAATAAATGATCTACTGGTTTTTCAAAGAAACCTTGAATTTGATCTGCATGTAAATCCATGGTGATTATTCTAGTAGCACCTGCTGCTTCTAACATTTTTGCTACTAATTTTGCAGCAATAGGTACTCTAGGTTTATCTTTTCTATCTTGTCTTGCCCAACCAAAATAAGGAAGAACAGCTGTTATATGTCTTGCAGATGCACGTTTAGCAGCATCTATCATTAATAACATTTCCATTAAATTTTCTGGACCAGGATGTGTAGAACCAATAATAAAAATACGAGTGCCTCGAATAGATTCCTCATAAGAAGGTTGAAACTCTCCATCACTATAGGTTGATGTTATAACTTTACCTAAATGTGTGCCATAAGCATCAGCAATTTTCTGAGCTAGAACTTTACTTTGCATACAAGAAAATATCTTTGCTTCAGTAATTGTATTTGACATGATTAATCTATTATTAATTAGGCTTTTATATGCCTTGTTTTTATTGAGGTGCAAATTTAGAGTTTTTTTTCGTTCTTTAAAGCATTTACTTCGTATTTTTAAAGGTTATATTGAAAAATAATATATTTTTGCAGAACAAAATTGCTCAAGTGGCGGAATTGGTAGACGCGTCGGATTCAAAATCCGATTCTTAGGAGTGTGGGTTCGATTCCCACCTTGAGTACAGAGTAAAACCGTAAGGTGCTATGTTTATAGCGTTTTACGGTTTTTTTATGCGTGAAAACGAGTAGTAGAAATGGGTGTTTATGGTGTTGTTTATGCTTTGTTAAGCGTTTAGTAACTAAAGTAAGCCAATAAAAACCGAATAGAAGTTTGTGAAGCGTATAAAAGGATAGGTGAGAATAAACGATTAATAGTTCTAGTTTTTATTTTTTTCTTAACGTAAAATTTTCTCCATTTTTCTGCCTCTAGCCAGTTCATCTACCAATTTGTCTAAAAATCGTACTTGTTGGGTTAGTGTATTGTCTATTTCTTCAATTCGATAACCACATATTACTCCTTTAATTAAGTGTGCATTAGTGTTTAGTGTAGCCTTTTCAAAAAAGGTCTTGAAGGTGGCTTTTTCATCTATAAATTCTTGTAGCTTAATTTCGTTATAACCCGTTAACCATTCTATTACTTGAAGTAGCTCTTCTTTTGTTCTTCCTTTTTTTTCTACTTTAGTTATATAATGAGGGTATACAGAAGCAAAAGTCATTTTTGCAATGCGTTCATTATGTTCTGGTGTAACTTTCATTTTTAATATTTTAGTGTGTTTTTACTTTTTTCGCATAAAATCGAATGCGCCTTGCCTAAGTTGTACACCATATTCTAAGTAAGCTTTCATGCAAGCAAGAAAATTAGCCCATCCTCCTGTATTTTCTAAAGCCCATTTAAGGTTGTTTTCATTAAAATCTTTTCCGTTTTCGTTCACTCGTACTATGGTACTGTTGTCTGGTAATTTCTCTAATGTGATTTTTACAATAGTTTCTGGATCCCAAACAAAAGAAATGAAGCTTGGTTTTTCTGTTTTAACCTCTTTAATAGAAAATCTAGTATTAAATTCAGGGAATTTCCAAGTTACGTCTTTTCCTGTTTCCAATCTTCCGCTACTTTCTGAAATGAAATATTTAGTCATTTTCTCCGGATTTACAATTCCTTCAAAAACATCTTCAATAGGTTTCTGAATTTGTAAAATTGCTTTAGACTCTAGTTTCATAGGAACTCTTTTTTAGTTATAGAAATTGTATTAAATACTTTGTTGTTGGTGTGTAATGGTTAGTTTTTAAAGTTCTTTTGAGAATATTGTCCTAAGAAATAGGCAACTAAAATTGGGATTATGGCAAAGGCTATATATTTTTCTAAAACATGATATTCAGAAAAGACTATTAGTATGGCAGTTGCTAGTATTATAAAAATGATGTCGAATGTTCTTTTTTTCATTTTAATATTTAGTGCGTTTTACAATCATGTGTACCTAATAAATGGAAACGATTTAGGTAGTTGTTTATTAGGAGTTTTTACACCTCTAATGTACTAAATATAATAGAAATAAGCGAATATTTAAGTTGGTACGAAGTATTGGTTATAGATTTTAGAAGGTGATTTAGATGTTTTTCTTCTTTTTTAAAAACTCAATTATTTCTTTATCTAATAGTAGTTTTTGGGTATGTGATTTAATAGAGTCTGTTGTCATTGGTGTACTTTTAATCTGTAGTGATTTTAACGATTTGTCTTTTTGTGGAGCTATAAGAATCGTTTTTCCGTAATTTAAGTCGAATAGCCTTGTGTTAACTATAGCATAAGCATTGTTTTCAGCGGTTTGAAATGCTAGATAATCAATTCTATTGTTTTTAGTTTTAATAAAACCTTGGCCTAAATAATCTGGATGATTTCTAGAAATAACAATGCTCTGATTTAATTTATAGTTTATAGTATCTATGGTGTCTGTTAAAACTAAAATCTGAAAAAAAACTTCGTCTTTACTGTTTTTTAAACGGTCTTTATTTAGTTGGTTTTTACCAACAGAAAACCCATTCATTATAATGTTTTTGTTTTCCCACTTCAATTCTTCGTAAAGCGTTGCTAGGCCTTTAAAACTTCCTTCTCCTATTAAATTATAGTTTGGTACAGGAAATGCGCCAAGTTCAAAAGGACCAAAGTCACCAATACCAATAAATTGTTTGTCGTCTTTAAGCTTTTCTTGGTCCCAAGTGGTAGAGTCTTTTCTGTTGTTTAAATATTGCACTCTTTTTATAGCGTTCCATTGTTTGCTTTCAGGTTTAGTTTTTGAAGGTGCATCTACACAACTACAAACAATGGTTAGTGTGATTAAATAAGATAAGATTTTTCGCATTTGTTTCATTTTTAAATACTTATAACGTAGTTTGTGTGTGTTTAATTGTTTGATTTTAGTGTTTATTTAGGATATAAAAAAACTCAGGATAGAATTTTGTCCTGAGTTTTTTAGATACTTAACAAATTTATTATTTGGTATTTTATTATTGGCAAACACTAATGCCGCCTCCAATATCTACACATGTTTGACCTTGCGCACAATCTGAATCATTATTACATTGCGTACCATAATAATGGTAGCAAACTTCATCTATACAAACATCAAAAGTTAAAGGGTTTCCGTCGTCACAAGCTGTATTGCTTGTGCAACCATCAATAATACCATTGCAATTATCATCTATATTGTTGTTTGGTATTTCATTGGCTCCAGGATTAATTGAGGCTTCTGTATCATTACAGTCTGTGTTGTCTGTTACGTAGCCTGTTGGTGCCATGCTGCCTGCAATAATAGAGTTGTTGTTGTCGCCATAATCATCTCCATCACTATCTCTGTAATAGGTAATTGCGGTTACACAAGTACCATTTTCGCAAACTTCACCAGCAGCGCAATCTGTTGTGTTTTCATCTATTATTCCATTTCCATTATCATCTATTCCATTGCATAATTCTGTTGCATTTGGAAAAGCAGAGGCATTGGAGTCGTCAAAATCGGTATTGTCTGTTACGTAACCCGAAGGCTGCGTGCAAGATTGTTGAGCTATATTTTCGTTTCCAAATCCATCTCCATCAGCATCTTGATACCAAGTTTGTTCTGTACAAGCATCATCGCTATCACTGCAAGAATAAAAAGAAAGCAATCCAATTGTTAATAGTGTGATTACATTAATTAAGTTTTTTTTCCTCATTGTTTTTTATTTTAAATTTATACTTATTTGTGTTTATAGGTTTGAAAGCACTATTTAGAAAACACCTTTTAGGTACCTACTTAAAGATAGAAAAAAAGAAAAGGAAAAAGTATGATTTTTGTCATTTGAAATACTTTTATCTGGTTTGTTAAATTATTGAAAAAGAAGCTGTTATTAGTTGTTTGGTTGTTTTTATTTATTGCTACTTATTTTCAAACATCCATTTTTAATTCATCTATGTCAACTACTGAGTATTTGTTCGTTAGTTCTCCAGCAGGAGAAACAGTTGAAAATGTAATTGATGGAAATATTTATACTAAATATTTAGATTTTAATGTGGAGGATGGTATGGGTTTCATTGTAGGTTTAGGAGGTTCTTCTTTAGTTGCAAAATCTATTGACATTCCAACTTTACCTATATTTTCTCATTAATTTTAGTGTAGTTCCAACAACTTCACTAATTTTTCTCATTCCTATTAATTCAGATACTTTTGTTATTGACATTTCGTTTTTTTAAATGGCTACAGTTAATTGATATCTATATATGATAAGTCTTTTAGCTTCCTTTTTAGCAATGTTAAAAGTTGTTTTTTAATATTTTTAAACTCAAAAAAAGGGTTGATAAAGAGTTGATTAATAGCTAAAACAGTATATGTAAATTATTTTTCTTTTCATCTTTAAAATATGAAAACCTCTGATGTCTAGGTTGTTTGCATCTAATCTGTAAACCTTAGTGTTTCTATAAAGATTTTTTATTTTAAATTGTATATTTACGCAAAACCCAAATACATTAATTTATGCTTCAAGAATTCTGGTTTAACGTACAATATGGAATAAACCATGTGTTAGACATTAATGCTTATGATCACGTACTTTTTTTAATAGTGCTTGCTGTTCCTTATATTTTTAAAGATTGGAAACGTGTTTTTATATTAGTTTCTCTTTTTACCTTAGGTCACACCTTGTCTTTGGTGTTAGCGGCATATCATGTGGTATCTGTAAATGGTAAACTGGTAGAGTTTTTAATTCCGGTAACCATATTAGTTATGGCTATTTTTAATGTGTTTACAGCTGGTAAAACAGCTAAAAGTGATAAACTAGGCGTTTTGTTTTTTTCAACACTCTTTTTTGGTCTAGTTCATGGTTTAGGTTTTGCTAGAGAGTTTAATATTATGGTTGGTAAAACAGACAATAAATTATTAACTCTTTTAGAGTTTGCTTTAGGAATAGAAATAGCACAAATAATAATTGTTTTTGTAGTGTTGTTTTTAGGATTTTTAATGCAAACTATTTTTAGGTTTTCTAAACGCGATTGGGTTATGGTTGTCTCTGCTGTGGTGATTGGTTTAGTAATACCAATGATAATGAACAGTGATTTGTTTGCTTAGCCACTAAAGTTTTGGTAAAAATTTAACGTACAAGTGTTGTAAATAAAATACTTAGCAAGTATCTTCGTTATACTACTTTGTGTCTTGTGTTTACAACTAGAAAAGATGCGAACTACAATTTAAAATATGTCAGAAAAAAAGAGGCTTAAATATGATAAAGCCTATTTAAGAATAGCAACAGAATGGGGAAAACTATCTGCTTGCGAAAGAAAACAAGTTGGTGCTTTAATAGTAAAAGACAGAATGATTATTTCAGACGGTTTTAATGGTACACCAACTGGCTTTGAAAACTATTGTGAAGATGATGAAGGATACACAAAATGGTATGTATTACACGCAGAAGCTAATGCTATTTTAAAAGTAGCTTCTTCTACACAATCGTGTAAAGGTGCTACCTTATATATTACATTATCTCCTTGCAAAGAGTGTAGTAAACTTATACATCAAGCCGGAATTGTAAGAGTGGTTTACAACCAGGCTTATAAAGATGATTCTGGACTTCGTTTTTTAGAAAAAGCAGGAATAGAATTAGAATTAATTGAAGATTTAGAAGCATAATGAAAACCTCAAAAAAATACTTACCATTATTTCTTGGTGTTGCTATTGCAATAGGTATTTTTATAGGTGGAAAATTAAATTTTACAGATTCTTCTGATAGATTATTTACCTCAAACAGTAAAAAAGATAAGCTTAACAGACTTATAGATTATATAGATTATGAGTATGTAGATGAGGTAAATACAGATAGTATTGTTGATGTTACAGTAAATGGTATTCTAGAAAATCTAGATCCACATTCTGTATATATTCCTAAAGAAGATATGCAGCGTGTTAGCGAAAACATGAAAGGTGATTTTGTGGGTATTGGCATCAGTTTTTACACGTATAAAGATACCATTGCAGTAATTAGAACTGTGGAAGGAGGTCCTAGTGAAAAAACAGGAATTCAAGGTGGAGATAGAATTCTTATAGCTAATAACGATACTTTATTTGGTAAAAACTACTCTAATAGTGCTATTGTAAATAAGCTTAAAGGGCTTATGGATAGTGATGTAGAGTTAAAGGTTTACAGAAAAGGCGAGCCTGATTTGTTAGACTTTAAAGTTACAAGAAACCACGTGCCAATTGCTAGTGTAGATGCAGCTTATATGCTTACCCATAACTTAGGGTATGTAAAAATTAATCGTTTTGCAGAGTCTACATTTAAAGAGTTTAAAACTCAATTAAAAAAACTTAAAAAACTTGGTGCTACACAAATTGCTTTAGATTTAAGAGGTAATCCTGGCGGTTTTTTAACTATTGCAGAGCAAATAGTAGATGAATTTTTAGAAGATGATAAACTTATATTATTTACTAAAAATAAACGAGGTACAATTGAAAAAAGCTTTGCTACAAAAAAAGGAGACTTTGAAAAAGCAAACGTTTTTGTGCTAATAGATGAAAACTCTGCGTCTGCAAGTGAAATTGTTGCAGGAGCATTACAAGACAATGATAAAGGTACTATTGTAGGTAGACGTTCTTATGGTAAAGGTTTGGTGCAACGTGAAATGCAATTAGGAGATGGTAGTGCAGTGCGTTTAACGGTTTCACGTTATTATACACCAACAGGAAGGTCTATACAGCGTTCTTATAAAAATGGAAATAAAGATTATTACGATGAGTATTTTGATC
Source organism: Lacinutrix gracilariae (assembly GCF_042684485.1). Lineage (NCBI taxonomy): Bacteria > Pseudomonadati > Bacteroidota > Flavobacteriia > Flavobacteriales > Flavobacteriaceae > Lacinutrix > Lacinutrix gracilariae. The sequence continues at coordinate 648,294 of NZ_JBHULM010000011.1, read as the reverse complement.
GTTTAGAGAGTGGTGAATTACTAGATCCTGATAAAATACAAGTAGCAGATTCTTTAAAGTTTAAAACACCTAAAGGAAAAGTGGTGTATGGTGGAGGCGGAATTATACCTGATGTATTTGTGCCTTTAGATTTAAGTATGCAAAACGAAACCTTTAACTTTTTACAGCAAACAGGTTTTTTAAATTATTTTGTTTTTGAACAGTTAGATAAGCAAAGAGAAGCTTATGATAATTTAACGCAAGAAGATTTTGTAAATGACTTTATAATCTCTGATGATGTTATTCAAGATTTTCAAGTATACCTAAGAGAGCGTTTAAACAGAAATATTACTTTTTTAACCTTTAAAGATGAGATTAAACTTATTATAAAAGCATCTTTAGGTCAACAGTTATTTGGCGAAGGTACTTATCAAGAAGTAATCAATCAAAAAGATATTATGATTGATGAGGTGATTAGTTTAAGTAAAGAAAATTAAAGGCTAATCTTGTCGTGTACTTTAGTGTGTACGCCATTATTCCAAAGGGTTAAAATATCTGTAGCAACTTGCGCTCCGCTTCCAGAAGCTATAGCAAATTGACTTCTCCAACCAGCTAAAGTTCCTGCTACATATAAACCATCTTCTATTTTATGGTCTGTATTTTTTAGCCAAATTCTATCTTTTTCTTTTACAGCTCTTGGGTGAGGTTCTATATAGTTTTCTAAACCTTTTATAGTCATTAGGTTTGTGTAGCCAACAGTAATAACAACCGTTTTAGTTTGGTAGGTTTCTTTGTTGGTAGTAACAGCAAATCCGGTTTTAGATTTGGTGATTTCTAAAACTTTTTCGTTGTCTATTTGGCTAACGTGTGGATACTGTGTTTTAAGTTGTTCTTTACCTTCATCTAAAATACTAGCTCCTGTAGTTCCTGCAGGTAAGCCTAAAACATTATTAAATAATGCGTTCTGTAGATGAGATGTTTTTTGGTGTATAACAATACCAATGTGCTTATCTTTAGCAAATGCTTTGTTTTGAGCAGAACCCAAAACTAATGCGCAAGACATTCCTGCTGCTCCACCACCAATAATAAGCACATCAAGCATTACTTTTTGTTTTTTAATTGTTTAGTTACTTTTTTAGAAAGTCTTAAAACTTGTAATAAAGCTATAGCGCATAAAGCGGTAAATATGGTTATTAAGGCAACCACACTTTTATCTTCAAAAAGATTATTGAAGTTTACCTGTGTGATGTTGAAAATAATTAAACCTATGGCTATAATGGTAAATATGATAGTAAATGCTTTCATTTATATAAATAGTGCTTTAATGTTATGTGCAAATAATTTTACTGCAATAGCTAATAGTATAACACCAAATATTTTTCTAATAATGCTAATTCCGTTAGGTCCTATTAATTTTTCAATTTTAGCAGACGTTTTTAAAACAATATAAATAATTAAAACGTTAAGTAAAACTGCAACTATTATGTTTTCTATTCTATACTCTGCACGTATAGAAAGTAAGGTGGTTAAGCTTCCTGGTCCTGCAATTAAAGGAAATGCTAACGGAAATACCGAAGCTGTCATAGAACTATTTTCTTCTTCTTTATATAGTGTGATTCCTAAAATCATTTCTAAGGCTATAAAAAATAAGATAAAAGCACCTGCTACGGCAAAACTGTTTACACCAATACCAATTAAAGAAAGTATATTTTGTCCTAAAAATAGAAATACAATCATTATAATTCCAGCAATAATAGCAGCCTTTTCACTTTGTATATGACCTACTTTTTTTCTTAAATCGATAATGATAGGAATGTTTCCTATAATATCAATTACAGCAAATAGAATCATAAATGCGGTAAATATTTCTTTAAAATTAAGTTGCATTATTTTCGTTTTTAAAATTTGGTGCAAATGTCGTTATAAAATCAAATATTCCTACTGTAAATATAGGTAAATTTTAAGTCTTTAATTTGTTGGTTTTTTTACTTCAATATCTAGTATATTTGCAGCATGTTTCAACTAGGAAAAACAATTATATCAGAAGACATTATTGAAAAAGATTTTGTCTGTAATCTATCTGCATGTAAAGGTACGTGTTGTATAGATGGAGATGCTGGAGCTCCTTTAGATAAAGAGGAGGTTGGTATATTAGAGGCTATTTACCCAAAGGTAAAACCGTATTTAAGAGAAGAAGGAATTGCTGCTATTGAAGCACAAGGAACTTCTATTATTACCGATTTTGGAGATTATGAAACCCCTTTAATTGGTGGTGCAGATTGCGCATATGTGATTTTTGACAATAAAAAAACGGCACTTTGTGGTATTGAAGAAGCCTACAATCAAGGAGATATTGATTGGAAAAAACCGGTTTCTTGTCATTTATATCCTATTAGAATTAAAGAATATTCTGAGTTTTCTGCTGTAAATTATGAAAAATGGGAGATTTGTGATGATGCATGTACGCTAGGTGCAGAGCTACAGGTTCCTGTGTATAAGTTTGTAAAGCAAGCCTTGATTAGAAAATTTGGTGAAGATTGGTATGAAGCACTTGAAAAGGTTGCTGATAAAATGAAAAATAAGGGTTAAGCTGTTTTTAGTTTCATTTCTTCAGTAGGAATTTCTATTACTACTTTTGTTCCAGATGCTTGGTTATTTTCGTCGTATAAATCTATTATTTCTAGTTTATAGTCGTTGCTAAAGTTTTTAGAAAAGTTTTCTAATCTATCTTTAGTAATGGTAATACCAACCGATTTTCGTTTTAGTGTTTTTTGCTTGTTAATTTTATCAGAAGCAATTCTGCCAATACCATTATCTATAATACAAATAGAAATTGCGTTGTGTTTTGGTTTACTTACCAAAATATTAATTTCTTTATTTTGTGTTTTTGAAGACAAACCATGCCATAAAGCATTTTCTAAAAAAGGTTGTAAAATAAGAGATGGTACTTTAATAGCTGTAGTATTTACATTTTTATCAATAGTGACTTTGTATTTAATTTCGTTGTTAAACCTTATGTTTTCAATGTTTATATAAAGTGTCATGGTTTCTAACTCATCTGCTAAGGATATTTCTTTTTCTTTAGATGCTACTAAAATTTTTCGAATAAGTTTAGAAAACTTGTTTAGGTAGTAAACAGCATTTTCTTTTTCGTTGTTTATGATATAAAGTTTAATAGAGTTTAAGGTGTTAAATATAAAATGCGGATTCATTTGATTGCGCAGCATATCTTGCTCAAGTGTAATAATTTTCTTTTCGCTTTTAAGTTTGGTTTGCCTGTATAATATGTAGATAAATCCTAAAATTAAAAGCACACCAATAGCGCTTAATAAGAGTATTTTTCTGTTTTGTGCTAAGCGTAGTTTTACAATTTCATTTTCATTAGCTAAAGCTTTTATTTGACTGCTCTTTTTTTCGCTTTCATATTTAATAACCAAATCATTTACATATTGTAAGTTTCTCTCATTGGTTACGGTTTGGTCTAAAGCTACATGTGCTTTATAATATGTCATTGCTTTTTTGTAGTCTGATTTTAGTTCAAACAACTCCGAAAGATGTTTGTAGGCTTCAATTTTTGAGGAAACTAGATTAAAGTCGTTAGCAATTTTTAATCCTTTTTTTAAGTTTATTTCAGAGGATTGGTATTTTTTTTGTTTTAGTTGTAGCCATCCTAAATTAATGTAAACAGGAGCAATGTGGTATTGGTCATTTAGTTGTAAAGCACTTTGTAATGCTTTATTAAGTGTATTTTGTGCTGCTATAAGCTTTTCTTGTTTTATATAAATAACACCAATACTATTGTTACATATTACACGACCAATATTAGAGTTTATTTGGTTGTTGTATTTTAATGAGGTCCTGTAGTCTAAAATAGCTTCTTCTAGTAGGCCTTTGCTTTCTTTAACATAGCCAATATTTTGGTAGTTAATTGCTAGTCCTAATTTGTTGTCTAAGGTTTTTTCAATTTCTAAAGACTGCTTAAACTGTGTTAGCGCTAAATCATATTGTTTTAAAACCAGGTAAATGTTTCCCATGCTATTTCTAGAAACAGCGATGCTTTTTTGTAAATGTATAGAAGGAGTTGTTGCGGTTTCGGCAAGATCTAATGCTTGTTTATGAAAATCTAAAGCATAGCGTATTAGGTCTAATCTTCGGTTAACAACACCAAGCATGTTTAAACTTATTACTTGTAATTCTAAATTATTGGCTTGTATAGCTAGGTCTAGTGCTTGTTGGTGTAGCTCTAAAGCATAGTTGTATTTAGAAGTGTTTCTGTAAACAATACCAAGCATATTTAAAGCATAACTTTCTCCTTCAAAATAATTTGTTTCTTTACTTTTTGTAGCTAGATGACGCATCTTTAAGGTGTCATTACTAACAGCATTAAATTGCGTGTCTAGTGCTTGGTAGCTGTTTGGTTTGTTAATTGTAAAACTTTGTACTTGTACTTTAAAATTTAGGTTTTCTTTTTGCTGTGCGTAAGTGCTATTGGCTAACCACAAAATTGTAATTAGTTTAAAATATAGTGATGTTATATTTTTTAGCTTTTGCATGTATTAAAGTCGGTCTAAAAAATCTAATTTACGTTGTCTAGCAACAGGTATTTTATGGTTAGATTGCATGACTACATAGCCTTCTGTTTTAATAAACTCTTTTACTTTATTAAGACTAATTATATAAGAGTTGTGTATTCTAAAAAATAATTGGTCTGGTAAAATGGCGTTTACTTCTTTTAGTTTTTTGGTAACCAAAAGCTTTTGGTTGTCTTTTAAAAATAGTGTGCTGTAGTTACCATCAGATTCTATAAAAATAATATCCTCTACATTTAAAAAAATAAGCTTTCCGTCTGTGTTTATGGTGATTTTTTGTTTGCTATTTTCATTGTTAAACTTGTAAAATAACTCTTCAAGCTTGTCATAATTAATGTTTTTAATATGAAGGTTTTTCAACTTGTTTATCGTGCTACTTAAATCGTCAGAATCTATAGGTTTTAATAGGTAATCTATAGCTTCGTGTTTTATGGCTTTTATAGCATATTCATCATAAGCAGTGGTAATAATTACAGCAAAATCTTTATTGGTAAGTTTTTCTAAAAACTGAAAACCATCCATGGTAGGCATTTGTATATCTAAAAAAAGGCAGTCTGGTGTGTTTGTAGTTTTGTTTAAATAGGAGATAGCTTTTTCTGGACTAGTAAATGTTTGTACAATTTCTATGTCTTTTTTAAAATGCCCAAGCTCCCAAGTTAAACTTTGGATTGCCTTTTGCTCATCATCAACAATTACTGCTTTTATCATAATATCAAATATAATAATATAAAATGACGCTTTAACTTTATTATGTATAGCTGGTTACTATTTGTGTGTAATAAGCATGATTTTGTGTTTTTTTAGATAAGATGTATCATTTAATTACCAACTATACAAAATAACTTACCAACTATACATTTGTTTGTGAGTGTGTTGTAAAAAAACAAGATATTAGTACTGCTATTAATTGTAAAAAAGAATCAATATTAATGTATTGTTAGTAAACGTATATAATTTTAAAAACACCTAAATTATATAAACATATAGATTGATTTTTTATTATTTCAGTTAGTTATTTTAGGAGGAAAAACGAGTGTGAAAACACTCGTTTTTTTTTGCTGTTTCATTTTGTATAAGTCCTTATTACTCTGTATTTATCATAATTTGATAATTTTAAGGCTATGAAATTCAATAGGTTGTAATAAAGGTGTTAAAACCTTTGAAAATCAAGGCAAATACTCATTTGTTAAAAACTTGTTGACAACGTTTATAAAACCTTCTTTCTTTTTTAAAGACAAATGCTAATCTTTGTTCAAGGCAAAAAATAGAATTTATTTTCTAAAATTTTATCAAAAATGGAGAGAACGAAGATCTATTTTTTTTTGAAAAATACGCCCTTTTTTAATTCCTTAAACAGGAAAATATAACACGTTTTTTATAGATTATTATTAAGTTTTTGATTGATTTTTCATTCATATAAACCAAACTGCTAGCTAATTAATTAAAGTATTATGGAGATTACCCAAATTATTAAAAGAGATTACGAAACAAGTCCCTTTGTTTTAAATAAAATTTCGAATGCAATTGAAAAAGCCATGCTTTCTGTTGGTAATGGTACCAAAGAAGATGCAAATACTATCTCTGTTAATGTGCTAAAAGCGTTATTAGACAGAAAACAAGTCGATTATAAATATGTTCCTACTGTTGAGCAAGTACAAGATCTTGTAGAAGAAAAACTAATGGAAAGCGCATTTCATGATGTAGCTAAAGCATATATTTTATACAGAGACGAACAGGCTAGAAGTAGAAAGACAAATATTTTTGAAAAACGTATCAATCTGAAACCTTATGAGTATCCTGCACTTAATGATTATGTAGATGCTATTAGACATTCCTACTGGATTCACTCTGAATTTAATTTTACTAGTGATATTCAAGATTTTAAAACAAGACTGAATATTGTAGAGCAAAATGCTATTAAAAATACCATGCTTGCTATTTCACAAATAGAAGTTGCTGTAAAAAACTTTTGGGGAGAAATCTATAATAAAATGCCTAAGCCAGAAATTGGTTCTGTGGGTGCAACTTTTGCAGAAAGTGAAGTACGTCATCAAGATGCCTACTCGCATTTATTAGAAATTTTAGGGCTTAATAACGAGTTTAAAAATATTAAGAAAAAGCCAGTAATTATGCGTCGTGTGCATTATTTAGAAATGGCTTTAAAAAATGCTAAAAGTGAAGACAATAAAGAGTATGCAGAATCTGTATTACTATTCTCTTTATTTATTGAGCACGTGTCTTTATTCTCTCAGTTTTTAATCATTATGGCTTTTAATAAGCATAAAAACATGCTTAAAGGAGTTTCTAATGTTGTAGAAGCTACCTCTAAAGAAGAGCAAATTCATGGTGATTTTGGTATTGATCTTATTAAAATTATAAAAGAAGAAAACCCTACTTGGTTTGATGAAGCACACGCAACCAAAGTACAGAATTTATGTAAGGAAGCTTTTGATTCAGAAAGTCAGATTATAGACTGGATTTTTGAAGCAGGAGAATTAGATTTCTTACCAAAAGATGTAATTAATGAGTTTATTAAAAACCGTTTCAACAACTCTTTAGAGAGTATTGGAATTGAAAAAGTTTTTGAAATAAACGAAGAACTAGTAGCACAAACCGAATGGTTTGATGATGAGATTATAGGAACTAAACATGGAGATTTCTTCGTGAAAAGATCTATTAACTATAGTAAAAGAACAAAAAGTATAACCAGCGACGACCTATTTTAAAAATGAGCAACCACACAAATCAAGACACAAAGGCAAATGTAAGCCCAGAAGCAAAAGCTTCTAACTACGACGAATTAATAAACGCTAGAAAAGAAGCAAGAAAAGAAGCTACTGCACAACCAGAAATTAAATGGTTAACAGAAAATAGTCGCAAGTTTTTATCTTCAGGTTATTTAACAGAAGGTACTACTCCAGAAGAAAGAATTAGAGAAATTGCAGAACGTGCAGAATCTATTTTAAAAATAGATGGTTTTGCAGATAAGTTTTATGGGTACATGGCAGAAGGTTATTACTCTTTAGCTTCACCAGTTTGGTCAAACTTTGGTAAACGAAGAGGCTTACCTATTAGTTGTTTCGGTTCGCATATTTCTGATGATATGGGAGATATTCTTTATACACAATCAGAGGTAGGAATGATGTCTAAATTAGGAGGTGGTACTTCTGGTTACTTTGGTAAATTACGTCATCGTGGAGCTCCTGTTAAAAATAACGGAGAGTCTTCTGGTGCTGTACATATCATGCAACTTTTTGAAAAAATGGTAGATGTAGTAAGCCAAGGTTCTGTAAGAAGAGGTCGTTTTTCGCCATATTTACCAATAGATCATCCAGATATTAATGAGTTTTTAGAAATTGGTACAGAAGGAAACCCTATTCAAGAATTAACACATGGTGTAACCGTTGGTAATGATTGGATGCAAGAAATGATTGATGGTGATACCGATAAAAGAGCCATTTGGGCAAAAGTATTACAACGTAGAGGAGAAATAGGATATCCTTATATCTTCTTTAAAGATAATGCTAACAATGCTGCGCCAGAAGTATATAAAGAAAACAATCATGAAATCTATGCAAGTAACTTGTGTTCAGAAATCATGTTACCAACTAATGATAGATGGTCTTTTGTATGTGTACTTTCTTCTATTAACTTATTGCATTATGACAAATGGAAAGATACAGATGCAGTAGAAACTATGGTGTACTTTTTAGATGCTGTATTAGAAGAGTTTATTACCAAATTAGAAGACTATAGAGACTCTACCAATAGAGATGACCAACAAACATTTATGTTTATGGAAAAAGCCTATAACTTTGCAAAAGAAAATAGAGCTTTAGGTATGGGAGCCTTAGGATGGCACTCTTTATTACAGTCTAAAATGTTATCTTTTGATAGTCAAGAAGCTTTTAATTTAAATAGTGAAATATTTAAAACTATAGGTGAAAAATCTAAAAAAGCATCTGAAGAATTAGCAAAATTATTTGGTGAGCCAGAAGTATTAAAAGGTTACGGAAGACGTAATACAACCTTAAATGCAGTAGCACCAACAACTTCTTCAGCATTTATTTTAGGACAAGTTTCTCAAGGTATTGAGCCAATCTGGTCTAACAGTTATGTAAAAGATATTGCTAAAATTAAAACCACTATTAAAAACCCATTTTTAGTAGAGCTTTTAAAAGAAAAAGGAATGAATACAGTAGATGTTTGGAAAAGCATACGTGATTATGATGGTTCTGTACAACATTTAGAAGGACTTACAGATCATGAAAAAGAAGTATTTAAAACCTATTCTGAAATAGATCAATTAACCCTTATCTATCAGGCTGCAAACAGACAAAACCACATTGATCAAGGACAGTCTTTAAATATCATGGTACATCCAGATATGCCTGTAAAAGATATTAATAAAATATATGTTACTGCTTGGCAGCTAGGAGTAAAATCTTTGTATTACCAACACAGTATGAATGCTGCTCAAAAATTTAAGCAGAAGAAAGAGTGTACTAGTTGCGAAGGGTAATTAGTAAATTTAATTAGTGTTAAGTGAAAACCATCTCCTTGTGAGATGGTTTTTTGTTTACAGTCATTGTTAAAGGGTTTTGTGTTAGTTGGTAATAAATACCTTTACTTTTCTGTAGTTATTGTGCTATAGTTGTTATTTAGCCTAAGAAGTGTAGTTTGTAGGCATAAAAAAAACCATCTCAACAGAGATGGTTTTTTATTGTTTATAAAGTAAAGATTAAAAATCTATTCTTCGTCTGTAATTACAGCAGGTTTAATACTGCTATCATGCGCACCATGGTATTCTTCTAATAAATTCATAGTAGCATTTAATAAGTCTTTAGTTTCTAATAATAACCCAAAGTATAATGTGGTGTTTTTAGGACTAGACTCTTCGGTACGTGTACGTGAAACTTGTGCTTGTATTTTTTGTTTTACCAAGTTGTACACTTCTGTTTTTTCGCTTAAAATAGCTCCGATTTTTTCAAAAGAACCAGAATCAAAAGCATCTTTAATATCGTTGAATAAAACTTCAACTTTATCATCTACTTGCTTTAATTCTTTAATTTGATTAAATTTTAACTTCTTATGGTTGTTGTTAATGTGCTTATGACTCACTTTAGAAATATATTCTAAAGATTGTGTCATGTCTTGTAAGTATCCTAAAATGTTTATATAAAAGTTACTTGCACCAACACTAGATTCGTCTAAATTCTTAATAAAATAGAAGATATGATCACGTAATTCATCAATTTCTTCCGATAGCTTGATAACTTGTTTTTTATTCTTTTTAAGTAATGCTAAGTCTTGTTTAGCAAGTCCTTTAACAGCATTAGTATAAATTCGGTTTCCACGTTTTACTACACTTGCAATATTGCTTGCGCTTTCGTGTATTACACCTTGTACAGAACTGCTTTCTGCTTTGGTTAAGCTATCTTCAGCTTTTTCTTCTTTACTCTTTTTGCTATGTGCTATATAGTTTCTTAATAATAAACCAAAGGCAGCTACAAGAAGTAATGGAAACATTACTTGTAAGTTTAGGTTTAATAAATAAGCGACTAAAGCAGCAGCTAAAAATGCGCTAAAAGCAGTAAAGAACCAACCACCAATTACATTAATAACACCAGCAACTCTGTATACTGCACTTTCTGCTCCCCAAGCTCTATCTGCTAAAGAAGTACCCATGGCTACCATAAAAGTAACATAGGTTGTAGAAAGCGGAAGTTTGTATGAAGTTGCTAAAGAAATTAATACAGCAGCAACCATTAGGTTAACAGCAGCACGAACCATATCAAAAGCAGGTAACTCATGTACTTTGTCTTTAGATATTTTTATTACAGGAACTTCAAATTGCTTTTCAATTTTTGCTTGCCAAGTATCTGGTAAGATATAAGAAGACATTTGAGACATTCCTATGGCAACTCGTACAAATCCACGAGATAAAAAGTTAGGTTGAAAACGTTCTTTGGTAGCACTTTGACTAGATAAATCTAAAGAGGTTTTTACAACGTTCTTTGCTTTTGTTGAAAACCATAAGGTTAATACCATAATCATTCCTGCTATAAATAATAACAAGTTGTTTGTTGGTACTTTTTCTGCCAATACATCCATCGGGAAGTTGTTTGCAGCTAAACCTGAAGCAGTCCATTCTGTAAATGCATTATAAGCAGCAATTGGTACACCAATAAAGTTTACTAAATCATTTCCTGCAAAAGCAAGTGCTAAAGCAAAAGTACCTACTATAATAATAAGTTTGTAGATGTTAGCTTTAAGAAATGAAATTGCGATATACGATAATAAAGACCAAAAAATAGAACTTATTATAATGATATAGAATACTTGATGCTCTAAAAAGTCTTTCATGGTTTCTCCTCCTAAAAGATCAAAAGGTTGACTAGCGTATGAAGTACCTTTTAAACCTTTCATAAAAATAAAATAGGTAATTGCAGTAAGTGCAAAACCACCAAATAAGGCACCAACCCAATTGGCTTTCTTTTCAAAATTATACGAAAGTAATAATCTGGTAACCCATTGTACTAAGGCACCAATGGAGAAGGCGACGACTACAGAGAGTATGATACCAAATATAATTTGTGATGCTTTAGAAGTGTTGATATAGTTAACAACATCTATAAAGGTTCCGCCATCATGACCAATTTTAATTAATGCCATGGCAACTGCAGCTCCAAGTAATTCAAATACAATAGATACTGTTGTAGAGGTTGGCATACCAATAGTATTAAAGAAATCTAGTAGCAGAATATCTGTTATCATTACTGCCATGAAAATGATCATGATTTCATTAAACATAAATTCTCCAGGATTAAAAATTCCTTTTCGTGCAACTTCCATCATTCCGCTAGAAAAAACAGCTCCAACAGCTACACCAATACTGGCAACTATCATGATAGTTTTAAAGGAAATAGCTTTAGATCCAATGGCAGAATTTAAAAAATTTACTGCATCATTACTTACTCCAACAACTAAATCAGCGATAGCTAAAATAGCAAGAGCAATTATCATATATAAGTATATATTATCCATAATTTAATTTAAAAATGTTTGCAAATATCTTTAGTGTTCTTGATTATTATGTTACGTAATTGTTATGTTTTTAAAAATGAATATCAAATTGTAATCTATACATAAGTTCATTGTTACCATGGGTTACTTCTAAGTGGCTAATGTCTGTTTGTACTTTTAATTTATGCCCTACAATGTATTTAGAAACACCTATGGTATATTGACTTTGGTTGGCATTTTCGGTTAAAGCATCCCAATCTATATTGGTGTATCGTCCTGAAACTTCCCAATCTTTTTTAAATAGGTATCCTGCTTGTAGGTTAATAGCGCTACCAATTTGAACAGCATCTGTATTGCCATCTTCATTTATATATAATACTTCATCTGCATTTCTATCTGCATATTCTGCCATAAAAGAAATGCCTTTGTATTTAAACATAGCATCTATAAATAAAGTAGAAATGTTGGTTTCGTGAAACTCGCCAGCTTCATTTATCATATAATCTCCTTGATTGCTTTTTGTTTTTACGGCATTGTTATTAAAGTCGTAACTAACAGCTAAAGCTAATTTTGGATTTGGTTCGCGTTTTAAATCGCTTCCTTTGTAGTCTCCATTGCTTGAAAAATTTCCAAAAGGTAAAAACTCTATACGACCAGTGTATTGATGACCTCCTAGATTACCAGAGGTAACATTTCTTCCTTCTCCTTGCGAAATAGCAAATACTTCTTTTACAATAAAGGTGTCTGTAAGGTTAAAGTAATGTCTTAATTGAATACCTACATCACGATCTATATTAAAAGCGCTGTTAAGTAAAGAACGATCTACTTGTTGCATATTGGCAGAAGAAATAATACGCTCTCTGTTACCTGGTAGTTTGGTTTGACCAAACCAAAGCTCGAAGTTTTCATGAAAGTTCCACATAACAACAGCATCTAAAATGTATCGTGGTGCATTGCTAGTGTAGGCTGAAGCTCCAGAAATATCTCTATTAGATAAACCTAGTTCTATTTTGTATTTTAATTTAGGGGTTAAAGCAAAACCGTTAAACTTTAATCTTGCTCGACGTACTAAGAAGTTAGATTCATTAGCCTCACCATCTTCCCAATTGGAAATTGCAAGAAATTGCATTCTGGCTCCAATTTTCATGGTGTAACTACTATCCTTTCCTACAAGATTAAATAATCCTTTTCCAAATTTTGGAGTTTCATTTTCTTGTGCACGTAATGAGTTAATTGCAAATAGAAAAATTGCAATTAATAAATACTTGATTTTCATTAAGTTACTTATTAGTTTTTGTCACTGCAAAGAACTAACATTAATGTTAACTTAACGTTTCTAAATCATTAAGTTTAACAAACAAAAAAAGGCTGCTTTGGCCTTAAGCAGCCATTAGAAATCATGATAATATAGTCGACAAAAACTAATAGATTATATGAAATACTAAATTTTGTACTTTAAAATACAAGCAAATATCTATTTCAAAGATGATTTTAACGTAATCTAAATATTAAGTAATTATTAATAAATTTCACTTTTTTAAAACCTTTAATTTGTTGAAAAACAAACAAATAGCTTCTCAATGTTAATTTAATGTTACGTAAATGTTGCTTTAATATTAATTTATGTGTATATTTGAAGTATTAATAATTAAAAACCCATAATAATGAAGAAGCAATTTATTTTGTTTTTAGCTTTAATGATTTCAGTGGTTTCTTTTGCACAAGAGAGAACATTAAAACTTAATGAAAAAACTAACTTAATTGAAGTAACGTACTATCATGACAATGGAGTAGTGAGTCAAACAGGATTCTATACAGCAGATGGTAAACTTCAAGGCGAGTGGTTGAGTTTTGATATCAAAGGCGACAAAACAGTTTCGGCAAATTATGATAATGGGAAGAAAGTCGGCAAATGGTTTTATTGGAATGATAAAACTTTAAAAGAAGTAGATTATACAAACAATGCAATTGCAAATGTAAGTGAGTGGACAAACAAAACGTCTATTGCCTCACGTCAATAATAGCATTTTAGAAAACAAAAAAAAGCATCCTAAACAGGATGCTTTTTTAATTTGGGGCTATTTTTATTGTATTATTCTACTGTCCAAGATGCTCCCCAAGTAGCATAATCTGTTCCTGTTCCGTTACCATTACCAGAAATAAATTCTGCTTCTGTAAAAGTTTCTGCAGTATCGTTTTTCATGTTTAAAGTTACATCTGTAAAAGTTACATCAGTAACACTTAAATCTCCACTTAAAACACCAGCTCCTGTTGGGTTGTCTCCAGCATCTCCATCTAAATCAAAACCTTCTTCAAAACCTTCAATAGAAACGTTATTGAAAATTCCTTGCGTTCCAGCTCTTAAACGTATTGCTTCATTACCAGTTGTAGATCCTAAACCTATAATGGTTAAGTTAGTTACTGTTGGTTTAGAAAAATAACCTGCAGCATTACTAAAGTCTGTGTTAAAACCATCTGCTTCAATTGCTTTATCGTGGTCTGCACCATGCTTTACGTATGCATTTGTTATAGTTCCTGTGTATCCTTCTGTCCAGTCAATAGAATCATCTTGTGCGTTAACAACAGAAATGAAACTAGCGTTTACTGTACCTCCAAAAAACTCGATACCATCATCTTTACCTTCAAAAGCTTGAATGTATTCTACAGTTGTTCCGTTACCAACACCATAGAAAGAGAATCCGTTGTTTTCTGATTGCCCATCTGCAGCACCACCAGAATATTCTACACGTACATAACGTAAAGATCCAGAGTTATCTGCAGCATCTGTACCACCAAATGGTAAGCTTGCAATTTCTGAGGTAGAAGTAGAAGTACCAGTTACAGAGTTAATAGGTGCTTTTCCTAAAAGAATTAATCCTCCCCAATCTCCAGCACTTGGTGCAGCAGCATCAGAAGTTAATACAATTGGGTTGCTAGCAGTTCCGTTAGCAATAATTTGAGCGCCTTGAGAAATAGCAATATAAACATTTGCTCCAGCAGCTAAAGCTTCTAATGTCATACCTGCAGGAATGGTTAATGTAGTTCCTTCTGCCATAATTAAAGATCCGTTTACTTTGTAACAGTTGTTAGCGTCTAAAGTTAAATCTTCTACATAAGTTCCAGAAAGGTAAATACAATCATCATTGGTGTCACCACCTCCAGAATTGTTGTTTACTGTGCTGTTGTCATTAATAACGATATCTGAAGTATCATCTGTAGTACAAGAGAAAAGCATTGTTATGATTGCTAGTCCTAAAATTAAATTATTTTTCATTGTTTTAAGTTTAATTAAATTCGTTTTTGATTTTATAGTTGTGATTAAAATTTATATTTAAGTTGTAGGCTAAGGTCTATTCCTCTTTGGTAATCTGTAACTCCTTTACCATTGGCAGAGTTCACAGAAATGTTTCCTAAAGTGGTTTCTCTGTAGTAATCTATATTCGCATTTAAAATATTTTTTACTCCTACATTTATTTCTAGGTTTTCTTTTACTTTATTTTTCCAGATAAAATCTAATGTTGGCACTCCTTTTTCAATTACATTACCTAATTGTCCAGATCCTAAAGCATCAATTCTATTTGAGAAATAAGAGAATACTAAGTTTGCTGTTGGCTTGTAGTTACCAAAGGTTGGTGAGTAGTTAATGTCTGCATTAAGAATTAAAGGAGAAGCACCTTGTAAAGCTTCTTCGCTTTCTGTAAAACTTACATCGTAAAATTCACCATCAATATTGCTGTATAAATCTTGTGTAGTATGCATGTAAGTAGCGTTTATACCTGCAGATAGTTTTGCGTTATCATCACTATCTGTAATAAGGTTTTTTCTCACTTCTAGCTCTATACCATATACATTTGCTTTGTCTCCTGTTCTAAAGTAACGTTGTGTTCCTGTAGCATCTGCACCAACCACTAAGTTTACAGGATCTTTAATTTCTTTGGTGAAAGCTGCAACAGATAGTATTTCGCTTTTACTAAAGAACCATTCGTATTTTAAATCGATGTTTAAAATTTTTGAATATCCTTGCTCTAACAAGTCTGGATTACCACCAATTCTTGTAGAAATGTCTTCGTAAACAAAAGGAGCAACTTCTTTAAATTCTGGAATAGAAACGGTTTGACTTGCAGAAAAACGAAGGTTAGATTCTTCATTTAAGGCATATTTTACATTTAAAGTTGGTAATACAAATGTTTGTTTAGAAGTGATTTCGCTGTCTCCTAAGTTCCCTAAGTTAATTACGTTAAACGCTATTTTTTGTTCAAAAGACTCTAAACGTACACCAGGAACAAATAACCATTTGTCACCAGATTTAATTTCGGCATCTGCATAACCTGCGTAAACATTAAGGGTTCCTTTATATGTGTTTTCGTATAATCCTGGTCTGTTTACATTAGATAGGGTTGGAGTAGGATTGATTACTTGAATCTCGTAAATACCATCATCACCATCGTTAAGGTTTAAATTATCTAGTGTAAATACACTGTCAAAATTATTTACATCTGTTATAGCGTAATCAGAATCTAAAATATCATAACCATAACGTATATTGTTAAAAGATCTTTCTTTGCTTCTTCCGTTGTAACCAACATTAATTTTAAGGTTGTCATTAGCGTTGTAGGCTAAATTGATTCTTCCGTTGTATTCATCATCTTCAATATTTTGAAAGTAACGTTGGTTATCAAAAACCACATTGCTGTAAAAAGAAGGGTTGGTATTAATGTCGTTATCTAAAGCCAAGTGGTAGTTTTCTACACTTATACGTTTTCTGTCTGGTTGTTTAGAAAACACATAGTTATACCCAAATCCCCAATCTATATCAAATTTTCCAGAAGTATGTTCTCCTAATAATTGGTTTACATACATTTGTGTTTGGTCAAACTGCACATTCATTTGGTAAAAACCTTCGTCTGTGTTTAAAATAGCGTCACGACTTCTACCTTTTCCGTCAATACCAAAATAACCAACCTTATCTGAAGAGTTGTTAATGAATAAAGAATTGAATTTAATTTTATTATCGCTATCTATTTTATAGTTAACGGCAGCCATTGCTGTAGTAGTTGTACCATATTCATATTCTTCGGCATTATCTATAAAAGCTTTCTTTTCTGTTAAAGTGTAATCTACAGCAGAACCTTTTCTGTATTCGTAAGCATTTTCAAAAGATGCAGTAGCAAAAAGGCTTAAACGCGAACCATTGTCAAAATCAAAAGACTTTCCTGCAGAAGCACCATAACCAATATTCATTGGTGTACCAGCATTTTCAGGATCTATACCATGCGATAAAACAACAGCAAAAGGGTTGTGGTCGTATCTTCCGTAGTATCCAAAATAACCAGTACCTTCGCTTCTTACAAAGTTTTTGTCTATAGCATTGGTATTAAAACCAGTGCTTACAAAAGCATCAAAAAATCCATTTCCTTTATAGTCTTTAGAGCTAATATCTACATTACCAGCAGAAAAATCTCCGTAGTATTTTGAAGAATAAGCTTTACTGATAGAAACGTTTTCAATTACATCGGATGAAAACAGGTTTAAGTCAATATTCTTTTTGTTAACATCATTAGAAGGAAGCGATAAGCCGTTCATAGTTGTGTTTAAGTATCTGTCTCCTAAACCACGAACGTAAACATTACTAGAACCTTCTTGTTTTGAAACTCCAGAAATTTTAGCAACAGCTCCTGCTGCATCGCTAACTCCTTTTCTAGAAAGTTCTTCGGCACCAATACTTTGTTTAATTTCTACTGCTTTTTTCTGCTCTAGTAATAAAGCAGTTTCGCTTTCTCTTTTTGTAGTAGTGGTAATTACTACTTCGTCTAAAGAAGCAGCACTTGCTCCCATAGTTACATCTACTTCGGTAACTTTATTGGCTAAAATTTCAACAAGTATTTCTTGTGTTTCGTACCCAACAAAACTATATACTATAGTGTAGCTTCCAGGAGCTAAATCGTTTAAAGCGTAAAGTCCATCCATATCAGAAGTAGTTCCAGAAGATGTACCTTTAATAATTACGTTTGCAAACGGAAGTGGTTCGTTGTTATACTCCTTATCTAGTAGTTTACCTACTAATGAACCTGAAGATTGTGCAAAGCTTACTAAAGAAGTAAGTAGTGTTATTGCTAATAAAAAATTTCTCATTACTTGTTTTAATTTCTCGTGGCAAAGAAACCCCAACTATGTAAAGTTGCTGTTAAGCGCAGGTTAAACAAGCGTAATAAAACGGTTAGCTTAATGTTATGAGATTTGCTTATTATTTTTATTTGGAAATAATTTCTTAACATTCAAAAATACTATCTTGCAAATTATTAAATACATAAGATGAACTGGGAAAAACTACTCTCTTTAAAACGCTTTGGCGATACCAATAAAAGGTTAAGAAAAGAACAAGACGAAACACGTTTAGGATTTGAAGTGGATTATGATCGTGTAATATTTTCAGCAGAATTTAGAAGTCTTCAAGATAAAACGCAGGTAATACCACTATCTCAAACCGATTTTGTGCATACACGTTTAACCCATAGTTTAGAGGTTAGTGTAGTAGCAAGGTCTTTAGGAAGAAAAGTAGGGCTGAGGTTATTAGAAAAATATCCGCACCTTCAAAGTATTCATGGCTACCAAGCCAATGATTTTGGTGCTATTGTGGCTTCTGCTGCACTAGCTCATGATATTGGTAATCCTCCTTTTGGGCATTCGGGTGAAAAGGCTATTGGTGAATTCTTTAAAACAGGAGAAGGAAAAAAGTATAAAGACCAACTTTCTGCAAAAGAATATCAAGATCTGTGTGATTTTGAAGGAAATGCAAATGGTTTTAAAATAGTAACAGAAAATAGAGAAGGACGTCAAGGAGGTTTGCGTTTAAGTTATGCAACCCTTGGTGCTTTTATGAAATACCCAAAAGAGTCATTACCTAAAAAACCAAGCAAACATATTGCAGATAAAAAGTATGGTTTTTTTCAAAGTGAAAAAGAAGCGTTTTTAGATGTTGCAAATGAATTAGGCTTAATAAGTAGAAGTGATACAGATGTTAGTTTTTCACGTCATCCTTTAGCTTTTCTTGTAGAAGCAGCAGATGATATTTGTTATACTATTATAGATTTTGAAGACGGAATAAATCTAGGGTTAATTCAAGAAGAATATGCTTTAGAGTATTTAATTAATCTGGTTAAAGAAACCATAAATACTAAAAAATACAACCAATTAAGTAATACACAAGATCGTGTAAGTTATTTAAGAGCATTGGCAATTAATACACTTATTAATGAAGCTGTTGATATTTTTATAGCGAATGAAGAAGCTATTTTAAAAGACGAGTTTCAAATGGCTTTACTAGATAAAAGTAAATACGAAGCACAAATAAATGATATCATTAAAATTAGTGTAGATAATGTATATCAATCTACAGAAGTTATAGATAAAGAAATTTCGGGGTATCAAGTGTTAAATACTTTACTTAAAGTGTATACCGATGCTGTAAATAATAGCTATGACCAAAACCCAACTAATTATGATAAGCTTATTGTTAAAAGCTTACCAGAAAGTGTTATTGTAAATGAAGACAGTTTATACTTAAGATTATTGCGCTTATGTAACTACGTTTCTTTGCTGTCTGATAGCAAAGCAATCATGGTTTATAAAAAAATTAACGGTCTTAGCTTTAACATTTAAGATTTTTTTTTATAAGAGTAGTTTCATTATATTTGCTTTTACTACAAAAAATAAATTATGAAAAAGATTACCTATCTATTAAGTGTTTTTTTTGTTTTCCTTTTAGTTGGATGTAATTCTAACGAAGAATCGAAAAAAGATGTAACACAATTAAAAGAATTACATGCTAAAAATTTAGCAAAAAGCCCTTTTACTGAACGACTTGAGTTAAGTAAAACAGAAAGAAAAGAACATAGATTAACGCCTAACAAGTACAATGAACAAATGTGGGAGTTAACTATGAATCCTGAATTAGGAAGACCAACTCCAGAAAAAGTTGCAGAAATTCAAAAAGAACTTTTAGAGCAAAGAGCTAATAGCTTAGCTGCAGGAAGAGTTCCTGGTGATGCAATGGATAATGGATGGGTTTCTCGTGGACCAAACAACGTAGGAGGAAGAACAAGAGGAATCATGTTTGATCCTAATGATACTTCTAACAATACCGTATTTGCTGGAGGTGTTAGTGGTGGTTTATGGAAAAACACTAATATTTCTAGTGCGTCTTCAGAATGGGTAAGAGTTGGTATTCCAGAAAACTTAAGTGTTTCTGTTCTTACTTACGACCCGAATAACACACAAATCTTTTACGCAGGTACAGGAGAGAGTTATACTGCTGGAGATGTTTCAGGAGATGGTGTATGGCAATCTACAGATGGAGGGAATACTTGGGCAAGAATTTTTGGAGGTATCTCTGGAGATACTTACTTTGTTTCTGCTTCTAATATTACTGTAAATTCACCAGCAAGTATTTCTGGTAATTACCAGTCTTACCCAACAACAAATTTTGGTCCTGCAATTGACAGTGTAGTTACAGGAGACTTAATTTTAGCAAATGATACAACAGGTGGTGAGCCTACAGAAGCTTGTGGCGAATTTGGACCAAGTGCTACTGGAAAAATAGCTTTAATACGTAGAGGAGAATGTGCCTTTGTAGAAAAAGTGAAAAATGCGCAAATTAATGGTGCTATAGGAGTTATTATGATGAATAATGTTCCTGGAGAACCTGTACCAATGGGAGGAACAGATGCTACAATAACAATTCCTTCAGTAATGATATCTCAAGCAGATGGTGATATTTTAGAAGCTGCTTTAGCTTCTGGAACAGTAAATGCTTCATTAAACCCAACAAGTGGAGACTTTACAGCACTTGTAGTGCCAGGAGCTCAACATATTAATGATATTATTGTTGTAGATAACAATGGTGTATCTGATGTTTATGTTGCTGCTGGAGAAGGACTTTATAGTGCATCTAATGCAGGAACTACTGTAGGTGGTGATGCTTACGGTTTATACAAGTCTTCTGATGCTGGTGCAAACTGGGCAGAAATAAACGTGCCTTTAACTGCAGATGGAAACAAACACGAACCTAATGATTTAGATTACGATGGTAATGGTAATATTTGGTTAGCTACTACAAGAAGTGCACTTTATGGTGATGGTGGTGGTATGGTATTTATCTCTGAAGATAATGGTGCTACTTTTGAAGAAAGATATGTGGTTCCAAATGGAGTAAGAACGCAAGTAGCAGCTTCTAAATCTTCAACACAAGTATATGTTTTAGCAGAATTAAGTAATACAGGTGATACGGATTACAAAGTGAGTCTTACATCGTCTCCTGTTGGTTTCTTTCCTTCTTTTCTTACTTCTGGTAAAAGTGTGCCTAATGATTCTGAGCCTTCAATTACGCAATTTGACTTTACAAGAGGTCAGGCGTTTTATGATTTAATGATAGCAATTGATCCTAGCAACGATAATACAATATACCTTGGAGGTATTGATTTGTTTAAAAGTAATAATGGAGGAACTACCTATACGCAACTTTCACACTGGTATGGTGGTTTTGGTCATCAATACGTTCATGCAGATCAACACGTAGCTGTTTTTGCTCCTGGTGATTCAAACAAAATGATGTTTGGTAATGATGGAGGTGTGTATTATTCTGATGATGCAGGTACAACTATTGAAGATAGAAATAATGGTTTTGTAACTTCTCAATTTTACACGGTAGGTGTGGCTCCAACAACCGCTTTAACTGGTGATTATTTTGTTGGTGGTTTACAAGATAATGGTACACAACTTTTTCAAAATGCTAATCCTACAGGAACAGATAGTTCTACAGAGCCTTATGGTGGTGATGGTGCATACTCTTTCTTTGATCAAGATGGTACAGATAGATATTTTATAAGAAACTATGTATATAATAGTGGTGTTAATTTGCGTCATTTAAATGCAGATGGAACGCTAGGAGATAACGTTACTATAAATGCTGAATCTGATAGTAATGGTGCTTTTATAAATCCTCAAGATTTAGATTCTAATTTAGATATCTTATATTCTAATTATTCTGCAACAGAAGTTATTATTAAAAGATATTCTGGTATTAAGTCTGCTGCTACTTTAACAAGTACAGATTTAACAGATGCAGTAGAGTTAACAGCAACACCAACTGCTTTTAAAGTGTCACCTTATACTACAACATCTTCTAAGTTATTAGTAGGTACTGTTTTAGGAGATGTTATTTTAGTAGAGAATGCTAATACTGCTTCACCAACTTGGACGAACTTAGATAATAATGTAATGGTTGGTAGTATTTCAGATATTGAATACGGTCAATCTGAAGATGAAATTTTTGTAACAATTCATAACTATGGTGTTCAAAATGTATGGTACTCTGGTAACGGAGGAACTACTTGGGAACCTAAAGATGGTAACTTACCTGATTTACCAGTTAAAACAATTTTACAAAACCCATTAAACTTAGAAGAAGTAATTATTGGTACAGAGTTAGGTGTATGGTATACTACTAACTTCTCTGATGTTTCTCCTACATGGACACAAGCTTATAATGGTATGAGTAATGTAAAAGTATTAGATCTAGATTTAAGAGATGATAATATGGTATTTGCTGCTACTTATGGTCGTGGTATTTTCTCAGGACAATTTACACCAGACTCTTTAAGTATTGATGAAAATACAGAAAGTACATTTAGTATTTTCCCTAACCCATCTAATGGAACTATAAACATTAAAGTTGCTCAAGATTACGGTAAGGTGCTTGCTTCTATTTTTGATATGAATGGTAAGAAAGTATATTCTTCAGAATTATCATTAAATCAACAATCTACGATCAATGCTAATCATTTAGCTACAGGTATGTATGTGTTGAAAATTCAAGGAGCTAACTTTTCACATGCTGAAAAATTAATAATCAAGAAATAAGTAGAATACCTACTTGTTTATTAAAAAGTGCCACTTTTAAGTGGCATTTTTTTTTATGTTATATTTTGAGTAAATGGTTTAAAAATAGGAGTTTTTATAAGGAAGAGAGGAGCGGTTTTATGTGTTTTGTAGGATAATACTACTTTTAATCGATATTAATTGATTAAGTTTATATTCCAAATCTTGAAGTTTTAATAATGTTGTTTCTTAGAAAACATAAAAAATTAAATGATGAAAAAAAACCTACTCGGAGCTCTTGTTATTTGTTTTGTGCTCTTCGCTTGTATATTAGTAATTAACGAAATAATGCAGGATAGTGCATCTCAAATGGAAAGTGATACCTATTATGTTACCGATTAGTAAAGCGCTTTAATTTTGTTGGCTATACTTATAGCATCTAATTGTAATTCTTTTTGTAGTTCTAAAGTGCTTCCTTGGTGTATAAAGGTATCTGGTATACCTAATATGCTAATTTTGTTTTTATAATTGTTTTCTGCTAAAAACTCTACTATAGCACTTCCAAATCCACCATGTATAACGCCATCTTCTAGTGTAATTATAGTTTGGTGTGTTTTGCATATGTTGTGTAGTAAAGCAGTATCTAGAGGTTTAATAAACTGCATGTTGTAATGTGCAACCTCTATATCTTTACTAACTAACTGTATGGCTTCTGTTGCAATACTAGCCATAGTACCAATGCTTAAAATAGCTATGTCTTTACCTTTTTGTAAGCAAAGCCCTTTACCTATTTCTATTTTGGTAAAAGGTTGTTTCCAGTCTATAATTTTACCTCTTCCTCTTGGGTATCTAATGGCGATAGGTAATTTTAAACCCAATTGTGCAGTATACATGATATTGCGTAAATCAATTTCATTTCTTGGTGCATAAGTAATAAGGTTAGGTATGCATCTTAAATAGGCTAAATCAAAAACACCATGGTGTGTAGCGCCATCTTCACCAACCAATCCAGCTCTGTCTAAACAAAAAATGACAGGTAGTTTTTGTAAAGCAACATCGTGTATAATTTGATCATAAGCACGCTGTAAAAAGGTAGAGTATATGTTGCAAAAAGGAATATAGCCTTGTGTTGCCATTCCTGCAGCTAAAGTGACTGCATGTTGCTCTGCAATACCAACATCTAAAGCGCGTTCAGGAAATTCTTGCATCATGTATTTTAAAGAGCTTCCTGTTGGCATGGCAGGTGTTATACCAATTATCTTTTTGTTTTTTCTTGCTAGCTCAACCATAGTGTGCCCAAAAACATCTTGAAATTTAGGAGCTTCAATGGTATTTGCTTTTACGTGTAGTTCTCCAGTTTTTGCATTAAATTTACCTGGAGCATGATACCTTACTTGGTCTTCTTCGGCTTGTTTTAGTCCTTTTCCTTTAGTGGTAATAACGTGTAAAAACTTAGGTCCTTTAACTTTTTTTAATCTTTCTAGTTCTAGAATTATAGCAGGTAAGTCATGTCCATCTATAGGTCCAGAATAATTAAAATTTAGTGCTTCAAATATATTATCCTGTTTTTGTGTTCCTTTTTTAACATTGGTTAAATATTGTTTTAAAGCACCAACACTTGGGTCTATACCAATAGCATTGTCGTTTAAAATAACGAGTAAGTTGGCAGAGGTAACACCAGCGTGATTTAAGCCTTCAAAAGCCATTCCGCTTGCAATAGAAGCGTCACCAATAACAGCAATGTGTTGTTTGTTTTTTTCTCCTTTTAATTGTGAAACAAGAGCCATGCCTAGCGCTGCAGAAATAGAAGTAGAAGAATGTCCAACACCAAAAGCGTCATAAATGCTTTCTTCTCGTTTTGGGAATCCAGAAATACCTCCTAACTGCCTATTGGTATGAAAAGTGTTTTTTCTGCCTGTAAGTAGTTTGTGTACATAGGCTTGGTGGCCAACATCCCAAACCAATACATCGTCTGGTGTGTTAAATACATAATGTAAGGCAATGGTAAGTTCTACTACACCAAGACTTGCGCCTAAGTGGCCTTCTTTGGTTGCAACAATATTAATTATAAATTCACGTAATTCTTTGGCTAGAGCAGGTAGTTGTTCTTGCTTTAAAAGACGTAAATCTTTAGGGTAATTTATATGGTCTAGTATCTTACTCATGAACTACAAATGTAATATTTGAAAATGATACTCTTACTAATAACATTTGAAATTGTATTTTTACCATAATTATTAATGTAATACTAGTTAACAATGATTAATCCTTTTGATGATACTTATTTTATGCGAAAAGCACTTCAGGAAGCAGAAGCTGCTTTAGAAAAAGGAGAGATACCTGTTGGTGCTGTTATTGTTGTAGAAGATAGAATAATAGCTAGAGCACATAATTTAACCGAGTTGTTAAATGATGTAACTGCGCATGCAGAAATGCAGGCTATTACTGCTGCTGCTAATTTTTTAGGAGGTAAATATCTTAAAAACTGTACGCTTTATGTAACCTTAGAGCCTTGCCAAATGTGTGCAGGAGCTTTGTATTGGAGTCAGATTTCTAAAATTGTTTATGGTGCTACAGATGCACATAGAGGTTGTGGTGTGATGAAAACTACCTTACACCCAAAAACCGAAATTGTAGGTGGTGTTTTAGCAAAAGAAGCTGCTGCTATTATGAAACGCTTTTTTGTTGAAAAACGAAATTTGAATTAAGACGTTGCTTATAATAATACAAGCGTTTTCTTTTTTTTTGGTAATATCCTTGGCAGATTGATGCATTAGCGATAGAAACGGCATCCTTTTTTGTTTTTAATACTGTTTGTTAAAATGCAATATATTCTGCATTAAAGGATTTGTGAAGGAGCAAAATAAGTGTGTTACAAAAAAGATATAGTGTATAGCGCGACGCTTTGTAGCTTTTCGCGAAAAAGGGGAATGCCCTAATTATAATTTTCTAGTATCTCCTTCGCGTTTACGCATTTTATCAAGGTTTTCTTTATTGAGCATATAGTCGTTGATGTCTTTGTTTTTCCATCTGTAATACGAAAACAATGGGAATACAATTAAAAATAAACCTACCACACCAAAGCCTATTAATTTTTGCGAATAGGGAAGGTTTAATGCAAAGCCAGAAACGATACTTGTTAAAGAAGCTACAAAAGCTATAAATGTTATGATTTTTATGGGTTTCATGGTTTTAAGTAATGCCTATATTTTGCGTTTAACGCGTCTATTAGATTGTTAGGTTGTAAAATTAATCAATTCACGACGGTAAGCAGTTAATAATTTAGATTTTGATATAAAACCAATGTATACACCGTTTTTTACTACAGGTAAATTCCAGGCGTTACTTTCGTGGAATTTTTTCATTATAGTAGTCATTTTATCTTTTTCTATATTAATAATCTCAGGAGGGTTTTGCATGACATCTATTGCAGTTACTTCGTTATAAAGTGTTTGGTCAAACATAATAGATCTAATATCATCTAGTAAAATAATACCTTTAAGTGTTTTATATTTTTCATCGATAACAGGAAAAATGTTTCGGTTAGATTTTACAACGGCTTGCTCAATGATTTCTCCTAAAGTCATTTTAGTAGTAACAGGTTTAAAGTTAGTTTCAATAACTTTATTTATATCCATTAAAGTTAAAACAGCATGGTCTTTGTCGTGTGTTATGAGTTCTCCTTTTCTGCCTAATTCCATAGTATATACAGAGTGAGGTGCAAAATGTTTTGTAATACCAAATGAAATAGCAGACGTAATCATTAAAGGTATAAATAGGTCGTAACCACCAGTAAGTTCTGCAATTAAAAAGATAGCAGTTAAAGGTGCTTGTAAAATTCCTGCTAATAAGCCAGTCATGCCAACAAGCGTAAAATTGCTTTCGGAAACAGGTGTGCTAAACAATCCGCAATTGTTTATAATTTTAGCAATGCAGTTTCCCATAATGCTTCCCATGAAAAGTGTAGGTGCAAATATACCACCAACACCACCAGCGCCAAAAGTAAGAGCACTAGCTATCACTTTAAAAAATACAAGACCTGCTAAAAGTAGAATAACAGCCCAAACATTGGTTAAATCTAAATGCAGAAAATTATTTACCAAGGCTTTTTCTGGATTTCCGGCAATGAGGCTGTTCATGATATCAAAACCTTCACCATAGAGTGGCGGAATTAAATATACAAGCACACCAATAGCAGCACCACCAAAAAGAAGTTTTTTAAGAGGTGTATTTATTTTGTCAAAAAGTTTTTGCACTCTTTCATAAACTTCATTAAAGTATATGGAAGTAAACGCAGCGCAAACACCTAAAAACATGTAAAAAGGAACGTCTGAAATAATAAATTTATCCTCAATTCTAAAAGGTAGTAAGATGTCATCACCAAAGAAAAAATACGAAGTAAGAATCGCAGAAAGCGATGCTAAAAGCAAAGGTAGCATAGACACAATAGTTAGATCTAAGCTAAAAACTTCTATGGCAAAAATGATGGCAGCAATAGGAGCCTTAAAAATGGAAGATAGCGCTCCTGCAGCAGCACAACCAATTAATAAGGTTTTTGTTTTTTGGTTCATTCTAAACAGCCTGGAAATATTAGAGCTAATTGCTGCACCTGTGGCAACAGCAGGTCCTTCTAGTCCTACAGAACCACCAAAACCAATAGTAACAGGAGCTGTAAGTATAGAACCAAACATTTGATAGCTTTTTATGATTCCTTTACGTTTGGCTATTGCGTGTAAAGTAGAAGGTATACCATGGCTAACTTTTGCCCTAATGATATACTTGATAATTAATAACACGAGTATAAAACCAATGGTTGGAAATAGAAAATAAAAAGCCTGATGGTAATATTGTACCAATCGGGTTTCTAATAAATGCTGAATAAAGTGTGTTAGGTTTTTTAATATTACAGCACCAACACCAGAAGTAAAACCAACTAAAGCACTTAAAAAATATACAAACTGTTTATTTGAGATGTGCTTGGTTCTCCAGATTAGTATTCTTTTTAATATTGGATGTTTTACTGGCATAGTTAAAACTACTAAAAAATCCTGCAATTAGCAGGATTTTTAATTTATGATTTTAAGTTTAGCTTTAAATTTAGCTCTGTTAGTTGTTCCTCATCAATAGGAGCAGGAGCATCTATCATGACGTCTCGACCAGAATTGTTTTTTGGGAAAGCAATAAAGTCTCTAATAGTTTCTTGGCCTCCTAAAATAGCTACTAGTCTGTCTAGACCAAAAGCGAGTCCACCATGAGGTGGTGCACCATATTCAAAAGCATCCATTAAAAAGCCAAATTGTGCTTTTGCTTCTTCTTCAGTAAAACCTAAATGTTTTAACATGATACCTTGTGTTTTCTTATCGTGAATTCTAATAGAACCACCACCAATTTCGTTTCCGTTTAAAACTAAATCGTAAGCGTTTGCTTTTACTTCACCAGGATTGGTATCTAGTAATTCTATTTGTCCTGGTTTAGGTGAAGTAAACGGATGATGCATGGCGTGGTAATTACCAGTTTCTTCATCAAGTTCTAATAATGGGAAGTCTATTACCCAAAGAGGAGCAAATACTTTTGGGTCGCGTAAACCTAAACGTGTTGCTAACTCCATACGTAAGGCGCTTAGTTGTGCTCTTACTTTATTGGTGTCACCAGATAGTACACATATTAAATCGCCAGGTTTAGCTCCTGTAACTTCTGCCCATTTGGCTAAGTCTTCTTGGTTGTAAAATTTATCAACAGAAGATTTAAAGCTTCCGTCGTCATTATATCTACAGTATACCATTCCTAAGGCACCAATCTGCGGACGTTTTACCCAACTAATAAGTTTGTCAATTTCTTTTCTGGTATATGTGTTTCCGCCAGGAACAGCAATACCAACTACTAGTTCTGCATTGTTAAAAACGCCAAAGTCTTTATGTTGCGCAACTGCATTTAGCTCTCCAAACTCCATTCCGAAACGAATGTCTGGTTTGTCATTTCCGTATAAACGCATCGCGTCATCATATAGCATTCTTGGAAATTTTTCTATTTCCACACCATTGATTTCTTTTAATAGGTGACGTGTTAAACCTTCAAAAGCATTTAAAATGTCTTCTTGGTCTATAAATGCCATTTCGCAGTCTATCTGTGTAAATTCTGGCTGTCTGTCTGCACGTAAGTCTTCGTCTCTAAAGCATTTTACAATTTGAAAATACTTATCCATACCACCAACCATAAGCAATTGCTTGAAGGTTTGAGGAGATTGAGGTAAGGCGTAGAATTGGCCTTCGTTCATTCTGCTTGGTACCACAAAATCACGAGCACCTTCTGGTGTAGATTTTATTAAATAAGGAGTTTCTACTTCTATAAAACCTTCTTTAGCTAAATAGTTTCTAACTTCTTGAGTTACTTTAGATCTAAAAATAAGGCTGTCTTTTACAGGGTTACGTCTAATATCTAGGTAACGATATTTCATACGTAATTCTTCTCCTCCATCGGTATCATCTTCTATAGTAAAAGGAGGTAAAAGTGCTTCGTTTAAAATGGTTAATTCAGAAACTAAAATTTCTATGTCACCAGTAGACATTTTAGGGTTTTTAGATGCACGTTCAATAACGGTTCCTTTTACTTGAATAACAAATTCACGACCTAATTTTTGTGCTTGTTCTAAAAGGCTTTTTGAAGTGCGTTCTTCATCAAAAACTAATTGTGTAATTCCGTATCTATCTCGTAAATCTACCCAAACAATAAATCCTTTGTCTCTAGATTTTTGTACCCAACCTGCAAGTGTTACTTCTGTATTTGTATGTGATGCATTTAGCTCACCACAATTATGACTTCTATACATAAAATTTTATTTGAAGTGCAAATTTAACATTTATATTTTGACTATAATTACTTATTTTAAAACAAATTAATTTCTTAATTTTTAACGAAAAAATAAAGAATATTGCTGTTGATTATTTTAAAAAATAAGAATTATATAAAAAATATGCGTAATTTGTTGTTATTTAGTAATGATTAATTAAAAACCAAAAATTATGATTAAAAACTACCTAGTAGCAATGATGCTTTTCTTTGGAGCTTCTCAAGTCATTGCACAACAGCAAATTAAAGGGAGTGTGTCTGATGATACAGGACCTATTCCAGGAGTTTCTGTAGTTGTAAAAGGAACAACTACAGGAACAACCACAGATTTTGACGGTAATTATAGCATTGCAGCTAATGATGGAGATGTGTTACTCTTTTCATATGTTGGTTATGAACCGCAAGAAATTGTAGTTTCTGGTAAGGTTATTAATGTAACCTTAAAATCTGGAGTTTCACTAGATGAAGTGGTTCTTGTTGGTAATAGAGCCAAGCCTAGAACTATTTTAGATTCTCCTGTGCCTATTGATAATATAGGTGTGGCAGAATTAAAAAATACAGGACAACCTACTGTAGATAAAATGTTAACCTATAAGGTGCCTTCTTTTAATTCTACCACTCAGGCTATTTCTGATGGTACAGCACATTTTGATCCTGCAGATTTAAGAGGTTTGGGTCCTAGTAGAACATTGGTTTTAGTAAATGGTAAAAGAAAAAATCAAAGTGCTTTGGTGTATATAAATGATACTCCAGGAAAAGGAGAGGTTGGTGTAGACTTAAAAAGTATTCCTGCGGCAGCTATTGAACGTATAGAGGTGTTAAGAGATGGAGCGTCTGCACAATATGGTTCTGATGCCATTGCTGGTGTTATTAATATGGTTTTAAAAAAGGATGTGGAGTTTACTACTGTAAGTGCAAAAGCAGGAGTAACTACTGAAGGAGATGGTTTTAATTTTGGTGCAGATTTAAATACTTCATTAAATCTTGGTAAAGAAGGAAGTTATTTAAATTTTACCCTTGGGTATTACCAACAAGAAGAAACCAATAGAGCAGGAACTCCAGGAAAAGATGATTTATTTGGTGTAGCTGCAGATGATCCTACTTTTGGTGATTGGTTATCTGAAAATCCAGATTTAGGAATGACTGTTGGGCAACCAGAATTAAAAATCATGGATATTTTTGTAAATGCAGGAGTGCCAATTGGAGATAAAGGTGCAGAGTTCTATACTTTTGGAGGATTGACCTATAGAACAGGAAAAAGTTTTGCGTTGTATCGTACTCCGTATTGGGTACAAGATCCTTATAATTTACTACATGAAGCTGGAACAGAATATCAAGGGTTTCAGCCTACTTTTGAAACCGATATTAGAGATAATAATATGACTGTTGGATTTAAATGGGATTGGTTAGGTTTTAATGTAGATTTAAGTGGTACATACGGAAGAAATGCTGTAGACTATGAAGTTAATAATACTTTAAATGTAGATTTAGGAGCTAATAGTCCTACCTCTTTTGAAGTAGGAGGTTATACCTTTAGTAATACACTGGCAAATTTAGATTTAAGTAGAGAATTAGGAGCGTTTGTAGTTTCTTTTGGTGCAGAAGTAAGAGGAGAGCGTTTTACTGCAAAACCAGGAGATTTTGCTTCTTATTATAATCCGTCAGGTGCAGGAGGAGCACAGTCTTTTCCAGGATTACAGCCTGCTAATGCTGTAAATGCCGATAGACATAATTATGGCGTTTATGGAGCCTTAGATTGGGAGCCAACCGAAAAGATTTTAATTGGTGGTGCTGTTCGTTATGAGGATTTTAGTGACTTTGGTGATAATACCTCATGGAAAATAAATGGTCGTTACTCATTAGGAGAAAAAGGAGCTATTAGAGCATCTTATAGTACAGGGTTTAGAGCGCCTTCATTACATCAAATTTATTTAAGTAATGTGCAAACATTAGTGTCTGGTGGTACTATTTCTAACCAAGGTACTTTTAATAATGTAGATCCAATAATTAGAGATGGTTTAGGTGTGCCACAATTAACAGCAGAAACTTCAAAAAATATTTCTGCAGGTATAACCTTTAAACCTATAAGTAATTTATCATTATCGCTAGATTTTTATAATGTAAAAGTAGATAATAGAGTGTTGTTTACTAATGAAATTGGTTTTGATGCGGATACAGCTAATACCAATCCTGTAGAGCAAATATTAATAGATAACTCGATAACAAGTTTAAAATTCTTTGTTAATGCGGTAAATACAAATACAACAGGTGTTGACTTGGTAGCTAATTATAGAAATATAGAACTAGGTAGTGGTAAACTAGGTGCAACGTTAGCTGCAAATTTTAATAATACAGATATTGATGGTAAAATTGATACTCCTGCACTATTAGAAGATAATGGATATGATATTTTTAATAGAAAAGAGCAGTCTAGGATTCTTTCTGCTAGACCAAAAACCAAAGTATTATTAGGCTTTGATTACGAAATAAATAAATGGAACTTGGCATTGAATAATACCTATTTTGGCGAAGTAACATGGCAGCATGCAACAGATGAAGATAAAGATCAAACTTTTGCAGGAAAAGTAATTACAGATTTAATATTTGGGTATCAGTTTAGTGATCGTCTTTCGGCATCTCTATCTGTAAGTAATTTATTAGATGTGTATCCAGATGAAATTGAAACTGGAGGAGATGTGGTTACAGATCTTGGTGGAAGATTTAAATATCCTTGGGAAGTAAATCAATTTGGTACCAACGGAACTACCATAAGTGGTGGATTAAATTTTAAATTCTAATGTCAAAGAATAAGTTATTTTAAAACAATGAAACTACAATTAGTAGAAGTAAAAAACAGAGAAGCTATCTTCTCTGTTTTTTTATGTTTTTAAGCTTCATTTTCTGTGTATTTTCATATGTGTAATAAATTATGATATTTTAACAATTATTATGTTAATAATTAAATTAATAGCTTTAAATGTTGTAGATAGTTTAAATTATTAGTAATTTTTGGTATTATTTATTATTAATCAATAAAAACCAAAAATTATGATTAAAAACTATCTAGTGGCAATGTTGCTTTTCTTCGGATTTGCACAAGTCGTTGCTCAACAGCAAATTACGGGAACCGTGTCTGATGATACAGGACCAATACCAGGAGCTTCTGTGGTTGTAAAAGGAACAACAACAGGAACAGTAACAGATTTTGATGGTAAATATACAATTGAAGCCAAAAATGGAGATACATTAATGTTTTCTTATGTTGGGTATGATGCCAAAGAAGTTATAGTAATAGGAAGCGTGATGGATGTAACGTTACAGTCTGGAGTTGCTCTAGAAGAAGTCGTTTTAGTTGGGTCTAGAAGATCAGGAAGAACTGTTTTAGATTCTCCTGTGCCAATTGATGTTATTGATGTGAAAGAGGTAGCGTCTCTTGGAGCGCAAACAACAGTAAATGAAATTTTAAATTATGTAGCGCCTTCGTTTACATCTAATGCACAAACCGTTTCAGATGGTACAGATCATGTAGATCCTGCATCTTTAAGAGGTTTAGGACCAGATCAAGTATTGGTTTTAATTAATGGTAAAAGACGTCATAAGTCTTCTTTAGTTAATGTAAATGGTACTGTAGGTACAGGTACTGTAGGTACAGATATGAACTCTATTCCTTCTTCTGCAATTGCTAAAATTGAAGTATTACGCGATGGTGCTGCTGCACAATATGGTTCAGATGCTATTGCTGGTGTAATTAATATTGTATTAAAAAAAGCAACTAATGAATTAACATTAAATGTAAATAGTGGTGCAAATATTAGTAAACATTCTGAGCAATATGATGAAGGTGGTATTGATGGTGAGAAATTTCAGATAGATGCTAACTATGGTGTAGACTTAGGTAAAAATGGAGGTTATATTAACTTTACAGGTTCTTTAGAAAATAGAGGAGCTACAAATAGAAGTGATTCTATGGGACAGCCTATATTTACTATGTTTGATGTTGCTGCTAGAAACTTAGGTTATGAGCAGGCGTATAATATGAATCCAGGAGCTCTAGCTAGTTATGTTGCTGGTTTAGATCCTACTTTACAAGCAGTGTATGATCAAGGGGTTGCTAATGGTGATTCTTATTTAGATATTATAGCATCCGATGGTGTTACTTTTGGAGGTGATACTTCAAATCCTGCTCCAATTACAGAATATGAGTTGGCACAAAGAGGTTTAACTCGTGATGATTTTAGAATGAAAATCGGGCAATCTAAACTACGAGGCGGAAAGTTTTTAATGAATATGGAGTTGCCTTTAGATGATTCAGGATCTGCTGTGTATACTTTTGGTGGTATTAGTTTTAGAGATGGTTTAGGTGCTGGTTTTTACAGAAGACCTGCTTATACTGATGGTAGAGGAAATCAAGAAGCATTACCAAACGGTTTTTTACCACATATAGCATCTAAAATTATTGATAAGTCTTTAGCTGCAGGAATTAAAGGTAAAATTGGGGATTGGGATGTTGATTTTTCTAATACCTATGGTACTAATAGTTTCGATTTTACTATTGAAAATACTGTAAATGCTACTTTAGGTACTTCCTCTCCTAGAGAGTTTGAGGCAGGAGGTTTTTCTTTTGCGCAAAACACTACAAACCTAGATATTTCTAAATTTTATGAAGATATGTTTTCAGGATTTAACGTGGCTTTTGGTGCAGAGTATCGTGTAGAAAATTACCAATTAATAGCTGGTGAAGAAGCTTCTTGGGCTAGTTATGATGTTAATGGAGAAATAGTAACAGGAAGTACGTCAGATGCAGATTTAGTAACAAGCTATTTTGGAAATGTTGTTCCTGGAGGAGCACAAGTTTTTCCTGGATACAGGCCAGAAAACGAAGTAAATCAAAACAGAAATAGTTATGCTGGTTATGTAGATTTAGAAGCAGATATTACCGAAGCATTTTTACTAAGTACTGCTTTTAGATATGAAAATTACAATGATTTTGGAGATACCTTTAACTGGAAACTAGCTTCTAAATATAAGTTTTCAGATGATTTTGCAGTAAGAGCAGCGTACAGTACAGGTTTTAGAGCGCCAGATTTACATCAAATTTATTTTAATGCAACAGCAACACAGTTTGTTGGTGGTATACCAATAGAGCAAGGTACTTTTGCAAACAATAGTAGATTGGCACAATTGCTAGAAATACCAAGCTTAAAAGAAGAAACTTCTAAAAACTTTAGTTTAGGGTTTACTGCTAAATTACCAGATTTAGGATTGAAATTTACAGTAGATGGTTATATCGTTAATGTAGAAGATAGAGTAGGATTAACTAGAAGTTTTGCTCCTATAGATGCAGAATCTCAAGAGTTATTTGATAACGCTTCTGCTACTGCTGCTAAATTTTTTACAAACGGATTTGATTTAGATAATAAAGGTATAGACCTTGTAATAGCACATAATATGGCTTTAGGTAAAGGGGATTTAACCAACAATCTTTCTGCTACCTTTAGAGAGGTGGAGGTTAAAAATGTAAAAGAAATTCTTGGTGAAGAAATTTTAGACGAAACCCTAAAAGGATACATTGAAGATGCAATGCCAAGAACAAAAGTAAATTTAACCAATACCTATAAATGCGAAAAATGGAATGTTATGCTTCGTAATGTATACTTTGGTTCGGTAAACGATCCAGATTTTAGAGGTACTGCAACACCTGTAGAATATGGTGCTAAAATTGTAACCGATTTATCTGCTTCGTATGACTTAATGGATAATTTAAAAATAACAGCAGGAGCTAATAACCTGTTTGATATTTATCCAGACGAAGTGCCTTTTGAAGATTCTCAATATGGTGATCAATTTATCTTTTCTAGAAGAACTTCGCAATTTGGATTTAATGGTCGTTATGTATTTGGTAGATTAACTTTCACTTTAAAATAAAAAAACTATGAAAAATATAAAATCAATTTATAAAATATGCTTGCTGCTAGCCGTTGTGTTTGTGGTGAGTTGTGATGATAGTGACGACGTTAATGATGTTGTTTCACAAATAGACACTGGTTTTGATACCAATAATACCGTGTTTTTTAATAACGATACAGATTCTGCAGATATTTATACAGGTACCAATATTTTAAATGAATTAAATATTAGTGCGATAAGTGAATTGGCAACAGATACTAATGTGGTTTTTAGTGTAACCTTTCAAGACGGAACAGCTGCAGTAGAAGGAACAGATTATGCGGTTAATGACGGAATGATAGCTTCTGGATCTCAAGAAGGAACAGGAAGTGTTGTGTTTTATAATTTAGGAAACTATGAGGTTTCTATAGTAAGTAATGATGGTACAAGTCTAGATAATACACCTTCAAAACTTATATATAAAGTAATACCAACAGTTACTTTTTCTATTGTTTGGGCAGATGCTTTTTATGATTATGATATGTTTTATCTAGACGGATTTGATGCTTCCTTAGGCGATGTGTATACTAATGGAATTCCGGAAGGGTTAACAACTTTAGGTTATAGTGGTGGTATTTCTAATATGGAGTCTGTAACCATATTATCTACAGATTTAGTAGGTGAAACCTATTTGTATTTAGAAGATTATTATAATGATAATGCTAGTATAGATGTTACTTTAACGGTTGCAATTCAGGATGGTGCTAGTACAGATTTTCCTATTGTAATGGATATGGATAAATATGTTTTTAAAGTAGAAGGAACAGAAACAGATTCTGGTGTTACTTTTACCTATGAAGTATTGTAGAAACGTTGTTTGTATACTATAAAAAAATCCGAAGCATATGTGCTTCGGATTTTTTTTATTTAAACAATTATAAAAAGGTTTATTCTTCTGTAATTACTTCTGTTGTTTTTCCTTTTTTTAGTAACCACATTTTAAATTTTGTAACTAAGTAGAACAGGATAGGAACTACAATTAGTGTTAAGAAAGTAGCTATTAGTAAACCGTAAATTACAGTCCATGCTAATGGTCCCCAAAAAACAACATTGTCTCCTCCCATATATATGTGCGGATTAAACTCACTAAAAAGTGAAAAGAAGTTGATATTTAAACCAATAGCTAAAGGTATTAAACCAAGTATAGTAGTAATTGCAGTTAGTAACACAGGACGTAAACGTGCTTTTCCTGCTCTTACAATACTTTCAAATAAATCATCAGGCTCTAAGTAAGCATCTGCATCTAAATGTAATTCTTCTTTTTTTCTGTCTATTAAAAGTTGTGCATAATCTAGTAGTACCACACCATTATTTACAACAATTCCTGCTAAAGAAATGATACCAACCATAGTCATCATGATAACAAAAGCACTTCCTGTAATAACAATACCACCAAACACACCAATAAAGCTCAAGAAAATAGCAAGCATGATTATTGTTGGTTTTGAAATAGAGTTAAATTGAAAAATTAATATGAAGAAAATTAAACCAAGTCCAGTAAAAAATGCGCCAACTAAAAAAGACATTTGTTTGTTCTGTTCTTCTATTTGGCCTGTGTAATCTACCTTAATGTTTTCTGGTAAACCTTCATAGTTTTTCATTTCATTTTGAATCTGGTTAACAATTACTCCAGCATCTGTATAGCCAGGAGAAAGTGCAGAGTAAACGGTTACTACACGTTTGGTGTCTTTGTGCTTAATAGCATTAAAACCAGAGTTGTTCTCGTATTTTGTTACAGCAGAAACAGGAACACTTTTTAATTGACCTGTATTGTCTCTAAAGGTTATGTTTTGATTAAAAAGAGCGCTTGTATTATATCTGTTGTCTTCGTTAAAACGTACATAAATATCAAAATCATCACCATCTTCTTTATAGATTCCTGCTTTAGAACCAAAAATAGAATTACGTAATTGTTGTCCTACTTGCGAAGAGCTAACACCTAGTTCTCCTGCTTTTTTACGATCTACAGTAACACGCATGGTAGGCTTGTCTTTGTTTACGTCAATTTTAAGTTCATCAATACCAGGAATGTTTTTGGTATTAATAAATTCACGCATGTTTTCTGCTGTTGCAATTAGTTCATTGTAATCTTCTCCTTCAATTTCAATATTAATAGGAGATCCAGCAGGAGGACCATTTTGGTCTTTTTCAACAGATATTAAAACTCCAGGATAAATACCAACCAAAGAGGTTTGTACTTTTTGTCTTAAAAGCTCACTGTCTTCTCCTCTTCTGTATTTGTATTCTCGCATAGAGGCCGTAATTTTTGCCTTATGTGGTGTTTCTGCTGCAGAACCCATATCTGTTTGTGCGTTTCCTGCACCAGCGCCAACTTGAGAAACGGCACTTTCTACCATGAAATTGTAACCGTTATCCATATACTGCTCATTGTTTAAAACCGTTGCAACACGTTTTTCTATCTCTTTAGTGATAGCGTTTGTTTTTTCAATAGCAGTTCCTTCAGGATATTCTATATATACAATAATCTGGTTAGGCTTGTTGTCTGGAAAGAATTCTACTTTAGTACGTTGCGAACTTAAAGAAGCTCCAAAAGCAATAAAGGAAAATATTAATAAAACAAAAGTACCAATACTTAAAACATAAGGCATTTTACCAGAAAGTGCGTTACGCAGTTTACGCTCATACCAGTTTTCTAATCGTACTAAAGTTTTGGTTTGAAAACTATTTGCCCATTTACGTATAAACCATCGGTATAACCAAAGCATAATTGCTGTAAATAGCATTAAACTACCAAGTCCTTTATAAGCACCACCAAATAGTAAGATTAATACACCAAAGATTGCAACAATACTAGTGGTTTTAATAATTTGCTTTAAAGGCATGTCTTTATCTTCAATACTCATGAATTTAGAAACTAAAACCGAGTTAAAGAAGATAGCAACAAATAAAGAGGAACCTAAAACTACAGATAGTGTAATAGGTAAAATCATCATAAAATCTCCCATAATTCCTGGCCATAAACCTAATGGGATAAAAGCAGCAACAGTAGTTGCTGTAGATATTATAATAGGAAAAGCAATTTCGCCAATTCCTTTTTTAGCAGCTTCAATTCTGCTCATGCCTTCTTCATCCATCAACCTATAAACGTTTTCAACAACCACAATTCCGTTGTCTACTAGCATACCAAGTCCCATGATTAATCCAAAAAGCACCATGGTATTTAAACTGTGACCTAAAAAGTTTAATATCATTAAAGACATAAACATAGACATAGGAATAGCAAATCCTACAAAAAGTGCGTTTTTAAATCCTAAAAAGAACATTAAAACGGTAACTACTAAGATGATCCCGAAAATAATATTGTTTACCAAATCATCTACTTGACCAATGGTTTTAGGAGATTGGTCATTAGTGATGGTTACTTTTAAATCTTGAGGAAATACATTATCTATAGCGTCTTGAACAATTACTTGTATTTGTTCTGCTGCAGCTACCATGTTTTTACCAGCACGTTTTTTTACGTCAAGCATAACAACAGGTTCGCCAAACTCACGTGCAAATGTGGTTTTGTCTTCTTCTTTAAAAGTAACCGTTGCTATTTCTTTAAGGTAAATGGCATTGCCATTTTCTGCTTTAACTACAAAGTTTTTAAGCTCAGAAGGTTTTTCAATTTCTCCTAATATTCTAATGGTACGTCTTTGTCCACTTGTAATTAAATTACCTGCAGACATCGTTACGTTTCCACTTTTAATAGCGCCAATTACATCGTTAAAAGTAACATTGGCAGCCATCATTTTATAAATATCTACAGCTACTTCTACTTCTTTGTTTTGAGCACCACGAATGTCTGCTTTTTTAATTTCTTGTATATCTTCAATTTCTTCTTGAAGGTATTCTGCAAAGTCTTTTAATTTTTCTACAGGATAATCTCCAGAAATATTAATATTTAGAATAGGCATTTCTTCAGAAAGACTTAAATCAAATACATCTGGTTCTATTTTAGCTTCGTTAAAAGTAGGCCAATCTTCTCCAGAAGTTTCGGTGTCTATTTCGTCTTTTACTTTTAGCTTTGCTTGTTCTACAGTAATGTTTTCATCAAACTCTACAACAACCATCGAGTAGTCTTCTTGTGATGTTGAGGTGATTTCTACTACATTACTTATCGATTTTAATTTATCTTCTAAAGGATCTGTTATAAGCTTTTCAATGTCTTCTGCTGTGTTACCAGGAAAAACAGAGCTTACATATATTTTAGTTTCATTAACCTCTGGAAAATTTTCTCTTGGCATGCTAAAAAAAGCAGAAACACCAATATAAAATATAACAGCAATAAGCGCATACATAGTAGTCTTATTGTTAATTGCCCAAGAGGATAAGCTAAACTCCTTATCTGTATTTTTTTTATTTGTACCCATGGATGGAAAGTATATTCGTTAAACAGTTTATAGCCTTTTGTTTTAATAAACGTCAAGGCTATGCACTGGAAACTTTTTTAATAATTAATCACTTTAACGGTTTGCCCATCTTTTACGCTACGAGCACCTTCTTTAATAATTTCTGCGTCATTTTCAATTCCTTCTAAAACTTCAATAACATCTCCTTGCGTTCTTCCTGTTTTAATGATGACTTTTTTAGCAACACCTTCTTTGTTTTCGTTTTTGTCATTTACAACATAAACATATTGCTCACCTTCTGCATTTTCAGAAATAATACTTTGCGGAATTAACACTGCATTTTCATTGGTGTAATCATTAATTTTAAGCTTTGCTGTTAAGTTTGGTTTTATAGACTTATCTTTATTAGGAATAGCAACTTCTATTTTAAAAGTTCTATTTGTTGGGTTTATAAAATCTCCTGCTTGACGTACATTGGTTTCAACCGTTTTACCTAAAACAGGAAACTCTGCAGTAACCTCTTTTCCTTTGGTAATGTTAGTAATATAAGCTTCTGGTACATCTGTTTCTATGTACATTTCATCTAGATTAACAATACGTATTAATGGTGATTGTCCTGCGGCAACAACACTACCTTGTTCGGTAATAACATCATCTATAGTTCCTGAAAAAGGAGCTTTTACATTGGTTTTGTTTAGTTGTTGTTGTAGTTGGTTTACTGCTTGTGTTTGTGCTTCGTAATTAGATTTTGCTTGTAGGTATTGTATTTCACTTCCTATCTTTTGATTCCAAAGTCTTTCTTGACGCTCAAAAGTAGTTTTTGCTAAATCTGCTTGAATTTGTAATTGGGTTAACTGTTGACTTAGTCCACCATCATCAATTTTAGCTAACAATTGACCTTTTGTAACTTTTTGTCCTTCTTTTACGTATATTTTAGAAAGTATACCATTGTATTCTGGGTAGATTACAATCAGGTTCTTGGTAGTTACGTTACCTTGAATTTCTAGTACGTGTTTAAATACTTCATGCTTTGCAGTAAATGTGGTTATTAAAGGTACTTTTCTAACAGTATCTAGTTTAGAAATGGCTTGGTCTAATAAGGTAATTTTATCATGAATAATCTTTTGATCATCTACAAGTTCTGTGCGTTTAGCTCTTATTTTTTCTAGATTTTCGGTTGCTAAAATATTTTCTACAGAATTTTTCTTTTTCTCGCCTCCGCATGAAACAGTTAAAAGGGTAAGTAAGAATAGTGAATATATATTTTTCATTATAGTGTGTTTTCTGATTGTTTTAGTTTTTAGGTATTTCATTTAAAACAGTTTCTAATTCTGCTTTTTTATTTATAACATCTAGCATAGCTTGTAATAATTCTTGCTGTGCTGTGTATAGTTGTGTTTGCGCTTGACGTAAATCGAAACTTGAAGAAATACCTTCAAAAAATTTGATTTGATTTTTTTGTTCAATGCGTTCTGCAAGATTTAAGTTCGATTTTTTATTTTCATAATCTTCTATAGCAAATTGGTAATCGCTTTTAGCAGCAGCAATTTGTAGTTTTAGTTGTTGCTGTGTTTCTGTTAGATCATCTTGTGCTTTTTCAAGGTTTACTTTTGCTCTTTGTGTAGAAGCGCTACGCATGCCAGAGCTAAATATTGGTATGTTTAAGCTTACACCAAATAAGGAAGAGCCAAACCATTTTTGGTCACTGTTTGTAAAGTGAAATTTTTCATTGTAAGCAGCGTAACCTCCATTTATAAAAGCGTCTAAAGTTGGTAAAGCTTTACTTTTTTCTAGTTTAAGTAATAACTCTTTAGAGGTTTTATCATTTACAGCTATTTTATAATCTACATTATTTTCAACATTTTCATCTGCATCTAATAAGCTAATAACAGTGTTGAAGTTAGCTAAGCCTTCTAAGTTATCTGTTAATGTAGTAGGAGTGTTTACCTCTAGGCCAACCGTAATGTTAAACATTTGGTATGCTAGTTTTTTTAGTCTTAGGGTGTTTTGTAATTGGCTTTGTACTCCAGAAAGTGTAATTTGTAGTTGTTCTACGCTTTCTTCTTCTTCTAAGCCATTTTCATATATTTTAGTAATTTCAAAAATATTTTTTTCTAAAACAGCAATGTTTCGGTTTAAAACAGCAATGGTTTCTTCGGTTAGTAATACATTTCCGTAGGCGTTTATAACTGCTTTTCTTACTTCTAAATCGGTTTTCTCTTTTGCGTTTTTAGAAATTTCTAAAAATACTTTGGCAGATTGTAAACCAACTAAATACGAACCATCAAACAGTTTTTGTGTTAATGTTGCGTAAGCAGTAGTGCTTTGTTTTGTACCAAATACTGCAGGAAATTGATCGTTAACTCCTAGTCCTAATTCATTTCTTGTTGCGTCAGATAATAAGCTAGCAGGAAGAAGCGATACTTGTTGCTTTAGCCAGTTTTGGTAATCTACACTTGCGTTTATTTGTGGTAAGCCTGTTGCTGTAGTTTCCCATTTTTGTAATTTGGCTGCTTTAATATCACGAGCTGCATTTTTTGCAGTTCTGTTATTTTCTAAAGCATAATCTATTGCATCTTGCAAACTAAAGCTTGTTGTTGTTTCTTGCGAAAAAACTACTGCTGTTATTAAAAAGAATAGAAGTGTGATTCTTTTTTTCATTCGTTTATGATTGATTGGTTTTTATAAATTTGTTTAATGTTAAAAGCCCATTTTCATTACATATAGCTCTTAAATGGTATTCTAGATAACTTTCCATTAAATAGTCTAGCGTAAATAATTGGGAAGGAAAAATAGTATTGTCTTTAATTCCTGTCATGCCATTAAAGTACATTCTAGAAATAAAATCTATATCTATATTAGGACGATATAAACCTGTTTCGACGCCTTTTTTAATGCTTTCTTTAACCGATTTATGCATTTTTTCAAATTGCTTTAAATGTAGGTTTTTGTATATTTTAGGATAGTATTTTTTTAATTGGTACTGTGGTGATGTTTTTTCCTTTTGTAAATACTGCATGACAAACATTTTAATGTCATACAATTCTTCAATTGGGTTGTGTGATGCGTTGCAAATGCAATCTATTCCGTCACAAATATTCTCAAATATATTTAAAGTAGTAGCTTCAATTAATTTGGTTTTGTTAGCAAAGTGCTGATAAATTGTTTTTTTAGATATGCCCAATTCATTGGCTATATCATCCATGGTAACGCTTTTAAAACCTAGTTCTAAAAACAGTTCTCCAGATTTTTGTATAATTCTTTCTCTCATTGTCATAGTGCTATTAAATGCAAAAGCTTTTTTTTAATGCGTTGCAAAGGTACGTTAGGAAACTTTAAAAACAAAAAAAGTTTCCTAAGTATTTATAATTTCTTAACATTTACTAAAAGAATTGCTTTGAATTTTTATAATTCACTTATTTTTGCAGGATGCAAAACATCCTATTTTATCAAGAAGCATTTGTTTCCTATTTAGAGAAATTTGTTTCTAAACGAGAACCAGAAACACTATATAACCCTATTCATTACATATTAGAGTTAGGCGGAAAAAGATTGCGTCCTGTTTTAACTTTAATGACAGCAGAAATCTTTAATAGTGATTATAATAAAGCCTTAGACGCTGCTTTAAGTATTGAGGTTTTTCATAATTTTTCTTTAGTTCATGATGATATTATGGATGATGCTCCTTTACGAAGAGGTAAAGAAACAGTACATGAAAAATGGAATATAAATACAGGTATTCTCTCTGGTGATGCTATGCTAATTTTAGCATATCAGCTTTTTGAAAACTATAATCCAGAAACTTTTCAGGCGTTAGCTAAACTGTTTAGTAAAACAGCATTAGAGGTTTGTGAAGGACAACAATATGATGTAGATTTTGAAACGCGTGATGATGTTACTATAGCAGAGTATTTAAAAATGATTGAATATAAAACCGCTGTTTTGGTTGGTGCTGCTATGCAAATGGGAGCTATTGTTGCAGAAGCTAATAACGAAGACCAAAACACCATTTACCATTTTGGTAAAAATTTAGGTATTGCTTTTCAATTACAAGATGATTATTTAGATGCTTTTGGTGATCCTAAAACTTTTGGAAAACAAGTAGGAGGTGATATTATTGAAAATAAAAAAACGTATTTATATTTAAAAGCATTAGAATTTTCTTCAGAAGAAGATCAAATACAATTGCAACATTTGTTTAGTATCAATCCTAAAGATGCTTCTGATAAAATTGAAGCGACAAAAGAAATATTTATTACAAGTGGTTCTGCCGAAGCAACAAAGCAAGCTATAGCAATGTATACCAATAAAGCGTTTTCGGTTTTAGAAAGTTTACATATTTCTGAAGAAAACAAAGCAGCATTAATACAATTTGGTAATCAATTAATGAATAGAACGGTTTAATATCCTTCCTGAAAAGATTGGATCCTTACTATATAAAAACCAAATTAAAATAGAAACCTGTTGTGCAGGAAGGATAACAATGAAGCTACCAGCAACTTTTAATGATTTAATAGAAGAAGCAAACCAACTTGCTCTTTATAAAAAGCTAATACAACAGCTTAATAAAGATTTTCTTTTTGCGAATATAGATTTAGATTTTGATGAAGAAATACTACCATCAAGTTTAAAATTGTTACTTCATGAAGAGGTGTACAGACTTATTCAAGAAAAATTTGCCGATTATTTAAAC
Source organism: Lacinutrix gracilariae (assembly GCF_042684485.1). NCBI lineage: Bacteria > Pseudomonadati > Bacteroidota > Flavobacteriia > Flavobacteriales > Flavobacteriaceae > Lacinutrix > Lacinutrix gracilariae. Next base: position 603,985 of record NZ_JBHULM010000011.1, on the reverse strand, counting down.
CTCCTTTATATTATAGATGTGCCAGAAAAACAAGTCAAAGCCTTAAATGGTAATGATACTGTTAAACTAGCAGAAGATGTAGCCTTTTTAATATTAAAGCGCGAATGGCAAAAAGTATGGTTTAAAAATAAGTACAGCTAGTTTATTAAAAATAAACTCTAACAAAAGGAGACCATGCATTTGCATAAATACTTTTGTTATCATCATAGAGTAAATCGTACTTTACACCAATAGTTACATTTCGTGTTCTGTAACCAGCACCAACAAAAAGAGCAGGAGACCAATAGTTTTCATCGCTATAACTAGAATCATCAAAATTTCTGCTAACATTATTTTGTTCTAATTCACCAGAAATTTGTATTTCATTTATAGGGTTGTACAGTCCTATTATACTACCACCTATAATTGTAGATTTATATTTTCTTAAGGTGTTTTTGTTTCTTAAGTATGAACCGCTTAAACCAACACCAAGCGCAAAGGTATTATCAAATTGATAAATAGCACTAGGAGCTATTGTTGCACTAAAAATATTATTGCTTGTACTTAAACCAATTCCGCCACCAAAACGAACTTTTTGCCAAAATTCACTTTTTTGTTTCACATTATTATCTTGTGCTTTAGCAGATGTTGTGAAAACACAAACAAACACAAAAAAAACAATAATTTTATGGGCTAAAGAGTCAGATTTATTCATAATTACTAAAAATGTTAAATTATATGTTATAAATATAATAAAACTACATCTATTTTTAGTAAAAGTTGTATTTTTGAATAAATTTTGTTGAAGCTAGATTCTTTCAAAAAAAATAATGGATAAATATTCCTTTTTAAACGCAGCACATACAGCATACTTTGCTGAATTATACGACCAATATTTACAAAACCCTGACTCTGTAGAGCCAAGTTGGAGAGCCTTTTTTCAAGGTTACGACTTTGGTAGTGAAGACTATGGCATGGAAGGCGAAATTGTAGAAGGTGTTTCTGTTCAAATACCAGAACACGTTCAAAAAGAATTTCAAGTTGTAAAACTAATAGATGGTTACAGAACCAGAGGTCATTTGTTTACAAAAACAAACCCTGTAAGAGCAAGGCGGAAATATGCGCCAACGCTAGAAATTGAAAACTTTGGTCTGTCACAAGCAGATCTTAATACTGTTTTTAGTGCAGGAGAAACTTTAGGTATTGGAGCGCAAACACTTCATGAAATACGCAACCACTTAGAAGCTATTTATTGTAACTCTATTGGTATTGAGTATATGTACATTAGAAATGTAGCCCGTAAAGAATGGGTACAAAGTAAATTGAGTGTAAACGACAACCAGCCAAACTTTTCTGTAGACGAAAAAAAACACATACTTAAAAAATTAAACGAAGCAGTTTCTTTTGAAAGCTTTTTACATACTAAATATGTAGGTCAAAAACGTTTCTCTTTAGAAGGAGGAGAGTCTTTAATACCTGCATTAGATGCTTTAATTGAAAAAGCATCAGAGTATGATGTAAAAGAATTTGTAATGGGAATGGCACATCGTGGTCGTTTAAGTACACTTACAAATATTTTTGGTAAATCTGCTAAAGACATTTTTAGTGAGTTTGATGGTAAAGATTACGAACAAGAAATCTTTGATGGAGATGTAAAATATCACTTAGGTTGGACTAGTGATAGAATAACAGACGCAGGAAAAAAGATAAACCTAAATATTGCACCTAACCCTTCGCATTTAGAAACTGTAGGAGCAGTAGTAGAAGGTATTGCAAGAGCCAAACAAGACGATAAATATCCAGAAAACCCATCGCAAGTATTACCTATAGTAGTACATGGTGATGCTGCAATTGCAGGACAAGGTTTGGTATATGAAATTGTTCAAATGGCACAATTAGATGGTTACAAAACAAACGGAACCATTCATATTGTAGTTAATAACCAAATAGGTTTTACCACCAATTACTTAGATGCAAGATCAAGTACCTACTGTACAGATGTTGGTAAAGTAACACTTTCTCCAGTATTACACGTAAATGCAGATGATGCTGAAGCTGTAGTACATGCCGTTTTATTCGCGCTTCATTTTAGAATGAAATTTAAGCGTGATGTCTTTATCGATTTATTAGGATATAGAAAATACGGACATAATGAAGGTGATGAACCTAAATTTACTCAGCCTTTACTATATAAAGCAATTGCAAAACATAAAAATCCTAGAGATATTTATGCAGCAAAATTAATTGCTGAAGGGGTTATTGATAAATCTTATGTTACTAAATTAGAAGAAGATTATAAAAATTCTTTAGAAGAAAAATTAGAAGATTCTCGTAAAGATAAAACAACAGAAATTACACCATTTATGAGTAATGAATGGGTAGAATTTACTGCTGTACAAGAAGACGGAATGATGCAAACGGTAGATACTACCTATGCTAAAGAAGAATTAGCAAGAATAACTAAAGTGCTTGCTAACCTTCCAAAAGATAAAAAATTCATTCGTAAAATCTCTCGTCTTATCGAATCTAGACAAACCATGTTTGATGAAAACAGGTTAGATTGGGCAATGGCAGAACACTTAGCATACGGAACTCTTTTAGAAGAAGGATATGATGTTAGAATTTCTGGGCAAGATGTAGAAAGAGGTACATTCTCTCACAGACATGCCGTTGTAAAAGTAGAAGACAGCGAAGAAGAAATTATATTACACAATAATATAAGTGATACACAAGGAAAATTCTTTATTTACAACTCCTTGTTATCAGAATATGGTGTGGTAGGCTTTGACTATGGTTATGCTATGGCAAGCCCTAAAACACTAACCATTTGGGAAGCACAATTTGGAGACTTCAGTAATGGAGCACAAATTATGCTAGATCAATATATCTCTGCAGCAGAAGATAAATGGAAACTACAAAACGGTTTGGTAATGTTATTACCACATGGTTATGAAGGTCAAGGAGCAGAACACTCTTCTGCAAGAATGGAAAGATACTTGCAGCTTTGTGCTAAAGATAATATGTTTGTTGTAGACTGTACTACACCAGCAAATATGTACCATTTGTTACGTAAACAAATGAAAGCAGATTTTAGAAAACCTTTAATTGTATTTACTCCTAAAAGTTTATTACGTCATCCATTAGTAGTTTCTACTGTTGATGAATTAGCTAACGGAAGCTTCCAAATGCTAATAGATGATAAAAAAGCGAAAACCGATAAAGTAAAAACATTAGTTTTTGTAACCGGAAAGTTCTATTATGATTTATTAGAAGAACAAGAAAAGTTAGAAAGAGAGGATGTAGCTTTAGTACGTATAGAACAACTATTCCCATTACCAACACAAAATATTCGTGAGGTATTGAGTAAATATAAAAATGCAGACGATGTAGTTTGGGCACAAGAAGAACCAAGAAATATGGGTGCTTATAGTCATATGTTAATGCATTTAGACGAAGCCAAAACATTTAGAGTAGCAAGTAGAAGACCTTATGGTGCACCAGCAGCTGGTAGTTCTGTAAGATCTAAAAAACGTCATCAAGAAGTAATTGATTTCGTTTTTGATAAAACAAAAAATAATCAGAGATAATATAAAATAAAATTATAGAGCATGATTTTAGAAATGAAAGTTCCTTCACCAGGAGAATCTATTACAGAAGTAGAAATAGCAACATGGTTAGTTGAAGAAGGTGATTATGTAGAAAAAGACCAAGCTATTGCAGAAGTAGATAGCGACAAAGCAACTTTAGAACTTCCTGCAGAAGCAAGTGGTACTATTACCTTTAAAGCAGAAGAAGGAGACGCTGTTGCTGTAGGTGCAGTTGTATGTTTAATTGATACAAGTGCAGAAAAACCAGAAGGAGGAGCTGCAACAGAAGCGCCAGTAGCAGAAGCGCCTAAAGCCGAAGCACCAAAAGTAGAAACGCCTAAGGCTACTACCTATGCAACAGGTACAGCAAGTCCTGCAGCAAAAAAGATTTTAGCTGAAAAAGGTATGGCTGCTGCTGCTGTTACAGGAACAGGTAAAGCTGGTAGAGTAACCAAAGAAGATGCTGTAAAAGCAGTACCATCTATGGGAACACCAACAGGAGGATCTCGAGGAGAATCACGTTCTAAATTATCTATGTTACGTCGTAAAGTAGCTGAGCGTTTAGTGGAGGTGAAAAATACTACAGCAATGTTAACTACGTTTAACGAAGCGAACATGACGCCAATTTTTGAGTTACGTAAACAATATAAAGACGACTTTAAAGCAAAACACGGCGTTGGTTTAGGATTTATGAGTTTCTTTACGCTTGCAGTGGTTAGAGCTTTAAAAATGTATCCAGCAGTAAACTCTATGATGGATGGTAAAGAAATGATCTCTTTTGATTTTTGTGATATTAGTATTGCTGTATCAGGACCTAAAGGTTTAATGGTTCCTGTAATTAGAAATGCTGAAAACTTAACCTTTAGAGGTGTTGAGTCTGAAGTAAAACGTTTAGCGCTTCGTGCTAGAGATGGACAAATTACTGTAGATGAAATGACAGGTGGTACATTTACCATTACTAATGGTGGTGTTTTTGGTAGTATGTTATCTACACCAATTATTAACCCTCCTCAAAGTGGAATTTTAGGTATGCACAATATCATTGAAAGACCAATTGCTGTAGATGGTAAAGTGGAAATTCACCCAATGATGTATTTAGCATTATCTTATGACCATAGAATTATTGATGGTAAAGAGTCTGTTGGTTTCTTAGTAGCTATTAAAGAAGCGCTTGAAAACCCAGTAGAATTGTTAATGAATAACGATATCAAGAAAGCTTTAGAAATGTAAGATTTTTAAAGAATAAAAAAAAAGCGCAATTTTTATAAAATTGCGCTTTTTTTTTGATGCATAACTACAAGTAAACTACAAGATATTTACAAAAACATTAACTAAAATAACGGTAACAATTAGAATGACTAAACCAGCAATTAGTAGTTTGTTTGTAAAATTTAATTTGTTTTCCATTTCAAGAGTATTTTCCATTTTCTTTTCTAATTAATTACTGTAGTTTTTTAATTGTACAGTAGGTTAGTTTATAAGTTGTTGATAAATAGCTTTGTAAATATACTATAGATAAGAGTTTTAAAAAATACGTAGTTATACGTATTTTTTTACAAAAACAGTATTGCGTATTTTTTCTTACAAAACGTTGTAAGTGTTTGGCTCTCTAGTGTTTATTGGGTTTTGAATTGCAAAATGAGGAATTTAGGTGCTGTATTTAAAAAAATACAAAAGCGTAGTATAGGCTTTTTATGTACGTAATTGTTTACAAAACACTACTAATAGGAAACCCTATAAAAAACGAAAACCCTACATGGTAACCAAGTAGAGTTTTCTTGCAAAAATAATTTTCCCTAAAAACTAATTAATAGCATAGTGTAAAGGTAGAGTAAGTTGTAGAAATAAAAAATACGTAGTTCTACGTAATTTTAATATATAAGAAGTTAATAAATAAAGGCTCTGGTTTATTTAAAACCAGAGCCTTTAACAATTCTCCCTAAGAACCGATTAATAGCACTATAAAGGTAAGTGCTTTTATTCAAATAAAAAATACGTAGTTCTACGTAATTTTAAAAGAAAGTATATGGTTAAAAACGCGTAAAGACTCTAGCGAAAAAAAACACTAGAGCCTTTAAAAGTTCCCCTTATAACTGATTTAATAGCGATGTAAATTTACGCCATGTTAAGGATAAAAAAAATACGTAGTTCTACGTATTTTTTTAAAAGTAATCTTTATTTAGTCCTGCCCATATAGAAAGCGCAGTAGGTTTATTGTCCAATTTTAATTTGGCAACTATATTAGAACGATGCTTTTCAATAGTTCTAACAGATATATAAAGGTCGTCTGCAATTTCTTGACTAGTCATGTTTTTAGCTATAAGCATCACTATTTTTTTTTCAGACTTAGTAAGGTTTTCTAGTACACTTTTAGTGTTGTTAGATTCCGATTTGTTGAGGTAGTTAGCAATTTCTTCACTAAAGTAAGGCTCATTCATTTCTACATGTGCAATACAGGTTTCAATTTCTTCAATGGCAAACTCTTTTAATATATAACCATATATACCAAGTGCTTTTGCTTTGTCAAAAATTTCCTCTTCCTTATCAAAAGTGATTAAGATTATTTTTGTTTCAATATTGTTCTTCTTACACTTTTCGGCTATTTCTAAACCAGTCATATGTGGCATTCTTATATCTAAAAGTGCAATGTCTGGCTTTTCTTTTATAATAAGATTGTATGCCGCTTGTCCGTCTGTAGCGCTTCCTAGTATATTAAATCCTTTAGAACTTAAAAAATCTTGAATGCCTCGAAGCATTAATGGATGATCATCTGCTATTATTATAGAAGTATTCATTGGTTATGGAGAAAGTGATGGTTGCTATTACTTGTAAAAGTAAGAAAACTAAACAGTAAATCAGATTTTTTTAAGGTATAAATACTTCTTTTCGTAATCTATTATTCCTTTTCCTTTTTTTAAAATATCAGCTCCTATAATGCCATCTACAGGTTTTGAATTATGATTTATTAAAGCGGTATTTACATGTGTTAAATTAAATAGAATTAAAGCGACTTTATTTTTTTTCCACTTCCCAATTTTTAATTGGTTCTTTTTAGAGATTTGGGTTTGCATATCTGTAGCTCCTGCACCAGCAGCTTTAATTTCAGAATCTTTGGCTTTTAGTTTAAAGGTTTCAATGCCTTCAAAACCTACACAAGAACTAGATGCTCCTGTGTCTAGTATAAAAAGCCCTTTAATGCCATTAATACTTGCTTTAATTTCAAAATGATTGGTTTTGGTGAGATGTAACTTGATTTTGGTATACCCTTTTTTTTGTAAGAAATCTTTAAGTGGTAAATCTTTTATATCATCCATGTGTTTTTCTTTTTCTTCGTATCAAAAATACAATAAATACAAGTGTCACAATGCCAATGAAATAATAAATAATGTGTAAATCTTGCTTTGCAGTACTAAGGTTTCCGTAGTAAACAAAAGCACTCCAATAATAAGGTGACTTTTTTAGGTTGCTAATAGCATTGTCCTTTAAGTAGCTTAGTTTAGACTGTCTATTGGCATAACTAGCCGATGCTGAAGGTGTATAGGTTTTGTAAAAACGATGCATCAGTTCTGATGTAGAAGCATCATTTATTTGCCATAAAGAGAACAAAATATTTTTTGCACCTGCATACTGAAAGCCTCTAGCAATACTCATAGCGCCTTCGCCTTTTTGCAGTTTTCCTACACCTGTTTCACAAGCACTTAAAACCACAAGTTTTGGGTGTATATTTAAACTATACAGCTCATTTAAAAGCATTGGTGCATCATAAAAAGCAATATTGGCAGGATGTATAAAATCGCCACTTGTTGCATGTGTTGATAAATGCAAAACACTATAATCTGAAATAGAATCTATAAAGCTCTTTTTTGTTGCTGCAGCATGTATTAATAGTGTGGCTTCTGTATTGTTTTTTATGGCTTTGGCTTCAGCAATAGAATAGGTCAGTGGTTGGTTGGTGTTTTCAAAAACAGGAAAAACACCCAACACATTGGTTTCTTTTGTTTGTGATTGAGGCAACAGATAAAAAGCTATACTAGAGTTATACACTACGTTTTGTGTTGTAACCAAAAAAGGCATCTTACTAAAGTTTGTGGTACTGGTTTGCTGACTTAGTAATGCTTCAAAAGGCACAAAATTTAAAAGTCCGTCAGGAATAATAATTAGGTTTTTACTCGAAGCCGTTTCTTTAATATGTAGTAAGTTATAAATAGTATGTGCTTGATGCGTAAATGCGTTTATATTATTATTTATAGCAGCAGCATTATCAAATAGGTGAATAAAGTCTGTAAGCGATTTTTTGGTAGTTGCTTCTAAGTTAATTTTAATAAAATCAATATGATTGGCAGAAATAATAAATGGATAGATAGCTTGGTTTCCATAAAAATAAGCAACAAGCGTGGCATTATCTGTTTTTAACTGCTCTTGAACTTTATGAATGTTTACTGTGTTTTGCGCATTAGGAAACTTACGTTCTATCTTCTTTTTTACTGTTTTTAAAGCAATACTTATATCTAAAAGTTGTTTGTTTAAACTATCATTTTTAACGGTTTCATAGCCAAGTTGCTTTTTAATAAGCGTGCTTGTTAGTTGTTCTTGTTGTTTTAAAAGTTGTTGCTCTTTAAGCAGTAAGCTGTCTTTAGGAAATTGCTCTAATAAAGACTGTTTGCTATAGTTATCTTTTAAAATAGCTGCTTTGTTTTTTTCAGCATACTGCAATGCGCGATAAAAAACATCTGTAGAAGCAGTGTTTTTATACAGTTTAAAAAGGAGTTCAATACAATGCTCACTACGTATTCTGTTGCTAACTTGATTGGCTATTTTAGCTTCTTGAGATGTTATGTTTTTTGTAAGCAAATGAGATACATGAAAACTCAGGTCGTAATAGGTTAATGCTTTTTCTGCATTAGGCTGTAGTCTTGCTAAAAAATCAAAAATATCTATAAAAGTATTTTCGGTATATAAACTTGAAGGTTCAGGAATACTATTCCTTTTATGATTAGGAAGTAAAAGTTGTAAAGCTGCTTGTAAATTGTTGTTGGCAGTATCAAAATCATGCAATACATAATGTAATTGTGCTTCTTCTAAATGGCGTTTTGCTAATTGACGTCTGGATAAAGTATCTCTTTTGGTAAATGCTTTGGTAGCATTAAAGTGTTTTAAAGCAGATTTGTAATCCTTATTTTTTAATGCAAGTTCATACGCTATTTGGTGTTGGTTATACAGCGTGTTTGCATTTGGAAGAATAATATCATTAGCTACTAAACCTTTGTTTAATGCAATAGTACTAGTAGCCTCTAAGCGTTCTAATTTTTCTTTCTGTTTTGCTTGTATTGTGGTAATTTGTTGCGCTTGCTTTGTTAGAGTTAAAACCGATGCATGTTTTCCTAAAGATTGATATAATGCAGATAGGTTAATCATTCCAGCTACTTGCTGTGTTTGATTATTAGTAGCTTTTGCAATAGTTATATATTGCTTAATCGTGTTTTCGGCATTGGTATAATCGTTGGTTTTGGTATATAGGTTTCCTAAAGGTTTTAAGCAGTATTCAATGATGTCATAATCAGAAATAGTCTGAATATTGAAATGGGTATAACGTCTCCAGGCTTCTTCATAAGAAGTTATTGCTTCATGTTGTTTATTGGTTTCTTTTAAATAAAAACCTTTGTTACACAATAAAAAAACAAAGGCAAGTTGTTCTTCTTTAGTAGAAATAATGTTTTTAAAAAGCGCTTCTTGATGGTTTAGTTTTTCAAACGCTAACGGCGTTTTATTTGCAATAAAGTGTTCTGTAGCTGTGTAAATTTGTTCTTCTAAATTCTGCGAAATAGAAGTAAAACAAATAAAAAAGAAAAGTACAGATAACGTTTTTTTCATCCGATTAAAATTTCCAAATAGCGTATAACTGCAAATAATTAAAATCTTCTTTAAAGTTTAGTACGTAACGAGCACCTACACTTGGACCAATGCGAGAAAAACCAGCTGTGACATCAAATAATAATCCTGTTTTAAAATTGGTAAAAGACTCTGAAGTGTCAGAATTTGTTTCATAGGTTTCAAAAATAGGAGCATCAGGACTGCTGCCTTCATAGTTTTCTACCAATTGCGATTGTGATGCTTTTTCGTTTATGCTAAGCATACCTTGTAGTCCAGCGCCAATACCAATAAAGTTATTTATGTTATAGCGCATGAGTATGGGTATTTCCCAATCTATATTTTTATAACTCGTATTGGTGGTGGTACGTTGCAAAAACTCAAAACCTTGCGGACCATCTACTATAGCTTCTTGCACTGTTGTTTCGTCTTTATAATGATGAAAACTATTTAAAAGCTCTACTTGCCAATACCAACGATACGATTTATAAGGAGATAATGTAGCTCCAAAAAAGTAGCTTTCAGAATCTTTTAAATCGGAAAAAGAATTATAACCCGCTTTAACACCAACAGATAAACCAGGAACAAAACGTGTTGTAGAATAGTTGGTGATAATGGGATCGTTTTTATCAAAAATAATAGCGGTTCTACTTTTGGTTTTCTTTTTATGAAAATCTTTAGCAAACTTGATGGTGTATTTTACAAAACCTTTGGTAGAGTCGTACTCCTTTACATTTTTTTGTTCGCTTCCAGGAAGGTAAATATTCTTAAAAGTAAATATGGCTTGAGTATCTGTAAAAGTAGTATCTAAGCAACTGTATTGTACTTCTTCTTTGGGACAAATTTTACATTTTGGGTACATGTCTTTTACCGCAATAGTAGATTTGTCTAACATCTCTGGAATATCCGTTTCTAAACGGATGGTTCTTGCAGGACCTTCGCCATTATTTTGAAATTTAATTTTGTATTTTAAAGTTTTAAAGCGCACCAATCTATAATTCATTAAGGTGCCATTGCTAGACATCTTGTTAGGATCATGTGAAGTAACAATTTCCATTTCCATGTCTTTTACTTTATGGTTGTCATAGTTGGCATCCGGAATATAAACACCACGTATAGAAATAATCGCACTCGTATCTTTTAGCATCTCTGGAGGTGTTTTCATAGTAAAGAATAAGTTACGTTCTTCATTTGGAGCCATATTGTCAAATTCAAAAAGATTCCAATCTTTATAATATGCCTTAGACTCTTCCAGTGTTAAAGGAAGGTTGGTTTTTATGGTTGTGTCTTGTGGTTTGGCTTTTAATTGAAGTATACTATTTTCAGTAGAAGCGAGTAAGGTGTTTTCAAAATCATCAATAGAATAGGTGTATGCAAAATCATTAGTTTCTATTTGTTTTTCATCATGATGGGTTCTTATGTCACTCACCTCAAAATTATTGGCTTTATATTTTTGCTCGTTGTAAAACAGATAAAGTTTGCCATTGGTGTTGTAGTTTAAATAATTTCGGTAACTCATAACAACCGCTATTTCTTCTTCAGGCATAGGTTCTCTATTGCGTTGTAAAGTAAAATCTTCGGTCATAGAAGCTTCATCATGAGTAGAAGCATCTACTTGAGATACTTTAATTTTTTTAGGCCTTGTTGTAGGTGGTTTTCCGGTATCGTAATTATTTGTTGCCCAAAGTTTAATAGCATAATCACCAGGAGCTTTATACCTGTGCTTCGGATTTTTTTCTTTACTGTAAGTACCATCGCCAAACTCCCAATAGTAGGTGTAGAATGCTTTTGGTGCACCAGCTATTTGTTGTAATGCAGGTGTTTCTGGTGTAAATTGTATGTCAGTTCCCTCTACTTGATGCTTTATGGTTGCTATTCTTGAAATAGAATCCTTGCTGTTGTTTTCTTGCGCATAAAGTGAAAAAAAACAATAAAAAAAAGCAAAAGTAGTGTATAGCGTTTTCATAAAGAGGAGGTTATGGTTACTGCTAAAATACAAAAAGCGACGGCATTTATTGCCGCCACTTTTATCAAGGTTAAATTAAGGCAGATTATTTATGATTGTAGTAAGTTCTGCTTCCGTTGCAATATCTGTTTCTGAAATGGAAAATGTTATGATATCGTTTTCAGCAATAGTCACTGCTTTTATGGCGTATCTCCAATTACCAGCTTCTTCGGTTACAAAAATTAAATGACATTCTAAACCTATAGGAATTTGTCCGTAGTGCTCGCTAAACAATTCATCAATTGGGTCATAAGAGTCTAGATGTGCTAATCCTGAATCTTCACCATCATAAGACAAGTAAATGGCACTGTTGGTGTTATCATAGCCTTCAGGAACAGCAGCTTTAATGGTAGTTTTTGGTCTTGGGTCGTTATAAAATTTGTCTATGTTTGTCCAACCGAACGCTCCAAAAAAAGCGTAGTATTGTGATCCTTCTGTAAAAACACCATTTTCACCTTGTCCATCAGGACCGTTATCCATTTCGTCCCAAGCAAGGTCTCCATTTTCATCTATAAACCCAGTCCAAAGAATCATATTATTATCTGGTGTGCCAGTTAAACTAGCAGGTACAAGTAGTTGTAAAGGGCAGTTGGTTTCTAGTGTTACACCATCTTGAGTGGCTTCTAGAAAAAATTCTCCACCTGAAATTAAAAGAGCCTTTTCTCCGCCTGGCATAATTCCCATAGTAGGCTTGTTAGTAGTAAGCATATGGCCTTTTTGAAACAGCTCGATATATTCTAAATCAACTATTCCTGTAACTGGGTTTCCATTTTTGGTTAAACAGTTTCCGTTAATAGAAATACTAACTCCGTTATTAGATGTTAAATTTATATTCCCATCATCTGCATTAAACTGAAAGCTTTGCGTTACATTTTCTAGGGCTTGTTCTCTAATACTTTCAAATTCTTGTGAGGTTGGTGTATTGCTGCTTACATAATTAGGCTCTCCATCATCATTAGGATTACAGCTGCTTAATAGGGCAAGGGTTAGCAAAGTACCAAAAGTTATTTTTAAAGTTTTGCTCATAGCATTTAAGGTGTTTACATACTTGTGAAGTTGTTTTGAAATTTTCATAATAAATAGGTTTTTATATTCGTATTCATTTTTAAATAAACAGGCTAAACGTTTTGTTACCTGTATGTTGTTAAAGATTGTCTATTGTCTAGGCTGACTAAAAATTATTTTTTTAGTGATAATGTCTCCAGATGCAACCAATTGTATCATTTTATCTGCATGCTTTTCTGAAGAAGAATATCCTTTAGCATAGCCTTTATTGCTTGTTACTTCCCAGAAGTAAACTCTCTTTTTATTGTTTTTTGCTTCGTAATCTAGCATAAAGAAGCTTTCTACTTTTTTCTCTATAATAATTTCTCCCTTGCTTACTAGTGTAATCATATAGTTAGCATGTGCTAGGTTTAGTGATGTACCTGAATAAACACCTTTGTTTGTTTTTACAGACCAATCATAAATTTTTACAATATTGTCTTTTGTAATTGCTACAGTTTCTTTGTAGGTGTTAGGTATGTTTGTTTCATTGGTAGCATTCACATTTAAAAAGGCAAAAACTACAGTGACGATAATTAAAATGGAATTTTTCATGATTTTAATGTTTTTGAGTTTTAATAATTTCTTTTTTTTAGTGTAACCTTTTTGTTGTTACACCCTTATATCAAAACCGTTTTAAATTTGTTACCCTTTTAATAGAAAGTTTTTTTACTTTAGTAGAAAATACAAGGGTTCATGAGCCAAAAAAAAATTCACGAAGATCAAAAATATGTTGACGGGTTAGTGCAAAACAATGCATTTATCATACAAGCAATCTATGATAAGTTTGCGCCAAAAGTGGTTAATTATATTAAACAGAATAGTGGAGATGCTTCTAGAGCTCAAGATGTAATTCAAGAGACTATAATTACTATATATAACCAAGCAAATGAAAAAGGTCTGCAATTAACATGTCCTTTTGATGCTTATTTTTTCTTGCTGTGCAAACGCAAATGGTTAAATCAATTAAAAAAAACAGGTAATAAAGAGGTAACAATTAATGAAGAAGTGTTATCTAAAGATGACGACGCTCAAGAACTTGCTTTTGAAACAAGCTTATTTGAACAACAGCACAACTTGTTTACAGAAATGTTTCAAAAGTTAGGGAAAGCTTGTAAAGATTTGCTTAAAACTTCTTTTAAAATAAAATCTATGGAAGAAGTTGCTAAAAGTTTAGGAGTAAGCTATGCTTATGCTAGAAAAAAGAAATCCTTATGTATTGGCAAACTAACTAAAATGGTTCAAGAGTCACCAGCGTATAACAACCTAAAATCGTAACCATGCAAGAACAAGATTATATCACTTTTGAAGCCTATCTTTCTAGAGCATTACCTCTTGAGGAGCAAATGGAATTTCAAAAACGTCTTCAAGAAGATGAAGCTTATAAATTAGCTTTTGAAACGTATAAAGAGGCGTCTGGTTTTTTAGAGCATAATTTTAAAAACGAAGAAAAAAATAAGGCTTTTAAAGCTAACCTAGAAAAGGTTTCTAAGAGCTATTTTAATAAACAAGAAGCACCAAAAGGAAAACGCATACAACCTTGGTATTACTCAGTAGCTATTGCAGCAATTCTTGTAATAGGATTTTTTATTAAACAGCAATTTTCAAGTCCTGTTTATAGTGATTTTGCAAACTACGAAACCATAAGCCTAACGGTTAGAGGTGCGCAAAGCAATATGCTAAATAAAGCAGAAACAGCATTTAATGCTAAAAACTATAAAGATGCCGAAGCATATTTTACAGCGCTTATAAAATTAGATTCTAATAATTTAGAGCTTCAATTGTATCAAGCAGTATCTCTGGTAGAATTAGATGCTTTTAAGGAAGCAGATGCTATTTTTATGAAAATAATAAACTCTCCTTCCGTCTATAATAACAAAGCAAAATGGTATTTAGCATTAAGTAAATTAAAGCAAGAAGATACCAATGCTTGTTTAAACGTATTACAGAGCATACCAGAAGATGCTGATGATTATAAGCAAGCCCAAAAACTTATAAAAAAGTTAGATTAAGGATATTGTAGAAATAGTATTGAAAAAGGCATCAGGTTGCTGATGACTTTTTTACTTTTGCTTTATGATAATTACAGATACACATACCCATTTATATAGTGACGCTTTTGATGCAGATAGAGCAGAAATGATTCAACGTGCTATTGATAATAAGGTCACTCGTTTTTTTATTCCAGCTATAGATTCCTCATATACACAGTCTATGTTGCAGTTAGAACAAGATTTTCCCGATCATGTTTTTTTAATGATGGGTTTACATCCTACTTCTGTAAAAGATAATTATAAGGAAGAACTTGCGCATGTAGAAGAAATGTTAGCCAAAAGAAAATTTGTTGCTGTAGGCGAAATTGGTATTGATTTATATTGGGATACAAGTACATTAGCCATACAACAAGAAGCTTTTAGATATCAAATACAACTAGCAAAAAAGTATAAATTACCTATTGTCATTCATTGTAGAGAAGCTTTCAATGAAATTTTTGATATTTTAGAAGAAGAAAAAGGAGAAGACCTTTTCGGAATTTTTCATTGCTTCACAGGAACACTAGAACAAGCACATCAAGCCATTTCTTATAATATGAAACTTGGTATTGGCGGAGTAGCAACTTTTAAAAATGGTAAAATAGATCAGTTTTTAAATGAAATAGACTTAAAACATATTGTTTTAGAAACCGATTCGCCATACCTAGCACCAAAACCATATCGAGGAAAAAGAAATGAAAGTGGTTATATTATTAAGGTGTTAGAAAAACTGGCTGAAATTTATAGCGTTTCACAAGAAGAAGTTGCAGCTATTACTACACAAAATTCAAAAGAAATATTTAGCCTTTAATATATGTCTATTACAAAACCTAACATACTTTTAATTTATACAGGAGGAACTATAGGAATGATAAAAGATTCTAAAACAGGAGCCTTACGTGCTTTTGATTTTAGTAATTTATCTAAAAGAATTCCAGAGCTTAATCTGTTAGATTGTGATATTCAAACCATTTCTTTTGAAGAACCTATAGATTCTAGTAATATGAATCTTCAATATTGGGCGCAAATAGCTACTATTATTGAAGAAAATTATAGCAAGTTTGATGGTTTTGTAGTTTTACATGGTAGTGATACTATGAGTTATACAGCGTCTGCACTTAGTTTTATGTTAGAAAACTTAGGCAAACCTGTGATATTTACAGGATCTCAATTACCAATAGGTGATTTGCGTACAGATGCCAAAGAAAACTTAATTACCTCTATACAAATAGCATCATTACAAGAAAATAACAAACCGGTTATACAAGAAGTAGGTTTGTATTTTGAGTATAAACTATACAGAGCCAATAGAACAACAAAAATAAACGCAGAACATTTTGAAGCTTTTGCATCTTTAAATTATCCAGACCTTGCAGAATCTGGAGTACATTTAAAAGTAAACAATGAGTGTTTGTTAAGACCTAAAAAAGCAAGCAAGCTAAAAGTGTTTAAAGATTTTAATGAAAACATAGCTTTAGTAAAATTATTTCCAGGTATTTCCAAAGCACTTTTAGAGTCTATTTTTAATACAGAAAATTTAAAAGGAATTATTTTAGAAACCTATGGAGCGGGAAACTGTACCACAGAAAATTGGTTTATAGAATTGTTAGAACAAACAATAAAAAAAGGAATACATATAATAAATGTAACCCAATGTTCTGGAGGAAGTGTGGCAATGGGACAGTATGAAACCAGCGAAAAGCTAAAAAATATAGGAATTATCTCCGGAAAAGACATAACTACAGAGGCTGCTATTTGTAAATTGATGTATTTATTAGGCCGAAAAATCATGCCTAAAACATTCAAAATCACCTTTGAAACTCCATTACGTGGAGAAATGGCTTAAAATTAACTTTCAAAATTTTAACAACTAAACTTTTTTTTGTTATTTGAGCCACTGTAATAAAAGGTAAAAAAATACAGAGAGGTGGCCGAGTGGTCGAAGGCGCACGCCTGGAAAGTGTGTATACCTCAAAAGGGTATCGAGGGTTCGAATCCCTTCCTCTCTGCTTAAGAATTTTTGTAAACGAACTGGAAAATTCTTTTGTAGTATTATATTTATAAGGAGGTATGAATTCCATGTTTCCTAGGGTATAACTGTTTTTTTTTATTTTTTAATTGCAATTTTTTTATATCTTTAACACTTTAACTAATAAAATTAAGATCAAGAACAAATGAAAAGATTATTTTCAATTCTAGCCATAGTATGTTTTATGGCATTCGGAACAGTAAATGCAACTACAAATGCAAGTGCTATTGCAACTACAGTTGTAACAGCTCAAGATGATGCGGCAGATGCAGCAACAGTTGAATCAGAAGGATTTCACCAAGAACTTAAAACACGTTTTATAGAAGGTGGACCAGGGTTTATGGGAATCGTATTATTATGTTTAATTCTTGGATTAGCTATCGCTATTGAAAGAATTATCTTTTTAAACTTATCAACAACAAACACAAAAAAATTAACGCAAAATGTAGAAGATGCATTACAATCTGGTGGTTTAGATGCTGCTAAAGAGGTATGTAGAAATACAAAAGGACCTGTTGCTTCTATTTTCTATCAAGGATTAGATAGAGCAGATGGTGACCTAGAAGCTGCTGAAAAAGCTGTTGTAGCTTATGGTGGTGTACAAATGGGGCAATTAGAGAAAAACGTATCTTGGATTTCTTTATTTATTGCATTAGCGCCAATGTTAGGGTTCATGGGAACTGTAATTGGTATGATTCAAGCCTTCGATAAAATTGAAGCAGCTGGTGATATGCAACCTTCATTAGTAGCAGGTGGTATTAAAGTAGCACTTTTAACAACAGTATTTGGATTAGTAGTAGCAATTATTCTTCAAATTTTTTACAATTACATTATTGCAAAAATTGATAGTATCGTTAATGACATGGAAGACTCTTCTATTAACTTAATGGATATGTTATCAAAATATAAGAAGTAATACTAACTAATTCTAATTTTAAATAATATTATGAATTCACAAAAAATAATTACCATAATAGCTGGAGTAGTTGGTGTAATAGCCATGTTCTTCCTAATTAGAATTATTGGAGTAGGTGATGAAGCCATTAAAGCTGGAGAATCTGATGCTATCGTTAATACATTTATGTATATAGCGTACATTATATTAGGTTTAATACTAGTTTTAGTAGTACTATTTACATTAAAAAATATATTTACCAATAAAGACACATTAAAGAGTACTTTAATGAGTGTTGGTGCTTTTTTAGCTGTAGGTTTAATTTGTTACTTTCTAGCAACAGGAGTAGAAACACCAATGAAAGATGGTGAAGTTCTTACTGCTAGCGATTCTAAATTAGTAGGAGCTGGATTATACATGTTCTACGCACTTGCTATTATAGCAGTAGGATCTATGTTATTCTCTGGAATTAAAAAAATGATTAAATAAAATGGCAAAAAGAGCAGCACCAGAAGTTAATGCAGGATCCATGGCTGATATCGCCTTCTTGCTCCTCATTTTCTTCTTAGTAACCACAACAATTGAAACAGATTCTGGTTTAAACAGAAAGCTTCCTCCTATGGAAGAGTCTGATCAAGATGTGATTATTAAAGAAAAAAACATTTTCCAATTAGAGGTGAATAGAAACAATCAGTTGTTTTTAAAAACTGGAGGAGAGGAAAAGGTGATTGAAATAAAAGATTTACGCGCATCTGCAGTAACTTTTCTAGATAATGGAGGAGGAACAGGAGACGATGCTTGTAAATATTGCCAAGGGAAAAAAGACCCAAGGTCATCTGATAATTTTGATAAAGCTATTATTTCTTTACAAAATGACAGAGCCACTAAGTATGACACATATATAGCAGTACAAAATGAAATTATTGCTGCTTATAATGAGTTAAGAAATAGAGAATTTAAAAGAGCGTTTCCTAGTTTAGATATGAACTTTGTGGAGGCAGAAAAAGCATATTCTGATCCAAGAACAACTCCTGGAACCAAAGCAAAGCTAAAAGAAAAATTAGAAGAAATTAAAACTTTAGTACCTCAAAAATTCTCAGAAGCAGAGCCGAAGTCTAATTAGATAAAAAATTTATATATGTCTAAATTTAAAAAGAAAAAAGGAGGCGAAATGCCAGCAGTAAATACAGCGTCTTTACCAGATATTGTATTCATGCTGTTATTCTTTTTCATGGTGGCTACTGTTATGAGACAAAACACCTTAATGATTGAGAATAAATTACCACAAGCGGATCAAATTGAAAAATTAGATAAAAAGAGTTTGGTAATGTATATTTATGCTGGTAAACCAAGTACCAACTATAAAAGTCAATATGGTAGCGAAGCAAGAATTCAGTTAAATGATAAGTTTGCCGACGTTAGTGATATTGCTGCATTTATAGCTGCAGAAAGAGCTTCTAAAAGAGAAGAAGAAGTTCCTTTTTTAACTACTGCTTTAAAAGTAGATAGTGATGCTAATATGGGACTGGTAACAGATATTAAGCAAGAATTGCGTAAAGTAAACGCATTAAAAATTAATTATACAACTAGAAAAGGTAATGCCTTAGAAGGTTTAAAACAATAATTATAAATCTTAATTTTATTAAAAGGCGTTTTGAGAAATCATAACGCCTTTTTTTATATACAATGAAAAATAAACTTCTACTTTTAATGCTTCTGTTTACGGTTGGTTATGCTTTTTCACAAGAAGAAGAAAACTTAACTACTGCTGTAGACTCTTTATATAAAGAAGATCAGTTTTATATTGGTGCTACATATAACCTACTTGTAAATAGACCAAGCGGAGTTTCGCAAAGTGGCTTTTCTAGTGGTTTTCACTTAGGTTTTATTAAAGATATGCCTATTAATACTAGACGTAATGTAGCCATTGGTTTAGGTTTGGGGCTTTCTACCAATTCTTTTAACCAAAACCTGTTAATTGATAAAGATAGTAATGATAATTATACCTACACGGTTTTAGATGACAGCGAAACATCGTATTCTAAAAACAAGTTTACCACCTATATGGTTGAAATGCCTTTAGAGTTTAGATGGCGAACTTCAACAGCTGCAGAGTATAAGTTTTGGAGAATTTATACAGGTTTAAAGTTAGGGTATATAATTGCAAATTCTTCTAAGTTTAATGGTGATACTACCATTAAGAATACTAATATTTCAGATTTCAATAAATTGCAATATGGTTTTACTTTAAGTGCTGGTTACAATACCTGGAACCTTCATTTTTATTACGCACTAAATACCATATTTAATAAAGATGCTCAAATGGATGGAGCTTCTTTAGATTTGCATGCCCTTAAGTTGGGTTTAATGCTTTATATTCTTTAAGTAAGCCAGTAATTTAATAAGGTAAGTTGCGGTAAAAAGCCAATACAAAATCCTACTATTAATTCTACATAGTTATGGGCTTTTAAGTGTAATCTAGAAGTAGCAATAGCTCCTGTAATTATTGCCATTAATGCTAATGTACCATTAATATTAATGCCAAAGTGTAGACTTAGCGCTATGTAAAACATAAATACACCAGAAACAGCTATCATATGTATGCTTGCTTTAAATTTTAGAATAGCTAGAATGAAGCAAGTAAGATTAGATAGTAATACACCTATAAAAAAATAATAAAGCTCTATAACCTCACTAGGAGGAAAAACACGCTTTACAATTAAATAAATAATTATACAGTTAAGCCCTAAAGGTAATATACGCTCTTTAGCAGATCTTAAATAGATACTGTGGGTTTTACCTATAGTTTTTAATAAGTAATAAATAAGTATAGGCAGTATAATGGTTAATATAGAAATAGATACAAGTTTGGCTTGTATAATTTCCGTAGGTATAAACCTAGGCGATTTTGAGAAGTAAAAAATCACACCAAGTAATGGCATGATTAAAGGGTGAAAAATAAACGATATGCTTTTTAAAATGTAATTCATTAAATCTTCTTACGCAATCTTGCCACAGGAATATCTAATTGTTCTCTATATTTAGCCACAGTACGTCTAGCAATTGGGTAGCCTTTTTCTTTTAGTATTTTAGCTAAAGCTTCATCTGTTAAAGGTTTCTTTTTGCTTTCTTCTTCAATAACCGTTTCTAGTATTTTTTTAATTTCTCTAGTAGAAACTTCTTCTCCTTTATCATTAGTCATAGACTCACTAAAGAACTCTTTTATTAATTTAGTACCATAAGGTGTGTCTACATATTTACTGTTTGCCACGCGCGAAACTGTTGAAACATCCATTTCAATTTCATCTGCAATATCTTTTAAAATCATTGGTTTTAGCTTGCGCTCATCACCTGTTAAAAAATATTCTTTTTGGTAATGCATGATAGAACTCATGGTAACAAAAAGGGTTTGTTGGCGTTGCTTAATAGCTTCAATAAACCATTTTGCGGCATCTAGTTTCTGCTTTATAAACATCACCGCATCTTTTTGCGACTTGCTTTTTTCTTTCGTGTCTTTATAGCCTTTAAGCATATTGTTATACTCTCTAGACACATGAAGCTCTGGTGCGTTTCTTCCGTTTAAGGTAAGTTCTAGTTCGCCATTTACAATCTTGATGGCAAAATCAGGTACTACGTGTTCTACAATTCGGTTATTTCCTGCATAGCTTCCTCCTGGCTTAGGATTTAAGCGTTCAATTTCATGAATAGCATCTTTAAGCTGTATCTCGGTTATATCAAACTTTTGTAAGAGCTTTTTGTAGTGCTTTTTGGTAAATTGTTCAAAAGCATTGTCAATGATATTTGTAGCTAATGCCACATCTGGATGCTGTTCTTTTCTATGTAATTGTATAGATAAGCATTCTTTTAAATTTCTAGCTCCAACTCCTGCAGGATCTAGTTGGTGTACAATTTTTAGTACGTTTTCTATTTTTTCTTCTGTGGTAAATACGTTTTGGGTAAAGGCTAAATCATCCATAATATCAGATAATTCTCTGCGTATATAACCACTTTCATCTACACTACCTACAAGAAATTCTGCAATATCACGTTCTTCATCACTTAGTCTATAAGTGTTTAGTTGGTTTACTAAATGTTGTGTAAAAGAGGTTCCAGCAGCATAAGGCATTGTTTTTTCCTCATCATCTGCACTGTAGTTATTTGCTTGGGTTCTATAATCTGGTACTTCATCATCACTTAAATACTCATCTACATTAATATCTCCAGTATCTATAGTTTCATTATCATCATATTCATCATTAGAATTATCGAAATCGTCATCAAAGTCACTTTCTTTCTCTTCTTTACCACCTTCAAGCGCAGGGTTTTCTTCTAATTCTTGCTTTAAACGTTGTTCAAAAGCTTGCGTAGGCAACTGTATCAATTTCATTAATTGAATTTGTTGTGGCGACAATTTTTGCGATAATTTAAACTGTAAATATTGTTTAAGCATTGTTATATTATAATTTTACCATTGTATTGTTTTGAAATTTCTGTAAAAGAAATGGTTTTCTTTCTTTACACAGGTAACAAAAAGTAAGGTATAGCCTTAATTATTGCTGCTTTTTATACTTGCATTTAATATACAAAAAGATAGTAGAGTTAAAAATAAAAAAAACAATCTAGATTATGAGTAATCTAGATTGTTTTAATTAAAATATTTTAAACGAAGCAAGTATTCCTGTTCGTTAGTTTATGTGTATTTACTTTGTTACTAATACAAATTGCAACAAATAAATAGTTTAAAATTCAGCGTTTTGTGGTGTTCTTGGGTAAGGTATTACGTCACGAATGTTTGTCATTCCTGTTGCAAACATTACTAAACGTTCAAAACCTAAACCAAATCCTGAGTGTACTGCTGTACCATATTTACGTAAGTCTAAATACCACCAAAGTTCTTCTTCAGGAATATCAAGTGCAGCCATTTTTTCTTTTAATACTTCTAAACGTTCTTCACGTTGGCTACCACCAACCATTTCTCCAATTCCTGGAAAAAGAATATCCATAGCACGTACGGTTCTACCATCTTCATTTAAACGCATGTAAAACGCTTTAATGTTTGCAGGATAATCAAATAAGATTACAGGACATTTAAAGTGTTTTTCTACTAAGAAACGCTCGTGTTCACTTTGTAAATCTGCTCCCCATTCCTTAATAATATAATTGAACTTTTTCTTTTTATTAGGTTTAGAGTTTTTAAGTATATCTATTGCTTCGGTATAACTTACACGCTTAAAGTTGTTATCGATTACGAATTTTAATTTTTCAATTAAACTCATTTCACTTCGCTCTGCTTGCGGTTTTGTTTTTTCTTCGTCTAATAAACGTTTTTCTAAAAACTCTAAGTCTTCTCTATTGTTTTCTAGAATATAGCTTAAAACCGATTTCATAAAATCTTCGGCTAGATCCATATTACCAGCTAAATCCATAAAGGCAACTTCTGGTTCTATCATCCAAAATTCAGATAAGTGTCTTGAGGTATTAGAGTTTTCTGCTCTAAACGTTGGTCCAAAAGTATATACTTTACCAAGAGACATGGCGTAGGTTTCTGCTTCTAATTGCCCAGAAACTGTTAAGTTGGTTTCGTTACCAAAAAAGTCTTCTTTAAAATCTACCTTACCATCCTCTGTTAGTGGAGGGTTTTCAGCATCTAGATTTGTTACTCTAAACATTTCACCAGCTCCTTCTGCATCACTACCTGTAATAATTGGTGTGTGCATGTAGTAAAAGCCGTTTTCATTAAAGTATTTATGTATGGCAAAAGATAAGCTAGAACGTAAACGCATTACAGCACTAAAAGTATTGGTACGTGTGCGTAAGTGCGCATTTTCACGTAAAAACTCAAAAGAGTGTTTTTTAGGTTGAATTGGGTAGGTTTCAGGATCAGAGTCACCAAGAATTTCTATGCTAGTAACAGCAACTTCTACTTTTTGACCTTTACCTTGGCTTTCTACCAATTCTCCTTTTATATGTACTGCAGCTCCTGTTGTTATTCTTTTAAGTGTTTCTTCGCTAGTATTTTCAAAATCTACAACACATTGTATGTTATTTATTGTAGAGCCATCATTTAAGGCAATAAAACGGTTAGCACGAAAGGTTCTAACCCAACCTTTAATTTCTATTTCAAGACCAAATTGGTCTTTTGCTAATAATTGAGAAACTGTGTAAGTGTTCATTGTATTTTATTTTTTTTCATTTAAGCCAAGGCTAGAATGTATATGGATGCAAATATAATTTTATTGTTGTATTTATTTTTGTGAAACCCCTAGATTTTCATCGGCATCATCTTCATCATTTTCTTCTGGAATAATATTTATTGCGGGTTTACGTAAAACTTCTTTGTTTGCTATACTTCTTTCTAACGAAAGTAATAAAGAAGGTAACAGTAATAAGTTAGATAGCATTGCAAATAATAAGGTTGTAGATACTAATGCACCTAAGGCTACTGTACCACCAAAACTAGAGAATGTAAATACTAAAAACCCAAAGAATAATACTATAGAAGTATAAAACATACTTACTCCTGTTTCGCGTAATGCTGCGTAAACAGATTTTTTAATTTTCCAGTGGTTGGCAATTAACTCTTGTCTGTATTTTGCTAAAAAGTGAATGGTATCATCTACAGATATACCAAAAGCAATACTAAATACTAATATGGTAGAGGGTTTTATAGGTACTCCTAAATAACCCATTAGTCCTGCAGTGATTAGTAATGGTAAAAGGTTTGGTATTAAAGATATAATAATCATTCTTAAAGAGCGAAACATATAAGCCATAAACAATGCAATTAGTATAATGGCTAGCGATAAAGAGATGGCTAAGTTTTTAACGAGGTATTTGGTTCCTTTTTGAAAAACTAATGCTTTACCTGTCATGGTAACATTAAAATTTTCTGCAGGAAATACCTTGTCTATTTTACTTTGAAGGTTTTCTTCAATACGTTCCATTTTATCGGTACCAATATCTTTCATAAAGGTAGTGATACGTGCATATTGTCCTGTGCTGTCTACAAAGTTTTTTAGTAAGTCTACATTAGAAGAAGAGTTTTTAGCATAAGACATGATAAAACTATTTTCTTGACTGGTTGGCAATTGGTAATATTTAGGATTGCCATTATAATAAGCCTGTTTAGAGTATTTTACTAAGCTTACTACAGAAATTGGTTTAGAGAGTTCTGGAGTTTCTAAAATAACTTCTTCTAGTTTGTCCATACGTTTTAAGGTAGAAAGTTTCATAACTCCTTTTTTACGTTTGGTGTCTACTAGAATTTCTAAAGGCATAATACCATTGAATTCTTTTTCAAAAAAGCGAATATCTTGAAAGAAACCTGCTTTTTTAGACATGTCTTCAATTAAACTACCAGAAATTTTTATTTGAAAAATACCAATTAAACTTAAGGTTAATAATACTACAGAAGTAATGTAAATGGTAATTCTTTTTTGTTTTACCATACGTTCTATCCAGTTTACAAAACCACCAATCCATTTTTTGTTTAGGTGTTCTAAATGTCTGTCTTTAGGATAAGGTAAAAACGTGTAAATAATTGGTATAATTAATAAACACAACATGAAAATGGCTAAAATGCTTAAAGAAGCAACAATACCAAATTCTTTTAATAGCTGACTTTCTGTTAAAATAAATGTAGCAAAACCAGAAGCTGTGGTAACATTAGTCATTAAAGTAGCGTTACCTACTTTGGTAATAACACGCTGTAAAGACCTTACTTTATTACCATGTAATTTTACTTCTCTTTGGTATTTATTGATTAAGAAAATACAGTTAGGTATACCAATTACAATAATTAAAGGCGGAATCAATGCGGTTAACACTGTAATTTCATATTTAAGCAAACCAATAATACCAAAGGTCCACATAACACCAAAGCAAACTACAATTAGTGATATAAATGTGGCTCTAAAAGATCTGAAAAACAAAAAGAAAATAAGCGATGTAACCAATAAAGCTAAACCAATAAATTGCCCAATTTCATCTACAATATTTTGCGCATTAAGGGTACGTATATAAGGCATCCCTGAAACTCTAACATCTAAATTGGTTTGCTTTTCAAAAGCTTCAATTTTAGGCACTAGATTATCAAAAACAAAGTCTTTTCTAGCAGCAGTATTTACAATTTCTTTATTCATGTAAATTGCAGTACGTACTGTTTTGGTGTCTTTATTGAATAAAAAGTTATCGTAAAAAGGATATTTTTTAAACAGCTCTTCTTGTAAAACATCAATTTGTGCTATAGAAGAGATAGAGTCTTTAATAAAAGGCTCTAATGCAAATTTTTCGTTTTTAGTATCTTTTACAAGTTTTTGAAGATCGCTAATAGATACAACGGTTTCAACCTCGTCTAAATTTTTAAAACTTTGTGAAAGTTGGTTCCAAGCGTTTAATTTATCTACTGTAAAAAGTGTGCTATCTTTTACACCTAAAACAATAAGGTTTCCTTCTTCACCAAAGATATCTAGAAAGTTATTATACTTTAAATTTACCTCATGGTCATCTGGTAGTAAATTAGCTTCGGTATAAGTGAAACGCATGTATTTCCATTGCGTAGCAAGTAGTACAGTAGCTGTTAATATAGCAAGGATGATGGCAATTTTATTACGCAGAATAAGTCTTGCAACAACGTCCCAAAAACTTTTTGTAAATAGTTTAAACATAGTGTAATTAAAAAAAATCCATTTAATTACATGTAATGGCTTTTACTTTAGGTAAAATATGTAGTTAAATTGGATTGGCAAAGGTAGGAAAAAGCGATGTATAACAATGGTTAAAAGTGTTATAAAGTAACGTTAAATGTAAATTTTAATGCTACATTATCTTCTACCTTAGGTAAATGATACGCTCCGTATCTGTAAGTAAAACTTAAACCAAAACCAAAAACTAGTTTATTGATTTCAAAACCAGATTCTGTATAGCCTTTATCAAGCGTATTGAAGCTTATTTGTTGGTGTCTTTCGGTATTACTCATGTTACCAATGGCAAACCTAGATATTAATACCAATTCTGGTTTAAAACGTTTACTTATTTTAAACGGACTTAAATGGTGTTTTAGTTGTAAGGTGGTAATTCTATCAGAAAAGAATTCATTAAAAAACATAGTTTCAAAACTAGTTACACCAGCAACAGAAAAACGCTGCATTATAGTTTCTTTATTAATGTTATTAGGATAGGCATGATACAAATGCGTTAAAGGAGTTTCACCATTTGCTAATCCTGCTGTAACAGTTAACAAAGAAAAAGCATCATTAGCATATTGTTTTTTAAAGATGGTTCTAAAATCAATTTTAGAGAAGTTAAAATCACTTTTAAAAACACCACTAAAACTTTTAGTGTATTGTAACGTAAATTTAGGATAGCCTTCTTTAATAATTTTTAATTTATTGTCTTTGGTTTCAAAGGTGCTAAAGGGGCTCCATTGTAAGGCGGTTTTAGAGGTGCTTAACTGTATTTGGTTGTATATTTTATTATTCACTACAAAATTATAAGCATAAGTAGTATTTATGTTACTTACAGCAAATTCTGTTTCACCAATTAAACTTGGGTTAAGTTGGTGTTCTAGTGATATGGTTTTGGTAATGTGTTTATGAAACAGATTAATGTTTAATAATCGTGGTTCAAAAAGCTGAAAAAACCTACTGTCTGTTAAAAAGGTGGAGCTTCCTGTTTCACTTAAATCGTCAGTATAAGATACATTTAACCAAGTGTTTGTTTTTTCGTTTAGTTTTACACCAGATCCAAAACTATATTTAAAAGTGTGGTCTTTAAAACCATATACTACATAGGTGTTAAAACGTATTTTTTCTGAAAAAGTATTGTTGGTTTGTCCGCCAAGTCCATTTCTTAATCCTTCATATTGGTTATACTTTACAAGGTATCTTAAATCAATATCAAAGTATTTGGTAGGAAAAAAACCATTACCTAACTGTTGTATAAAGGCTTTTCTTTTAAGCGAATCTTTTTTTACAACTTTGGTGGTGTCGTTAGCAATAGGTGTTTGCGCTTTACTTAAAAAGAAGGATAAACAGAGTAGGAGTGTAAAGCAATATTTTTTCATTAAAATTATAATGATGCATTTATTGAAGTAGCTAAAACTTCTTTAATATTAGTTCTGTATCCTAGTTCTTTAAGCACAATTTCTCCTTTTTTATTTATAACTATACTTGTAGGGAAGCTGTTTACTCCATACATGCTAATTACATGATTTGCGTCTGCTAAAATAGTATATTGAAAAGGATTGCTATCTAAAAAGGTGTGCACAATATTTTTTTTATTAAAAGTAATAGCTAAAAAAACAACTTCTTTTTCTTTAAAATTAGTGGCTAACTCATTGAGCTGTGGCATTTCTTGTATACAAGGACCACATGTAGTAAACCAGAAATTTAATACTACCACCTTGCCTTTTAACTCAGAAAGCTTGTAGGTTTTTCCGTTTAAATCTTTAGCAATAAAATCTAAGGCACGTTCACCAGGAGTAAATGCAGCTTCTGCATTTGTTTCTATACGCACAGGAGCATTACTTTTTTTAATAAAAATAACACTCTTTAATTGCTTAGTACTATCTACAAAAAACAGCGGCTTATACGCAGCGTTTGTCATTAACGATAAACTAGACATAGGTAATGTGTTGCCTTGCTCATTGTATAGCACTATATCTGGAGTAATATTTATGGGTGTTTTTTTTAGTTGTGCTTCTGTTAATTGCGTTTGGTTACTAGCAATAAAAGGATATCTATTTTGCGCAACACTAATCGAGCATTGTAGTATACATAGTATAAATAATATGTGAAGTGTTTTTGGCATATTTAGATAAACGAAAAATAGAGCATATTGGTATAAAAAAAGCGACAAGAAAGTCGCTTTTAAATTATACGGTCATGATTTCTTTTTCTTTAACAGTAAATATTTCATCCACTTTTTTAATATACTCGTCTGTTAAACCTTGCACATCTTGTTCTGCATTTTTTTGCAGATCTTCAGAGATGCCATCTATTTTTTTAAGATCGTTATTGGCTTCTTTTCTTGCATTTCTAATACCAACTTTAGCATCTTCGGCTTCTGATTTTGCTTGCTTTGCTAAGTTACGTCTACGTTCTTCTGTTAAAGGCGGAACGTTTATAATAATAGTTTCACCATTATTCATTGGGTTAAAACCAAGGTTTGCATAAGCAATACCACGTTCAATTTCTTGAAGCATGTTTTTTTCCCAAGGTTGTACCGTAATGGTTCTACCATCAGGTGTATTTACATTGGCAACTTGACTTAATGGTGTTTGTGATCCATAATAATCTACCATAACACTACCAAGCATTGCAGGACTGGCTTTACCAGCTCTAATATTTTTTAGTTGCTTTTCTAAATGCTTGATGGCATTTGTCATTGCTTCTTTGGTTCCGTCTATTATAAATTGAATGTCTTCGTTCATTATTTTAATATTTAATATGCTAGTTCGTTTTCAAAAACTAAGCCAAAGTTAAGTTTCTCGTTTTAAGAGTAATCTAATTTTGTTTGCAACAAGTTACTTACTTGTTACTAATTTTACAAGTTTACTTTAGTACCAATATTTTCACCAGAAACTACTTTTAGTAAGTTTCCTTTTTTATTCATATCAAAAACAATAATTGGCAATTGGTTTTCTTGACTTAATGTAAAAGCTGTAGTATCCATAACTTTTAAGCCTTTTCGTAATACATCGTCAAAAGTAATATGGTCAAACTTAATAGCAGAGCTATCTTTTTCAGGATCTGCATTGTAAATACCATCTACACGAGTACCTTTTAAAATAACATCTGCTTCAATTTCTATAGCACGTAAAACAGCTGCAGAATCTGTTGTAAAATATGGGTTTCCGGTTCCACCACCAAAAATAACTACACGTCCTTTACGTAAATGGCTTAATGCTTTTCTACGTATAAAAGGTTCTGCTACTTCGTTAATTTTAATGGCTGTTTGTAAGCGGGTTTTTACATCTGCATCTTCTAATGCGTTTTGTAGTGCCAAACCGTTAATAACGGTTGCAAGCATTCCCATATGGTCTCCTTGTACACGATCCATACCATTCATGGCTCCAGCAACACCTCTAAAAATGTTTCCTCCACCAATTACAATGGCAACTTCTACACCTTTCTCGGTAAGTACTTTAATTTCTTCTGCATATTCTGCTAAACGTTCTGGGTCTATACCATATTGGCGACTTCCCATTAATGCTTCACCAGATAATTTTAAAAGAATTCTTTTGTATTTCATTTTATGTTTAGCTTATGTTGTGATTCCTGCTTTTGCAGAAATTTAAGGTTTAGCAAATATAATCAATATCTTTTTTTAAGAAAGCAGATTTTTACAAATAAAAAAACCACTACGCTTAAATAAAAGAGTAGTGGTTTAATATTATTTAGATTCCTGCCTTCGCAGGAATTTGACTATCCTAAAGATACACGTTTAAATGCAGTAACCGTAAGATTTTTTGATGCTACATATTCTGCAACAGTCGTTTTTTCATCTTTAATAAACTTTTGATCTAATAAACATTGTTCTTGATCTAAAGTAGTGTTATCGCTAATAAAACGCTCCATTTTTCCTGGAAGAATTCTATCCCAGATTTGTTCTGGTTTTCCTTCTGCTTTTAATTCTGCTTTAGCATCTTCTTCTGCTTGAGCTAAAACTTCAGGAGTTAATTGTGCCATAGAGATGTATTGAGGTACGTTTTTAAGTGTTTTACCTAAACGACCTAATTCAATATTATCTTTTTCTATAACAGCTATTCTTGCTTCAGTTTCGCTAGCTACATAAGCAGGATCAAAATCTTTGTAAGATAAAGAAGTTGCTCCCATAGATGCTACTTGCATTGCTACGTCTTTTGCTACAGCTGCAGCGTCATCTGTTTTTTCAGATAAACCAACTAAAGCGCCAATTTTGTTAATGTGTACGTAAGAACCAACATAAGGTGCTTCTAATTTTTCAAAAGCGTTGATTTCTAATTTTTCACCAACAACACCTGTTTGCTCTACTAATTTTTCAGCAACTGTCATGCCTCCAAAATCTGCTGCTAAGAAATCTTCTTTGTTATCAAAGTTGATTGCTATATCTGCAAATTGGTTAGCTAAAGTTAAAAAAGATTCGTTTTTACCAACAAAATCAGTTTCACATCCTAAAACAATAGCAACACCTACAGTGTTGTCTGCATTAATTTTAGCAACTGCTGCACCTTCACTAGATTCACGATCTGCTCTTTTTGCTGCTACTTTTTGTCCTTTTTTACGTAAAACTTCAATTGCTTTATCAAAATCACCTTCTGCTTCAACTAAAGCTTTTTTGCAATCCATCATTCCAGCTCCTGTAGCTTTTCTTAATTTGTTTACTTCTGCTGCTGTTATTTTTACCATAGCTTCCATATAGTTTTTAATTTAAAAAAGTCGTTCAATAATTTCTGTAAAGAAAAGAACTAAACGACTTATTTATGTTGTGTTAACGTTATTTTATTCTTCCTCTTCTTTTGCTACTTCAGCTTTTTCAGCTTTTTTAGCTGGAGCTGCTTTCTTGTCTGCTTTTGGAGCATCTTTTTGCGCTTTACGCTCAGCTAAACCACCAGCAATTGCATTAGAAACGTGCGTTAAAATTTTGTCAATTGATTTTGAAGCATCATCATTTGCAGGTATAACGTAATCTACTTGACGTGGATCTGAGTTAGTATCTACCATTGCAAAGATAGGAATGTTTAATTTTTGTGCTTCTTTAATTGCAATATGCTCACGCTTGATATCTACAACAAATAAAGCTCCTGGTAAACGAGTCATGTCGCTAATAGAACCTAAGTTTTTTTCTAACTTCGCTCTTAAACGATCTACTTGTAATCTTTCTTTTTTAGAAAGTGTCATGAATGTTCCATCTTTCTTCATTCTATCAATAGAAGCCATTTTTTTAACCGCTTTTCTAATAGTAACAAAGTTTGTTAACATTCCTCCAGGCCAACGTTCAGTAATGTAAGGCATGTTTACTGCTCCTGCTTTTTCTGCAACGATGTCTTTTGCTTGTTTTTTTGTAGCAACAAATAAAATTTTACGACCTGATGCTGCAATTTTAGCAAGTGCTGCTCCAGCTTCGTCAATTTTAGCTGCTGTTTTATAAAGGTTGATTATATGAATGCCGTTACGCTCCATATATACGTAAGGAGCCATGTTTGGATCCCACTTACGTGTTAGGTGTCCAAAGTGTACACCTGCTTCAAGTAATTCTTTTACTTCTACTGCCATTTTGTAATAGTTTACGTTCTGTTGAATTAGCAATGTTCCATATAGCTTTTCGCTGCTGGCTTCATTTAGATGCTAAACTAAATCCTGCTTGCGCTAGGACAACAATAACTGTTTAAATACTGAAGTTTTTTCAGTATCTTTTTAATAATTTTTTTTGAACAGGATTTAAGAATCTGAAATACAGATCCTGAATCGCGTTCAGGACTTGTATTAACGTTTCGAGAATTGGAATTTCTTACGCGCTTTCTTCTGACCGAATTTCTTACGCTCTACCATTCTAGGATCTCTAGTTAATAAACCTTCTGGCTTAAGAATTAATCTGTTTTCTGCATCTACTTCGCACATTGCACGAGATAATGCTAAACGGATTGCTTCTGCTTGACCAGTAATACCACCTCCATATACATTTACTGTAATATCAAAGTTGCCATCATTGTTAGTCATAACTAAAGGTTGATTTACTTTGTACTGTAAAGTTCCAGTAGAAAAGTAATCTGTCATGTCTTTTTTATTTACTGTTATCTTACCAGTTCCTGCAGCAAGATATACACGTGCAACAGCCGTTTTTCTACGACCAATTTTGTGAATTACATCCATGTTATTTGAATTCTTCTAGGTTAATTGTTTTCGGCTTTTGCGCTTCATGTTTATGAGCTGTACCTACAACAACATTTAAATTACGGAATAGCTCTGCACCTAATTTGTTTTTAGGTAGCATTCCTTTTACTGATTTTTCCACTAATCTTGCTGGATCTTTTCCAAACAATTCTGTAGCAGTTAAACTTCTTTGACCACCTGGATAACCTGTGTGACGAATATAAGATTTGTCCGTCCACTTGTTTCCGGTTAAGTTGATTTTTTCTGCATTGATAACAATTACGTTATCTCCACAGTCAACATGTGGTGTGAAGCTAGGTTTGTGTTTTCCTCTTAAAAGTTTTGCCACTTTAGAAGATAAACGACCCAAAGATTGACCTTCAGCATCTACTAAAACCCACTGCTTATCTACAGTAGCTTTGTTTGCTGAAATCGTTTTGTAGCTTAATGTGTCCACGTTATTAATAATTTTTTACCTGTCTTTGACTAGGTAGATTAAACATTCCTCTCTTAAAAAAGAGTTTGCAAATTTACGATTATATATTTGAATACCAAATAGTGAGGTCACTTATTTTTAAAGTGATTTTCAATACCTTATATATATATTATTTACTTACTACTTTAAAATACGATTTTTAAATCGTTTCTTCTTATCTATTCATCGCTTTTACTAGCTTTGCATTTTTAAAAATAAAACTATGATTTCAGTAGATAATTTAGCAGTAGAATTTAGTGGCCATACCTTATTTAGTGATGTGTCTTTTACTATTAATGAAAATGATAAGATTGCTTTAATGGGAAAAAATGGGGCTGGTAAGTCTACCATGATGAAAATTATTGCTGGTGAACAAAAAGGAACACGCGGTAATATTCGTTTTCCTAAAGAGGCTGTGATTGCCTATTTACCACAACATTTGCTAACCGAAGATAATACTACTGTTTTTGATGAAGCTTCTAAAGCATTTAGTCATGTGTATACCATGCGTGACGAAATGGAAGCATTAAATAAACAATTAGAAACACGTACCGATTATGAATCGGATGAGTACATGAAGATTATTGAGCGTGTATCCGATATAGGAGAGAAGTATTATGCGCTGGAAGATGTAAATTATGATGCCGAAGTAGAAAAAGCATTAAAAGGTTTAGGCTTTAAACAAGAAGATTTTACCAGACTTACTAATGAGTTTAGTGGAGGATGGCGTATGCGTATTGAATTGGCTAAGATATTATTACAAAAACCAGACCTTATATTATTAGATGAGCCTACCAACCATATTGATATTGAATCTGTAATTTGGTTAGAAGACTTTCTAGTAAATAAAGCAAAAGCTGTGGTGGTTATTTCACACGATAAAGCTTTTATTGATAATATTACCAATCGTACTATTGAGGTAACTATGGGGCGTATTTATGATTATAAAGCCAACTATAGTCATTATTTACAACTGCGTGAAGATAGACGTGCGCATCAAATTAAAGCCTATGAAGAGCAACAAAAATTTATAGCAGACAACCAAGCGTTTATAGATAGGTTTAAAGGTACCTACTCTAAAACCAACCAAGTAACTTCTAGAGAGCGAATGCTTGAAAAATTACAGCTTATTGAAATTGATGATATAGATACTTCTGCATTAAAATTACGTTTCCCAAAAACGCAGCGTTCTGGTGATTATCCGGTTACAGTAAAAGAGGTTTCCAAATCCTATGACGATCATGTGGTGTTTCATAATGCAAACATGTCTATTTCTCGTGGAGAAAAAGTGTGTTTTGTAGGTAGAAATGGAGAAGGAAAGTCTACCATGATAAAATCCATTTTAGGCGAAATTGAAGTAGAAGGGCAATGTACTTTAGGCCATAATGTAAAAGTGGGTTACTTTGCACAAAACCAAGCCGCTTTGTTAGATGAAAATTTAACCATATTTCAAACCGTTGATGAAGTAGCAAAAGGTGATATACGTACACAGATAAAAAATATCTTGGGTCGTTTTATGTTTAAAGGAGACGATATTGATAAAAAAGTAGGTGTGCTTTCTGGAGGAGAAAAAACCAGATTAGCTATGGTAAAACTTTTATTAGAACCAGTAAACTTGCTTATTTTAGATGAGCCTACCAATCACTTAGATTTAAAGTCTAAAGATGTTTTAAAAGAAGCTTTGTTAGAGTTTGATGGTACCTTAATTCTTGTTTCGCATGATAGAGATTTTTTACAAGGCTTGGCAAACAAAGTATTTGAGTTTAAAGAAAAACGTGTTATTGAGCATTTTGAAACTATTGACGATTTCTTAGCTAGAAATAGAATAGAAAGCTTAAAAGCAATAGATTTATAATAGCTACAAATTTTTAAAAAGAGGCCATGTATTTATATGTTGCCTCTTTTTTTTGTCTTGATTTTTGTGTAATTATCTGGTAATTAATATTTTGTTGTTTGGGTTTCGGAATTGTTTTGTAATGAACCAACTACACAATATTTATTTTAACCATTAGTTATATGTTTATGCGAGTAGTATTTGTTATTCTATTTTTAAGTAGTTCTCTAGGTGCTTTTGCACAATTAAAGCCAGGTTTTAACGCAAACGAAGCCACTTCAACCATAGCCATGTGTAATAGTTTTAATTTTATAAAACAATTTGGCAGCAACAAAAACATTATTCCTGCCCATTATAATAAACACTATGCTTCAGATGTTTTTGGTATGGATAATAAGTTTGAAGTGTATACTAGTGCTACTACAGCAATTATTAATTACAGAGGCTCAACAGATAAAATGATTAGTTGGGTAGAAAACTTTTACTCTGCTATGATTCCTGCAAAGGGAACCATCGTTATAGAGGAAGAAGCACACGATTATATATTTGCAAATAACGATAAAGCATCTGTTCATGCAGGATACGGATTAACAGTAGTTATGCTTTCTAATGAAATGATAACACAAATAAAAGCCTTAAACGCAAAGGGAATTTATAATATAATCATCACAGGACACAGCCAAGGTGGTGCTTTGGCAAGTTTAACAAGGGCTTATTTAGAAAATGTACCCAAAACAATTTTGTCAAATAAAAATAATTATAAAACCTATGCTTATGCGCAACCCATGTGTGGTAATAAGGAGTTTGCTGAAGAATATAATACGCGATTTAGTATGCAAGGAACTAGTTTTTCAATTATAAACCCAGAAGATCCTGTGCCTAAAATGCCACTTAATTATGAAGAAGATACACTAATTACCAAAGAAAAAATAGGCGGATGGCTTTTCGGAAACAAAGAATTTAAAGCAAAAAATCTAGGTAAAGATGCTTTTGTGCGTTTGTTTGAAAGAGGCTTAACGGGTTATGTAAAAGGAAGCAATACCTTAATAAATAAAATTCTAGGTTTAAAATTCGGAAAAATTGAAATGCCAGACTTTGTAGCAGATATCAATTACTATCCTATAGGAACACCTGTAGAAATACCTGCTTTTACTTACCCAAAAATAGCAGTAGATATTACAGAGTTAACAGAAAAAGAAAAGCAAGATTTAAAACAAGATAGTAACGGAAAATGGTATAAAAAAGAAAGCAAGTTTTTTCAGCATAAGCCATATAACTACTATGTAGCTGTGCTTAAAAAATGGAATACTAAAGCATATAATGGTTTAGAAACAACGTATTTACACAGTGATTTGTAATCTTGTATTTCCTTTAAATTCAGTCTTTTTTCCTTTAAAAAAGTATAATATATTCTGCTGTTTGCTGCAGCTTTACTGGTGGTTTTAAGTGTTTTTAAACTTATAAATAAATGCTAAACCCTTTTATAATAATAGATAAGAGAGTTTTTTTAACTATTTTTGCAGCAATATGCAAGAATTAAAACTATCCGATTGGTTACCTACCACAAACAAAGAGGTTAAAATACGCGGTTGGCAAGAGCTAGACGTTATACTTTTTAGTGGAGATGCTTATGTAGATCATCCAACATTTGGTCCTGCAGTAATAGGTCGTATGTTAGAAAGTTTTGGCTTGCGTGTAGCTATTGTTCCGCAACCTAATGTAAACGATAATCTTCAGGATTTTGTAAAGCTTGGTGCACCAAAATTATTTTTTGGAGTAACAGGTGGTTGTATGGATCCTATGATTAGCAATTATAACGCCAATAAAAAAAGACGTGATAAAGATGCCTATACACCAAATGGTGATATTGGTTTTCGTCCGGATTATGCAACAACCGTTTATTCTAAAATTTTAAAAGAAAAATGGCCGGATGTACCTGTTTTAATTGGTGGTATTGAAGCTTCTTTACGTCGTGTTACGCATTATGATTATTGGAGCGATAAATTATTACCTTCTATTTTAGAAACTTCTAAAGCAGATATGTTGGTTTATGGTATGGGTGAGCAACCCTTGCGTGAAGTAGTGCGTTTGCTAGAAAAAGGAGTTCCTTTTAGTAGTATAAATACCGTAAATCAAACCGCTGTACTTTTAAACGAAGGG
Source organism: Lacinutrix gracilariae (assembly GCF_042684485.1). Taxonomy (NCBI): domain Bacteria; kingdom Pseudomonadati; phylum Bacteroidota; class Flavobacteriia; order Flavobacteriales; family Flavobacteriaceae; genus Lacinutrix; species Lacinutrix gracilariae. The sequence continues at coordinate 567,224 of NZ_JBHULM010000011.1, read as the reverse complement.
GATAAAATTCCTAAAAACAGCAATTGGCAAGATGTAGAAATTGCATCGCATGAAGTTTGTTTGAAGGATAAGAAAAAATACGCTTCTAACTTTAAAGTTATTGAGCAAGAGTCTAATAAATTAGCAGCAAGACGTATTTTTCAAAAAATAGGCGATAAGACCTTAATGATCAATCCGCCTTATCCAACCATGACAGAAGCAGAGATTGATGCTTCTTTCGATTTGCCTTACACCAGATTACCACACCCAAAATACAATAAGCGAGGACCAATTCCTGCCTTTGAAATGATTAAGTTTTCTATCAACATTCACAGAGGATGCTTTGGTGGTTGTAGCTTTTGTACCATTTCAGCACATCAAGGAAAATTTATTGCTTCAAGAAGCCAGGAGTCTATTTTAAAAGAAGTAGATACTGTAGCAAATATGCCTGACTTTAAAGGGTATTTATCAGATATTGGAGGACCAAGTGCCAACATGTATCAAATGAAAGGGAAGGTGCAATCTATTTGTGACAAGTGTGTGGCACCTAGTTGTATTTCGCCAGTAATTTGTAGTAATTTAGATACGTCGCACAAACCGTTGACCGAGTTATACCAAGCAGTAGATAGTCACCCGAAAGTAAAAAAATCGTTTATAGGTTCTGGTATTCGTCACGATATGTTAGTGCCAGAATTTAATAAAAATGCAGATCCTAAAGAGTTAGATGCTTATACCGAAGAGGTAATGACCAAACACGTTTCTGGTAGACTAAAAGTAGCACCAGAACACACTAGTGATCCGGTTTTAAAACTCATGCGTAAGCCGTCTTTTAGTTACTTTCATAAGTTTAAAGAACGTTTTGATAAGATTAATATTAAGAAAGGGTTGAAGCTTCAGCTAATTCCTTATTTTATTTCTAATCATCCTGCTTGCGAAGTAGAAGATATGGCTAACCTAGCTGCAGAAACCAAAGATATGGGCTTTCAGTTAGAGCAAGTACAAGGCTTTACGCCAACACCAATGACAGTGGCTACGGTAATATATTATAGTGGGTATCATCCTTATACACTTAAAAAAGTAAATACGCCAAAAACTAGAAAAGAAAAAGAAGAGCAACATCGTTTTTTCTTCTGGTATAAAGACGAAAATAAAGCGTGGATTAAAAAGACCTTGAACAAAGTGGGTCGTCAAGATTTATTAGATGTGTTACTTCCTGCTAAAACCGAAAAATGGCGTAAAAACAAACCGAAAGGAGAAGCTAAAAATACCTTTAATGATGCTGTGCCTTTTAATCAACGTAAAAATAAGGTAAAGTATAAAGGAAAGAATAAGAAGAAGAGGAGGTAGGTTACTTACTTATAACTTTATTTAATGAAGTTATAGAGGGTAGATATTTTTTCAATAGGTTAATGTTTCTTGTATCGTTTTTATCGAATATTGATTTAGGATTAAACTTTTGAATTAATTTATCATTAAATATTATTTTACCATCAATAATTATTTCATAATAATACTCTGTTTTTGAATTTTCTTTACCTTCAATTTTAGATTTATGCTTTAGCTTAATGTTTTTTATTTTACCATAATGACCTGTAAATATCAAAGGATTACTTCTACCTCCTTGATAGGTATATAGATATTTTGCTTCTGTAATACCTAAAGGGAAATCCTGAATAACATTTCCTTGTTCGATTGCGTGGAAGTAGAATTTATTACTTTTAATTAATTTTGAAATATCTTTTTTTCTGCAAAATCCTAAAGCTACTTTAATTTGTGGCTGTGGTTCTTTAGTTAAATAATTTGAATACTCTTTTTTTGTAGTAAAGCCCCTTATTTTTTTACGGTATAACTCAGCAGTTTGTTCGTTTTCAATTTCTAGTTTTCTTTTTTTACTGATGTCTAAGTATTCTTTTTCTTTATCAATTCCTAAAAAACGTCTATTTGCTAAGTTAGCAGCAATTCCAGTTGTACTGCTACCAGAAAAAGGATCTAATATCCAAGCATTAGGCTTTGTAGAAGCTAAAATTAAACGAGTTAAAACAGATAACGGTTTTTGTGTTGGGTGTTTTTTGCAGCTTTTTTCCCAAGGAGCAATTGCAGGTAATTTCCAAACATCTTTCATTTGCTTATTACCATTAAGCTGTTTCATTAACTCATAATTAAAGTAATGAGGTACTTTTTCATGTTTTCTAGCCCAAATAATTTGCTCTGTTGAATGTGTGAAAAAACGACAAGAAAAATTTGGTGGAGGATTAGACTTTTGCCATGTAATTATATTTAATATTTTATAGCCTAATTCGGTTAATATTTGGCCAACACTAAAAATATTGTGCATAGTACCACTAATCCATATAGTGCCATCATCTTTTAAATTGTCTCTAACTTTAGATAACCATTGCCTGTTAAATTCATTTATATATTCAGTTCCATACGATTTATCCCATTTACCCTTGTTTACAGAAACAATTTTACCACTTTGTATAGATAAACCATTATTAGATAAAAAATACGGAGGATCTGCAAAAACCATATCAAATTTATGGTCGATTTTTGGTAACAAATCCATTGTGTCTCCTTTTAGAAGATAAAATTTTTTGTCTTTGGATTTATAGTATGGTTTAAGCATATGCAAATATAGAGAGATTTATTTTGATACGTATTGTCTGTAGACTTATTGTGTGTTAAAGTTGATATTTGAGCTATGAATAAAAATGATGTTTTAGTTGAATTCGGTAATAAAATTAGACAATTGCGAGACGAAAAAGGTTGGAGTCAGGAAGAGCTTGCTTTTAAATCAGGTTTTCATAGGACTTATATAGGAATGATTGAAAGAGCAGAACGCAATATCTCTTTGAAAAATATTGCAAGAATGGCTTTAGCTTTTGATGTTAAAATCGAAGAACTATTCATTAATACAAATAAAATATGATTGAAGTTGATTTAACTGAAGTGAATTTCAGTCAAAACAGAGAAGAATTTAGAAAAGAAATTATTACTATTTTTTTAGAAGAAAATCCAGGAACAGGAAAAGGAGCTAACACATCAAGATACAAATATGTTGTTAGAGTTTTACCTAATGGTAATAAAGTTTACTTAAGTCGTCCAGCAAATTTTAATAATGGTTTCGATTTTACTCTAAATGTTGAGAATACTAATTTTAATGCTGGCTTACTAAATAAAAAAGGAAGCGCTAAAAGAGCAAGTACAAGGCCAACTCACGAGAATATTTTAGCAGATTTAAGAAATAAAAAAACGGAAAACACTACTTTATATAATTCATTTATTACTCAAGTTGAATTGATTTATAACTGTAAAAATCCTATAAATATGCATCTTGCATTTATAACAGGACATTCTAGCGAATTATTATTAGAATGTATAAAATGGCTTTTTGAAGAGCAAGATGTAACCTATTGGAATTATTCTGGTCGAGCTATGTTTTATAACGCAATTAAAAACATATAATATGCCAAGAATACCAAATACTGTAGGCGGAGGTTCAAGAACAAATCTTAATGGGCTTAAATTTGAAGCTAGAGCAGATTTAAGAGATGCTATAATTGCACATCCTGACTATGTCTTAAATAATGATAAGGTGTATAAAGATGGTGAAGTAATTGCAAGATATTTTGAAAAACACGGTTTGTATAAGAAATTATTAGAACCTAAAGGAATTGATTATAGAAATAGGATATCTGCGAAGCTATTACCTGATGGCGCGTTACTTGTAGGGAATACAATATATATAATAGAAAAGAAATATCAAGCTGGCAGTGGTTCAGTAGCAGAGAAATTGCAAACATGTGATTTTAAGAAAAAACAGTATATCAAACTTTTTGATGGGCTAGATTTTGAAGTAGAGTATTATTACGTGTTGAATGATTGGTTTGATCAGCCTGTATTTCAAGATGTATTTGATTATATTGAAAGTGTAGGTTGTAAGTATTTTATTGTTGATTTACCTCTAAGTGAATTAGGTCTTTAGTTTTTAGATGTATCATTATGTAATTCAAACGTCATATTTGAAATCTTAATCTCTTTGGTTTTAACTTTAATATTTTTGAATCAAAAAGAGATTATTTTTTAGCTGAAATCTCCTTTTTTAATAAAAAACTGTCAGCATTTAAAAGAAATCCATTGTGTTCCTATAAGGAGCTACAATGGATTTATGTTTAGATTTAAAATAGGATTAAGTACTATTTATAACTTTATCTAACACCATTTAAATAGCCTAAAGCATATGCTGCATGAGGACTTTTGTGTCTTCTTTGTCCTTTTTGACTTTCGACTAAACTATCAAGTGTGTCACCTAAATTTATGTTTTCACTTCTTTCTAAACCATGTTGATAGCCAATTTCATATGCGTACGCGGCACATTTATGACGACCTGCACCACCTTGGTCTATTGGTAAATCGCTTACAATAACATCAGTTTCTGAATGTTCTTTTTTGCATGCCATAATTTGTTTGTATTGTAAATTTATAGCTTTAGCTAATTTTTATTCTAACTTTTTTATATAAGTTTCTTAAGAATCCCGTTTTTCAGCATTTCTAGGTTTAGCAAGTATTCTGCTTTGTCAAAGTACTCTCTTAATGGTAGAACAGCACTTAACCAACCTGCTCCATCTGTTATCCAAATAAACTCAATATTTTGTGCATTCCAATATTGATTCATATTTACATATTCTGTAGCTGTAGATTTTAGTTTAGAACCACCGCTATTATAGAAATTAACTTCAAAAAAGTAAAGTTTACCATTATTATTGATAACATAATCTAATCTACGAGAAGATTTATCTACCGCTAATTCAATACCCCAAGCACTCTTAATGGCTGTTGCATTGGCTTCTTTTAAGTATGATAAATTCAGTTCTTGACAAACTTCATTAATGTAAAACTCAACAGCATTCTCCATTTGATGGCCTCCTCTGTTTTTTCTTCCATTACTATCTAGGCCAACTTCTACACCTGTAGCATAATCTACTAAATTTTTTACTCTTTTATCTTTTATTAAATCACCTAAACCGCAACCCATAAAAAAAGTGGATATGCTTTCTGCTTCCTGTTGATTAGGTGCTTTTATAGATAAATCAAAATGGTCGTATTGAAATGTTTTAAGGTCAGAAACTATGTTTATTTTTTGTTCCTTTTTGGTTTTAAATCTAATAGCTAATAGAATTGGTATTACATTTACAACCTTTGGATATTGAAGTATTAATTTAGTTAGTTCTTCCTTAATATTTTCTTTACCAATTAGAACATTTAAAATATTCAATTCAACTTCGTGTGGTTCAATATTATTATGAACTTTTTCCCATTTCACAAAGTAATCCCATTGGGTGATTCCTTTTAGTTTTAAGGTTGATATGATATAGTCAAATAATTCATCGTCTGAATTAAAATCTAATAGATTGGTTAGTTTTTTCATAAATTTTCCTGTAAACTGTTTCTAATTTCTTTTTTCACTAACCATTTATGAATTTTTTCAACAAGTTCAAATTGTTCATCTGTAATTTGATCACCAGAGACGTGTGAAACTATATTTCTTATAAGATTAATTTTATTAAACCAAGCTAATTGTTCTTTTTTGTTGCTTTTTTCAGTACCAGGTAGCGTATAGTTTATTTCCATAAACTTCTCCCTTTTACCAGTGTCTGGATTTATTCTAGACCAATTTTGCGAAGCAATTTGTTCATAATGAATTAAGTTTAGATTATCCCATTCTGTTGTTTCCTCCTCTTTAGACCTTTCTCTATTCTTTTTACGCATTAATTCTTCAGCTCTATCTTGAACTTTTTCTGGAACACCTTTTTTCCATGCCCACTCATCTGTTAGTTTCTCAATTAATTCTTTTTTAAAGTCCTCTTTTAAGAAAATCTCAATATCTTTAATGTAATTGTATGTTTTATTATTTAATTGCCTTTCTTGTCTTTTGATATAATCATCTAACCCTTCTGGACTAAAGTGAGGGTTTTTATCTCTAACTGCAAGTTGGAATTGACGCCAATAGATGACAGGAGCTCCTGCACCTTTCTCTCTCATTAACTTTTCTTTATTTGGAGTATCTATGTTTACGACAAAATCGATAAGACCGTCTAAATAATGTTTTGATGAATCTATAATTGTTAATAGATTCGTTTTATTCATTAATAGCGATTGTTTACTTTCTATAGTTAAAAGTATATCACTCAAAAGCATAATTGTTGAGGTAATACCTTTGTTAACAAAAAGGAAACTATCCTTACCCTTTAAAAAATCAAATTCAAGATTTTCATAAAGATATTGAAAGCAGTCTTTCAGATATCTTTTCATAAGAAAGAAAGCTACATCCAAATCTCCTTTATAAAAAATACCTGTTTCTTCTATTTCAGTTTTAGAAACCTTCCCTAGAAACTTAGTTTTTTTTATACCAATACCAAATGCGGTAGTTGTTAAAATCCTTTTGTCCTCACCAATAGAGATATAATTAAAAAAAGGTGAATCTTTATCTTCACCTAAAGAAATTGCAATTCTTGAACAAATAGCTTGCATTTGTTCTTTTAAATTTTTTGAACTCCATTTTAAGTCTGCATTAAGAGTATCTCTTAAGGTTTTTGGTACCGCTTTTTGATTTTCATTTATTTGCATAAATAAATCAACCTGTTCTGTTTTACTAAGGTTAACAAAAGCAACAACAGGAATTGAGTTTGTTGATTTATATTTAGATGATGCATAACCATATAGCCTATGTTGACCATCTATTATGTATGCGCTTTTATATTCTTTAGGTAAATATAATACTCCAATATTTGAAATAGCATCCTCCACTTGGGTATTAGCCGGCTCCCATTTTAATTTTCTTTTTGTTTCAATATTAATTATTATTGAATTAGGAAAAAACCCAGGGCTCTCTTCATTTTCAATAAATTCTGAAACCGATCTTAGCCTACTTTTTTTTATAACTCTTTGATACGTTGGCATCATATTGTTATTCGCCTTATTTCTATGTAAGACATAACCAATTTTTAACAACTTTTCTGGCTCTATAGAAAATGAATAATATAAATGTCCACCCATTTTACCGGTAATGGCTGGAATCTTGTTTTTTAGTTCTGGAATTGTAGTACCCGCAAATAATGACCCCAAAAACTGGTACTTAGCAGCAGACCCTAGTTCTTTAAACATGTCTAGATAATAGTCAATAGTTTCTTCATCAAAATGAATACCACCTAGAGCTTCTAATCTTTCTAAATCAACATCAGAAATCGTTTGATTTTCAGTCGCTAGGATAAACTTCTTTTTCAATTTTGTCGGTGAAAATAGTTTGTTAATTGAATTTTCAATCCCTCTTTTTTTTGTTTCCCAACTTTCTAGTAACTGTTTGAAATTACCTCTTTTTCTTTCTTTTGAAGATTTACATTCTACATAAATTGCACATTCATTATCCTTTGCAAAAACATCTATTTGTTGTGTATTATCATCGTCGTAAGGAAGTACAAAACTTCTATCTTGATTAAGGAAATCAAAACCTAAATTTGAAATCATCACCCAAACTTTGTTTTCAAAAGTTAAATCGTGACTTTTCAGTGTTTTCATTTTAATAGACTTACTATAATCTCTATCAAATACCCATCCTTTTTCTTCATATTCTTTTTTTACAGACTCCCTATGCTCATCATCTTTAACAGGTATTGTTTCAAATTCGTAAATGTTTTTTCTTTTTCTTCTCTCAGTATTTAATTGGTTATCAGAAATTAATTTACCTAGAATTTGAGTCTTCTGTTTTTCATTCATATTTGTTTTTTAATTAGTGATTAATAGCTCTTTTAATTTACCCCTTTTTTTAGCATTAGCGTTTATGCTTCTTCTAGCATCCACTCTGTATATATTAAAATCAGCATAAAGATCGTCAAAAAAGTTATCGTCAGGATTTTTTCCTTTAACATCCGAGTTGCTTAAAATCCATTGATGGTTTTGGTTGTTTAATTCTATACAAAAATCTCTTAAACGTATTTGTTCTTCATCATTAAAATCATCTTTAGCATACGAGTTAAAACTAGATGTATTACTTAATGGTTTGTAAGGAGGGTCGAAATAGAAAAAAGTATTGTTGGTTGCATGATTTAAAGTTTCGGTATAATCTCCATTTAGTATTTCTACTCTTTGTAAAACTTCAGAAACTGCTAATAAGTTTTCTTCGTTACAAATTAATGGTTTTTTATAACTTCCGATAGGTACATTAAATTCATTTTTTTTATTCACTCTAAATAAACCATTAAAGCAGGTTCTGTTTAAAAATATAAAAAGTGCACTATGGGTTGTTTGTTCTTGGGTTCTTGAATTAAAAAGACTTCTTTTTTCGTAATAATATTCTTTTTTGTCTGCTTCTATCTCAGATATTTGATAGTATTCTTCTTGCCATTCGTATAGTAGTTCTATAAGATTAGTGACATCGTTTTTAATGGTTAAATAGCAGTCTGTTAGGTCTTTATTAATGTCGTTAATTATTGCGTTTTGCATATTTGGAAATTGTTCTAACATCCAAAAAAGGATAGCTCCACTTCCTACAAAAGGTTCTATGAATGTAAAAGGTCTATCTATAATGTTTTCTGGTAATTGATTTTTAATTTCATCAATTAATTGAGTTTTTCCTCCAGCCCATTTTAAAAATGGTTTTGCAGCTTTAGTTGACATACTTGTTATATGGTTATGTGTAAAAATACACTTATAGTTTTTTAGTTTTAAATAATGAGTGGTTTAATGCGCCTCCAACCAATTCAGTCCAGTATCTACTTCCACATCCAATGGTACATCTAGTGTAAAGGCATTTTCCATTTCGGTTTTAATAAGCTTTGTCATTTCTTCTAGTTCTGGTTTATACACATCAAAAACCAATTCATCATGCACTTGCAGTAGCATTTTGGTTTTGTAGTTACCAGCCTCTAGTTTGTTATAAATATTAATCATGGCAATTTTAATAATATCTGCCGCACTACCTTGTATTGGTGCATTTACTGCATTACGCTCTGCAGCACTACGTACCATGGCGTTTCTAGAGTGAATATCTTTTAGGTAACGTCTTCTATCTAAAACCGTTTTTACATAACCATGATCACGAGCAAAATCTACCTGTGTACTCATGTATTGTTTTAGTTTTGGGTAGGTTTCATAATAGGTGTCTATAAGCTCTTTGGCTTCACCACGTGATAAATCGGTTTGGTTACTTAGTCCGAATGCAGATACACCATAAATAATCCCGAAATTCACTGTTTTGGCATTACTACGTTGCTCTCTTGTGACTTCTTCAATAGGCACACCAAATACTTTAGAAGCTGTAGAAGCATGAATATCTTCGCCGTTTTTAAAAGCTTCAATCATGGTTTCCTCTTTACTTAAAGCAGCAATAATACGAAGTTCTATTTGACTATAATCGGCAGCTAAAAGCGTGTACTCTTCGCTTCTTGGTATAAATGCCTTACGTACTTGTCTACCACGTTCGGTACGAATAGGAATATTCTGTAAATTCGGGTTGTTACTACTCAGTCTTCCTGTAGCAGCAACGGTTTGCATATAATCGGTATGCACACGACCAGTAACGGCATCTACCTGTAATGGTAAAGCATCTACATAAGTGCTTTTTAATTTTGTTAAACCACGATACTCTAAAATATTTCTAATAATCTCGTGTTCTTTGGCCAAAGCAGATAAAATATCTTCTCCAGTTTTATACTGTCCTGTTTTGGTCTTTTTAGGCTTATCTACCAGTTTTAGTTTTTCAAATAGTATAATTCCTAATTGCTTTGGTGAGGCAATATTAAACTCTTCACCAGCAACCTCATATATTTTAGCTTCTAAGCTTTTAATGTCATTATTTAAGTCTTCTGAAAGCGAATTTAAAAAGGCAACATCCAGATTAATACCTTCTAATTCCATAGCAGCCAAAACACGTAATAAAGGCACTTCAATAGCATCAAACAGTTTTTGGGTATTGGCTTCGCCTAGCTCTTTTTCAAAATGTTCTTTTAACTGTAGTGTAATGTCTGCATCTTCAACAGCATATTCCGTTTGTTTTTCTAACGGAACATCACGCAGGGATAATTGATTTTTTCCTTTTTTACCTAGCAATTCGGTAATAGAAATAGGTGTGTAATTCAGGTAGGTTTCTGCCAACACATCCATATTATGTCGCATATCTGGATTAATCAAGTAATGCGCTAACATGGTATCAAACAAAGGTCCTTTTACTTGCACCTTATATTTGGCCAATACTTTAATATCGTATTTTAAATTCTGACCAATTTTCTGAATATTTTCTGCTTCAAAAAAGCATCGTAATTCTTCAATGATGGCTTGTGCTTCCTCTTTTTCTTCAGGAAAAGGTATATAGAATCCTTTGCCTACTTCCCATGAAAATGAAATACCTACTAGCTCTGCTGTTAACGGATTCAAGCCTGTGGTTTCGGTATCAAAACACACGCTGCTTTGATTCATTAAGTTTTTTATAAACAATTTGGTTGCCATTCCTGGCGCTACACTTTGGTAAAAATGCGAAGTGCTTTCGGCAGTTTTACGTACAAAGGCATTGGTTTCTGTGCTCGCTTCCGCGGAATTTGGGTCTCCTCCAAATAAAGAGAATTGCCCAGCTCCAGCATTTTCTGCTTCCTTTGGTGTTGCTTTTGTTTCGGTGGTAACGGAAGCTGTTTTGGTAGGAGTAACCGTTGGTGTTTCGGTAGAAAAAGTTTTTATAAAATTATCTATTAGCCTTCTAAATTCTAATTCTTGAAAAATTTCGGTAACCTTCGGAATATCTGGTTCAGACATTTCAAAATCTTTAGCATCAAACTCTACAGGAACATCTAGCATAATAGTAGCTAGTTGTTTAGAAAGTAAGCCTAATTCTTGGTTAGCTTCTACCTTTTCTTTCATTTTACCCTTTAGTTCATGTGTATTGGCAAAAAGGTTTTCCATGCTTCCGTAAGCAGCTAAAAATTTCTTTGCTGTTTTTTCTCCAACACCAGGAAGACCAGGAATATTATCACTTGCATCTCCCATCATCCCTAAGTAATCAATAACTTGTAAAGGGTCTGTAACTTCAAATTTCTTCTGCACTTCTGGTATTCCCCAAGTTTCATAACCACCACCAAAAACAGGACGATACATAAAAATGTTCTCGCTTACCAATTGCGCAAAATCTTTATCTGGTGTTACCATAAAGGTTTTGTAACCTTCTTTTTCTGCCTTTTTTGCTAAGGTTCCTATTACATCATCGGCTTCATAACCTTCTTTAACCATAATAGGAATATGCATGGCTTTTAAAATTTCATATATATACGGAACAGCTGTTTTTATGCCTTCAGGAGTTTCATCTCTATTGGCTTTGTAAGCTTCAAACATCTCTACGCGATCTGCACTTCCGCCTTTGTCAAAACATACTGCTAAATGGTCTGGTCTTTCTCGTTTTATTACGTCTAATAACGAATTCATAAAACCCATAATAGCAGACGTGTCTTCGCCTTTAGAGTTAATTCGTGGGTTTTTTATAAAGGCATAGTAACCTCTAAAAATTAAAGCGTAAGCATCTACAAGAAATAGGCGTTTTTGTTCTGACATTTTGTTTGTTTTGTAAGGAATTCAAAACTACGAAAAAGTTATTAGACCTATATGTTTTTTGAGAACTACACCTTGATTTTTTTCAAACTTAAAACACCAGATTCTTAAAGCTTTTTTAATATTAGGATGCTGTTTTAGGATTAGTGGTTAAAACCAAAAAGAAACAACAAACTTACTCCATAGATACTTCATGGATACTTCATGGATACTCCATGGATAGTGTATGGATAGTGTATGGATAGTTCATGTGTGTTTTTTAGTAAATATTTCCTGGTGATTAAAAAATACAAGACTTTATTTTAAAATAGTAAAGCGTATCTTTAAAAAACCAATTAGTATATTTTAAATATGCATATAGAATAGCAATATAACTTTGGTAAAAGGTTAGAGGTGGAAGCTAAAATTAGAAACTATATTGTAGCTTTACAAGGCGCATAAAAGAAGGTGTTTTCATTTTTATAGTATTTCAAAAAGATTAAAAAAAGGTTTTAATAATGAATGATTTAAATAATACATACGCAGATTTATTTATTGCTCAAAAAGCAAATAGGTTTGCTATTGGAAATACAACGTATAAAGAAAGAATTGCCAAATTAATTGCTTTAAAAAAAGCAGTAGAATTTACCTATAAAGATAAAATACGTCAGGCCTTATTTGATGATTTTAAAAAGCCTTTTACCGAAACCGACTTAACCGAAATCTATCCTGTTATTGGCGAAATAAAATTTGCAATACGCCATTTAAAATCTTGGATGAAACGCCAAAAAGTGGATACGCCATTGGCTTTAACAGGTTCTTCTTCTTGGTATGTGTATGAACCAAAAGGAGTTTGTTTGCTTATTTCACCTTGGAATTTCCCTGTAAATCTAACCTTCGGACCATTAGTTTCTGCAATAGCAGCAGGAAATACAGTAATTATTAAACCTAGTGAAATGACGCCAAATACTTCTAAGGTAATGGCAGAAATGGTTGCGAATTTGTTTAATGAAAATGAAATTGCTTTGGTAGAAGGAGAGGTAGAAGTATCACAAGAATTATTAAAACTTCCTTTTAATCACATCTTTTTTACAGGATCTCCTCAAGTAGGGAAAATAGTAATGCAAGCAGCTGCTAAGCATTTAACTTCGGTAACCTTAGAACTTGGCGGAAAGTCGCCAACCATAATTGACGAAACAGCAAACCTAAAAGCAGCAGCTAGAAAAATTGCTTGGGGAAAGTTTTTAAATAGCGGACAAACCTGTATTGCGCCAGATTATATATTAATACAAGAGGAAGTAAAAGAGGAGTTTGTTGCAGTGTTAAGAGCGCAATTAAAAGCATTTTTTACAACAGATGCTTCGGCTTCACATTCGCTTTCTCGTGTAGTAAATACAAAACATTTTAAACGATTAGTAGCACATTTAGAAGATGCTATCTCTAAAAATGCAACTGTTGAAATTGGAGGTAAAACGGCTTCTGAAGATAATTTTATAGAGCCAACTGTAATTTCTAATGTTGCAGAAAATGCTTCGCTTTTACAAGATGAAATTTTCGGACCTATTCTTCCTATAAAAACCTATAAAACCATTGTGGAAGCTATTGGTTATATTAATTCTAAGGAAAAACCTTTAGCGTTATATGTATATTCTAAAAGTAAAAAGAATACCAATACCATTATAAAAAATACCAGAGCTGGCAGCACAGCTATTAATAATAACGTATTGCAATATACCAATCATAACCTACCATTTGGAGGAACAAATAATAGTGGAATTGGTAAAGCGCATGGTGTTTTTGGTTTTCAAGAATTTTCAAATATGCGTTCGGTATTAAAACAACACACTAAGGGTTCTATCGAGTTTTTGTTTCCTCCTTATACCCATTTAAAACAGAAATTCGTAGATGCAACCATAAAGTGGTTTTAAATAAAAAAGAGGAATCTTAGTTTTACCTAACTTCCTCTTTTTCGACTAATAGCACCTTTGTTTTTTTTATTGAATGACAATTTTTTTAGTGACTGCTCCTTTTTCTGTGGTGATTTTAATCAGGTAGATGCCTATAGGATACGTACTAATATCTATTGTTTTAGATGTTGTGCTAAGTACGCTTTTTCCTAGAATATTAAATAAGGTAACAGATGTAATGCTATGATTTTCTGTGTTAGTGATTTGTAGCATGGTGTCTGCAGGATTTGGATACACACCAATACTGTTTTCTAAAGAAGTATTGTTACTACTTAATGTTTCTGTACTATGAATGGTAAAACTCTTATATAGTTCGTCATCAGCTAGAGCTAGTGTTCTAAATACACGAAGTTTGTAGGTGGTTCCGTTGGTTAAACCAGCAATAGTACCTTCGTCAGAAAAGCAACCAAGCTCGTTACCATTACATGCATCGTATAGTGCAAAATTATTCCAACTTAGTGTTCCGTCAATAACAATATAGCCATCAATTGGCATGGTAAATGCATACCAAACATCTGCATAATCTTCTACTGAAGTTCCAGAACATCCTATTTCATTATTAATAGTAGCACCTGCTATACCAAAGTTTACTGTTGTTGGTGTATTGGTATCCGTTATGTTTTCTGCAGAAGCGCAATCGTCATTGTTTATAATTTCAAAAGCTTGAATGCTAAAGGATTTATAGTTGCTATTATCTGCTAATTCTACAGTTCTAAAAACGCGAAGCTTGTAGTTGCTTCCTGCTGTTAAATCAGTGAATAGTTCGTTGGTGTTTCCACATTGTATTAGTGTGCCATTACAAGCATCATATAAACCAAAATTATTCCAACTTAAAGTTCCGTTTACATACAGGTTTCCGTTTACAGGCATGGTAAAAGCATACCAAATATCTGCGTAGTCGTCTGTGGTTGCTGTACAACCAGTTTCATTATTAATTGTAGCGCCACCAATTTCAAAATCAATGGTAGATTCTGTTGTGGTAACGTTTATGTTTTCCGCGGAAGCGCAATCATCATTACTAACACTTTCAAAGGCTTGAACAGTAAATGATTTATAGTTGCTTTGGTGCGCAGTAGTTATGGTTCTAAAAACACGAAGTTTGTAGTCGTTTCCTGCTGTTAAATCGGTGAATAGTTCGTTGGTGTTTCCACATTGTATTAGTGTGCCATTACAAGCATCATATAAACCAAAATTATTCCAACTTAATGAGCCGCTTACATAAAGGTTTCCGTTAACAGGCATGGTAAAGTGGTACCAAATATCTAGATAATCTTCTGTGGTTCCTGGGCAACCTTCTTCGTTGGTAATTGTAGCGCCACCAATTTCAAAATTAACGGTAGATTCTGTAGTGGTAACGCTTATATTTTCTGCGGAAGCACAATCATCATTACTAACACTTTCAAAAGCTTGAATAGTAAAACTGGTATATGCATTATCTGCAAGTGCTTCTGTTCTAAACAAACGCAGTTTATAGGTTGTGCCAGCGGTTAGCTCATTAAAATAACTATTTGTGTAGTCGCATTGTATTAGTGTGCCACCACAAGCGTCATATAAACCAAAGTTATTCCAACTTAATGTTCCGTTTACAAAAAGGTTTCCGTTAACAGGCATGGTGAAATCGTACCAAATATCTACGTAATTTGATGCATCTCCAGAACAACCAATTTCGTTGTTTATAGTTGCTCCTCCAATTTCAAAATCTATGGTAGATGCTGAGGTGGAAACCGTAATGTTTTCTGAAGTCGCGCATTCATCATTAGTTGCTGCAGGAAAAGATTGAATGTCAAAACTTTGGTAGTTTGCGTTAGATGCTGTTGCTGATGGTCTGTATACTTGAAGAAAATAGGTGGTTCCGGAGCTAAGGTTTGCAAAAAGGTTACTGCTTTCTCCGCAATCTATTTCTGCTCCACCACAGGTTGTATACAGGGCAAAATTATTCCAAGATAAAAAACCATTTACAAATACGTTACCATCATATGGCATGGTAAATTGAAACCAAACATCCGCAAAATCTTCCGTGCTTGAGCAAATGGTTTCATTATTTAATACCGCTGTATTAATATCAAAAGTGTAATTTGTTGAGGTATTAGATACTGTTATGCTTGTTGCGTTTGTACAATCATCATTTGCTGGTTGTGAAAAAGTAAACGTAGATAATAATAGTGTTAGAATAAAAAAGTAGCGTTTTTTCATGGTTTTTATTTTTAAAGCATTAAATATAAGGTAATTAGCTTTAAAAAATAAACGCTTGCTTTCTTATTGTATAGTTGGTGTTGTTTTATGTATAAATGGTTTGTTTGTATCGATTTTTAAACTTTTATAGTATTAATAGTTTACGCCTTGTTTGTCTAAAACTGTTTTTGTTCTAAAGGCATAAAACAGTAAATACACAAAGCATAATACTGCCATCCAGTACGAAGATTGAATATTAAAAACATCTGCTAATTTACCTTGTAGTGGCGGAATAATAGCGCCACCAAGAATCATCATAATTAAAAAAGCAGAACCTTGAGAGGTGTATTTGCCAAGTCCAGCAATACTTAGTGTAAAAATGCATGGCCACATAATAGAACAAAACAAACCTCCAGATAAGAATGCAAATAATGCAATGTTTCCTGAAGAGAATAAACCTATTAACATGGCAATAATACCAAACAGGCTAAATAATTTAAGGGTTTTTACAGGATTGTCTTTGGCAATAAAGAAACCAATTATTTGTACGGCAATACAGATAGCAAAAAATAAAAACTGATCTAAAGAGTATTTGCCAAAATTTACTAATAGTATAACACCAAAAGCAATATATGGTACGACTACTAATAGTATTTTTTTTAACCCTTTACTTGGGTTAAAAACAGTGATAGCACCTACCCAACGACCTACCATTAATCCTCCCCAATATAGAGAAATGTATGGTGCTAATTGTCCGTCGTTTAATATTTGTAAACCTAATGCATTTAGGTTGGTTCCGTTTACTGCTTTTTTTAGTAATTCGCCTAAATTACTACCAATAGTAACTTCTACACCTACGTAAGTAAAAATAGCAAGCATACCCAAAACAAGTTGTGGGTATTTCATTGCTCCCCAACCATCGGCTTTTTTAGAAGAACGTGTATATGCAAAAATAAGACTTCCAACAACAGCAAATAATGCAATTATTAGTAAGGATAGTCTTTGGTGTTCTAAGGCTTCTGTAGAAGTTTCTCCGCTAGTATAGGTACTAAAAATATATCCAAAACAGGCAATAATAATTACGGTTAAAATAAGAAGCGTGTTTTTTGCTTTGTTGGCAGGTTCAAAAGCGGTTTCCGACTTTAAAGCAGGCAGTTTTTTTGAAAAATGAAATAAAGCAGCAGCAACCAAAAACAACAAACCAACACCAATATATAATGCTTGAATGGTGGTTAGTTTTATTTCATTGTTTTTAATCATAGTAGTTAATTCTTCACCAGATAAGGGCGCAGAACCAAAGATGATAAAAGCAACCACAATTGGGCCAATGGTAGTACCAAAAGAGTTGATTCCTCCAGCCAAATTAAGCCTGTGCGATCCTGTTGCAGGATCACCAAGAGCAATAGTAAAAGGGTTTGCAGCTGTTTGCTGTAGCGAAAAACCTAAACCAACAATAAAAAGAGCAATTAAAACAAAGTAGAATATTTGTGTTTGGCCTTGTTCTGCTCCCATAGTTGCAGGATACATAGCAAATGCACCAATGGCAGAAAGCAGTAAGCCATAAATAATACCGTTTTTGTAACCCCAAGAATTTAAGATGTCCTTTTTTATAGAACTAGACAAAACAAATAAAAATAAAGCCCCTAAATAATAGGCACCATAAAAAGCAAAATCTACCAATTGCGATTGAAATTGGTCTATGTTAAAATACGTTTTACAAAAAGGAATAAAGACACCATTAGAGGCAGCTATAAAACC
This sequence comes from Lacinutrix gracilariae, assembly GCF_042684485.1. NCBI lineage: Bacteria > Pseudomonadati > Bacteroidota > Flavobacteriia > Flavobacteriales > Flavobacteriaceae > Lacinutrix > Lacinutrix gracilariae. The sequence goes on along the minus strand of NZ_JBHULM010000011.1, from coordinate 549,783 downwards.
CCAGAAAAAAAATACCGTAACTAAGGTGGTTAAAGCCGACTTGTTGTTTTGATTGTTCATGTGTTTCATTGGTTAGTTGGCTAAAAGTAATTAAAATATGTTTTACTTTTCAAGTTTTCATTATATCTATATTTTTTGTGTTGTTAAAAAACAACTGTTTGGTGTGTGCCTAAATCCTAAGCATTGTTTTGTTGGTAGTTTATTAACAGGTTATTAAGTAAGTTTCTTTGTTAGATGATTTATCTTTGTACTAATTAAAAATAAAACATGCGATTTATTATTCCTGTCATTCTAGTAATTATACTAGAACTTTATACGTTTTCAGCTTTACGCACCTTAACCAAAAACAAAATTATTCTTGTAGGTTTTTGGGTGTTGTTTGCATTGGTTTGTGTCGTATTTTTTTACCAAATGAGTTTGGTTGGTAAAGGGAGTAGGTTTAGTTTAAACACTGGCTATGCCATTGCTTTGCTTTTAACTGTTGTAGTGCCAAAACTATTTGTGTTTGCTTTTCTTTTTATGGAAGATATTGTGAGGTTTTTTCAAACGTTTATTCATTATTTTCAACAAGACACAAGTTTTAAAGAAGCAATTCCTTCACGTAGAAAATTTATTAGCCAATTAGCCTTGGGTGTTGCAGCAATACCTTTTGCTGGTTTTGTATATGGCGTAATTAAAGGGAAATATAATTTTAAGGTTATTAAACAACAGATTGTTTTTGATGATTTACCAGAAGCTTTTGATGGGTATAAAATTACCCAAATTAGTGATATACATTCTGGTAGTTTTGACAACAAAGAGAAAATAGAATATGCTGTTAATTTAATTAATGAGCAGCAAAGTGATACTATTTTATTTACAGGTGATTTGGTAAATGCTGTAGCAGAAGAAATGCATCCTTGGGTAGATACTTTTAAAAAATTAGAAGCAAAAGATGGTATGTATTCTGTTTTAGGAAACCATGATTATGGGTATTATGCATACAATTCTGAAGAAGAAATTCTAGATAATCACAAAAAACTAGGAAAAATACACGAACAAATTGGCTTTGATTTATTACTGAATGACAGCAGAACCATTGAAAAGAATGGAGAGAAAATTAATATTCTTGGTGTTGAAAATTGGGGAGCTTCTAGACATTTTCCTAAACGCGGAAGCTTAAAAGAGGCAAGTAAAAATGTAGCAGATAATGGATTTAATATCTTACTATCTCATGATCCTTCTCACTTTGATTTTAAAGAAATGGAAGTGAATACAACCGATAGAAATCATTTAGATAAAGTACTTGACGAAACCAATATTGTAGATTTTGAAAAGAAGATACATTTAACCTTAGCAGGACATACGCATGGAATGCAGTTTGGTATAGAGATTCCTTTTTTTAATTTTAAATGGAGTCCTGTAAAATACCGTTATCCAAAATGGGCAGGTTTATATAAAGAGGCAGAGCAGTATTTGTATATTAATAGAGGTTTTGGTTTTTTAGCTTTTCCAGGACGTGTTGGTATATGGCCAGAAATTACAGTTATAGAGCTTAAAAGAGGTACAGCTACTGCATAATTAGCAATTAATGCTATACTTTATAATAAAATCGTTATTTTTACAAGAAGACCTTTTATTAAAAGCTATAGCGTATGTCAAAATTTGGAGAACTTATAGATGTAGAAATTCCTGTGCTCTTAGACTTTTTTACAGTAGATGAGCAGTCGCAAAACATGCATGTAATTCTTAGAGATGTTGCTGCTGCGCTTGGTGATAAAGCTAAAGTGATTAAAATTGATGTAGAAAAAAATAAAGAACTTGCTAAAGCTTTACGAGTAAAACGTTTGCCTACTTTAATTATCTATAAAAACGGAGAAATGAAATGGAGGCAATCAGGATATCAAGATGTAGATACGCTTATTGGCTTAATGCAAGAATATGTATAATGCTTTATGCAGTTAATAGGATCTAGTATAAGCTTTTAAACGTATAGCCTTTTTTACTGTAATATTCTAAAACCTTAGGTAATGCATATTGCATGTTTTTTGAAGCTTTTATGCTATCATGAAACACAATAATACTTCCTGAACCAGCTTTGGTAATAACATTGCTTAAACAAACTTTTCTAGATACAAATTTATCCCAATCTATAGAAAGTACACTCCACATTATAATTTTATAGCCTAACTTTATAAGAGCAGTGCCTTGTTTTGGCATTATTTGTCCGTAAGGAGGACGAAATAGCTTTGTATGTGTTGTAGTATCCTCACTTTTATTATCTGCTGTATTGGGCTTATTTAAGTCTATAATTTGCTGTGCTTTTTCAACATTATCTAAATACTGTGGCACCGAAGTTTTCCAACCTTTTACATGGTTGTGTGTGTGGTTACCTATAGCGTGACCTTCTTGTATAATATTTTGAAAAATTTCAGGATGCTTTTCAATATTGTTTCCAATGCAGAAAAAAGTAGCTTTAGCGTGGTATTGCTTAAGTGTGTTTAAAACCCAATTGGTTATTTCTGGTGTTGGGCCATCATCAAAAGTAAGATATATTTCTTTGGTATTAGATGCTATTTCCCAAGTGTATTTAGGAAATAGTTTTTGTACCACTAAAGGCGCTTTTACAGGAGTTAGATTCATGGTAATTATGCAAACATACAAACAATATGCTAGTCTTGAAGTTATGGTTTATAACAGCAAAATTTACATATTATAATGATAAAGGTATTGAATATTTGGTGGTTTTAACCAAATAACTCAATACCTTTTTACTTTCTATTTAGGTTTACTTCTATTCAGGAGCAATAACCGTGTCTTTTTGTAACAAATCTAAATCTTGTTCTTGTGGTCTAGTGGTTTCATCAGGAATGCTAGCATTAAAATGATCAAACAATTGTAAGAAATTAGTAAATGTTTTAGCTTCGGTTTTTGCTAGTTCATCATCATAATTTAAAACAACATCTACAAGTGCTTTGTAGCGCTCAATATCTGTAATAATAAGTTCACCAAGCTCACGTTGTTTTCTTTGGTCTAATGTGCTGTAGTAAGTTAAATTTTCTTGGTATTTAACACTTACATCTTTAAAAAGTTTACGTGCTTTTTCTGTGGCACCAACTTCATAATAGGCGCTTATATAAGGCTCAAGTAAGGTGTAATAACCATAGTAATCTACAGGCATTTTCTCCATTGCTAAATCTGCAATTTCTTCTGCTTTTTCTGGTTGGTCTTCGTTTATAAATTGTTCTATTAAACGCGCTAGGTTTCCTCGGTAAGTAATAGAGTTTGTTCTAGTTTCAATATCGTGGTAAATATCTGGACTATCGCTATTTCCCCAATCCCATTTTTTAACAATATTGTACATTTTTTCACTATCTACTCTTCCCATATCAAATGGATTTGCTCTATCTACAGGAGTTTTAATAGGTGTTAGTTTGTAGCACATACCATCTAGTTGTAGGTAGTCTTTCATCCAGATGTAGTCTTCTTCACTAAAGGCACCACCAGTAAAATAAATAGGTCTTTTCCAATCGTTATTAGCAACAACATCTAGCATAAGAAGACGGTTTTTATACAAGGCACTTTCCGTGATTTTAATTTGTATATAGTCTTCCATTTTGTCTGCATCTTTTTCGTCTACAATTCCGTATTTTAAAGCGTTTTCTTTGTTTACAGGAATTACAACATCTTCAACAGGAAAATAATTAGAGTTTATTAATTGACTAGGATAGTCATTAGGATTGTCTCCTTGTTGTTGAATAATATATTTAAATTTTGTTTTAGGATTATCACTTCCTACAAAATCTAAGAAATCTTTAATTAACATGGTGTCTTTAGAGATTTGTCTTTTCATGATATAATCTCTAGTACCATGTTTGTATTGGTCATGCGTAAATTGAGAAGGTATTGGGTCGCTCTCATACGCTTTACGTTTCATTTGGTCTATATACCAATCTGTTTGAAAAAGACTGGTGTTAACCACACGAACATCTGTTCTGTAGCCTTCAATTTCTTGGGCATACCAAAGGGCAAAAGTATCATTGTCACCAATAGTAAATAAAATGGCGTTTTCATCACAAGAGTCTAAATACATTTTAGCCATTGCTTCTGCAGTGTATTTTCCAGATCTATCATGATCATCCCAATTGTTTGCTGCTAAAATACCAGGAACTAAAATTAAGCAAACTACTGTAATTGCTGGTGCTAGCATTTTTGAGGATGCATGTTTTTTAAGTGTATCATAAATGGCGTAAACACCAAAGCCAATCCATAGTGCAAATACATAAAACGAACCAACTACAGAGTAGTCACGCTCACGAGGCTCAAAAGGTCTTACGTTGGTGTATACTTGAATTGCTAATCCTGTAAATAGGAAAAATACAAGCATGGTCCAGAATACTTTTTTGTCTTTGTTGAATAAAAAGAACAAGCCAATAAGACCAAGAATTAATGGTAAAAAGTAATAGGTGTTTCTGGCTTTGTTGTTTTTAACGTCTCCTGGTAGGTTTTCTTGTGATTGTCCTAAGTGCCAAGAATCAATAAAATTAATTCCGCTAATCCAGTTACCATGATTATCATATTTACCTTGAATATCGTCTTGTTTTCCGGTAAAATTCCACATAAAATAACGCCAATACATGTAGCCTAACTGGTATTCAAATAGGTATACAATATTGCTAATTAAAGAAGGTTTTTCAATATCAAGATATTGGCCAAACTGCTTTAAAAAGCTGTTATAGTCTTCATAATCTATTAGTCCTTGGTTTACATCAGATTTAAAATCAGAAATAGCTCTACGTAATTCGTTTTCTAATTGGTATTCTGGTTTTAGTTTAAAATCTAAAATGCCAGTAAACATTAAATAGTTTTCCGCATTTTCTGCACTCCACATTCTTGGTAAAATAGAAGCGTGCTCATGGTTGTAGTTTTGTTTCGCCTTCTTATAGTCGTTAACAATAACATATTCCCCTTTTTCTAAATCTTTTTCGTATTTCGGTTTATCATCTACATAAGGTTCAATTTCATCTAAGCCAGAATATTGATCGGTGAATTGTGGTCCGTAAAACAGGTGTGTTTCAGGATATTGCTCTAAGTTATAATAGGCTAATAATTCTCTAGCACTAGAAGGGTTGTTTTCGTTAATTACCACATTTGCATTGGCACGAATAGGTAGCATGGTCCATGTAGAAAAACCTATAATAATAAAGGTTAAACAAAGAATACCTGTATTTAAATGTACGTAGTTTTTCTTTCTTGTGTATTGTAAACTATAATAAACAAAAGCAATTAAAAGTATGGCAGCTATAATGGTTCCTGAATTAAAAGGAAGGCCAATAGAGTTAACAAAGAAAATTTCTAGAACACTAAAAAATCTTAAAATATTAGGAGCAAGAAGTTTAAATATAAAAAGAAGGATAGCAACAGTAATTGCATTTGCTATAATAAAACTTTTAAGCGTAATGTCTTTGTAGTTTTTAAAATAGTAAATGAGTCCAATTGCAGGAATAGTAAGTAATCCCATAAAGTGTACACCAAACGAAAGCCCAATAACAAAGGCTATTAAAATAAGCCAACGGTTTCCTCTAGGCTTATCCATATCTTGTTCCCAACGTAAACCTAGCCAAAACAGAATAGACATGATTAAAGTAGCCATGGCGTATACTTCAGTTTCTACAGCATTAAACCAAAAAGAATCTGTATAAGTAAATGCTAAACTACCTACTAAAGCAGAACCTAAAATAGCAATAGATTGATTTTCATTTAAAACTCCATCATGTGCAACTAATTTTTTTAACAAAAGACTTATCGTCCAGAACATAAATAAAATGGTGAAAGCACTTGCAAAGGCACTCATCATGTTCATTAAAAGTCCTACTTGCGAAGCTTCAAGAGCAAACATAGAAAAGAAAGCACCAAGCATTTGAAATAAAGGTGCTCCAGGAGGATGACCAACTTGTAATTTTGAAGCGGTTAGAATATATTCACCAGCATCCCAAAAACTTACTGTAGGTTCTACTGTTAAGCTGTATGTGATTAAAGCGATTAAAAAAGAAAACCAGCCTAGAATGGTGTTCCATTTTTTAAAATTGAATTGTGTCATGAATTTGTCTGAATTAGCATGGCGAATTTAATAATAAATATGAAAGTAACATAGATTTTAAGTTTTTCATAACTAAATTGATAAAGAGTATTTGTACCTTATACAAAATGCCACTTATAAAGCTGTGAAATTGTGCTGTTTTGAAAAAAAAACGAAATTTTTTTTTATTTTTTTTCAAAAAAGTTTGCGCAAACAAAAGTTTGTGTTAAATTTGCACTCTCAATTTGAGTATTGGCCCATGGTGTAACTGGCAACACGTCTGTTTTTGGTGCAGAAGAGTCTAGGTTCGAGCCCTAGTGGGCCAACAAGAATTCAATTAATCCTTACTTTTTATAAGTAGGGATTTTTTTGTTTTAAGAGATAGTTGGGCGAGAAGTTTATGCTGAGCGCAGCTAAAGTGAGCTTTATTCAATAAAAAAAAGTCTTCCTTTTTAGGGAGACTTTATTGTTTGGATACTTTTTAAAATACGTGTAGTATTAAATTCTAAAAGTAATAACAGGTCTTTTTGCATGATTTACCAAGTCTTCACTAATGCTTCCGTTAAAAAAATGAGCAATACCTTGTCTGCCATGCGTGCTAATACCTATTAAATCTGCGCCAATATTATGCGAAAAATTTAAGATTCCTTTTTCTACAGATTCGTCATTGTAAATAGTGATATCGTAGTTGTTGAAGCTGGTTTCTTTAATAAAATCTGCAATTCTACTTTTGGCAGTTTCTGTAGTTGTAAATCTGCTAGGTGTGTTTACAAATAGTAAATGTATTTTTGAATTTAAAAGTTTTGCTAACTCAGTAGCTTGTTTGTAGGTTTCTTTGTTGTCGTTTTTAAAGTCTGAAGCAAAAACAAAATCCTTAATAATAAAATCTTCGTGTTTGTTTTTAATAACTAAAACAGGAACATCAGATACGCGTACCACTTTTTCAGTATTAGAGCCTATAAACATTTCTTTTAAGCCACTTGCTCCATGTGATCCCATGGTAATCATGTCTATATTATGTTCTTTACAGGTATTTTTTATGTCTTCAAATGTTTGATAAAAATTAACGGTTTCATGAACGTTTATTCCTTGTAAAAAGTCTTCATTTAAAATTTCTTTAAAACGTTTGTGTGCTAATTGTATAAAAAACATGGCTTCAGGAATGGTGTCTGCAGTGCTTCCTCCAAGTTCAGGTATTTGGCTTAGGGGAATGTCTATCATATGTAGAAGATAAATTTCGCTATTATTTTTTTTTGCTAGCATTGCTGCAACCTCAAGAGCATAATTAGCCTGTTCTGAAAAGTCTGTTGGTACGAGTATTTTTTTCATATTGTTTAAGAGTTTAGTTAAAAAGAATAGCTTCTTAAATTTAAGAAATAAAAATGACAATTTTTTGCATTGTGTGATTTTTCGTATATTTATATATAAATAGATTGTATTTTATGAAAAAAATCACCTTGTTTTTTTTCTTTTTTGTTCTCATCGTTAGTGCTCAAGAGAATCTTCAGGAATTAGCAACAGGCTATATAGATAGTCAAGAAAATTTTAGCACCGAAATTTCTCAAGAGAAGTTTTTTATGCATACCAATAAATCCTTGTATTTTTCAGGAGAAAAAATATGGTATAAGGTATATGCGGTTTCCGATATAGACAATACGCCTAATTACCAAACTACCAATTTACATGTCAACATTTACAATTCTAAAAAAGAATTAGTAGAAAGTAGCTTGGTGTTTGTAGAAAACGGAAAAGTAAATGGGTTTATTGATTTAGATCGTTCTTATGAAACCGGAACGTATTATATTGCTTTAAGTACTGTGTATAGTTCTAATTTTAATTCAAAATATGTAAAGCAGCTGGAGGTGGTGAACCTGAAAGAGAGTCAGCCCGATTTTAGAGAAGCTAATCTAGTTACAGAAAAAATAATTCAAGAAGATGCGGCTGCTAACTTAGAGGTAACGTTTTTTCCAGAAAGTAACGTGTTTCTTAATAGGGCATATAATACCATGTATTTTAAGGCTACTTTTAACGGTAATCCTATACAAATAGAAGGGAGTATTATTAATGTGAATTTTAATTCTGAAGTAAAAAAAGTTAGCACAAATAAAGAAGGACTTGGCGCTGTTACATTTCCATATTATCCAGATAAAAAATATGCTTTAAAAACCATAATCAACGGAAAATTATACTTAAAACCATTACCGATAGCTGTTGATAAAGGTTTTGTAATTCATTATGACGATAAAAATACCTCGAGTAAAGAAGTGGCGTTTACTGTTTCGACTAACAATGAAACCAATAAAGATTATGAGGATGGTGAAATTATATATGCTGTTATTAATAGAAAAGGGGCTTTAAAATCTGTTACTCCAATAATTTTAGAATCTAAATTTAATTCATATGCTTTAAAGATTGAAAAAGAAGGACTGTTTGATGGTGTAAATATGCTAACAATCTTCAATTATAAGAATGAGCAGATAGCAAATAGAAATTTCTTTTTTAATAAGAATAAAGAAGTTTTGCTTAGTGTAGAGAAAGGAAAAGAAACAAAAGATTCTATTCAGTTAAAGATAAAAACATTAAATAAATATGTAAAAACAAGTTCCAGTATTTCTGTTCTAACGGAAGAGACAAAAATGTATAATAATTATAGTAATGCTCGTACGGATTTTTTATTAAGTCCTTATGTAGAATTGCATACTATTGACCCAAATTGGATTTTAAATACATCCAGTTCTCTTCAAGAAAAGGATATGGTACTTCAGATAAATGCAAAATTTAAAAAAGAATCTCCTTTAATAAAAAGCCAGAAATTAGTGGTTAAGGCAGAAAACGGACTGTCTATAAAAGGTGTGGTGAATACTAAATTTAAGAATTTAAATGGGTTTAGGGTTTTACTAACATCGAAAGAGAATAATATTGTTTTATTTGAAAAACTAGAAGGAAAAAAAACATTTGCTTTTAATAATTTATTGCTGCTGTATCCTAGTGCGTATAAATTAGCACTATTAAATCCCTCAGGTGTAATACAAGATGCTACATTTAATATAAGCCCAATAACAACAAGTTTTAAAACAGAGGATGTTTTAAAATATGAAGCCAAAAAAACAGAGAGTGTGTACTATAAAGTGAAAAACACATATGATAGTGCTATTTTTCTAGATAATGGGGTAGAGCAATTAGGAGAAGTGTCTATTATTGGTAAGAAAAGAAAAAAAAGGAAAATAACAAGTTTGGATTCTATAGGTTATGTTAACGCGCCAAAAGAGTTAGGTAATGGTTTTTCCGAAACTTTAAAGAGAGATCCTTTTCTGTGTAAGGGTTGCACTATTTTTGAATATCTAGATCAAATTCCAAATATAAGAACTAGTCTTGCTTTTGATGACTTAGGTTTGCTTGTGTATGATGTTGTTTTTACAAGTAGAGGACGAAATACTTTTTTTGGGTCAAATCAAGCGCTCGTTATTTTAGATGGTTTTCCTTTAGCTAATGATTTGAGTACTCTTAATGATCTTAGAGTAGATGATGTGGAGTTTATTAAAATTAATAGGTCTGGAGCAGGTTACGGTATTAGAGGAGCGTCTGGAGTGATAGATATTAAATTAAAGAAAATAGGAGATCGTTCTAGTGGTGTTACTAATGTGTTAACCACTACAAGTGAAACAAATTTTGGTTTTAAAAGGAATACAGCTTCTTTTCAGTATATGCCACTTCAATTTAGTAGCTCTCGTGTTAAGATGTATTATGACACAGTAGATTGGATTCCGGAGTTTACAATTATGCCAAACAAAGATAATTTTATCATGGTAGCTAAAGAAGGTAATGATAGTTTAAAAATTATAATTAACGGATTAAATGAAGAAGGTGATTTGCTGTATAAAGAGGTTAATGTGAATTCAAGAACTATAAATTAAGTGCATTCTAACTATTGTGTTTCAACAACTTTTGTAAATCAAGATAAAAATTGTATATTTGCAGCGTTGAAACGAAAAAGAAAAGGATGAGGGGACGAAAAGTCCCCTCTTTTTATACCAAAAAATGTTTAAGAATACAGTAAAAGACTTATTAGACGCAAGCTTAAAAGAAAAGCCAGATTTATTTCTTATAGACTTATCTATAGCAACAGATAACGCGATAAAAATAATTTTAGATGGTGATAATGGTGTAACTGTAGAGGATTGCATATATATTAGTAGAGCAATTGAAAATAGCTTAGATCGAGAAGAACAAGATTTTTCTTTAGAAGTTATGTCTGCAGGAGCAACAAATCCAATGACTCATAAACGTCAGTATGTAAAAAACATTGGTAGACTTTTAGAAGTGAAAACAAAAACTGAAAACTTTGAAGGTAAGCTAGTAGATGCTACTGAAGAAGAAATTACTTTGCAATGGAAAAGCAGAGAGCCTAAACCAGTAGGTAAAGGTAAAGTTACCGTCCAAAAACAGGCAAATATTGCCTATGAAAATATTGTAGAAGCAAAAGTTATGATAAAATTTTAATTTAAAGAGTTATGGAAAATCTTGCGTTAATTGATTCTTTTTCAGAATTTAAAGACGATAAATTAATAGATCGTGTAACCTTAATGGCAATTTTAGAAGATGTTTTTAGAAATGCATTAAAAAAGAAATTTGGAGATGATGATAATTTTGATATTATTATAAACCCAGATAAGGGAGATTTAGAAATTTGGAGAAATAGAATAGTAGTAGCAGATGGTGAAGTAGAAGAACCAAATCAAGAAATATCTTTAACAGAAGCGAGAAAGATTGAGCCAGATTTTGAAGTTGGTGAAGATGTTTCTGAAGAAGTAAAATTAATTGACCTTGGTCGTCGTTCTATATTAGCGTTAAGACAAAACTTAATATCTAAAATACATGAACACGATAACACCAATATCTACAAACAATTTCAAGAGCTAATTGGTGAAATATATACAGCAGAAGTGCACCACATTCGTCACAGAGCTGTTATACTTTTAGATGATGAAGGAAACGAAATCATCTTACCAAAAGACAAACAAATTCCTTCCGATTTTTTCCGTAAAGGAGATAACGTAAAAGGAATTATTGAAAATGTAGAGTTAAAAGGAAACAAGCCTGCAATAATCATGTCTAGAACTGCACCAGCATTTTTAGAGAAATTATTCGAGCAAGAAATTCCTGAAGTTTTTGATGGTTTAATTACTATTAAAAACGTAGTACGTATTCCAGGTGAAAAAGCAAAAGTAGCTGTAGATTCGTATGATGACAGAATAGATCCTGTAGGTGCATGTGTAGGTATGAAAGGATCAAGAATTCATGGTATTGTTCGTGAATTAGGAAACGAAAATATCGATGTAATTAATTACACAAACAATTTACAATTGTATATTACAAGAGCATTAAGTCCTGCTCGTGTAACTTCAATTAAAATTGACGAAGAAAATAAAAGAGCAGAAGCAATTTTAAAACCAGAAGAAGTAAGTAAAGCTATAGGTCGTGGAGGTCACAACATACGTTTAGCAGGAAAACTAACAGGTTATGAAATTGATGTATTTAGAGAAGGAGCGGAAGAAGATGTAGAATTACGCGAATTTTCTGATGAAATTGACGGATGGATTATTGATGAATTCAGCAAAGCTGGACTAGATACCGCTAAAAGCGTACTAGAACAAGAAGTTGATGATTTGGTAAAACGTACCGATTTAGAAGAAGAAACAATAAACGAAGTTATTAGAATTCTGAAGGCAGAATTTGAAGACTAACACATTTTAGGTTATATTACAAGCAATTTATGGCTGGAACAGTAAGATTAAATAAAGTATTACGCGAGCTTAACATCTCTATCGATCGTGCAGTAGATTTTTTAGAATCTAAAGGCATCGAAATAGAGAAGCGTCCTACTACAAAAATTTCAGAAGAAGTTTACCAAATTCTTTCAAACGAATTTCAAACAGATGCTAGCAAAAGAATGGCATCTCAAGAAGTTAGTGAAGCTAAACTCAAAGAGAAAGAAGCTTTACGATTACAACGTGAAAAAGAGCTAGAAGAAAAGCAAAAAGCAGAAGCAAAAAAAGAAGCAGCTAAACAACAGCAGCAACAAGAAATTGTTAAAGCTAAGTCTAATCTGTCTGGTCCAAAACAAGTTGGTAAAATAGATTTAGATGCTAAATCTAAAAAAGTAGAAGAGAAGCCAAAACCTCAAGCCGAAAAAGTTAAGCAAGAAACGGTTAAAGAAGAAGTAACTCCTACTACACCTAAAGAAGTTCAAAAGCCTAAAGAAGTACAAAAGCCTCAAGAAATTAAAAAACCTGAGGTAGTACAACCAACTAAAACCGAAAAACCTAAAACACCAGTTAAGGTAGAAAAGGTTGAAAAGGTGGAGAAAATTAAAAAGGTTGAAAAAGTAGAAAAGGTAGAAAAACCTGCAGCTGCTAAAAAAGAAAAAACTGCTAAAGCAGAAGAGCAACCTTTTAAAGAAGAAAGAGTAGAAACCAAATATCAAAAACTTTCAGGTCCTAAAATTGCAGGTACTAAAATTGACTTAAGTCAGTTTAATAAACCTAAAAAGAAAAAGGAAGACGCTAAGAAAGACGATAAATCATCAGATAATAAACGTAAAAGACGTAGAATTTCTAAACCAGGAGATAATAGATCTGGAGGAAATAATTCTGGTGGTAACAACAGATATAAAGGTAACAAATCTGGACCAGGCAAAGGAAGAAGAAATATTGTAAAAGAAGAGCCTAGCGAAGAAGATGTTAAAAAACAAGTACGTGAAACCTTAGAGAAACTGCAAGGTAAATCTAATAAAGGTAAAGGTGCTAAGTACAGAAGAGATAAAAGAGATCAACACAGAGAACAAACTGAAATTGATCAACAAATTGAAGCTGCAGAAAATAAAATTCTTAAAGTAACAGAGTTTGTAACAGCAAATGAAGTTGCTACTATGATGAATGTTCAAGTAACCCAAATTATATCTGCGTGTATGTCACTAGGTATGATGGTTACAATGAACCAACGTCTAGATGCAGAAACTCTTTCTATCGTTGCTGAAGAATTTGGTTATCAAGTAGAATTTATCACAGCAGATATTGAAGAAGCTATTGAAGAAGTTGAAGATAAACCAGAAGATTTAAAACCTCGTGCTCCTATTGTAACAGTAATGGGTCACGTTGATCATGGTAAAACATCACTTCTAGATTACATACGTAAAGAAAATGTAATTGCTGGAGAGTCAGGAGGTATTACACAACACATTGGTGCTTATGGAGTAACTTTAGACAACGGACAAAAAATTGCATTCTTAGATACTCCAGGTCACGAAGCCTTTACAGCAATGCGTGCTCGTGGAGCTCAAGTAACAGATATCGCTATTATTGTTGCAGCAGCAGATGATGATATCATGCCGCAAACTAAAGAAGCAATCTCTCACGCACAAGCAGCAGGAGTACCTATAGTATTTGCTATTAATAAAATTGATAAACCAGACGCAAAACCAGAAAATATTAAAAGTGGTTTAGCACAAATGAACCTTTTAGTAGAAGATTGGGGAGGAAAAATCCAATCGCAAGATATCTCTGCTAAAATGGGAACAGGTGTTAAAGAACTTTTAGAAAAAGTATTACTGGAAGCAGAATTATTAGAGTTAAAAGCAAATCCTGACAAATTAGCACAAGGAACAGTTGTAGAAGCATTCTTAGACAAAGGTCGTGGATATGTATCTACCATATTAGTACAAGCAGGTACATTACGTATTGGTGATTATGTTTTAGCTGGTAAAAACAGCGGAAAGATTAAAGCAATGCAAGATGAACGTGGAAATGATATTAAAGAAGCAGGTCCATCAACTCCAGTTTCTATTCTAGGTTTAGATGGTGCGCCACAAGCAGGTGATAAGTTTAATGTATTTGAAGACGAGCGTGAAGCAAAACAAATTGCTACCAAACGTACACAATTACAACGTGAGCAATCAGTACGTACACAACGTCATATTACACTAGACGAAATTGGTCGTCGTATTGCACTTGGTGATTTCCAAGAGTTAAACATTATCCTAAAAGGAGATGTAGATGGTTCTGTAGAAGCTTTAACAGATTCTTTCCAGAAATTATCTACCGAAGAAATTCAAATCAATATTATTCATAAAGGTGTTGGACCAATTACAGAGAGTGATGTATTATTAGCAACTGCTTCAGATGCTATTATTATAGGATTTAATGTACGTCCAATGGGTAATGCTCGTCAAATAGCAGATAACGAAGAAATCGATATCAGAATGTACTCGATTATTTATGATGCTATAAACGATCTTAAAGACGCAATGGAAGGTATGTTATCTCCAGAGCTTAAAGAAGAAATTACAGGTACTGCAGAAATTAGAGAAATCTTTAAAGTTTCTAAAATTGGAAGCATTGCAGGTTGTATGGCATTAACCGGAAAAATAATGAGAAACTCTGGTATACGTTTAATACGTGATGGCGTAGTAGTGTATACAGGTGAATTAGCATCCTTAAAACGTTTTAAAGATGATGTGAAAGAAGTTTCTAAAGGATATGATTTTGGTACGCAAATTAAGAACTACAATGATATTAAAGAAGGTGATGTAATTGAAGCCTTCCATGAAGTAGAAGTAAAGAAAAAATTGAAATAATTTTTTAACACATATTAAAAAAAAGCGACCTTATGGTCGCTTTTTTTGTTTTATACCAAATGTTTAAAACAGGAAGTAAATGTTTTCATAAAATATACTAAATTTAAAGTCTATTAATCTTTATAAATTTATCTTATGAAAAAAACAATTACATCTTTAACAGTATTCCTATGTTTCTTTTTGGTGAATACTGTAAATGCACAAGAAGCATACCTAGGCGATATTAAATTAACTGCAGTACATTTTGTACAAAGTGGTTGGATGGAATGTGATGGTAGTTTATTACCAATTTCACAAAATGCAGCTTTGTTTAGCCTTTTAGGAACACAATATGGAGGTGATGGTGTAACTACTTTTGCTTTACCAGATTTAAGAGGTCGTGTACCTATAGGGCAAGGTACTGGTCCTGGACTTCCTAATTACGCACAAGGTAGTCAAGGTGGTTTATATACAACCACTCTAGTAGAGGCAAATTTACCAGCACATAACCACTCTGTTCATGCAGTTGTAGAAGATGGAGATAGTGCTTCTCCTACAGATAACTTTCCTGCAGGTACAAAGTTGCTAGATAAGGAATATTCAACAGGTACAAGTACCACATCTACTGTTATGAATGCTAACATGATTGGTGACACAGGTAGTGGTACAGCAGTTAATAATATGCAACCATATACCACACTTCGTTATGTTATTTGTGTTCAAGGTATTTTTCCAACACAAAATTAGCATGTATTATGAAACAAAATATTATACTTTTATTGTTCGTTATGCTAGGTGCAAATGCCGTTGCACAAACCATAACGTTAAATGCATGCCATTATTTATTAGAAACAGCTGATTATACTTTTAATCAAAAAACCTTAGATGTAACAGGTAGAAATGTTTTTGAAACAAGTCCAGTAGACGAAAATGCACCATGTGGAGGTTTTGGTAACTGCGAATTACAAATGGCATGGAATGAAATTGTTTCTCGTTGGGAAATCTATGCAGATGATGGTAACGGAACATTTGAAAACACGTATGTATTGTATTATAATACGGAAGCTTCATTACCTAATCCGCCAAGTTTAAATTTAGGGAACTGGGTAGAAGAAACTAGTGTAACAGAATCTTTATGTGGTGCTATTATTTCATTAACAGGTGATGTGCAAGACACTACTTTGTCTATTGAAAATTTAGGGTTAACTAGTGAAATAACCATACATCCAAATCCAGTAAAAAACACTTTGTTTGTTGATTTTTATAATAAGGAAGTCGATAATATTTCGCTTTATAATATCTTAGGAAAACATATTTATAGTGTTAATAATGCTAAAACTATAGATGTTTCTAAATATGCACCAGGTCTTTATTTTGTGAAAATAAGCGTTGAAAAAAAGGAAACGGTTAGAAAAATTATCATTGAATAACAAACCTCTTTTTTAAAAATTAAAACACCTTCTACTTTTCATAAGCAGAAGGTGTTTTTTTAATATATAATCCTAAAATGTATTAGAGGTAGCGTAAAATGTATTGATTTTATTTTTGTGTTTTGGTATAGTTTTAAGCCTTAATTTAAACTGTTACTAGCGTTAAAGAAACTAAAGAAAAGTGTTTTTTAAATGTTATAGTTTAAAAAATACATAAACTATACTGTTTTACTTTTTAAGTAAAATAGCAGGATATTTGTAATAAAAAATAGCAAGTTTAAACATTCATGAAGTAAGCTATTTTCATATAAATACAGGCATAAAAAAAGCGACCATTGGTCGCTTTTAAATTTAATTTTAAAGTTCTTTTTTTATTTTAGGTTTAAAAATAAAAGCATTCGGAAACTTTTTTTTCACTTCCAATAAAGCCTTATCTGCTTCTAATCTACTTTTAAAACTTCCAACCCAAATCTTATAATTAGGTGTTTCATATACTAACTTACTAGACCATTGTGCGTAAGCATTTTTAAAATCATCTTGTTGTGTTTCTGCAGCACCTCTTCTGCCAGAAAATATTTGTATTTTATATCTATCACTAGCATCTTCATTAGTATTAATTTCTTTTTTTAATTCTAATAAACGAGTGATTTCTTCATCTTGATGTATACTAACAGTGCCTTGTTGTGCATTGCAAACAGTTGTTATTACTAAAGTTATAATGGTTATAAGTAACGCTTGTTTTGTTTTTAATAATTTCATTTTCAAATATATTTAATGCAAATGTATAGGTTATAAACGAAATAGTTAAGTGTTTTCTTATTTAGAATTTCTCTAAATTAGCAATTAACAGTTCGCTAACATTTCTAAAATCGACTTTTAATATTACTTTTGCTTGAGATTTTATAACTGTATTTTTTGTTTTAGTAAATGAAAAAACCATACCAAAGTTTAGAAGTTAATTCAACCAATAATATGAAACAGGTGATTCACCGCAAGTTAAGTGCAACAATCTTTCGTTTAAGCTTAGTTTTTTTACTAACATTCTCCATGACGCTTTCTGCTCAAGAAGGCGATCCTGCTAAGGGTAAATCTTTATTTAATGCTAATTGTGCAGCTTGTCATAAGCTAGACAAGAAAATGACAGGTCCTGCTTTACGAAAAGTAGAACAACGTTTGTCTGACGATGAAGGTTTAGATAAAGACTGGATTTATGCTTGGATACGTAATAGTTCAGGAGTAATTAAGTCTGGAGACGCTTATGCAAATAAGGTGTACAACGAGTATGGAGGAGCTGCAATGACTGCTTTTCCACAATTATCAGATGAAGATATTAATAACATTTTAGCTTATACAGCTGAAGAGCCTAAAGCGCCAGCTGCTGCTGTAAATACGCAAGTAGGTGCAACACAAGCATCAGGAAGTGGTGATAGTGTTTCTAATAAATTAATTTTAGGAGCATTAGCTGTCTTGTTTGGTTTGTTAGCATTTGCTTTAATTTTAGTGAATAAGACTTTACGTAAATTTGCTGAAGCTAAAGGTGTAGATGTGGAAACAGAAGACAAAAGCGTTCCGTTATGGAAAGCGTTTGCTCAAAACCAATTCTTAGTATTGGTTTCTGTAATATTCTTATTATTAGCTAGTGCTTATTTTGTTTATGGCTACTTATCACAAGTAGGTGTTGATCAAGGATATCAACCAGTACAGCCAATTCATTTTTCGCATAAAATTCATGCAGGTGATAATGGTATCGATTGTAAATACTGTCACTCTTCTGCAAGAGTTAGTAAAACATCAGGTATACCTTCATTAAATGTTTGTATGAACTGTCACAAATCAGTATACGAATACACAGGAGAAACTTCTGCAGAATATACTAAAGAGTTTTATGATGGTGAAATTCAAAAGCTATATGCTGCTGCAGGATGGAATGATGCAGATCAAAAATATTCAGGAACACCACAACCAGTTAAATGGGTGCGTATTCATAACTTACCAGACTTTGCATACTTTAACCACTCACAACACGTAACTGTTGCAGGATTAGAGTGTCAAACATGTCATGGTCCAGTAGAAGAAATGGAAATTGTATCACAACATGCTCCATTAACAATGGGATGGTGTATTAACTGTCACAGAGAGACTAACGTTAAAGTTAAAGATAACGCGTACTACACTAAAATTCACGAAGAGCTATCTAAAAAATATGGTGTTGAGCAGTTAACTGCTGCACAAATGGGTGGATTAGAATGTGGTAAATGTCATTACTAAACTAGAAGTAGTCATTTCCACGAAAGTGGAAATCTCTTAAAAGGGATTTAAAACTTTAAATAAAATTAATAAGAAGTAATTCAATTATATAATATGTCATCAAACAAGAAATACTGGAAAAGTGTTGAGGAGCTAAACGAAAATAGCTCTATTGTTGAGACGCTAAAACAAAACGAATTTGTAGAAGAAATTCCTACAGACGAATTTTTAGGAGATAAAGACGCATTAGAGTCTTCTTCAACTACTCGTCGTGATTTCTTAAAGTATGTTGGTTTTAGTACAGCTGCAGCATCACTTGCTGCCTGTGAAGGACCAGTTATTAAATCAATTCCTTATGTAGTACAGCCAGAAGAAATTATTCCTGGTGTTGCTAATTACTATGCAACTACTATTGCAAACGGATTTGATTTTGCATCTGTTTTAGTTAAAACTCGCGAAGGTCGTCCTATTAAAATCGAAAACAACGCTATGGCAGTTGCTAACGGTAGCGCTAATGCTAGAGTTAATGCTTCGGTTTTAGGATTGTATGATAGTTTAAGAGTTCAAGGTCCAATGCGTGGCCAAGAAGCTATCTCATGGACAGAACTTGATAATACAATGATGCAAAAACTAGAAGCTCTTAAGGGTTCTGGTAAAGACATTGTGTTATTAACTCAAACTTTTGCAAGTCCGTCAACTTCAAAATTAATTTCAGAGTTTAAAGAAAAATACGGTAACGTTCGTCATGTAGTTTATGATGCTGTTTCAGAATCGGCTGCATTAGATGCTTACCAAGCAAAGTACGGAGAACGTGCTTTAGCAAATTATGATTTCTCTAAAGCAATGACAGTTGTATCTGTTGGCGCAGACTTTTTAGGAGATTGGCAAGGAGGAGGATTTGATTCAGGATATGCTAAGAACAAAATTCCAAATCACGGAAAAATGTCTCGCCATATTCAGTTTGAATCTAATATGTCTTTAACAGGAGCAAATGCAGATAAGCGTGTTCCATTAACACCAACTCAACAAAAAATAGCTTTAGCTAAATTATACTCTTATGTAGTAGGAGGTTCGGTTTCTGGAGATTTGCCAGAAGCATTAGATAAAGCAGTTCGCCAAGCAGCTTCGCAACTTAAAAAAGCGGGAAGTAATGGTGTTGTTGTAACAGGTATACAAGATGTTAATGCACAAACAGTAGTTTTAGAAATAAACGAAGCTTTAAAATCTAAAGCTTTTGATACTACTTCTCCTATATTAACAAGACAAGGAAATGATAAAGCAGTAAGTGCTTTAGTTGCTGATATGAAAGCAGGTAAAGTTGGTGCTTTAATCATGAATGGTGTAAATCCATTATATACATTACCAAATGCTTCAGATTTTGCTGAAGGATTAAAAAATGAAAACTTAATTTCGGTTTGCTTTTCAATGAAAGCTGACGAAACTGCATCTGCATCTACTTATATTGCTGCTGCACCTCACTATTTAGAATCTTGGGGAGATGTAGAAATTAAAAAAGGACATTTTGCTTTAACGCAACCAACTATTCGTCCTTTATTTGATACAAAACAATTTCAAGATGCTTTATTAAAATGGACAGGAAGTGAGCAATCATTTCATGACTATATCAAGCAAACTTGGAAAACAAGTATAGTTAATGGTGGTTCATTTAACAAAGCATTACATGATGGTGTTTTTGTTGGTGCTGCTACAACTGTAGAAGATACTGTTTCTGAATTAGATGAAACAGAAGAAACAACAGTAATGCCTTCTGGTGATGCAGCAAGAGCTTTAGCTGCTTCTGCAAAAACATCAGAATTAGAATTAACCTTATATACTAAAACCGGAATGGGAGATGGTCAACAGGCCAATAACCCATGGTTACAAGAGTTTCCAGATCCTATTACTAGAACAACTTGGGATAACTACTTAACAATGTCTGCTAAAGATGCCGAGAAATTTGGTGTTAAAAACTGGCATGTTGCAACAGGTGGTTTAAACTCTAGTTTAGTTGAATTAACCGTTAATGGTACTACGGAAGTAGTTCCAGTAATTATTCAACCAGGTCAAGCAGTTGGATCTTTAGGAATGTCTTTTGGTTTTGGTCGTAAAAATGGTTTAAAAGAAGAAATGCAAACTGGTAAGAATGCATTCCCTTTTTACCAAGACTTTAATAAGGTACAAAGCAACGTATCTTTAAAAGTAGTTCCTGGTGAACATGAATTTGCTTGTGTACAATTACACAACACATTAATGGGACGTGGAGATATTATTAAAGAAACAACTTTAGAAATCTTTAATACTAAAGATAAATCACACTATAACGCAATACCTGTAGTTTCTTACAACCATGAAGAAATTCCAGTAACTTCTAAAGATGCAGATCTTTGGGATGAGTTTGATCGTTCTATCGGACATCACTTTAACTTATCTATAGACTTAAATGCTTGTACAGGTTGTGGAGCATGTGTAATAGCATGTCACGCTGAAAACAACGTTCCTGTTGTAGGTAAAGAAGAAATAAGACGTAGTCGTGATATGCACTGGTTACGTATTGATAGATATTATTCTTCAGAAGAATCTTTTGCTGGAGATAATGAAAAGAAAGATAATATTTCTGGTTTAAGTAGTTCATTAAGTGAGTTTGGAGAATTAGAACAAGCTTCTGAGAATCCACAAGTTGCTTTTCAACCAGTAATGTGTCAACACTGTAATCACGCACCTTGTGAAACGGTTTGTCCAGTAGCTGCAACCTCTCATGGTCGTCAAGGTCAAAACCATATGGCATATAACCGTTGTGTAGGTACAAGATATTGTGCTAACAACTGTCCGTATAAAGTACGTCGTTTCAACTGGTTCTTGTATAACGAAAATGACGAGTTTGACTATCACATGAATGATGATTTAGGACGTATGGTATTAAATCCAGATGTTGTAGTTCGTTCTCGTGGTGTTATGGAAAAATGTTCTATGTGTATGCAAAAAACACAAAAAACCATTTTAGATGCAAAACGTGATGGTCGTGTAATTAAAGATGGTGAATTCCAAACCGCTTGTTCTGCAGCTTGTAGTAGTGGAGCAATGGTATTTGGAGATATTAACGATAAAGAATCTAAAGTTGCAAAACTTTTAGAAGATAACCGTATGTATCACTTGTTAGAGCACGTTGGGACAAAGCCTAATGTACAATATCAAACAAAAGTGAGAAATACAACAGAAGCATAAAAATTAATTAAGAAACAATTATAAAGCATTATGGCGTCTCATTACGAAGCACCTATTAGAAGACCTTTAGTTACAGGTGAAAAATCATACCACGATGTTACTGTGGATGTGGCAAAGCCTATTGAAGGTAAGGCAAATAAGCAATGGTGGATAGTATTTTCAATTGCATTAGTAGCTTTTCTTTGGGGAATAGGATGTATACTTTACACAGTATCTACAGGTATTGGTACTTGGGGTTTAAACAAGACCGTTGGTTGGGCTTGGGATATTACTAACTTTGTTTGGTGGGTAGGAATTGGTCACGCAGGAACATTAATTTCTGCAGTACTTTTACTATTCCGTCAAAAATGGAGAATGGCAATTAACCGTTCTGCAGAAGCAATGACAATTTTCTCTGTAGTTCAAGCAGGTTTATTTCCAATTATACACATGGGAAGACCTTGGTTAGGATATTGGGTATTACCAATACCAAATCAATTTGGTTCTCTTTGGGTAAACTTTAACTCACCATTACTTTGGGATGTATTTGCAATCTCTACGTATTTATCTGTATCATTAGTTTTCTGGTGGACAGGTTTATTACCAGATTTTGCAATGATTAGAGATAGAGCAGTTAAACCATTCCAAAAGAAAATTTATTCTTTACTAAGTTTTGGTTGGTCTGGTAGAGCAAAAGATTGGCAACGTTTTGAAGAAGTATCTTTAGTACTTGCTGGTTTAGCAACACCTTTAGTACTTTCTGTACATACTATTGTATCTTTTGACTTCGCAACATCAGTTATTCCTGGTTGGCATACAACAATATTCCCTCCATACTTCGTTGCAGGAGCAGTATTCTCAGGATTTGCAATGGTAAACACACTACTTATTATTATGAGAAAAGTGTGTAACTTAGAAGACTATATCACATTACAACACATCGAATTAATGAACATTGTAATCATGATTACAGGTTCTATAGTAGGTGTAGCATATATAACAGAGTTATTTATTGCTTGGTATTCAGGTGTAGAATATGAACAATTTGCATTCTTAAATAGAGCAACTGGACCTTACTGGTGGGCATATTGGGCAATGATGACTTGTAACGTATTCTCTCCACAATTCATGTGGTTTAAGAAACTTAGAACAAGTATCATGTTCTCTTTCTTTATCTCTATTATTGTAAATATAGGAATGTGGTTTGAGCGTTTTGTAATTATTGTAACATCATTACACAGAGATTACTTACCATCATCATGGACAATGTTCTCTCCTACATTTGTAGATATAGGAATATTTATAGGTACTATTGGTTTCTTCTTTGTATTATTCTTATTATACTCTAGAACTTTCCCAGTAATTGCACAAGCAGAGGTTAAAACTATTTTAAAATCTTCAGGTGAACGTTACAAGAAAATTAGAGAAAGAGGAGATAGCTTAGTAGGAACAGGTACAGACGAAAGAACTTCAGGTAAATCTAAAGTTACTTCTAAACCACAAGTAGAAGCAACAAAAGAAACACCTGCTAAAGATAATTCTGAAAGCGTTAATAACCTTTTAGGATCTATCGGAACTTTTGATCCTAATACACAAACACCAGATGATCTTAAAAAGATTAATGGCGTTGGACCTAAAATGGAAGAGGTATTAAATAGTATCGGAATTTATACATTCTTACAAGTAAGTAAGATGACGAACATTGAATATAATTTGTTAGATTCTATTACAGAATCATTCCCAGGAAGAGCAGAACGCGATGATTGGGCAGGACAAGCTAAAAAACTAATAAACTAAAAGTAGCATATGGAAGCTTCAAAAGTAATTCACGCTATTTATACAGACGACGATGTGTTAATGAATGCTGTAAAAGCGGTTAAAGCCGAAAAGCATCACATTGAAGAAATATATACACCTTTTCCAGTTCACGGACTAGACAAGGCAATGGGTTTAGCGCCAACTAGAATAGCAATAACATCTTTTTTATATGGATGTGTAGGTTTAACGGTAGCAATTGTAATGATGAATTTTATTATGATTGAAGATTGGCCTCAAAACATTGGTGGTAAACCAAGTTTTAGTTATATCGAAAACATGCCAGCATTTGTACCTATTATGTTTGAGTTAACGGTATTCTTTGCAGCACACTTAATGGTAATTACTTTTTACTTACGTAGTAAAATGTGGCCATTTAAAAACGCTGAAAATCCAGATCCAAGAACAACAGATGATCATTTCTTAATGGAAATTGCCATTCATGGTAATGAAAAAGAATTAACGACTCTGTTAGAAAAAACAGGTGCTGTAGAACTAAATATTATTGATAAAGAAGATGAACATTAATATGAAGCATTTAATAAAAATATTTGTATTCGTACTTGTAGTAAGTTCCATAGTATCTTGTAAAAAAGATTCTAGACCTAACTATCAATTCATGCCTAACATGTATGAACCTGTACCTTATGAAGCATATGGAGAATCTACTGCTTTTGCAAATGGTGTAGAAGCACAATTACCAGCAGAAGGAACTGTACCAAGAGGATTTACTCCTTTTGAATATGAAAATTCTACAGCTGGTTATGAAGACGCTAAAGCAAATTTACTTAGCCCTTTAAATGCCGATCAATATGATGAAGCAAAAGCGAAAGAGTTATACGAAATTTATTGTGGTATTTGCCATGGTAATAAAGGTAACGGACAAGGTAACTTAGTAAAACGTGAAAAAATACTTGGTATACCTAGTTATGATGATGCTGGTAGAGCAATTAATGCAGGTAGTATTTACCATACTATTTATTATGGTAAAAATGCAATGGGTTCTTATGCTAACCAATTAAACGAACAAGAACGTTGGCAAGTTGTTGCTTATGTTTTACAATTGAAAGCAGATTTAGAAAAATAAGATTAGATAAAGTTTATATATAGATATGTACACATTCTCAAATAAATTAAAGACATTTTCTATCGCACTAATGATTTTAGGATTATTAGGAGTTGGATATGGTTTTATGACCTCTCATAAATCTTTTGAAGACGTTGAAACCATATTAGCTGAAGAAGCTCATCATGGTGGTGGTCATGGCGAAGAAACTGCACATGCAGTAACAGAAAAAGCACATGATGCGCATGCAACAGAAAATACACATGCAAATGATACGCATGGTGCAGAAGCAGGTTCACATGTAGATGAACATAAAAAACACGTAGAACACGTACAACATCAAATAGCTAACAGACCTTGGGCTGCAATATATGTAGCAGCATTCTTTTTTATGATGATTGCTTTAGGTGTATTAGCATTTTATGCAGTACAATGGGCTTCTCAATCTGGTTGGTCTCCTGTTTTATTTAGAGTAATGGAAGGTATCACAGCATACTTGCTTCCAGGTGCTTTAATAGTGGTAGGTGTTGCAGCGGCATCTCACTTTATTGGACATAATAATATCTTTGTTTGGATGGATCCAGAAGTTGTGGCTCATGATAAATTAATTCAAGGTAAATCTGGCTGGTTAAATGTATGGGGCTTCATTATTAGAGGTCTAATATTTATTGGTGGTTGGGTATTATATAGACAATTTTCTCGTAAATTTTCTATAGCGCAAGACAATGCATCAGATAACAAAAACTTTAAAAAGACTTTTCGTATTTCTGCAGCATTCTTAGTATTCTTTTTATACACAGAATCTATGATGTCTTGGGACTGGATTATGAGTGTTGATCCTCACTGGTTCTCAACATTATTTGGATGGTATGTATTAGCAGGAATGATGGTTTGCGGTATTACTGTAATAGCATTTATTTCTTTATACTTAAAATCTAGAGGTTACTTAGAGTTAGTAAATGATAGTCATTTACATGATTTAGCTAAATTTATGTTTGGATTTAGTATTTTCTGGGCTTACTTATGGTTCTCTCAATTCATGTTAATTTGGTATGCAAATATTCCGGAAGAGGTAACATACTTTGTGACTAGAATTAACGACTATACATTACCTTTCTTTGGTATGTTAGTACTAAACTTAGTATTCCCATTCTTAGTATTAATGAATAGCGATTATAAACGTATTCCTTGGTTTGTTGTTATGGCAGGTGTGGTTATCTTAATAGGTCACTATATAGATGTCTTCAACATGATTATGCCAGCAACTGTAGGTGATAGATGGTTTATTGGTATTCCTGAACTTGGAGCATTAAGCTTATTTGCAGGTCTATTCATATACGTAGTATTTACTGCTTTAACAAAAGCACCATTACTAGCAAAACGAAATCCTTTTGTAAAAGAAAGCGAACATTTCCATTATTAATAAAATATAAATAAAGACGAACGACAACAATGACTGCTTTATTAACAATTTTAGTATTAGTATTTATAACAATTGCCATTTGGCAAATGGTTAAAATATTTGATTTAGCTCAAGTAGGTAACTCAAATAGCCAAATAGCAACAGATAAAGATAATAACTTAAACGGTTATTTAATGATTGGTTTCTTAGCCTTCATTTATATAATAACTATCTGGAGTGTTGTAGAATTAGGTGATTTACCATTAATGTCTAACTCAGCATCAGCACATGGTCCTGAAATAGATAATTTAATGACCATTTCTATGATTCTTATTTTTATAGTTCAGGTTATTACACAATTTCTTTTACACTATTTCTCTTTTAAATATAAAGGGGAAAAAGGTAAGAAAGCATTATTCTTTGCAGATAACAATACTTTAGAGTTTATCTGGACAATTATTCCTGTTATTGTATTAGCTGGTTTAATTATCTACGGATTATTTACTTGGTCAAGTATCATGAATGTTAATGAAGATGAAGATCCTTTAGTAGTAGAGTTGTATGCACAACAGTTTAACTGGAAAGCAAGATATGCAGGACAGGATAATACTTTAGGTAAAGCTAATGTTCGTTTAATTGATATTGATAGAGCTAATATTTTAGGTTTAGATGAAGCAGATCCAAATGCACAAGATGATGTAATTACAACAGAATTACATTTACCAGTTGGTCGTCCTGTATTGTTTAAAATGCGTTCGCAAGATGTATTACACTCTGCTTACATGCCACACTTTAGAGCACAAATGAACTGTGTTCCTGGTATGATTACTCAGTTTGGTTTTACTCCAACTGTAACTACAGAAGATATGCGTCAAAATCCAGATATAATTGATAAGGTTACAAACATCAATAATATTAGAGCAGAAAAGAGTAAAGATCTTGTTGCTAAAGGAGAAGATGCTCTAGAAAGATATGATTTTGATTATTTGTTATTATGTAATAAGATTTGTGGTAAATCTCACTACAATATGCAAATGAAAATTATTGTTGAAACTCAAGAGGAATATGACGCTTGGATGAAAGAACAAAAAGTTTTCAAAAACTCACTAATTAACTAAATTTAATAAGACAAAAGAATATTAAATTATGTCAGCACACGCAGATACACACGATCACGAAGCACACGAAGAGCATCACCATAAAGAAACTTTTATCACTAAATATATATTTAGTATAGATCACAAAATGATTGCTAAGCAGTATTTAATTACTGGTACAATCATGGGAGTTATTGGTGTAATCATGTCACTTATGTTTCGTATGCAAATTGCATGGCCAGAAGAGCCTAATGTAATTTTTGAAGCATTATTAGGTAAATGGGCTCCAGGAGGAGTTATGGATGCAGATATCTATCTTGCATTAGTAACTATTCATGGTACTATCATGGTATTCTTTGTACTTACAGCAGGATTAAGTGGTACTTTTAGTAACTTATTAATTCCGTTACAAATTGGTGCAAGAGATATGGCATCAGGTTTCTTAAACATGGTTTCTTACTGGTTATTCTTCTTATCTAGTGTTATTATGTTAATCTCACTTTTTGTTGAAGCAGGACCTGCTGCTGCTGGTTGGACTATTTATCCTCCATTATCTGCATTGCCAATGGCATCAGGTGGATCAGGAATGGGTATGACATTATGGTTAGTAGCTATGGCTATATTTATTGCTTCTTCTTTATTAGGATCATTAAACTATATTGTTACTGTAATTAACTTACGTACAAAAGGAATGTCTATGACTAGACTACCTTTAACTATTTGGGCATTCTTTATTACAGCTGTTATTGGTGTAGTATCATTCCCTGTATTATTATCTGCTGCATTATTATTAATAATGGATAGAAGCTTTGGTACATCATTCTTCTTATCAGATATATTTATTCAAGGTGAAGTATTACACTATCAAGGTGGTTCACCAGTATTATTTGAACACTTATTCTGGTTCTTAGGACACCCAGAAGTATATATTGTAATCTTACCAGCAATGGGATTAGTTTCTGAAATTATGGCAACAAACTCACGTAAACCTATTTTCGGTTATCGTGCTATGATTGCTTCTATTTTAGCAATTGCATTCCTTTCTACTATAGTTTGGGGTCACCACATGTTTGTATCTGGTATGAATCCATTCTTAGGTTCTGTATTTACATTTACAACACTATTAATTGCAATACCTTCAGCGGTAAAAGCTTTTAACTGGATAACCACAATATGGAAAGGTAACATTCAAATGAATCCAGCAATGCTGTTCTCTATAGGATTTGTTTCTACTTTCATAACAGGAGGTTTAACAGGTATTATTCTTGGAGATTCTGCTTTAGATATTAACGTTCACGATACGTATTTTGTAATTGCACACTTCCACTTAGTAATGGGTATATCTGCTCTTTACGGTATGTTTGCAGGTATTTATCACTGGTACCCAAAAATGTTTGGTAGAATGTTAAATAAAAACCTTGGTTATATCCATTTCTGGATTACAGCAATTTGTGCTTATGGTGTATTTTTCCCAATGCATTTTATTGGTATGGCTGGTTTACCAAGACGTTATTATACAAACTCTAACTTCCCACTATTTGATGATTTAGCAAATACTAATGTAATCATTACTATTTTTGCTTTAATTGGTGGAGCAGTACAGTTAATATATTTATATAACTTCTTTAGCAGCATGTTCTTTGGTAAGCGCGCAGTGCAAAATCCATGGAGAGCTACTACTTTAGAGTGGACTACTCCAGTAAAACATGTTCATGGAAACTGGGAAGGAGAAATTCCTCACGTATACAGATGGTCTTATGACTATTCTAAACCAGGTCATGATGAAGATTTCATTCCTCAAAATGTACCTTTAAAAGAAGGTGAAGAAGAACTTCAACACTAAATAAAAACATCCTGAGCTTGGCTTAGGGTCTCAATAAAACTTAAAAGCCTTTCTATTTTTAGAGAGGCTTTTTCATTATATTTGTTTTAGTAATCTACTAAGTTTTTTAAAAGCTTATAGATTTTATTAAATTATAAAAGAAAGTTCTGCCTAGACAGAAAATGCTATGAACGAAAACCTAGATCCCACAGACCAAAATTTTTCTCCGGAAGAATTTGATGTAGAAAAAAAATTAAGACCATTATCTTTTCATGATTTTACTGGTCAAGATCAAGTATTAGAAAATTTACAAATTTTTGTTCAAGCAGCTAATGGTCGTGATGAAGCTTTAGATCATACCCTTTTTCATGGTCCTCCAGGTTTAGGAAAAACCACTTTAGCTCATATACTTGCCAATGAGTTAGAAGTTGGTATAAAAGTTACCTCAGGACCTGTTTTAGATAAACCAGGAGACTTAGCTGGTTTACTTACTAACCTAGAAGAACGTGATGTTTTATTTATAGATGAAATACATCGACTAAGTCCAATAGTAGAAGAATATCTGTATTCTGCTATGGAAGATTATAAAATTGACATCATGATTGAAACAGGACCAAATGCAAGAACGGTTCAAATCAATCTAAACCCATTTACATTAATTGGTGCTACTACGCGTTCTGGGCTTTTAACCGCTCCAATGCGAGCACGTTTTGGTATACAAAGTAGATTACAATATTATAATACCGAATTATTATCTAGTATAGTACAACGTAGTGCACAAATATTAAACGTTGCTATATCTATGGAAGCTGCAGTAGAAATTGCTGGTAGAAGTAGAGGTACACCAAGAATAGCAAATGCTTTACTACGTCGTGTTCGTGATTTTGCACAAATAAAAGGAAACGGAAACATAGATATTGAAATATCT
The DNA here is from genome assembly GCF_042684485.1 of Lacinutrix gracilariae. Taxonomy (NCBI): domain Bacteria; kingdom Pseudomonadati; phylum Bacteroidota; class Flavobacteriia; order Flavobacteriales; family Flavobacteriaceae; genus Lacinutrix; species Lacinutrix gracilariae. The sequence goes on along the minus strand of NZ_JBHULM010000011.1, from coordinate 520,106 downwards.
CGTTATGCTTTAGAGGCATTACATGTAGATGCGCATGGATTGGATGAAATGGATAATAAAATATTAACTACTTTAATAGATAAATTTAAAGGTGGTCCAGTAGGTATCACTACTTTAGCTACTGCTGTAAGTGAAAATGCTGAAACTATTGAAGAAGTATATGAGCCATTTCTTATTCAACAAGGTTTTATCATACGTACACCAAGAGGTCGTGAGGTTACAGAATTTGCTTATAAACACTTAAATAAAATAAAAGGTCCTACACAAGGCGGATTATTTTGAAAGGAAGCACATTGAGACTTCAGTAATGTACATTGTGCGCTATTATTTCTAAATTGTTGCTAATCCATAATACAATGTTGAACAATAAAGCGAAACATACTAAAAGTATAAAAGCAGAAGCCAAACGCCTCGGTTTTATGTCTTGTGGTATTAGCAAAGCAACATTTTTAGAAAAAGAAGCACCAAGATTAGAAAACTGGTTAAACCAAAACATGCATGGTACCATGCAGTATATGGAAAACCATTTTGATAAACGTTTAGATCCTACAAAACTAGTAGAAGATTCAAAATCGGTAATATCATTATTACTTAATTATTATCCTTCTAAAACACAAAACACAGAAAGCTATAAGCTATCTAAATACGCATACGGAACCGATTACCACTTTGTAATTAAAGACAAACTAAAACAGCTTTTACAATTTATTCAAGATGAAATTGGTGAAGTTGCAGGACGTGCTTTTGTAGATTCAGCTCCTGTTTTAGATAAAGCTTGGGCAGCAAAGTCAGGTTTAGGTTGGATTGGTAAACACAGCAACCTACTCACACAACAAACAGGGTCTTTCTATTTTATAGCAGAACTCATTGTCGATCTAGACTTAGAATATGATGCTATAACTACAAACCATTGTGGTACTTGTACTGCTTGTATAGACGCTTGCCCAACACAAGCAATTACAGAACCATATGTGGTAGATGGTAGTAAATGCATTTCGTACTTTACTATCGAGTTAAAAGACCAACTCCCAAATAGCATGAAAGGTACTTTTGACGATTGGATGTTTGGTTGTGATGTTTGTCAAGATGTTTGTCCATGGAATAGATTTTCAAAACCACATAACGAACCACTCTTTAATCCGCATCCAGATCTGTTAGAAATGACCAAAAAAGACTGGCAGGAAATAACACAAGAAACTTTTAGTAAAGTATTTAAAAAATCTGCAGTTAAACGTACCAAGTTTTCCGGGTTGCAACGAAACATTAATTTTTTGAAATAAAGGATTATAGCTATGCAAGCTATTTTGTTCGAGTTACCAAATTAAAAAAAATCGAAATAAATGTAGTTAATTTTGAAAGGTTTGAAGTTTGATCTCGACTACTATGGATTAATTAACAAAAAGAAAGCAAAAAATGAGAATCCCTTTTAACCTTCTAGGTTTATTTTTAGTATTAAATCTTGTAGCATGTAAAGAAACTACAAATAAAGAAACAGCTGCTAGTACGGAAGTGAAAACAACAGAAGTTGCATATAATATTCCAGATTCTTGGATTCAAGATAGAGTGGCAAAAGCGAATAAAAGATTAAATGCTACTGAAGCAGGTAAAGTGCTATGGAGTGCTATGGAAGCGCATGGTGGATTAGATAAATGGTATGGTAATGGTTATTTGTCATTACGTTTTAATTATGAACCAGTAGATGGTAAAGGAATAAGAGACTCTTACCAAACCATAGATACCTGGAGCAATAAAGCTAGACATAATAGCATTACAGACCCAACATCTATTTTTGGTTGGGATGGTAAAGAAGCTTGGGTAAAAGCAAAAGACAGCACATCCTTTGCTTATGATACGAAATTTTGGGCTTTAACCCCATTGTATTTTTCAGGACATCCGTTTGTTTTAGATGGTGAAGGTGTAAATTTAGAATTATTACCAAAAATCGAATTTCAAGGTGCAACACAAAAAGTAATCAAAGCAACCTACGAAGCTGGTGTAGGTTCTGCTCCAGATGATTATTATATTCTGTACGTAGATGCAAAAACCAATTTAGTATCAGCAATTAAATATATTGTTTCATACCCTAAATACTTTCCAAATGGAGGGCATGCACCAGAAAAAATAACAGTTCTTCAAGGTACAACAACAGTAGACGGAATTGTTTTTGCTAAAGGGTTTAAAACCTACTGGTCTACTAATGATAAAGATGGACTAGGAGAATATATCACTAAAATAAGCGTTAGTGATCTTAGTTTCTCTCCAACTGTAGAAGAGAATTTCTTTTCTAAACCAGAAGGAGCAAAAGTGTTAATGGATTAATTTTAATAACGAATAGTATAATAAAAGCCTTAGTAATACTCCTGTGATTACTAAGGCTTTTTGTTTTATAGCAGAACTCATTGTCGATCTAGACTTAAAATATGATGCTATAACTACAGACCATTGTGGTACTTGTACTACTTGTATAGACGCTTGCCCAACACAAGCAATTACAGAACCATATGTGGTAGATGGTAGTAAATGTATTTCGTACTTTACTATCGAGCTAAAAGAGCAATTGCCAACTAGCATGAAAGGTGCTTTTCAGGATTGGATGTTTGGTTGTGATGTCTGTTAAGATGTTTGTCCATGGAATAGATTTTCAAAACCACAAAGCGAACCACTCTTTAATCTAGATCCAGATCTGTTAGAAATGACCAAAAAAGATTGGCAAGAAATAACACAAGAAACTTTTAGTAAAGTATTTAAAAAATATGCAGTTAAACGTACTAAGTTCTCTAGGTTGCAATAAAACATCAATTTCTTAAAAGATTAGGCTTTCAATTGCAGTATTCTTACATTTGCTAGTTCTATAAACTAATAGAATAGTAATTATGAGCAAGCAAAGTAAACGTAGAGAAGCTTTAGTATATCACGCAAAGCCTTCACCAGGAAAAATTGAAGTAGTACCTACAAAAAAATATACAACACAAAGAGACTTATCTTTAGCATATTCTCCAGGTGTAGCAGAGCCTTGTTTAGAGATTGAAAAAGACAAAAATAATGCCTATAAATATACAGCAAAAGGTAACTTAGTTGCTGTAATTTCTAATGGTACTGCTGTTTTAGGTCTAGGTAATATAGGTCCTGAAGCATCTAAGCCAGTAATGGAAGGAAAAGGACTTCTATTTAAAATATTTGCAGGAATTGATGTTTTTGATATTGAAGTAAACACAGAAAATATTGAAGAATTTATTGCTACAGTTAAAAATATAGCTCCAACTTTTGGAGGTATAAATTTAGAAGATATAAAAGCTCCAGAAGCATTTGAAATTGAAAGACGTTTAAAGGAAGAATTAGATATTCCTGTAATGCATGATGACCAACATGGTACTGCAATTATTTCTGCAGCAGCATTATTAAATGCTCTTGAACTTTCAGAAAAAAAGATAGAAGAAGCTTCTATTGTTGTTAGTGGAGCAGGAGCAGCGGCAATTTCTTGTACGCGTTTATACCAAGCATTTGGTGCAAAACGAGAAAACATTGTAATGCTAGATAGTAAAGGAGTTATTCGTGATGATAGAGATAATTTAACTTCACAAAAAGCCGAGTTTGCTACACATAGAAAGATAGATACATTACAAGAAGCAATGCAAGATGCAGATGTGTTTATAGGTTTATCTACTGCAGATATTGTGACTCCAGAAATGTTAAAAGTCATGGCCAAAAACCCTATAGTTTTTGCAATGGCTAATCCAGATCCAGAAATTAAATACCAACTAGCTAAAGATACTAGAGATGATATTATTATGGCAACTGGTAGAAGTGACCATCCTAATCAAGTGAATAATGTATTAGGTTTTCCTTTTATTTTTAGAGGTGCTTTAGATGTTCGTGCAACAGGAATTAATGAAGCAATGAAAATGGCAGCAGTTAAAGCGCTAGCCGATTTAGCTAAAGAACCAGTACCTGAGCAAGTAAATATTGCTTATGGCGAAACTAGATTAACATTTAGTAAAGAATATATTATACCTAAACCATTTGATCCTCGATTAATTGCAACCGTTCCTCCTGCTGTAGCTAAAGCTGCAATGGAAAGTGGTATTGCAAAAGAACCTATTGAAGATTGGCAAAAATATGAAGACGAACTATTAGAGCGTTTAGGTAGCGATAATAAAATTGTTAGACTCTTACTTAACAGAGCTAGAACCAACCCAAAACGCGTGGTTTTTGCAGAAGCAGACCAATTAGATGTTTTAAAAGCAGCACAAATTGTTTATGAAGAAGGTATTGCTATACCAATTCTTTTAGGAAGAAAAGACGAAATTGAAAGACTAAAAGAAGAAATAGAGTTTGATGCAGATGTTTCTATTATCGATCCAAAATCAGATGAAGAATTAGAAAGAAAAAACAGATATGCCGAAGCGTATTGGAAACAAAGAAAACGTAGAGGTGTTACTATATATTCTTCTCAAAAAATCATGCGTGAGCGTAATTATTTTGCTGCAATGATGGTTAATGAAGGTGATGCAGATGCACTTATTTCTGGGTATTCTAGAAGTTATCCTTCGGTTGTAAAACCAATGCTAGAGCTTATTGGTATGGCACCAGGAACAACTCGTGTTGCAACTACAAATTTAATGATGACTAAAAAAAGAGGTCCTTTGTTTTTAAGTGACACCTCTATTAATATAGATCCTACTGCAAAAGACTTAGCCATTATTGCTAAAATGACTGCTAGAATTGTAAAAATGTTTGGTATGGATCCTGTTATGGCAATGACTAGTTATTCTAACTTTGGTTCTTCTACTAATGATAAAGCTTCAAAAGTAAGAGAGGCTGTTTCTAAACTTCATAAAGCATATCCAGATATGGTTGTAGATGGTGAGTTACAAACAGATTTTGCATTAGATAGTGAAAAAATAAAACAGATTTTTCCGTTTTCAAAATTAGCAGGAAAAAAAGTAAATACCTTAATTTTTCCTAATCTTGACGCTGCTAATATTACCTATAAACTACTTAAGGTGCTTAATAAAGCAGATTCTATAGGACCAATTATGATGGGTATGCGCAAACCAGTTCATATTCTTCAATTAGGTGCAAGTGTAGATGAAATTGTAAATATGGCTGCAATTGCTGTAATTGATGCACAAGAAAAAGAAAAATGGGAAGCAAAAAAAAAGAACAAAGCCAGTAACTAATTCGTGTTTTATCGATTAAAATTAACATTTCATTATGATTTAACATATCGCAATGGAAATGCACAATAATTTTATTACATTTGAGAGTTTAACGCGAAGTTTACATGATTACACATATACAAGGAAAATTAGTAGAAAAAAGGCCAACAGATGTGGTTATAGATTGCAATGGTATTGGTTATTTACTTAATATTTCTTTACATACATACTCACAAATTCCTGATCAAGAAAACCTGAAACTGTATACATATCTTCAAGTTAAAGAAGATTCGCATACACTTTTCGGGTTTTCTTCTTTAGCAGAAAGAGAAATGTTTAAACTTCTTATTTCTGTTAGTGGTATTGGCGCAAATATAGCCAGAACCATGCTGTCTTCATTAACACCAAAACAAGTTAGAGAAGGAATTGCCGTTGGAGATGTTGCTTTAATTCAATCTATTAAAGGAATTGGAGCCAAAACAGCACAACGTGTTATTCTTGATTTAAAAGATAAAGTGTTAAAAATCTATGATATTGATGAAGTTTCAATTGCAAAAAGCAATACAAGTAAAGATGAAGCGTTATCAGCATTAGAAGTTCTTGGTTTTAATAAAAAACAGGCAGAACGTGTGATAGATAAAGTGATTGCAACACAACCAGAAGCAAACGTTGAAGAAATTATAAAGCAAGCTTTAAAAAATTTATAATAAGATTTGAATACAACTAACTATAATTCGGCAAACGCAATTAAAAAGCAATTTTTTACTTTAAGTGCAATATTGTTGTCTTTTGTAGCTTGGTCACAAGAACCAACACCACAAGATTCTACAAGTACTGGTTATAGCTTAGGTACTATGCAAATGCCTAATCCAACTAGTATTGTTTCGCAGTACACTTATGATCCTATTACAGATAGATATATATACACCGAGTCTGTTGGTAGTTTCAATATTAATTATCCCGTAATTTTAACACCAAAAGAGTATCAAGACTTAGTAGCTAAAGAAAATTTAAGAAACTACTACAAACAAAAAGTAGATGCTTTTGATGGTAAAAAGGAAGGAAGTGAAGAAGAACAAAAAAACTTACTGCCAGAATTTTATGTGAATTCCGGACTTTTTGAAACCATTTTTGGAAGCAATACCATTGAAATTGTACCTCAAGGATCTGTAGAAATGGATTTAGGAGTGCTTTTTTCTAAACAAGATAATCCTTCATTTTCACCTAACAATAGAAGCAATTTTACTTTTGATTTTGACCAACGTATAAGTTTAAGTTTATTAGGTAAAGTAGGAACACGTTTGCAAGTAACAGCAAATTATGACACAGAGTCTACCTTTGATTTTCAAAATTTAGTAAAGTTAGAATACACACCTACAGAAGATGATATTATTCAAAAAATAGAAGTAGGTAACGTAAGCATGCCATTAAACAGTTCTTTAATTACAGGAGCACAAAGTTTATTTGGTGTAAAAACACAATTACAGTTTGGTAAAACTAGTATAACAGCGGTTTTTTCTGAACAAAAATCAGATAGCCAAACAGTAATAGCACAAGGAGGAGGAACCTTAGAAGAATTTGATTTTTATGCTAGAGATTATGATGAAAACAGACACTTCTTTTTAGCACATTATTTTAGAGATAACTATGATAATGCTTTAAATAACTATCCATACATAAACACACAAGTACAAATTACTAGAATAGAAGCTTGGATTACCAACCGAAGTAATAGTACAGAAAACGTTAGAAATATTGTTGGTTTACAAGATTTAGGGGAATCGGCAAATGTAGGATCTGCAGTTACTGTAACAGCAGGACCAAATGCTTATCCAGATAATGGTAATAATGCCTTTGATCCAACAAATATTGGTGGTGGAGGATCACAACTTAATGATTTAATTAGAGATATTGCCACTGTACAATCAGGTATAAATGTTGCAGGAGTTACCGAAGGAGCAGATTATGCTAAACTTGAAAATGCTAGAAAACTAACAGAAAATCAAGAGTATACCTTAAATACACAATTAGGGTATATATCTTTAAACCAACGTTTAAATAGTGATGAAGTTTTAGCTGTAGCGTTTCAATTTACTGTAGCAGGTCAAGTATACCAAGTAGGTGAGTTTGCTAATGATGGAGTAGATGCAACAGGAGTTACCACAGATTCTAATGGAGATGTTACTTCAGTTACCAATAACAATTTAGTATTAAAATTATTAAAAAGCCCTATAACTTCTACATCACAACCCATTTGGGATTTAATGATGAAAAATATTTATGACACTGGTGCATACCAATTAAGTCAAGAAGATTTTAAATTAAATATTTTTTATAACGAAGGTTCTGCAGTAAACTTTATTACTCCAGTTGATGGTACTGCTTTTCCAACCTTTGATGCAAATACAACAACAACAGCAGATGATTCTGAAATAACAGAAACACCATTAATTCGCTTATTTCATTTAGATAAATTAAACTATAATAATGACCCGCAAGCAGGAGGAGATGGTTTCTTTGATTATGTTTCGGGTGTAACCATTATTCCTGAAAATGGAAAAATTGTTTTTACCAAAGTAGAACCTTTTGGAGAATACCTTTTTGATGTTTTAGCTTTAGGTAGTGAAAATTATGAAATAAATACTTCCTATAATGCCAATCAAGAAAAGTACGTGTACGATGTATTATATAAGGAAACCAAAACAGCAGCACTTGAGGAAGTTGAAAAAAATAAATTTCAAATAAAAGGTAGTTACACCTCTTCAGGTAGTGATGGTATTTCTATAGGAGCCTTTAATGTTCCTAGAGGTTCTGTAGTAGTTACAGCAGGTGGTCGTGTGCTTGTAGAAGGTATTGACTATACGGTAAACTATCAATTAGGAACCGTACAAATTTTAGACGAAGCTTTAAAGGCTTCTAATACACCTATTCAAGTAACCACAGAAAACAATTCTATTTTTGGGCAGACTTCTAAACGTTTTTTTGGTTTAAATATAGAACATAAGTTTAATGAAAATTTTGTTCTTGGTGCTACTTATATTGGTTTAAAAGAAAGGCCTGTAACGCAAAAAGCAAATTATAATAGTGAACCTATAAACAATCAAATTTATGGGTTAAATGTAAACTACTCTACAGAAGTTCCTTTCTTAACAAGATTAGTTAACAAACTTCCAAATATTGATACAGATGTACCTTCAAACTTTTCGGTAAGAGGTGAAATTGCAGCATTAAAACCAGGTTCTCCTAGCGGAACAGATTTTGATGGCGAAGTAACTTCTTATATTGATGATTTTGAAGGATCTCAAAGTGCAATAGATTTAAAATCTGCAAGCTCTTGGTATTTATCAAGTAGGCCAATTCAAGTAGATGGAACCAGTGTTTATGATGTACAAAACATAACAAATGGTTATAATAGAGCTATGTTAAACTGGTATCATATTGATCAGACTTTTTACAGTAGTCAACGTCCTGACGGAATTAGTGATGATGATATGTCAGACTTATATACTTCAAGAGTATTTATTAATGAGCTTTTTCCAGAACAAGATATTGCGCAAGGACAAACAACCGTTTTAACTACGTTAGATTTAGCATATTATCCAACAGAACGTGGTCCTTATAATTTTCAAACCTATGATATCGATATTCCTAATGGTGTTTTAACACAACCACAAGATTCATGGGCAGGAATTTCTCGTCAACTTACTTCTACCGATTTTGAACAAGCAAATGTAGAATATATTGAGTTTTGGTTACAAGATCCTTTTCAAGAAAACCCTACTAATCCAGGTGGTAAATTAGTGTTTAACCTTGGTAATATTTCTGAAGATGTTATTAAAGATGGTAGAAAATTATATGAAAATGGTCTTCCTGATGATGGTAATGTTAGTGTTTTTACTCCAACAGATTGGGGAAGTGTAGTACCATTAAATCAATCTTTAATCTATGCATTTGATTCTACAGGAGATGAACGTACCAATCAAGATGTTGGGTATGATGGATATGATGATATTGAAGAAAAAGATTTAGATCCAGCATTTGCCAACTTAGACGATCCATCTAATGATAACTATGCCTATTTTTTAAATACAGAAGGAGATATTTTTGAACGTTATAAAAAATATAATAACGTACAAGGTAACTCGCCAGATACTTTTAGTAATACTAACAGAGGAAGCACTACGCAACCAGATGTTGAAGATATTAACAGAGATAACACAATGAATACCATTGATAGTTATTATGAGTATGAGTTAGATATTACTCCAGCAGATTTAAATCTTAATAATCCGTATATAGTAGACATCAAAGATTCAGAAACTAGAAGTTTACCTAACGGACAATCTGTTGTTCCTGTTTGGTATCAATTTAGAGTACCAGTTACAGACTTTACAAATGATATTGGTGGTATTGCAGATTTACGTTCTATACGTTTTGCACGTATGTATGTTAAAGAATTTTCAGAACCAACCGTTTTTAGATTTGGAACACTAGATTTAGTGCGTAGCGAATGGAGAAGATATACACAAACCTTAGATGAAGATTTAGGAGATCCAGAATTAGATGTAAATACAGATTTTAGTATTGGTGTAATTAGTACTCTAGAAAACGATGGAGATTATGAATCACCTCCAGGAGTAGAAGCCGAAGAATTATATAACAATAACACTGTTATTAGACAAAACGAACAGTCTTTAGTGGTTAATGTTTGCGACTTAGAGTCTCATGATGCAAGAGCTGTGTATAAAAACATAAATGTAGATATGAGGCAATATAAACATTTAAAAATGTTTATGCATGCAGAACAAGGTGAAGATAGATCTTCTTTAGCAGATGGTGAATTAGTAGGTTTTATTAGAATGGGTAATGACCTTTCTCAAAATTATTACCAAATAGAAATACCATTATCTGTTTCTACTGGTACTTCAAGTTCAGAACTATGGCCTGAAACCAATGAGCTTGATGTAGATTTAGAAATTATACAACAGATAAAAGCAAAAGCAATTGCAGATAATTTTAGTGCTACAGAAGCTACTTTTTATGATGTTATCGATGGCGTTTTAAGTGATAACCCAGTTTCAGAATTTTCAGATTATATTATTGGGCAACAACGTGTAGCTATATTTGGTAGTCCTAGTTTTGGTGACATTAGAAGCTTAATGGTAGGTGTAAAAAATGCAAGTGATTCAGATAGATGTGGTGAAGTTTGGTTTAATGAGCTTCGTCTTGCAGATATGGATAATGAAGGTGGTTGGGCAACTATTGTTAGTGCAGATGGAAACATTGCAGATTTTGCAAGCGTTAGTGCCTCTGGTAGTTATAGCACTTCTGGTTTTGGGTCTATTGAACAAGGTCCGCAAGAACGTAGTTTAGAAGACGTAAAACAATATGATGTAGTTACTAATGTTAATGTTGGGCAACTACTACCAAAAAAATGGGGAATACAAATACCATTTAATTATGGCCAAGGTGAAGAAAGTATTACACCTAAGTATGACCAATTATATGAAGATATTGAACTGCAAACCAGAATTGATGCTGCAGAAACGCAAGAAGAAAAAGACCAAATTTTAGAGCAGTCTCAAACCTATACCAAAAGAAAAAGTATAAGCTTTATTGGTGTTAGAAAAAATAGAACTACAGATAAAAAACCACAATTTTATGATGTAGAAAATCTTACATTTAATTACGCTTATAATAAAGAAGAATATCGCGATTTTGAAATAGAAAGATCTTTAGACCAACAAGTAAGCACAGGAGCAAACTATGCTTATAATTTTGCGCCAGTTTCTATAGAGCCTTTTAAAAAGAACGACTCTTTATTTACAGGAAAATACTGGAAACTATTAAAAGACTTTAATTTTAACCCATTACCTTCAAGTTTTACGGTTAATTCTAACTATAACAGACAGTTTAATAAACAAAAATTTAGAGATGTAGATTTATCAGGTGATAATATAGGTTTAGAAGAATTATTTAGAAGATATTACACCTATGATTTTCAATATACTTTAAATTACAACCTAACAAAATCATTAAGTTTCAACTATACTTCTGCTAGTAATAAAATTATAAGAAATTACTATATAGATGGTAATATAAACGGAAGCCAAGATCCAGAACTTGATGTTTGGGATAACTTTTTTGACTTCGGAGATCCAAATACACAATACCAAAAACTTGGTGTAAATTACCAATTACCAATAAATAAAATACCAACCTTTAGCTTTATTGATGCTACTTATAGTTACAGTGGTGAGTTTCAATGGCAAAAAGGATCCGATTTATATGATGAAATCGAGCTAGATGGTGTAATCTATGATTTAGGTAACTCTATATCTAATTCAAACCAGCATAATATTAATGCTAGTTTAGATATGAGCAAGTTTTATAAATACCTTGGTATTAAACAAACAAGAGGAAGAAGTAATGGTAAAGTAAGTAGAGCAGAAAGAGCTAGAAGAGCAACACCTCCAGGACAAACAGACCAAAAAACAAAAACGAAAACTAAAAAAACAAGTAAACTAGCAAATTTTGGTATTGGCTTAGTAACCAGTGTAAAACGTATTCAGTTAAATTATAACGAATCTAATGGTACTTATCTTCCAGGATATTTAAGAACACCAGGATTTGCAGGAACATTAAAACCTACTTTGGGTTATACTTTTGGTAGCCAAAATGATATTAGATCACTAGCAGCACGTAATGGTTGGTTAACACAATATCCAGAGTTTAATGAGCAATATACAGAAACACATGCTAAACAATTTGATTATGCTGTTAATGTTGAACCATTTAATGACCTTAAAATAGATATTGTAGGTAATAGAATTTACTCTGAAAATTTAACCGAAAACTATAATGTAAATAGTGATTTAGAGTATCAATCATTAACACCAAATACCTATGGAAACTTTACTATTTCTACAGCGTTAATTAAAACAGCATTTAATAAAAGTGATGAAAACGAATCAAAATCTTTTGAAGATTTTAGATCTAACCGATTAATAATAGCAAATAGACTGGCTGAAAAATTCTATGGTAATAACACCTTTAATAGAGATGCAGATGGTTTTCCAGAAGGATTTAGTAAATCTAGTCAAGCCGTATTATTACCATCCTTTTTAGCAGCATACCAAGGGCAAGATGCTAGCAAAACAAAAACAAGTGCTTTAAGAAATATACCAATTCCTAACTGGGATTTAAAGTATACAGGTTTCATGAAATTGGCTTGGTTTAAAAAGCGCTTTAAACGTTTCTCATTATCTCATGGGTATCGTTCTGCATACACCATTAATCAGTTTAGTACAAATTTAGATTATACAGCTCCAGATCCATCCGAAGATTATGCCAACCAACCAGCAGATGCTTTAGACCAAAGTGGAGATTTTAAAAATAAAAACTTATACAGCAATATTAACTTAACAGAAATGTTTAGTCCTTTATTTCGTATAGATTTTGAATCTAAGAGTTCTATTAAAGTACTTTTAGAAATGAAAAAAGATAGAATGCTTAGCTTGAGTTTTGATAATAATTTAATGACAGAAATACAAGGAAAAGAATATACTGTAGGTTTAGGATATAGAATTAAAGACGTAAGAATGAAATCTAAACTTGCAGGACCTAACAAAACAATAATTAGTGATATTAACCTTAAAGCAGATGTTTCTTTTAGAGATAATAAAACACTTATTAGGTATTTAGATTTAGAAAACACACAAATAACTTCCGGTCAATCACTATGGAGTGGTAAGTTTACGGCAGATTATTCGTTTAGTAAAAACCTAACAGGTATTTTTTACTTTGATTATACTTTTTCAGAATATGCCATATCTACATCCTTTCCGCAAACAACTATTAGATCCGGCTTAACTTTAAGATATAATTTTGGTAATTAAAAGTTTAAAATTAACAGACAATTAAATACATTTGCCAATACTAATAATTAAATAAAACAAAATGAATATTCCATCAGAATTAAAGTATACAAAAGATCACGAATGGGTTAAAATAGAAGGTGATACTGCTATAATAGGTATTACAGACTTTGCACAAAGTGAATTAGGTGATATTGTATATGTTGAAGTTGAAACGGTTGATGAAACATTAGACGCAGAAGAAATATTTGGTACAGTAGAAGCTGTAAAAACAGTTTCTGATTTATTTTTACCACTTTCAGGAGAAATAACAGAATTTAATGAGTCTCTAGAAGACGAGCCTGAAAAAGTAAACACAGATCCTTATGGTGATGGTTGGATGATAAAAATGAAATGCTCCGATCTTTCAGAATTAGAAAATCTAATGACTGCAGATGCGTATAAAACACTTATAGGTGCTTAAAAAATATACTTTTGTTATTGCTTTATTCTACACTTGTTTATTAACTATAGTTAGTTTAATAAGTGTAACAGGATTGCCAGATCTTGACTATTCCAATTCCGATAAGATATTTCACTTTATAGCATATAGTGGTTTAACTTTGTTTTGGTTTCTTACCTTTAGCAATAATTTAAAGTGGACTTTTAACAAAGCATTGTTGTTTTCTGCAATCATTTCTGTAATTTTTGGTATAATTATTGAGATATTACAAGGTGTGTTAACAGAAACAAGAGTAGCAGACAATAATGATATTTTAGCTAACACCTTAGGAGTGAGCTTAACTATAGTAATTCTCTTACTGTTTAAGAAAGCACTAGTTAAAAAATTATAAACCCTTGCTTTTTTGCCAAATAATTGGTTATTTTAGCAACAAGTAAAAAATAGACACATGGAACTTAAGAAAAATCCTAAAGCAAACGTTGGTAGAAACAGTGGTCTCTACTTTTTAGTAGGTTTAGCATTAATGTTATTATTAACAAATTTTGCAATTAATTATAAAACTTATGATAAGACTGTAATTGATATAGGTCAATTAAATCTTGACGAAGAGTTAGATGAAGAAGTGCCAATTACAGAACAAATACAAACGCCACCACCTCCACCACCACCACCAGCAGCACCTGAAGTTATTGAGGTTGTTGAGGATGAAGTAGAAGTGGAAGAAACAGTAATTGAATCTACAGAAACAAGTCAAGAAGAAGAAATTGTAGAAGTAGAAGAGGTTGAAGAAATTGAAGAAGTAGAAGAAGATATTGAGGTACCATTTGCAGTTATTGAAAATGTTCCTGTTTTTCCTGGTTGTGAAGGTGAATCTAGCAACAATGCAAGAAAAAAATGTATGTCTCAAAAAATTAGCAAATTTGTAAACAGAAAGTTTAATACAGACTTAGCTCAAGATTTAGGTTTAAATGCTGGTAAACACAGAATTAGTATTCAGTTTAAAGTAGATAAAAGTGGTAACATTGTAAGTGTACGTGCAAGAGCACCACACCCAAAACTAGAACAAGAAGCTGTAAAAGTTGTAAGTCAATTACCTAAAATGAAACCAGGTATGCAACGTGGTAAACCTGTAACAGTACCTTACGGTTTTCCAATTTCATTTCAAGTACAAGACTAAAAAAATACTTTTTTACTCATAAATTAAAATCCCGTTACATTATTTGTAACGGGATTTCTTTTTTGGTATGCTTATTGTGAATTTAGCATAATATTAACACTTAAACATTTAATATTATGAGAAATCAAATGAAATCTCGTGACCTCAATGGCCAAAAAGAGGAAAACGTGAAAAAATCACAAAAGCATGATGCAAATTTACAAAAAAACACAACCATTTACTTTCAGGTTGGTTTAATTGTATGCTTACTGTTTAGTTATGTACTTCTAGAAATGGAGTTTGCTAGTAAAAACTATGTTATAGAGTTTACCGATTATATAGAAGAACCCACAGACTATGTTCCTGAAAAATTTAAGATTTATAAAGAGGAAAAAATAGCTTCGGTAAAGAAAAAAAAGCCAACTGTTTTTACAAATCCAGTAGTAAGCGATGATGATTCTGATACAATAGAAACTTCAGAAATTATTACAGAACCATTAACCACAAATACATTACCAACAGAGCTAGATTTTAGCGATTTGCTTGAAGAACCAGAAGAGCAAGTTATTCTTTCTGTAGATTTTGTAGAAGTAGTTCCTGTTTTTCCAGGATGTGAAAATGCTACCAATAATGCAGAAAGAAAAGCATGTATGTCTAAACGTATAGCAAAACATATTCAAAAATACTTTGATACAGATATTGCTAATGATTTGGGCTTGTCTGGTAGACAACGAATAAACGTTGGTTTTAAAATTAATTCGAATGGAGAAATAACAGAAGTTACTGCTATATCAAAACACAAAGCCTTAAAACTTGAAGCCGAAGAGGTCATTGGTAAACTGCCAAAAATGAAACCAGGCAAACAGCATAATAAAAATGTATCTGTGGTATATTCACAACCCATAATTTTTAATGCACAAAATTAAAGGAGTACTATATCCTTGTTTTTAAAGAAAGTCGTTAATAAGTAATTGTTAACGATTTTTTTTAATCTTTAAAATTGTAAAAAAATAGTATCTTTCAACTTTATAATAAACAGCAAATTTAATATGAAGAGATTCTTTCTTTTACTTCTTCTACTTCCTATATTTTCGTTTTCGCAAGAAGAAACATACATAGAAAAGCCACCAGTTTTTCCTAAATGTGAATCTGTAGAAATTAATAACCTTCAAAATTGTTTTGATACTAATGTGTTAAATCACATTTACAATACCTTCAAAACACCAGAAATTGTTACAGAAGATAATTACATAGGTAAAGTAGATGTTCTTTTTGAAGTAGATAAAGAAGGTGCTTTCCGCCTTATTTATGTAGATGCTATGTATAAAGAACTAAAAGAGGAAGCAACTCGTGTTTTTAATGCAATACCAAAAATTAAACCAGGTACCTATAATGGTAAACCTACTTATAAGCAGTACTCTCTTTCTATTCAAATTCCTATTGTAAATCAAGCTACTCAAATTGCAAATAAAAATGCGCAAACCACAAGTGTACACAGTATAGGAGAAAAAGAAGAAAAGGAAAAACAATCTATTGAAGATGCTATAAAAACAGAATACGATAGTGTAAATAAAAAACTGGTTCCATATACTAATAAAGAGTACACAAGCCAGTTAAATATACCTTTTACACATAGCGCATATGCTAAATTTGATAGAAATATAAATTTAGTTGGTACTAATAGCCATACAGCATCTAAGCCTTTTGTATATGAAGATGTTTCAAAATATTACAATTTTGAAGCGGAAAAGGAAAAGTTAACAAAAGGAAACGAAACCTTACTGTCTAGAAAATTATGGAATGAGCATCTAGTACGTTATCAAGCAGAAAATTATTGGTTTACTGTAGATCCTATTTTTGATTTAGAAGTAGGTAAAGATACAGATGCAGATTTTAGTTCTACATACAATAACACTAGAGGTCTGTATATTCAAGGAGGATTAGGAAAAAAGTTTAGCTTTTATGCTTCGGTTTATGAAAGTCAAGGTCGTTTTGCTCAATATTATAATCAATATGCAGAATCTATAAAAGCATCAGACGAAGCAGCAATTATTCCTGGTCGTGGTATAGCAAAAAGTTTTAAGGATAATGGGTATGATTATCCTGTTGCCGAAGCGTATTTATCCTATTCACCAAGCAATTTCTTAAACGTACAATTTGGTCATGGTAAAAACTTTATTGGTGATGGTTATCGTTCGTTATTTGTAAGTGATGTGGCTAGTCCTTCCCCATTTTTAAAGATCAATACTAAATTCTGGAAAATTAAATATACCAATACCTGGATGTGGTTAAAAGATGTTACACCAGCAGGAACGGATGAAGATGGCGCGTATTTAAGTAAGTACATGGCAACGCACTTTTTAAGTTGGAACGCTACAAAACGTTTAAATATTGGTTTTTTTGAATCTATTATTTGGGCTAAATCACAAAACAGAGGGTTTGATATTAATTACTTAAACCCAATTATTTTTTATCGTGCTATAGAGTTTGAAACAGGACAAGATGCAGGAAATGCTATAATGGGTTTATCTGCAAAGTATAAAGTGAATGATAATATTAATGCATACAGTCAATTTGTGCTAGATGAGTTTTCATTAAGTGATATTACAGGAGGGCAAAAAAGCTGGAAAAATAAGTTTGGTTATCAATTAGGTCTAAAATATTACAACGCTTTTAAAGTAGATAACCTGATGCTGCAAGCAGAATATAACAGAGTAAGACCTTATACGTATTCGCATAACAGTACTTTTTTAAATTACGGACACAACAACCAATCTATGGCGCACCTTTGGGGAGCAAACTTTAGTGAGCTTGTGCTTATTGGTCGCTACCACTATAAACGTTGGTTTGCCAATGCAAAAATGGTTTTAGGTGCTCGAGGTTTAGATTTTGATGATGGCATTAGTTATGGTAGTAATATTTACCTAAGCTATAACGATAGACCAACTAATACAGGTGTAACCGTAGGTCAAGGTAACAAAACCAATACTTTTTATACCAATTTACAAGCGGGTTACTTGATAAATCCTGCTACAAACCTTAAAATATTTGCAGATATTACTTTTAGAGACTATAATCCAGATGCGCAAACGGCTACTACTTTTAGTAATAACACTGTTTGGTTTAATTTTGGGATCAGAACCGACTTGTTTAACTGGTATTTTGATTTGTAAAACATTCTAGTGTAAGCAAGAATCTGCATCTTAAAGATTTAAAAAAAGCGTATAATAAAAATATCTTTAAGTGAAAGAAAACCCCACAAACAAAAACCTTGTGGTTTTTTCTTTTTAAATATCGTTTTATAAAGTATCTTTGCACTCGCAAAATAAAGCGTTTTATTTGAGTACAACAGCTACATCTACAACACAATATTCTATAATTTCAGATTTTAAAGAAATTACAAAAATGCGCTTGGCAATAAGTGTCGTATTTTCTTCAATGGCTGGATACTTACTAGGAGTAGAAACAGTAGACTATACAACATTAGCACTTTTAGCATTTGGAGGTTATTTTATGGTTGGTGCATCTAATGCATTTAACCAAATTATAGAAAAAGATCTAGACGCTTTAATGGATAGAACTAAAAACAGACCTGTTGCTGCAGGACGTATGTCTGTAAATACAGCCTTTGCAATTGCTTCTATTTTTACCATTCTAGGTATTGTTATTTTATATATAATAAATCCGCAAACAGCAATGTTTGGTGCTATTTCTATATTTTTATATGCTTGTGTGTATACACCTTTAAAAACAAAAACACCATTATCGGTTTTTGTAGGTGCTATTCCAGGAGCAATACCTTTTATGTTAGGTTGGGTTGCAGCTACTAATGATTTTGGTATAGAACCAGGAACCTTATTTGCAATACAGTTTTTTTGGCAATTTCCACACTTTTGGGCAATTGGCTGGTTTTTGTATGACGATTATAAAAAAGGAGGTTTCTTTATGTTGCCTACCAGAAAAAAAGATAAAGGAACAGCAACACAAACCATTATATATACGGTTTGGACGGTTTTAGCTTCGCTAATTCCAGCATTTGGTTTTACAGGAAAACTATATATAACACCTGTTTCGGCAGTTATTGTAGGGCTTTTAGGTTTAGGGCTGTTATATTTTGCTTTTCAATTATATAAAAAATTAACAACACAAGCAGCTAAAACATTAATGCTTGCTAGTGTTTCTTACATTACACTATTACAAATAGTATATGTATTAGATAAATTTATACGTTAATCATGGATTTAACTCAAGGTACTTTAAAAGAAAAACACGGCAGAGCAAAAAAGATGATGCTTTGGTTTGGTATAATTTCACTAGTAATGTCTTTTGCAGGATGGACCAGTGCTTTTGTAGTAAGTAGTGCTAGGCCAGATTGGTTAAAAGAATTTGTACTACCTAATGCTTTTATCATGAGTACTGTAGTAATTGTAATAAGTAGTATTACTTTTATTTTAGCAAAACGTGCTCTGAAAAATAATAATAGACAACAAACTACTATTTGGTTATTAGCAACTCTAGTTCTAGGTGTTGTTTTTATTGTAAACCAATTTCAAGGCTTTCAACAAATCATAGATTTAGGATATTATTTTACTGGTGCAGCTAGTAATGTTACTATGTCTTACATCTATTTAATAGCAATGGTGCATATTATACATGTTATTGTAGGTCTTATTTGCTTGTTGGTGGTAATTTATAATCATTTTAAACAAAAGTATAATCCTACAAATATGTTAGGCTTTGAGCTAGCTGCAACTTTTTGGCATTTTATTGATATTCTATGGGTATATCTCTTTTTGTTTTTATATTTTGTTAGATAATTTTTAACCCATTTTTAAAGGTCATTTTTTAGATATACATTAAAGCTTGTTTATAGTCTTTAAAATTTACTGTTGTATATTTCGTTAGATAAATAAAATGATTATTTTTGTGCAACTTTAATAACTAAACCAATTATATGAATACTACAGTAGCTACTGGAACAGAAGGTAAAACTTGGGGAGGAGGAAATGAACCTCTTAAAGCAAGTTATGGAAAAATGATGATGTGGTTTTTCATCGTTTCTGATGCATTAACCTTTTCCGCTTTTTTAGCAGCCTATGGCTTTTCAAGATTTAAGTTTATTGACTCTTGGCCAATTGCAGATGAAGTGTTTACGCACTTTCCTTTCTTACATGGTGTAGAAGCACCTATGTATTATGTTGCTTTCATGACATTTGTACTTATTATGTCTTCAGTAACCATGGTACTTGCTGTAGATGCAGGTCACCATTTAAATAAAGCCAAAGTAACCATTTACATGTTTTTAACAGTAATTGGTGGTTTAATATTTGTTGGTTCTCAAGCTTGGGAATGGAATACTTTTATTAAAGGTGAATTTGGTGCTGTACAAACTAAAGGTGGTAATATTTTACAGTTTGTAGATACCGATGGACACAGAGTAGCTGTTGCAGATTTTGCTAAAGCAGAAGCTGGAGAAAGAACGCAACACGAAAGTAAAAACGGTTTATGGTTTGTAAACGAAAGCGCATTACCAGCATTTACAATGTCTGAAATTACTAAAGGTTTAGAAGCGCATCCAAATGTTTTAGTAAGAACACAAATTTTAGATGCAGATGGCAAGAAAACAGTATTGTCTAGAGAAGAGTCTATAAAACAATTAAAAGATAACGGAAGATTATATGTGCAAGGTGCTAACCTTCATGTAAACGAATATGGTTCGCCTTTATTTGCTGACTTCTTCTTCTTTATAACAGGTTTTCACGGTTTTCACGTATTTTCAGGAGTTGTCTTAAATATTATCATATTTTTCAATGTAATTTTAGGAACTTACGAAAGACGTAAAAGCTACGAAATGGTTGAGAAAGTTGGACTTTATTGGCACTTTGTAGATTTAGTTTGGGTATTTGTATTTACTTTCTTCTACCTAGTTTAATTAATTAAAGATATATTTAAAAAAAATGGCACACGAACATAAATTAGAGATATTTAGAGGGTTATGGAAATTTAAATCCAATACAGCTAAAATTTGGGGTGTATTAGCATTCTTAACTTTTGTAACTATTATTGAAGTTGTATTAGGTATTTTTAAACCAGAAGCTTTAATGGGACACGTTTTAGGTATGAAAGCCTTAAATTGGATATTCATTATTTTAACCATAGTTAAAGCATATTATATTACTTGGGATTTTATGCACATGCGTGATGAAGTAAAACCTTTAAGACGTATGGTTGTATGGACTGCAGTATTCTTAATTTTATACCTTGTATTTATTCTTTTACAAGAAGGTGGTTATATTGAATCTGTTTACGCTTCAGGTTTTATTAAAACCGATTTTTAGTACAAGATTTTTCAGTTAAATTATATATAAAAGGTGGTTATTAAACCACCTTTTTTTATTTTTGTACTATGAACAAAAAGCTGATTAAAAGAAATGTAATACTTGGAATTTTATTCTTCCTTCCTGTATTATTTTTACTGTTTTTATATCCTGCAAAACACAATTATATTGCCTTAGATATATTAGAAGAAAATGTTTTAGACATTACTTCGTTTTCCTCCTTAGAAAAAGATACTATTCAACTTAAAGACCATATTACTATTCTTGGGTTTTTAGGTAATAAGCCCATAGATAAACTTATTGCTATGTCTAACTTAAAAGAGTTGATGTATGATAAATTTAAAGGCTTTAAAAAGTTTCAAATCGTTATGATTGTTCCTGAAAGCGCCAAAGCAGAAGTTGAGCAACTTAAAAGCGAACTTAGTAAATACGAATACTTAGCGTATTGGAAATACGTTTTTGCTTCAGATAAAGAAATTAAAAAAGTATATAACAGCCTTCACCTTATTAAAGATTTAGACGCAAACCTTGCTACTAATGATGTGGTTATTATTGATAAAGAATTAAATTTAAGAGGAAGAATAGATGATAGAGCAGATAATGAGAAAGCTAAAAATAAGCCTGCATACCAATTAAAATCTTATGATTGTATTGAAGTAGCAGAGCTTAAAAATAAAATGAGCGAAGACCTAAGAATCCTTTTTACTGAATATAGACAAAAACGTAAAGGGAATTTCAATTCGGAAACCAGAAGAGCAAACGATTTAAAAAACGTAACCGAGTAATAAACGCAAACAAAGAAAATGTTTATTAAAAAACCATCTAATGGTCTTTTAATTTAAGGTTTCAACTTTTGTAATAGCAAAGCATAACACCATGAGCAAAAAATCAAATTATTCATACATTGGTATAGCATTAACTATATTGGTTTTTGGTATTATTTTTATACCTAAAATAGTAGATAGAGTTACTAATAAAGACATTACCAGAGAAGAGAGTAGAAGCGTAAGTGTTTCTAATGAAGATAGAACCATTAGAACTTCAGACTTAGCATTTCTAGAAATTAATGGCGAACCAAAAAAAGTACCAGACTTTAGTTTTAAAAATCAAGATGGTAAAATTATTACCAATAAAGATTACCTAGGTAAAGTATATGTTATCGAATTTTTCTTTACTACCTGTCCTACCATTTGCCCAAGAATGAGTAGAAACCTAGTAGATATTCAAAATACATTTCCAGATAATAAAAACTTTGGTGTAGCTTCTTTTACTATAAATCCAGCGCATGATACTTCAGAAGTATTAAAAGCTTATGCTAAAAAATATGGTATAACAAACCCAAACTGGAATTTAATGACAGGAGATCAAGAAGTAATTTATGAATTAGCTAATAAAGGTTTTAATTTATACACTGCAGAAGAAGCAGAAGTAGAAGGTGGTTTTGAACACTCCGGAAACTTTGCTTTAGTAGATAAAAACGGTTTTATCCGTTCTAGACTAGAAAATGGTAATCCTATTATTTATTATAACGGAATGATCTCTGAAGAAGAACAAGTAGATGATGAAGGTCAAGAACAGCAAATTACCATGCTTAAAGAAGATATTAATAAATTACTAAACGAATAATATTATAATACACCTTCTTAATTTAAGTAAGGGGATAGTATTTCTTTGTAATAACTAAGATAGAAGGGTAAAAATTATGAATAAAGATCAAAACATACAAGAAGAGCAAAAATACAATAAATGGATAATTACTTTATCTATTGTTGTGCCAATTGCTGTAGCTATTTTATTTGGAGTTAGAATACCAAATGTAGAACCTCTATCTTTTTTACCTCCAATTTACGCTACCATAAACGGCTTTACTGCAATTATTTTAGTAATAGCTTTTTTTGCAATTCGTAAAAAAAATATTGTACTTCATGAAAACTTGATGACTACTGCTGTAATGTGTTCCGCTGTGTTTTTAGTTCTTTATGTAGCGTACCACATGACAAGTGATTCTACCAAATTTGGCGGAGAAGGAGTTATTAAATACGTGTATTATTTTATTCTTATTACACATATTTTACTTTCTATTGTAATCATACCATTTGTATTGATTACCTATGTAAGAGCAATAACTAAAAACTTTGAGAGACATAAAAAAATAGCACGTATTACCTTTCCTTTATGGTTATATGTTGCAGTTACAGGTGTTATTGTTTATCTTATGATTTCACCATATTATATAAATTAAATGTTATTCTAAGCATAGTTTAATATTGTAATACCATCTAGTATGAAACAAAAAATTCTTTTTTTCATTTTCTCTTTGTTTATCTTTTTACAAACAAATGCGCAATGCGCCATGTGTAGAGCAGTGCTTGAAAGTGAAGATGGGCAATCTACAGCAGAAGGCGTTAATAATGGTATTGTGTATCTTATGGCTATTCCATACATATTGGTAGCAGGAATTGCTTATTTTATCTACAAAAGATTTTCAAAGTCTAAAGCAGAATAATTTATTTTACTGTAACATTTCTTCGTTTTAAGAGTCTTACTTCTAGAGTGCTAATGTTTCTTAACAGTTCTTTGGCATAAATTATTTCAATGTTTAAGTAATATTGTAATTGCTAATTTTTCAATATGATAGAAATCAAAGACTTACATAAATCATACCATATGGGAAGCAATTCCCTTCACGTGTTAAAAGGAATTAACTTTAATGTGAAAGAAGGCGAATTAGTTTCTATAATGGGTTCTTCAGGATCAGGTAAATCTACTTTGCTAAATATACTAGGTATGTTAGACGAAGCAGATGAAGGTTCTTATACATTAGATAATGTACCTATTAAAAATCTAAACGAAAAAATAGCAGCTAACTACAGAAATAAGTTTTTAGGATTCATCTTTCAATCCTTTAACTTAATCAATTATAAATCTGCATTAGATAATGTGGCCTTGCCTTTATATTATCAAGGTGTAAAACGAAAAGAACGTGCAGATAAAGCCATGCATTATCTAGAAAAAGTAGGTTTGGCAGAATGGTCTCACCATTTACCTAACGAGCTTTCAGGTGGTCAAAAACAGCGTGTAGCTATAGCAAGAGCATTAGCAAGTGATCCTAAAGTATTATTGGCAGATGAGCCAACAGGTGCCTTAGATACCAAAACATCTTATGAAGTAATGGATCTTATTCAAGGTATTAATGACGAAGGTAAAACCATACTTTTAGTTACACATGAGCCAGACATTGCACAAATGACCAAACGTATAGTAAACCTTAAAGATGGTTTAATTATAGATGATAGTAAGGTAGAACAAATAAGAGCTTTAGCACATGTTTGATTTAGAGCGTTGGCAAGAAATATTTGAAACCTTAAGCAAAAATAAGCTTCGTACTTTTTTAACAGGACTCTCTGTGGCTTCAGGTATTTTTATATTAATTATACTTTTGGGCTTTAGTACAGGAATTCAAAATGGAGTAAAGTCGCAATTTGAAAGAGATGCAACTAATTTAGTGAGTGTTTGGGCAGGAACCACTACCAAAGAGTACAAAGGATTAAATCCAGGTAGACCTATTCAATTAAAAAACAACGATTTTGATGCTATTTCTAATAAATATGCAGAAAATATTGAAAATGAATCTGCATTCTATACCATTTGGGGAGGATTAGTAAACTACAAAAACGAATCTGGAAATTATAGAATTCAAGGTATTTTACCAGGAAATCAATTTATTGAAAATGCAGATATAAGCAAAGGCCGATTTATTAATATATCTGATATTGATAACCTAAAAAAAGTAGCTGTAATTGGTAATAAAGTAGCAAAAGATTTATTTAAAGACGAAGATCCTTTAGATAAAAACATTTCACTTTATGGTATTAGCTTTAAAGTGGTAGGCGTTTTTTATGATCCAGGAGGAGAAAGAGACGAAAGCAAAGTGTTTTTACCATTACCAACTGCACAACTTGCTTTTAATGGCGCAGATAATATTAGAAACATGATGTTTACCTTAAAAATGTCAGATAATTTTGAAGAAGCTGTAGCAGAATCTCAAGCCATTTCTGCTGCTATTGAAAGTGATCTTAAATTAAGGCAAACCATTGCTCCAGATGATACTAATGCAATAAGAGTGTATAACACACTAGAAAGAGCAGAAGATATATATTCTTTAATAGGTACTATTGCAGCTGTTTTTTGGTTTGTTGGTATTGGTACTATTATAGCAGGAGTTGTTGGCGTTGGTAATATCATGCTAATTATTGTAAAAGAACGTACCAAAGAAATTGGTATACGCAAAGCTTTAGGTGCACAGCCTTGGTCTATTGTAGGTATGATTTTACAAGAGTCTGTTTTCGTAACTATGTTTTCAGGATTATTCGGACTTATCTTAGGTTTAGGTTTGTTAGAAATTGTTGGTCCTTTAATAGATAGCGAGTTTATACAATATCCGCAAGTAGATTTTAATATAGCCATAACCACTGTTTTTATTTTAGTATTTGCAGGTGCTTTAGCAGGATTTATTCCAGCATACAGAGCAGCTAAAATTAAACCAATTGTAGCATTAAGAGACGAATAATATGTTTAGTAGAGACCGTTGGGACGAAATATTACAAGCACTTACAGCTAATAAGTTTAGAACCTTTTTAACTGCTTTTGGTGTGTTTTGGGGAATTACCATTTTAGTACTTCTTCTGGCATTAACTAATGGATTAAAAAATGGTGTAACTGCAGACTTTGGAAACTTTGCCACAAACTCTATGTTTATGTGGACACAAGGAACCACAAAAGCATACAAAGGCTTACCAAAAGGAAGATACTTTAATTTTAAATTAGAAGATGTAGAAACGCTTAAACGTGAAATTCCTGCATTAAAATATGTTTCACCTAGACACCAATTAGGTGGTTTTAATGGTGCAAATAATGTGGTTAGAGGTACAAAAACAGGAGCTTTTTCTATTTATGGTGACTATCCAGAGTTTATAAACCAACAACCTATGGATATTCTTCAAGGTCGCTTTATTAGTTATTCAGATATTGATTCTAAACGTAAAGTATGTGTTATTGGTGAAGACGTAATTAAAGCGATGTATGACCAAGACGAAGATCCTTTAGGTTCTTATGTTAAAGTAAACGGAGTAAACTTTTTGGTGATAGGTACTTTTAAAGCTTCTAATAGTGGTGATCAAGAGGAAGATGCTAATACCATTTTTATACCTTTTACTACTTTCGGACAAGCGTTTAATAGAGGAGATAGTGTTGGTTGGATGGCAATTACTGCTAAAGACGGAATTTCTGTTACTTCTGTTAAACCAAAGATATTAGAACTAATGAAAGCGAGCCATAAAATACATCCTGATGATGAACGTGCTATTGGTAATTTTGATTTATCAGAAGCTTTTGGTCGTGTAAACGGTTTGTTTTCTATTCTTTCTGTTGTAGGTTACTTTGTAGGCGCCTTAGTACTTATGTCTGGTATTATAGGTATTAGTAATATTATGCTTATTGTGGTAAAAGAACGTACTAGAGAAATTGGTGTAAGACGCGCTTTAGGTGCTTCGCCTTGGTCTATAAAATCACAAGTATTACAAGAAAGTTTATTATTAACCATCATTTCAGGAATGGTAGGTATTTCATTTGCAGCTTTCGTCATTTTTGTGCTCAATTACATATTAGATCAAATGGGTCCTGTAAAGAATTTTGCCAATCCAAGTGTAGGCATGTCTGTTATTTTTACGGCATTATTCATATTAATTGTTTCTGGTTTGTTAGCAGGTCTAATTCCAGCAAATAGTGCTATTAAAATGAAGCCTGTAGATGCTTTACGTACAGAATAAAAATTAAAAAACAAATCAATTAAAAGTCAATTAGAAAATTATAATCACATGAAAAGAACCAAAACCATAATAGTATTAACACTAATCGTTCTTGTATTTGGTGCAGCGCTATATTACCTATGGCAAAAAAACCAACAAGATCCAGTAACCTATACTACAGAAACTGCTAGTGAAGAAACCATAACCGTAAAAACGGTTGCTACAGGAAGTATTTTGCCAAAAGATGAGGTTTTAATTAAGTCTAATATTTCTGGTGTGGTAGAAGAAATTTTTGTGGAAGCAGGAGAGTATGTAAAAGCAGGAGACTTAATAGCTCAAATTAGAGTAATTCCTAATGTGTCTTCTTTAACAAATGCAAAAGGTACTATTGCTATTAATCAAACGGCTTTGCAAACGGCAAATATTAACCTTCAAACACAACAAACAAGTTATGATCGTCAAAAAGCATTATTTGATAAAGGTGTTATTTCAGCAAATGATTTTGAAGCAATTGAAAACAGTTATTTACAAGCGAAACAAAGTGTAGAGCAAGCTAAAATAAATGTAAATACAGCAAAACAGAATTATGATATTGTTAAAACAGGAACCACAAGTGGTTTAGGTAATATTGCACAAACACAAGTAAGAGCAACTGTTTCAGGAATGGTTTTAGATGTTCCTGTAAAAGAAGGAAATCAAGTTATTGAAGCTAATAACTTTAATGAAGGTACTTCTATTGTATCTTTAGCAGATGTTAAAAAAATGATTTTTGAAGGTAAAATTGATGAAAGCGAAGTAGGTAAAATAAAAGAAGGTTTACCTCTTGAAATCACTGTTGGTGCTATTGAAGACAAGAAATTTGATGCTGTTTTAGATTATATTGCTCCTAAAGGTGTTGCCGAAAATGGTGCTATTCAATTTGAAATTAAAGGAACCCTTCAAAAAATAGATTCTACTTTTATTAGAGCTGGTTTAAGTGCAAACGCTTCTATTATTTTAGATAAAGTAGAAAAAGTTTTAGCTATTAAAGAAGCGCTAGTACAATATGATTCTGAAACCAAAAAGCCTTTTGTAGAAATACAAAAAGGAGATCAAGAATTTGAGAAAAAAGATGTAGAGCTTGGTATTAGTGATGGTATTTTTGTAGAAGTAAAAAGCGGTATTACTAAAGAAGATAAAATAAAGGTTTGGAACCAAGTACAAGGTGTTCCTAAATACGCACAAGAGAATTAATAAAAAATATTTGTAACACATTTACACTTATAAAGACTTATCATTTATTATGAAAAAACTTATTTTTATACTGCTTGCTTTTATGAGCATTACTACTCAAGCCCAAGATAAAAAATGGACGCTTCAAGAGTGTGTTGAATATGCATTAGATAATAATATATCTGTAAAACAAAGCGAACTAGATTTACAAAACGCAGAGATTAATAAAAAAGATGCTTTTGGTAACTTTTTACCTAGTCTTAATGCTAGTGCAACCCATTCTTGGAATATAGGTTTAAACCAAGATCCAGTAACTTTTGATGCTGTAAATTCTACAACAAGAAACCTTAGTGGTGGTGTAAGTTCTGGTTTAACTATTTATAATGGTTTAAGAAATGTAAACCAATTACGTCGTTCTAATCTTGAAATATTAGCTAGCCAGTACCAATTAGATAATATAAAAGACAACATGTCTCTAAACATAGCAAATGCTTTTCTTCAAATATTATTTAATAAAGAACAATTAAAAGTATTGCAAGCGCAACAAGTAATTACACAAGAAGAATTACAACGTACTAATGATTTAGTAGAAGCAGGAGCTTTACCAAGAGGTGATTTGTTAGAAATTCAAGCAACCATTGCAACCCAAGAACAACAAGTAGTAAATGCTGAAAATGCTATTACTTTATCTAAAATAAGCTTAGCACAATTGCTTTTATTAGAAGATTATGAAACTTTTGATATTGTAGATAATGATTATCAAGTACCACCAACTTCTATTTTAAACGAGTCTCCGCAAGCTATTATTACAAAAGCTAAAGAAGCTAGATATGATATTAAGATTGCAGAAAACAATAGTGAAATTGCAGCATACAACCTTAAAATAGCTAAAGGAGCTTTACAGCCAACTTTAAGTGGTGCTTATAGTTTTGGTACTAATTATTTTAAATCTCAATTGTTTGATACTCCTGAATTTACAGACCAAGTTTCAGACAATAAAAGTCATGGATTTTCACTAAGTTTAAGCATTCCTATTTTTAACGGATTTTCTGTAAGAAATAATGTTAAACGTAATGAAATAAATGTGTTAAGCACACAATATCAATTAGAACAAGCTAATCTGGATTTAGAAACCAATGTGTATCAAGCTTATAATGATGCTAAAGGCGCTTTAAAAGCGTATGAAGCTGCATTAAAAACAGAAGAAGCAAGAAGTCTCGCTTTTGATTATTCGCAAGAAAGATATAATGTTGGTATGTTAAATGCTTTTGATTTTAATCAATCAAAAAATAGATTAGAAAACGCGCAAAGTGAAGTAGTAAGAACAAAATATGATTATATATTTAAACTGAAAGTATTAGAATTCTATTTCGGAATTCCTATTACAGCATTAAACTAACAACCATGAGTAAAAAAACAGTAACCATAATTGTAATTGCAGTAGTTGTATTGCTAGCCCTTTTAATTGGAGGAAAAAAAGCAGGATGGTTTGGTAAACAAGGTAATTTTAAAGAAGTAGAAACCAAGAAAATTGCTAAAATTGATATTATTGAAACCGTTTCTGCTACTGGAAAAATTCAACCAGAAATAGAGGTAAAGCTTTCTAGTGAAGTTTCTGGTGAAATTATTGAACTTCCTATTGTAGAAGGTGAACAAGTAAAAAAAGGAGATTTATTAGTTCGTGTAAATCCAGATATTTATCAGTCTAGCTTAAGTCGTACACAAGCCGCTTTACAAAACGTTCGTGCTGGTTTAAATCAAGCCGAAGCATCTCTTAAAGAAGCTAAAGCTAATTACGATAGAAACCAACAGCTATATGAAAAAGGAATCATCTCTAAAGCAGATTGGGACAAAGTAATCTCTTCTTATGAAATCGCGCAAGCAAACAGACAGTCTGCTTATTTTAATGTGCAAAGTTCTGCTGCTACAGTAAATGAAGCTAAAGACAATTTAAACAGAACCAATATTTATGCACCAATGTCTGGTACTATTTCTAAATTAGATGTAGAGTTAGGTGAACGTGTGGTTGGTACACAACAAATGGCTGGAACCGAAATTATGCGTGTTGCTAACTTAACCAACATGGAAGTTGAGGTAGATGTAAATGAAAACGATATTGTAAAAGTTAATATTGGTGACTCTACCATTGTAGAAGTAGATGCCTATTTAAAAAAACAGTTTAAAGGTTTAGTTACTGAAATTGCAAACTCTGCTGATGGAGTTTTAACTTCAGACCAAGTAACAAACTTTAAAGTAAAAGTTAGAATACTAGAAGAGTCTTATAAAGATTTATTAAAAGGAAAAGGTGAAAATTACTCGCCTTTTAGACCAGGAATGACTGCAACAGTAGATATAATTACAGACAAACGTGAAAATGTTGTTGGTGTACCTATAAGTGCTATTGTAATTAAAACAGACACTTCTTCAACAAAAAAAGCAATTAAAAAAGATGCTATTGAAAGCGATAGCGAAGAAAAATTTGAATGCGTTTTTATTAAAGAAGGAGACAAAGCAAAATTACGCGTTGTAAAAACAGGAGTGCAAGACAATACTAATATTGAAATAGTAGAAGGCTTGCAAGAAAATGATGAAATTATAACAGGACCTTACAATACAGTTACCAAGTCATTAAAAAATGGCGATGCTGTTGAAATTAAAAAGGAAGAACAAACAAAAGATAAAAATCAAGACGATTAATACTATATTTTGGCTATAATACTAAACATAGAAACAGCAACAACAAACTGCTCAGTCTCTCTTTCTAAAGAAGGAGAGACTTTTGCTTTACAAGAAGATAACAGTAAGCAGTATTCACATGCAGAGCGTTTACATGTATATATTGAAACCTTACTAAAGCAAAATAATTTACAACCTACAGATTTAGATGCCATAGCAGTAAGTAAAGGACCAGGTTCTTATACAGGCTTACGCATTGGTGTTTCTGCAGCAAAAGGCTTGTGTTTTGCACTAGATAAACCTTTAATTTCGGTTTCTACTTTAGAAGCACTTGCAAGACAGGTGAAAGCAGAAGAAGGGGTTATTGTACCAATGTTAGATGCAAGACGTATGGAAGTGTATTCTGCCGTTTTTGATGCTAATTACAATATAGTAAGAGAAATTGAAGCCCAAATTCTAGACGAGCAATCTTTTGCTAGTTATTTAGAAAAAGGAAAAGTGTATTTTGTTGGTAATGGTGTAGAAAAAACCAAAACGCTAATTACACATGAAAATGCCGTTTTTATAGAAGATAAATTACCTTCGGCTAATGAAATGTCTGTAATAGCTTTTAATAAGTATCAAAAAAAGGATCTAGAAGATGTGGCTTATTTTGAACCTTATTATTTAAAAGATTTTGTTGCATTAAAACCCAAACCTAAAGTATAAAAAAAAGACCTTTCCACTTTTAAAAGCAGAAAGGTCTTTTTTTATATACACTAAAGAGGAATTAGCCTTCTTTGTGTATTTCTACTTGATGTGGATAAGGAATTTCTATACCTGCCGCATCTAATGCTTCTTTTACATTTTCTGTAGTTTCAAAGTATACATCCCAATAATGTTCTGTTTTAGACCAAGGTCTTACAGCAAAATTAATAGAACTATCTGCTAGTTCAGAAACATTTACTGTTGGAGCAGGATCTTGAAGTACTTTAGGGTTAGAAGTTAAAACTTGCATTAAAATTTCTTTGGTTTTTTTAATGTCAGAATCATAACCTACACCAAAAGTTAAATCTACACGACGTGTACCTTCTGTACTATAGTTTACAATGTTTCCGTTAGATAAAGATCCATTTGGTATGATAATTTCTTTATTAGAAAGTCCTGTAAGTTTAGTAGTAAAAATTTCAATTTCTTTTACAACACCTATTTCACCTTGTGCTTCAATTAAATCTCCAATTTTTATAGGTTTAAAAATCATAAGTAAAACACCACCAGCAAAATTACCAAGAGATCCTTGTAATGCCATACCAATAGCTAAACCAGCTGCTGCTAAAATGGCTGCAAAAGAAGTTGTTTCTACTCCTAAATTACCTAGTATAGAGATGATTAAAAGTATTTTTAAAACCCAACTAATTAAGTTTAATAAGAATTTTTTTAAGCTTTCTTCATAATCTCTACTATTCATTACCTTAGTAACGGTCTTAAGTATTTTTTTTATTAGCCAAGAACCAATAATCCAAATGGCAATGGCACCAATAACTTTTATACCATAGGTTGAAATAAATTCAAAGCCTTTTTCTGTCCATTTTTCTAATTCCATAATTTGTGTTTAATAATTAATTAATAATTTTAATAAGCGAAATTAAAAACTAAAAGAACAAATTGTGCTAAACAAATGTTATTTTAAAGTTTAATTCTGTAAAATCCGTATTTCTTCGATAAAATTAATATAGAAATAAAACGGAAGCTAAAGCAAAAATAGCTGGAATAGATTGAAAGTAAAACAATCGAATTTTTTGTGTAGAATATGCGCCATAAATTCCAGCAATAACAATACAGCTTAATAAAAACACTAGCATACTAGTATTGTTATCTACTAAGCCAAAAACCAAACCTGCTGCTAAAAAACCATTATATAACCCTTGATTTGCTGCTAATACTTTTGTTTTTTCTGCAAAGGCTTCACTTTCTGTGCCAAA
Organism: Lacinutrix gracilariae; assembly: GCF_042684485.1. Classification (NCBI taxonomy): domain Bacteria; kingdom Pseudomonadati; phylum Bacteroidota; class Flavobacteriia; order Flavobacteriales; family Flavobacteriaceae; genus Lacinutrix; species Lacinutrix gracilariae. The sequence continues at coordinate 487,478 of NZ_JBHULM010000011.1, read as the reverse complement.
GGTTTTAATTACTTTTTGGGTAGTCCATAAAAACATTTCAAGTACTAAAAAGTAAAAATGTTCAAAAGCTACAAAGGCTACTAATAAGATTGCTAAAATTTTCATGGAGAATTATTTTTTTGCAATCAAAGTTAGTCAATTAATAACATAAAAAAAGCGTTCTGTTATAGAACGCTTTTGTGTTATTACTTTAAAAAGTTTATTTTACTTCAAAAGTTAGTTTTAAGTTTACTCTAAACTCTGTTACTTCATCATCTTTAACTACTGCGCTTTGTGATTGTACAAATACAGATTTAATGTTTTTTACACTTTTAGAGGCGTGTTTTATTGCTTTTTTAGTTGCATCTTCCCAGCTTTTATCTGAATTAGACATTACCTCAATTACTTTCATTATTGACATATTAAGTTTTTTTAAGTTAATAATTGCTTGAAACCTTAATTTACAAATAATAATAGAAAGATAAAAGTTTGATTAAGAGTATTTTAAAAACACAACAAACGTATTTTTAATAGTTTAACCGTTTATAGCTTCAACCGTTTCTACTCTACCTTTCATCATTTCTTTAAGCATGTTTTCAATACCATTTTTTAAAGTAAATGTAGAAGAAGGACATCCACTACAAGCTCCTTGTAAAATAACTTTTACTTTTTTGGTAGTAGCATCATAAGAATCAAACTGAATGTTTCCACCATCACTAGCAACAGCAGGTTTTACATATTCTTCTAATATATTAATGATTTCTTTAGAAGTATCATCCATGTTTTCATAAGAAGCATCTAAGGCTTCCGTAGATTTTTCTACAACTTCTGGAGCATTAGCAAGTACTATTTCCTTACCATTTTCAATAAAAGTTCTAATAAATTCACGAAGTTCCATGGTAATGTCATTCCATTCTGCAACTTCATATTTTGTAATAGAAACATAGTTCTCATCTAAAAAGATACTTTTTACAAACGGAAAGTGAAATAACTCTGTAGCAAGAGGAGAGGCTTTTGCTTCATCTATAGAAGTAAATTCAAAAGTAGCTGCAACTAGTTTTTTGTTAGCAACAAATTTTATAACCGAAGGGTTAGGTGTGCTTTCTGCATAAACAGTTACTGGTACTTTTTTAGGAGTTGCTTCTTCTTCAACTATAAGTCCACCATTATTTAGGTAACTTTCTATTTGTTCTGCAACTTCTTGTTGTACATCTTGCCATTCAACAATACTATATCTTTCTATAGCTAAAAAATTACTTGTGATATATACTTTTTTTACAAACGGAAGGTAAAATAATTGTTGTGCTAATGGAGATGCTTTAGCTTCATCAATATTATTAAATTCAAAGCTTTGATGCTTGGTAATAAATTGATTAAGCTCAAATTTTATTATGGTTGGATTGTTAGTTTCTTTTACAGAAACTTTAAACGTATTCATAGTCAATTATTTTTTTGCAAAAATACTAAAAGAACTCAAGAGTTATCTATATATTTAGCTTTTCTTATAGGTATTCTTATTGATTTACGATAAACAACTTAAATCTTTAACTTTTATATCATTATTTATAAAAACTAAATTTTATATATTTGGTGACTTATAATAATAAATTAAAAATATTAAGTTAAAATACTTATAAAAAAGTGCATTTAACCTAGCTCCCTTGAAAATTAAAATTATGAATTTAAAAAAGTTATACCTTTTAGCTGTTGTTGTATTTTGCTCTCAGTTTGTAAACGCCCAAGAAGGACTTCCTATTTATACGGATTATTTAACAGATAATTATTACCTAATACACCCTTCAATGGCTGGAGCTGCTAACTGTGCTAAATTAAGAGTAACAGGAAGACAACAATGGTTTGGACAAGAAGATGCACCACAATTAGCAACCATAAGTGTTAATAGTAGAATTGGAGATACACCTTCTGCAATAGGAGCAATAGTATATTCTGATAAAAATGGATACCATTCTCAAAACGGAGTGTATTTAACCTACGCACACCATTTAATGTTTTCTAGAAATGAAATTGATTTAAATCAACTTTCTTTTGGTTTAAGTGTTGGTATGATACAATATAAATTAGATGAAACGGCTTTTTTAAACGAACCTTTTGATCCTTTAATTTACGGAATCGAGCAAAGCTCTACCAACTTTAATATTGATTTAGGTTTTTCTTATAACTTATATAACTTTTATGCGCATGCAACAGTAAAAAACCTGTTGAATAATGACGGAATAAATAACGATATTGAAATTACTAGTAACTTAAGACGTTATTTATTTTCTGCTGGTTATGGTTTTGGTAAGTTTGGTAGTGACTGGTCTTATGAGCCTTCTATTTTATTTCAATATAAAGATGGTACTAAAGAGGCTTCTTTTGACTTAAACTTTAAGACGTATAAAAAAATGGAATTTGGTCAAATTTGGGGAGGATTATCTTACAGACGTAGCTTAGATGGTGCAGAGTATATTGATGGTTCTAGTATTAATAGCCAAAAGCTTCAATACATTTCGCCAATATTAGGTATTAACTATAACAACTTTATGTTTGCATATACGTATGCATATCAAGCAAACTCTGTAGTATTTAACAATGCAGGTTTTCATCAAATAACACTAGGTTTAAACTTTAACTGTAGAAAAGAAAAATACCACTGTAACTGTCCTGCAGTTAACTAAGGAGTTACAAGTTTATAAACTATATATTAAAAAAGTCTTCCAGAATATGGAAGACTTTTTTGTTGCGTATTATTCCCATTTATAATTTTTCTTTTTTGCTTGAGATTTAATAGCATTAAGCATGGCGTTTTCTAGGCTGTTATTTCCTTCTTTTTGTTGTTGGGCAACATATTGCTTTCGTTTTGCGTTTAGGTCTTGAATTTGCTCTTGTATGGCTTTACGCTCGTTTCGTTTTGTATCTAAATAGCTTTTTATTTCTTCTTTACTCTTGCCTTGAAGCGCTTTTGGCAAATCACTATCTTTTAGATTTTTATATTCAAAAGATGCTGCTTCACTAGCATCAATTAAATCCCAAGAAGCATTTTTATATAAATGCGAACTCTTACTAACTGCTCTACTAACAGCATTAGCTTCACTGTATCCTTGTGCATTTACATCTTGTTCTGCTTGCAATTCCATTTTATCTTTTCCGTAGCTTCCATAGGCAACATAGGTTTTGTTTAACTTGTTGTTTAGTTCTAAAATACTAGCGTCATAAGGCGAAGCGATATGTACCGTTTCATGATTGTGATTAATAGCCATATAATTACCATGTGTTACATCTGCTCCATCTTTCCAATAGCTAGAGATTCCTTGGTTATAATCGCCACAAAAAATGGTGTTTACTGTTACGTCTTTACTATGTGCTAATTTACCAGCCACTTTATAAGGCACTCTTCCTTGGGTAAAAGGCTCGTTTCCTGCAATAAAAATAAGCTTTAAATCGTCTGGATTATTTCCCCATTGTAGTTGGTTTAATGCAGTTTGTATAACATAACCACAATATTCATTTCCTCCTCTTGTAGTTAGAGAAAATAATTCTTTAGAAATTTCATCTAAGTCCTGACTAAAAGCTAATACTTGACGTATATAACCTTCGTTTCCATTTAAATTATCATTACCATATTCATACAAGGCAATTTGAAGATTTGGTTTCATAGCATTGCATTTAGCATAGGAAAGCTCGTTTACAATTTCCCAAAGCTGTGCTTTTGCTTGGTCTATTAAACCATCCATACTATTACTAGTGTCTAATAGCAAAGCAACTTTAATAAATTGTTTGTTTGCTTTGCTAGCTGTTGTAGGTTTATGGGTTTCAGGTTGGTTTAAGGCTACTGTAGTTTCTAATTTTTTTGTCTTTGCTTGACAAGCTGTGAGACTAACAAAAAATAATGCTAGTATACTCTGTTTAAATACGGTTTTCATAGTTTTTGTTTTATTGTTATGTTGTTTTTATTTCTTTTATATCAATACTTCCATCTGGAGAAATGATGTAATACTTGTTTTTAATTACTTCTTTTTCTATTGGTTTTTCTTGTTTTGGTTTGGGTGTGTATTGTAGTTTTATTTCCATTCCTATTTGTATTACAGGTTCTACAATAGAAGGATTTATTACAACATCATAATCTCTAAACGAAATAGGATCATAGTAATATGACGTTTGTTTTTTTGCTTGATATACACCTCTTTTTTTCTTTAAAGCTTCCATAGAAACGCTATTAAAAGCTTGATAGTTTTTGTAAAAATCTCTTGGAAAATAACAGTACTTATTGTCTGCTATTATTGGTGTGTATTCTGTTAAATCAAAACCTAAATTTTTATAGAATTCTTGTTTTTCTTTTAATTCTTTTAAAATTTCTACTCGTAGTTTTTTGTATACTTCTTGCAGGTTGTCTATAAAATAATCGACTTTCACTAAGTTGTAAATTTCGTTATTAGCACAAGCAGCTAAGATTTCTTCAAACTGCGCTACCTTGGTGAATTTAATATGAATGTTCTGCTGTAACTCAAATCCCTTAGGTACTTCAACATACTTTTTGCTGAATAATTTTTTTTCAACAATCGTTTCATAAACAGGAACAAATGAAATAACATCTATAACAAAATCACTGGTTAAAATACCTTTTGCAGCTAAATTGCTTTTTAATTTTAGTGTACGCTCTTTTATTAAATTATTGGTTTCTTCAGAAGTTTCACCAATTTGTGTTACATTAAAAACTGCTGTATAAGACGAAGCAATTATATTACTTAAAGCTTTTACTTCTAAATTTATAGTAGGATTAGGAACTAAGTTTGCAGATTTAAAATGGTTAGAATGGTTTCCGTACACATAACCATTTCCTAGATCTTTAGATGCAATATTTTGTCTAGATATAGAAATTGCATTTCCTTTTATTTGCGCAAAATTAGATATGCTATATACAATAATTAAAGAGGTAATAATAAGCTTTTTCATGAGTTGTTTTTTAAATTCTTAGTAAACCTATTACCAAAGTTTTTTATAAAAAACCACCAATGAGTAAAGCGTGCAATTGCATGCGTGAACCCTTTTTTATATTTAGGCAACCTAACTTTTTACGATTAAAAAAAAGTAAAAGACTCCTGTTGCCGTTTTTAAGTGTAGATTAAAGTGTGTAAGTTTATACTTTATAATAACAATAAATGAAATACCTCTTAAAATATAGTATCCTCTTAGGCTTTCTGTTTCTTTCTAGTCATTTGTTTGCACAGCAACATGCCGAAACAACTGCAGATAAAGAAGAAGTAAGTTTTATAGTTAAAGGTTCTGTAGTAGAAAGTGATACACGTAAGCCAATTACAAACGTGCAAATCTCTGTAAATGGAGGAGCATATACCACAACTAATCTTTCTGGTGATTTTAGAATTCAAGTAAAAAAAGGCGATGAGTTAACCATTGCACATAAAGATATTAAAACTGTTTTTTATACCATTAAAGATGATGAAAGAATAACCGTTGAGGTAAAACCAACAACCGAAGTTGACGAAGCAGTTTATAAAAGAAAAGTATCGCTAAAGCCTTTTAATAGTGTTATAGATTCTGCCCAAGTATATCTTAAAAAAGATGCCGAAAAAAGTATTTTATTTATAACTGAAGCTTTAGCCCAAAGCAACTCTACCAACCAAAATGCCGAAGCTTATGAAGTACTAGCAGATGTATATATGCAGTGGAAACAGTATGATTTGGCAATTTCTAACTATAAAATTAGCCTTCAAAACAATAGATTAAACGAAGTAGTTTTAAAATTAGCAAAGGCATATTATAAAAATAAAGATTACCAAGAAAGCCTACAAACCTATCAAAGTATTAAAGAAAGCAGCCTTTCTAATTACCAAAAAACCGAATATTATGAAGGTTTAGGTGATGTGTATACAAAAATAATACAATTAGATACTGCTATTTCTAACTATAAAAAAGGGCTTTCTATTGCCGAAAAACATCTTATTAAACCCAAAATAACAGACTTAAATTCTAAAATTGGTGAGGCTTACAATGCAAGTGGTAAACTAAACGAAGCAAATAGCTATTTTGAAAACGCTTTAGACTTAGCAGCACAAGAAAACAAAAAAAGAGCAGTAGAAGAGAAGGTAAAAGTAGCCGATTTCCAGAATGATAATATGGCTTATGAAAATGAAATTCAATTACGTAAAGAAGCAATTGAAGAAATTTCAGAATTAGAAACAGATACGTTAATGGATAACGAAACTGCCTTAACCTTACAAAAGCAAAACTATAAAATTGGTAACGCATATTACCAACAGCAAGATTATAAAAATGCGATTCCGTATTTAGAAAAAAGTATAGAAGAAGCAGATAATAAAGAAGATTTATTGGTTAAAAAAGATGCTGTACGTAAGCTCTCAGAAACCTATAGAGATGCTGGTAATTATACAGAAGCCTTAGAAACCTACAAAACCTATCAAGAAACAGTAGATGCTTTATATGCTAAAATGGAGCAGGAAATTACACAAGCAGCACGATTTAATAAAAGCATTGCCGAAAAGCAAAACCGTATTACCAGTTTAGAAAGCGATAGAGCATTAACTCAAACCAATTACCAACTTACTATAGAGCAAAGTAAAAGACAGAAGTTGATTATTTATTCGCTTTTTGGAGGTGTGCTTTTATTGTTAATTGTAGCCTATGTTATGTATAAATACATCAAGCAACAAAAATTGGCAAACAATCTTTTGGCATTAAAATCATTGCGTAGCCAAATGAATCCGCATTTTATATTTAATGCTTTAAATTCTGTGAACAGCTTTATAGCTTCTAATGATGAAAGAACAGCAAATAGATATCTGTCTGATTTTTCTCAACTCATGCGAGCTGTTTTAGAAAATAGCGAACAAGATTTTATTCCACTTCAAAAAGAAATAGAATTACTAGAATTGTATACACAATTAGAACATTTTAGATTTAAAGACAAGTTTGATTATAGTATAAATGTAGCAGAAAATGTTGCTGTTAACCAGTTTCAAATTCCACCTATGCTTTTACAACCATATATAGAAAATGCTGTTTGGCATGGCTTACGTTATAAAGAGGAAAAAGGAAAATTAGAAATAAGCATAAATCAGAATAGTAAAGACGAAATTACTATTGCTATTATAGATGACGGAATAGGAAGAGAAAAATCTAAAGCCTTAAAAACTGAAAACCAGAAAAAACAAAACTCTAAAGGAATGAACAACATTAAAAAACGTGTTGCCATTTTAAACGAAATGTATAAAGACAAAGTAGATGTTTTTATAGATAATTATCAAGCTCAAGGAGATCAAGGTACCAAAGTTGTTGTTACTTTAAAAAAGGACTAATAATAAAACAGAAAATGATACCACGACGCAGTCTTTAGGTCTCATTAGAATTTAAAATTTGAAAAAGGAATTAATAAATAATCAATTTTAAGAGTAGGACAAGATTCCTGCCTTTGCAGCAAGTGCACATGAAACTAAACGCCATAATAGTAGAAGACGAAAAAACAAGTAGAGATATATTAAAAAAATATCTTGCTAAATATTGTCCTAATGTTAACATTTTAGGAGAAGCAGAAAACGTAGAAGAAGCTTTGGTGCTTATTAGAAATAACCACTTAGATGTTGTATTTTTAGATGTAGAAATGCCTTATGGTAATGCCTTTGATTTGCTAGATAAAGTAGGTGATGCCAGCTTTGAAACCATTTTTGTAACTGCCTACAACCATTATGCAATAGATGCTTTAAATGCACATGCTAGCTATTATTTAATGAAACCAATTTCTATTGACGAACTTATAAAAGCAGTAGATTATGTTGTAGAAATTAAAACTAAAGAAGATGCTTTGCAAGATGAGGTTTTAGTACCTAATACAAATACAGTAAACGGAAAAATTACCATACCACAACAAGATGGATTTGAAGTCATTGAAACAGCAAACATCCTGTATTGTAAAGCAGATGATAATTACACAGAATTGTATTTAAATAACAACAAAAAGAAACTAGTAAGTAAAACTTTAAAATATTTTGAAGAAGCGCTAAGTAATTCAAGCTTTGCAAGAGTGCACAAAAGCTATTTGGTAAACGTTAATGAAATTACCAAATACGTAAAAGGAAAAGGAGGACATGTAGTACTTAGTAACGGAAAAGAAGTACTCGTTTCTGCATCTAAAAAAGCAGCTTTACTATCTTATTTTAAGTAGCAAATTCCTGCGTTAGGCAGGAATCTCATTATAAAAATGATGCTGTTACTGATTAAGAAGATCTAAAGCATTCGAGCGAAGCAAGAAATTATACAACACAGTTTTGTTATTTCGAACTTGTCGAGAAATCTCAAAAGAGGAAAATTATATAAGGCAAATACAGTCCTTGTCATTTCGAGCATGTCGAGAAATCTCTAATAATAAATTAAAACGAACATAAAGAAATAAAATATGCCAGTAATAAAACCAGTAAATAATAAACACCCACAAATTCCTGAAGATTGCTATGTAGCAGAAAACGCAACTATAGTTGGCGAAGTAAGTTTTGGTAGCCAATGTAGTGTATGGTTTAATGCAGTCATTCGTGGTGACGTGCACTTTATAAAAATGGGAAATAAAGTAAACGTACAAGATGGTGCAGTAATTCATGCAACCTACCAAAAATCACCAACAACCATAGGTAATAATGTATCTATTGGGCATAATGCCATTGTACATGGTTGTACCATTCAAGACAATGTTTTAATAGGTATGGGAAGCATTGTTATGGACGATTGTGTTATAGAAAGCAATAGTATTGTGGCAGCAGGAGCAGTTGTAACAGCAAACACTAGAGTAGAAGCAGGAACTATTTATGCAGGAGTTCCAGCCAAGAAAGTAAAAGATATTAGCAAAGAGTTAATTTCAGGAGAAATCAATAGAATAGCAGATAATTACGTGAAATATTCTAGTTGGTTTAAGTAAGGTGAAAATGTTAAAACAAAGTAAATCACTTGTTTAAGTGAAAAATATTTACTATATTTAGATTGTTGTATTGAGGTGCCTAAACTTACATTAGTGGCTGAGAACAAACTCATAGTACTTTATTGGATAATGCCAAAAAAGGAATACGACTTGCAAAGGAAACACTTGATAAAAAATGTCATACTGTTTCCTTTGTTTTTTTATGGCGTTACCACAAGGGTCGCGTTTTCCGTTATATCTTTTTTTCGTGCCTCAAAAAAGGATGCCACTGCAACCGCTAACGCAAACCAGAACTTCAATTAAAATATAGTAGGTATTAGGTATTAGGTATTAGGTATTAGGGATTAGGTTGTAGGTATGAGGGATTAGGTATAAGGGGTTATGCTAATTTAAAAGCCTAGAAGTCTAAATAGTCTACAGTATAATCTTCTTCTAAAAGTTGCATCATTACTTTTGGGTTTCCGTTAGAGTAAAATTGCAATTTAGGTGTATTGTTTGTAGTATTTAAAAGCTCATGTTGTTTTAAAACAGCTTTTGTTTGTTTGGCAACTGCTTCGCCAGAGTCTATAATTTTAACATGGCTTGGTAATATTTTTAATAACTGCGGAATCAAATAAGGATAGTGCGTACAGCCTAAAACCAAATAATCTATATCTGCATCTAACATTGGTTTTAAGTACAATTGTAAGAGATCTTTCATTTGTGTAGACTCTACATTGCCACTTTCAATTAAAGGCACAATACCTTCACCAACCTGTTCTATAATTTTAATTTTATTAGAAAATATATTAGTGGTTTTATAAAACAATTCACTAGATAGTGTTCCCTTTGTAGCAAGAATACCAACTGCTTTTGTTTTGGTGTTTAATGCAGCAGGTTTAATTGCTGGTTCAATGCCTATAAAGGGTATATTATAATTTTCGCGTAAATAGTTAATAGCATTTGTGGTTGCTGTATTACATGCAACAACAATAAGCTTACAGCCTTTATTAAGTAATAACTCGGTGTTCTTTTTAGTTAAATCAAGAATTTCATTTTTGCTTTTATTGCCATAAGGAGCATTTTTGCTATCGGCTAAATAAATAGTGTTTTCATGAGGTAGTAATGCATGAAGTTCTTTCCAAATAGAAGTACCACCAACGCCAGAATCAAAAACACCAATAGGTTGTTTACTCATATACATACATATTGTTTATAAAAGTAAATAATTACTTTTAAATACATTTAGTCATTTAGATTTTTAAGTAGATATAATACACAATTTTTTAAAGTCTATTGCATAAAAAAAGCTGTCTTTTACAAGACAGCTTTTTTTATAGAAATATTAAAGGTTTATTAGAAACCTAATTCTTTTTTAACATCAGCAAGTAAGTCTTTACCTTCTGCCATGATAACACCACCACCTTGAGTAGAGTCTAATACATAGTTAAAACCTTGTGCTTTTGCTACTTTTAAAATTGCAGCTTTTGCTTTTTCTGTAATAGGTTTTAGCAAGTCCACTTCTTTCTTTTGCATGTCTTGTTGTGCTTGCCCTTGGTATTGTTGTATGTTTTGTTGCATAGTTTGTACTTCAACTAAACGCTTTTGGTTTTCTTCGTCTGTTTTAGTAGTAGCTTCTGCTTCGTATAATTTCATTTTGTTTTGGTACTCTGTTACCATAGCTTTAATGTCTGCTTCATAGGTTTTTCCTAGTTTGTCCATTTCTGCTTGTGCAGCTTTCATGTCTGGCATTGCAGCAATAAGCTCTTGAGTGTTAATATGAGCAACTTTAGTTTGCGCTTGCATAAAGCTAGTTCCACCAATAAATAAAGCTACTGCTAATAATAAAGTTTTAATTTGTTTCATTTTTAATAGTTTAATGTGTGTAATAAATTGTTAATTGTCTTCGCCTTCTGTGGCATTCTGGTTTTCACGTTCTTCTTTTGCTTTTTTACGTGCTTCTAATATTTTTCTTTTTCTTTCTTCTAATGCTTGTTTGCGTGCTTCTCTATCACTTAATTTCTTTGCGGCTGCATCTTCTTCTTCAGTAGCACTAGCTTCTTTATCTGTTGATGTTTCTTCCGCTGTTTTTTCTACATTTTCAGTTTCAGTTTCAATTTGAGTTTCTGTTGTTACACTTTCTTCTTTATTGTCTTCTGCTTCTGTTTTTGCTGCATCACTAGTTTCTTCAGTAGTACTATTTCTTTCTTTAAGCGTTTTTTCTTTTAATTGCTTTCTAGCTTCAATAATACTATCTCTTCTTTTTTGTGCTGCTTCTTTTTTAGCTTCACGTGCTTCTAAAATTTCTTTTCTGCGTTGTTCTGCTTCTGCTGCACGCGCTGCTTTTTTATCTTCTAATGCTTGTTTTCTAGCATCTAATGTTTTATTTACTTCTGGTACTACATCTTCGTCTTTAGCTTCTCTTCTTTCTTTTTTAGATTTAGCTTGATCGCGTTTTGCAGTACGTACAATTGCTCGTATTACTTGTTCACTAATATCAAATCTATCTGCCGAATATAGCATAACAACATCTGCAGACTTGTCAAATATAAAATCATATTTTTTAGTAGATGCAATATCTTGTACTGCAGCAAAAATTTGATCTTGAATTGGTTGAATAAGTTGTCTTTTCTGGATCATTAAATCACCTTTAGGACCAAATCTGTTTTGTTGATACTCTAATATTTCAAGTTCTTCAAAATGGATGTCTTCTTCACGTTCTTTAACAAGTTCACTAGTTAAAAGAGGTTTTTCATTGCTTAGATCTTTTCGTTTTTGTTCTATTTCACTTAAACGATTTTCAATTTCAGATTTCCATTTTTGCACCTTGTTATCTAATTGCGATGTTGCTTCTTGATATTCAGGTATGTTTTCTAAAATGTATTCTGTGTCTATATAACCTATTCTAACACCACGTTGTGCTTGAGTAGAGGTTACACTAAGCATAAATACAATTGCCAGTAAAAAAAGAACTTTTATTTTCATCTGTTATATGTTTTTATCATTTATTGGCTTTATAAATTCTAAAAATGTACAGATGATTATTACTATTATTCTGTCACTTCTTGAATTAAGCTTTTCAAAATTAACAAATTTTAATTTTAAATTTTTTAATTCTTGTTTTAAATAATCAAATTGTTAATAGAAAATATCGTGCCAAACTAAAATTGTTGTCCTATTATAAAGTGTGTTTGCCAACCACTTACTGCTGTTCCTTGTCCTGGTACAGAATCAAATCCGTATCCAAAATCAATACCTAATAAACCAAAAGCAGGCATGAATAAACGTAAACCTAAACCAGCAGATCTTTTAAGATCAAACGGATTATAATCTTTAAAATTGTTATAAGATACACCACCTTCAAGAAAACCTAGCATATAAATCTTTGCTGCAGGTTTTAATGTTATTGGGTAACGTAGCTCTAAAGAGAACTTGTTATAAATAGAACCACCATCACTTGTTACGTTTCCGTCTTCATCAACTGGTTGTAATGATTGGTTTTCATAACCACGTAATGCTATGGTTTCTCTACCATCTAAACTGTAACTAGCTAAACCATCACCACCAAGAAAGAAACGCTCAAAAGGAATAACACCTCTATCATTGTTATAAGATCCTAAGAAACCAAATTCTAAACTAGGACGTAATACTAACTTGTCTACAATTCTTGTATACCAGTCTGCTTTAAATTTAATTTTATAGAACTCTAACCACTTGTAACGTTCTTGATCAATTTCTCCCATTCTAGTATAAGCATTGGTACTTTGTATATCTGTATACACACCATCTGCATCATAATAGATTTCTTCTTGTTCATCTCTTTCTTCACTTAATGCAGCATAATCTACATTATTAAATAAAGAATAAGGAATAGATAATTTAGCACTAACATTAAAGTTAGAACCACCTGTTGGGTACACAGGATCATTATACGTATTGTTTCTGCTTAAACCAATAGTATATGCTAAGTTGTTAGAGTAACCATCACCAAAAGTAAATAAACCTGTATTATAGTTTTTTAAATCATAGTGTTGAAAACTTAATGCTTGTGATAAAGTAAAATAGTCATCAGGTACTGAAAGTCTTTTTGCTAAACCAACAGATATACCTGTAATATTAAAACGTTTGTCTTTATCTGCTTTACCTGTTGTATAATCGTATAAAAATTGTTTTGAATGCGATATTGAGGTAGAAAATTGTACTGGTTTTTTACCACCTAACCATGGTTCTGTAAAGGAGAAACTATAGGTTTGGTAAAATGCACTAGCTTGTAAACGTAACGCTAGTTTTTGACCATCACCACGAGGTACTGGTTTATAAGCTTTACGGTTTAATATGTTTTTTATAGAAAAGTTATTAAACGATAAACCAAGTGTACCAATAAAACTTCCGCTACCATAACCACCTTGAAGTTCAATTTGGCTAGAACCAGTTTCTATAACACCATATTGTAAGTCTATAGTACCTTCATTTGGGTTTGGGTTTTGAAAGTCTGTAGTAATTTGTTCTGCATCAAAAAATCCTAATTGACTAAGTTCTCTAATAGTACGTACTACATTGGCTTTACTATATAGTTGTCCTGGACGCGTACGTAATTCTCTATAGATAATTTTGTCATTAGTTACTTCATTACCTTGTACAGTTACATTGTTGAAGTAGGTAGGCTTACCTTCAGAAATTCTAATTTCCATATCAATAACATTTCCTTCTGCATTAACCTCTACAGGATTAATAGTAGAGAATAAATACCCATTATTTTGATATAGATTAGTTAAATCTTCTGCGTCTGGTCTAGTATTGTCGGCAATTCTTTCTTGTAATAAAACACCGTTATATGTTTCGCCTTTAGTTATACGTAAAACTCTTTTAAGTTGTTGGTCTGTGTATACTGTGTTACCAATAAAAGAAATATCACCAAAGCTATATTTTTCACCTTCTTCTAAATTAATATTTAGTGTAATGGTGTTATCATTGTTTATAATTAAACTGTCTGATAGTATTCTAGCATCTCTATAACCGTTTTCTTTATAGGTATCTATTATGCTAGTTAAATCTGTTTTATAGTCTTCTTCTATATATTTAGAGCGCTTGTAAATTCTTAAAAAGTTTCTTTTTTTAGTGTTTTTCATTGCACCACTAAGTTTACTGTCTGTTAAAACAGAATTTCCAGTAAATACAATGTCTTTTACTTTTACTTTTTTTCCTTTATCTATGGCTAAAACCATATTCACTTTAGATCTTGGTAAAGAATCTACTGCTTCAATAGTGTTGATGTTTACTTTAGCGTTAGTAAAACCATCTTTTTTGTACTTATTTTGTAAGTAGTTTTTGGTAGTAGTTATAAGGTTTTCTGTGACTTTTACACCTTTATCTAATTTGTTTTCTTTAATAATAGTTTCTTTTTTACCTTTTTTAACACCTGTTATTTTAACAGCGTTAAGTTCTGGTAAGTCAGACAATCTAATTTCTAAGAAAGCATTGCTGCCTTCTACTTTTAATAGATAAATGTCTATATCATTAAAAAGGTTAGAATTCCACAGTTTTTTTATTGCGCTACTTATTTCCTCTCCAGGAATTTGCACTTCGCTTCCTTTTCTTAAACCAGAATAGGTAACTATGGTTTGTTCACTAAATGATGTGTTACCATTAACAGTTATTTCTGCAATAGTGTACTTGTTGCCTTTTGTAAATGTAGTTTCTTGAGCAAATGTGCTTAAACTAAATATGGTTACTGTTAGCGCTAAAAAATGTTTAGTAAGTGCTTTTAAAGGCATTAACTTAGCTAAGTTGTTCACTTGTTTTCCCAAATCTTCTTTCTCTTTTTTGATATTCTATTATGGCTTCATATAGATGTTGCTTTGTAAAATCTGGCCATAAGGTTTCAGTAAAATACAATTCTGCGTAGGCAATCTGCCAAAGCAAGAAGTTACTAATACGTTGTTCACCACTAGTTCTAATAAGCAAATCTACATCTGGTAAATTTTGCGTGTAAAGATGCTCATTAATAAATGATTCATCAATACTTTCAGGCGAAATTATATTATTTTTAACTTTAATTGCTATTTTTTTAACTGTATTTAGTAATTCTTCTCTAGAACCATAGCTTAAAGCTAAGGTGAGCGTCATTCTATTGTTTGTTTTTGTTTTGTCTATTACTTCAAGAAGTTCACGATGTGCTTTTGTTGGTAAAGCAGATAAATTACCAATAGCAGATAGTTTAATGTTGTTTTCTTGAAGTGTTTTAATTTCTTTCTTTAATGAAGAAACTAAAAGTTTCATTAGTGTTTGTACTTCTAGTTTTGGTCTGTTCCAATTTTCTGTAGAAAAGGCGTAAAGGGTTAGGTTTTTTATGCCAAGTTCTGCCGAAGCTTCAACGGTTTCTCTAACAGATTTTGTTCCGTTTTCATGGCCAAATGCACGTAGCATTCCTTGTTGTTTTGCCCATCTTCCGTTACCATCCATTATAATAGCTAGATGTTGCGGTAACCTATTTGTATTTATTTTTTCTTTTAAACTCATCTAAAATGAACAATAACATGGTGTTTCACCAAAAGTGTAAGTTAATGTAATACCAGTAAACATATACCAGTCATTATTATTTAAATTTCCAAAGGCAGCTCTATCATATGCTTCTTCAGCATCAGGTACACTACCATCAATTTCATCGGTAAAGGTGTAACGTGCACCAATTTCTCCTGCAAGTATAAATTTTTCTGCTATTTGAAATTTGTATCCTAAAACCATTGGTAAGCCATAGGCTAAACTTGAGGTTTGATCGTCTATTAGTTCGCCACTGTTGCTAAAATGAAAGTTGTCATGTTTGGCAACGGTTATTCCTGTATATAAATAAGGAGTGGCATTTGTTTTTCTGCTATGTAAGTTAAAGTCAAAGAATGTAAATTCTAAACCTACAGAAGCTTCAATTATTGGGTTTGTAAATTTATAGTCTCTTTCTATTCTTCTTGGGTCATCAGATTTGCTGTCTGAAGCTTCTAATTCGGTGTAAATCAACGAAAATCTAAACGAGTGTCTAGAGCTTCTGTTCCATTTAAAAATCCCTCCAATTGCAGGCTTGTTTGGAGAAATGTAGGTAGTTGCACCAACATCTCCAATAAAATTACTGCCTCCAGCATACAAACCTAATTCATAAGTTTGTGCTTGCGTTAGCTGAAAAGTTAAAGCGCTGATTAGAATAAAAATAAAGTACCTCATATACAATTAAAAGTTTGCAAATATAATAAATAAGATTAGCCAATAACAATTTGTAGCAAATTGTATGTGAATTAAACAGTTTTTCGGTTAAAATATTGTTTAATTTCGTTTATCTTCTCCCCAGAGTAGTTTTTTTCGGAGGGTATCTAAAAAACTTTCCTCAACTAGTTCTAACATTTTAATAGTGAATGGCGCTTTTTTAATTCTTATAATGGTATTGTTGTTTAATGTTGCAATTCTAGAATCTAAAGACACTAAATGCTGTTCTTCTCTACCATCTACTTTTAATTCTATTTCTGTAGAGTCAGGTATAACTAAAGGTCTTGCGCTTAAGTTATGAGGTGCAATAGGTGTTAGTACAAAGCTATTGGTGTCTGGCGTTATTACTGGTCCGCCACAACTTAAAGAATACCCAGTAGATCCTGTTGGTGTAGATACTATTAAACCATCACTCCAATAAGAAGTTAAATACTCATTGTTTAGTTTGGTATCAACCGTAATCATTGAGGTGGTGTTTTTTCGGCTTATAGCAATTTCATTTAGTGCAAAATTGGTTTCTTTAATTTTGTTGTTTTCAGGTAGCGTTTCAATACTTAATAAACTGCGTTCTGATATTTTATAATTTTTGTTTAAAATATTTTTAATAGCAGCTTCAATATCATTGGTTTGTATGGTAGATAAAAAACCTAAACGTCCTGTGTTTATACCTACAATTGGTATGTCTAAATCTTTTAAATACGTAATAGCTCTTAAAATAGTACCATCACCACCAATACTTATTAATAGGTTAAAACTTTTGTCTAGTGCTGTAAACGGTTTTACGGTTTCGTTTTTTAGCATTTTAAATTGAGTTAAAAACTCTTTTTCTATAAAAACTTCTGCTTTCTCTTGTGAGAGTATTTGCAATAAATGATGAAATGCATCAAAAGATTTTTCAGGATAATATTGGCTATAGATGGCTATCTTCATATTACATGTTTAGATATTTGTTAAGGTAGTCTGATCGTTCTTTTAAACTTTCAATATAGCTATCTTCTTCATGGCCAGAAACCACATTATAACTATATCTTCTAAAAGTTTGCATGATATCATTTAGTCCAGTATTTCCTATTTTAAGGGTTATTTCAGCAATGTCATTTTCTATTTTAGAAACAAAAGCGCCTAATAATTTACCGTTGTTAGATTCTACTATTTGGCTTATTTCGCTAAAAGAATAATCTGTTAAGCCTTTTTCTATTACTAAAATTGCTCCAGCTTCAGAGAAAAAAGGTGTTTCGTTAAATAAACTAATAATGTCTTTAAGCTCATAATAGCCTATGTAGCTGTTTTTTTTGTTTAGAATAGGCATAATGTTTGTTGCATTTTGTGCAAATGCTTCTAAGGTATCAAGCCAGTTTGTGTCTTCTCTTACAAAAAAACCTTCTGCAGAATAGATAATGTCTTTTACTAGTTTAGCGCTTTCAAAACAGTGAATATCTGTTTCAGAAATACATCCTAAATACACACCTTCTTCATTTTTAATAGGAATATGTGAGTACGTTAGTTGTTGAAAAAGCACTTGTAAATCACGAACACTATTGGTTAATAGTGGTGGTTTAATGTCGTTTATTATATAATTAGAAAGATTCATTTTATTCTTCTTTTTAGCTTTTGCAAATTAATCAAAAAAATAGTCAATAAGCCTGTTCTAGTTTGTATTTTTGTACTATAATACGTTAAAGAATGACAAAATTAAGTGTAAATATTAATAAGATAGCAACTTTACGAAATTCACGTGGAGGAGATTTACCAAATGTAGTACAGTTTGCTAAAGATGTACAGCGTTTTGGAGCAGAAGGTGTAACAATACATCCAAGACCAGACGAAAGACATATTCGTTATCAAGATGCTTACGATTTAAAACCGGAAGTATACACAGAATATAATATTGAAGGAAACCCGATTCCTAAATTTATAGATATGGTTTTAGCTATAAAACCAACACAGGTTACATTGGTTCCAGATAGCGTAGATGCTATTACTAGTAATGCAGGTTGGGATACCATTAAGCATAAAGATTTTTTAGTGGAAGTGATTAAAGAATTTAAAGCCAATGGTATTAGAACCTCTATTTTTGTAGATCCAGAGGTTGCACAAATAGAAGGTGCTAAAGAAACAGGAACAGACAGAATAGAATTGTATACCGAAGCCTTTGCACACCAATATGGCTTAGGAAATCACGAGGCTATTAAACCTTATACAGCATGTGCAGAGTTAAGTAATGCATTAGGTTTAGGTATAAATGCAGGGCATGATTTATCTTTAGATAATATAAAATTCTTTAAAGAAAATATTCCTGGTTTATTAGAGGTTTCTATTGGTCATGCACTAATTTCAGAAAGTCTTTATTTAGGAGTAGAAAATGTAATACAAATGTATTTACAAAAACTAAAATAAGCATTTCTCTTTCTGCAAAGAGTTACAAAAATTAAATAATTGTTTGGTTGCATATAGACTAAACCTTATTAAACTATTAAAACATTGGCAAAATTATATTCTAACATTATAGGAGAAGGAAAACCATTTATAATTCTTCATGGTTTTTTAGGAATGAGTGATAACTGGAAAACATTAGGTACGCAATTTAGTGCTGCTGGTTTTCAAGTGCATTTGGTAGACCAACGTAACCATGGAAGAAGTTTTCATGATACGCTTTTTAATTATGACGTTTTAGTTGAAGACTTAAAAGAGTATTGTAAAGCGCATAAGCTAGAAGATATCGTTTTATTAGGACATTCAATGGGAGGGAAAACAGCCATGCTTTTTGCTACAGAATATCCAGAACTAGTTTCTAAATTAATTGTGGCAGATATTTCGCCAAGATTTTATCCTGTACATCACGATGCTATTTTAGAAGGATTAAGTAGTCTTAATTTTGAAGAACTAAAATCTAGAGGAGCAGCAGATAAAGCACTTGCTAATTATGTTTCAGATTTTGGAACCAGACAGTTTTTACTTAAAAATTTATATTGGATTGAAAAAGGTAAACTAGCACTGCGTATGAATCTTGAGGTTTTAAAAAACAATGTAAGTGAAGTTGGTGAAGCATTACCTATACATGCAAAATTTAATAAAGACACCTTGTTTCTTCGTGGAGACAGAAGTGAATATATAGCATTACAAGACGAGGCTTTAATTACAAGGCATTTTCCAGAGGCACAAATTACAACCATTGCAAATGCAGGACATTGGTTGCATGCAGAAAACCCAGAAGACTTTTATAATGCTGTAATACATTTTGTAAATAATTAATACGTACTAATTAAAAAAAGAAAGACTATGAACTTAATTATTAGATTACTATTAAACGCTATTGCTGTTTTTGTTTTAGCAAATGTTTTAAACGGAGTAAATGTAAATGGGTACGCTACAGCTATAGTAGTTGCCTTAGTATTGTCTATCTTAAACTTAATTGTAAAACCAATTTTAGTTATTTTTACCTTACCAATTACCATAGTAACTTTAGGCTTATTCATGTTTGTTATTAACGCATGTATTGTGCTTTTAGTAGATAAATTTGTAGATGGTTTTTACGTAGATAGCTTTTGGGTAGCATTGCTTTTTAGTGTGCTTTTAAGCATCTTACAATCTTTATTGCAATCTTTTTTAAAACAAGATTAAAAGCAGCCTTGTTTTCAATACGTTAAAAACTTTGTTGTAGAGTAAAAAAGTAGTATTTTTGCACTCCTTTTAATAGAAAAACAATAGAAAGAAACACTTTTTTATAAATCTATTAAATTGGTTTTCCATGAAAATGGAAATCTAAACTAGTGTTAAATGCCCTATTTTGGGCTTTATATCATTTATAATGAATATTACAAGAGAAAACATTGATGCATTAAATGCAGTAGTAAAAGTAGATATCGCAAAAGAAGATTATAGCGATAAAATTGAAAAAATCTTAACAGATTACAGAAAAACTGCTAACATTCCTGGATTTAGAAAAGGTCACGTACCAATGGGAATGGTTAAGAAACAATATGGTAAAGCCGTTTTAGTAGATGAGGTAAACAAACTTTTACAAGATGCTTTAAACAAATATTTAACAGAAGAAAAGTTAGATGTTTTAGGGCAACCGTTACCAAAAGTGCAAGACGAAATAAATTGGGATGCAGAAGATTTTTCTTTTGAATTTGAATTAGGTTTAGCGCCAGAATTTGATGTGGAGTTAAAAAGCAAAAAAGCAATAACACATTACAATATTGTTGCTGGAGATAAAATGATTGACGATCAAATCGTAAACATCCAAAAACAATACGGTAAATTAATTTCGCAAACAGAAGTTGAAAAAGACAGTGAAATCACTGGAACTTTTAAAAACGAAGAAAAAGAAATTGAAAACACAGTAACTTTAACTTTAGATAAGTTTAAAGGTGCAGCAAATGCAAAGAAATTTGTAGGAGCTAAAGTTGGTGATGTAATTACTTTAAAAACAAAAGGTTTATACAGTGATGATCATGAATTAATGCATGCATTAAAAATTCAACATGATGAAGCACATGGTTTAGATATTGAAGTAACTTTTACAATTACTGAAATAAACAAACGTGAGCTTGCAGATTTAGACCAAGAATTGTTTAATAAATTATTTGCAGATGGTAGTGTAACTTCTGTTTCAGAATTAAAAGAAAAGATTAAAGAAGATGCCGAAAAACAATTCGTGCAACAAGGAGATCAAAAGCTTTTAAATGACGTAACAGAATATTTAGTAGAGAATACTAAATTTGATTTACCAGCAGCATTTTTACAAAAATGGATGCAAACAGCAGGTGAGCAACCGTTAACAGAAGATCAAGCAAAAGAAGAATACGAAAAATCTGAAAAAAGTTTACGTTACCAATTAATTGAAGGTAAATTAATTACAGACAATAAAATTCAAGTAACTTTAGAAGATATTCAAGGGCATGCTAAAAACATGATTAGAATGCAAATGGCTCAATTTGGTCAAATGAATCCTTCTGAAAAAGAACTAGACGATATTGCTGCTCGTGTATTATCTAACCAAGATGAAGCGCGTAAAATATCAGAACAAATTATTAGCCAAAGATTATTAGAAATCTATAAAGAAAAAGCTAATATTAAAACCAAAGAATTAACTTACGAAGACTTTGTAAAAGAAGTTTACGGAGATAAATAAGAGGTGAAATTAGTGCACTTAGCTTATTAAAGTGTTAACATAATTTTAAAGAATAAATCCTTATATTTAGGCGTTGAAACTTTTACGTTTTAACGCCTTTTTAATAACTATAACTTTTATATCAACATATGGATTACGGAAAAGAATTCGAAAAATTCGCAATAAAAGATCAAGGTATTAGCAGTACGTACTACAATAAAATTATTAGTAGTATGTATCCAACAAACTTGACACCAAATATAATTGAAGAACGCCAAATGAACATCGCTATTTTTGATGTGTTTTCGCGTTTAATGATGGATAGAATCATCTTTTTAGGAACAGGTATTAATGACCAAGTTGCTAATATCATTCAGGCACAATTATTGTTCTTAGAAAGTACAGATGCTAATAAAGATATTCAAATATATATTAACTCTCCAGGAGGAAGTGTATATGCAGGATTAGGTATTTATGATACTATGCAATTTATTAAGCCAGACGTTGCTACAATTTGTACAGGAATGGCTGCATCTATGGGAGCTGTTTTATTATGTGCAGGTCAAAAAGGAAAACGTAGTGGTTTAACACACTCTCGTGTTATGATTCACCAACCTTTAGGTGGTGCACAAGGGCAAGCTAGTGATATAGAAATTACGGCTCGTGAAATTTTAATATTAAAAGAAGAACTTTATAATATTATAAGTAAGCACTCAGGACAAGATTACGACAAAGTATATGCAGATAGTGACCGTGACTACTGGATGAAAGCTGATAAAGCAAAAGAATACGGAATGATTGATGAAATTTTAGTAAGAAGCTAAAAAGAGTCAGCTAGAAAATAAAAGCCTTTAACTTGTATTAAAAGCTTTGGTTTTCTTGAATTAAAAAAATTAAGTAAAAGTTATAAGTATAAAGTGAAAACTTTTAACTCGTGATTTTTAATTTATAACTTGAAAAATGGCAAAAGAAGATTTAGAATGTTCGTTTTGTGGACGTAAAAAGCCAGAAACCAATTTATTAATTGCAGGATTAGATGCGCATATATGTGATCGTTGTATCGAGCAAGCACATGGTATTGTTGTAGAAGAATCTAAGCAATCAGATACTAGTGATTTGTCTGCAGAATTGGTGTTGCGCAAACCACAAAAAATAAACTCGTTTCTAGATGAATATATAATTGGGCAAGAATCTACCAAAAAAGTAATGTCTGTTGCAGTATATAATCACTACAAGAGATTATTACAACCACCAAGTGATGATGATATCGAGATTCAAAAATCAAATATCATTATGGTTGGGCAAACAGGAACAGGTAAAACCTTAATGGCTAAAACCATTGCTAAAATGCTAAACGTACCTTTAGCAATAGTAGATGCTACTGTTTTAACAGAAGCTGGTTATGTTGGTGAAGATGTAGAGAGTATTTTAACAAGATTATTACAAGCTGCAGATTACAATCTGGAAAAGGCAGAAAAAGGAATTGTATTTATTGATGAAATAGATAAAATTGCTAGAAAAAGTGATAATCCATCTATAACTCGTGATGTTTCTGGTGAAGGTGTACAACAAGCTTTATTAAAACTTTTAGAAGGAACTGTTGTTAACGTGCCACCAAAAGGAGGTCGTAAACATCCAGATCAAAAATTTATTGAAGTAAATACCGAAAATATACTATTTATAGCTGGAGGAGCTTTTGATGGTATAGAGCGTGTAATCTCAAAACGATTAAACATGCAAGCAGTAGGTTATAGCGCTTCTATGAGTGATAATGCTGTAGATCAAAACCACTTGTTGCAATATATTATTCCTAAAGATTTAAAAGATTTTGGGTTGATACCAGAAATTATTGGTAGACTACCTGTTTTAACTTACATGGATCCTTTAGATGCAAAAACCCTAAAGGCTATTTTAACACAGCCTAAAAATGCCATCATTAAACAATACCAGAAATTGTTTGAAATGGATGATATTGAGTTTAGCATAACAGATGGAGCTTTAGATTTTGTTGTAGATAAAGCAATAGAATATAAGTTAGGTGCTCGTGGTTTACGTTCGCTTTGCGAAGAAATTTTAACAGACGCAATGTTTGAATTACCTGGAAGTGACCAGAAAGATTTAAATGTAACTAAAGCTTACGCAGAAGAAAAGCTTACTAAAACAACTATTAAAAAACTGAAAGCAGTTTCGTAATAATTAGTTGTTATACACTTAAAAAGCCATTTATAAATTTATTTGTAAATGGCTTTTTTGTTTTTAAAAAAACAAAACAATTCTATATTCATAAAAATAAGAAGCATGCCGTAAATAGAATCTTCAATAGGAATATTGCTAATTCGTATTCCTAAATTTTCAGCATCATTATACCAGACTATTGGCTTATCTACTAAAAAACTTCCTGTAAGTATACCATTGCTAATAAAAAAGAAAGGTAGTATTAAGAAGAAAGTTATATAATGATAAGCGAGGTTTATTTTTTTTGCTTTTAAATACATCAAGAAAACAGAAGTGCTTAAAAGCGTAATAGAAGTGTATAGTTTGTCTGTGTGAAAAAGACCTACTGTAATAAATACAAGTATTAATACATAACTTAAGCCTGTTTCTGTTTTTTCTAAAGGATTCTTATTTATAATATATTTTAAGGCAAAAAAAGTAAAAACACAGCAATACGGAATGCAGATAAAAAATAGAATTTCTTCAATAGGTAAATTGCCTATATCAAAACCTGTTAAATAGTCTGTGTTAAATCCCCAAACTCCAATATTTGTAAAAATAGAATCCCATATAATAAACAGTAAAGCAATAATTAAGTTTGCTTTAAAAAAGGCATTCCACTCTTTATAAAAGGCGTGTTTTTTATAAAAACTGGCTAAAAACGGAATGCTAATACAAGCAAAATCTACAATAAGATAAGTGTATGCTTGCATGTATTATTTTTTAAAAATTTTATGGTATTTTTTTGGTACAAACAACATGCCGAAGCATTCGCCTTCTTCTTTTCCTAAATGTTTATGGTGCACCTTATGTGCTTTTCTTAATCCTATAAGGTATTTGTTTTTGGTGTTTTTAAACCATTTAAAACGTTGGTGAATAAGCACGTCATGTATTAAAAAATAACAAACGCCATAAAAGAAAATACCTAAACCAATAAAGAACATAAAATTTAAGTTAGGTAGTAGTCCAAAGTATAATAGCAGTATGCTAGGAATGGCAAAAATGACAAAAAAAGCATCGTTCTTTTCAAAGGTATGCGGATATTTAGGTTGGTGATGATCTGCATGTAAATACCATAAAAATCCGTGCATGACATATTTATGCGTAAGCCATGTAACCGCTTCCATACAAACAAAAGTGGCTATTGTAATTAGTATGTATTGTATAATAATCATAGGGTAAGTTACTTAATATGTTTAAAATTTAAAAAGCATTTAACTTATATCGTATATACGATTTTGTGAGAATAAATAATTTTAAAGAATTTGATATTCTAATTCTTCCTTTTAAAATCTTTTCAGAGTCTGCTTTTTTTAGTTTTTTTAATAGTTTTAAATAATACCTATACGCTATATATACACCTAGTTTACTTTCTAAAGGAAGTTTTATAATCCCTTTATAGGCTTTTTTAAAATCTTTTTCAATGTCTTTTATTATTTCTTCTTTAGTAGCGTTAGTTAAAGCGTTGGTGTTTAGGTTAGGAAAATAAGATCGACCTAAGTTTTCTGTATCCTCTTTAATATCTCTTAAAAAATTTACTTTTTGAAATGCAGATCCTAAATGTGTTGCAGCGCTTTTTAGAGCTTCAAATTTTTTATCGTCATTATTTACAAATACTCTTAAACACATTAAACCAACCACGTCTGCAGAACCATATATATAATTTTCGTAAGCTTCTTTAGTGGTGTAATCTGTAACTTTTAAATCTGCTTCCATTCGTTTTAAAAAATCTTCGGCATAAGTTTGCAAGTGGTATTTATGCGCAACTTCTTGAAACGAATTAATAATAGGGTTTAAGCTAATTCTTCTTTCTAATGCTTTATTATAATCAGAAACAAAGTCATGGAATAGTTCTTCTTGCGGATAATCTTCAAAAGAATCTACAATTTCATCTGCATAACGCACAAATCCGTAAATAGCATAAATTGCTGGACGTATAGATGGAGCAAATAATTTAATGCCCAAAGAAAAAGATGTGCTGTAGCTATTAGTAACAATTTTGCTACATTTTAGGCTGGAAGTATCAAATAACGCTTTCATATTATACTATGTTTTAAAATTAAATCACTTACTATCTTACCGGAAATTAATGAAGGAGGAACTCCTGGTCCTGGAACAGTTAATTGTCCGCAGAAATATAAATTAGAAACTTTTTTACTTTTTAACTTGGGTCTGAGTACATGTGTTTGTGTTAGTGTGTTTGCTAAGCCATAAGCATTGCCTTTGTAAGAATTATAATCTTCTTTAAAGTCTTTTACACAATAAGATTCTTTAAACAGAATGTTGTTTTTAATAGATTCGCCAGTGATTTTTTCAATACGTTCAATAAGTTGCTTAAAGTAGTGTTCTCTAATTTCTGGAGTGTCTTCTACATCTGGAGCAATAGGAATTAAAAAAATACCAGCTTCTTTACCTTCAGGAGCTGAAGTAGCATCTGTAATACTTGGAAAACTAGCATAAAACAAAGGTTTTTCTGCCCATTCTTTTGTATCGTAAATAGTTTTTGCATGTGCCTCAAAATCGGTATCAAAAAATAAAGTGTGGTGCGAAACGTTTTTAAGTTTTTTATTAAATGCCACATAAAATAGTAAGGCAGAAGGAGCAAAGGTTTTTTTGTTCCAATAACTTTCAGAGTATTGTCTTAGTTGTTTTGGTAGTAAAGTTTCTGTGTGGTGGTAATCTGCTCCGCTCAATAAAATATCACAAGCATAATTTTTTTCATTGGCTGTAACACCAATAACGGTGTTTTTTTCTGTGTTTATTTTTTCTACAGCACAATTGGTAATAATATTTACACCTAAACTTGTAGCAAGATTAGTCATTGCGTTTACAACCTCATACATACCTCCTTCAGGATGCCAAGTACCAAGCTTAAAATCGGCATAATTCATAAAATTATAAAAAGAAGGAGTGTTGCTTGGTTTGGCACCAAGAAACAAAACAGGAAATTCTAATATCTTTTGTAGTTTTTTGTTTTGCACATAACCAGCAACTTGTTTTTTTATAGTTAAAATAAATTCTTTTAATTTTAAAATAGTTTTGCTGTTAATGATTTCAAACACGTGTTCTCCAGGTTTGTATACTAAATCTTCTATGGCAATCTCGTAGTTACTTTGTGCTTTATCTATAAAGTCTTGTAATTTGTTAGCGCTACCTTTTTCAACCTTTTCAAAGGTGTTTTTAATATCTTCAAAGTTGTCTGTTATGCTAATAGAGTCTTGTTTTCCAAAATAAATTTGATAGGCAGGATTTAGCTTTTGTAATTTGTAAAAATCTTTGGTAGTGGTATTAAAGTCATTAAAAAAACGTTCAAATACATCAGGCATCCAGTAAAAAGTGGGTCCAATATCAAAAACAAAACCATCTTTTTTTAACTGTCTAGCTCTTCCGCCAACCGTATTATTTTTCTCTAAAATAGTTACGTCAAAACCTTTACTTGCTAAATAGCAAGAAGCCGATAGTGAGGAGAATCCAGAACCTATTATTACAATTTTTTTCAAATTCATGGTATAATTTAATTAAATAAACCGACAACAAAAAGAGTTATCGGTCTATTTATCAGTTAGATACTAGGGTTTTTCTGACTATTAGTTATTAATCATTACTTTGTTAATTACGTGTATCACGCCATTTCCTGCTTGTACATCTACAGCTATAATACCAATGTCTGTAGCTCCAGATCCATCAGTTACATCTGCAATATTATCACCTGTTCCAGGCAGTGTAATGGTAATATTATCTCCTTCAATAGTTGCTGCTGTAGTATCACCAGGATTGTTAAGCATGCTTGAAGTTATGTTTGCTTCTTTTATAACATGGTGTAATAATATTTGAGTTAAAGGCGCTTCATCTGGAATTGCTGCTAAAGCTGCAAAAGCATCATTTGTTGGAGCAAATACTGTAAAGCTTGGGTCTAACATATCTGCATTACCAGTTTCTGTTCTAGATAAGATAGAAACAAAATCTGTAGCAGGTGTTAATGTTGTTAATGCTTGTACTAAAGTAGAGAATGTTGGGTCTGCTGCAGCAAAGGTTACTACTGTTGGAATATCTATTACAGTATTTACAGCATGAATAATACCATTAGTACCAACTACATCAGCTTGTGTAACTGTAGATACTCCATTAAATACAACATCACTAGATGTGTTGTAATATAAACTCATTGCATTTCCTCCTGGTCCAGATGCACCTGTGTTTGTGTATCCTGCTCCTGCATCTACTAAAGCAGATGAGGTTACTGTAGAACCAATAATAACGTGGTTTAATAATATTTGTGAAAGTACTGCTGTATCTACATCACCTAATGCTGCTCCATTTAAAAAAGTGCTAAATGCGTTATCATCTGGTGCTAAAACTGTAAATGGTCCGTCACCACTTAATACATTTACTAAATCTCCATCAGCAGCACCTAAAGCAGCTACTAAATTAGAAAAGTTTGAATTTGCTACTGCGTGATCTACTATGGTTGGTAATGCTAAAACTCCATCAATAATATGAATGGTTCCGTTTGAAGCATCTATATCTGCAGTACTAACTGTTCCTGCATTGTTAAAAGTTACACTGCTAGTTGCATCAAAGTATATGCTAACATTTAAGCCATCAGGTCCACTTGCGCTTCCTGAAGTATATCCAGATCCCATACCAATTAAGTCACTTGATGATACATCAGCCATAATTACATGGTTTAAAAGTATTTGTGATAATACATCTGTTGGTACAGCTTCTAAAGAAGCAAACCCGTTAGCAGTTAAGAAAGCTGCAAAGGCATCATTTGTTGGTGCTAAAACTGTAAATGGTCCATTACCACTTAAAACAGTTGTTAAGTTTCCGTCAGCTCTAGTTAGTGCAGCTACCAAAGAACTTAAATCTGGATTAGCTACAGCTAATTCTACAATATTAGGTTCTGGAGTTGTGTTGTTGTTTGAGCTATCGTCATCATTACTACATGAAACTGTTAATAATGATAGACTAAAAAGTGCGATAAAAAAGAATTTCGTTTTCATAATGTCTAGTTTAAATGTTTAAAGTTTAGACAAATATATGAAAATATTTTAATTTGTCAATCAAATTATTGAAAAAGTTAGACAAAACGTTTTTTGAAATATTTAGAATTCTTGATATTTTTGTTTAACTTTGTGAAGTAAATTATTAGACATGAGCAAATACACAATGGCCCAAATAGTTACTTTAACAGGTATTAAGGCGCATACTTTACGTAAGTGGGAGACTAGATATAATTTTTTAGATCCAGAACGAACTGATACAAATATTAGGTATTATTCAGATCAGCAATTAAAAAAATTATTGAACATAAGTGTTTTAACTAGAAATGGTTACAGGATTTCTAAAATAGATAAGATGTCTGATGATGAAATTTATAAAATCATTTCTGACAGCTTAGAAGAAGGTAATTATGAAGATGAGATTAGCGCAATGGTTATTAGCATGCTAGATATGGATGAAGAGAAGTTTAATGAATTACTTAGAACACATATAGTTAAAAACGGACTTTTAGCTACAGTTACCGAATTGGTGTACCCTTTTTTAAATAAGGTAGGTGTGTTATGGGGAATGAATAAAGTGATGCCTGCTCAAGAGCATTTTATTTCTAATTTAATTAAGAAAAAAATGTTTGCTTCTATAGATTTACTCCCTTATCCTCATAGAGACAGTCCTAGTATTCTAATGTTTTTAGTAGAACAAGAACATCATGAAATAGGTTTGCTTCTTGCGTATTATATAGCTAGAGAAATGGGCTGGAAAGTATATTATTTAGGGCAAAATGTGCCTGTTGAAAATATTAAACAGGTAGTTGAAGATGTTAAGCCAGAGTGCTTGTTGACTATGTTTGTTACACCAACCGAAGATACTATAAACGCTACTATAGAAACTATTTTAAATCAGGCAGATGTACCGCTTCTGTATGCTGGAAATCCTATTGGGTTAGAAAAAGTAGAAGATAATAGTAGGCTTATTTATTTGTCGCATCCAAAGGATTTAATAGGCTATTTAAAAAAATAAACAAATAAAAAGACCAAGCAAAATGCTTGGTCTTTTTTGTTACGATAATTAATTTATGTAATTATCGACTAATAGCAGTACTAAGGTAGTGCTATTTAATAAATGTTAATGTGTTTTTAGATGAAGCATTAGTTATACTCGTTGTAATAAGCTATTGTTAAAAAAGTAGCTATCCATTCAGTTTCATCAATTCTTCAATATAATCTCTAGAGTTTGATAGTCTTGGTATTTTATGTTGTCCGCCAAGTTTATTGTTTTGTTTCAGCCAATCATAAAATAGTTTTTCTCTTGCTATATGAACCGTTGGTTTGTTGAGTGTTATGTTGTTAAAACGCTTTGCTTCGTAATCTGAATTTAATTTTTTTAACGCGTTGTCAAACAGCTCGCTAAATGTGTTTAGGTTTTTAGGAGGTGTTTTAAATTCTATCAACCATTCATGCGCTCCTTTTTCTTTTTCTTTCATAAAAATAGGAGCAGCGGTATAATCTACAATTTCTGAAGCTGTTTTAATACATACTTCTTTTAGCGCATTTTCTGCATTTTCAATAATTAGTTCTTCTCCAAAGGCATTTATGTGGTGTTTGGTTCTGCCAGAAACTTTTATTCTGTATGGTTTTATAGAGGTAAATCGAACTGTATCCCCAATTTTGTAACGCCATAAACCTGCGTTTGTAGTTATAATAACAGCGTAGTTTTTGTTTAGTTCTACTTCTGAAAGCGGAATAATTTTTTGTTCGGTACTTCCGTAAGTATCCATTGGAATAAACTCATAGAAAATTCCGTAATCTAGCATTAAGAGTAATTCGCTAGAATTGTTTCGGTCTTGAATAGCAAAAAAGCCTTCCGAAGCATTATAAATTTCATAATATCTAAAATCGCTATTAGGTAGTATGTTTTTGTACTGTTCTTGGTATGGAGTAAAACTTACGCCTCCATGAAAATAGACTTCTAAATTAGGCCATACTTCGTGTAGATTGTTTTTACCTGTAGTTTCTAAAACATTATTTAGTAAAACTAGCATCCAGGAAGGTACACCTGCAAGACTTGTAACGTTTTCATTAATGGTCTCGTCTACAATGGCCTGCATTTTGTGTTCCCAATCGCTCATAAGAGAAACCTTGCTACTAGGTGTACTGCTAAATTCTGCCCAAAAAGGCATATTGTCAATTAAAATAGCACTTAAATCACCAAAAACAGTTCCGTTTTCTTTGTATAGTTCTTTGCTTCCGCCAAGGCGTAAACTTTTACCAGTAAAGAGTTGTGAGTTTTCATTGTTGTTTAAATACATGCACAGTAAATCTTTACTTGCAGCATAGTGACAGTCTTCTAAAGAGTCTGTGCTTACAGGAATAAATTTGCTCTTTGCATTGGTAGTTCCGCTAGATTTTGCAAACCATTTAATAGGTGTTGGCCAGAAAATATTATTTTCACCTTTTCTAGAGCGCTCAATGCTAGGTTGTAAATCTTCGTAACATGAAATAGGTACGCGTTCTGCAAATTGCCTATAATTTTTAATAGAAGAAAAATCATATTTCTTACCAACTTCAGTGTCTCTTGCGGTTTCTATAAGTTCTAGTAATAACTCTGTTTGTACTTCATTTGGATATTTTAAAAATAAATCAATTTGGTGAAAACGTTTTTTTAAAAACCACGAAGCAATAGAATTGACTATAGGAATTGGCATATTTATACTATCTTTATTCTTAATTAGATTTACTTGTAAAAAGGCGATTAATTGCTGAAAATTTCAGGAAGAAATGCACCCAAAATGAGGCCGTTTTTACTAAGTATCTTCAATGATAAAAATAAGACTTTTTTTTTATGTACTACCAAGGTGTTTTAACAAAAATGGAAACCGAATTTGCTAAGCCTATTCAATATTATTTGGTGTTTGAAAATGATTTTTTAAACATGAACCAGTTGATAGGCAAAAACATACATTTGAAATTTGTAAAGTATCAATGTTTAAACTGTGGTTTAAATAAAGTGATTTACAGACAAGGATTTTGTAAGAGCTGTTTTTTTGATATTCCGCAAGCAGCAGATTGGATTATGCGTCCAGAATTGAGTACTGCACATTTAGATAAAGAAGATAGAGATTTGGCTTATGAAAAGAAAGTACAATTGCAACCACACATTGTATATTTAGCAAATTCAAGTAATGTAAAGGTTGGTGTTACCAGAAAAAGTCAAGTGCCAACACGTTGGATAGATCAAGGTGCGCATGAAGCTATTGAAATTGTAGAAGTACCAAATAGATATTTGGCAGGAATTACCGAAGTTGCATTAAAAGATTATGTTGCAGATAAAACCAATTGGCGAACCATGTTAAAAAATGATTTGGTAGATGAAAACTTGGTAGAGTGGCGAGAGCGATTAAAAGGTTTTATTCCTGACGAAGCAAAAGACTATTATATTGCAAATAATACCGAAACGAATATGGAGTTTCCTGTACTGCAATATCCTTTAAAACCTAAGAGTTTAAATATTAAAAAAGAAGGAACTTATTCTGGAAAGCTAGTTGGTATAAAGGGACAATACCTGATTTTTGAAGACCAAACCGTTTTTAATATAAGATCAAACGAAGGTTTGGTTGTAGAAATAGGAGTAGATTAAATCGGAAAAAATAAACCAACAAAAAAACACGCTTTTATTGAAAAGCGTGTTTTTTTTTATATGTATAAAGAAGTAACTACTAAATATCTTCAGCGTCTCTTAAACCTTGAATGTAAGATGCTTTTTGTACTTGACGTCTACGTTTTACAGATGGTTTAGTGAAAAACTGGTTTTCTCTTAAGTTCTGCATAACTTTCACATTTCTGTGTTTACGCTTGTAACGTTTTAAAGCACGTTCTATATTTTCGCCTTCTTTTATTTCTATTCTTAACATAATGATTCTTTAATTGTGGATGCAAAAGTAAATTAATTATTTTTATTTTAGAATATTTATTTACTTTTTTTTGATAAAAAATGCATAAAAAACTAAAATTCAAGTAAAAAGTAGTTTTTAGATGCTGTTTTGGTCTTTATTTATATGTAATACAAATGCTATTCGCTAATGTTTTATAAGTGCAAATTGTAGGTGTATTATTCTGTAGAGTCTTTAGCAGATTCTTTATTTTTTGTGTTATTTAAAAAGTTTCCTAGAATGTTTTTTACACCTTCTTCAACGGTTGTGTTATTAGTTGGTGTTTCATCACTATTATTATTGCTGTTATTTCCTGTAATGTCATCTAGTACATTTTTAATAGGATTGCTTGTTTGTGTTTCTGTAGAGTCATTTTTAGTGCCTCCAAGCGCATCACCTATTAAGTTTTGAAGTTCTTGAGAGCCTTGATTTAAAAGTTTATTTTTTTGTATTTCAATTAGCTGTTTTGTTAAATTACTAACACTACTTGTTAAGTCTGTTTTAACTGTTGGTGCTGTAAAAGTACCACCAATGGTTGCGGTTACCGGAATTGTAATATTGTTTACATCAGGATCATCTATTTTACCTATTAGTTGGTTAATTTCACTTCCTAAATATTTTGCAGGAACTTGTAAAACTGCATTGTAATCCATGCTTTTATCAAAACCATGTGACCCATCTACTGTAATATTAATGTCTTGGTATTTAATATCAAAAGGTTTTACGTTTACTTTTCCGTCTTTAAAATCTAATTTGGTTTTTAAGTCTTTTAAATCTAGTTTATCAAAATCTATAAAATTAAAAGCACCATCTAATTTACTTAATAAAGGAGCTGTTTCTGAAGAAATATTAGTAGTTAATAATTCGGCAAGCGCATCACCAGAAACTGTAGATAAATCTGGTGAGAAACTTTGGTCTAAAGCTCCAGAAAGATTAATGGTTGTATTTAGTTTTCCTTGTAATATTTTTGCAATAGGAGCTAGGCTTTTAAGTAATTGTAAATCTTGAAAAGATTCTGAAATATCAAAATCATTGATACCAAGATTCATATTAAAAAGTGGTGTTTTCTCTTTGGTGTCTACCAAACCAGACACTGTAATCTCTCCATCAAAAAGATTAGAACTAAGGTTTTGTAAAGTGGCTTGTTCGTCTTTTATTTTTAGACTTCCTTTTACATTTTTAAGGGTTAAATTATCATACAAAACAGTTTTTGCATCTGCTTGAATGGTACAGTCTAAAAATGCAGGAATTTTAAGGGATTCTTCTGCAGAGGTCGTTTTGTTGTTTGTAGCTGTTTCGGTTTCTGCAACCATAAAATCATCTACAGCAAAAGTATTAGATTTTACATTAAAATTTCCTTTTAAATTACCATCACTTAATAAGAAACCTAGTAAATTTTCAATATTTCCAGTAGCATTCAAGTCGCTAGTACCTGTTCTTGCATCAAAACTATTTAAAGAAACAGTTCCTGGATTAAAGGTAATGTCTGCCTTGTTTATTTGAATAGGGTTTACAATATCTTCACTTGAAAAAATAAAATCAGTGATACTTACATTTCCATCATTTTTAATACGTTGGTATGCGTTGGTTTCTAATGCATTCATATCAAAAGAAGTGTGTAGTTTTCCTTTTAAAATACCACTTAGCTCTTTATCTAGTGTTACAGGATATGCTTGAGTAATGTTTGCTAAGTTTAAAACACCATCAATATTAGCGTTAACCAACATGTTTTGGGTTATGTTTTTTAATGTAGCAGAAGATTTAAACACATCTTGATCTATTTTAAAATTTAAAGTTTCTAGGTTTAAATAGGTGTTGTCAACATTACCATCATCGTTTTTTAGCGATGCATTTATTGCAATGTTTTCTACACTTTTAGGTAAGTCTGGATATTTAAAAGATGCGTTGTTTGATGTTACGTTAATATCTAGATGAGGTATGGTAGTATCACTACTTAACCCTTTAATGGTTCCTTTTACTTTAAAGTTTCCGGTTGTAGTAACATCTTCTATGTTTTTAGAATATGCTTCAGGAACAACAGCTAAAAAATCTTTAAAATTAGAACCCGGATTTTCAAATGTAATATCTATGTTTTGGCCTTCATCTACCATTTGTACAAAACCTTGAAAGGTTAAAGGTAGCTGGTTAATGATGGCTTTGTTTTCTTTAAAAGTGTATTTGCTGTTTTCTAAATCTAGATCAATTAAGGCATCTAGTTTTATGGTGTTGTTGTTTAGATATTGTGTGCTATCTAAACTAAGACTTACTTTGGCTTCTGTGTTTGTGTCTAACTCTGAAACTGTTCCAGAAAAGGTTCCTTTACCAGAGTGGTTTAAATCTGTGATGTAAAATGTAATATTCGATTTTTCGTCTAAATAGGTAAATGCACTATTATTTATAGCATAATCTTGTATGTCAAAACTAAAACTAGAATTGGTATCAGTGTTTGTAGGTGCTGCATCAGCATCTGTTTTTTTAGCAATATCATAATTAACATCGCCAAATTTGTTGGTTTTTAATGTTAATAAGGCTTCATTTACATTAATAGCGTTTATAACTAGAGGTCCTTCAGATGCTTTTTTAAATAACTCTTTTACAGACATGTCAAAAGTAATGGCCTTTACTGTAGCAAAAGTCTCGTCTTTAAAAGGTTCAAAATTAGTAATTACTAAATCGTCTACACTAACATGTGCTTGCGGAAAACTGCTTATAAGACTCAAGCTTACATCGCTAAATTCTACTTTAGCATTCATGTTTTCGTTAATAAATTGTTTTACCATGTCCTTGATTTGTGATTTAAACATAAAAGGAATGGCAACTAAAAGTGCCACAATAATTAGTAATGTTATACCAATAATTTTTAAAGCTTTTTTCATAAAAAAATACAGATTTGATTGTGTAAGTATTTACGTAATAATACTAGTTTTAGATTTTGTAAAGCTAGATTTTAGTAAAAGTTTAGCATTTAAGCTAAAGCTATTTCTTCGTTAACTTTAAGTTGAAAACGTTTTCTAAAAAGATACACACCTAAATATAAAAAAGGCGTATCAAAAAAAGCGATAAGTACTTTAAAAATAAATCCTGCTAGTAGTAATCCTGCAAATTTATCCCAAGCAATTATGCCAAATGAACACAGTAACATTAAAATGGTAAAGGTGTCTACAAATTGTGATAAAAAAGTAGAAAAATTATTACGCAACCATAAATGTTTTCCTTTGGTTAACCGTTTCCAGAAATGGTAAATTTGTATGTCTATAAATTGCGCAAAAAGATATGCCATCATGCTAGCAAAAACAGCAATAGCTGTGCTTCCGAAAACAGTTGTAAATAGTTTGTCATCTACAGGAGACCAACTTGTAGCAGGAACAATGTTAGAAACATAAACAATTAGCATAGAAAAAAACGATGCAAAAATACCAGCAATTACTACTTGGTTTGCACGCTTTTTACCATAAATCTCGCTTATTAAATCGGTTATTAAAAAAGTAATAGGATAGGGTAAAATACCAACAGAAATTTCAAAAAGTTTCACACCAAAAATTTCAATATTAAAAGGATACCAGT
Source organism: Lacinutrix gracilariae (assembly GCF_042684485.1). Lineage (NCBI taxonomy): Bacteria > Pseudomonadati > Bacteroidota > Flavobacteriia > Flavobacteriales > Flavobacteriaceae > Lacinutrix > Lacinutrix gracilariae. The sequence continues at coordinate 451,502 of NZ_JBHULM010000011.1, read as the reverse complement.
AAAAAAACTTCTGAAAAATTAAATTAGAAACCACTAGTGAGGTGATAAATAAAGCGCCTAGTAATAGGTAAATGCGTTGTGCTGCAAGAGTGTCTTTTAATGTCATAATAATTTCTGCTATGGCAGTAATGCGGTTTTTAATTTTTTAATAGTTTGCTAGTTTAATCTTGTGTGCTGTATAGCATTTGTTTAGCGTGATTTGGTGAAACAAATTTTTAGCCTAAAAACGTTAGCGGTTAAATTGTGAATAAATAGCTAAGATAAATATAAAGCATTAAAAATTGTTTTAGTTATTTTGCTGTTACTTATGAGCCAACCCAAAAAAGCATATATATCACTAGGAAGCAATAAAGGCGATAAATTTAAAAATTTGCAAAACGCTATAGATTGTATTCATCAACAAGTTGGTAATATAAAAATAATATCTAAAGTATATAAAACACCTGCTTTTGGTTTTGAAGGCGAAGCGTTTTTAAATACCTGTTTAATTTTAGAAACCGATTTAAAACCAAACAAGCTATTAAGGTTACTTTTAGATATTGAAAAACAATTAGGAAGAGTAAGAACAAACGCTCCAGGTTATCAAGCGCGAATTATAGATTTAGATATTGTGTTTTATGGCGAGGAGATTATAGATGCTAAAACGTTACAAGTTCCGCATCCAGAAATGCAAAAACGCAAGTTTGTATTACAGCCTTTGTTTGATATAGCTTCTAAAGTAAAGCATCCTGTTTTAAACAAGGATATTGGTGAGTTGTTAGCAGCATGTACAGATACAAGTGTTTTAGAACCTGTAAATATTTGGCTCAAAAATCCGAGTAAACAGTATGATTTTTCTAAGTATAATTTTATAGCAATTGAAGGGAATATTGGAGCAGGAAAAACAAGTTTAAGCAATAAAATGGCACTTGATTTTAATGCGAAGCTTATTTTAGAACGTTTTGCTGATAATCCGTTTTTACCAAAATTCTATAAAGAGCCTAAGCGTTATGCGTTTACTTTAGAAATGTCTTTTTTAGCAGATAGATACCAACAAATTAGTGATGATTTATCGCAATTAGATTTATTTAAAGATTTTATAGTTAGTGATTATGATGTGTTTAAATCGCTAATATTCTCAAAAATCACCTTGCCAGAAGACGAGTTTAAATTGTATAGAAAGCTTTTTTACCAAGTATATAAAGACATAGCAAAACCAGATTTGTATGTGTATTTATATCAAAATACTGAAAGACTTCAGGCAAATATTAAAAAAAGAGGTAGAAATTACGAGAAGGATATTGAAAACGATTATCTAGAAAAAATTAATACAGGTTATTTAGAGTTCTTAAAAGAACAAACCGAATTAAATGTGAAAATTATTGATATTTCTGAAAAGGACTTTGTGAAAAACAGAGCAGACTATTTATGGTTGTTAGATAGAATTTGTGAATAGGAACATTTATTTTTTGTAAATTTCTATATATTTAGATGTATGAAGCAAAACAAATGTATACTATTTTATTTTTTCCTATTCATTACTATTACTACAATAGCGCAAAATAAATCATTTGATTCTATTGTTTCTGCACTACAAAAAGAACATCTTTTCTTTGAGAAAACTTTTATACATACCAACAAATCAAAATACGATAAAGAAGATACGGTTTGGTTTAAAGCGTATGTGTCATCCAGTGATAATAAACCATCGTTAAAAACCACACTGCTTTATGTTAGTCTGTTTTCTGCAAAGGGAGATTTAATTGAAACTCAAAATATATTTATACATGAAGGAATAGGTGTAGGACAGTTTGCGCTTCATGATGGGTTAGATTCTGGAGATTATTATATTCAAGCGCGTACTAATTTCATGAAAAATTTTGGAGATGAAAATGCATTTGTTTCTAAAATAAGTATTGGTAATATTGTTAAAAAAAATATTGGTAAAAGTGAAATCTTATATGATGTACAGCTCTTTCCAGAAGGTGGATATTTACTAGAAAATGCGGCTAATGTTATAGCAATTAAAGCATTGTTGAATGGTAAGAGTTATGCTTTTCAAGCAAAAATTATAGATTCAAAAAATAATGAGATTGTATATTTTAATAATCCATACAAAGGAATGAGCAAATGCGAATTTTATTATAAAGAATCTGAAAAATACCAAGCTATAATTAATATTAACGATACTATTTTAAAAATAGACGTTCCTTTGCCTAAAAGCAAAGGAGTAACTTTAAAGATAAAGGAAAATTCTAGTTTTTTAGATTTAGAAATGCAAACCAATCAACAAACTTTACAAAATCTAAATGATGCTTATTTTGTGCTTTTTCATCAAAACAATAAAATAGTTAATTATGCAGATATTGTACTTAAAGATACTTCTAAAATAGTATTAAAAATAGATAAAAAAGATTTCTATAATGGTGTAAATACAGTAACCATATTTAAAAATAACACACCTATTTTAGAAAGGAAATTTTTTGTCTATAAAGATGTAGAAAAAATAGATGTAAATATTGAAAAGCTAACGAAAGAAAAGGATTCTGTGGTTTTTAAGTTGAATACATTAGCTAGTGATGGTGCAGCAAATTTAAGTGCTTCAGTGCTCTCTAATAGTGAGCAATTAGATGTAAACACAAATATTGAAGCGGCTTTTTTATTAACACCTTACTTAAAAGGTTATATAGAAAAACCTTCTTATTATTTCAATGATAAAAATAAAGATAGGTTTATTCATTTAGATTTGCTTCTGCTAACTCAAGGTTGGACGCAGTATGCTACTTCTGAGTTTATAAATAATTTAAACCCTAAATATAAATACGATTTTGAAATTGGATATAAATTATCTGGTTTTTCTAGACCTTTAGGTTCTAATAATCTAGCCCTAATTAACAATGAAAATAAAATAATTGATAAAATATTTCTAAACAACAAACTTGATTTCGAGTTTAAAAACTTGTTAATTCATAAAGGGGATTCTGTAAAGTTATCTTTTGTGAAGCCTAATAAAGCATTAGCAAAACCAGAAAACATGTATTTTGATTCCATTATAAATAATAAAGAAGTATTAAAAGCTAATGTATTTACATCAAATTATTCTATTCCTTTTATAATAAATGAAAATATAAATGAAGTCGATTTTGCTTTTTATGATAATAACGTAACAGAGTTAGACCAAGTTAATGTATCTGGTAAGATTAAAAGTGAAGCGTATCATAAAAAGAAAAAGCTTGTAGATAAATATTGGAAAACCACATTTGATATAGGAAAATATATGCCTTTACCAGTAAGAGATAGTTATAAAAATGAATATTTGCTAACTTATTTAGAAAAAGAGGAAGGTGTTCGATTAGTGAATTGGAAAGGTTTAGAATGGTATTTAGCAGTTGGTGTTACAGGAGAAGCTGTTCTGTTTATTGATGGTAAGAAATTAGATTCTGGTGATTTAAATAGTCTAAGGTTAGAAATGAAAGATGTAGAGGCTGTTATGATGCAACCAATTAAAATGAATAGAAAATACCAGATTTTTACAACAGAAAATTATAAAAAAGGTATAGAAGAATTATATGTGAATTATGTTTTTGAATACGGTTTTAATGCACCAAAAAAATATTATACACCCATTTATGATTTTAACTCAAAAAACAAATCACAAGAAATAGATTGGAAACCAATACTTAAAACCAATACTATTGGTGAAGTAAGCTTTAAGGTTAAAAATAGTTTTTCAGGATATGTTTTTTATATTCAGGGGTTTACTAGAAATGGAAAGCTTATTAACCAAATCATTATTGTAGAATAGTACTTTTTATTTTACTAAATACATCCCAAACTACAACACCACAACTTACTGAAATGTTTAAAGAATGTTTGGTGCCAAATTGAGGTATTTCAATAACTACGTCACTTGCGCTAACTACATCTTGTGCCACACCTTTTACTTCGTTACCAAAAACTAGAGCGTATTTAGTATCTGCTTTAGGAGCAAAATCATTTAACATGGTTGCGTTTTCTGCTTGCTCAATGGCACAAATTTTTACACCTTGGCTTTTTAAATCTTCAATAACATCTAAAGTGTTTTCGGCATACTGCCAAGCAACAGTGTCTGTGCTTCCTAGAGCTGTTTTGTGTATGTCTTTATGTGGTGGAGTAGCAGTAATTCCGCAGAGATAAATTTTTTCAACTAAAAAAGCATCACTAGTTCTAAAAACAGAACCTATATTGTTTAGGCTTCTAATATTATCTAAAACTATAATAATAGGTGTTTTGGTCGAGTTTTTAAAATCTTCAACACTTAGTCTGTCTAGTTCGCTATTTCTTAGTTTTCTCATACTGCAAATATTCAAAAAAAAACTTCCTTTAAAAAAAGGAAGTTTTATAATTATTTAAAAAAAAAATTAAATATCTTTTTCTTCTGTTGGTTTAGGTTTCACTGTCCCTTTAATACGTATTACTTTTTTAGGAGCATTAATGGCATTAGAAGTTAAGGTAATGCTTTTAGAAAAAGAACCCGTTCTGTTTGTTGCATAACGCACACCAATAACAGCAGATTCTCCAGGAGCAATTGCTTCTTTTGGCCAAGTAGGTACTGTACAACCGCAAGATCCTTTAGCGTTTGTTATAACCAAAGGCGTGTTCCCTGTGTTTGTAAAAGTAAATTCTCTATTTCCGTCCGAATTGTTTTCAATAGTTCCGTAGTCTATAGTTTCTGTTTCAAACTCAATTTTTGCTCCGTTTTCAGTCGCTACAGTTTCTGCTTCGGTTGTCTTTGTGTCGTTTTGTGCTACACCAACAGCAGTCATGGCGAACATAGCAAAACTTAATAAAATTGCTTTTTTCATATATAAATGGTTTTGATTTTGAAAATAAGAGTATAAATTTACTAAAACAGAAGGTCTTTACTGTTACAATTTAATTTTTAACATTATTTTATCACAACTATTTATTTAACTAAATTCGCATGATATTCAATTTTAATAAATAAAAGCACTTTCCATTGGCAAAAAAAGCAAAAAAAGTAACACCTTTAATGAAACAATACAATGCGATAAAAGCAAAATATCCAGATGCTTTGTTGTTATTTCGCGTTGGAGATTTTTATGAAACTTTTGGTGAAGATGCTATTAAAACTGCAGGAATCTTAGGTATTATATTAACCAAAAGAGGAGCAGGAAGCGAGAGTGAAATTGAACTTGCAGGTTTTCCGCATCACTCTCTAAATACCTATTTACCAAAACTGGTAAAAGCAGGAGAACGCGTTGCTATTTGTGATCAGTTAGAAGATCCTAAACAAACTAAAACTATTGTAAAGCGAGGTGTTACCGAATTAGTAACGCCTGGAGTTGCTCTTAATGATGAGGTTTTAGTTTCTAAATCGAATAATTTTTTATGTTCGGTTTACTTTGAAAAAAATAAAATAGGAATTTCTTTTTTAGATGTGTCTACTGGAGAATTTTTAACCTCACAAGGAAATGCCGAGTATATAGATAAATTATTGCAAAATTTTAGTCCGAGTGAAGTCTTGGTTTCTAAACAAAAACGTAGCCTTTTTAAAGAAACGTTTGGTGAAGATTTTCATACTTTTTATTTAGAAGATTGGGTATATCAAACCGATTACGCCAATGAAACACTAATTAAGCATTTTGATACCAAGACGCTTAAAGGTTTTGGTATTGCAGATTTGCATGAAGGTATTATAGCATCAGGGTCTATTTTACATTATTTAGGCGAAACGCAGCATAATAAATTGCAGCATATAACTTCTATTTCTAGAATAGCAGAAGATGATTATGTTTGGATGGATAGATTTACTATTAGAAATCTAGAGCTCTACAGTTCTACCAACAATAATGCAGTTACCCTTTTGCATGTAATAGATAAAACCATCTCTCCAATGGGAGGACGTTTGTTAAAAAGATGGTTGGCGCTGCCTTTAAAAAATGTGGAGAAAATTAAACAACGTCATGAGGTGGTTGATTTCTTTACTAAAGACAATACTACGCTTCAAAAAATACAAAACCATATAAAGCATATAGGAGATATTGAACGTTTAATCTCTAAAGTAGCTACTGCAAAGGTGAATCCTAGAGAGGTTATTCAGCTTAAAAATTCATTAGATGCAATTATACCAATAAAGCAATTATCGTCTCATTGCGATAATGAATCCCTTAAAATAATAGGCGATAAATTACAAAGCTGTGATTTGCTAAGAGAGAAGATTAAAACCATGCTTAATGAAGATGCTCCTGTAAATGTTTTAAAAGGAAGCACGATTGCTATGGGCTTTTCAAAAGAGTTAGATGAGCTTCGTGCCTTATCTACTTCAGGTAAAGATTATTTAGATAATATGCTAAAGCGTGAGAGTGAACGTACAGGAATCACCTCGCTTAAAATAGCATCTAATAATGTGTTTGGGTATTATATTGAAGTAAGAAATACGCATAAAGATAAGGTTCCAGAAGAATGGATACGCAAGCAAACCTTAGTGAATGCTGAGCGTTATATTACCGAAGAACTTAAAGAATACGAAAGCAAAATTTTAGGAGCCGAAGAAAAAATTCTAGCAATAGAACAGCAATTATTTGCAGAGTTAGTTGCTTGGATGAATCAATACATAAAACCAGTACAGCAAAACGCGTATTTAATTGGTCAGTTAGATTGCTTAGCAGGTTTTGCTCAATTGGCTAAAGACAATAAGTACGTTTACCCAATTATAGATGATACGCATGATTTAGAAATTAAAGAAGGACGTCACCCAGTAATTGAAAAACAATTGCCAATAGGTGAGCCTTATATAGCTAATGATGTGTTTTTAGATAGAGATACACAGCAAATTATCATGATTACGGGTCCTAATATGTCTGGTAAATCCGCTATTTTACGTCAAACAGCTTTAATTGTATTGTTAGCACAAATGGGAAGTTTTGTGCCAGCAAAAGCAGCAAGAATTGGTTTGGTAGATAAAATATTTACTAGAGTAGGAGCGAGTGATAATATTTCTATGGGAGAATCTACTTTTATGGTAGAAATGAATGAAACCGCTTCTATATTAAATAATATAAGTAATAGAAGCTTAGTTTTATTAGATGAAATAGGAAGAGGAACAAGTACTTATGATGGTATTTCTATAGCTTGGGCAATAAGTGAGTACTTACATGAGCATCCTACAAAACCTAAAACCCTTTTTGCTACCCATTACCATGAGTTAAATGAAATGACCGAAACATTTACTAGAATTAAAAATTACAATGTTTCTGTAAAAGAATTAAAAAACAATGTTTTGTTTATAAGAAAGCTGGTTGCAGGAGGAAGTGAGCATAGTTTTGGTATTCATGTTGCAAAAATGGCAGGAATGCCTAAGCAGGTTTTACATAGAGCGAATAAAATATTAAAGAAATTAGAAAGGTCACATTCTAGTGAAGAGCTTACAGATAAAGTAAAATCAATAAAAGATGAAATGCAGTTAAGTTTTTTCAATTTAGATGATCCTTTACTAGAAGAAATTAAAGAGGAAATATTACATACTGATATTGATACACTTACACCTGTAGAGGCCTTGATGAAACTCAATGAAATTAAGCGAATGTTGGTGAAGAAAAAGCCTGTTTGAAAAAAAAAATAATATTTTTTCAAAAAAAGCTTTGTAGTTCTAAGATTTGTTTTAAATTTGCACTCGCAATAGCAATATAGCACGTTCATACAAAAGACTGCGAAAGTAGCTCAGGGGTAGAGCATCACCTTGCCAAGGTGGGGGTCGCGGGTTCAAATCCCGTCTTTCGCTCTGAGACTTTCTTAAAATATACCAAGCGATTTTTATATAAATCGTAAACTGCTGAAGTGGTGGAATTGGTAGACACGTTGGACTTAAAATCCAATGTCCATTAGGACGTACGGGTTCAAGTCCCGTCTTCAGTACAAAAGCCTTACAGAAATGTAAGGCTTTTTTGTTTTTAATAAATAAGGAAAATCATCTGCTAGTTTTAAGATTGTTTGTTAATTTATCCTTTTCCCTAAATCATAATGTAGTTTAAGTTTAAATAGGAGTTTAAAAGCTTGCATTTAATAGCTGCTTTAGGTTTCTCTTTTTTTATCGGAATAACTATTACTGTTTGTTTCTTTATATATGCTTAAATAAGGCGTAGAATGATATAAGAGAGTAGTGAGGAGGCTTGGTGTTTTATAAGTGTTGTAAATGTGAAGAGAATGGATGTGATCTAGGAAAAGCACTTGTGAAAAAATCAATAAATAAAATAGATATAGGTCTTCTAAAAGCTAGGTTTTTGATTAAGGTCTTTATTCTGTAACTATCAAGCATAAAAAAAGCCTTCATAAACATGAAGGCTTTTTTTTTAAAGTAAGATAACTACTAATTAGTTGTTAACTTTTAATTCTTTTGCTTTGTTAGAAACGGCATCAGCAGCTTTGTCTACAGCATCAGTAGCTGCATCTTTAGCATCGTTAGCAGCGTCTTTTGCAGCATCTTTAGCATCGCTAGCAGCTTCTCCAGCAGCATCAACTGCATCTTCTACAGCTTTTTCAGCAGTATCTACAGCGTTTCCTGCAGCATCAACAGCAGATTCAGTAGCAGCTTCAACAGCTTCTCCTGCCTCTTTAGCAGCTTCTTCAGTTGCTTCAGCAGCATTGTTTACAGCTTCTCCTGTTGCTTCAGTTGCATTTTCTACAGCTTCACCAGCAGCATCTGTTTTTTCTTTTACTTCTCTACATGATGTAAATGATGCACTTAATGTTAATAATAAGGCAGCGCTAAATAATAATTTTTTCATTAGTAATAGTTTTAGTGTTAATTTTCTTATTTACGAAAATAACAACTTCTTGTTAAAATTCATACAAGTTTTGTTAACAATTTTAACATAATTGCTGTTTTAGTAAATTAATTAGTCTATTTACGTATGTAATTGATGATTTGGATGACAGCTTCCTTGTTTTTTTTGATATAATTAAAGTTTTGAGCTCCCATTTTTTCTCTTTTTGCTTGATTATTAGCTAATTCGTCTAAAAATAAGGCTAGTTCTTTTTTGTTTTTTACAGAGAGCATTCCGTTTTCTGCTATTAAAGCATAAGCTTCAGGGAATTTTTTATAGTTTTTTCCTATTATTATTGGTATACCAAACACGGCAGGTTCTAAGGTGTTGTGTAAACCTGTTTTTCCCATGGCACCTCCAACGTATGCAATATCTGCATAACTGTATGCTTTGGTTAATAACCCAATAGTATCCATGATAAATACAGAAAAAACAGATAGGTCTTTATTTTCTTTTTTAGAAAATGTTACAAAAGGAACTTGTAGTTGATTACAAAATTTATCTATTTGAGAAGCTTTAATATTATGAGGAGCAATGATGAATTTTAATTTAGTAGAGGCATTACTGTTTATATAATCTATTAAAATGTTTTCATCTTCAGGCCAAGTGCTTCCAGCAATAATACATAGGCTATCTTGTTTAAATTCTTCAATAAAATCTAAGGTGTTATCTTGTTCTAATTGACTATAAACACGATCAAAACGCGTGTCTCCAGAAACAGTTACATTGGTGTAGTTTATTTTGTTTAAAAGCTTTTTTGAAGCTTCGTTTTGAACAAAAATATGATTAAAAGCAAATAAGGCATTGCGTTGTTCTTTACCGTAAAATTTAAAAAATGAATGGTTGGGTCTAAATAAAGCAGAAATTAAAATGGCTTTTAGGTTTCTTTTTTTTAGTTCTTTTAAAAGATTAGGCCAAATATCATATTTCACAAAAACGGTAAGTTCTGGATGAACTAGATCTATAAATTTTTTGGCATTTTTTTTAGAATCTAATGGAAGGTAGATTACAAGATCTGCAACATCTGTGTTTTTTCTTATTTCATAGCCAGAAGGCGAAAAGAAGCTTAAAACAATTTTATGATTGGGATATAGTTTTCGTATGTTTTTAAAAACAGGTAGACCTTGTTCGTATTCTCCTAAAGAAGCACAATGAAACCAAATGCATTTATCTGTTTTTAAAATGTTATTTTTTAGTACAATAAATGTTTGCTTTCTTCCGTCAACCCCTTTTTTTATTTTGGTGTTAAATAACGAAACTCCTTTTAAAATAAAAGAAGTTAAAGCTATAAGTATGTTATAAATGAAACCCAATATTTTTTCTTTATTGCTAAAATACATTTCTTTTAAATGATATGCATATCTAGTATTTAATTAATTATTTATTATTCATTAATCTTCATTGCTAAACGTTATGGTTTTTTGTAAATTCGTGATGTAAAAATGAGCCTATTATAAGCATAAGGTTTCAAAAATTAAGAAAGTGAAAAAAATTCAAATGGTTGATCTTAAGGGTCAATACGCAGGTATTAAAGATGTTGTAAATCCAACTATTCAAGAAATAATAGATAATGCTTCTTTTATTAATGGACCAAAAGTTCATGAATTTCAGAAAAATTTAGAAACATATTTAGGAGTTAAACATGTAATACCTTGTGCTAATGGTACAGATGCATTACAAATAGCAATGATGGGTTTAGGTTTAAAGCCAGGAGATGAGGTTATTACTTCAGATTTTACATTTGCAGCAACCGTTGAGGTAATTGCGTTATTGCAATTAACTCCAGTTTTGGTAGATGTAAATCCAGATGATTTTAACATTAGTGTTGATGCTATTAAAAAAGCAATAACACCAAAAACAAAAGCAATTGTTCCTGTACATTTATTTGGACAATGTGCTAATATGGAAGAAATCATGAAAATTGCTGAAGCACATAATCTATATGTTATAGAAGATAATGCACAAGCAATTGGAGCAACGTATACCTATGCTAATGGAGACAAGGCAAAATCTGGAACCATTGGTCATGTAGCGTCTACTTCTTTTTTTCCATCTAAAAACTTAGGATGTTATGGAGATGGAGGAGCAATTTTTACAAATGATGATGCCTTAGCTCATACTATTAGAGGAATTGTAAATCATGGTATGTATGAACGTTATCATCATGATGTTGTAGGTGTAAACTCTAGATTAGATTCTATACAAGCAGCAGTATTAAATGCAAAATTACCATTTTTAGATACGTATAATAAAGCAAGACAATCTGCAGCAAGAAAATATAACAAGGCTTTAGAAGCAATACCAAATATAACAACACCACAGGTGTCTAAAAACTGTACTTCCATTTGTGAAGATTGTGATTGTCACGTTTTTCATCAATATACTTTAAAGCTAAATAATGTAGATAGAGACGGTTTAGTAAAGTACTTAAATAGCCATGATATTCCTTGTGGTGTGTATTATCCAATTCCGTTACACAATCAAAAAGCATATAAAGATACGAGGTATAACGAAGCAGATTTTACGGTTACTAACCAATTAGTAAAAGAGGTAATTTCTTTACCAATGCATACCGAGTTAGAAGATGAACAAATAGAGTTTATCACCAATAAAATTAAAGAATTTATAGCAAATAATTAGGGCGTTACCACAAGGGTCAGGCTGTACGCTAAAATCTTTTTTTGCCATATATGCAAGCAAAAAAAGGATACCGCTACCATCCTTAACGCAAATAGAGGCCAATGAAAATATTAGTAACAGGAGGTTTAGGTTTTATAGGATCTCATACAGTTGTAGAACTTCAAAAAGAAGGATACCAAGTTGTAATAATAGATAATCTTTCTAATTCTTCTATAGAGGTTTTAGACGGAATTGTTGCAATTACAGGAATAAAACCAATATTTGAGCAATTAGATTTAAAAGATAAATTAAAAGTACAAGCATTTTTTAAAGCACATCAAGATATTGAAGGTGTTATACATTTTGCAGCATCTAAAGCAGTAGGAGAGAGTGTGAAAAAACCTTTAATGTATTATGAAAATAATATTAATACATTGGTTTATGTACTTCAAGAATTAGAAAAATTGAAAGTAGCTAATTTTATATTTAGTTCTTCATGTACTGTTTATGGTCAAGCAGAAAAAATGCCTATAACCGAAAGTTCCCCAATACAGGTTGCAGAATCTCCTTACGGAAATACAAAACAAATTGGCGAAGAAATAATACAAGATGCTTGTAAAGTAAATAGTAATATACAGGCTATTTCTTTGCGTTATTTTAACCCTATAGGAGCGCATGAAAGTATTCATATTGGAGAGCTACCTAAAGGAGTGCCGCAAAATTTAATACCATATATTACGCAAACAGCAATAGGTTTAAGAGAAGAATTATCTGTTTTTGGTAGTGATTATCCTACACCTGATGGTACTTGTATAAGAGATTATATTCATGTTGTAGATTTAGCAAAAGCACACGTAGCAGCAGTAAAACAGTTGATAGAGAAAAAGAATGAAACAAACTATCAAACTTTTAATCTAGGAACAGGTATTGGTAGCTCTGTTTTGGAGGTAATTAAATCTTTTGAGCGTGTTTCTGGACAAAAGCTAAATTATAAAATGGTAGATAGAAGAGAAGGAGATATTACTTCTGCTTATGCAGATACTAAAAAGGCAAATGCCACTTTAGGTTGGAAAACCGAACTGTCTTTAGATGATGCAATGCTTTCTGCATGGAAATGGCAACAAAGCTTAAAAGCGGATTAGTAAATATTAAATTATAAATACTTTCTCTTATAAATTTTGTAATATTTCTCTTATATGATTAAAGTATCTGTATTAATATCTTGATTAACAATAATTTAATGTTATCTATTCGTGATTGGTTAATATTATTGCGTTCTTTGTAAAGAATGAAAATGATAAAACAATGAAATTGATTACAGTAAAACGTCAGACAAGACAAGAAAACAGATTCGCTCCTAAAATGGGACGTGTAAATGCCAAAGTAACGTATATTAAAAAGCAACTGCTAGGTATTCCTATAAAAACGCTACACAAATACAGAGAAACCTATTACGGAAAAGTAAAAGACTGTGAAGATTGTGTCTTAAGTAGATAAAAAAAAAGCCTCGAATTATTTCGAGGCTTTTTTTTTAAGATTAATTTTTTATGCTTCTTTCTTTTTAAAATTACCAAGAATCAGTAATCCTAAACCTAGCATAACAGACATATCTGCAACGTTAAAAATTCCGGTTCTAAAAACACCGCCAAGATCTATATGAAACATATCGGTTACAGAACCATACATAAATCTATCGTATATATTTGCTATTCCTCCACCTAAAATACAACAGAAACCTATTAAAGAAAAGGTGTCTAGATTTTTGTTTTTAAAAATTAAATACAAAACATAGGCCATAACAGAAACAGGAATAATCAGTAAAAAAATAGCACGCATTGTAGGGTTTAAATCGCTTCCCATACCTAAAAATGCACCTGAATTTTCTACATTATGCAAGGTGAAAAAATCACCAATAATTTCAGTTTTACTTCCTCTTGTAACGTTTTCTCGTGTCCAAATTTTAGAAAGCTGATCAATTACAATATTAAAAACAATTAAAAATGTAATAAATAAAGAACGTTTCATTATGCTTTAGTTTCTATAGATGCAGCAGCAGTTTGTGCTTCTCTATTAATTTTTTTAACTAAGCCTTGTAATACTTTTCCAGGACCAACTTCTGTAAATAAAGTAGCGCCATCCGTTATCATTTGTTGTACAGATTGTGTCCAACGTACAGGAGCTGTTAGTTGTGAAATTAAATTTGTTTTTATTTCGGTTTCGTTTATAACTGCACTTGCAGTAACATTTTGATAAATTGGGCAATTAGGTTTGCTAAATGTAGTGTTTTCAATTGCTGCAGCTAATTCTTCTCTAGCAGGTTCCATCATTGGTGAATGAAAAGCGCCTCCAACAGGAAGCACTAAAGCACGTCTTGCTCCTGCTTCTTTCATTGCTTCACAAGCACGATTAATAGCTTCAATTTCTCCAGAAATAACTAGTTGTCCTGGACAGTTATAATTTGCTGCAACTACAATACCTTCGGTTTTAGTACAAATATCTTCTACTAGTTTATCTTCTAAGCCTAAAACAGCAGCCATAGTACTAGGTTGTAACTCGCAGGCTTTTTGCATTGCTATAGCACGTTTTGATACTAAGCGTAAACCGTCTTCAAAAGTTAAAGCGCCATTTGCAACTAAGGCAGAAAATTCACCAAGAGAATGACCAGCAACCATATCTGGTTTAAAATTTTCTCCTAGAGTTTTAGCTAAAATTACAGAATGTAAAAATATAGCAGGTTGTGTTACTTTGGTTTCTTTTAGTGCTTCAGCAGTACCTTCAAACATGGTGTCTGTAATGTTGAATCCTAATATTGCATTAGCATCTTCAAATAAATGTTGTGCTTCTGGTGAGTTTTCGTAAAGGTCTAAACCCATTCCTGAAAATTGTGCTCCTTGACCTGGAAATATATATGCGTTCATTGATATCTAAATTTAAGATGCAAAAATAGTAATAATTTATTAAAGCTACTTGCATATATATTCACTGCTTTAATTTGTGTTTTTAATATAGAAAAAAAGGATGCTTTACTAAAGCATCCTTCAAGTTTACCTTTTATTTCCTACAATAAAAAGTACCCCTAATTATTTTATATATTTTTTGAAACACATAATATTTATTTACAATGGTCTCTTAGATTTAGTGATGTAGATAATTTAGTACTAATACTGCTTTTTGTTCCTATGGAATTAACACCAATTTTATACTGTAATGCTAGAAAATTACTATACATGCCAATTAGTAATTAACGATGGGTTTATTATTTCTAGAAGTGTAATTACGGTTGTAATCATCTGTACTTCTAGTGTCTACTGAGCTATTTAAGTTGATATCGAAAAGCAACATGATTTGTGCTGTTACAAGTGCTATTGCAAACACTATTAATACAATAAACAAGAAGTTGTTTTTTTTCACAAGTAAGTAGGTCAATATTTAAAACAATATTAACGCAATAATGCAAGATGTAAAAAAAAATGTCGTGAAGTGATGAGTTTTGTACGTAGAAAGTAAAGTTACAAATACGCTTAAACGGAGTTTTTAAACAGAACACCGTTAAATAATATGCGTTTTTAGACGTTAAAGCTGATTGTAGGCGTTTTTAAAATCTTGTTTATATGTGTTTGATATAGGTATTTCTAGGTTGTTTATGTGTATGATAGATCCTTTTACACTGTCAATATTATCTAATTTAACAGCGTATGATCTGTGTACACGACAAATTCCTTTCTGCTCATTTTGTTGAAGAAAGCTATTTATAGTGTCTCTTTTTAAGTACTTTTTTGTTTTGGTATGTATTTCTATATATTTATCTGAAGACATTATAAAAAGTAAATCACTATCTTTTACTTTATGTATTTCATGACCTATTTTAATATTAAAATAGCTGTTGTTTTTATGATGTCTTTGAAGTACTATATTTAAAGTAGAAAATATGGTAGCCTCATTAAAAGGTTTTAGTAAATAACTATCTGGAGTTAGTTTAGATGCTTCATTAACGGTAGATTCATCAGCAAAAGAGGTTAAGAATATAAATGGAATATTTACATTGTCTTTGATGTATTTGGCAATTTCAAATCCTTGATTTCTGCCATGCATATTTATATCTAATATTGCAATGTCTGGAGGATTTGTTTTTAAAGAGTGTATGGCGCTTTCTGCATTGAAAGCTATATCTGAAACCTGATAACCCAAATCTTCTAATATGCTATTAAGTTGTTCTGAGATGAATACATCATCATCAACAATTAAGACTTTTGATTTTGTTTTATCTGGCATGAAATGTTATGTTTATAGTAAATCCGTTGGTATTACTAATTTGTGTTTTACCAAGTAATTGTCTTGTTGATAGCGAATAGATTAACTTCATACCAAAAGATTTGGTTGTTGTTATATCAAAATTTTCAGGTAAACCTTTACCATTATCAGAATAACTAAATTGAATTTCGTTATTTGTTTTTATAATACTAATGTCTACTTTTTTAGTGTCTGTTTTATTCCAAGCATATTTTATACTATTCGCAATCAATTCGTGTAAAATAAAACCTAATGCTTGTGTTTGTTCTACATCTAACCACAGTTCTTCACCATGCACAGTAAAACAATCTTCTGGTGCTTTAATGGGTTGCAATAAAAGAGTAACAATGTCATTAAAATATTCTAAAACATCAATTTGTTGATAGTTTCCTTTTTGATACATTTTTTGATGTACCAATTGCATAGCGTCTATTCTTTTTTTGCTATCTATTAATGCTTCTTTGGCAATTTTATCTTCGGTGTTTTTAGATTTTAAATATAATAAGGAAGATACTACTTGCATATTGTTTTTAACACGATGATGTACTTCTTTTAATAAAATTTCTTTATCGTTTAAAGCTACTCTAATAGCTTTGTTTTTTTTAGAAAGTACCGCAGCAATTTTCTTTTTTTGATTATAAAAATAAGCAATACATAGCACTACTGCTAAAAGAATTATTATACTGAAAATTGCGGTATAATTTCTTAGTTTATTACGTTCTTCTTTTTTGTCATATTCATATTGAAGTAGCTTGATTTCGTTTGCTTTATTAATACTATCTGTTAACGATTTCTTTTTGTAAACATCCTGCATTTCAAGACGGATAATTTGTTTTATACCATCTTCATTTCTTATTTGATTGCTATAGGTGTTATATTCTTTATGGTATTTAATAGCATTTAATAAATCTCCACTTTCTTCATAGGCCATTGCTAAACTATAACTTGCTAACTTTAGCGTGTTAATGTGGTTTGTGTTTTTAGCAAGTTCATAGGCTTTTTTGTAGTATGTATGGCTTTCTTTTTTTCTGTTTAATTTGTGGTATATTTTAGCAGTAATGATATAGGCATTATCTAAATTGTCTTTTATTTTTAAAGTTTCAAATTGATGTAGAGCCAGCGTAATATGCTCTAAGGCTTTATCTGTTTTGTTTAGTTGTAGTAGTACGTTTGCTAAATTAGCTCTTGTTTTTGCCTCTAATGTATAGGCTTTACTAGTGGTGGCAACATGTAAAGCTTGGTTGTGAAAATCTAGTGCCTTGTCTAGACTGTTAAGCTCTAGGTGTAATATACCTAATTTGTTTAAAGAATTTATTAATCTGTTATTGTTATTAAGGCGTTTAGCATAGTCTACTGCTGTGGTATAGTTTTTTTTTGCAGTTTCATATTCTTTAATAGTAATGTTTACATCACCAAGACTTTCATAGATAGAAGATTTAAATCCTGCAAAATGATGTGCTACACAAAAGTTTAGTGCCTTTTCAAAAGTTTCTATACTAAGTTTATACTTTCCTTGCGCTTCATATATTTCACCAATATTAATTTTTGCTCTTGCATATTCTACATAAATATTATGTTTTTCAGCATATTCAAGGGCTTTAAAATGATACTCTAAAGCAGTATTCGTATTTCCTAAGTTGTTATTTAGGTTTCCTAAGTCTCCGTAAATTTCAGCAATACCTGTATAATATTCATTTTTAAGAGATACCTCTAAACCTTCTTGTAAGGTTTTGTTAGCTTCATCAAATTGACCTAACATCATTTGTGAATGTCCTAAAAAATGGTACGCTTTAGAAATATTATCATGCTGTGTTGTTGTTTTGGCTAAGGCTAAATATTCTGAACTATTTTTTAAACCTTGGTTAAAATCTAAATACACTGTTTTCCAGCAACAATAACGGTATGCATCTAGTCTTACATTTATAGGTCTCGTTTTTTGTGTGGCTATTTGGTAAGCAGAGTCTATAGCGCGTTGTTTTTTACTACTAACTTGGCTAAACCCATGTATAGTAAAAAATAGCGCTATTAAAATATATGCGTACCTCATGTATTATAGCTATGGTAAGTGAAATGGTTTAAATAAAAACATATAGATATTGTTTAATTAAAGGTTACTAGTAGCGGCTTCTGCACAGCGTTCACCATCCATGGCAGCACTAACAATTCCGCCAGCATAACCACCTCCTTCACCACAAGGAAAAAGGCCAGTAATTTCAGGGTGTTCTAAATTTTCTTTTCGTGGAATATTTACAGGAGATGAGGTTCTGGATTCTACACCAATAATATTGGCTTCGGCAGTATAAAAGCCTTTCATTTTAGTACCAAAAGCTTTAAAACCTTTACGTAATCTGCTTCCTATTAATTTTGGAAACAAAGAGTGTAGAGGAGCAGCATTTAATCCTGGTTGGTATGAAGTAGGATTTAAACTAGAAGATAAATTACCTTCTACAAAATCGGTTAATCGTTGTGCAGGAGCTGTTTGGCTTCTTCCTCCAGCAGTAAAGGCTAGTTTTTCAAAATCCTTTTGATATTCTAATCCTTTTAAGACTCCAAATCTTTCATATTTAGGTAAATCTTTATCCACATTAATTTCTACTACAATACCAGAATTTGCAAATTCGTTATTTCTTTTAGAAGGCGACATACCATTAACTACAACTTCACCATTTGCAGTAGCGGCAGGAACAATAAATCCGCCAGGACACATACAGAAAGAATATACACCTCTATTATTTACTTGATGCACCAAACTGTAGGCAGCAGCAGGAAGTAACTCGTTTCTATTACCATCACAATGGTATTGAATAGCATCTATAATATGTTGTGGATGCTCTACACGAACTCCCATAGCAAAAGATTTTGCTTGTAAGGCAATTTCTTTTTTATGTAATAAATAATAAATATCTCGAGCGGAATGACCTGTAGCCAAAATAACTCTATTTGCTGTTAGTTCTTTACCATTTTGAAGCTGAATACCTTGAATGGCATTGTTTTTTATAATAAAATCGGTGACACGAGATTCAAAATGAATTTCGCCACCATATTTTAAAATGGTTTCTCTAATATTTGATACCACTTTTGGTAATTTATTGGTACCAATATGCGGATGCGCATCTACCAGAATTTGATCTGTTGCACCATGAAAAACAAGGTTTTCAAAAATACGTCTTACATCACCACGTTTTAAACTTCTTGTATATAGTTTTCCGTCACTATAGGTTCCTGCACCACCTTCACCAAAGCAGTAATTAGAATCTTCATTTACAAAATGATCTTGGTTTATAGCTTTTAAATCTCTACGTCTGTCTTGCACGTTTTTTCCGCGTTCTAAAACAATGGGTTTAAAACCAAGTTCTATACAACGCAATGCAGCATACATTCCTGCAGGACCAAAACCTATAATATGAACAGGTTTTGCTTTGGATACGTCTTTATATTCAAAAACATATTCTGAAGTTTCAGGAACAGGCTCATTTATATAAACAGCAACTTTATAATTAAAGAATATTTTTGGTTTACGCGCATCAATAGATTTACGCAATACTTTAATGCCTGAAATATCTTCGCGAGAAATAGCTAGTTTTTCGGAAGCTTTTATTAGAAGAATATTTGTTATTTCTTCTTCTTTAAGTGAAACGCGTAATTGAAGGTCTTTAATCATGTTGCGAATTTAAGGAAAATTGCAATAGCGAATTAAAGATTTTTTGTTTTACACTTGTTACAGTGCCTACAGAAAATAGGTTTGTTTAAAAGCGAAGTGATTTTTTTGTAAGAAGAATACGCTTTTTTATATTTCTATTGAAGAGATTACGAAAATATGCTTTTAAAAAACCTGTAAATAAATACTATTTATTAAAAAGCCTGATAGCAATTGCTAGCAGGCTTTATTAATTTTTATGCTACAGAAATAGTATTAAACTAAGGCTCCATTTGCACCAATTACTTGTCCAGAAATCCATTTAGAATCATCACTAGATAAAAATAGTGCTACTCTAGCAATATCTATAGGTTTTGCTAAACGATTAAAAGCATTCATACTACTTAATTTTGCTATAAATTCTGGTGTTTTACCAGTTAAAAACAATTCGGTTTCTGTTGCTCCAGGAGCTAAAGCGTTTACAGATATTCCTCTTCCTATTTCTTTAGAAAATACACGTGTCATTTGTTCTACTGCAGCTTTAGATGCAGAGTATAATGCATAGGTAGGAAACATTAATTTTACAGTACTTGAGGATATATTGATGATGTTTCCGTTGTCTGCTAATTTACTACTTGCTTCTTGAAGTGTGTTAAAGATACCTTTAACATTAACATCAAACTGTTTGTCAAAATCTGCTTCCGTATTATCTTTTAATTCTTTTGAAATCATTGCACCTGCATTGTTAATTAAAACATCTACTTTACCAAAAGCACTTAATGCTTGATCAAACAATGCAGTTACCTCTTCTTTTTTACTTACATCTGCTTTTACTGAAATAGCTGTTCCTCCTTGTTCTTTAATGGTGTCTACAGTTGCTTGTGCTTCGGCTTCACTATTAGAATGATTAACTACTACTTTTGCACCATTTTTTGCTAAAAGTGTTGCAATTTCTTTTCCAATTCCTTTAGAAGAACCGGTTACTATTACTACTTTACTATCTAGTTTCATATGATTATAGTTTTAAGAGTTATTTATGTTTAAGGGCTTCCCTTATTTTAAAGCAATAAGTTTGTCTGCTATTACAGTTAAATTAGATGCTATTATTTCTGGTTTTTCTGCTAATGGATATAATTGTGCTCCTGGTCTGCTAATAAAAGCACCTCTCCAATTTGCCCAAATAGCACCTGCAATATCCCAACCATGTGCTGCTACTAAAAGGCATTCTTCTGGTTTTATCTGCATTTTTCTGGCAGCCCAATCATAAGCATCTGTATGAGGTTTAAATTTACCCATATCTTCAATACTTAATCTTTCATCAAAATACTCTAATAAACCAGCATTTTTAAATTGCGTTTCCACACCTTTGTTAGATGAGTTCGTAAATGAAACTAGTTTATAGCCAGCATCTTTTAATTTTTGTAAAGCGGCTTTTACTTCTGGATGTGCAGGTAAAGATCTAATAGGACCTAAAATAGATTCTCTAGCTTGTTCTTCTGTTAAGGTTATACCATGGTTAGAAGCTACCATTTGTAAAGCTGCAGCACCTATGATACCAAAATCATTATATTGTCTTCCAACAGTAGAAACTAAGGAGTATTGTAGCATTGTGGTAAACCATAATGGTAAAAGATCGTTTCGGTTTCCTAACACTTTACCAACACTTTCTTTCATGGCAGTAAGGTCTAATAAGGTTTCATTAACATCAAAAAATAACACTTTGGGTCTTATGTTTGTGCTTTCTGTTTTTGAAGGTTCGTTTAAAGTAGAGCTAAATGCTAAATGCGGAGCAGCCAAACCTACCATTGCTGTTTTTTTAATAAAATCTCTTCTGTTGTTTTTTTTATGTATCATGTGTTGTATTGTTATAAAAACATACTAACTAGTATGTTTTTGGTTAAAAAAATTAAGCTTTTAATTGGGTTAGGTATAAGGAGAGTCCTTGAATGTATTCTTCAAGAATTTCATCATTATTATATAGTTTTCTAATGCCACGAATACCTTCAAAAGCGCTTATTAAATATACAGCAACTGCTTTGCTTGATATATTTTTACGGATTGTTTTTTCTTCTTTTCCTCGTTCTATGAGTTGAATTAAAACAGATTTCCATTCGTCAATAATAGATCTTAAGGCCATTTGGTATGCGGTTTCAAAATCTGCAATTTCATTAATAAAATTGTTCATTGGGCAACCGTGTTTCTTTTCGTAAATAGGAAAAGATTTTAATCTATCTATAAAGGTGTTTTCTAAAATAGTTAAGGTATTTCCTGGTTGGTATAAAGGAGAAATCATTCCTTCATAAACTCTTTTTTGCACTTTTAAACTAATAACAGCAAGACCTAGTTCTTTTTTGTTTTTATAATGATGATAAAAAGCACCTTTAGTAAGCTTGGTTGCTTTCATTATTTTATCTACACTAGTGGTTTTAAATCCGTTTTCATAAAACAGTTTAAACGATTCGTTTAAAATGGTTTGCTTTGTGAGTTCTGATTTAAGTTCTTGTTGCATAGTACAAAGATAGCATAAAAAATACTAGTTGGTATGTTTTATGTGTTAAAGTAAAACTAAAAGGTAGAAGTTGCTTTTATTTCTTTACATAAGTTAAAAATGAAAACTCATGATCGTGGTTTTCATCTTTAGCATGGTAAGTGTCGCTGGTTTTTTTCCAAACAGAAGCATCTATTTTAGGGAAAAAAGTATCTGCTTCAAAGGTTTCATGCACACGAGTAATTTCTATTTTATCTGCTAAAGGCATGGCTTGTTTGTAGATTTCGCCACCACCAATAATAAAAGGTTGCATATCGCTTTTTGTGTTCTCTAGTGCTTTTTCTAAAGAATTCACTACTATTACACCTTCTGGTACTTGGTAATTATCTTGTCTAGATATAACAATATGGGTTCTGTTAGGTAGTGGTTTAGGAAAACTCTCAAAAGTCTTTCTTCCCATAATTATATGATGCCCAGAAGTTAGTGTTTTAAATCTTCTTAAATCATCACGTAAATGCCAAATAAGTTGGTTGTCTTTACCAATAGCATCATTTTCAGCAGCAGCTACAATAATGGTTATTACTTGTTTTTTAGCAGCTATACTTTCATTATACAATTGAGTTTCGGCAATAATAGGAGCTTCGTTTTTAAGGTTTTCTTTAATTTTTTCTATGCGTTCTTGTTGTTTACTAACTAGTTTTTCTAGTTGTTTTTGCTCCCATTCTTTTCCCATAAAGGTTTGAAATAAAAACACGTTTAAAAAGTGCCAAAATAGAAGTAAAAACCAAAAGCCAATGATTACTGTAGACCAAGGTAGTGTTGCTAAAGTAAACTCATCTGCTAAACCTAAACCAACATTAAATGTATACATGATTAAACCAATAACAGCAAATACAATAAGGTGTGTGTAAAAGCGTTTTTTTTGCTTAATTCTACGTTGTGCATTTTGTATAAGTTGTAATTGCTCTTGGTCTATTTGTGGTTTGTTTTTCTTTTTTCCAAACATAGGCTTGCTTTTAAAAAGTAAAGTTACTTAATTGTTTTTATAAATCGTTTTGATTTGATATTCAGTGTATTATAGTGAATTGCTGATTATTAAATTCTTTAAATACTAGTTGCTTTTATAATAAATTAAAATTTTTAAAGTACAATTATTAGCAATAAAATAATAATTCAAAATTAGGTATTTATTTTTTTGATACCTCTAACTTTCTTATTTAATTTTGAATACGTTAAATCAATAATATTATGGCAATTAAGAAACAATTTTTAAAAAGTAAGCCTGTATGTAAAGTAACATTCACGGTTCCTGCAAAAGAAGCAAATGAAGTGTTATTAGCAGGAAATTGGAACAATTGGGATGCAAAAACAGCGCCTTTGAAAAAACTTAAAAACGGAACATTTAAAGGAACCGTAAATTTAGAGAGTGGAAGCACTTATGAGTTTAAATATGTGGTTGATGGTGAGTGGCAAAATGAAGAACAAGCAGA
The DNA here is from genome assembly GCF_042684485.1 of Lacinutrix gracilariae. Taxonomy (NCBI): domain Bacteria; kingdom Pseudomonadati; phylum Bacteroidota; class Flavobacteriia; order Flavobacteriales; family Flavobacteriaceae; genus Lacinutrix; species Lacinutrix gracilariae. The sequence continues at coordinate 428,174 of NZ_JBHULM010000011.1, read as the reverse complement.
TGCTTTTGTTTGGAATGATTATGCGGCTTCAGACAATAGTGTAATAAATTTGTAATAGGTATTAAATAAACGAAAGGTACCATCTATAGAAGAAAGTACCTTTTTATAATTTAAAACCTGCAATGTTGTCTTTAAAAAGAAAGAGACTTTTAAGATCTATTTTTCTTTTTAAGTCTACGTTGTTCTTTTTTAGATAAAGCTTTAGGAGGATCTATAGTAAAAGCTATAGGAAACCCATAAGGTACTATAACTGGTTTGCCATCTTGAAAACCTGGTCTATCTAATTTAGGTATTAAGCTAACCACACGAATAGCTTCTTTTTTTAATTCAGGATGTGGTGCTTTTGCACGTACATCTATAATATTTCCTTCTTTGTCTACTTTAAATTGAATCTTAATTCTATGTTTTCCAGCAGTAAGCCCAACAGATTTCAATAGTTCTAAGTTAAAGTTTCTATTAACAAAAGCTTGCATTTGAGAAGCCATACATTGTTTTAAGGCTTGGTTTCCCATGTTTTCATCACATCCAGAATATACAGGTACTTTTTCAATTACAGAAAAAGAAACCTCTTCAGAATCTTTTGTTACTTCATTTGTAGTTGTTGTATTCTCTTGTGAAAAGGAAACTATGCTAGACAATAAGCATAAAGAAAGGTATAAATATTTCATTGGTTAATTTAAGTTATACAGCAACAGCTCCTTTAATATGTGGATGCGGATTGTAGTCTTCTAGTGTAAAATCTTCAAATTTAAAATCGAAAATATCTTTTACCTCAGGATTGATTTTCATTTTAGGAAGCGGTCTAGGTTCACGAGACATTTGTAATTCTAACTGTTCATAATGGTTGCTGTAAATATGTGCATCACCAAAAGTGTGAATAAAATCTCCAGCTTGGTAACCACAAACTTGTGCCATCATCATAGTTAACAAGGCATATGAAGCAATGTTAAACGGAACACCTAAAAAGATGTCTGCACTACGTTGGTATAATTGGCAAGATAATTTTCCATCTGCTACATAAAACTGAAAGAAGGCGTGACAAGGCGGAAGCGCAGCTTTACCATTAGCAACATTTTCACTAAAAGATGTAGTAGTATCTGGTAAAACCGAAGGATTCCAAGCAGAAACCAACATTCTTCTACTGTTAGGATTTGTTTTAAGAGCTTGAATAACCTCTTTTATTTGGTCTATTTCATCATTATTCCAGTTACGCCATTGGTGTCCATACACAGGACCTAAATCTCCATTTTCATCAGCCCAAGAATTCCATATTTTAACCCCATTTTCGGTAAGGTAATTAATATTTGTATCTCCTTTTAAAAACCAAAGTAACTCGTGAATTATAGATTTTAAGTGTAGCTTTTTGGTAGTAACCATTGGGAAACCTTCACTTAAATCAAAACGCATCTGGTAACCAAAAACACTTTTTGTTCCAGTTCCTGTTCTGTCTCCTTTTTCATTTCCGTTTTCTAAAACGTGTTTTACTAGGTCTAAATATTGTTTCATGAGCCCATCTTCTGTCTTCCAAAAAGGAAGAAACTTTCTTAAAATTATTAATTATAAGTGCAAGGGCGAATTTAAGTAAAATGATAGATAACTACTTAAAAGATTCATTAACAAATATTAAAAGTTATTAACGAGTATTTTTCAAGTAATTTTTTCGTTTTTTGGGAATTAAAAGAGCTTTTATCCTATTATCATTCCTGCAATAGTTGCAGACATTAGTGATGCAATAGTACCACCAATTAATGCTTTCATACCAAACTCTGACAATGTTTTACGTTGTCCAGGAGCAAGAGATCCAATACCTCCAATTTGAATTCCAATAGAAGCAAAGTTTGCAAAACCACATAACATGTATGTAGCCATAATAATAGATTTGTTATACGTTAAATGTGTAGCGCTTGCAACGTCTTTTAAATCTGCTAATTGTATATAACCAACAAATTCACTTGCTGCTAATTTAATTCCTAAAAGCTGTCCCATTAGCGCCATGTCTTCTGTAGCAACACCAATAAGCCACATAAGTGGAGCAAATAAATATCCTAAAATAAGCTCTAAAGATAAACTTTGGTAGGCTGTGTTTTCTGTAACCCAAGAGTTAATCGTTGTAATGTCACCAACCCAACCTAGAATTCCGTTAAACATAGCAATAAAAGCAACAAATACTAAAAGCATAGCACCAACATTAACTGCTAGTCGTAAACCTTCAGTAGTACCATTTGCAATAGCATCTAGAATGTTTGACCCTATTTTTTCAGAAGAAACACTAACGTCTGTATTAATATCTTCGGTTTGTGGATATAGTATTTTTGAAATTACAATGGCTCCAGGAGCTGCCATAACAGATGCCGCAAGTAAGTGTTTAGCATACATTAAACGCAAAGCAGGATCGTCTCCACCAAGAAAACCAATATAAGCAGCAAGTACAGCACCAGCAACGGTTGCCATACCTCCAATCATAACCAGAAGCATTTCAGATTTATTCATCTTTTCTAAATATGCCTTAATTAATAAAGGTGCTTCGGTTTGACCAAGAAAAATATTTCCGGCTACACTTAAGCTTTCTGCTCCAGAAATTTTTAATACTTTAGATAAAACAATTCCAAAGGCTTTAACTACTTTTTGAATAATTCCTAAATAGAATAAAAGCGATGTTAAAGCGGAAAAGAAGATGATTGTTGGTAGTACTTGAAAGGCAAAAATAAATCCGAAAGTATCCATATCTACCACTAAGCCATCAAATAAAAATTGACTACCAGCTCTTGTAAAGTCTAATACGCTAACAAATAAACCTCCAACCCATTCAAATATTTTTTGAACAAAAGGAACTTTTAACACACCAACTGCTATAATAAGTTGAAAAGCTAAGCCAAGTCCTACTGTTTTCCAGTTTATAGCTTTTTTATTACTACTAAATAAAAAGGCTAATACTAAAAGAGATAGCATACCTATTATACCACGCCATAAACTTTGCATAGAAAATCCTTGGCTATCTACAATGGTATTATTGGTATCTGTACTATTTACTGCTGCTACAGCTTCTTTTTGTTTAAAAGCGGTAAAGTGATAGTCTACGTCTTTTTCAGAAAATACTAAAGTAGAGTCTGTATGCTCTTTAATTTTGTAACGTCTTATAGTGTCGTTTGGTTGGTTATAGTAAAAGACTAATAAGTTGTTTTGGTGAATGTAATCTCCAGAAGCATTTGTTGTATTGAATTCACCTTGATTAAGTTCTAAGGTTTCAAAACTATTGCTTTGATTATTTGTTATCCATTTTTTTTCAAGGTCTTGAGCAATACTTGTAGAAAATGCAAAAAAAATAGCTACAATAGCTAATACAAATTTTTTCATGTGGTGTTTTTTATTTTCGTTTAGAGATTTCGTCTCTTATATGTGCAGCTTTTTCGTAATCTTCATTAGCAACAGCTTCTTCTAGTAGTCTGTTTAATTCTTCAATAGTTTTGCTAGCAAAGGTTTCACTTGGGGAAGCAGTTTCTAATTCTTCGGCAACTAAGGCGTCTAAAAGAATGTCTTCTTCTTTGTTTGTGTCTTCTTTTTCAGGATTCACTTTTAAATAAATACCAGCTTTATCTAAAATGTTTTTATAGGTGAAAATAGGTGCATGAAAACGTAATGCTAAAGCAATAGCATCACTAGTTCTTGCATCAATAATTTCTTCTATTTTATCGCGTTCGCAAATTAAGCTAGAATAAAAAACACCATCTACTAATTTATGAATAATTACTTGCTTGACCACAATATCAAACCGATCTGCAAAGTTTTTAAATAAATCGTGTGTGAGTGGTCTTGGAGGACTGATTTCTTTTTCTAAAGCAATGGCAATAGATTGTGCTTCAAAGGCACCAATAACTATTGGAAGTTTTCTGTCTCCATCTACTTCGTTTAAAATCAATGCGTAAGCGCCATTTTGCGTTTGGCTATACGAAATACCTTTTATGTTTAACTTGACTAAGCTCATATTTAAAAACACAAAAGACTGTTTAAATTAGGACAAAACAAAATTTAAACAGTCCTTTTTAACAATACAATTTATAAAAAAATATTTATTGTTGTGCCTTAAAGGCTTTTAATTTTTCGATTAAGTTAGGTACAACTTCAAAAGCATCACCTACAACACCATAATCCGCAGCTTTAAAGAAAGGTGCTTCTGGGTCTGTATTTATTACCACTTTTACTTTACTCGCATTAATACCAGCAAGGTGTTGAATAGCTCCAGAAATACCAATAGCAATGTATAAATTAGAAGCAACAGGCTTACCTGTTTGTCCAACGTGTTCGCTATGTGGTCTCCATCCTAAATCACTAACAGGTTTAGAACAAGCAGTAGCAGCACCAAGTACGTCTGCTAATTCTTCTACCATTCCCCAATTTTCAGGACCTTTTAATCCACGACCAGCAGAAACTACTATTTCGGCATCTGCAATACTTACTTTATCACTTGCTTTATCTACAGATTGTACTTGTACTCCTGAATCTGGAATGGTAGGAGCAAAGTCTTCCGCAGCAGCGCTACCAGAATTTTCTACTAATCCGAAAGAATTATTAGAAACAGCAACTAATTTTACATCTGTATTAATAGTTGTCATATTAAATGCTTTGTTGGTAAAAGCAGTACGTTTTACGGTAAAAGGCGAAGTGCTAGTAGGTGCTTCAACTACATTTGTAGCGTAACCAGCATGTAAACCAACTGCTAATAATGGCGCTAAATATTTACTGTCTGCGGTAGAGCTAACAATAACTACTTTTGCGTCTTCTTTTTCTGCAGCTTGTTTTACAACATCTGCATATGCTTTGGCGTTAAAAGTGTCTAATTGTGTATTGGTAACATTTAATACTTTGTCTACACCATAGTTTCCTAAAGCACTTGTATCATTAGCATTAATTGTTACTGCAGTAACGGTTGTACCTAATTGGTTAGCAACTGCTTTTGCATAAGAAGCTACTTCAAAAGCTACTTTTTTAAATTTTCCTTGTTCTGATTCTGTATATACTAAAACTGACATAATATATTCTTTATTTTTTATTTCCACCTAGGTGGAGATCTCATTAATGTTTTTGTAAACTTTTAAAAGGTTCCAAATCTAGTTCGGAATTATTTAGTTTACCACTAAATTACCTTAGCTTCGTTATGAAGTAAGTTTACTAATTCATCTAAGTTATCTGGAGCAACAAGTGTTACAGCGCCTTTAGGTGCAGGTTTTTCAAATTTCACAGATGTAGTTTCTGCTTCTGTAGTAACAGGTTCTAAAACTTGTAAAGATTTTTTACGCGCCATCATGATTCCTCTCATGTTTGGTATACGTAAATCACTTTCTTCTACCAATCCTTTTTGTCCACCAATTACTAAAGGTAATGCAGTAGTAACGGTTTCTTTTCCACCATCAATTTCTCTGGTAGCAGTTACATTGGTACCATCAACCTCTAGGCTAATACAGTTATTTACAAAATTTGCATTTGTAAGAGCAGCTATCATTCCAGGAACCATTCCTCCATTATAATCAATAGATTCACGACCAGCAATTACTAAATCATATGCACCATCTTCAATTACTTTTGCTAATTGTTTAGCAACGGCAAAACCATCTATAGCTTCTGTATTTACTCGTATTGCTTCATCTGCACCAATTGCTAGGGCTTTACGTAGCGTAGGTTCGGTTTCTGGTCCACCAACATTAACTACAGTTACACTAGCATCTTGCTTTTCTTTAAACCACATGGCACGTGTTAAACCAAATTCATCATTAGGGTTTATTACAAATTGAACACCATTGGTGTCAAATTTTGTGTCTCCTTCGGTAAAATTAATTTTTGATGTCGTGTCAGGAACGTGACTGATACAAACTAAAATTTTCATAATTATATAATTTAATTAAAAGTGTATTTGTTTTGTTAAGGCTAGAACTATATCGTTTTCGTTTCATAAATAGCGAATTAAAATTCTAGGCTTTATTTTCTAGGTTACGAAGTTAAATATTTTATTTTGATTATTTGCTATGCGTGCATAATAAATTTTAAACAAATCTTTCTAAGAAAGTTTTTCTTTTATTGCTATTTTTGTTCTCGTAAATATAAATAAGGTATGTGAAATGAACCTTGCATCATTAGTTTATTAAACTAAAATGTGGTTAGTAGATTTCATTTTTAGAATAAAACAAATAAAAAATCACGAATGAAAACAATACAATTTAGAGAAGCTATTTGCGAAGCCATGAGCGAAGAAATGCGTAGAGATGAAAGCATTTATTTAATGGGAGAGGAAGTAGCAGAGTATAATGGAGCATACAAAGCTAGTAAAGGTATGTTAGATGAGTTTGGTGAAAAGCGTGTAATTGATACACCAATTGCTGAACTTGGTTTTTCTGGTATTGCTGTTGGTTCTACCATGACAGGTAATAGACCTATTGTAGAGTTTATGACTTTTAACTTCTCTTTAGTTGGTATTGACCAAATTATTAATAACGCAGCTAAGATTAGACAAATGTCTGGCGGACAATTTAAATGTCCTATTGTTTTTCGTGGTCCTACAGGATCTGCAGGGCAATTAGCAGCAACACACTCACAAGCTTTTGAAAGTTGGTTTGCAAATACACCAGGTTTAAAAGTGATTGTACCTTCAAACCCTTATGATGCTAAAGGTTTATTAAAAGCAGCAATACGTGATGACGATCCAGTTATTTTCATGGAAAGTGAGCAAATGTATGGTGATAAAGGTGAAGTGCCAGAAGGAGAATATGTAATACCAATTGGTGTTGCAGATATTAAAAGAGAAGGTACAGATGTAACTATAGTGTCTTTTGGTAAAATTATTAAAGAAGCTTATAAAGCTGCTGATGAATTAGCTAAAGAAGATATTTCTTGCGAAATTATAGATTTACGTACAGTAAGACCTTTAGATATTGATGCTATTTTAACTTCTGTTAAAAAAACAAATAGACTAGTTATTTTAGAAGAAGCTTGGCCATTTGGTAACGTTTCTACAGAAATTACATACCAAGTTCAAGAAAAAGCATTTGATTTCTTAGATGCACCAATTGTAAAAATAAATACGGCAGACACGCCTGCACCTTACTCTCCAGTATTATTAGCAGAATGGTTACCTAACAGTAATGATGTTGTTGCAGCTGTAAAAAAAGTAATGTATAAATAAAAACCAATTATTTTCGTTATATAAACTTCATTGGCAACTTTGTTGATGAAGTTTTTTAGTATAAAGTATAATGAAAGCAAAGGGACTAGATGAAGTATAAATTAATTCTATTATTATTTTTTTTCGGAAATATTTTAGTTGTCGCACAAACTAAAATTAGCGGTAAAGTGTACGATGAATTTAATGATCCCATTGCATTTGCAAACGTTATATTTAAAGGTTCTTCTGAAGGTACTATAACAGATGAAAATGGTACTTTTTATTTAGAATCTGATGCCACTTGGGATGCTGTAATAGTTTCCTTTATTGGTTTTACTACATTAGATGTTCCTCTAAAAAAGAAAGTAAGCTACCAGTTAAAGTTTGTTTTAAAAGAAGAAACAGGAGCGCTTGATGAAGTAGTAATTGTAACAGGTAAACAATCAAAGAAAGAATCTGAAAATCCTGCAATTGCCATTCTTAAAAAAGTATGGGAAAATAAAAGGAAAAATGGCTTAAAGCAATTTAAGCAATACCAATATGATAAATACGAAAAAGTAGAGTTTGACCTTAATACTATTGATAGTTCGCTTATTAAAAGTAAACTGTTTAAAGGTATGGAGTTTGTGTTTGAAGAAGTAGATACTTCGCGCATAACAGGAAAAACCTATTTACCTATCTTTATTAATGAAGCCGTTTCTAAAGTATATGGTGACAATGTTATCAATAAAGAAAAAGAAGATTTACTAGGTAATAAAAACTCTGGTTTCAGCGATAATCAAGTAATAATTGATTTTGTGAATGATCTTTATTCCGAATTTGATATTTATGATAATTACCTGAAATTTTTCGATAAGAGTTTTGTAAGTCCAATATCTAAAACAGGAATTAATACCTATAACTACGTTTTATCAGATAGTACATATATAGATAATAAATGGTGCTATAATATTATTTATTACCCAAGACGTAAAAACGAACTAACCTTTAAAGGTGATTTTTGGGTTGCAGATACTACCTATGCTATTAAAGAAATTAATATGCAAGCCTCTAAAAGCGCTAATATAAATTGGGTAAAAGAAATTTATATAGAGCAAGAGTTTGATGTATTAAATGACTCTTTACTACTATTAAAGAGAGATTATTTTATGTCTGATTTCTCTTTTAATAAAAAAGAAAAATCTAGAGGTGTTTATGGTAAACGTACTACTTTGTATGAAGACTATACCTTTGATATTCCTAAAGACGAAAAATTTTATAGCCAAGAAGTATACAACTATGATAAAGATGTATACAATAGAGAAGATGAGTTCTGGCAAGCAAACCGAATGGAATCCTTAAACAAGGATGAAAAAGGAGTTTACAAAATGCTAGACACCTTAAAAACGGTTAAAAAGTTTAAACGCCTTTACAATGTAGGAAGCATTTTAGCTTCAGGTTACATAGAAATGCCTAGCTTAAACCTAGATTACGGACCTATTTTTTCCACCTTTGGTTATAATGAAGTAGAAGGGTTGCGTTTGCGAGCAGGAGGAAGAACTTATTTTGGACAAAATGACCTTTGGCGAATTGAAGGATTTACAGCCTATGGATTTAAAGATGATAAATTTAAATATGGTATTTCTGGTAAAGTTCTACTAAATAAAAAAAATAGATTTATTCTCTCTGGAGGAAACCGAAGAGATGTAGAGCAAATAGGAGCAAGTTTAACAACATCAACAGATGTGTTAGGTCGTAGTTTAGCATCCTCTTCTATTGTAGGAACAGGAACAAATGATAAACTTACCTCTATTAATTTAACTAGTTTAGCGGCAGAATTAGAACCTGTAAGAAACCTTGTTTTTAGGTTAAGCGGAAACTATAGAACACTAGAATCTGCTTCGCCAACCTTTAGTTTAGATTATAATACACCTACAGGAATTGCTTCAGAAATTAAACAATTTGAAAGCGCTTTATCTATCTCTTATTTTCCAAAAAGAAAAATGACAGGATTTGGTGTAGAACGTAGAGAAGCTAATGATAACTTTGCTAGAATTTTTGCGCAAGTATCTAATGGTAGCAAAAATATGTTTAAAAGTGATTTTAACTATACCAAACTACAATTCTCTTATTTACAACCTTGGGCTATTGGTGGTTTTGGTAGATTATATACTACATTAGAAGTAGGTAAAACATTTGGTGAAGTTCCGTTAGGATTATTAAGTGTAGTACCAGGAAATCAAAGTTACTTTTCTATATATAACACCTTTTCTAATCTAGACTATTATGAGTTTGTAACAGATACTTATGCATCGATGCATATACAACATAATTTTAATGGTCGTTTCTTTTCTCGTATTCCGTTTTTAAGAAAATTAAACTGGAGAGAAATAATTGGCTTTAGAGCAGTTTGGGGAGAATTATCGCAAGAAAATATCGACTTAAATAATACTGCAAATCCTTATAATATTGCTTTAAATGCACCAAACAATAAAGCGTATTATGAATATAGCTTTGGTATAGGTAATATTTTTAAAGTCTTTAGAATAGACTTTAATTTTAGAGGTAATTACTTAGATAAAACACAATATCCTGATGCTAGAAAATTTGGTATTACAGGTAGTTTTGGGTTTATTTTCTAATACTTTATTTTGTAATACGCAGTAGCTTCTTCATTAGTGACTAAAACCAAATTATTTGCATCTAAATGCGTAATTTTAGAAGTCCAGCTACCATGCTTATAAATATATTCTAAAGTAAAAATGTCACCTTCTTTTTTTATATAAATATAAGAGTGTGATTTTTCTACAGGCTTATATTTACCTATTGTTTCTGTAGTTTCTACGTTTTCAACATTTCCTCTGCCATTTTCAAACCAATAATGGTACACGCTTTTAGAGTCTACATTTTTAATTTTCCAATAACCAGAGAGTGCTTCTTCTACAACTTCTATAGAAGTGCAACACGATGCTGTTTGTGCAAAATTTTGAAACGGAATTAATAATATAAAAAGCAGAAAATATTTTTTGTGAAGAGCCATATTCAGAATATATTAATAAAAAATAGTCTATAATATACAGTTTTTTAGTTAAATGGCATGTATTTTAGTTGCTTGAAGCTAAATGTTTCTGTATTTTTGCCTTCCAATTTATGGATATTAATAATACTTTTTTTGCGTTAGCAGAAATTATAAACACTACATATATAGATGAGCCCAAAAGGAAAAAAAACATTTGATGTTTTAATTGAAATTCCAAAAGGAAGTAGAAACAAATACGAATATGATTTTGAATTAAATAAAATTCGTTTTGACAGAATGCTATTTTCTTCAATGATGTACCCAGGAGATTACGGATTTATTCCAGAAACTTTAGCCTTAGATGGTGACCCATTAGATGTATTAGTAATGGGAACAGAGCCTACTTTTCCAATGTGTGTTATGGAAGTAAAACCAATAGGAGTTTTTCATATGACAGATGAAAAAGGTCCTGATGAAAAATTAATTTGTGTACCTACAACAGATCCTATTTGGAATATTTATAGCGATATTGATGATTTAAATCCACATAGAATTAAAGAAATTACACATTTCTTTCAAGTATATAAAGACTTAGAGAAAAAGAAAGTTGATGTTGGTGGATGGGGAAATGCTGAAGAAGCATACGCTATCTTAGACAAATGTGTAGATCGTTATGAAAATAGCGAACATAAAGCAAAAGGTGATTTTACTATATAAAACACTTTAGTAATACTACTAAAAGCCCTTTCATTTAATATGAAAGGGCTTTTTTATTTTAGAACCTTATTGGTTTTGTATTTCGACTATGCAAATTTTTTACTTTAATCTGATTTTGTTAATTGTATTATTATTGTGTTAAAAAATTGATGATTTTAAAATATTTTTTACTTCAAATTGCTTTTATTACATTAGTAGTCATTATTAACTAATCTAACTAAAAAATATATATATGGAATCAATGATGATTTATATGCCAATATTATTGGCAATTTTAGGTTTAATCTACATGGTGATTAAGCAAAATTGGGTAATGAAGCAAGATGCTGGAGATGGTAAGATGAAAGAAATTTCAGATCATATATACCAAGGAGCACTTGCTTTTTTAAATGCAGAATATCGCTTACTAGCCGTTTTTGTTATTATAGTAAGTGTATTATTGGCAATTGTATCCTTTGTTGTGCCAACTACGCATTGGTTAATTGTAGTTGCTTTTATTTTTGGTGCTGTATTTTCTGCCTTTGCAGGTAATATAGGTATGAAAATAGCAACAAAAACAAACGTAAGAACTACCCAAGCAGCTAGAACCAGTTTGCCTAAAGCGCTAAAAATATCTTTTGGTGGTGGTACAGTAATGGGACTTGGTGTTGCTGGTTTAGCAGTACTAGGTTTAACCGCATTTTTTATTGTTTTCTTTCAGTTTTTTATGGGTGGAGTTTGGACAAATACCATGGACATGACTATTGTTCTTGAAACATTAGCAGGTTTTTCACTTGGTGCAGAATCTATAGCTTTATTTGCTCGTGTTGGTGGTGGTATTTATACCAAAGCAGCAGATGTTGGAGCCGATTTAGTAGGTAAGGTAGAAGCAGGTATTCCAGAAGATGATCCTAGAAATCCTGCTACCATAGCAGATAATGTTGGTGATAATGTTGGTGATGTTGCAGGAATGGGAGCCGATTTGTTTGGTTCGTATGTTGCAACCGTTTTAGCAGCAATGGTATTAGGTAATTATGTTATTAAAGATATGGGCGGAAATATAGGTGATGCTTTTGGTGGCATTGGCCCAATTTTATTACCAATGGCAATTGCTGGTGTAGGAATTATTATTTCTATTATAGGAACCGTTTTAGTGAAAATTAGTAGTAACAACGCTAAAGAAGCACAAGTAATGGGTGCTTTAAATGTAGGTAACTGGACCTCTATTATCTTGGTAGCTGCAGCATGTTTTGTACTAGTAAACTGGATGTTACCAGAAACCATGCAAATGCAATTTTTTGGTGAAGGCTTACAAGAAATATCTTCTATGCGTGTGTTTTATGCTACACTTGTTGGTTTAGTGGTAGGTGCAGTTATTTCATCTGTAACAGAGTATTATACAGGATTAGGTAAAAAACCAATTTTAAAAATAGTACAACAATCGTCAACAGGAGCAGGAACAAATATTATTGCAGGTTTAGCAACAGGTATGATTTCTACTTTTCCTTCTGTTTTATTATTTGCTGGTGCTATTTGGGCTTCCTATGCATTTGCAGGATTTTATGGTGTTGCGCTTGCTGCTTCTGCAATGATGGCTACTACTGCTATGCAATTAGCAATTGATGCCTTTGGACCAATATCTGATAATGCTGGAGGTATTGCAGAAATGAGTGAGCAAGAGCCTATTGTAAGAGAGCGTACAGATATTTTAGATTCTGTTGGTAATACAACTGCAGCAACAGGAAAAGGCTTTGCTATTGCTTCTGCAGCATTAACGTCTTTAGCTTTATTTGCTGCTTATGTAACCTTTACAGGAATTGACGGAATTAATATTTTTAAAGCTCCTGTTTTAGCAATGTTGTTTGTTGGTGGTATGGTGCCTGTAGTATTTTCTGCATTGGCAATGAACGCAGTTGGTAAAGCTGCCATGGAAATGGTGCAAGAAGTGCGTAGACAGTTTAAAGAAATTCCAGGAATTATGGCTGGTACAGGAGAACCAGAATATGATAAATGTGTTGCTATTTCTACAAAGGCATCTTTAAAAGAAATGATGTTACCTGGTTTGTTAACTATTGGGTTTCCTTTGCTTATTGCTTTTGTTCCTATGTTATTTGGAATGAAGCATATGGCAATTGCAGAAATGCTTGGTGGTTATATGGCAGGAGTTACTGTTTCTGGTGTGCTTTGGGCTATATTTCAAAATAATGCTGGAGGTGCTTGGGATAATGCTAAAAAATCTTTTGAAGCAGGAGTAGAGATTAATGGAGAAATGACTTATAAAGGTTCTGATGCGCATAAAGCAGCAGTTACAGGTGATACTGTTGGTGATCCTTTTAAAGATACTTCGGGTCCTTCCATGAATATTTTAATTAAACTTACTTGCTTGATAGGTTTAGTGGTTGCTCCTATTTTAGGAGGTCATACTGCAGAAACGAAGACTGTAATAGAAAATGTAAACATTGAAAAAATTATAGATGATACAGAAAGCCAAGTGATACAGAAAGCAATTATTGAAAAATATGCTGATGCTACAGCGAAAGCTACAGTAAAAACGGTTGTTATAAAAAATGGTGTTGAAAAGGAGGAAAGCAAAGTGATAAAAGGAACTTATGATGAGGTAATTAAAAAAGTAGAAGGCTCTGGTAAAGATGTTATTATTAAAGTAATTGATGTAAACGAATAATTTTTTGTTTTTTATATATTTAAACCACGCTTTTTAGCGTGGTTTTTTGTTATTTTATTGCAACTATTTATTCATGAGTTTATTTACAAAAAATCCAGTTCAAATTATAGCATTTCAAAGCTACGGAACAGATAAACACTTTTATTTACGCGGAAGAGCTTTGCAAGATGAATCTATTGATTTAGAAGAACAAGGTACTTTTAGTTTAATATTAAATAGTTGGAAACGTCTAGAAAGCGACGAATTAAAACATGTTGCTATTACTATAAAACTACCTAATGGCGAAGTTTTACATACTACAAGTGATAATCATGGGTATTTTAAATTAAAAGCAGATGTACAAGATTTAAAAAAAATGACTAATCCTGAAGGTTGGTTAGCTTGTGAGGTTGCTTTTAATGATGCAGCTATTAAAAGGAAGATACAGAGAGAAAACAGGTTTCCTGCAGAAATTTTAATACCTTCTAGTAAAGCTGTTTTTGCAGTTGCTAGTGATATTGACGATACTATTTTACATACAGGTGTAGTGTCTACATTAAAATGGCGTGTGTTGTATAATACATTTTTTAAATCTGCTAAAATGCGTTTGCCTCTTAAAGGTGCAGCAGACTTTTATCATTTATTGCATCGAGGAAAATCTGGCGACAATGCAAATCCTATTTTTTATGTAAGTAATAGTCCGTGGAATTTATATCGATATTTAGAATTGTTTTTAAAGCAAAACAACTTTCCGAAAGGTCCTATTTTACTTAGGAGTTTTAAAGATATTTTAAAGAAAAAAGCACCAGACGAAAAACCTAAAAAGCAAAAAGAAATTTTAGATTTATTACATACCTATCCAGATATACCTTTTATATTAATTGGTGATAGTGGTGAGCATGATCCTGATATTTATATGGAAATTGCTGAGCAGTATCCTGATAGAATAATTGCTATTTATTTACGTAGTGTAAAGCATAAAAAGAAAATGATTCGAGTAAAAGGATTGCTTGAAAATTATAAAACTACTCCTGCTTTATTGGTAGAATCTAGCAAACAAGCTATTATTCATGCTAGAGAAAATGGTTTTATTGCATAGTTTTAAAACCATTTCATTATATACACCTTCCCTTGGTTAAAGAAAGGTGTGTTTTGCTTTAGTAAACTTTAATGGTTTGTAGTAAAAGGTGAAGCCCTTTTAATTTATAATTCTAATGCGTTAGCGATAGTAGCGGCATCCTTTTTTGTGCGCGCTTATGCGCAAAAAAGATATAGCAAATAGCGCGACCCTTGTGGTAACGCCCAAAATAAGAATAGTGTTAGTTTAAAATAACCCGTTTATTTCTGCGTCAATTTTATTTAGTATAAAACCTAAATCTTCAGGATTGTCTACAAAATCAAGATTATCTACATCAATAATTAAAAGTTTTCCTTTGGTATAACCATGAATCCATGCTTCATAGCGTTCGTTTAATCGACTTAAATAATCAATACTAATAGAGTTTTCATAATCGCGACCACGTTTGTGTATTTGCGATACCAAATTAGAAATAGAACTGCGTAAGTATATTAGTAAATCTGGACCTTGAACAAAGCTTTCCATAAGGTCGAAAAGCGATTTGTAGTTTTCAAAATCACGATTTGTCATCAAGCCCATTGCATGTAAGTTTGGCGCAAAAATATGTGCGTCTTCATAAATGGTTCTGTCTTGAATAATGTCTTTTCCGCTTTCGCGAATATCAGAAACTTGTCTGAATCTACTGTTTAAAAAGTAGACTTGTAAATTAAAACTCCAACGTTCCATTTGGTTGTAGAAATCATCTAAATACGGATTGTCTACAACATCTTCTAATTGCGCTTCCCAATTGTAATGTTTGGCTAGTAATTTGGTTAGTGTTGTTTTACCAGCACCAATATTTCCTGCTATGGCAACGTGCATAAATTATTTGTTTTTTAGTTGAAATTTTGAAAGCGTTTTCGGTTGGTAAAGATACAAGGTTTGGTTGGTTAGTAAAAACTGATTTATTAACAAATTTGGTATTTCTACTTTTGCAAACTGCTCTGTATTCTTTTTTAAATAGTATAGTGTGTTTTCTTTTTTTAAAACCAGATTTCCGTTGTCTTCTTCTATTTGTGTAAAGCCTTCATTTTTAATTTTTTGCGTTAAGCTACCAAAATAATTGTATTTATATAGGTGGTTTTCTGTAAGTAGCCAGCAAAAGTTAAAATTACTTTTTAGGTCTAGTATTCTAGATTGTACTGGTAAGGTGGTTGCTCTTGTTTTATTGGCTTTATAATCATATAACTCTAATTGTTGGGTGTCTTGGTTAAAGAGCCAAATGGTATTATCATTACCTGTAGATATATGAGATGCACTTTTATATGGTGTAGTAGTATTAAAGTCTATTTTAAAAATTTCGGCCAACCTATTGTCTAATATAATTACAGTATTAAAATCTTTATAAAACAGATTTATTTTTAATGGGTTAAAGGTGTTGGCAGAAGAAATTTCACCCAGTTGAATATTACTATAGTTGCTGGTTTGGGTATTGTTTTTTTTATAAAACACATTTTGGTCTATATAATAATGTATGCCAAAATTATCTATATCTACAATGTGCTGTTTTGTGTAGGTAGTATCTTTTATAAAAGTGGTTTGTATCGTGTTTTGTGCAGTAACAGAAACAGTAAAGCAAACAAGGTATAATAGTATATATTTCATAAGGCTTAGAAAAGTACAAAAATTGCACCAATTATGGTAAATAAAAAAATAGCTTAACCAGAAATTAATATATTTTAAATACTTAACAACCCTTGATTAAAGTGGCTTTCTGTATTGTTTTAATTTTTTTTGCAATAAATTAACGTTTGCTAATTAAACGTTTTTATGTTTTAAAAGTCTTAAAGGCGTTAATACATGTACATTTATTAAAAACTACAAATTCCTTAAAATGAAAATACACAAAACATTATCTGTTATTTGCTTAACGCTTTTTGCATATACATTCACTTTTGCACAACAAGACTTTCAAGGTAAAGCCTATTACGCATCAAAAACTACTATAGATATGGATGGTTTTGGATCTCCAGATATGTCTGCAGATAGAAAAAAAGCAATGATGGAGCGTATGAAAAGTTTTCTTGAAAAAAGTTACATCCTAACTTTTAATAAAACAGAATCTATTTATACAGAAGAAGAGCAATTAGCAGCTCCAGGAGCTTCTCAAGGTCGTGGTTTTGGAGCTATGATGTCTAGTTTTTCTGCTGGTGATCAATATAAAAATGTGCAAACAAACCAGTTATTACAAGAACAAGAGTTTTTTGGAAAACAGTTTTTAATTAAAGATTCTTTACCACAATTAAAATGGAAAATGACAGGTGAAACCAAACAAATTGGGCAATATTTGGCTATGAAAGCTACTGCAATGAAACCTGTAGATAAAATGGACTTTAGAAGTATGCGCCCTAATAGAGGAGGTGCTGCAGACAAAAAAGCAGATTCTGCTAAAGTAAATAAGCCTATTAAAGAAATTGAAGTTCCTAAAGAAATAGAAGTTACTGCTTGGTACACCATGCAAATTCCTGTTAACCAAGGTCCAGGAGAATATTGGGGATTACCAGGTTTAATTTTAGAAATTAATGCAGATAGAACTACTATTTTATGTACTAAAATAGTACTAAATCCTGCTGAAAAAGAAACCATTAAAGAACCTAAAAAAGGAAAAGAGGTTACTAAAGAAGAGTATACAGAAACCGTATTAAAAAAGATGGAAGAAATGCGTGAAATGTATGGAGGTCGTGGTGGACGTGGCGGAGGAAGAAGACGCTAATACATTAAGTCATTATTCTATTTAAACCTAATCAGAAAATTTTAAAATGAAAAACCTATTAACGCTACTAATTTGCTTAGTAGCAAGCACAACCTTTGCTCAAGTTAAAGTAGAAGGTGTAGTAAAAGATAACATGGGAAACCCTTTAGAACTTGCTAATGTTGTTGCTGTAAACCAAGAAACCAAAGCTTTAGATTCTTACGGAATTACCAATGATGCTGGACGTTACAAACTGTCTTTAGAAAAAAATACAAACTACCAAATACAAGTGAGCTATATTGGTATGAAAACCTCTGAAGAACTTGTTAGTACACAAGAAGTAGAGCTTACTAAAAACTATACCTTAGAAGATGATACCACTCTTGATGAGGTAGAGCTTGTTTACGAAATGCCTGTAACGGTAAAAGGAGATACTATTGTATATAATGCAGATTCTTTTAAAACAGGAACCGAAAAAAAACTAGAAGACGTTTTAAAAAAGCTTCCAGGTGTAGAAATTAATGATGATGGTGAAATTGAAGTAGAAGGAAAAGCGGTAAGTAAAATTATGGTAGATGGTAAAGATTTCTTTGATGGAGATACCAAACTAGCCGCAAAAAATATTCCTTCTAATGCTATAGATAAAGTAGAGGTACTTAAAAACTTTAGTGAAGTTGGGCAGTTAAGTACTGTTACTAATAACCAAGATAATATTGCTATTAACTTAAAACTTAAAGAAGGAAAAGATAAATTCTGGTTTGGTGATATTACTGCAGGAACAGGAATTGCTTCAGAAGACGGTTTGTACAAAGTACAACCAAAACTCTTTTTCTATAGTCCAAAAACAAGCATTAATTTTATTGGTGATTTAAATAACACGGGTGAAGTTGCCTTTACACGTAGAGACTATTTTAATTTTACTGGTGGATTTAGAAACCTAAGCCAAAGTAGTGGTACTAATATTAGTTTAGGAGATAATAGCCTAAGCTTTTTAAATACTACCAATGATAAAGCCGAAAGTATCGATACCAAATTTGCTGCAGCTAACTTTAGTTATGCACCAAGTAAAACATTAACTTTTAGTGGTTTTGGTATTTACTCAGGTACAAAAACAGGAATTCGTGAAAATAACGAGGTGACCTATACAGATGATGAACTTAATATTCCAGATGAGTCTACAACCAATTACACACAACAAGAAAGTAATTTAGGCTTACTAAAATTAAGTACAGTGTATAAACCTAATGCAAATAACCAGTTAGATTATGATGTGTTTGGTAGACTTTCAAAACAAACACAAAACAAGTTTTTTAATTCGTCTGTCTTAGGGCAAGTAGATCAAATAGAAGAGCAAACACCATATAGTATTAATCAAAATTTAAATTACTACTATACCTTAGATGAAAACAATATCTTTTCTTTTGAAGCACAACACTTACTTCAAGACGAAGATCCTTTTTACAATGCTTTTATTGAAGATAAAGCAACCTATGCAAATACAGCAGATGTTTTAGGATATGACGATGCACAAACAGCCTATGATGCTGCACAAAACAAACGTGTAAAATCTAATAAACTAGACGCTAAATTAAACTACTGGAATGTACTAAACCCAAAAAGTAACCTTAACTATACCGTAGGTTTGGTGTATAGCAACCAGAAATTTAATTCCGAAATATTTCAAATTTTAGATGATGGTTCAGAGTATAACCCAACGCCAGCCGAAGGTTCAAATACCAATGATGTAGATTATACCTTTAGTGATGCTTATGTTGGTGTGCATTATAACCTTAAAGCAGGAAAGTTTACACTAACACCAGGTTTTTCTGCACATGCATACAATACTAAAGACACGCAATTTGGTTCTACTAACTCTAATAGTTTTACTAGAATTTTACCAGATGCAACAATTAGGTTACAACTTAAAAAGAGCGAAAACCTAAACCTTAGTTACTCTATGCAAACCAACTTTACAGATGTTACGCAATTGGCAGAAGGTTTAATCATGAATAACTACAGTTCATTATTTTCTGGAAATCGCGAATTAGAAAACTCTTTATCGCATAATGTAAACCTATCTTATTTTAGTTTTAATATGTTTAATTATACCAATGTGTTTGGTGTTTTAAACTATTCTAAAAATATTGATGGTATAAGAAACAGCACAGATTTTGAAAGTGTAATTGCAACATCAACACCATTTAATTCAAATTTTGCTGACGAAACTTTTTCTGCTCGTGGACGTTTTGAACGTCGTTTTGGTAAAATAAAAGCCAACCTTTCTGGATCTTGGAGCTGGGCAACCTTTAACCAATTTATTGGCGGAAACGTAAGTGAAAACAATAGTTTTACACAAACCTATGGAAGTAGAATTAGTACATTCTTTAAAAATGCACCTAACGTAGAAATGGGTTATGATTTAACCATAAATGATAACGAGCAAGGAAACAACAATACCAAGTTTTATACACACAGACCATTTATAAATCTAGATGCTGTAATTTTAAAAGAATTTAGCTTTGTAACCGAATACAGTTATTACGATTTTAGAGATGAAGAAATCTCACTTAATAAATACGGTTTTCTAGACGCCTCATTAACCTATCAAAAAACAGATAGCCAGTGGGAATACAAAGTTGGTGCAACCAATTTATTAGACACACAAAGCTTAAGCCAGAGTAACACAGGAAACATATCAGTGAGTAATAGAGAGTATTACATACAACCACGTTATGTTGTTTTTAGTGTAAAGTACAACTTATAAGCAAACTGTCATTATGAGGAGCAAAGCGGCGCGATCATCTCATAAAAAGAATAGTTCTATTATAATTTGGGCGTTACGCTACTACGCTGAAAAAGCTACGTAGCGTCAGGCTGTACGTTATATCTTTTGTAAAAAACAAAAGGATGCCACTTCCATCCTTAACGCAAAAAAGCCTTCTTGAAAAAAGAAGGCTTTTTTTGTGTGGTTGGTTTTTGCTTTTAAGTGTTTGTTGTGCTTTCGTGCTTTTCTAATTCAACAATTTATTTATTTTTTCGAACCAACCTTTAACCTCATTATTAGGATCTCTCTCTTCTATCATTTCAGCTGTCATATTCGGGAATGCTCTTTCCGCTAAGAGTTTTTTAGCATTTTTATCTCTAATTGGGTTTGGTATTCCATTCTTTAAGGAATAAGCCTCTGCAAATATTTTCGGAGTAGCTTTATTATCTCCATTTAATTGGTCAGGTATTTCAATATCTAAGTCAAATCCAATTTTCACTGCATCTTTATGTAAGTAGCTTTCTATTTCAAGTTTTTGAGTTAATTGACCAATCGACAAATCATCTCGTTCGTTAACTTGGTCTATGGAATTTTGATAAGAAGTTACATCATTATCGTATAGGTGAAATTCTGGTTTTCCTAATTCCTTTAAATAGTTGTGATTAACCCAATGTTTTAATGTAGAACCTCCCATTAAAATAAAAGCAACACGCTCATCAGTAAGCAAATTGGGTATTTCAGGATATTTTAAGTTCATAGCTTTACTTAAACAACCTAATGCAGTGACATCAGTTGGGCCTTCAACGCAAATTAAAGCTTTTACCCTGCTATCAGGAGTTACACCTAAAGTTTCCGCTATTTTTGGAAAAATACCTTCTCCAAATGCAATGCTTAATTTACCGTGTTCGTCTTTATCTATAAACCTTAAACTGTTTATAGGAAGTTCAGAAGCTAATCCTGGACTATGAGTTGTTAAAATTATTTGGCAGTTACTTTCATTGGCTAATGATTTAAAAGATTCAATTAGTACTTTTTGATTATTTGGATGCTGGGCAGTTTCAGGCTCTTCAATTGCATAAATTATATTTTGTTTAGCCGAAGATTTAAGTCGTCTTTCAGCTTCTGCCTTGAAGAAACTTACTAGAATCATTCTTCTGACTCCACTACCTCTTTTGTTAAGAGGGATTCCGTCATCTGTGTCTAATTGAATGGAGAATAAACCATTCCATTTTGCTGGAGTTGGAGGGTTGAATTTAGGGTCTAATTTACTAGCTAAATTTTCATCAATTTCCTTTAATGCTTTATGTGTATTGGTTGCAATTTCTTCGGCTTTTTCTCTTACTTTTTTCTGAATATCATTTATTTCTTGTTGTACTTCTGAAATAGCAGTTGCTATTGCTGCTTTCATAGGGCTTTGTACTTCACTATCAGAATCACTACTACTTCTGTCGCTTTGAAATAAAGCAAACATTGGCAAATAAGTATCTATTTGCTCCCAAATTCTTTTAGCGTCTTCTTTTGGTTTTGAAACAGGTAATTCGATAGTTTGAAGTTTTAAGTCTGAAACTGAACTCCAAATAGCTTTTCTCATTGTTGGATTTCCCTTTAATTTAGAATCTAATGATTTCGCTTTTACAATTCCCTGCAAGTCTTTTTCTTTTAGCTCTAGAAGATTTGCAACTTCTTTCTCTGTTGGGTGATTTGCAACAATATAAATATCAATGCTTGGTGTTTTTTTATTACAATCAATTTTTTTTCTAATTACTAAAGTTTCATCTTTAGATAAAAGGTATTCATCTTTTAGATTAGTTGGAGAAGAAGAATCAATAGATATTTCAGAAGGGTAATCGGTGAATTCGCAAGTTATTTCAACGGTTTTATCTGTGGAATGAATATTTGCATCTGAGGATTCAATTTTTACTGTACTATTATTAAAGAAAATTTCAAGTGCTTCAAGTACTGTAGATTTTCCAATATCATTTTTTCCAATTATTGTGGTTAATTGATCAAATTCAATTTTTGTTTCAGCTTGATAAGCTCTGAAATTTTTAACAGTTAAAGATTTTAAATTCATTTGATTGGTTTTCTGCATGAAGCACAACTTTTTATATAATAATTTTTATTAATGATATCCTTCAAATAAACCATACTATAGTTAGTTTACTGTTACTTATATCCTGTAAAGTCATGCTAAACAAACCTACAACTTTTCCCACAAAACTAAAATACGTAGCTCTACGTATATTAAAAAAGCCTCCTCTAAAGAGAGTAAGCTTTTTATAATTAAGTAAAACATATCATGCATCATACACATTCAAGTATGTCATGTTATTTCTCTTTCCGTTTAGTCTAAAGGCACAATAAGTACTGGTATTTTAGATTTTTTTACAATTTCTCTAGATACGCTTCCTATAAATGCATTGTAGAGAAAATTGTGTTCTTGGTGTCCTGCTATAATTAAATCAATGCGTAATTTCTTCGCTTTCTCCATAATCATTTCAATAGTTGTTCCTTGTATAAGTAAACCTTCTGTAGCAACACCTTTGCTGTTTAGCATATCTGTATATTCTTGTAGTTGTTGGCGTTCTTTTTTAAGTTCTGTAGCACGACTATCTCTTATGTTTTGAGGTCCAACTCCTAAACCAACAAAATCTGGATCTGGAGCAGAAATATGTATAAGCCATATTTTAGAATGGAATTTCTCAGCCAACTCAAAGGCTTTTGTAATTAGTAATTGTTCATTACTACGAAAATCAATGGTAACTAAAATATTTTTCATAATTCTATTTTTAAGGACGTCAATGGGTTTAATAGGCAATACTCTCATTATTTACATAAATCTAGCAATAGGGTATTTATTATTGCTTATTTACGTAAGTAGCTGATTGTTAAAGTTATTGAATTTATTGCTAAAATAAAATACGAGCCTTTACTTTTTTGTGTTTAAGTATGTTGTGTAGCAAAACATACTGCAAGTAGGTAATCTTTGCTAGAATAAAAACACAAGTTTCTAGAAGTTTTGTGTATAAAAAAAGCCTTCTTAAATAAAGAAGGCTTTTAGTGTAATGTGGGGAGAGCAGGATTCGAACCTGCGAAGTTAAAAACAACAGAGTTACAGTCTGTCCTCGTTGGCCGCTTGAGTATCTCCCCAAACAGACCGCAAATATATTTAAGTTTTCTATTTTTTCAACTATATAAAGCGGTCTTTTTTATCAATTTTTTAAAAAAAATTAATGTTCTAAGATTTAGAAGGCTTTATGGTCTTGTTATTTAAATGTTTACGCGCTTTATAAAGTGTGTAAAAAATTTAAATTTTTACATAAAAAAAGCCTCTAGCAAGTATACTAGAGGCTTTTTGGTTTGTTTTATCTGTATTTTACAACCCAAAGGCTGCTTTTACTTTGTCTACATGGTCTAATTTTTCCCAAGTAAACAATTCAACATCTACCGTTAAATCTTCACCATTAGGTTGCGAAAAAGTTTTACTTACAGTTTCACTAGGTCTTCCCATGTGTCCGTAAGCAGCAGTTTCGCTATACATTGGATTACGTAATTTTAATCGCTCTTCAATAGCTGCAGGTCGCATGTCAAAAATTTCAGAAACTTTTTGAGCAATTTCACCATCTGTCATATTAAAAGGACAAGTTCCGTAGGTATCAATAAAAATTCCCATTGGTTCTACCACTCCAATAGCATAACTTACTTGTACTAAAACTTCATCAGCAACACCTGCTGCAACTAAGTTTTTAGCAATATGTCTGGTAGCATAGGCAGCACTTCTGTCTACCTTACTTGGGTCTTTTCCAGAAAAAGCACCTCCACCATGAGCTCCTTTTCCTCCATAGGTGTCTACAATAATTTTTCTTCCTGTAAGTCCTGTATCTCCATGAGGTCCACCAATAACAAATTTTCCTGTAGGGTTAATGTGGTATTTAATGTTTTCATTAAAGAGCGCTTGTAAATTCTCTGGTAATTTTGCAATTACTCTAGGAATCAATATCTCTACAATATCTTTTCTAATTTTTTCAAGCATGGCTTCTTCTGTATCAAAATCATCATGCTGTGTAGAAATTACAATAGAGTCAATACGTTGTGGTACATTATCATCACTATACTCAATAGTTACTTGACTTTTTGAGTCTGGACGTAAATAGGTAATGTCTTTGCTTTCTCTACGTAAAGCGGCAAGCTCTATTAAAATTTTATGCGAAAGATCTAATGCTAAAGGCATGTAGTTTTCGGTTTCGCGTGTAGCATAACCAAACATCATTCCTTGGTCTCCAGCTCCTTGCTCTTCTTTAGTTGCTCTGTCAACCCCTTGATTAATATCTGGAGATTGTTCATGTATAGCAGAAAAAACACCACATGAATTTCCGTCAAACATATATTCGCTTTTTGTGTAACCAATTTTATTAATGGTATCACGAGCAATTTTTTGTACGTCTAAATAGGTGTTCGATTTTACTTCTCCTGCAAGAACTACTTGTCCTGTAGTAACTAAGGTTTCGCAAGCAACTTTAGATTCTTTATCAAAAGCTAAAAAATGATCAATTAAAGCGTCGCTTATTTGGTCTGCTACTTTATCTGGATGTCCTTCTGATACACTTTCAGAAGTAAATAAATATGGCATAAATCCTAAATTTTTTAATTATAGTTTAATTATAAATTTGCTGGATTGCTTGGTCGCTAGAGTAGTGAATAACTTACTGCTTTAGCATTTTTTAATTTCAAATAGAATTTGAAATCTGCTTTTCGATAACCCGAAAAACATAGAGGTTGCAATCAGACAAATTTTTCCTCTTAATTTTTAATAGTGCAAAAGTAAATAAATAAAATGGAA
This sequence comes from Lacinutrix gracilariae, assembly GCF_042684485.1. Classification (NCBI taxonomy): domain Bacteria; kingdom Pseudomonadati; phylum Bacteroidota; class Flavobacteriia; order Flavobacteriales; family Flavobacteriaceae; genus Lacinutrix; species Lacinutrix gracilariae. Next base: position 403,255 of record NZ_JBHULM010000011.1, on the reverse strand, counting down.
AGCATATCAATTTAACCTTTTTTAAATAAAAGATAGGATATTAAAAAAGCTTTCTTACATTTATACCATACAATGAAAAAACAAATAATTAATATCATCTCTATTATTCGCATCGTGATTATACCACGAAGCCAAGGGAAGTTATAAATTATTTAAAAATATATATATGTAAGCCTTCCTTAATCCGGAAGGCTTTTTTTTTGCTTTAAATCTAAGATTTAAAACCTATTTGTAATATGTTATAAATAATAATAAGAATTGAACATCATATAAAAAAAGACAATAACTAATTGTAAATCAACTAGTTAAGTGTTAGCTTGTAACATTGAGTTTAGCTTGTTACACCTATTAAAAATATAAAAGAAAAGTAAAACCTATAATTTCGAATCATAAAGGAAGATAATATTATAATGGCACTAAATAAATATAGTAAAACAGTAACACAAGACCCAACGCAACCCGCAGCACAAGCAATGTTGCATGCTATTGGCTTAACAAAAGAAGATTTTTTGAAACCTATTGTAGGTATTGCAAGTACGGGTTATGAAGGTAACCCTTGTAACATGCATTTAAATGATCTAGCAAAATTAGTTAAAAAAGGAACTTTAAATGAAGATGTTGTCGGACTAATTTTTAACACCATTGGTGTTAGTGATGGTATATCTATGGGTACACCAGGAATGCGTTTTTCATTACCTTCTCGTGATATTATTGCAGATTCTATGGAAACAGTTGTGCAAGCCATGAGTTATGATGGTTTGGTAACCGTTGTTGGTTGTGATAAAAATATGCCTGGCGCTTTAATGGCAATGATTCGTTTAAATCGTCCTTCTATATTAGTATATGGAGGTACTATTGATTCTGGTTGCCATAATGGAAAAAAACTAGATGTGGTTTCTGCTTTTGAAGCTTGGGGAAGTAAAGTTGCTGGTACTATGCAAGAAAGCGAATACCAAAGTATTGTTGAAAAAGCATGTCCAGGAGCAGGTGCTTGTGGTGGTATGTATACAGCAAATACTATGGCTTCTGCAATTGAGGCTTTAGGTATGACCTTGCCTTTTAATTCTTCTAATCCAGCATTAAGTGATGCTAAAAAAGAAGAGTCTGTAAAAGCTGGTGAAGCACTGCGTTTGTTGTTAGAAAAAGACATCAAGCCTTCAGATATTATTACGCGTAAATCTTTAGAAAATGCAATACGCTTAGTAACCATTTTAGGAGGTTCTACCAATGCAGTATTACACTTTTTAGCCATTGCAAGAGCAGCACAAATAGATTTTACGCTTAAAGATTTTCAAGATATAAGTGATAATACACCGTTTTTGGCAGATTTAAAGCCTAGCGGAAAATATTTAATGGAAGACGTTCACGCTGTTGGCGGAATTCCTGCAGTATTAAAATACCTTTTAAAGAAAGGATTAATTCATGGAGATTGTTTAACCGTTACAGGAAAAACAATTGCAGAAAATTTATTAGACGTACCAGATTTAACCGAAGGACAAGACGTTATAAAACCTATTGAAGAACCTATTAAAATTTCAGGGCATTTACGTATGCTTTATGGAAACTTAGCTACCGAAGGAAGTGTTGCTAAAATTACAGGTAAAGAAGGGTTACGCTTTCGCGGAAAAGCAAAAGTGTTTGAAGGTGAATATGCGGCAAATGATGGTATTCGTGATGGTAAAGTAGAAAAAGGAGATGTTGTAGTTATTAGATACGAAGGACCAAAAGGAGGACCAGGAATGCCAGAAATGTTAAAACCAACTGCTGCTATTATGGGAGCTGGTTTAGGTAAAGATGTAGCCTTAATTACAGATGGTCGTTTCTCTGGAGGAACGCATGGTTTTGTAGTAGGACATATTACTCCAGAAGCCCAAGAAGGAGGAAACATAGCCTTAGTTAAAGATGGTGATATCATTACTATTGATGCAGAAACAAATACGATTAGTGTAGATGTTTCTGATGAAGAATTACAAGAAAGAAAAAAAAGCTGGAAAGCGCCAGAATTAAAATTTGAAAGAGGCGTACTTTATAAATATGCTAAAACCGTTTCTTCTGCATCTAAAGGATGTGTAACAGATGAGTTCTAGAGAAGAAATATAATGATCCTAACAAGATTAATATGGATACAAAAACAATAAAAAAAGAAGCTAAAAGCAATGAAACAACACAGCGCATCTCAGGAAGCGAAGCTGTAGTAAGATGTCTTTTAGAAGAAGGTGTAAAGGTACTTTATGGTTATCCTGGTGGAGCCATCATGCCTGTTTATGATGAATTGTATAAATACCAAGGTAAAATTCATCACGTATTAGCACGTCATGAGCAAGGTGCAACGCATGCAGCACAAGGCTATGCTAGAATTTCTGGAGAGGTAGGTGTCGCAATTGCAACTTCTGGTCCAGGAGCAACCAATTTAATTACAGGTATTGCAGATGCCCAAATAGATAGTACACCAATGGTTTGTATTACAGGGCAGGTTGGTTCCCATTTATTAGGTAGTGATGCCTTTCAAGAAACAGATATTGTAGGTATTTCTACTCCTGTTACCAAATGGAACTGTCAAGTAACTAAAGCTTCAGATATTCCTGCAGTTTTAGCAAAAGCATTTTACATTGCTAAAAGTGGGCGTCCAGGTCCTGTTTTAGTAGATATTACTAAAGATGCACAGTTTGAAGAGTTCGATTTTAACTATAAAAAATGCACAGGAATAAGAAGTTATACTGCAGTGCCTAAAACCGAAAAAGCATCAGTAGAAGCGGCAGCAAAATTAATTAATGCTGCTAAAAAACCATTAGTAGTTTGGGGACAAGGTGTAATATTAAGTGAGGCAGAAGAAGCTTTTAAAGCAGTAATTGAAAAAGCAGGAATTCCTTCTGCTTGGACCATTTTAGGTGCTTCGGCAATTCCTACTTCTCATCCTTTAAATGTTGGTATGGTTGGTATGCATGGTAATTATGCGCCAAATGTGCTAACTAATGAATGTGATCTTTTAATTGCTGTAGGTATGCGTTTTGATGATCGTGTTACTGGTAATTTAGCAACCTACGCAAAACAAGCTAAAGTAATTCACTTTGAAATTGATCCTGCTGAAATTAATAAAAATGTAAAAGCAGATGTTGCTGTTTTAGGTGATGCAAAAGCAAGCCTAGAAACAATACTTCCGTTAATAAATGAAAATTCGCATACAGAATGGCATCAAGAATTTAAAGATCTTTATGCTATTGAGTATGAAAAAGTGATTAAAAACGATCTGTATCCTACTAAAGAAGGATTAACCATGGGAGAGGTTTTAAATCAAATAAATATACAATCTAAAGGTGAAGCTGCAATTGTAAGTGACGTTGGTCAGCATCAAATGATTGCTTGTCGTTATGCAGAGTTTAACCAAACCAAAAGTAATATTACCTCAGGAGGTTTAGGTACTATGGGCTTTGGTCTTCCTGCTGCAATTGGAGCAAAAATGGCAAAACCAGAACGTGAAGTAGTTTCTATATCTGGTGATGGTGGTTACCAAATGACCATTCAAGAATTAGGTACTATTTTTCAGCAAAAAGCAGCGGTAAAAGTAGTGGTGTTAAACAACGACTTTTTAGGAATGGTTCGCCAATGGCAACAACTGTTTTTTGATAAACGCTATGCATCTACAGAAATGGTGAATCCTAATTTTGTAGCCATTGCTGAAGGATATTATATACGTGCAAGAAAGGTTACAACAAGAGAAGAGTTGGTAGAGGCTGTTGCAGAAATGATGGCAAGTAAAGAAGCCTACTTTTTAGAAGTTTGTGTAGAAAAAGAAGATAATGTATTTCCTATGATACCAACAGGAGCTTCCGTTTCAGATATAAGATTAGAATAATATGAGCGCAGATAAACAACTATTTACCGTTTCCGTTTACACGGAAAATAATATAGGATTGTTGAATAGAATTTCAGCAATCTTTCAAAGAAGACATATAAATATAGAAAGTTTAAATACTTCTCCTTCTGAAATTGAAAGTGTTTCAAGATTTACTATTGTGGTAAATATGACCGAAGAAAACATCAAAAAAATCATTGGTCAAATAGAAAAACAAGTAGAGGTTATTAAGGCCTATTACCATACCGAAGAGGAAATCATTTATCAAGAGTCTTGCATTTTTAAAATGAAATCTGGTTTGTTGTTTGATGAACGTCAAATTCAAAACATCATTAAAGAAAGCAATGCAAGAATTGTAACCGTAAATAGAGACTTTTTTGTAATTGAAAAATCAGGTCGAAAAGAAGAACTAGAATTATTATATAGAGAATTAAGTGTCTTTGGTATTATGCAATTTACACGCTCAGGACGTATTGCAGTATCTAAAGAAGAAATGAAAATATCAACAATGCTAGAAGCATTTCAAGATTAAAAATAAAAAGAATAAGAGAATAGAAAATAGAAATTAGAAACCATAATGATGCATTTTAATTGTATCCTTTTTTCGCTCTTCTATTTTCTCAAAAATCAAAAACAATGTCAAATTACTTCAACACATTATCATTAAGAAACCAATTAGAACAATTAGGAAAATGTAGATTCATGGATGCTTCAGAGTTTGAAGATGGTGTAAATGCATTAAAAGGAAAAAAAATCGTAATTGTAGGTTGTGGAGCGCAAGGATTAAACCAAGGTTTAAATATGCGTGATTCTGGTTTAGATATTTCGTATACCTTACGTCAAGTAGCTATCGATGAAAAACGTGATTCTTACAAAAATGCAACCAGTAATGGGTTTACTGTTGGTACTTATGAAGAGTTAATTCCAACAGCAGATTTAGTTTTAAATTTAACTCCAGACAAGCAACATACTAATGTTGTAAAAGCAGTGATGCCTTTAATGAAAAAAGGAGCTACCTTAAGTTATTCTCACGGTTTTAATATTGTAGAAGAAGGTACAGAAGTTCGTGAAGATTTAACTGTAATTATGGTGGCGCCAAAATGCCCAGGAACAGAAGTTAGAGAAGAGTATAAACGTGGTTTTGGTGTGCCTACATTAATTGCTGTGCACCCAGAAAACGATCCAGAAAATAAAGGTTGGGCACAAGCAAAAGCCTATGCCGTAGCAACAGGAGGAGATCGAGCAGGAGTGTTAGCATCTTCTTTTATTGCTGAGGTAAAGTCTGATTTAATGGGAGAGCAAACTATTTTATGTGGATTGCTACAAACAGGAGCCATTTTGTCTTTTGATAAAATGGTTGCAGAAGGTATTGAGCCTGGTTATGCTGCAAAATTAATTCAGTATGGTTGGGAAACTATTACCGAAGCATTAAAACATGGAGGTATTACTAATATGATGGATAGATTATCTAATCCAGCAAAAATAAAAGCCTACCAATTATCTGAAGAATTAAAAGAGATCATGCGTCCTTTATTTGAAAAGCATATGGATGATATTATTTCTGGTCATTTTTCTAAAACCATGATGGAAGATTGGGCAAATGATGATGTAAACCTATTAAAATGGAGAGCAGAAACTGGTGAAACAGCATTTGAAAAAACAGCATTAACCACAGAACATATTACTGAACAAGAATATTTTGACCATGGTGTTTTATTAGTAGCTTTTGTAAAATCAGGAGTAGAATTAGCTTTTGAAACTATGGTAAGTGCTGGTATTATTGAAGATTCTGCTTATTATGAATCTTTACATGAGTTGCCATTAATTGCAAATACCATTGCTAGAAAAAAATTATTTGAAATGAACCGAGTAATTTCAGATACAGCAGAATATGGTTGTTATTTATTTGATCATGCATGTAAGCCTTTATTAACAGACTTCATGAAAAAAGTAAAAACAGATGTTATTGGTACTTCTTTTTCTACTACAACAGGAGTAGATAATATCGAGTTAATTGCTGTAAATGATGCTATTAGAAATCATCCAATTGAAGCCGTTGGTAAGCGTTTAAGAGCTGCAATGACTGCAATGAAAATTATAAAATCAGATGTAAAAACAGAAGATTCTGTTTTGGCTTAAGTAGTAATGCAATTAAAATGGCACACTTACTTTAGTATCGTGTGTCATTAAAATATTAAAATTTCCACTTTGGTAGAAAATTAACATGAAAGAAACCAAAACAATATACATGCCAACAATAGCTTCTGTTGAAGCTGCTGCCGAAAAATTAAAAGGAGTTGCAACTGTAACTCCTTTAATTGCTAATATGCAATACTCGAAGCAATTTGGCGCTAATATTTTATTTAAACGCGAAGACTTGCAACAAGTACGTTCTTATAAAATTAGAGGAGCATACAATAAAATGTCGTCTTTAAGTGATACCAAAGTAGAAAACGGAATTGTTTGTGCTAGTGCAGGAAACCATGCGCAAGGTGTTGCTATTTCTTGTAAATTATTAAAAATAAAAGGTACTATTTTCATGCCTTCACCAACACCAAACCAAAAGATAGAACAGGTGAAAATGTTTGGTGAAGACTATATTGAAGTCGTTTTAATTGGTGATACTTTTGATGATGCTTATGATGCAGCAATGCAACAAAGCGAAAAATTAAACCAAACATTTATCCATCCTTTTAATGATAAAAAAGTTATTGAAGGACAAGCAACTGTTGGTTTAGAAATTATTGATCAAGCCCAACATCCTATTCATTATGTTTTTGTTCCTGTAGGAGGAGGAGGTTTATCTGCAGGATTGTCTTCTGTTTTTAAACACCTTTCACCAGAAACAAAAATTATAGGTGTAGAGCCTGAAGGAGCTCCTTCCATGAAAACTTCTTTAATAAATAATAAAAATACAGCCTTAAAGCAAATTGAAAACTTTGTAGATGGTGCTGCAGTAAAACGTGTTGGCGATTTAAATTTTGCTATCTGTAAAGAAAACCTACACGATATGATAACGGTTCCAGAAGGAAAAGTATGTCAGATTATTTTAGAGTTGTATAATAAAGATGCTATTGTTGTAGAACCAGCAGGAGCATTAAGTATTGCAGCTTTAGATAAATATAAAGAAGAAATTAAAGGTAAAAACGTAGTATGTGTTGTTAGCGGAAGCAATAATGATATTACGCGTACACCAGAAATTAAAGAACGTGCACTTTTACACGCCAAATTAAAACATTACTTCATTATTAAATTTCCACAACGTGCAGGTGCTTTGCGTGAGTTTGTTGTAGATATTTTAGGTCCTACAGATGATATTACACATTTTGAATATACAAAAAAAGTAAATCGAGAAAATGATGTAGCTGTGGTTGGGTTAGAACTTAAATCTCCAGAAGATTTAGAACCTTTAATTACAAAAATGAAACTAAATAACTTCTATGGAGATTACTTAAATAATAAGACCGATTTGTTTCAGTTTTTAGTATAAGTATAACATACAGTTAACAACCCTTTCAGGATGCAGTAGTATCTTTAGTTTGAAAATTTTATTAAAATCACAGAATTATGAAAACACCTTTTTCTAACATACCAGAAGCATTTCAAATAACAAACCTTACCAACCAAGAAAAGTATTTGGTAGGAGGAGAGTTAAAAGAATGGAAAGGAGAAACCTCAGAAGTATATTCAACCATATCTTCTACCAAAGAGTATAAGCCTACACTGTTAGGAAGTATTCCTACTCTAGGAGAAAATGAAGCTCTTGAGGCTTTAGATGCTGCATGTGTGGCATATAATAAAGGACAAGGTTTGTGGCCAACCATGAAAGTGGTAGATAGAATTTCTTGCATGGAAAAATTTGTAGAACAAATGAAAACCAAGCGAGACGAAGTGGTAAAACTTTTAATGTGGGAAATTGGTAAAAACCTTCCTGATTCTGAAAAAGAATTTGATAGAACTGTAGAGTATATTTATGATACTATTGAAGACTATAAACAAATGGATCGCGATAGTGCTAAGTTTGAAAAAAATGCAGGTGTAAATGCACATATTCGTCGTGGACCATTAGGTGTGGTGTTGTGTTTAGGTCCTTATAATTATCCCTTAAACGAAACATTTGCACTATTAATTCCTGCTTTAATTATGGGTAATACTGCCATTTTTAAACCAGCAAAACATGGTGTTTTACTAATCTCTCCTTTGTTAGAAGCCTTTAAAACAAGTTTTCCAAAAGGAGTGGTAAATATTATTTACGGAAGAGGAAGAACCGTTGCTACACCAATAATGCAATCTGGTAAAGTAGATGTTTTAGCTTTAATAGGAAATAGTAAATCTGCAAATGCTTTACAACATCAACATCCAAAAAGTAACAGATTGCGTTTAGTATTAGGTTTAGAAGCAAAAAACCCAGCAATTGTATTGCCAGATGCAGATTTAGATTTGGCAATAGCAGAATGTATTGCAGGTGCTACATCTTTTAATGGGCAACGTTGTACAGCACTAAAAGTATTGTATGTACATCAAGATATTATAGAAGAATTCAATAAGCGTTTTTCAGCAAAAGTAGATGCGCTTAAATTTGGTAACCCTTGGGAAGATGGTGCTAAATTAACACCATTACCAGAACCAGATAAACCAGCATATATTCAAGAATTAATTGATGATGCTACGTCAAAAGGAGCAAAAGTAATTAATGCTAAAGGAGGCGAAACTTCAGAAAATTATATTTTTCCTGCTGTTTTATATCCTGTAACTAAAGACATGCGTGTTTTTCAAGAAGAGCAATTCGGACCAGTAATTCCTGTAGTTCCTTTTAGTGATATTGATGAGCCTTTAGAGGATATGGCTGCTTCTAATTATGGACAACAAGTAAGTTTGTTTGGTCAAGACATAAAAACATTAGCACCTTTAATTGATACTTTAGTAAATCTGGTTTGTCGTGTTAACTTAAATAGTTCTTGTCAACGTGGTCCAGACGTGTATCCTTTTACAGGTCGTAAAGATTCTGCTGTAGCTACATTAAGTGTACATGATGCGCTGCGTTCTTTTTCTATTAGAACCTTTGTGGCATCAAAAGACAATGAATATAACAATGCTATTTTAAAGAAGTTATTAGATTCTAAAGCTTCTAACTTTGTGAGCACAGATTATATTCTTTAAATAAAAAGGCTTAAAAATGAGGTATTTACAATTTAAATGTCTCATTTTTATAAAGTCATAAATTTTACATAAAAAAGAAGTCTAGTCATGGTTGTTTTAATTTTTATATGTAGTTTAGTACTATGTTTACACTAAGACACAAATATAGAACTCCCAGACCAACGGGTTTAGATTTATCTAAACGACGTAGCTAATTCTACCATTTAGCAACAAATTCTATATTCATATTTATTCTTTATATTGTGTACAACACCATTTTAAATTCCGTTTTTCAACTACATTTTATCTCAAAAGATAATACAAGATTTGAGCGTCGTAGTTTTACGCGTCGCCCTTAGGGTGTACTTCTATTTATAGAACTTAGGTGAGTCCAGTTCTGCTTTCAAAACCAAATTCCTGAAAAACAGGAATCTCAATAAAAAAATCATTATATTATTTAATTAATAAATCAATTACAATGGAAATTGTTATTGCTAACAAATCGCATAGTATTTATGCCGAAGTTATTTGCAACACTATTGCAGATGCTGCTCAGGTTAGAGGAACTGGTATAGCAAAACGTAAACCAGAATATATCATTACCAAAATGGAAAATGGTAACGCAGTTATAGCCTTAGAAGGAGATAAGTTTGCGGGTTTTTGTTATATAGAACAGTGGAGTCATGGCAAGTTTGTAGCAAATTCAGGCTTAATTGTGCATCCAGATTTTAGAAATATGGGTCTAGCAAAAAAGATTAAAAAAAGAATTTTTGAACACTCTAGAGACAAATACCCAAATGCCAAAGTATTTAGTATTACTACAGGTCTAGCAGTTATGAAAATGAATAGCGATTTAGGCTATAAACCAGTTACTTTTTCAGAATTAACAGAAGACCAATCCTTTTGGAATGGCTGCCAAACCTGCAAAAATTTTGATGTACTTACCAGAACAGAACAAAAAATGTGTTTGTGTACTGGTATGTTGTATGATCCTTCAAAAGAAGTAAAAAAAACACACCAGCATAATTATGATAAAAAAGTGTGGACAAGATTAAAAAATATAAAGCAATCCATGTTTTTAAAAAAAGATAAAAAAAATGAGTAAGAAGTTAGTTATAGCATATAGTGGAGGTTTAGATACCTCTTATTGCGCAGTAAGTTTAAGTAAAGCAGGATATGATGTGCATGCCGTAAGTGTAAATACTGGCGGATTTACCACAGAAGAAATAAAAGATATTGAAAGTAATGCCTATAAAATGGGTGTTTCTACTTATAAAAATATAGATGCTGTTGCTACATTTTACCAAAAAGTAGTGAAGTATTTAATCTTTGGAAATGTGCTTAAAAACAACACCTATCCTTTATCTGTAAGTGCAGAACGTATTATTCAAGCCATAGAAATTATTGAATATGCTAAAAGTATTGATGCAGAATTTATTGCTCACGGAAGCACAGGAGCAGGAAATGATCAAGTGCGTTTTGATATGATTTTTCAAACCTTAGCTCCAAATATTAAAATTATTACACCTATAAGAGACGGAAGTTTAACCAGACAAGAAGAAATAGATTACCTTAAAGAAAACGGAATCGATATGTCTTGGGAAAAAGCAAAATACTCTGTTAATAAAGGACTTTGGGGAACTAGTGTTGGAGGATCTGAAACCTTAACCTCAGAAAAACCTTTGCCAGACACAGCATATCCATCGCAATTAAAACATGCCGAAGAAGAAAAAGTAACACTAACCTTTTTAAAAGGAGAACTAGTTGCTGTTAATGGTGTTGAAAATAGTCCAGAGGTAAATATTGAAGTACTAAACAATATTGCTTCGGCTTACGCTATAGGAAGAGATATTCATGTTGGTGATACTATTGTCGGTATAAAAGGGCGTGTAGGTTTTGAGGCAGCTGCTGCATTAATAATTATTAAAGCACATCATTTATTAGAAAAACATACGCTTACCAAATGGCAATTACAACATAAAGAATACTTAGCTAGTTTTTATGGTATGCATTTACATGAAGGACAATATCTAGATCCTGTAATGCGTGACATGGAAGCCTTTTTGCAAAGTAGTCAAGACAAGGTTTCTGGAGATGTGTTTATAACCTTAAAACCATATCATTTTAATTTAGACGGAATATCTTCTAAGCACGATTTAATGAATGCAAAATTTGGTAGCTATGGCGAAGAAAATAAAGGTTGGACAGCAGAGGAAGCAAAAGGCTTTATTAAAATAATAGGTAACCAAAACAAAATTTACCAACAAGTAAATAGTTAGCACAAGCCTGTCAGGTTTTTTAAACGTTGAAGACTTGAAAAGACAAATTAAAATGAAAAATTTAGAAATAGGAATTATTGGAGGATCAGGTTATACTGCTGGTGAGTTACTTAGAATCTTGCTAAACCACGCTAAGGTAAATATCAATTTTGTGTATAGTACCTCTAATGCTGGTAACAAAATATATAAAGTACATCAAGATTTAATAGGTACTACAGAAATAGAGTTTACAAGTAAAATACATACAGAAGTAGATGTGTTGTTTTTGTGTTTAGGACATGGAAACTCGAAAGCCTTTTTAGAAAAAAACACCTTTTCAGAACATACTAAAATTATCGATTTAAGTAATGATTTTAGATTATCAGCAGATAAAAATTTTGAAGGAAAAGATTTTGTTTATGGTTTGCCAGAATTGAACAAAGACGCTATAAAAAAAGCTAATTACATTGCTAATCCTGGTTGTTTTGCAACAGCCATTCAGTTGGCATTATTGCCTTTAGCTAAAGCGAAATTTTTAAATAATGATGTGCATGTTAATGCTGTAACAGGAGCAACAGGAGCAGGAACTTCCTTATCTGCAACCACACATTTTACGTGGAGAGATAATAATTTTTCGCATTACAAAGCGTTTACGCATCAGCATTTAGGTGAAATAAATCAAACGGTAAACTTGTTGCAGACCAGTTTTAATTCCGAAATTAACTTTATGCCAAATAGAGGCGATTTTTCTAGAGGAATTTTCGCAACCCTTTATACTAAATATTCAGGAAGTCTAGAAGATGCTAAAAACTTGTTTTCTCAATATTATAAAGAAGCTGTGTTTACTGTGGTTTCTCAAGATGATATTCATTTAAAACAAGTAGTAAATACCAATAAATGCATCCTTCATTTACATAAACATAAAGATAAATTACTAGTAACAAGTGTTATCGATAATTTGCTCAAAGGAGCCTCAGGACAAGCAGTTCAAAATATGAACTTAATGTTTGGTTTTAAGGAAACAGAAGGGTTACAATTAAAAGCAAATTACTTTTAATAAGCATTTTTTTTCATTTCCGCGAAGGCGGAAATCTAAAGAAGTTAATAATAAAAAATTTCCGCCTTCGCGGAAATAAAAAGAAAAAGATCAAGCATGAAAATAGCCATTATAGGAACAGGAAATTTAGGGAAGTCTATAGCAAAAGGGTTAATAACCACAAATGCTATTACTACTCTGTATTTAACCAAAAGAAATATTGAAGGTATTCAAGAATTTGATGGATATAAAAATGTGTATGTAACCACAGATAATACCGAAGCTGTTAAGCAATCCGACATTATCATTTTTGCAGTACAACCAGCACATTTTGAAGGCATTTTAGAAACCGTAAAACCATATTTAACAGAAAAACACGTGTTAATATCTACTATAACAGGTTTTTTAATTCCTAAGATTGAAGAAAATGTAGGAGCAGATAAGTTTATTATTCGTGCCATGCCAAATACAGCTATTGCAGTTGGTAAATCTATGACTTGTTTATGTAGTAATACGCAAGGTGAAAAACGTATTAAAATTGCCGAAGCTATTTTTAACAGATTAGGACATTCTTTAAGTATTCCAGAAAGCCAAATGCAAGCTGCAACAGTAGTTTGTGCTAGTGGTGTTGCTTTTTGGATGCGTTTAATACGTGCAACAACACAGGCTGCTATTCAGTTAGGTTTTGATGCTAAAGAAGCACAAGAGCTAGCCATGTATACTAGTGAAGGAGCTGCAAGTTTATTAATAAATAATGGCAATCATCCAGAAGAAGAAATTGATAGAGTAACCACACCTAAAGGTTGTACTATTGAAGGTTTAAACGAAATGGAACACAAAGGGTTGAGTTCTTCTTTAATTCAAGGAATGATTGCTTCGTTTAATAAAATTAACAACATTAAAAAGGAACAAATATGAGTTTGTTTAACGTATATCCATTGTTTGATATCACACCTGTAAAGGCCGAAGATGTTTATGTTTTTGATGAAAACAATACCAAATATTTAGATTTGTATGGTGGACATGCTGTGATTTCTATTGGGCATTCGCATCCTAAATATGTAAAAAATATTAGTGAGCAAGTAGCTAAATTAGGCTTTTATAGTAACTCTATTCAAAATCCGTTACAAGTCAAGTTAGCAGATAAATTAGAACAATTATCAGGCTGTAATGACTACCAATTGTTTTTGTGTAATTCTGGAGCAGAAGCCAATGAAAATGCCTTAAAGCTAGCTTCCTTTCATAATAAAAAGAAAAAAATAATAGCCTTTAAAAATGGGTTTCATGGTCGTACCTCTGCTGCAGTTGCAGCAACAGATAATACTAAAATTATTGCGCCTTTAAACGCACAACAAGAAGTTGAGATTTTAGAATTAGGAGACTTAAAAACCTTAGAAAATGCATTAGCTAAAAACAATGTTTGTGCTGTAATTATAGAGTGTATTCAAGGGGTTGGCGGCTTAGATGAAAGTACTGCTGTTTTCTATGAAGGCGTTGATGCATTATGCAAAAAATACAATACTTGTTTTGTTGCAGATGAGGTGCAATCTGGTTTTGGTAGAACAGGTGATTTCTTTGCTTTTCAAAAGTATAATGTAACTCCAGATATTATTTCTATAGCTAAAGGCATGGGAAATGGTTTTCCAATAGGAGGTATTTTAATTCATCCAAATATTAAAGCATCCTTTGGGTTGTTGGGTACCACTTTTGGCGGAAATCATTTAGCATGTGTTGCTTCTAGCACTGTTTTAGAAGTGATTGAAGAAGAAAAATTAATGCAAAATGTAAAGGATGTTTCGGCTTATTTTATTGAACAAGCAAAGGCTATTCCAGAAATAAAAAATACAAAAGGAAGAGGATTGATGTTAGGGTTGGAGTTTGATTTTCCTATTGCAGAACTTCGTAAAAAGTTAATTTTTAATCAAAAGATATTTACAGGAAGTGCAAAGAATCCTAATTTATTAAGAATTCTTCCGCCTTTAACCATTAAAAAAGAACATGTCGATTTGTTTTTTGAAGCTTTAAAAAGGGAATTAAATTAATTAAAAGAAATTTCCACTTTCGTGGAAAATGAATATGAAAAAGTACACTAACATAAAAGATATTTCCAATCTTAAAGAAACCATTAGAGAGGCTATTTTATTAAAAATGGATCCTTTTGAATTTCAGGACTTAGGAAAAAACAAAACACTAGTCATGCTATTCTTTAATTCCAGTTTGCGTACGCGTTTAAGTACTGAAAAAGCTGCAAAAAACTTAGGAATGAATGTGATGATACTAAACGTAAATGATGCGTGGAATCTAGAGTTTGAAGATGGTACTATCATGAACGCAAATACTTCAGAACATATTAAAGAAGCAGCGCAAGTAATTTCGCAATATGCAGATATAATTGCGGTAAGAGCCTTTCCTAGTTTAACAGATAAACAAAAAGACGAAAGTGAATTTTTATTGCAAAGTTTTATTAAATACGCAACGGTTCCTATTGTAAATATGGAGAGTGCTACAGCGCATCCTTTACAGGCATTGGCAGATGCTATTACTATTACAGAATTAACCGAAAAAGCAAATCCTAAAGTGGTCTTGTCTTGGGCACCACACCCAAAAGCATTACCGCAAGCAGTTGCAAATTCTTTTGTAGAAATGATGCAAAATATGGATGTTGATTTAACTATTACACATCCTGAAGGGTATGAGTTAAGTAAAGAAATTACCAAAAACACAGCTATAAATTACAAGCAAGAAGAGGCTTTAAAAAATGCCGATTTTGTGTATGTAAAAAACTGGAGTAGTTATAATGACTACGGAAAAGTATTGTCTCAAGACAAAAGTTGGATGATGACCAAAGAAAAATTAGGTGCCGCAAAATTTATGCATTGTCTACCTGTACGAAGAAATGTAGTGGTAGAAGATGCGGTTTTAGATAGTGAGAGCTCTGTAGTAATAAAACAAGCAAATAACAGAACTTTTGCAGCGCAGATGGTACTGAAACAAATATTAGAAGATTTGTAAAATCTTCATAACTCTGAACTTGTTTCAGAATCTAACTTTAAATAAAAAGATACTGAAACTAGTTCAGCACTTATGAAAACACTAAAAATCATAAAAATTGGAGGAAACATCATCGATAATGAAGATGCCTTACAGCAATTTTTAAAAGAATTTTCAACCATTAACGGTCCAAAAATCCTTGTGCATGGTGGCGGAAAATTAGCAACCAAGCTAGCGCAACAAATGCAAGTAGAAGTTAAAATGATAGATGGTAGACGTGTTACAGATGCAGATACTTTAGATATTATTACTATGGTATATGCGGGAAAAATTAATAAAAATATAGTGGCGCAATTACAATCACATCAATGTAATGCTATAGGTTTTTCTGGTGCAGATGGAAATACCATAGTTTCAGATTTAAGACCATCAAAACCTATAAACTATGGTTTTGCTGGAGATGTAAAAAAAGTGAATACAGAAACCTTAGAGGTGCTTTTAAATAATAAGGTAACTCCTGTTTTTTGTGCAATAACACATGACCAAAACGGACAATTATTAAATACAAATGCAGATACCATTGCATCTGAATTAGCAATTGGCTTTGCATCGATATACAACACGGAATTATATTACTGTTTCGAAAAAAATGGGGTGTTAGAAAATGTAGACGATGACCATTCAGTTATAGAAAACATCAATACAGAAACCTATAAAACATTAGTAGAAGATAAGGTGATTTTTGAAGGCATGCTTCCTAAATTAAATAACTGTTTTTATGCTATAAATAATCAGGTTCAAAAAGTCTGTATAGGTAAATCAGAAATGCTATTTCATAAAAACAATAAACATACAACCATTACCAAATGATAGAAAAATTAACATCAGAAGCAATTGTTTTATTGAAGCAATTGATAGAAACAGAGTCGTTTTCTTCTCAAGAAGACCAAACTGCAGCGCATATTGAGCAATGGTTTAAGGTTCAAAATATTCCTTTTAAAAGAAATCAAAATAACGTTTGGGCAACCAGTAAGTATTTTGATGAAAGTAAACCAACGCTATTGTTAAACTCGCATCACGACACAGTAAAACCAAATAATGGGTACACCAAAGATCCGTTTAAAGCTATAGTAGAAGATGGTAAGTTATTTGGTTTAGGTAGTAATGATGCTGGAGGTTGTTTGGTGAGTTTATTGGCAACTTTTGCGTATTTTTATAACAGAGAAAGCCTAAAGTTTAATTTGGTAATTGTGGCTTCTGCCGAAGAAGAAAGTAGTGGTCCAAACGGTTTAAATAGTATGTTAAGTGTTATTCCAAAAGTAGATGTCGCTATTGTTGGTGAGCCAACTTTAATGCATTTGGCTGTGGCCGAAAAAGGTTTGGTGGTTTTAGATGCAGTGGTAAAAGGAACACCAAGTCATGCTGCGCATCCAAATAACAATAATGCTATTTATAATAGCATTCCGGTTTTAGAGTGGTTTAAAAATTATACTTTCAATAAAACATCTGAAGCTTTAGGTGAAGTGAAAATGACAGTCACACAAATTAATGCAGGAAAGCAGCACAATGCTGTACCAGCAGATGTAAAGTTGGTAGTAGATGTTCGTGTAAACGATAAGTATTCTAACCAAGATATTGTAGATATTTTACAAAAGGAAGCGCCTTGTGATAGTATTATACCACGAAGTATAAAATTAAATTCATCGTCTATTCCTATTGATCATCCATTAGTAGTAGCAGGAGTAGAAATTGGCAGAAGCACTTATGGTTCGCCAACCTTATCCGATCAAGCCGTTTTAAGCTGTCCTTCTTTAAAATTAGGACCTGGAGATAGCACAAGATCGCATTCTGCAGATGAGTTTATTTATCTAAATGAAATTGAAGAAGGAATTAAAATATATATTGAATTATTAGAAAAAGTACTTTAAGAACACTGTCATTCCGCACTTGATGCGGAATCCAAAAATAGATTCCTGTATTTGCAGGAATGAAAATGTTTAACAAAAAAAGAAAGCAGTGATTGCTGCTTTCGCAGGAATAAAATGAAACTCTGGGATAAAGGAATTAGTATTGATAAAAAAATAGAACAATTTACCGTTGGAAACGATAGAGAAATTGATATGCATATTGCAAAGTATGATGTGCAAGCATCACTAGCGCATGCAATCATGTTAGCCTCTATTGGTATTATTTCTTCAGAAGAATTGCAACAACTTAAAGAAGGATTACAAGCAATTGAAGAAACTATTGAAAACGGAACTTTTGTTATTGAAGATTCTTTTGAAGATGTGCATTCTAAAATAGAATTTGAACTTACAAAAACCTTAGGAGATGTTGGTAAAAAAATACATACAGCACGTTCTAGAAACGATCAGGTTTTAGTCGCACTTCAGTTATATTATAAAGATAGCCTAAGGCTGGTTAATGAAAAAACAGAGACTTTTTTTAATACTCTGTTAGTTTTAGCAGAAACACATAAAGATGCATTGCTTCCTGGTTATACACACTTACAAGTTGCTATGCCTTCTTCATTTGGATTGTGGTTTTCTGCCTATGCTGAGGTTTTAATAGATGATGTGTATTTACTAAATGCAGCGTTAAAAACCGTAGATCAAAATCCCTTAGGTTCTGCTGCAGGTTATGGTAGTTCGTTTCCTATTGATAGAGGATTAACTACTAAAGAATTGCATTTTTCAACCCTAAAATATAATGTAGTTGCAGCACAAATGAGCAGAGGAAAAAGCGAGCGTACTATTGCTTTGGCTTTAGGGAGTATCTGTAATACTTTAGCGCGTTTTGCTATGGATATTTGTGTGTATAATAGTCAGAATTTTGGCTTTATCGCTTTTCCAGATGAGCTAACTACAGGAAGTAGTATTATGCCACACAAAAAGAATCCTGATGTGTTTGAATTGATTCGTGGAAAAGCAAATAAAATACAAGCTTTGCATACTGAAATGGTTTTAATTACTAATAATTTACCTAGTGGTTATCATAGAGATTTTCAGTTATTAAAAGAAAATATCATTGCAGCAATGGAAGATGTAAAAGACTTGTTAGATATTTTTAATTACGCTATTCAGCAAGTAATTGTAAAAGAAATCGACTTAAACGACACTAAATACCAATACCTATTTACAGTAGATAATATTAATACCTTAGTGGTAGAAGGTATGCCGTTTAGAGAAGCATATCAAAAAATTGGAGGTGAAGTAGAAAACGGAACCTACAAACCAGATACTTCTAAAAAACACACGCATGTTGGTAGTATTGGTAATTTGTGTTTAGAGGAAATTAAAAACAAATTTCCTTTAGTAAAATAAAATAATTTGAAAATGATTTAGAAAAATTGTCGCTATTAGAAATTATTGTTACCTTTGGCGTATCAATAAGATACAAATGACATTTATTCAATTACATCATCATCATTTTCATATTTGCATTCAGGCGAACAGGAATTGATATTTGTAATTTTAAAAAATATTTCAAAAACCCGTCTGAATTAATCAGATGGGTTTTTTAGTTTTCTACTCTTTTGGTTTTTTCAGACTTCAACAAAAATTAAAATGAGTACACTAAAAATTGCCATTCAGAAAAGCGGAAGATTAAACCAAGACTCCTTACAGTTATTAAAAGATTGCGGAATTAAAATCGATAATGGTAAAGACCAATTAAAGGTTGCTGCAAGAAACTTTCCTATTGAGGTTTTGTATTTGCGTAATTCAGACATTCCGCAGTACATTGAAGATGGCGTGGTTGATATTGCTATTATTGGAGAAAATATTCTCATTGAAAAACAAAAAAAATCCGAAATAGTTGAAAAGTTAGGCTTCGCTAAATGTAGAGTTTCCTTAGCTGTTCCCAAAAGAATTGAAACCGATGAAGTAACTTACTTTAATGGAAAAAACATAGCAACTTCTTACCCAAATACCCTTAATGCCTATTTAAAAGAAAATAATATAAAAGCAGATATTCATGTAATTTCTGGTTCTGTAGAAATTGCTCCAAATATAGGTTTGGCAGATGGTGTTTGTGATATTGTGAGCTCTGGTAGTACTTTGTTTAAAAACGGATTAAGAGAAACGCAAGTTATCTTAAAATCGGAAGCTGTTTTAGCAAAAAATATAAACCTAGATGTCGAAAAAGAAGCCATTTTAGAAAAGTTGATATTTAGAATACAAGCGGTTTTAAGAGCAAAAAATACACGATACGTGTTAATGAATGTGCCCAATGATAAAATTGATGAGGTATCAGCTATTCTTCCTGTGTTAAAAAGTCCAACCATTCTTCCTTTAGCACAAGAAGGTTGGAGTTCCTTACACTCTGTAATTGATGAAGAAAAATTTTGGAATAATATTGATGCTTTAAAAAATGCTGGAGCAGAAGGTATTTTAGTGGTTCCTATAGATAAAATGGTATTATAATGAAAACGTATAAATTTCCAGATATAAAGGAGTGGAATGCTTTAATACAGCGTCCTGTTTTAGATCAGCAATCTTTAGATGCTATTGTTTTAGATGTTTTGCAAGAGGTAAAAACCAATAAAGACAAGGCGTTGTTTGCTTATGCAAAAAAATTTGATGGTGTACAGCTAGAGACTGTAGAAGTGACTGCTTCAGAAGTGGAAGAAGCTACAGCGCAAGTGCCGCAAGAATTAAAAGAGGCTATTGAATTAGCAAAGCAAAATATTCTAGCTTTTCATGCAGCACAAAAAGAAAAAGAGCAAATTGTAGAAACTACCAAAGGGGTAAAATGCTGGAGAAAATCGGTAGCTATCGATAAGGTTGGTTTGTATATTCCTGGAGGTTCTGCGCCTTTGTTTTCTACCATATTAATGCTTGGTGTGCCTGCAAAATTAGCGGGTTGTAAAGAGGTGGTTTTGTGTACACCACCAAATCAAGAAGGAAAAGTACATCCTGCAATTTTATATACAGCAAGTCTAGTTGGTATCACTAAAATATTTAAAGTTGGTGGTGCGCAAGCTATTGCTGCTATGGCTTACGGAACAGAATCTATACCACAAGTGTATAAAATTTTCGGACCAGGAAATCAATACGTAACCAAAGCAAAAGAATTGATTCAACAGCAAGGTGTTGCTATAGATATGCCTGCAGGTCCAAGTGAGGTTTTGGTAATTGCAGATAAAAGTAGTAATCCAGAATTTGTTGCAGCAGACTTACTGTCGCAAGCAGAGCATGGTCCAGATAGTCAGGTTATTTTACTTTCAGATGATGAGGCTATGATAGCTAAAACTACCGAAGCTGTACAAAGACAATTAGAAGCATTGCCACGAAAAGAAATTGCAGCCAAAGCCTTACAGATAAGTCGTTCTATTCTTTTAAATTCTATGGAAGAATGTGTTGCTTTTAGCAATTTATACGCTCCAGAACACTTAATCTTTGCAACCGATAATGCTACAGATTATATAGCGCAAATTACAAATGCTGGTTCTGTGTTTTTAGGAAAATATAGTTGTGAAAGTGCTGGTGATTACGCTAGCGGAACCAACCATACTTTACCAACTAATGGTTATGCTAAAAATTATAGTGGTGTTTCTTTAGATAGTTTTGTAAAGAAAATAACCTTTCAAAATTTAAGTCCTGAAGGAATACAAACTATTGGTCCAGCTATTGAGTTAATGGCTGAAGCCGAAGGATTAGATGCACATAAAAATGCGGTAACTATAAGGTTAAAAACTCTATAGTTACTAGTGCTGAACTTGTTTCAGTACCTCATAAAATAAAAAGAAGATACTGAAATTAATTCCGTATAAAATTAGAAATTTAAAATGTTTGATTTAAAAACTTTAGTAAGACCAAATATCTTAGCGTTGCAACCATATTCAAGTGCTAGAGATGAGTTTAAAGGTAGTGAAGGTGTGTTTTTAGATGCTAATGAAAACCCGTTTGGAACACTAAATCGCTATCCAGATTCGTATCACAAAGAATTGAAAGCGGTTTTGTCTAGCAATAAAAATATTCCAGAAGAAAATATATTTACAGGAAATGGAAGTGACGAAATTATAGATTTACTATATCGTGTTTTTTGTAATCCAGGAAAGGATAAAACGCTAACCTTTACGCCTACTTTTGGTATGTATCAAGTAGCTGCAGATGTTAATGATGTCGCGTTAATAAAGCTTCCGTTGCAAGACGATTTTCAAATAAATACAGAAGCTTTAAAACCATATTTAAGCGAAGAAAATTTAAAGCTCATTTTTATCTGTTCGCCTAACAATCCTACAGGAAACTGTTTTCGTGAAAAAGATGTAGAGTATATCTTGAAAACTTTTAAAGGTATTGTGGTTATTGATGAAGCTTATATTGATTTTAGCACTAAAGATTCTTTTGCAAAGTATTTAAAAGTATATCCTAATTTAATTGTTATGCAAACCATGAGTAAGGCTTGGTCTTTAGCAGCAGCTAGAATAGGAATTGCTTTTGCAAGTAAAGAAATTATTCAGTTGCTAAATAATGTAAAAATGCCATATAATATTAGTGTTTTAAATCAACAAGCAGCTGTGGTAGCACTAAAAGATGTCACTACATTTGAAGCTAATAAAAAGCTGATTTTAGAAGAAAAAACAAAGCTAAAACAAGCATTGGAAACATTATCTATTATCAAAAAAATATATCCTTCTGATGCTAATTTTTGGCTGGTAGAAGTAGAAGATGCTAATAGTGTATATGAAAAATTAGTAGCACAAAAAGTAATTACAAGAAATAGAAATAGCTTAGTAAAAAATAGTATTCGAATTACTGTTGGTACTTCAGCTGAAAATGAGAAATTAATAAAGGCTTTAAAAAATATTTAATAATGAAAAAGAAAGTACTTTTTATAGATAGAGATGGCACTTTAGTGATAGAGCCACCAGTAGATTATCAATTAGATAGTTTAGAAAAATTAGAATACTATCCTGGAGTTTTTCAGTGGTTATCTAGAATTGCTCGCGAAATGGATTACGAGTTGGTAATGGTTACTAATCAAGATGGTTTGGGTACAGATTCTTTTCCAGAAGATACCTTTTGGCCAGCACAGAATAAAATTATTCAAGCCTTTGAAAATGAAGGTGTCGTTTTTTCAGAAATACTTATCGATAAAAGTTTTCCTGAAGATAATGCGCCAACTAGAAAACCTAGAACAGGCTTGTTACATAAATATATTCACGGCAATTATGATTTAGAAAATTCATATGTACTTGGTGATAGAGCTACAGATATTGAGCTTGCTAAAAACTTAGGTAGCAAAGGCATTTTTATAAGTGAAGAAAAAAATGATTATGCAACACTAACTACTACATCTTGGCAGGAAATTTATAACTTTCTAAAAGCTATTCCGCGTAAAGCAAAGGTGGTTAGAAAAACCAATGAAACCGATATTCAGGTGGAGGTGAATTTAGATGGTTCTGGGAAGAGTAATATCGCTACAGGTTTAGGTTTCTTTGATCATATGTTAGAGCAAATTTCTAAACACGGAAACATAGATTTAAATATTCAGGTAGATGGCGATTTAGAAATAGATGAACACCATACCATTGAAGATGTAGCGATCACTTTAGGGGAAACATTTATAAAAGCATTAGGAAGCAAAAAAGCAATTGAACGTTATGGCTTTTTATTACCAATGGATGATTGTTTAACGCAAGTAGCTATTGATTTTGGAGGAAGACCTTGGTTGGTTTGGGAAACCGAATTTAAGCGCGAAATGATTGGTGAAATGCCAACCGAAATGTTTATGCATTTCTTTAAATCGTTTAGTGATGCAGCTAAATGTAATTTGAATATTAAATCGGAAGGAGATAATGAACACCACAAAATAGAATCTATTTTTAAAGCTTTTGCAAAAGCGATTAAAATGGCTGTTTCTAAGACGGATAATTTTTCAATTCCAAGTACAAAAGGAAGCTTATGATTGCAATAATAAAATACAATGCAGGTAATATTCGTTCTGTGCAAAATGCTTTAAACCGTTTGGGTTATGAAAGTATTATTACAGATGATAAAACCGAAATATTAAACGCTAGTAAGGTTATTTTTCCTGGTGTAGGTGAAGCGAGTTCTGCAATGCAATATCTAAAGGAAAAAGGTTTAGATGAGGTGATTTTGTCTGTTAAAAAACCAATGCTTGGTATTTGTTTGGGCTTGCAGTTAATGTGTGATTTTTCCGAAGAAGGGAATACTAAATGCTTAGGGATTTTTAATACCCAAGTAAAAAAGTTTCCACCTAAAGAAAAAGTACCACATATTGGTTGGAATAGTTTTGCTGAAGTGAAAGGCGAATTGTTTAAAGATATTAAAGTCGATAATGATATGTATTATGTGCATAGTTATTATGCAGAAGATAATACGCAAAGCATTGCTACCTGCAATTATATTTTGCCATTTGCCACAGCTATGCAACACGATAATTTTTACGCCACACAATTTCATCCAGAAAAATCTGCCGATGTTGGAATGCAATTACTTAAAAACTTTTTAGAATTATGAGAATTATACCAGCAATAGATATTATTGACGGAAAGTGCGTAAGACTCACCAAAGGAGATTACGACACCAAAAAAATATATAATGAAAACCCTTTAGAGGTTGCCAAAGAATTTGAAGCTAATGGTATTCAATATCTGCATTTAGTAGACTTAGATGGCGCAAAATCAAAGCATATTGTAAACCATAAAATTTTAGAAAGTATCGCATCTAAAACCAATTTAAAGGTAGATTTTGGAGGCGGATTAAAATCAGATGACGATTTAAGAATTGCTTTTGAGTCTGGAGCAAACCAAATTACAGGAGGAAGCATTGCTGCTAATAATCCAGAAGTATTTTTAAAGTGGTTAGAAAAATATGGTCCTGAAAAAATTATTCTAGGAGCAGATTGTAATAACCGAAAAATAGCAACAAACGGTTGGCTAGAGGCTTCTAATTTAGATGTTGTAGATTTTATAAAGGATTACGAAACTAAAGGAGTTCAGTATGTTATTTGTACAGATATTGCAAAAGATGGCATGCTTCAAGGAACTTCTAATGATTTATACAAGGAAATTGTTTCCGAGTCTAAAGTGAAGCTGATTGCAAGTGGAGGAGTAGCTTCTGTAAAAGATATAGAACTAGTAAAAGATTTAGGTTGTGAAGGTGCTATTCTTGGAAAAGCTATTTATGAAGGGAATATTTCACTAAAAGAATTACAGAAATTATGCTAAAAAAACGAATCATACCTTGTCTTGATATTAAAGATGGTAGAACTGTAAAAGGTATCAACTTTGTTGGTATTAAAGATGCAGGAGATCCAATTGAATTGGCAAAACAGTACGTTGCTCATGGTGCAGACGAGTTGGTGTTTTTAGATATTACAGCAACGGTTGAAAAACGAAAAACATTAGTAGAATTAGTAACGCATATTGCCGAACAAATTAATATTCCGTTTACAGTTGGTGGCGGAATTAACAGTATTGAAGATGTTTCTAGTGTTATTAAAGCTGGAGCAGATAAGGTGAGTGTAAATTCTTCCGCAGTAAAAAATCCAGAGCTTATTACTCAAATAGCTAATCAATTTGGAAGCCAATGTTGTGTAGTTGCTATTGATACTAAGTTTGTAGATGGCGAATGGATGGTTTTTGTACATGGAGGAAGAACAGCTACGCCATTAAAAACTATGGATTGGGTAAAACAAGTGGAAGCTTTAGGTGCAGGGGAAATTTTATTAACTTCTATGAATAACGATGGTACAAAAGCTGGTTTTGCTCTAGATATTACAGAAGAAGTAAGTAAATCTATTAATATTCCTGTTATTGCATCTGGAGGAGCAGGAACTAAAGAGCATTTTAAAACCTTGTTTGAAACTACACATGCAAGTGCTGGTTTGGCAGCAAGTATTTTTCATTATGGTGAAATACCAATTCCAGAATTAAAACAATATTTATTAAAAGAAAACATAGCAATACGATGGACATAGATTTTTCAAAAGGAGACGGATTAGTTCCTGTAATTATTCAAAATAATAGCACTTTACAAGTCTTGATGTTAGGCTATATGAATGCAGAGGCTTTTCAAAAAACAAAAGAAGAAAATAAGGTTACTTTTTTTAGTAGAAGTAAAAATAGACTTTGGACAAAAGGAGAGGAATCTGGTAACTTTTTAGTAGTTAAAGACATTCAGATAGATTGTGATAACGATACTATTTTAGTAAAAGCAGAACCAAAAGGACCTACCTGTCACACAGGAAGTACTTCTTGTTTTAAGGAAGAAACAGCAAAAGGCTTTGTGTATGAATTACAAAAAACAATAAACGAAAGAATAGATTCTGACGATCAAAACTCGTATACCAATACCTTGTATAAAAGAGGAATAAATAAAGTGGCGCAAAAAGTTGGTGAAGAAGCGGTGGAGTTAGTTATTGAGGCTAAAGATGATGATGCTAATTTGTTTACAAACGAAGCTGCAGACTTAATGTATCACTATTTGATTCTTTTAAAAGCAAAAGGATTTACGCTAGAAGATATTGAAGCTGTTTTAAAAAGCAGACATTAAAAATATTAAAAAAGCACCTTTTTCAAGGTGCTTTTTTGTTGTTGTATTTCTTTGTGAAATTATACTCTTGGTAAATCAAAATCATCTTTTAATGGAAGAAAAGATTCTCCCATTAAATAGGTGTCAATATGATATGCTGCTTGTCTACCTTCTGAAATAGCCCAAACAATTAATGATTGTCCGCGACGCATATCTCCAGCTGCAAATACACCAGGAATATTGGTTTTGTAATCTTTAGTCGATGCTTCTATATTGGTTCTAAAATCCATGTTTAAACCGAACTGTTCTGCTAAGGTTTTTTCAGCTCCTGTAAAACCAAGTGCTAATAAAGCTAGATTGCATTTCCATTCTTTTTCGGTACCTTCAATTTCTTTAAGTTGTGGTCTTTCGCCAGGAGTAAAAATCCATTCTACTTCTACGGTTTTTAATCCAGTTAAGTTTCCTTGTTTGTCTCCTAAAAATTCTTTGGTAGAAATGCTAAAAAAACGTTCTACACCTTCTTGGTGTGATGAGGTTGTTTTTAGCTTCATTGGCCAATAAGGCCAAGGTTGGTTTGCTGGTCTTCCTACAGAAGGTTTACTTAAAATTTCAAAATTGGTAACCGAGTTTGCTCCATGACGATTTGAAGTACCAATACAGTCACTTCCTGTATCACCACCACCAATAACAATAACGTCTTTGTCTTTGGCAGAAATAATATCTTTAAAGTCTGCTAAACCGTCTACGTATTGGTTGTTCTGTTTTAAAAAATCCATGGCTTGTGTCACGCCTTTTACATCTGCTCCAGGAATTGGGATGCTTCTTCTAACGGTTGCTCCACCACATAAAACTACAGCGTCAAAGTCGTTTTTAAGTTTTATTGCATCTACGTTTACACCAACATGAGCATTGGTTTTAAAAGTGATTCCTTCTTCTTCTAAAACAGCAACACGTCTATCAATCACGTGTTTTTCCATTTTAAAATCCGGAATACCATAACGTAATAAGCCACCTACTTTTGCATCGCGTTCAAAAACGGTAACGGTATGTCCTGCACGATTTAATTGTTGTGCAGCTGCTAAACCAGCAGGTCCAGAACCAATTACAGCAACGGTTTTTTCGGTTCTTACTTTTGGAGGATTTGCTTTTATCCAACCTTCTTTAAAAGCTGTTTCTACTATGTTTTTTTCAATATTCTCAATAGTTACTGGGTCTTCGTTAATACCTAAAACACAGGCTTCTTCACAAGGAGCAGGACATAGTCTTCCTGTAAACTCTGGAAAGTTGTTTGTTTTGTGTAATATTTCGGCAGCTTCTTTCCATTTTCCTTTATAGACTTTGTCGTTAAAATCAGGAATTAAATTACCAAGCGGACAACCACTATGGCAAAACGGGATTCCGCAATCCATACAACGTGCACCTTGATTTTTTAAGTGGTCTTCTTTTAACGGAACCGTAAATTCTTTATAATTTTCTATGCGTTTTTCTGGCGCTATATAACTTTCGTTTTCACGCTTAAACTCTAAAAATCCTGTTATCTTTCCCATAATTACGCTAATTCTAATTGTTCTTGTTCTAATCTTAATAAGGCTTGTCTGTATTCTTCTGGCAGTACTTTTTTAAACTTTGGAAGGTAGTTGTTCCAGTCTTTTAGTATTCGCTCAGCCAATGGGCTTCCTGTTGCTTCTAAATGATTTTTAATTAATTCTTTTAATTGCAATTCATCTGCTTCACTAATAATTGGGTCAATGTTTAAGTCGTCTGAATTACTGTTTTGTTTAAAGGTGTTGTCTTGGTCTAGAACATAAGCAATTCCGCCACTCATTCCAGCTCCAAAGTTTCTTCCTACAGCTCCTAGAATTACAGCAACTCCACCAGTCATATATTCACAGCCATGATCACCAATACCTTCTACAACGGCTTTTGCTCCAGAGTTTCTTACGCAAAAACGCTCACCAGCTTTTCCGTTAATATAGACTTCGCCAGAAGTTGCTCCATATAAAGTAACATTTCCTGTAATGATATTGTCTTCAGGAACGATAGTACATTTTTCTGGTACTTTAATTATTAGTTTTCCTCCAGATAGTCCTTTTCCTAAGTAATCATTGGTGTTGCCATGAACGGTGAATTTTAAGCCTTTGGTTGCAAATGCGCCAAAACTTTGTCCTGCAGAGCCATGAAAATCAATATCTATTGTGTCTTCTGGTAGGCCAGTTGCACCATAAATTTTAGAAATTTCATTGCTTACAATAGCACCAACAGCACGATCAATATTGGTAATTGGTAACTCTAAATTTGTTTTTTGTCTTCTAAATAAGGCTTGATGTGCTTGTTTTATAATCTTAAAATCTAAGTGTGTTTCTAGATTGTGGTCTTGTTTTCCTGTGTTGTGTAATTTTACATCCTGTGGCACTTCTACTTTGTGTAAAATAGGAGTTAGGTCAATTCCAGAAGATTTGTAATGTTCAATGGCTTTATTTCTGTTTAGTTTTTGCGATTGACCTACCATTTCATTGATGGTTCTAAAGCCTAATTTAGCCATGATTTCACGTAGTTCTTGTGCTACAAAATACATGTAGTTTACTACGTGTTCTGGTTTTCCTTTAAACTTTTTACGTAGTTCTGGATTTTGTGTTGCTATACCTACAGGACATGTGTTAAGGTGGCATACACGCATCATGATACAACCAGAAGCTACTAATGGAGCTGTTGCAAAACCAAATTCTTCTGCACCTAATAAACAAGCGATGGCAACATCACGTCCTGTTTTTAATTGTCCGTCACACTCTAAAACAATTCGGTTTCTAAGGTCGTTCATTACTAAGGTTTGTTGTGCTTCAGCAATACCTAATTCCCAAGGAAGTCCTGCATGACGTAAGGATGTTAAAGGAGATGCTCCTGTTCCTCCATCAAAACCAGAAACCAATATCACATCTGCTTTTGCTTTAGCAACACCAGCAGCTACAGTACCAACTCCGACTTCTGAAACTAGTTTTACATTAATTCGTGCTTCTCTATTGGCTGATTTTACATCATAAATTAATTGCGATAAATCTTCAATAGAGTAGATGTCGTGATGTGGTGGTGGAGAAATTAATCCTACATAAGGAGTGGAATTTCTTGTTTTAGCAATTTCACGATTCACTTTAGGTCCAGGTAATTGTCCTCCTTCACCAGGTTTTGCACCTTGAGCTATTTTTATTTGTATTTCATTAGCGCTTGTTAAGTAATTAGAGGTAACACCAAATCTACCAGAAGCCACTTGTTTGATTGCTGAGTTTTTCCAGTCTCCTTGAGAGCTTTTGTAAAAACGTTCTTGGTCTTCACCTCCTTCACCAGAATTAGATCTTCCTCCAATTCTATTCATGGCAACAGCTAGATTTTCATGTGCTTCTTTACTAATTGAACCATAAGACATGGCTCCTGTTTTAAAGCGTTTTACTATTTCTGTCCATGGTTCTACTTCTTCTAAAGGAATAGGGTCAAATTGATCAAATTCAAATAAACCTCTAATAGTCATTAAGCTTTTAGATTGATTGTTTACTAGGTCTGAGTATTCCTTGAAAGTAGAGGCTTTATTGGTTCTTACCGATTCTTGAAGTTTGGCAACAGTTAATGGGTTAAACATGTGTTTTTCTTGACCACGTCTCCATCTGTAATCACCACCAATTTCAATGTTAGGTTCTATGTTTTTATGAAAAGCTTTTTTGTGTCTTTTTACAATTTCTTTTTCAATTTCTCTTAAGCCAATACCTTGAATTCGTGTTGGTGTATTTGGAAAATATTTTTCTACGGTTGCTGTTTTTATACCAATACATTCAAATAATTGCGAACCACGATAAGAGTTAAGTGTAGAGATTCCTATTTTGTTCATTACTTTAAGAATTCCTTTTCCTACTGCTTTGTTATAGTTTTTTATGGCAGTTAAATACTCTAAATCTGTAACGTCTTTATTGTTGATTTGTTTTTGTACAATTTCATTAACAATATACGGGTTTACAGCACTTGCGCCATAGCCAAATAATAAAGCAAAATGGTGAACTTCTCTAGGTTCTGCAGATTCTATAATTAAGCTGATTTTAGAACGTTTTCCTAGTTTATGCAGTGCGTGATTAACATAAGAACATGCTAAAAGCGCAGGAATAGGAGCGTGGTTTTCATCTACAAATCTATCCGATAAAATAATAATATTTGCACCATTATCTATTGCTTTTGATGCTTTAGTTACTAAGTTTTCAAGAGCGTTTTCTAGTTCGTTTAATCCTCTGTTTACTTTATATAACATAGAAATAGATTCTACTTTAAAATCAGGATTGGTATCGTAATTTCGTATTTTATCTAAATCGTGTTTTGAGATAACAGGGTTTTGTATTTTTAGTTTTTTACAATGTTCTGCATTAATATCAAATAAGTTTACGTCGCTACCTAAAGTTAAGCTGATATCTGTAATAAGTTCTTCTCGAATTCCGTCTAAAGGCGGATTGGTAACTTGTGCAAATAGTTGCTTAAAGTAGTTGTAAATAAGTTGTGGTTTTTCGGACAAAATGGCGATTGGTGCATCGCTTCCCATAGATCCAATAGGTTCTTTTCCTAATTGTGCCATTGGGCGAATAATAGTATTTAGGTCTTCTTGTGTGTAACCAAATACTACTTCTCGTTTTTTTAACTCAATTTCATCATATTTAATAGGTCCTTTTTTAGCAGAAATGTCTCTTAAATGTACTAAGTTTTCATCTAACCATTTTCTGTAAGGGTGTTTTGATG
Organism: Lacinutrix gracilariae; assembly: GCF_042684485.1. Lineage (NCBI taxonomy): Bacteria > Pseudomonadati > Bacteroidota > Flavobacteriia > Flavobacteriales > Flavobacteriaceae > Lacinutrix > Lacinutrix gracilariae. The sequence continues at coordinate 372,712 of NZ_JBHULM010000011.1, read as the reverse complement.
CAATTTCTTCTTTTATCTCTTCGTCATTAACAATTCTACCTTCGCTCATGTTTACTAAAAACATTTTTCCAGGCTCTAATCTTCCGTGATATTCTACATTTTCGGGTTTAATATCTACAACACCAGTTTCTGAAGACATGATTACATTACCTAGCTTGGTTACTGTATAACGTGAAGGACGTAAACCGTTTCTGTCTAAAACAGCTCCAATAAAATTACCATCTGTAAAAGGTATAGATGCTGGACCATCCCAAGGTTCCATAAGGCAAGAGTTGTATTCGTAAAATGCTTTTTTAGCATCTGACATGTTTGGGTTTTTCTCCCAAGCTTCAGGAACTAACATCATCATTGCTTCAGGAAGAGATCTACCTGTCATTAATAGTAATTCTACCACCATGTCTAAGGTTGCAGAATCTGATTTTCCTCTTAAAATGGTAGGGATTATCTTTTTAATGTCTTCACCAAATAATGGGCTTTTCATGATTTCTTCACGAGAAAACATACGTGATATATTACCTCTTACAGTGTTTATTTCTCCGTTATGGCAAATGTATCTAAATGGTTGTGCTAAATCCCAAGTAGGAAATGTGTTGGTTGAAAAACGTTGGTGTACTAACGCTAATCTAGTGTCTAAAGCAGAGTTGAATAAGTCTAGGTAATATTCATTTATATGTTCAGGCATTAATAGGCCTTTAAAAATGATTATTTTGGTAGACAGACTTGGTAAGTAAAAGAATTTAGCTTCAGATAATTTAGAGTCATATATAGTATGCTCTGCAATTTTTCTAGCAGCAAATAATTTTAAATTAAACTCTCTGTCTGTTTGTTCGTTGTTTGCTTTACCAATAAAAACTTGTTTTACAAAAGGTTCAGTTATTTTGGCAACTTTTCCTAAAACTTCACTATTTACAGGAACGTCTCTCCAACCAATTAATTGAAGTCCTTGATTTTGTATTTCTTTTTCAAAAACATCTATACAATATTGGCGTTGATTTTCTTTTCTAGGAAGAAAAACATTACTAACTGCATATTCGCCAGCTTCTGGTAATTCAAACTCACAAAATATCTTAAAGAATTTATGTGGTATGTCAATTAGTATTCCTGCTCCGTCACCTGTAACACCATCAGAGCTTACAGCTCCACGATGCTCTAATTTAACTAGAATTTCTAGCGCTTTATGTATGATGTCGTTAGATCTTTTTCCTGTTAAACTACATATAAATCCAGCACCACAATTATCGTGTTCAAATTCTGGTAAATAAAGTCCTTGTTTCTTTAGCATAATATGAGAAATTTATAGGTTTTAATAACCTTAATATAGCCCTAAGATACATGGTAAAATATGAATTAAAAAAAAGGGGAAACACTTTTCACATATCGATAGTATACTTAAAATTGAATGAAAAATAAGCAAAAAAACGAGTGAAAACTAATAAATAAGCAATGAAAAATATTTAATCAAACGGTAGTATTATTGCGAAAACGTTTTCGTTAATGCTAAATGATTGCATTTTTCTTATTGAATCATAAGTATTTGTGTTAATATGAATATTTGGCGAATGTGAATATTTTAATAAAACATGATAATATTTATTATACCCCATAAAAAACAGGGGTTAAAATAAAATAATCATAAAAATAACATTTTCACCCCCTAATATTTAGGGGTTAACTTCTTTTTAGTATAGATTTGGAGTTCTATTAACAACTAAATTTATAAACTTATGAAAAGATTTTTATTATCTGCAATGGTGCTAACCACATCATTTGTGTCTGCACAAGAAGTTACAGAAACAGAAACAGAAACAAAAGAGAAAAAGTTTTCTTTTGAAGGTAGTGTTGATGCGTATTATCAAACAAACCTAACATCTAGTGATAAAGCTATTTTTGGAGATGATGGAGATTCGTTTCAGTCTTTTGGTACTTCTTTTGCTGATGAAACAGGTTTTGCATTAGGTATGGCTAATATTATTGCAAAATATGAAGGAGAAAAAACAGGTGTAGTTGCAGATTTAGTTTTTGGGCCTAGAGGTGATGCTGCTATTGGTGGTTATAATATAAACCAATTGTATGCTTATTGGAATGTTACCGAAAGTACAACTTTAACTTTAGGGCGTTTTAATACTTATTTGGGTTATGAAGTAATTTCTCCAACAGGAAATTTTAACTACAGTACTTCTTATTTATTTTCTAGTGGACCGTTTTCTCATGTTGGTTTAAAAGCTGATTTTGCTTTATCTGATGATTTTAGTTTAATGGTTGCAGTGATGAATCCAACAGATGTAAATAATAATTATATAGGTGGTTACGCTTTAGGAGCGCAATTAGGATATTCTGGACAGTTTTTAAATTTCTATTATGACGATAAAGAGGTTTTAGGATTTGAAATAGATTATACAGGAGGATTTGATCTTTCCGATTCGTTTTTCTTAGGACTTAACGCTGCTTATGCAGATAATGATGGTGAAGGATTTATGGGGGCAGCTATCTATCCGCAATATGCTGCTACAGATAGTTTTTCTATTGGTTTAAGAGGAGAGTATTTTGATTGGTTAAGTGATGCAGATACTGCTGTAGATGATTTAGATGTTATGGCTCTTACTTTAACTGGAAGCTATACTTATGAAAGCTTAACCATAAAACCAGAATTACGATTAGATAGTAATGCAGAAGAAGTTTATTTAGACAGTGACTTAGAAAGTACTAAAAGCTTTGCGGCTTTTACAGTAGCTGCAATCTATCAGTTTTAAGTAAAAAATAACTAACAATTAAATAATAACAACAAATAATTATTATGGAAAATTTTTTAACAATTTTACCAAATTTAATAGCTGTACAGGAAGTTACTGCAGCTACTACAAAAGATATTGAAGAAGTAGTGTCTGCTGTTAATGCAGATATGGGAATGCTATGGATGCTGATTTCAGGGATTTTAGTATTCTTTATGCAAGCTGGTTTTACCTTAGTAGAAACAGGAATGACACGTTCTAAAAATGCTGCCAATATAGCCATGAAAAATCTGTTAGATATTTGTGTTGGTTCTCTAACCTATTGGTTAGTGGGTTACTCATTAATGTATGGAGATACTTCTAATGGATGGTTTTTCTGGAGTGGTTTAATGCAAGGAGAAGGAGCAGATTTATTCTTTCAAACCATGTTTGCTGCAACTGCTGCAACTATAGTTTCTGGAGCTATTGCAGGAAGAACTAAATATTCTACCTATGCTATATTCTCTATATTAATGACAGCTTTAATCTATCCAATAGCAGGAGGATGGCAATGGCAAGGTTCTGGTTGGTTAACCGAATTAGGATTTATTGATTTTGCAGGTTCTTCTATTGTGCACTCTGTTGGTGGTTGGGCTGCGCTAGTTGCTGCTTTTATGGTAGGACCAAGAATAGGAAAATATGTAGATGGAAAAGTAAACCCAATTCCAGGACACAATCAAATTCTTGCAACCTTAGGGGTTTTTATCTTATGGTTAGGATGGTTTGGTTTTAATGGTGGATCACAACTTGCTTGGGGAGGAGCAGATTCTATTGCTGCTTCAACAGTAGTTTTAATAACCAACTTAGCAGCAGCAGCTGGTGGTTTAGGTGCATTAGTTACTACTTGGATCTGGTATGGTAAACCAAATTTACCACAAACTTTAAATGGTGCATTAGCAGGATTAGTTAGTATTACTGCTGGTTGCGGAAATATGTCTGCAATAGGAGCTGTTTTTGCAGGACTAATTGGAGGTGTTATTGTGGTGTTTTCTATAGAAATTATTGAGAAAAAACTTAAAATTGACGATGCTATTGGTGCAGCTTCTGTACATGGTGTAGCTGGTGCTTGGGGAACTTTAGTGATAGGACTTTGGGGAATAGATGGAGATACAGGTATTGGTTTATTTAATGGAGGAGGCTTTGGTCAACTAGGTACGCAAGCAATAGGTGTTGTAGCTTATGCTGTTTGGTCTATTGTATTGTCTTATGTAATATTAAAAGTGTTAAAGTCTACAATGGGACTTCGTGTTACTGAAGAAGAAGAGATGATTGGTCTTGATTTATCAGAACATGGTGAAATTGCTTACCCAGGAAAAAGACAAAGAAGTTAAAATATTGTTTGTTGAGTTTTAATAGTCCTAGAGCTATTTCTAGGGCTATTATTCTTTTCTATTCAAGTAAAAAAAATGCAATGAAAAAAGTAGAAACCATTATAAGAAAGTCAAAATTTTCAGAGGTTAAAAAAGCACTTCATGAAGTAGGTGTAGATTTCTTTTCTTATTGGGATGTTTCAGGAGTAGGTGTTGAAAAAGTAGATAATGATATTTTAAACAACGGAACTGTAACTATTAGTGATATTGAAAGATGTTTTTTGTCTATAATAGTAAATGATGATTTTGAAGAAGTAACTATCAAAGCTATTCTTGAGTCTGCATCTTCTGGAGAAATTGGTGATGGTATATTAATTGTTTCATCTATAGATGAAGTTTATAGAATTAGAACAGGAGATAAAGGATCTAATGTTTTAAGATAAAAAGAATAAAAAAAAAGTATTTAAAATAAAGAAGAAATAAAGATTTTAATGTTCTTGATTTTTGGACGTCTATCCAGTTATTAGTTAAAAGGAACATTAATTAGTTAGTTTAATTGTTTGTTTGTAAAAACCTCGAAATGTAATGTTTCGAGGTTTTTTATTTAAGACTAACAATAAAATGATAGGCTAGGCAGAATTACGGCTTGCGTTTATATTACCAAATAAAGAACGTGTTACTATTTTTTCAAATATTTTTATTTGTTCTTCATCTCTAACCTCTGCTTTTTCTAATTCTTGAATTTTCTTTAAAGCAAACTGTTGTATGGTAAGTAATGGTAATACAATAGACTCTCTAACTGCAATAGATGCTTTACCTGCTGGTTCTTCTTGCATCAATTCTTTATATCCAGTTAGTTTAAGTATAAGGTGCTTTGTAGTTTCATACTCGTCATAAATAACCTTCCAGAATGCTCCATACTCAGGGTCTTCAGACATGTATTTTGTTAAATCAAAAAAGGATTTAGATAAAGACATCATACTGTTTTCTATTAGTGTTTTAAAGAAGTCTGATGTTTTAAACAAGTGTTGTACTTTGTCAAATTCACCTGCATCTTCATATTTCTTTAAAGCAGTACCAACACCAAAAAATCCTGGAACATTTTGTTTTAATTGACTCCATGAACCTACAAAAGGTATGGCTCTTAAATCTTCAAAAACTAAGCCTTCTGCTTTTCCTCTTTTAGAAGGACGACTACCAATATTTGTTTTTGCATAATATTTTAAAGTACTCATATGCTCTAAATACGAAATGAATTTAGGATGCGCTTTAAATTTTACATAAGCTTCATAGCTTAAGTTGGCAATGTCATTCATTACCTCTCTGTTTGTAGGAACCATGCTTAAGTCTGTTGCACTAAAGCTGTTATGAATTCCCGAGGTAATAAGCTGTTCTAGGTTGTATTGTGAAGATTCAAGTGTTCCAAAATTAGAACTAATAGTTTGTCCTTGTATGGTTAACTGTACTTCTTTGTCTTCAATAGTTGGACCAAGAGAAGCATAGAAATTATGCGTTTTTCCTCCTCCACGAGCAGGTGGTCCTCCACGACCATCAAAGAAAATAGCAGTAACATCGTATTTTCTTGAAATAGCGGTTAGGTTTTCTTTGGCTTTGTAAATTGCCCAGTTTGCCATTAAATAGCCACCATCTTTTGTACCATCACTAAAACCAAGCATGATAGTTTGCTTGTTTCCTCTAGCTTTTAAATGTGCAGCATATTCTGGGTTTGTATATAAAGCTTCCATAACTGCAGGTGCATTTTCTAAATCTGTAATGGTTTCAAAAAGTGGACCTATATCTACAGTTAGCTCGTCTTGAAAAGCAACCAGTTTTAGCATAGCAAACAGTTGCATGACGTTTAATGTAGTTTGGTTATTGCTTATAATATATCTGTTTGCAGCCTTTTCACCATTAGATTCTTGAATGGTTTTAATGGCTTTCATGGTATTTAAAGCTTTTAAGGTTTCTTCGTCTTTTATTAAAGAAAGATCGATGCTTCCTTTTACTTTAGATAGAATTTGTATTTGTTCTTCTTCTGATAGTTCATGATAGTTTTTAGGAAAAATATCGCTTCCGTTTTCTATTAAAGCATTAACCATATCATTAAAAAATTGGTCGTGCTTTCTACTATCTTGTCTAATGTCTAAATTAGCAAAATGAAATCCGAATAAGTGTACTTTATTAATCAAGCTATTCACTTCCTCAATATAAAGAGATTGGTGCTTGTCAATAATAAGCTGTTTTATTTCTTTTAATTCTGATGTAAAACTAGCAACAGTTAAACTAGATTTTTTATTGGTGATTATTTTATATAGTTCTGTTTCTAAAAAAACAATTCTTTCTTCTACACCTTGAAAAGTTAATTTTCTTCTTAGTTTTCTAGTGTCTCTATAGTAGTTTTTTATAACAGTGTCTTGCAGTCTTTTGGCAACGTTAAGTGTTGTTTCTGGTGTTACAAAAGGGTTTCCGTCTCTGTCTCCTCCAGGCCAAAAGCCAATATTTATAATATCGTTATCTATTTGTTTACCTTCAAATATATTTTGTTGAATATAGTCGTAAATGCTTCCAAAGGATTTATAAAATACGTTTTCTAAATACCAAATTAAACTTACAGCTTCGTCATAAGGAGTAGGTTTTTTGTGTTTAAAGAAAGGTGTTTTTCCTAATTGAGCTAATAAATCATTAATGCGAAGCAGGTCGTTTTCTTTAACAGCTTCGGTTAAATCTGTAATAATTCCTAAAACAGAACCAGGATAAAACTGTGTTGGGTGTGCAGTTAAAACAATTCTTACTTTAAATTCTTCTAGATATTTTTGAAGCGTTTCTATTTTATCTTCGGCAGAAGCAGTTTCTTTTAAACTTCTTAAAGTACCAATTCCGTCCATGTTATTTACTACAGGAAAAGCTGCATCTTCAATAGCATCAAATAAAACTACTTGTCTTTCTATGTATTGAATAAAACGAAACAATAAATCGATTTGGCTTTTTTTAGAGCGTCTAGCTTGGTACTTTTTAAAAAAAGTATTTACTATGGTTGTTGGGTCGTCTCCATTAGCAAAACCATTTTTGCATGTTTCGTGAAATAAAGGCAATAAAACTCCTGTTTTTGTAATAGAATCAAAAGGTAAAGTCATGAATATACTATTGTATATCTGATATTTTGATAGTACGTTTTGATTAAATCTTGTGAGTTTTGGTTGTGTTGCCATATAGTTATATTATTGTAGATTGTCCTAAGTGAATGTTAGAAAAGTTAAGGTTAGAATCGTTAGGGTTAGAAATGTAATCTGCTATAAAATCACCAACCTTAGATGTAGATACAGTATGTTCTGTGTTTAAGTCTGGAGTGGTAATGTTTAGTAGTAAAGATTTTTCTACAGCTTTACGTATTACAGCAGCTTCTTCTGTTAAGTCAAAATGATCTAGTAGCATAGCTGCAGATAATATAGAGGCAATAGGGTTAGCAATACCTTTTCCTGTTGCTTGCGGATACGAGCCATGAATAGGTTCAAACATAGCATATTTGTCTCCAACAGAAGCCGAAGCTAATAAGCCTATAGAGCCACCAATTACACTAGCTTCATCACTGATAATGTCTCCAAACATATTTTCGGTTAAAATAACATCAAATTGATTTGGATTTAAAATCATTTGCATGGCAGCATTATCTACAAATAAGAAGTCTAATGTAACTTCAGGATAATCTTTTGCAATTTCAGTAACTACCTTACGCCAAAGTCTAGAACTTTCTAAAACATTAGCCTTGTCTACTAAAGTTACTTTGTTTTTTCTGGTTTGCGCAGCTTTAAAAGCTAAATGTGCAATGCGTTCAATTTCTGTTTTTGTATATAAACATAAGTCAGAAGCTGTGTTGCCATCTTCACTTAAAAATTTTTCGCCAAAATAAATACCTCCAGTTAATTCTCTATAAATACTAATATCTGTGCCTTGAATAATATCCTTTTTTAAAGGAGATTTTTCAATTAAAGTATCATACGCCTTTACAGGTCTAATATTTGCAAAAAGGCCTAAAGACTTACGTAAACGCAATAAACCTTGTTCTGGTCGTACTTTTGCATCTGGATTGTTGTCGTATTTTGGGTCGCCAATAGCGCCAAATAAAATAGCGTCTGTAGCTTCACAAACGTCTAATGTTTCTTCTGGTAATGGGTTTCCTGTTTCATCAATTGCAATTGCGCCAACAGGAGCATGCGTAAAAGAAAACGAATGATCAAATTCTAAAGCAATTGCTTGTAAAGCCTTTATTGCCTGCTTTGTCACTTCTGGGCCAATACCATCTCCTGGTAAAACTGCTATATTTAATTTCATAATATTTCCAGCGAAAACAAGATTTTCATCCTGCTGTCATTTATTAGTTTATAATTTTTTTAAGTTGGGCGTTTCTTTTTGCTTATACCTATTCGTTTTTATACAAACTTTCAGGCTTGCAAAAAGTCGCGCTTTCACTACTCGCTCTCTTTGAGGAGCTCAAACAAACCGTTCAATCGCTAACGCGTGTACTAGCTATTAGCGTTTTCAAAAGCTTCAATTGCTGCTTTTTTGCTTAGTAAATAGTCAATATCATCATAACCATTTATCATGCACGTTTTTTTATAAGCATCAATTTCAAAAGTTTCAGATAGATTGGTGTTATCTACAGAAATGGTTTGCGCTTCTAAATTAACAGTTATTTTTGTTTCTGGGTAATTTTCAATCGTATTTAATAGTTCTTTTAAAAAATCTGCCGAAACTTGTACTGGTAATAAACCGTTATTTAGTGCATTACCTTTAAAAATATCTGCAAAAAAACTAGACACCACCACTTTAAATCCGTAACCTGTTAAAGCCCATGCTGCGTGTTCTCTACTAGAACCACATCCAAAATTATCTCCAGCAACAAGAATAGTGCCAGAATAATCAGGATTATTTAATGCAAATGCTGTATTTACCGATCCGTCTTTATGGTATCTCCAATCTCTAAAAACATTGTCTCCAAACCCTTTTTTGTCTGTCGCTTTTAAAAAACGCGCAGGAATAATTTGGTCGGTATCTACGTTTTCTATTTGTAACGGAATTGCTCTTGAGTTTAATGTTGTAAATTTTTCCATCTCAACTTCCTACAAAAGGCAGGAATCTCTTTTTAATTGTTGGGTCGAGCGCAGTCGATACCTAACTATATTGTTTATTATTATGTGACCTCTCGACTGCGCTCCAGGTGACACTTGATTTTTTAAATTAATTCTAACTCCTTAATTTCTTTAGTGACATCTACTATTTTTCCTGCAACAGCTGTAGCTGCAGCAACTAATGGGCTAGCAAGAATGGTTCTTGAACCTTGACCTTGTCGTCCTTCAAAATTTCTGTTAGAAGTAGATACGCAATATTCGCCTTGCGGAATTTTATCATCATTCATTGCTAAACACGCAGAACAACCTGGTTGTCTTAATGTAAAACCTGCTGCTTCAAAAATATCTTTTAAGCCTTCTTCAATAATTTGTGTTTCTACTTGTTTACTTCCAGGAACCAACCAAGCTGTAACATTACTTGCTTTTTGTTTTCCTTTTATAAAGTTTGCAGCAATTCTAAAATCTTCAATTCTTGAATTTGTACAGCTACCAATAAACACATAATTAATAGGTTTGTTTATTAGGCTTTCTCCTGCTTTAAAATTCATGTATGCTAAAGACTTTTTAAAAGACGCGTTAGACTCTACAGGAATGTTTTCGGTAATTTTAATTCCCATTCCAGGATTAGTACCATAGGTAATCATTGGTTCTATATCTTCGGCATCAAAAAAGTATTCTTTATCAAAAGTAGCACCTTCATCTGTTGGTAAGGTTTTCCAATAAGCTACTTTTTTATCAAAATCTTCGCCTTTAGGAGCAAATTCTCTTCCTTTTACATAATCAAAAGTAGTTTGGTCTGGTGCAATCATTCCTCCTCGAGCTCCCATTTCAATACTCATATTGCAAACAGTCATTCTTCCTTCCATGCTCATTTCTTCAAAAACATTTCCTGCATATTCGCAAAAATATCCTGTTCCAGAATTGGTGCCTAGTTTAGAGATAATATAAAGAATAACATCTTTTGGTAATACGCCATTTTTTAGTTTACCATTAACAGATACTCGTAAGCTTTTTGGTTTTGTAAGTAGCAAGCATTGGCTAGCAAATACTTGTGCTACTTGACTAGTACCTATACCAAATGCAATGGTACCAAAAGCACCATGAGTAGAGGTGTGGCTGTCACCACAAACCATGGTCATTCCTGGTTGTGTAAAACCTAACTCTGGAGCCATTACATGAACAATACCATTGTATTTATGACCTAGTTGGTATAAGGTAATATTGTTTTTTTTACAATTAACAGATAGTTGCTCTAGTTGTTTTTTAGAGAGTTCATCTTTAATAGGTTGATCTTGATTTTGTGTTGGTGTATTGTGGTCTGCTGTAGCCACAATTTGCTGAGGTCTAAAAATAGGAATTCCGCGATCTTCTAATTCATTAAAAGCTTGCGGACTTGTTACCTCGTGTATTAAATGTTTGTCTATATAAAGTACCTGTGGACCATCTTCTATAGTGTCTACCACATGTGCATCCCAGACTTTATCAAATAGTGTCTTTTTCATTTATGCGGAAATTATTTGTTGGTAGATGTTACTTGTTTCAATAATTTGATGAATATCATTATCATTAATTTCTTTCTTTTTATCTGCAAAAGTTAAAAAGCTAGCGTAAATTTCATCTAATTGAAGTTTGGTTAGCTCATAACCTACATTTTTTGCTCGGTATGCTAAAGCAGCTCTACCGCTTCTTGCGGTTAGTACAATAGCAGATTCTGTTACACCAACATCTTTAGGGTCTATAATTTCGTAAGTTTCACGATTTTTAATAACGCCATCTTGGTGTATTCCAGAGCTATGTGCAAAAGCATTTGCGCCTACAATAGCTTTGTTAGGTTGGGTGTAAATTCCCATGCTATCAGATACCAATTGGCTTATTCCGTATAGCATTTGTGTGTTAATATTTGTGTCTAAATTTAAGTAAGGATGTTGTTTTAAAACCATGACAACCTCTTCTAAAGCGGTGTTTCCTGCACGTTCGCCAATACCATTTATGGTACATTCAATTTGGCGAGCACCATTAATTACACCTTCAATAGAGTTAGCGGTTGCTAAACCTAAATCATTATGGCAATGGCAAGATAAAATCGCTTTTTCTATGCCTTTTACATTTTCTTTTAGGTATTTAATTTTTGCACCATATTCACTTGGTAAGCAATATCCTGTAGTGTCTGGAATATTTAAAACCGTTGCACCAGCTTTTATAGCAGCTTCACAAACTCTTGCTAAATATTCATTGTCTGTTCTTCCTGCGTCTTCTGCATAAAACTCTACATCTTCAACAAAAGATTTGGCGTATTTTACGGCTTCATAAGCACGTTTAATTATCGCTTCTTTATTCGATTTGAATTTATGAAGAATGTGCGAGTCTGATGTGCCAATTCCTGTGTGTATTCTAGCTTTTTTAGCCTTTTTTAACGCTTGGGCAGCAACTTTTATATCGTTTTCTACGGCTCTGGTTAAACCACAAACAGTAGCGTTTTTTACGATTTTAGAAATTTCTTCTACAGATTTAAAGTCGCCTGGACTAGAGACGGGAAATCCGGATTCTATAACATCCACTCCAAGTTGATCTAGCTGTTTTGCAATGATAACCTTTTGCTCTGTGTTCAGTTTGCAACCAGGAACTTGCTCTCCATCTCGAAGCGTTGTATCAAAGATTTGTATATTGTTACTTGACATTTATCAAAAAATATTTTTGTATTGTATAACGAATTTATATTTTGATTAGGTATTATTATTTGATTTTGAGTTACTTTTACGATGTTCAAAAGCATAAACATAATTTAAAGTATTGATAATCAAGAAGTTAAATTAATATTCTATTGATAACTAAAGAACAAAAAGATAATTTATTTCTGTTAGTTAAGTCTTTAACTAAATCTGAAAAAAGACAATTTAAATTGTATGTAGGCAGACTTGGGGTAAACTCAGATTCTAAATTTTTAAAACTTTTTAATCTTTTAGATAAGGCTCAAGTGTATGATGAAACTGCAATATTAAAAAGTGGCATTGTTAAAAAACAACAAATAGCCAATGTTAAAGCACATTTGTACAAGCAGATTTTAGTAAGTTTAAAACTAAACCCTTCACACCAAAATATACGTTCTCAAATTAGAGAGCAATTAGATTTTGCTTCTATTTTATACCATAAGGGCTTGTATAAACAAAGTTTGAAAATACTAGATAAAGCAAAAGAACTGGCTATTGTAAATGAAGAAAAAAATGCTGCTTTTGAAATTATAGAACTTGAAAAAGTAATAGAATCACAATACATAACAAGAAGTATTAGTACACGTGCAGATGAGCTGGCAACACAGGCAAAAGAAATTAGTGCCTTAAATTTAATTGCAAGTAAATTATCTAATCTATCGTTACAGCTTTACAGTATTATTTTAAAAACTGGTTATGTTAAAAATGAAGAGGAAAGCCGTTTAGTAACCGAATATTTTAATAAAAGAATTCCTAAATTTGATTTAACAAAAACAGGCTTTCGTGAAAAATTATGGTTTTATAAAGCGCATTTATGGTATAGTTTTTTACTACAAGATTTTTTAAATTGTTATAAATATGCATCAAAGTGGGTAGATTTATTTTATCAAAATCCTAGTATGATAAATTTAAATCCCGTTTTTTTCTTAAAAGGAAATAACTACCTGTTAGAGGCTATTTATTTTATTAGAAATAAGCCAAAGTTTATTGAAAAATTAAACGAGTTTAAAGTTACAGTTGCTAGTGATGGTTTTCCTAAAGATGAAAACGTTGCCAGCTTGGTTTTTTTGTATACCAACTTTCATAATATAAATCAATATTTTATTGATGGTAGTTTTAGTGAAGGTTTAGCGCTTATTCCTCAGATTGAAAAAGAATTAATTCCGTATAGTAATAAAATTGATGCACACCATAAAATGGTTTTTTATTACAAATTTGCTAGTATGCATTTTGGAGCAGGAAACAATAAAGAATGCATTAAATATTTAGATAAAATTATTTCTAATAAAACGCTTTCTATGCGTGAAGATTTACTGTGTTTTTCTAGAGTTTTAAACCTGGTTGCGCATTATGAGGCAGGTTTAGATTATCATTTAGAAACCTTACTGCGTAGTACTTATAAGTTTTTAATTAAAATGAATGAGCTTCATGAGGTGCAAAAAGAAATGATAAAATTTATTAGAGGTTTGCAAGATATTTATCCGCAAGATCTTAAAAAGGAATTTAAAAAACTGTTGGTGGTTTTAAAACAATATGAAGATCATCCTTATGAGCGTCGTGCGTTTTTATATTTAGATATTATTTCTTGGCTAGAAAGTAAAATTGAAAATAAGCCTGTAGGTCAGATTATTAAAGACAAGTACTTAGCAGAGCACACCTAGTTTTTAGCCTTCCTCAAAAAAAAGAATGAAAAAAAAAGCTTAAAAAATTTGGATATTAAATTTTTGTAATGCAATATTTGTGCTCACAAAGTTCAAACACTTACTGAAATGTTATCAAGAAAGGTGGAGAGATAGACTCTATGAAGCCTTAGCAACCCTTAGATTTACTATGAAGGTGCTAAATTCTACTTAATGTTCGATTCATTAATCGAAGTATTGGATAGATAACTCAAACCCAATTACTCATCTGTAATTGGTATTTTCTTTTTAACATTTTTCTATTAAGTACGCTTCTAACGAGGCTTATTTGGCTTTTGGTTTAATTTATTTTAATTCAAAATTTAGAAAAATGAGTACACAAAAATTCGCAACTAAAGCGTTGCACGCAGGACACGACGTTAGTCAAACTTCAGGAACCAGAGCAGTTCCTATTTACCAAACTTCATCTTATGTTTTTGATGATTCTGATGATGCAGCAGGAAGATTTAATCTTTCGGTTCCAGGGTTTATTTACACACGATTAAATAATCCTACAAATGATATTCTAGAACAACGTTTAGCTGCCTTAGAAGGTGGTATTGCAGCAGTAGCAACTGCTTCTGGAACTGCAGCAATTTCAACAACTTTATTAACTCTTTTAAAAGCAGGTGATCATATTGTTGCCTCTAGTAGTTTGTATGGAGGAACCTATAATTTACTAAGTGTTACCTTACCAAGACATGGTATTACAACTACTTTTGTGGATCCTTCAGATGTTGAAAACTTTAAAAAAGCAAGCCAAGAAAATACAAGAGCATTTTTTGTAGAATCTTTAGGAAACCCAAAACTAGATGTTTTAGATATTGAAGCAATTGCTGAGGTGTCTAAAGCAAATAAAGTGCCTTTAATTGTTGATAATACAGTAGCAACACCTTATTTGTTAAACCCAATAGAGTATGGTGCTAATATTGTAATTCACTCGTTGACCAAGTATATTACTGGTAACGGAACCTCTCTTGGTGGAGTTATTATTGATGCAGGAACTTTTGATTGGACCAATGGTAAATTTCCTGAATTTACAGAACCATCTCCTGGTTATCATGGTTTAGTGTATAGCGAAGCTATTGGTGCTGCTGCTTTTATTGCAAAAATTAGAGTCGAAGGACTAAGAGATTATGGTGGAGCATTAAGCCCTTTTAATGCCTTTCAAATTATTCAAGGTTTAGAAACTTTAGAACTGCGTATACAAAAACACAGTGAAAATGCATTAGAATTAGCAACATGGTTAGAAGCGCAGCCAGAAGTGAATTGGGTGAATTATCCTGGTTTACAATCTAGTAAATATAAAAAACTTGCCGATAAATATTTGCCAAACGGACAAAGTGGCGTAGTTACCTTTGGTGTTGAAGGAGGTTTTGAATCGGCTAAAAAAATAGCAGATACCACAAAAATATTTTCATTACTGGCTAATATTGGCGATACCAAATCGTTAATTATTCACCCAGCAAGTACAACGCATCAACAATTAGATGATGCAGCACAAGAGGCAACAGGGGTTAGTAAAGATTTAATTCGTTTGTCTGTAGGAATTGAAAATATAGAAGATTTAAAAGCAGATTTAAAAGAAGCTTTTAAAGTGGTTAAAGAAACCATTTTAGCATAATATATTTTAGTTATACCTGCTTTGCTAATAAATTACAAAGCAGGTATAGCAATTAAAAACCTATAAATGGCTACGTTAAACTACATAAAAATACCAAGTTTTAAACTTGCTTCTGGTGTCTCTCAAGATATTAAATTATCCTATCAAACTTTTGGGCAACCTTTACATCAAGCACCTATTGTGCTAGTAAATCATGCGCTTACAGGAAATAGTAATGTGGCAGGAGAAGATGGCTGGTGGAACGATGTCATTGGCGATAACAAAGTTATAGATACTAAGGTATATACTGTTTTAGCTTTTAATATTCCTGGAAATGGTTATGATGGTTTTATTGTTGAAAACTACAAAGATTTTGTAGCAAGAGACATAGCAAAAATATTTTTGGTAGGATTAGAAAAACTAAAAATAAGTTCTGTTTTTGCACTAATAGGAGGTTCTTTAGGAGGAGGAATTGCTTGGGAAATGGCAGTGCTTTCTCCAAATCTTGCAGCGCATTTAATTGCAGTTGCAACCGATTGGAAATCTACAGATTGGCTAATTGCAAATTGCCAAATACAAGAACAGTTTTTAGTGAATTCTAACAATCCAGTGCACGATGCAAGAATGCATGCTATGTTGTGCTATAGAACGCCAAAATCATTTAAAGAACGTTTTAAGCGAAGTAGAAATAACGAGTTAGAAATTTTTAATGTAGAAAGTTGGTTGCTGCATCATGGTAAAAAGCTTCAAGAACGTTTTCAGTTGTCTGCCTATAAGTTAATGAATCAATTATTACGAAGCATAGACGTAACCAAAGGCAGAGAAAATTATGATGCAGTATTAAAAAATATAAAAGCAAACATTAGCATTATAGGTGTAGATTCTGATTTGTTTTTTACTGCAGAAGAAAATAGAGAAACACAAAAACAATTAGCATTATTACATCCAAATGTGACGTATCATGAAATTAATTCTGATCATGGACACGATGCTTTTTTAATAGAATTTGATCAATTAGAAAAAATCATTGAAGATATTTTTAATCCGAATTCGAAAAATAAAAAAATGAAAATATTAAAATTTGGCGGAAAATCTTTAGGAAATAAAGAAGGGTTAACCAATACTATTTCTATTATAAAAGATAAGGTAGAAAAAGAAGAACGTATAACTGTTGTGGTTTCCGCTAGAGGAAATGCTACAAATGAGTTAGAAGAAATTCTTAAAAAAGCATCTCAAAAAGAAGCCTATAAAGAAGCGTTTTTAGCTTTTCAAAAATACCAAACAGAGCCTCTAAAAACCATTGATTTTTCCGAAGAGTTTAAAACCCTAGAAACCCTTTTTGAAGGTGTTGCTTTATTAGGAGATTATAGTGAGAAAATAGAAAATCAAGTATTGGCTTATGGCGAAATTTTATCGGCTAAATTAATTACGGCCTTACTTAAAAAAGAAAAGGTAAACGCAAATGCTACAGATGC
This sequence comes from Lacinutrix gracilariae, assembly GCF_042684485.1. Taxonomy (NCBI): domain Bacteria; kingdom Pseudomonadati; phylum Bacteroidota; class Flavobacteriia; order Flavobacteriales; family Flavobacteriaceae; genus Lacinutrix; species Lacinutrix gracilariae. The sequence goes on along the minus strand of NZ_JBHULM010000011.1, from coordinate 356,043 downwards.
AAGAACGCTAATTAAAACCGAAGGAACGTTTAGTAATTCAAAACCTATTCATGCCGTTTCTAAAGAAAATGTTTTAACTCATTTTAAACAATATAATGGTACAACCGTTAATATAGTTACTGGTTTTGTCGCTTCTAATCTTAAAAATGAGACTACTACTTTAGGTAGAAACGGAAGCAATTATTCTGCAGCTCTTTTAGCCAATTATTTAGATGCCGAAGAGCTTCAAAACTATACTCATGTTAATGGTATTTATACGGCAAATCCAGATTTGGTTCCTGATGCAAAAAAAATTAAAGAACTCTCTTTTTCTGAAGCGAATGAGCTAGCTAATTTTGGTGCAACCATTTTACATGCAAAAACCATTATTCCGTTATTAGAAAAAAATATAAACCTTCGTATTTTAAATACTTTTAACCTTGAAGATGAAGGTACTTTAATAACTGCAAAAAACGATAGCAACCAAGCTACTTCTTTATCTGTTTTAGATAATGTGGCTTTAATAAATTTAGAAGGTCGTGGTTTGTTGGGAAGAGTAGGTGTAGATGCTAGAATTTTTAAAGCCTTGAGTCTTTATAATATTAGTGTAAGTATTATTTCGCAAGGTTCTTCAGAACGAGGAATAGGCTTGGTTATTGATGCTGATAAAGCAACACAGGCAGTAATTGCTTTAGAACAAGAATTTGAAAATGATTTTTATTCGCAAGACGTACATAAAATTGACGTGGTAGATGATGTTTCCGTTATTTCTATTATTGGTCTTGCCTTGAGCGATTTTCATAAACCTTTTAATGCACTTATTAAAAATCAAATTACACCACTACTTTTTAACAATACATTTACTGGTAAAAATGTAAGCCTTGTGGTTAAAAAAGATCAATTATTAAAAGCTGCAAATGTAATTCATGGCGAAGTTTTTAATAGTTCAAAAAAAGTCAATCTTGCTATTTTTGGTCATGGTTTAGTTGGTAGTGCTTTAATAAATCAAATTATTTCTTCGGCTAGAGATATTGAAAAACGTAAAGGTGTTAAACTAAATATTTTTGCCATTGCTAATTCTAAAAAAGTACTGTTGTCTAAAAATGGTGTGTCACAAAACTGGAAAGAAGAAATAGCGCAAAAAGGCGAAGCGTATAACATTCAAAATATTATTGATTTTGCAGAAAAACACCACCTTGAAAATTTAATTGCTATAGATAATACAGCAAGCAAGACTTTTGTAAATAGTTACAATACTTTGGTTTCTCATGGATTTGACTTGGTTTCTTCTAATAAAATTGCCAATACTATAGGTTTAAAGTTTTATAATGAATTGCGTGAAAACTTAGATAAGCATCAAAAAAAATATTTATACGAAACCAATGTAGGAGCAGGTTTACCATTAATTGATACCATTAAGTTACTACATCTATCTGGCGAAAATATTACGCGTATTCGAGGTGTTTTTTCGGGTACTTTAAGTTATATATTTAATAGTTTTTCTGCACAAGACAAGCTTTTTTCAGAAGTGCTAAAAGAAGCCATTGATAAAGGATTTACAGAACCAGACCCAAGAGAAGATCTTTGCGGAAATGACGTGGCAAGGAAATTACTAATACTAGCTAGAGAATTAGATTTAAATAATGAAATTGAAGATGTTGTGATTCAAAATTTAATTCCTGAAGCTTTGCAAAGTGTAAATGTATCTACGTTTTTAAATTCTCTTGAGGAAATGAATGCTACCTATGCAGCGTTAAAAAGTGCTCAAGATAAAGATTGTGTATTGCGATATATTGGCGATTTATCTGGTAATTTAGAAGATGAAAATGGTGCCAAATTAGAAGTAAAACTAGTTTCTGTTCCGCAAAGTTCTCCTTTAGGTGCTTTAAAAGGATCTGATTCTATTTTTGAAATTTATACAGAGTCTTATGGAGAGCAACCATTGGTAATTCAAGGAGCAGGAGCAGGAGCACAAGTAACAGCAAGAGGTGTTTTTGGAGATGTTTTAAGATTAATAGAAAACAATAATTAAAAGTAGTAGACGTATTATGAGCAAAAATAATTTTGAAACCGAAGCGATAAGAACACAATTAGAACGTTCGCAATTTTTAGAGCATTCTGCTCCTTTATACCTTACTTCTAGTTATGTTTTTGAAGACGCAGAAGATATGAGAGCTTCTTTTGCTGAAGAAAAAGAACGTAATATTTATAGCAGATTTACAAATCCGAATACCTCAGAGTTTGTAGATAAAATTTGTAAAATGGAAGGTGCAGAAGCAGGTTATGCATTTGCAACTGGTATGTCTGCTATTTTTTCAACATTTGCTGCCTTGCTAAATGCTGGTGACCATATTGTTTCTTCTAGAAGTGTTTTTGGCTCCACACATGGTTTGTTTACCAAATATTTGCCAAAATGGAATATCACTACTAGCTATTTTGATGGTAATAATTTAGATAGTATTGAAGATGTCATTCAGCCTAATACAAAAATATTATATGCTGAGAGTCCAACAAATCCAGCCATAGATATTCTAGATTTAGAATACTTAGGAAAAATAGCTAAAAAACACAATCTGTTATTGGTAATAGATAATTGTTTTGCTACTCCATACTTACAAAACCCAATACAATTTGGTGCAGATTTAGTAATTCATTCTGCTACAAAATTAATAGATGGTCAAGGTCGTGTTTTAGGAGGTGTTACTGTTGGTAGTAAAGCATTGATTAGAGAAATTTATTTGTTTTCAAGAAATACAGGTCCTGCATTATCGCCATTTAATGCTTGGGTATTGTCAAAAAGTTTAGAAACACTAGCAGTACGTTTAGATAGGCATTGTGAAAATGCAGAAAAAGTGGCTTTGTTTTTACAGTCTCATGCAAATGTAAACTTGGTAAAATATCCTTTTTTAAAGTCGCATCCTCAATATGAAATAGCTAAAAAGCAAATGAAAAAAGGAGGGAATATTGTAGCTTTTGAAGTAAAAGGAGGTATTGAAGCAGGAAGAAATTTTTTAAATAAAATACAAATGGCAACCCTTTCTGCAAATTTAGGAGATACAAGAACTATAGTGACACATCCAGCTTCTACAACACATAGCAAGTTAACAGAAGCAGACCGTTTAGAGGTAGGAATTACAGATGGATTGGTTCGTGTTTCTGTTGGTTTAGAAAATGTAGATGATATTATTAACGATTTAAAACAGGCTTTAGATTAATATATAAAATAAGTATCTTTGTAGGATGCTTTCAAAGAAAACAAAATACGGAATTAAAGCACTTACCTTTTTGGCAAAACAAGAAGTAGGTGTGCCTGTTCCAATTGAAATGATTTCAAAAAGTGAAAATATTTCTAGAAAATTCTTAGAAAGTATATTGTTAAGCTTACGTAAAAATGGCTTTTTAGGATCTAAAAAAGGAAAATCAGGTGGTTATTACCTTCTTAAAAGTCCAGAAGCTATTAAAATGGTAGATGTTATGCGTATTTTAGAAGGACCTATTGCAATGGTTCCTTGTGTAAGTTTAAACTTCTATGAGAAATGTTCCGATTGTCCAGACGAAGCTGCATGTGCTGTACATTTGTTAATGATTAAAGTAAGGGATAATACGCTAGAAATATTCAGAAATACCTCACTAGCAGACCTAACGCGTTAACAGTTTACTAGAAATAGCCTTATATTTTTATGATTTTTTTAGTACTAGAAATAAATAAAAAGTATACATTTGTTTTTTAATCCTAGTAAATCGATAGGAATTATAGAAATAATAAAAATACGACATGATAAAACTAGATATTGATACCTTAAATAAAGAGCTAAGAAACAAAACACCAGATGAAATAATTCAATGGGCTTTAACGCTATCTAGCAACAGGATAGTAACTACCAGTTTTGGTAAATATTCGGCAATACTTTTAAGTACCATGTCTAAACATGATAAAAATATTAAGGTGGTTTGGTGTGATACCTTGTTTAATTTACCAGAAACCTATGCACATGCAGATAGCCTTATTAAAGATTATAATTTAAATATTAAAAAATACCAATCTTTAAAAACAAGAGAAGAAATAGAAGAAACCATAGGCTTGCCTAATGTTGAAGATGATAATCATGCGTTGTTTTCTGAAGTAGTAAAATTAGAACCTTTTAGAAGAGCATTACAAGAACAGCAACCCGAATTATGGTTTACAAATATTAGAGTACGCCAAACAGAACTAAGAGATAAAAAAGATATTTTAAGTTACAGTAAAGATGGTATTTTAAAGATCAGCCCATTTTATTATTGGTCAGATTACGATTTAGATAATTATTTAGAAGTACATAATTTACCTAAAAACCACACGTATTTTGATCCTATAAAAGCCTTAGAAAATAGAGAGTGTGGTATACACTTACAATAAAGTTGAAACAGTATGCAAAGTTTTAGAACCGAAATAGAAAACCCAGTAGTAGAGCAAGATATTATTGACTTAGCCAATAAAATTGAACTTTTTAAAGCTGGAAAAGTAGACGAAGAAAAATTTAGAAGTCTTCGTTTGGCAAGAGGTGTTTACGGACAACGTCAACAAGGCGTGCAAATGATTAGAATAAAGCTTCCTTATGGTAAAGTTTTAAGCAACCAGTTGCACAGAATTGCAGATGTTTCTGATGAGTATTCTCGTGGTAGATTACACATTACTACACGTCAAGATATTCAAATTCATTATGTAGATCTGGATAGAACACCAGAACTTTGGGCAGAATTAGAGCGTGATGATGTTACACTTCGTGAGGCTTGTGGTAATACAGTTCGTAATGTTACAGCAAGCGAAACTGCAGGAATAGATGTTAAGGAGCCTTTTGATGTTTCTCCATATGCAGATGCTATTTTTAAGTTCTTTTTACGCAATCCTATTTGTCAAGAAATGGGTAGAAAATTTAAAGTGTCTTTTTCTGCTACAGAAGAAGATACAGGCTTGTCTTACATGCATGATTTAGGATTTATTGCTAAAATTAAAAACGGAGTAAGAGGTTTTAAAGTGATGCTTGGTGGTGGTTTAGGCTCGCAGCCAAGACATGCAGATGTGTTTTATGGTTTTTTAGAATCCGATAAAATAATTCCTGTAATGGAAGGTGTCTTAAGAGTTTTTGATCGTCATGGCGAACGTAAAAGTCGTGCCAAAGCAAGAATGAAATTCTTAATTAAAGACATTGGTTTAGATGCTTTTAAAAAATTGGTAGAAGAAGAACAAGATGCTATCGAATATAAGTCTGTAGCTATTGATGCAGAGAATTATCCGGTTTCTATTCCTGTTTCTGTTGAAGCGCCAACAGTAGAAATTGAAGATGAAGAAGCATTTCAATTATGGAAAGCTACTAATGTCATTCCGCAAAAACAAGAAGGATATGTTGCCATAGGAATTAAAGTGCTTCTAGGAGATTTTTATACGGACAAAGCACGATTATTAGCAGATTTAGTGCAAAATTATGCTGCAGGAGAAATTCGTTTAAGCCTACGTCAGAATATATTAATTCCGTTTGTAAAAGCAGATTTATTACCATTTTTCTACCAAGAATTAGCCAAATTAGGTTTTGTTGAAGCAGGTTACAATAAAGCGGTTGATATTACTGCATGTCCAGGAACAGATACTTGTAATTTAGGTATTGCAAGCAGCACAGGAATTGCAGATGAGCTGGAACGTGTTATAAAAACAGAATACCCACAATATTTAAAAAACGAAGATTTAATCATCAAAATTAGTGGTTGTATGAATGCTTGCGGTCAACATAATGCTGCAAATATTGGTTTTCAAGGTATGTCTATTCGTACGCCAGATAAATTAGTAGCTCCAGCTTTACAAGTACTTTTAGGTGGAGGAAATAAAGGAAATGGTCAAGGTGTTTTTGCTGATAAAGTGGTAAAAGTGCCTAGTAGAAGAGGACCAGAAGCATTACGTAGAATTTTAAATGATTTCGAAACTAACGGAAACGGAAAGCTATTTGTAGATTATTATTTGCAACAAGGCGAAAAGTATTTTTATGAAATGCTAAAAGACCTTTCTGATGCTACCAACTTAACACAAGAAGATTTTATAGATTGGGGAACTAATGAAGCATACGTAAAAGCTATCGGAATTGGAGAATGTGCAGGTGTTGTTATTGATTTAATTGCAACTTTATTTCTGGAAAGTGAAGAAAAAATAGAAACAGCAAAAGAAGCTTTTACTAATAAAGTGTATTCTAATGCTATCTACTTTGCGTATCGTTCTATGGTAAATTCCGCGAAAGCGATTTTACTTTCCGAAAATATTTCCACCAATACACAAGCAGGAATTATAAATACGTTTCAAACTGAGTTTGTAGAAAACAATAAAATTAATTTAGGTGTGTCTTTTTCTAAATTAATTTATCAGATAAAAAATAATGCGCCAACCCAAGCATTTGCAAAAAGTTATATTAAAAATGCCGAAGATTTTTTAGAAGCTGTTCGTGTGTTTAGAGAAAATGAAAAACAATTGGTAAGCTAGCTTACTACTAAAATTTAAGAAGATGAAAACACCAAAACTAACAGTAGTAGGAGCAGGTCCTGGAGATCCAGATTTAATTACTTTAAAAGCAATTAAAGCCATTAAAAATGCAGATGTTATTTTGTATGATGCCCTTGTAAATAAAGAATTATTGACCTATGCTTCAACTGATACAGAACTTATTTTTGTAGGTAAACGTAGAGGTTGTTATGCGTATCAGCAAGAACAAATTAATGACTTAATTGTTGCTAGAGCTAAATCTCACGGACATGTAGTACGTTTAAAAGGAGGAGATCCTTTTATTTTTGGTCGTGGTGCAGAAGAGATTGATTATGTAAGACAATTTGGACTAGAAACCTACATGGTTCCTGGTATATCTTCTTCATTAGCTGTTCCTGCTTATCAAGGAATTCCGTTAACAAAAAGAGGAAGTTCAGAAAGTTTTTGGGTAATTACAGGTACTACTAAATCGCATGCTATTTCAAAAGATGTAGCGATTGCTGCAAAATCTTCAGCAACCGTTGTTATTTTAATGGGAATGGGAAAACTAAAAGAAATTGTATCTATTTTTTCTGCTGAAGGAAAAGCAAAAACTCCAATAGCAATTATTCAAAACGGAACAACGAAAGACGAGAAATTTGGCGTAGGAACCATAGAAACTATTTGTAATGTAGTTACAGAAAAACAACTAGCAAATCCTGCTATAATTGTTATTGGTGAAGTGGTTGAAAAACGCGTACAGCTAAATTCTATTTTTAATGAAGTTATTAAGCAACCAGAAGTAATTTCTGCATAACAAGGAATAGAAATGGAAGATAGAAATAACTTATATCCAATTTTTTTAAAAGTAGAACAACTCAACGTTCTTATTGTTGGAGGAGGTAACGTAGCTTTAGAAAAATTAAACTTTTTACTAAAGTCTAGTCCGAATGCAAAAGTGCAAATGATAGCTCCTTTTTATAGAGCCGAAACTATTGCATTAGCTACAGAATATGGAGTAGAAATGCTTGATGGTGTTTATAATGATTTGCATTTAAGTAATAAACATATTGTTATTGCTACTACAGATAATGTAGATGTAAATATTGAGGTGTACCAAGATTGCAAGCAAAGAAATATTCTAGTCAATGTGGCAGATAATCCTCCATATTGCGATTTTTATATGGGAGGAATTGTTACCAAAGGAAATGTAAAAATAGCCATTTCTACCAACGGAAAATCACCAACAACAGCCAAACGCTTACGTCAATCTTTTGAAGATGTTATTCCTGATAATATTGACGATATGGTTAAAAATTTAAACATTTTTAGAAAAACAATAAAAGGCGATTTCGAAGAAAAAGTAGAAACGCTTAACGAGTTTACAAAAGGGTTAATTAGTAAAAAAGAAGTACATCATGATTAAAACAGATATATTAATAATAGGAGCAGGTCCAACAGGTTTATTCACAGTTTTTGAGGCAGGATTGCTAAAATTAAAGTGCCATTTAATTGACGCGCTGCCTCAGCCTGGCGGACAATGTTCAGAGATTTATCCTAAAAAACCTATTTATGATATTCCTGGTTTTCCAGAGGTTTTAGCAGGAGATTTAACCGCTAATTTATTAGAGCAAGGAAGACAGTTTGAACCAGGTTTTACCTTAGGGGAACGTGCAGAAACTATTGAAAAACAAGAAGACGGAAGTTTTATCGTTACCACCAATAAAGGAACGCAACACCAAGCACCTGTAGTTGCCATTGCTGGTGGCTTAGGTTCTTTTGAACCTAGAAAACCAAAGATTGAAAACATTGCCTATTACGAAGATAAAGGTGTAGAATACTTTATTAAAGATCCTGAAGTGTACAGAGATAAAAAAGTGGTGATTTCTGGTGGTGGAGATTCTGCCTTAGATTGGAGTGTGTTTTTAACAGATGTGGCTTCTCAAGTGACTTTAGTTCATAGAAGAAATGAGTTTCGTGGTGCTTTAGATTCTGTTGAAAAAGTACAAGAACTTAAAAAACAAGGTAAAATAAATCTTATAACTCCAGCCGAAGTAACTGCTTTACATGGTAATAATAAGCTAGAAGGAATTACAGTTACTAAAGAAGGTGAAAAAATATTGTTAGAAACCGATCATTTTATTCCGCTTTTTGGACTGTCGCCAAAACTAGGACCTATTGGTGATTGGGGATTAGAAATTGTTAAAAATGCTATAAAAGTAGATACTTTAGACTATCAAACAAATATTCCGGGTATCTTTGCTATTGGAGATGTAAATACATACGAAGGAAAACTAAAGTTGATTTTGTGTGGTTTTCATGAAGCAACCTTAATGTGTCAGTCTGCATATAAAATTATCAATCCAGGTAAAAAGTATGTGTTAAAATATACAACAGTTAGTGGTATTGATGGTTTTGATGGTACACGTAAAGAAGCACCAAAAGCAGTAGTTCAATCTATCAATTAATTTAAATGATTTTTAACCTTCGACTAAAAGAAGAAGTAGCAGTTTTTACTAAAGATTTGTTTTATGCTTTATTTGAAGAAGAAGAAAAGCAAAAAGTAGAATTAGAATACTTAAAAGCAGTTTTTTTAAAATTTTCAAAAGAACTAAAAGTTCTTAATGGAGAAATTATCTGGAAAAATTTTGCAGATAAATTACATCTAATTAAAAAGAAAATTGAATTAGATGCCAAAGCGGCAAAAGCAAATGATCCTGCTTGTAAAAGTTTAGAAGAAGTATACTTAGCATATCCTGGTTTTCACGCCATAGCTATATATCGTTTAAGTCATGAGTTTTATTCATTAAACTTATATATTCTTTCTAGAATGATGTCAGAGTATATTCATGGCATTACAGGAATAGATATTCATGCAGGAGCGACTATAGGTGATTCTTTTTTTATAGATCATGGTACAGGTGTTGTAATAGGCGAAACTGCTATTATAAAAAGTCAAGTAAAAATTTATCAAGGAGTTACTTTAGGCGGAATTCAAGTTAAAAAAAGTCTTGCTTCCACAAAAAGACATCCTACTATTGAAGATAATGTAACCATTTATGCAAACGCAACTATTCTTGGTGGCGATATTGTTATAGGAAAAAATAGTATTATTGGAGCTAATGTTTGGATTACAGAATCTGTTCCAGCAAATTCTTTGGTAACCTATCAATCTGAAATAAAAATAAAGACAAGAAAATAATGATAGAAGGAAAATCAATAACAGACTTAATTGGTAATACACCTTTAGTAGAAGCAACACATATTATACAAAAAGAAGGTGTTCGCTTGTTTTTAAAATTAGAAGGAAAAAATCCTGGAGGAAGCGTTAAAGATAGAGCTGCTTTTAATATGATTACCGAAGCCTTAAAACGTGGTGATATTAAAAAAGGAGATACGCTAGTTGAAGCAACAAGTGGTAATACAGGTATTGCTTTAGCGTTTATTGCACAGCTTTCAGGTTTAAATATGGTGCTTATAATGCCAGAAAACTCTACCAAAGAGCGCATTAAAACCATGCGTGCTTATGGTGCAGAATTAATTTTAACTTCTGTAGATGTTGGTATTGAAGGAGCAAGAGATTTAGCCATTCAATTAAGTGAAGAGAAAGGCTATTTTATGCTGAATCAGTTTGCTAATGAAGATAACTGGAAAGCACATTATAAAACTACTGGACCAGAAATCTGGAACGATACTAACGGAGAAATTACACATTTTGTTTCTGCCATGGGAACCACAGGAACCATTATGGGAGTTTCTACCTATTTAAAAGAGCAAAATAAAGACGTGGTAATTGTTGGAGCGCAACCTAAGGATGGTGCGAAAATTCCTGGTATTCGTAAATGGCCAGAAGCATACTTACCAAAAATATTTAATGCTTCTAAAGTAGATCAAGTAGTTGATGTAAGCGAAGAAGATGCAAGAGAAGTAGCCAATAGACTAGCAAAAGAAGAAGGTGTTTTTGCAGGAATGAGTAGTGGTGGCTCTGTAGCTTCTGCTTTACAAATTGCAGAACAAATAGATAAAGGAATCATTGTTGCTATTATTTGCGATATAGGAGATCGCTATATTTCTTCAGATTTATATGAATAAAATTGGTTATCCTATTTTTATTCTGTTATTTTACACTTTAATACTAGTTGTTAATTGAAATTATTATTGAAATTTCAATTAGTAAATGGTATTTGTTCATAATCGTATTGAATGTTATCACGAAAGGCAGAGGGAATAGACCCATTGAAGCCTTGGCAACCCTTTATAAAAAAGAAGGTGCTAAATTCTACTTTTTACTGAATCTTCAGTAAACAGACAGATAACCATAAGTAATTCTCTTACTTCCCTTCCTGATGACATTTATATAATTTAATATAACATGTCAGATATAAAACAAATTTTAAAACAACATATTTTAGTGCTAGATGGTGCCATGGGTACTATGCTTCAGCAGTATGATTTTACCGAAGAAGATTTTCGTGGTGAACGCTTTAAAGAATATCCAACTTCTTTAAAAGGTAATAATGATTTGCTGTCGCTTACCCAACCAGAAGCCATTGCAACCATTCATGCTAAATATTTTGAAGCAGGAGCAGATATTGTAGAAACCAACACTTTTTCTGGTACTACAATAGCAATGGCAGATTACAATATGGAAGATTTGGTATACGAACTAAATTTTGAGTCAGCCAAAATAGCAAAAAAAGTTGCCGAAGAATTCACAAAAAAGAATCCAAATAAACCTCGATTTGTAGCAGGAAGTATTGGTCCAACAAACCGAACAGCTAGTTTATCTCCTGATGTAAACAGACCAGAATATAGAGCCATTACTTTTGAAGAATTACGCGTTGCCTACAAGCAACAAGTAGAAGCTTTACTAGATGGAGGAGTAGATATTCTTTTGGTTGAAACCATTTTTGATACACTTAATGCAAAAGCCGCATTATTTGCTATTGAAGAAGTGAAAGAAGCACGAAATATCGATATTCCAGTAATGGTTTCTGGTACCATTACAGATGCATCAGGAAGAACTTTGTCAGGTCAAACGGTTGAAGCTTTTTTAACTTCTATTTCTCATATTCCATTATTAAGTGTAGGTTTTAATTGTGCTTTAGGAGCAGAGCAACTAAAACCTTATTTACAACGCTTATCTAATGAAACCGAGTTTTTTACTTCTGCACATCCAAATGCAGGATTGCCAAATGCATTTGGTGAATATGACCAAACACCAAAAGAAATGCAAACCTATATTGAATCGTATTTACAAGATAATTTAATCAATATTATTGGTGGCTGCTGTGGTACTAGTCCAGAGCATATTAAGTTAATTGCAGAAGTTGCAAAAAAATATAAGCCAAGAAAATTAGAAATAGAAGCATAATGGGGAAAACTAAAAATAAATACTTAACTCTTTCAGGTTTAGAACCATTAGTTGTAACTCCAGAAAGTAACTTTATAAATGTTGGAGAAAGAACCAATGTTACAGGGTCTCGTAAATTTCTACGCTTAATAAAAGAAGAGAAGTATGACGAAGCATTAAGTGTTGCTAGAGATCAAGTAGAAGGTGGAGCGCAAATTATAGATGTTAATATGGACGAAGGTATGCTTGATGGAAAGTACGCCATGACTACCTTTTTAAATCTTATTGCTTCAGAACCAGATATCTCTCGTGTGCCTATTATGATTGATAGCTCGAAATGGGAAATTATTGAAGCTGGTTTGCAAGTTGTACAAGGAAAATGTGTAGTAAATTCTATAAGTTTAAAAGAAGGCGAAACCGAGTTTATTAGACAAGCAAAATTAGTGAAACGTTATGGTGCTGCGGTAATTGTGATGGCATTTGATGAAGACGGACAAGCAGATACTTACGAACGCAGAATTGAAATTTGCGAACGCTCCTATAAAATATTAGTAGATGTTGATGGTTTTCCTCCTCAAGATATCATTTTTGATCCTAATATTTTTCCTGTAGCAACAGGAATGGAAGAACACCGTTTAAATGCTTTAGATTTCTTTAGAGCCACAAAATGGATTCGTGAAAATTTACCATATGCCAATGTTTCGGGAGGCGTAAGTAATGTGTCCTTTTCTTTTCGAGGAAATAATACGGTTCGCGAAGCTATTAATGCCGCATTTTTATACCATGCTATTCAACACGGAATGAATTTAGGTATTGTTAATCCTACCATGTTAGAGGTGTATGATGAGATTGATAAAGATTTATTAAAGCATGTAGAAGACGTTTTATTTGATAGAAGTGATGATGCTACAGAACGTTTGTTAGACTTTGCCGAAACCGTAAAAGGAAATAAAAAAGAAGATGTAACCAAAGTATTAGAGTGGAGAAGTAATCCGTTACAAGATAGAATTACACATGCATTAGTAAAAGGATTAGATACTTTTATTGTTGAAGATGTAGAGGAAGCTAGGCTAGAAGTTGGAAAACCAATTGAAGTTATTGAAGGACATTTAATGATTGGAATGAGTGTAGTTGGTGATCTCTTTGGAAGCGGAAAAATGTTTCTACCACAAGTAGTTAAATCTGCGCGTGTCATGAAAAAAGCAGTTGCATATCTACAGCCTTTTATAGAGGCAGAGAAAGATGGAAGACAAGAGTTTGCTGGTAAAATTTTAATGGCAACTGTAAAAGGAGATGTGCATGATATTGGTAAAAATATTGTAAGCGTGGTTTTGGGTTGTAATAATTATGAAATTATTGACTTAGGTGTTATGGTTCCACCAGAAAAAATTGTGGATACTGCCATTAAAGAAAATGTAGATATTATTGGTTTAAGCGGATTGATAACACCTTCATTAGATGAAATGGTATATGTTTCAAAATCTTTAGAAAAAAAGAACGTTACCATTCCTATAATTATTGGTGGAGCAACAACATCTCGTGCGCATACTTCGGTTAAAATTGCACCTAATTATAGCAATACAGTAGTGCATATTAATGATGCCTCTAGAGCTGTAACTGTTGTTGGTGAGCTACTTAATAAAGATAATAAAGTATATAAAGAGCAAATTCGTGAAGAGTACAATGCGTTTAGAGAACAGTTTTTAGGCAGAACCAGAAAAAAAGAATACTTGTCTATTGAAGAAGCTAGAAAAAACAAGTTTAAAATAGATTGGAATACTTCTGAAATTATAAAACCTAACCATTTAGGTGTTCAAGAACTTCAAGATTTTGATATTACCAAATTAGAAGCATACATCGATTGGTCTCCATTTTTTAGAAGTTGGGATTTACATGGTAAATATCCAGATATTCTTACAGATGAAGTTGTTGGTGAGCAGGCAACCGATTTATTTAAAGATGCGCAAGAACTATTACAGCGCATATTTAAGGAAAAGCTTTTAAAAGCAAAGGCTGTTTTTGGCTTGTTTCCTGCAAATACCATAAATGATGATGATATAGAAGTGACTGTGGAAGCATCTCAAAAAGATACTTTAAATTTCTTAACGCTTAGGCAACAATCTAAAAAAGCGGCAGGAAAACCTAACCTTGCTATTGCAGATTTTATTGCTCCTAAAGCAACAGGAAAGCAAGATTATATTGGTGCTTTTTGTGTGTCTACTGGATTTGGTACTGCCGAATTAGCCAAGCAGTTTGAAGATGCGCATGACGATTATAACTCGATTATGATAAAGGCATTAGCAGATAGACTTGCTGAGGCTTTTGCAGAATATCTTCATAAAGAAGTACGAACCAAGCATTGGAGCTATGCTGCAAACGAAAATCTTAGCAATCAAGAGCTAATAAAAGAAAGCTATAAAGGTATTCGTCCAGCTCCTGGTTATCCTGCTTGTCCTGATCATTTAGAAAAAAAGACCATTTGGCAATTGCTTGATGTAGAAAATAGAATAGGAGTACAGCTTACCGAAAGCTTAGCCATGTGGCCAGCTGCAAGTGTAAGTGGCTATTATTTTGCAAACCCAGAAGCTAAGTATTTTGGATTAGGAAAAATAAAAGAAGACCAGTTAGAAGATTACGCAAAGCGAAGAAATATAAGCAAAGATGAAGCTACAAAATGGTTAAATCCAAATTTAGCGGATTAATAATGCTTGCGTAGGAAGGAATCTCTTAGCAAATAGAAAATAGTTTTTGCTAAGAAACCTGGCCATAGCAAGTAGATGCGTTAGCGATAGAACGGTTTGTTTGAGCTCCTCAAAGAGAGCGAGTAGTGATAGCGCGACCATAAGAAGCTTAAGCGAAGTATGGTAACGCCCAAAAAAAGAAAAAATAGTTTAATTAAAGAGATTTCCACATTGGTGGGCAATACTATGAAAGTAACAGAACACATAAAAAGTGCAAACGGAAAAACGCTTTTTTCATTTGAAATAATTCCTCCACAAAAAGGAAAAAATATTCAGGAATTATATAATAATATAGATCCTTTAATGGAGTTTAAACCTCCTTTTATTGATGTTACTACTTCTAGAGAAGAGTTTATTTATATTGATAAAGCGGGTTTGTTTGAAAGAAAAATAACTAGAATGCGTCCTGGAACTCTTGGTATTTGCGCTGCCATAAAACATAAGTATGATGTAGATACTGTGCCTCATGTGTTGTGTGGTGGATTTACCAAAGAGGAAACAGAATATTTACTAGTAGATTGCCATTATTTAGGTATTAATAATGTCATGGCTTTACGTGGCGATGCTATGAAGCATCAAAAATATTTTGAGGCAGCAAAAGGTGGTCATTTATATGCCAAAGATTTGGTGTCACAAATTCAAGATTTAAACAAAGGAAAGTATTTACATGATGTTATAGAGGTAGATGATAAATCTGATTTTTGTATTGGTGTTGCTGGTTATCCTGAAAAACATATTGAAGCACCTTCTTTACAAACCGACTTAAAACGACTAAAAGAAAAGGTAGATGCAGGAGCAGATTATGTGGTTACACAAATGTTTTTTGATAATGAAAAATACTTTCAGTTTGTTGAGGCAGCAAAAGCAGCAGGAATTAATGTGCCTATTATTCCAGGAATAAAACCAATTGCTGTACAAAGACATTTGCAATTATTACCTCAGGTTTTTAAAATTGATTTGCCAGAAGATTTAATTCAAGCTGTAGAAAATTGTAAAGACAATAAACAGGTAAGACAAGTAGGCGTAGAGTGGGCAATTAAGCAATCTAAAGAGTTGCAAAAAGCAGGAGTTCCTGTGCTTCATTTTTATTCTATGGGAAAGAGCGATAATATAAAAACCATTGCTTCTGCTTTATTTTAAATTTTATACTTTTGTGCTCTAACTAAATTTAATGAAGCGTTTATTAACCTACTTTATTTGTGTGTTTTGTACTTGCGTTTTTTCGCAAGAAAAGAAAACTACAAAGGCTTATTTTGATGTAAATTATTTTACAGGAAATATTGCTGTACATAATGATGATATAACACATTTAATTCAAGGGCATCCTGAAGGGTTTCTTTTAAGTTGGAACACTAAAACTTTTGGTGAAGAAGATTGGCAACAACGTTATAATTATCCGGATTACGGATTGTCATTAGGTTATCAGGATTTTAAAAACAGTGTGCTTGGTAATAATATTTCGTTGTATGCGCATTATAATTTTTACTTTTTAAATAGAAACTTAATGCTTCGTCTTGGTCAAGGTTTGGCTTATGCTAGCAACCCTTATGATAAGGTAGACAATTATAAAAATGTAGCTTTTGGTTCTACTATTTTAAGTAGTACTTATGCTATGATAAATTATAAAAAAGAGCGTGTTTTTAATCGTTTTGGTGTGCAAGCAGGTTTAACCCTTTTGCATTACTCTAACGCTAATGTAAAAGCACCAAATACAAGTGTAAATACTATAGCTTTTAATGTTGGTGTTACATATAATTTAGATGAGCAAGATGCCGAATACTTGCATACCTTAACAAATGAAAAATTTACACAACCTATAAAATACAACCTTGTGTTTAGAAGTGGTGTAAATGAAAGTGATGTTGTAGGTAGTGGCCAGTTTCCTTTTTATATACTTTCGGCTTATGCAGATAAACGCTTAAACCATAAAAGTGCTGTGCAATTGGGTACAGATGTTTTCTTTTCTAATTTTTTAAAAGAATATATAAAATATCGCGCAGCTGCTTTTCCTGAAGCAGGTGAAGATGGTAGTGCAGATTATAAACGTGTTGGTGTTTTTGCTGGTCATGAGTTATTTATAAACAAAATGTCTGTGGTAACACAGTTTGGTTATTATGTGTACTATCCTTATGATTTTGAAGGAAGAACCTATTTAAGAATAGGAGCAAAACGCTATTTTGGCGAAAAATGGTTTGCTGCATTAACCTTAAAATCACATGGTGCAAAAGCGGAAGCTGTAGAGCTTGGTGTAGGTATTAGATTGTAATAGGAAGCATAAATTTAATATAAAAAATCCTTCTCTTTTTTTAAGGAAAGGTGTTGCTAGAACGAAAGAGTTATGAGTCCATTTTAGTAGAATCATTAGCGATAATTAAATGATTTATAACAAACAGCATGTGACAGCTAAAAAAAACAATAAAAAAACATACATGAAAAACGGCATATACATACTTATTATATTATTTGTTTTTTCGTGCAATAACGAAGATGCTAACGATTGCTTTCAAAAAGCAGGAAGTATTGTACAGGAAGAAGTGTTTGTGTCTTCTTTTGAAAAAATTCTAGTAAATAAAGACGTAGAGCTTATACTTAAACAAGATATAGATTTTGAAGTAGTTATTGAAACTGGTGAAAACTTATTAAATGATGTGGAAGCAAAAGTGGTAAATAATGAGCTACAACTTACAGATCATAATTCTTGTAATTATATACGCGATTATGGTATAACCAAAGTATATGTAAGCGCACCAAATATTACGGAAATTAGAAGTTCTACACAATATGATATTTCTAGTGATGGTGTTTTACATTATGCCGATTTAAAATTGTTTTCAGAAGATTTTAATGCGCCAGGAAGTATTACTGTTGGCGATTTTAAATTACAGGTAAACTCGCAAAATTTAAATGTAGTAGGTAATAATATTTCATCGTTTTATATTTCTGGTAGTACGCAACATTTATATGTTGGGTTTTTCTCAGGTACAGGACGTTTTCAAGGCGAAAACCTAATTGCTCAAGAGGTAGATGTTTACCACAGAGGAACTAATGATATTCTTGTAAATCCGCAAGTATCTATTGCAGGTGAAATTAGAAGTACAGGAGATGTTATTTCTTTTAACCAACCAGCAACAATAGCTGTAGAAGAGTTTTATGATGGAAGATTGATTTTTGAGTAATTTTTAGGTGTGGTTTATTAGTAATAAAAAATATGCTTAGGTTACCTAACACCTAACACCTAACTCGTCAATTCTCTAAACAAACTTTCTAAGCTAGCATTCTTTTGGTTTAGCTGCAGTATTTTTAACTCGTTATCATGAGCAAAATCAAACACGTGAGAGCGCATATCTTGTGAGGTTTCAAAAGTGATTTCATAAATAAAATCGTGCGTGTTTTTTACGCTTTTTACCTTTGGTAATCTTAGTAAAAAGGCATCTTCTACTCTGTAATCAAATTCTACAATAACTACTTGTTCTTTTTCGTCTCTAAGTTCTTTTAAGGTTTTGTTGGCAACAATTTCACCTTTATTAATAATAATAACTCTGTCACACATAGCTTCTACTTCTTGCATAATATGTGTAGATAAGAAGACTGTTTTTTCTTTACCTATATTGATTATTAAGTTTCTAATGTCTACCAATTGATTTGGGTCTAAACCAGTAGTGGGTTCGTCTAAAATTAAAACATCAGGATTGTGTAAAAGCGCATTTGCTAAACCAACACGCTGTCTATACCCTTTAGATAGTTGACCTATTTTTTTATGTGCTTCAGGAGTTAATCCTGTAAGTTCTATAACCTCATTAATTCTATTTTTACCAACACCATACACTTGCGCATTAAAAGCAAGGTATTCTCTTACATACTGCTCTAAATACAAAGGGTTGTGTTCTGGTAAATAGCCAACACTTTGCTGTACTTGTTTGGTATTGTTATTTACATCATGGCCATTCACCTTTGCTTCACCTTCAGTAGCATCTAAATAGGTGGTTAGTATTTTCATCATTGTAGATTTTCCTGCACCATTAGGACCCAGAAAACCAACAACTTCTGGTTTGTTTACTTTAAAAGATATCTGGTTTAACGCTTTTTGCGTTCCGTATACTTTAGAAATGTTTGTAACTTCAATAGACATGTATAAATAGTTTCTTCAAAAATAATAGTAATTATATAATTTATTAGATTAATAACTACTAAATCTTTAAAAATTAAACCTAAAGCAAAAAAAACTATTTATACAATTTTGTTATTTCATATAATTAAGTACATTAGCCTTATTATTATAAGTATGAAAACAAATTTTACATTTTATAGCTGGTTCTATTTCTTTTTTAAGTAAAAGGCGAGACGTTATATATGTATATTAAATATAAATTAAACAACAAGTCTCGAAATATCGAGGCTTTTTTTTTATGATAAAATCTGTAGCAATTCAAGGAGTAAAAGGGTCTTTTCATCATATTGTATCTGAGCAATATTTTGGAAATCAGATGCATGTTAAAGAATGCTTGACTTTTGATGCCACTGTAGAAAATCTTTTAGCTAAAAAAGTAGATGCTGTAATTATGGCTTTAGAAAACTCTATAGCAGGATCTATAATACCAAATTATGCATTAATAGATAGTCATAATTTGCATATTGTAGGTGAGCAATATCTAGATATACAGCACAATTTAATGGCTTTACCAAATCAAGATATAGCAGATATTACAGAGGTGCATTCGCATCCTATGGCATTGTTACAATGTAAAGAGTTTTTTAAAAAATATCCGCACATTAAACTAATAGAAGATAAGGATACAGCAGAGGTTGCACAGCGTATTCATAAAAATAATTTAAAAAATGTTGGCGCTATTGCAAGTGTTTTAGCTGCAGATATTTTTGAATTAAACATTTTAGCAAAGAGTATTCAAACTATAAAGCTAAACGAAACACGCTTTGTAATTGTAAAAAGAGAAAATCATGAATTTCCAGAAAGTGAAATTAATAAAGCTTCGGTAAAGTTTGAGTTAGAACACAAAAGAGGAAGCTTAGCAACCATATTAAATGTAATGAGTGATTGTAAATTGAGTTTAACAAAAATACAATCCTTACCAAAAATTGAAACTCCTTGGAGTTATGCCTTTTTTGTTGATGTTACTTTTGATGATTATGAAGATTATAAAAAAGCAAAATCCATATTAAAAATTATGGCACAAGATTTTAAAATATTGGGCGAATACAAAAACGCAAAACTACAATGATACAAGTAGCAGACAGATTACATACAGTAGAAGAATACTATTTTTCAAGAAAATTGCGTGAAGTAAACTTGCTTAAAGCTAATGGTAAACCCATTATTAATTTAGGTATTGGTAGTCCAGATTTACAGCCACCAACCAAAGTAGTAACAGCAATATTAAATAGCATGCAAGATGCTACAGCGCATAAATACCAAAGCTATCAAGGTTTGCCAGAACTACGTGAGGCCATCACCTCTTTTTATAAAGAGCAGTTTTCGGTACATGTAAGTCCTACTACAGAGGTGTTGCCATTAATGGGAAGCAAAGAAGGTATTATGCATATTTCTATGGCTTTTTTAAATGAAGGTGATGAGGTACTTATACCAAATCCTGGTTATCCTACCTATGCTTCGGTTACTAAATTAATAGGTGCTAAACCTGTGTTTTATAATTTAGAAGAAAGCAAAGGATGGTTGCCTAATTTAAAAGAATTAGAAAAGCAAGACCTAAGCAAAGTAAAAATTATGTGGCTTAACTATCCACACATGCCAACAGGAGCTAAAGCAACCAAACAGTTGTTTAAAGAGGTTGTAGAATTTGCTAGAAAGCACAATATTTTAGTGGTAAATGACAATCCGTATAGTTTTGTTTTAAATGAAGAACCAACAAGTATTTTAAGTGTAAAAAAAGCAAAAGACGTTTGCTTAGAGCTAAACTCATTAAGTAAAACATTTAATATGTCTGGCTGGAGAGTAGGAATGGTTTTAGGAAACGCAAAACATATAGAAGCAATAATAAAAGTGAAAAGTAATATGGATTCTGGTATGTTTTATGGTATACAAAAAGGAGCCATTGAAGCTTTAAAATGTTCTTCAATGTGGTACAATAGCTTAAACAGTGTGTATAAACAAAGACGCGAATTGGTATGGAAACTAGCAGATGCTTTAAACTGTACCTATAATAAAAATGCTTCTGGATTATTTGTTTGGGCAAAATTACCACCACATTTTAAATCGGAAGAATTTATAGATATGCTGTTAAAAGAAAACCACATATTTATAGCTCCAGGAACGATTTTTGGATCACAAGGAGAAGGATATGTTAGGTTTTCATTATGTGCATCGACAGAGGAGTTAGAAGAAGCACTAGCAAGAATATAATTATGAGTGTAAAAAATATATATGTAATAGGAGTAGGATTAATAGGAGGAAGCATTGCTAGAGATGTAAAAAACTTAAATCCTAACATTAGCTTGTTTGGTGTAGATTCTAATCCAACACATTTAAAAGAAGCTTTAGAACTAAAAGTTATAGATTTTAAAGCAACATTAAAAGATGTGGCAAATGCAGATTTTGTAATACTAGCAGTTCCTGTAGATGTTTCTGTAAAATTATTGCCAGAAGTACTAGACCTTGTGTCTGATGATGCTTTGGTAATGGATGTTGGTTCTACTAAAAGCGATATTTGTAAAGTAGTAGAAAATCACGCAAAGCGAAGAAATTTTCTAGCAACACATCCTATAGCAGGAACTGAGTTTTCTGGTCCTAAAGCAGCATTATTAGGTTTGTTTAAAAACAAAACAAACATTATATGCGAAATAGAAAAAACAGCATTTAAGCTTCAAGAAAAAGCATTAACCATTTTTCAAATTATGGGCATGCGTATTCGGTACATGAATCCTGAAGCTCATGATAAACACATTGCTTACGTTTCACATTTATCACACATTAGTGCCTTTATGTTAGGGAAAACAGTAATAGATAAAGAAAATAACGAACGTGATATTTTTGATATGGCAGGAAGTGGATTTGCCTCAACAGTACGTTTGGCAAAAAGTAGTCCTGCTATGTGGACACCAATTTTTAAGCAGAATAAAGAAAATGTAATTGAAACTTTAGAAGAATATATAAGCAATCTTACACATTTTAAAGAAAAGATTCAAAAGGAAGATTTTGAAACTGTTTTTAAAGAAATGGAAAACACCAATAGAATAAAAGACATATTAAACGGAATAGAATAACACTTTACAAAACGCAAAAACTAAATACCAATTAAAAGGAAATAGCATTAATGCTTTTTGAAATTTGGAATTTTATTTTTGGAATATTTAAAATTATGGAAAACAAAAAAGAATTAAGAACATGGTTAGATGACATGAAGTTAGATCATCCACTAGTAATAGCAGGACCATGTAGTGCAGAAACAGAAGAGCAAGTTTTAAAAATTGCACATCAGTTAAAAGATACTGATGTAAATTACTTTAGAGCAGGAATATGGAAACCTAGAACAAGACCAGGAAATTTTGAAGGTGTTGGTGCTTTAGGTTTAAATTGGTTAAAAAAAGTAAAAGAAGAAACAGGTATGAAAACCTGTACAGAGGTTGCTAATGCAGCACATGTAAAATTAGCATTAGAAAATGATGTAGATTTATTATGGATTGGTGCACGATCTACTGTAAGTCCATTTATCATGCAAGAAATTGCAGATGCTTTACAAGGAACAGATAAAATTGTGCTAGTAAAAAATCCGGTAAATCCAGACTTATCTTTATGGTTAGGTGGTATTGAAAGATTATATACTGCAGGAGTTAAAAACCTAGGAGCCATACATAGAGGTTTTTCTACTTACGAAAAATCAAAATACAGAAATATTCCAGAATGGCAATTAGCTATTGAATTTCAAAACAGATTTCCAGATATTCCTTTAATTAATGATCCTTCACATATTACAGGAAAAAGAGATATGATTTTTGATGTGTCACAAACAGCATTAGATCTTAATTTTGATGGATTAATGATAGAAACACACTATGATCCAGATAACGCGTGGAGTGATGCAGCACAACAGGTAACACCAGATTCTTTAGTGCAAATAATGGAAGATTTGCGTATAAGAAAAGAAACAGATCCTGAAGCTGCATACAATCAAGAACTTAATAATTTAAGAGCTCAGATAGATGTAGTAGATAATCAAATTATTGATTTACTAGGAAAAAGAATGAAAGTAGCAGACGGTATTGGCGCTCTAAAAAAGCAAAAAAATGTTTCTGTTTTACAAAGCAAACGATGGAATGAAATTCTAGGAAAAATGGTTCTTGAAGGAGAGTCAAAAGGATTAAGTGAAGAGTTTATTTTACGTATGTTTAAAGCAATTCACCAAGAGTCTATAAATCATCAAGAAAAGATTTTAAAAGCTTAAAAATTAAAAGGCTCGCATTTGCGAGCCTTTTTTATTGTATTCCAATGGCATATTATGCATCTTTGCATTAATGAAAGGACTAGTTTACAAATCTACAGGAAGTTGGTATACCGTAAAAACAGAAAACGGTAAGACTTATGAGTGCCGAATAAAAGGAAAATTTAGGCTTAAAGGTATTAAAAGTACCAACCCAATTGCTGTTGGTGATCATGTAGATTTTGAGTTAGAAACCAAAAACGATACAGAAACAGGTGTAATTAACTATATACACGATAGAAAAAATTATATTGTTCGTAAATCGGTAAACCTTTCTAAGCAAACTCATGTTATTGCTTCAAATATAGACCAAGTGTTTTTATTGGTTACTATAAATAATCCGCCAACATTTACCTCTTTTATAGATCGCTTTTTAGTAACAGCAGAAGCTTATTCTATTAAAACCATTTTACTTTTTAATAAAATAGATGTGTATGATAAAGAAACTCTAGATGAGGTTCGCTATCTAGCTCATGTATACAGAAGTATTGGTTATGAGTGTATTGGTATATCTGCAACTACAGGTAAAAATGTAGAGAAGGTTAAAAGCATGATGCAAGACAAAGTAAGCATGTTTGCAGGACATTCTGGTGTTGGTAAATCTACACTTGTAAATGCTATTGAACCTAATTTAGACTTAAAAACAAAAGAAATTTCTACACAACATAGCCAAGGACAACACACTACTACCTTTGCAGAAATGTTTGATCTTAGCTTTAATGCTAAAATTATAGATACTCCAGGAATAAAAGGTTTCGGAATTGTAGATATGGAAAAAGAAGAAGTTAGTGACTATTTTCCAGAGTTTTTTGCGTTAAAACAAGACTGTAAATTCAATAACTGTTTACATATTGAAGAACCTAAATGTGCTATTAAAAAAGCAGTAGAAAATGACGAAATTGCCTATTCACGCTACAGAAGTTATGTAAGTATTATTGAAGGCGAAGACGAGCATTACAGAACAGATAACTATAATTAATATATTCCTACTAAGGCAAAAAACTTGCTGCCTTTTAAGTGTAGATAAATTAATAGTAAGAGAGTTTTAAATCATGAAAGCAGTTATACAAAGAGTTTCTCAAGCAAGTGTTACTATTGAAGGTAAACAAGTAGCATCTATTCAACAAGGTTTATTAATACTATTAGGTATTGTTCCAGAAGATACCCAAGAAGACATCCAATGGTTGTCTAATAAAATAGCTAACCTTCGTATTTTTAATGATGCAGATGGTGTGATGAATAATTCGCTTAAAACTAGTAATGGAGATGCTATTGTAGTTAGTCAATTTACCTTACACGCAAATACCAAAAAAGGAAACAGACCTAGTTATATTAAAGCAGCAAAACCAGATGTTGCTATTCCTTTGTATCAAGATTTTATTAGTCAAATAGAAAAAGATCTTGGTAAAGCAGTACAAACAGGAGAGTTTGGTGCAGATATGCAAGTAGCACTTTTAAATGATGGACCAGTTACTATAATAATAGATACAAAAAATAAAGCATAAAAAAAGTATAGTATTTTTTGTAAAGTATTAAAAATTAGTATTTTTAAAATCCTAAACTTAACTAAGTGATTTTAAAACAATACCTACTTGTACTTTTTTTATTTATTTCTTTTTTTGCAACACAAGCCCAAGATGAAAGTTTGTTTAATTCTACAACAGTACCACTTTCTTTAAGAGTAAATGCAAATGCTGTGGTTAGGTCAGATCTTATTCATATAGAAATTAAAGATTATGACGCAATGGTGTATACCAATAAACGTATTATAACTATTTTTAATAAAGAAGGCGATAGCAAACAAGGAGCTTACCAATACTATGATAAGAATACTAATATAAAAAATCTACAAGCAAGAATTTATAATGCACATGGTGAAGAGATAAAGAAGTTTAGAGAAAAAGATTTTTTAGATGTAAGTGCTGTTAGTGGAGGTACATTATTTTCAGATAACCGAGTGAAGTATTTAAACTACACACCAACAAGTTATCCATATACCATGATGTTTGATGTAGAAGTGGTTTATAAATCAACAGCGTATATACCTAGTTGGAGACCAATTGAAGGTTTTTATACAAGTACAGAAAATGCAGAATATAAAATTACAAATGCATCTACTTCAAAAGTAAAAGTACAAACCTTAAATTTTGAAAACTACAACATTGAGAAAAAAAGCGATTATAACTATGTCGCCAAAAACTTAAAACCCATTAAAAGTGAATTGTACAGTCCTTCATTTAAAACCTATGCTCCATACTTAAATGCAGCATTAACAGATTTTAATATGGAAGGAGTTCGTGGTGTAAATAACAATTGGCAAGACTTTGGTAAATGGATGTATGATGCGTTAATTACAGGAACCGAAGAATTACCAGAAAGCATAAAACAAGAAATAAAAGAAAAAACAGCATTAGCAACCACAAACAGAGAAAAAGCTAAAATAGTATACCAATATGTGCAAAATAAAACACGCTATATTAGTGTGCAAGTAGGTATTGGTGGATGGAAACCAATGCTAGCAGAAGAAGTAGACAGGTTAGGTTATGGAGATTGTAAAGCACTAACAAACTACACAAAATCATTGTTGGCAGAGGTAGGAGTAGATTCGTATTATACAGTAGTTTATGGTGATGATGATATTGTAGATATAGACAAAGGTTTTTCTTCTTTACAAGGTAATCATGCCATATTAAGCATACCAGAAGATAACGATTATCTTTGGTTAGAATGTACCAGCCAAACTAGTCCCTTTGCGTATAATGCCAATTTTACAGATGATAGAGATGTGCTATTGGTAACACCTGAAGGAGGGAAAATTGTACATACCAAAGTATATCCAGCCGAAGAGAATAGAACAGAAACCAGCGCAAGTATACAGCTAGAAGATAGCGGAAATATTACAGCACAGGTGAAAATTGTTTCTAAAGGAACAAGATATTCTAATCATTATTTTTTAGAAAACGAATTAGAAAAAGATCAAAAATTATACTACAAAGACTATTTTAATACAATTAATAATTTAGAAATTAACGCTATTACTTTTAACAATAACGCAGAAGATATTGTTTTTACAGAAGAGTTAGATGTTCAAGCAATAAAATATGCTTCTAAAGTAGGACAGCGAATTTTATTAAAACCCAATGTTTTCTTTGAAGAAGAATACGTGCCTCCACGTTATAAAAAAAGAAATTTACCTTTTCAAATTAACAGAGGAAAAGTAAATACAAACACCTTTAAAATTACAATACCAGAAACATTACAAGTAGAAGCATTGCAAGATACAGTTACAATAACCAATAAATTTGGATCGTATCATTATGCCATCACACAAAAAGATGCAAATACCTTACTGTTTCAAAGAGAATTAAAAATAAATAAGGGAAACTACAGTAAAGAAGAATATAAAGAATTCAGAGATTTTTTATTACAAATAGCAAAACACGATACATCTAAAATAGTATTAAAAACCAATATTTAAATATGAAAATAAAAGTACTAATAATTACCCTTTTAATAGCACAATTTACCTTTTCTCAAGACTTTAGGTTTGGTAAAGTTAGTAAAGCAGAACTAGAAGAAACACAACATGCAATAGAGCCAGAAGCTAATGCTGCTGTATTGTATAAAGAACATCGAATTTATTTTGAATATGTTCAAGGTACTGGTTTTGTTCAAAATGTAGAGGTGCATGAAAGAATAAAAATATACAATAAAGATGGATATGATTATGCAACTAAAAATATACGGTTATACAACGCATCCAATAAATATAAAGATAAATTAGTGGGCTTAAAAGCATATACCTATACCTTAGAAAATGGTAAAATAGAAGATGCCAAACTTAAAAATGATGGTATTTTTGAGGAAGAAAACAACAAATACTGGAAGACCACAAAATTTACCATGCCAAATATTAAGGATGGTTGTGTTGTAGAATATAAATATACTATAAAATCAGAATCTATAAATATTGATGATATTGCGTTTCAAAAAACAATACCAATTAATAAGTATTATTTTAAAGTAGCAACACCAGAATATTTTGGCTATAAAGCATTAATAAATCCTAAGGCAGTGTATTATCCAAAACTTGATAGATCTTATGAGCAATCTAAAATTACGCTTGGTGGATTTGATAGATATTCAACAGGAACAAAAGGTTCTAAGTACAATTCGTCTGCAGTAGACTATCAAAAGAATATTATTATCGCAGACTTAACCAATATTCCGGCTTTAAAAGACGAAGTGTATGTTGATAATTTAAATAATTACCAAGCAAAATTAACTTTAGAACTAGAGTATATTAAATACCCTAATGAGACTGCTAATGATTTTACAACCTCTTGGGATAAGGTAACAAAAACTATTTATAGTAATGATGATTTTGGAGGTCAGTTAAATAAAAAAGGATATTTTAAAAAAGACCTAGATGCTTTGCTTGCAGGAGTAACAAGCCCAATGGAAAAAGCTGCAACCATTTACAACTTTGTTAAAACTAAAGTAAAATCAAATGGTTTAATAGGTTATTATACAGACCTTGGTGTGTCTAAAGCATATAAAGAAGGTGCTGGTAATGTAGCAGACATTAACTTAATGCTAGTTGCTATGTTAAGATATAGTGGCTTAAACGCAAACCCTGTTCTTATAAGTACTAGAAGTAACGGAATACCTTATACACCAACTATGGATGGTTTTAATTATGTAATTGCAGCTATAGAATTTCAAGAAGGAACAGTCTTGCTAGATGCTTCAAATTTGTATGCAACAGCAAATGTATTGCCTGTAAACATACTAAACTGGAAAGGTAGAATTGTTAGAGAAGATGACAGCTCAGCGTGGTTAAGCCTACAACCAAGTCAAAATTCTAAACAAATAAACTACCTAAATGCTACTATTAATGAAGACTTTTCTGTTTCTGGTAAAGTAAGACAGCAATTAACCAATCATTTTGCGCTGTCACATAGAGAAGATTTTAACACGTATAGTGATGAGCAATATGTTTTATCTATTGAAGAAGGAAAAGGAGATATTGAAGTAAGCAATGTAGATGTAAAGTCTAAAAACGAAATAAGTAAACCAATTCTTATTTCTTATGAATATAACTTACAAAACGGAATAGAAGAAATAGCAGATAAACTATACTTCTCTTCGTTGTTATTTTTAGCTCCAGAAGAAAACGTGTTTAAACAAGAAACTAGAGAGTATCCTATAGATTTTACCTATCCTGTTTCCGAAAAAAATGTAATTAATATTAAAATTCCTCAAGGGTATCAAGTAGAGTCTTTGCCAGAAAGTGTAAAAATTCAATTTAATGTTAATGATGGTGGTTTTACTTATTTGGTAAAACAAACCAATGATTTATTACAGATTACTACAAACTTAGATATTAATAAAACACTCATTATGCCTCAGGAGTATGTAGAGTTCAAGAAGTTTTTTGATTTAGTAGTTAAAAAACAAACCGAACAAATAGTACTTAAAAAGGTGTAAATGGCTTCTGTTTTTGGTCATGGTTTCGTTGCCTATACAACAGCAAAAGTAATAGACTCTAAAACCAGTAAATTACTTTTGCTTTTGGCAATAGCCTCTGCAATGCTTCCAGATATAGATGTGTTGGTATTTAAATTTGGAGTGCCTTATACGCATCCTTTTGGGCATAGAGGTTTTACGCATTCTATTTTATTTGCAGTATTATGGAGTGTTTTACTTGCTTTTGTATTTGGTAAAAACCGAAAACAGATTTTCTTTATTGTTATATTTCTTTCCACGCTTTCTCACGCACTTTTAGATGCCTTAACCACAGGAGGAAAAGGTGTTGGTTTTTTTATTCCTTTTATAAATGAAAGATATTTTTTTCCGCTAAAAATTATTAAAGTATCACCAATTGGTGTGAAACAATTTTTTTCAGAATGGGGAATGCAAGTAATTATTAGCGAATTAATCTATATCGCTATTCCTTGCAGTATTATTTTAATAACTTTGTCTATTGCAAAAAAGAAAAAAGCATGGACATAAAAAACGCACAATTAGAAGTAGATAATTGGATTAAAAATCACGGAGTTCGTTATTTTAATGAACTTACCAATATGGCGCAGCTAACAGAAGAAGTTGGTGAAGTAGCACGTATAATTGCAAGACGTTATGGCGAGCAAAGTGAAAAAGAAAGCGATAAAAATAAAGACCTTGGTGAAGAGTTAGCAGATGTTATGTTTGTAGTATTATGTTTAGCAAACCAAACAGGAATTAATTTACAAGAAGCTTTTGATAAAAAGCTAGACATAAAAACAAAACGCGATCACGATCGTCACCACAATAACGAGAAATTAAAATAATCAAAAATTAAAATAATTCCTTTATTTCTTTCCCTTTGGGAGAGATGTCCAAAGGACAGAATGGACTTATGAACATACACCTTCAAAAATCAATCCTTGCTAAGCAATCTGCTATACAAATAACAGGTTCTAAAAGTGAATCTAATAGACTATTGTTATTACAAGCGCTGTTTCCTAATTTACAATTAGAAAACGTATCTAATTCAGACGATTCTAAAGTAATGCAAAAAGCATTAACTTCTCTAGAAAATGTAATAGACATTCATCACGCAGGAACAGCAATGCGTTTTTTAACAGCCTATTTTTCTATTCAAAACAATAGAGAAGTAATACTTACAGGTTCTTCAAGAATGCAAGAAAGACCAATTGCTATTTTGGTGGAAGCTTTAACCCAATTAGGTGTAGAAATTAGTTATGAAGAAGAAGTTGGTTATCCTCCAATAAAAATAAAAGGAAAACAAATAACTAAAAATAAAGTCACGTTAAAGGCAAACGTAAGTAGTCAATATATTTCGGCTTTATTGCTAATAGCACCAAAATTAGAAAACGGTTTAGAGCTTACCTTAGATGGTGAAATAACATCAATTCCGTATATAAACATGACCTTGGCTTTGCTAAATGAAATTGGTGTAGAAACAAGTTTTAAAAACAATGTAATTACAGTAAAACCTAAGGCTAGCATACAAGCAAATAAAGGTTTAATAGAGTCAGACTGGTCTTCTGCGTCTTACTATTATAGTATTATTGCAATGAGTCCTGTTGGCACCCAAACTACACTAGCATCTTATAAAGAAAACTCTTTGCAAGGAGATGCATCTTTAGCTGAAATTTATAAACAGTTTGGTGTAGAAACAACGTTTAAAGACAATAAAATAACCCTTCAAAAGTCGGCAGATATTAATGCGCAAACCGTAATTTCTTTAGATCTTAAAAACTCTCCAGATATTGCACAAACTATTGCAGTAACGTGTTTTGGTTTAGGGATTGCATGCGATTTAAAAGGACTACATACCTTAAAAATTAAAGAAACAGATAGGTTAGTGGCTTTAAAAACCGAAATTGAAAAATTAGGAGGAGCAGTAAGTATTACAGATAAAACCCTAGAATTACAAGTTGCAAATAGCATTAATAAAGATATAAAAATAGCAACCTATCAAGACCATAGAATGGCAATGGCATTTGCGCCATTAGCCTTAAAAACATCTATAATTATTGAAGAAGCAGATGTGGTTTCAAAATCGTATCCAACATTTTGGAAAGACCTAAAAGCAATTGGTTTTAAATTTTCCGAATAATAATTAGCTATTTACTTGACAACCCCTACTTTGAGATTGTATATTTGTATTCTTGTAAAATACATTACAAAATCTAATACTACTACATGCAGAATTATAAAATGAAGTTGTCACACTTCCAATTTGAACTTCCAGAAGAGTTATTAGCAGAGCATCCAGCAGAAAACAGAGATGAGTCTCGCTTAATGGTTTTAAACAGAGAGAAACAAACTATTGAACATAAAATGTTCAAAGATCTTATTGATTATTTTGAAGAAGATGACGTATTAATACTTAATAATACTAAAGTTTTTCCTGCTCGTTTATATGGTAATAAAGAAAAAACAGGAGCACGTATTGAAGTATTTTTATTAAGAGAACTTAATGAAGAGCAACGCCTTTGGGACGTACTTGTAGATCCAGCACGTAAAATACGTATTGGTAATAAATTATACTTTGGTGATGATGAAACCTTAGTAGCAGAAGTAATTGATAATACAACCTCTAGAGGTAGAACTTTACGTTTTCTTTATGATGGTTCTTACCAAGAATTTAGAAGAAAACTTACAGAACTTGGTGAAACACCATTACCAAAATACATAAAAAGAGAAGTAACACCAGAAGATGAAGACCGTTACCAAACCATTTTTGCAAAAAATGAAGGAGCAGTAGCAGCACCAACAGCAGGTTTACACTTTTCAAAACACCTTTTAAAACGTTTAGAAATAAAAGGAGTAGATATAGCAGAAGTAACACTACACGTTGGTTTAGGTACTTTTAACCCAGTTGAGGTAGAAGATTTATCTAAACACAAAATGGATAGCGAAGAAGTAACTATTGATGCAAAAGCAGCAGAAATAATAAACAATGCTAAAAAGAACAAAAAACGTATTTGTGCTGTAGGTACAACTGCAATGCGTGCTATAGAAAGTTCTGTTTCATCAAGTGGCACTCTAAATGAGTTTGATGGTTGGACCAACAAATTCATCTTTCCACCTTATGATTTTAGTATTGCTAACTGTATGATTACAAACTTTCATACACCAAAATCAACCCTTTTAATGATGGCATCAGCCTTTGCAGGACATGATTTTATACTAAAAGCATACCAAGAAGCAATAAAAGAAAAATACAATTTCTACAGTTATGGTGACGCCATGCTAATCATATAATAAAAATAACACCTATATAAAGCCTCTTTTTTTAGAGGCTTTTTTTATGGCATTCCCTTTTGCTAAAAGCTTCCAGGTTTTTATAAATAAACCTTTCAGAATAGCAAAACGTCGCGCTTTCACTACTCGCTCTCTGCGAGGAGCTCAAACAGACCGTTCAATCGCTAATGCGCTTTCCCATGGCAAGTGCGCAACTTCTAAACTAGTAATATGCATCTAAATTCGTAAATCGTAATTCGTTTCACTACTTTTGCAAAGCTATGGCAACAACAAAAAAAGATATTAGAGCATTAAACAAAGAACAACTAAGAGAATTCTTTGTAAAACAAGGCGATAAAGCATTTCGTGGTAACCAAGTATATGAGTGGTTATGGAGTAAGTCTGCACATACTTTTGAAGACATGACCAACCTCTCTAAAGAAACCAGACAAATGCTAGAAGATAACTTTGTTATCAATCACATACGTGTAGATACCATGCAAAAAAGTAACGATGGTACCATAAAAAATGCTGTGCGTTTACATGATGGTTTAATTGTAGAATCGGTTTTAATTCCAACAAAAACAAGAACTACAGCATGTGTTTCTAGTCAAGTAGGTTGTAGTTTAGACTGTAGATTTTGTGCAACAGCACGATTAAAGCGTATGCGTAATCTAAATCCAGATGAAATCTACGATCAAGTAGTTGCTATAGATAAAGAAAGTAGGTTATACCATAACAAGCCATTAAGTAATATTGTTTTTATGGGTATGGGAGAACCACTCATGAACTATAACAATGTACTAAAAGCTATAGATAAAATTACATCACCAGAAGGATTAGGTATGTCGCCAAGACGTATTGTAGTTTCTACTTCTGGAGTGCCAAAAATGATTAAAAAAATGGCAGATGATGAGGTGAAGTTTAAACTAGCAGTTTCTTTACACTCTGCAATAGACGAAGTGCGTACATCTATTATGCCATTTAACGCTACTTTTCCTTTAAAAGATTTACGCGAAGCTTTAGTGTATTGGTACGAAAAAACCAAAAACCGAATTACCTATGAGTATGTAGTTTGGCGAGGCATTAATGATACCAAAGAAGCAGCAGAAGCTTTGGTGCAGTTCTGTAAATTTGCACCAAGTAAAGTAAATTTAATAGAATACAACCCGATTGATGATGGTGAGTTTCAGCAAGCAGATAGTGCTGCAACAGATATGTATGTGTCTATTTTAGAAAAAAACAATATTACTGTAACAGTAAGGCGTTCTAGAGGTAAAGATATTGATGCTGCTTGTGGGCAACTAGCAAATAAAAAATAATAAAAAAGGCTTTCATTTAATGAAAGCCTTTTTTTATTTATAATCTTAGCTTTTTATAAAACTATCTTCTTACGTATTACAGCTTTAGTAAAAGTATCTGTAAGTTCTACAATATAAATACCATTAGATAAAGAATTTGCTTCAATAACATACGTGTTGTCATTTATAGAACCTTGCATTACCGCTTTTCCAGATATATCTAAAAGTTTATAGTCTGTGTTTTCTGGTAAATTGTAAAGTGCAACTGTTTTATTTAAACTTATAATTTTAACCTCATTGATGGCATAATCATTAACACTTAATAGTGTTTGTCCTGCTTCAATTGGTTCGCCTGCAACAGAGTTGTATGCGTAATCTTTAATAGTCATGGTTAAAGGGTTTGTTGCAACTTGAACTCTTGCCCAACCATAGTGAGTATCTGTTCCAATAGCAAAATGAAAACCTAAATAACCATCATTACCATCACAAAATTGGCTATTTGGGTATGCACAACTATTCCAGTTCATGTCTCCTCTAGCATAAGATGCCATAAGGTTATTTCCAGAGCTAATTATAGCTCCTGCGTTTAAGTTATATGGATATTGATATCCAAAAGAAGAAGATCCTACAATTCTATTCGAGTTATAGTAGCTACTAGTAATAGGAAAAAGAAATGCAGCAGGATTTGCAGCAGGATTACCAAAAGAATCGTTTGGTTGTACTCTTAATAAATAATCACCAGACGTTTCATTATTTAGATCCAGAGTGTATGCAGGGTTAACTCCATCAATAGTTACATCAGCTATATCTGTGTAAATAATCTGCCCATTAGCATCTGCTACACCTGCTATAGCAGCTGTTAAAGCACCATATTGAGCTAAACGTTTCGATAGGTTTTTAGAAGTAGTTAAAGTAGTTTTTTTCATAGTGGAATGAATTAAATATTTGTAAATCAAAAGTTTGTGAAAGTACAAGGTAATAAATTTCTATTGTAAGAAAAAAAATGTATATGTTAAATGTTTTATAATCTTGTTTTTTTATCAATCTTATAATTTTGTAGGATTTTTATTAATAATTATGAAATAATAAGTTTCTGAAATCTGAAAATTAGGATATATATATTATGTTTTGTTTTTTTATACAAAATCATTAGTTATGTCTTTAAATAAGAAAAAATCGGAAAACCTTGCCGAGTTTAAAATACCTAAAGAAGGATCTTTAGGGCTTTTAGCATTTGGGGATATAGGATTGCGAGAATGGAGAAAAGTAAAAAGTAAAATGAATAAAAATAACGAGAATTCTAATGGCCAAAAATAAAGTGTTGTTAATAGGTTGGGATGCCGCAGATTGGGATGTTATTTGGCCCTTAATAGCCAAAGGAGAAATGCCAGCTCTAAAAAAACTAATGGATAAAGGGGTTTATGGTAACATGAGCACCATGAATCCGCCGTACTCTCCAATGCTTTGGTCTTCGGTTGCTACAGGTAAAACACCAGATAAACATGGTGTTTTAGGTTTTATAGAGTTAATGCCAAATATGAAAGGTGTTCGCCCTGTAACTACAAATTCTAGAAAAGTTAAAGCTTTATGGAATATTTTACATCATAAAGGCTACAAAAGTAACTTAGTGGGTTGGTGGCCAAGTTTTCCAGCAGAACCTATTAATGGTGTAATTATTTCCGATAAATTTCAAAAAGTAAATAAAAATCCTAAGCAGAAAAGCCCTATAGTAAAAGGAACTGTTCATCCAGAATCGTTAAGTAAAGAAATAGAGGATCTACGCATATTTCCTTATGAAATTACAGAAGCGCATATTCTACCTTGTATACCAAATGCAGCAAAAATAGATCAAAAAAAAGATAAAGGTTTAGGAGCTTTTGCTAAAATTCTAGCAGAAAACTCTAGTGTTCATGCAGCAGCTACTAATGTAATGCGTACTACAGAATGGGATTTTATGGCTGTGTATTACGATTTAATAGATCATTTTTGCCATTCTTTTATGAAATATCATCCACCAAAGTTGCAAGGTGTATCTCAAGAAGCATATGATATTTATAAGGATGCCGTTGTTAGTGCCTATAAAATTCAAGACATGATGTTAGAGCGTACTATGGAATTAGTAGATGATGATACCACTATTATTGTCATGTCAGATCATGGTTTTGAGTCTGGTCATAAACGTATTTTAAAAATGCCTAAATATCCAGCAGCTCCAGCTTTAGAGCATCGACAATTCGGTATGTTTGTAGCTGCAGGTCCTAACATTAAACAAAACGAAAAAGTCTTTGGTCTAGGATTAATAGATATTGCACCAACCATTTTACATATGTTTGACTTACCTATAGGAAAAGATATGGATGGTAAAGTAGCTTTAGATATATTTAAAGAACCTACAAAGCCAAAGTATATTGATAGTTGGGAAAATGTGGAAGGTGATTTTGCGCAAATAGAGGGAACTGGAGATACAGATTCTTTAAATGATCAAGAAACGATGCAACAATTGGTAGATCTAGGTTATATTGACAAGCCAGATGAAAGAATTGAAACAGCAATACTAAAAACAAAATGTGATTTAAAACATAATTTAGCTAGAGTGTTTCTAGGTAAAAAAGATTTTGAAAAAGCAACAGAAATTCTACTAGAATTAATTAATGAACCTTACCCTGTATATCAAGAAAGTGATTTAAAAGGAAAAACACCAGAACAGATTAAAAAATCAGGAATCCAAATAGGTAAATCTATAATTGATTTAATTCCATTCTATATCGATTTGCTGTCTACTTCTTTGATTAGAAATAAGTTAGATGATGCTGAGGTTTATTTAAATGAGTTACGTGCCTTAGATACAAATTTTGAAATAAATACGTATTTTTCTGAAGCAAAAATATTAGTAGGTAAAGGAAATGTTCATGCAGGTCTAGAAGTTTTAAAAAAAGCAAAAGAGAACAAGCCTAATGCAGAAGTTTTATATCAAATAGGTAAAATTCACATGCAATTAAATCAAATAGAGGAAGCTAAAGAATCTTTTGAAACTGCATTAGATTTAGAGATAGATAAAGCTAAATACCATCAGGCTTTAGCAGCTGTTTTAATTCGTTTAAATGATTATGAAGAAGCGGCAGAACATGCATTAACAGCAATAGAATTGGTGAAGTATTATCCAGAAGCACATTATGTTTTAGGAGAAGCTCTAGAAAAATTAGGCGATTTAGATAATGCAAAAATAGCTTATGAAACTGCTGCAAAATTAAAACCTGTAGAACATAAAAGAGCAGAAAAAGCGCTTGAGAATATAGAAGAAAAACGTAATGTATCTATAGATTTAACAGATAAAGCAGCGTATAAATATAGAGATAATCAAATAGTAATTGTTTCTGGTTTACCGCGTTCTGGTACTTCTGTTATGATGCAAATGCTTCATGATGGAGGTGTTGAGGTATTAACAGATGGCAATAGAAAATCAGATGATTCTAACCCTAAAGGTTATTTTGAGTATGACCCAGTAATGTCTATACATAAAGACAACACTTGGTTAGATAAAGCGCAAAATAAAACCGTAAAAGTGGTAGCGCCTTTATTAAAGTTTCTAGACCCTAAATATAGATACAAGGTTATTTTTATGAATCGTGATTTAACAGAAGTGGTGAAATCGCAACAAAAAATGATTGGTAAAAATCCAGATGTATTGCCTGTTTCACTATTTGATGCTTACCATAAGCACTTAAATCAAGTAGAAACTTGGAAAGATAGTGAACCAAGTGTAGAGCTTATTTATGTAGATTATAAGGATGTTCTTTTTAATACTCCTGAAGTTTTAGAAAAAGTAACTTCTTTTATTGGTGTAGATTTAGATACAAAAGAAATGGCAAAATGTGTAGATCCTGCCTTATACAGAAACAAAGCCTGATTTGTTTCTTCTATAATAGTATTTTACATGCTTTTTTAGTAGGTTTGTCAGCACATTTTATACTCTTTTTCTATTGAAAATTGTAGAACAAATAAAACAACCAATAGCTTATGAGATGGAACTTTTTGAACAAAAGTTCCAACTCTCTATGTCTTCTAAAGTAGCTTTACTTAATAGAATTACACACTATATTGTTAACCGAAAAGGAAAACAAATGCGACCAATGTTTGTGTTTCTGGTTTCTAAAATGGTGTCTAATGGTGAAGTTAGCGAGCGTACATACAGAGGAGCTTCTGTAATAGAACTTATTCATACAGCAACTCTTGTGCATGATGATGTGGTAGATGAAAGCAATCGTCGTCGTGGCTTTTTCTCTATCAATGCACTCTGGAAAAACAAAATTGCTGTTCTTGTTGGTGATTATTTGCTTTCTAAAGGCTTACTACTTTCTATAGATAATAACGATTTCGATTTACTAAAAATTATCTCTATTGCAGTTCGCGAAATGAGCGAAGGAGAATTACTTCAAATTGAAAAAGCTAGAAAACTAGATATTACTGAAGACGTATACTACGAAATCATCAGACAAAAAACAGCTACCTTAATTGCTGCTTGTTGTAGTCTTGGTGCTGCATCGGTAAAACCAGATTCTAACCACGTAGAAACCATGCGAAAGTTTGGAGAACTCATTGGTATGGCTTTTCAAATAAAAGATGATTTGTTTGATTATGGTAAAGAGCAAATAGGTAAACCTACTGGAATTGATATTAAAGAACAAAAAATGACCTTGCCTTTAATTTATGTGCTAAATCAAGCAAACAAAAAGGATAAAAAATGGTTAATCAATTCTATAAAAAACCATAATAAGGATCAAAAACGAGTGAAAGAAGTTATTGCTTTTGTTAAAGAAAATGGAGGCTTAGATTACGCGGTTTCTAAAATGAAAGCATTTCAAGAAGAAGCCCTACAAATACTTCAAAAATATCCAGAAAGTCAATACAGAAATTCACTAGAACTTATGGTGAATTACGTAATTGACAGAAAAAAATAAACTTCAGGCAACCTTTTTTATTTTTTTTGCGTCTTTATAAATAGAAAGTAATACGTACTAATATTTTGAAAGTCATTCAACTGCATAAAAATGAATCTTTGCTTATTAAAAAGGCAATTAAAAATAATCGTGAGGCACAACACGTATTGTTCCAGTTGCATGCACCAAAAATGTTAAGTGTTTGTCGTTATTATATTAAAGACACCCAATCTGCAGAAGAAGCCATGTTAAATGGTTTTTTTAAAGTATTCCATAATTTAAAAAGTTTTAAAAACCAAGGAAGTTTTGAAGGTTGGATACGCAGAATAATGGTAAGAGAATCCATTTCTTTTTTAAGGCAGAAAAAGCAAATTGAATTTTCTTCTGATGCAGAAGTAGAAGATGTGCAATTTTCTAATAATATACAAACCAATATGGAAGTTGCAGAAATACAGCAACTCATAGATGATTTGCCAGAAGGATATAAATTGGTTTTTGTCATGTATGCTATTGAAGGATATAAACATCAAGAAATAGCGAAGATGTTAGATATTTCTGAAAGCACATCAAAATCCCAATTATTCAAAGCTAGAAAAGCACTTCAGCATAAAATTAAAGAATTAAACACAACAGGTTATGGCACC
The DNA here is from genome assembly GCF_042684485.1 of Lacinutrix gracilariae. NCBI lineage: Bacteria > Pseudomonadati > Bacteroidota > Flavobacteriia > Flavobacteriales > Flavobacteriaceae > Lacinutrix > Lacinutrix gracilariae. The sequence goes on along the minus strand of NZ_JBHULM010000011.1, from coordinate 317,400 downwards.
AATTAAATTTGAAGAAAATATAAAAGATAAGCTAGAAAAGCGAACTATGGAGCCTTCTGTAAATGCTTGGCAACATTTAGAGCAGCAATTAAATGCAGATGCTAAAAAACAAAATAATAGTAAGTATTGGTGGTTTGGTATTGCTGCAGGTTTTATTGGTTTATTGTTTGTAGTGCAACAATTTAGAAATGTAGGTGCTACTAGAAATATGGTTTCTCCAGTAGTTGTTGAGTCTGAAAAAGAAACTAAAATTGAATCTATAACAAATCCTATTAACATTAACGAACCTGAAAAAAAGCTAAAAGAAACAATAATTAAAAAATCAACTATTCAAAAACAAAATAGTATTGCTACTACCAATTCAAAAGCAGAAAGCCGAAAAGAAAAAGAACAAGCACCTGTTGTAATAGCACAAAAAGAAGTAAAAGAAGCACCAAAAGTATTAAACAATGTAAAAATATCTAAAGATGAAGTTGTTGCTTCTGTTGTAACTATAGAGAAAGCTTCAGAGAATGAAGAAGTTCAAATTGCAGTTTTAAAAACTTCCGAATCAGAAATAGACGCACTGTTACTTGCTGCTAAAAATAGCATTCAGTTAAACGATAATACTAACATTAAAACAGTACGTGTAGATGCAAATGCCTTGCTAGAAAATGTAGAAACAGAAATGCCTCCATCGTTAAGAGGACAAATATTTAAAGTTATAGAAAAGAATCTTAAAACAGCAACAACAGCAGTTGCAACTAGAAACGAGTAAAAATAAATCATCTATTAAAAAACGAACAAAATGAAAACAATAACCCAATACGTAATCGGTATTATTTTAGTGTGTGCTACACAATTTTCTGTAGCACAAGAAAACCCAAATAGTTTAAAAATTGAATTTTTAGAAGCTAAAAAAGAAGAAGTGAAAACCCAAGAAAAAGAGTTTTTAAAAGATGCAGTTGCTATTATAAATAACAAACTCGATACTGGCGAAATCACCATTGAAGAAGCAGATGCATTAAAGCAAACTGAAGCAAAAAAACATGCATTAAATATTGAAAATAGAATAGCCATTATAGATAATAAAATTGCTTTATTACAAAGAAATGAAGAAGTAACATCTGATGTTGGAGCCAATTTAGATGGATATGTAATTTCAATAGGTAAGGGAGAAGATAGTTATGAGTATGATAAAAGTGGAATTTATATTGGCCCTAAAAACAAAAAGGCACCAAAAAAATATGATAGACGTACTACTAGTGATATGGTTTTTGCTATAGGATTTAATAACGCCATAATTGAAGGACAATCGTTAAGTGATTCACCATATAAATTAGGAGGTTCAGGATTTGTAGAATTAGGTTGGGCTTGGAAAACACGTATATTTAAAAATACAAATGCAGTACGATTAAAGTATGGTTTGTCTGTACAATGGAATAAATTAGATGTTAAAGAGGATCAATTCCTTACAGAAAATGATGGCGTTGTGTCATTAGAAACAAGTTCCTTTAACTTAAAGAAATCAAAATTTAGATCTACAAACTTAGTAGTGCCAATACATTTTGAATTTGGTCCATCTAAAAAAATTGAACGTGATTCGTATTTTAGATATTCTACATACAATAAGTTTAAAATAGGAATAGGTGGTTATGCAGGAGTGAACTTAAGTTCCATGCATAAAGTAAAATATAAAATAGATGGAGATAGAGTAAAGGATAAGGAAACCGATTTAAACACTAATTCTTTTGTTTACGGAGTTAGTAGCTATGTTTCTTTTGGTAATGTTGCTCTATATGCAAAGTATGATTTGTCTCCTTTATTTAAAGACCAAGTAATAGACCAAAACAATATTTCTTTAGGATTGCGTTTTGACTTAGATTAGTTTTTGCAATTAGAATTAGCTCTTTAAAAATAGCACCATTTTGGTGCTTTTTTAATTAGTAATAAGTTGTATGTCTCCAGTAATAGCACAAGAAAGTTTTACCGTATTAAATATGGTTCCAAACTTTTCAATATTCTTTTTAAGCAAATCAATATTTAAGGTATTGTCTTTAGTGTAAATGCGTAAATGATATTGAATTTCGTCCATTCTAGGTGGTTTTTCAAGACGAATTGCGTTTACTGTTATTTCTGCTTTGGTATAATCAAAATGCATGAAACCAGAAAAACGTTCTACATTTTTTAAAACGCAAGCAGAAAAAGAACCTAGAAATAATTCGGCAGGATTTGGTAAGCTATCTGAAGATTCAGGAGTAGTACCAAAATTAATATCAGACTGTTTTATGTGCATTGCTGCATCTTTTTTAGCAGTTGCAGTTGCTTGAATAGAGTATTTCATAAATAATTATTTTTTAGACAGCTACATGCTTTTGTTATTTTAATACCACAAAGAAATCTTTAAGACCACTTAAAATACTTTGCACTGCATAGGCAGCTAATATTAATCCCATAATTTTACTAATTACAGTAATACCATACTCTCCAACACGTTTTTGTACTAGGTTTGCAGCTAGAAGAATAAACATTGTTATTGTAATTACTACAGCAATTAAAAGCGTGGTAATTGCTTGCTGTTCTATAGAATATAAATGATTATCTGTTAAAAGTACTGCAGCCATTATAGCTCCTGGAGAGGCAATAGATGGTATGGCAACAGGAAAAATAGTGACATGTTTATAGTCGTTAATCATGTGTTTTTCAGATTCTGGTTTGCCTTCTCCAAAAATCATAGTTAAAGCAAAAAGAAATAAAATAACACCACCAGAAATTTGAAAAGCATCTAAAGTAACTTGCATACCTTCAAGAATAATCTGCCCAACAATTATAAAAAATAAGAGTATAGAAAAAGCAATAAATGATGCTCTAATAGCTACTTTCTTTTTGTGTTTTTCGCTTAGTTGTTTTGTTGCTTCTAAGTAAACAGGAACAGATCCTAAAGGGTCAACCACTGCAATTAAAAAAAGAATTTTAGTAAAAATTTCTGCAAACATATTTTAGAACATTTTATAAATAGTAATAAGAATATAGCGAAATTAACCAATTTTAATCAAATTTAAGTTTGCTTTATTCTTAATTCATATAGGAAAAAATGCTTTTTTTAAATTATTTGTTTTTGAAGCTTATTATGCGTTTTTCTACCTTCTTTAACGATTATATTAATACACTCTTTTATATCTTTTTTTGTAGTTCTAAAATTTACAATACAGGTTCTTAAACAATATTTACCTTCAATTATAGCATTAGATAAAAACATTTCGCCTCCTTTTTGTAATTCATCTAACAAGGTTTCATTAAGTGTATTTATATAATTGTTGTCTTCTTTATAATTTTTGGGTTTATACCTAAATGTTGCAATGCTTAAATTTTGAGTAACTGCTTCTAGTTCTTCCTGCTTATCTGCTAATTCATAAAAATATTTTGATAAAACGATGTCTTCTTTAATCAACTTAGTATAACCATTTTCACCTAATTGTTGTAAGGCAAGCCAAACTTTTAATGCTCTAAAACCGCGAGAATTTTGTAGTCCGTATTCAAAATAATTTAAAGATCCACCATCTTCGGTTGCATTAAAATTATAATATTCGGGATGAGAACTATATGTATCTATAAGATGTTTTGGGTTTTTTACCAAAGTACAACCTGCTTCTAGAGGACTATATAACCATTTATGAGGATCTAGCGCTATAGAATCTGCTTCTTGAATACCATGAAACATTTCTTTTAATTCAGGAACAATAGCAGCAGGAATACCATAAGCACCATCTACATGAAACCATAAGTCATAGGTTTTACAAATAGAAGCTATAGCTTCAAGATTATCTACAACACCTGTGCTTACATCTCCTGCAGTACCTACAACTATAAATGGTTGGTGTCCTTTTTTTAGATCTTCATTTATGGTATCTTTTAAAAAGGAAATATTCATTTTGTTAGTAGCATCTGTTGGTATCCATCGTACAGATTTTGTTCCATGCCCAAATAAAATAGCGGCTTTGTCAATCCAAGTATGTGTAGATTTTGAACAGTATATAATTAATTGTTTTGACATACTTAAAAGTCCGTTTTCTTTAATGTCCTTTGGAGCCTTTGCTGTTCTTGCTGCTAGAAAGGCGGTAAAATTAGCCATATTACCACCACTAACTAAAACACCTCCATAATTTGGTGATACACCAATAAATTGGGCTAACCATTTAATGGTTTGTTTTTCTATTTCTGTGGCCATCGGACTTAATATTTGAGCGCCAACATTTGGGTTTACAGCAGCAGCTAGTAAATCTGCTAGAGCTCCAATTGGTGCTGCGGACGATGTTATATAACCAAAAAATTTAGGATGCCCATTAAATAGAGAATGTTCTAATAATAATTTACTAGCATTAGAAATTAAATTATCGGCTGGTAATCCATTTTTTGGTAAGTTAGAATGTTTTAATAATTGTTGTAATTCTTTAGGAGTCTTATTGGTTGTAATTGGTTTTTCAGGAATTTCATCAAAAAAATCTGAAATGGTATTAATGAGTTCATAACCAATTTTTCTAAAATCGGCCTTGCTCATCGCTATTGCGTTTTCTCTTGTTTCCATTCTTTCTGTTTTTGTGTTACTAAATAATAGGCGTGTAAGTGTTTTGTTTACAATCTATTATGTTTGTTTAAAAGCAAGTTAGAAGAAATTTTTTAAAAAATAGCAGTATAACACTTACTAAATAGTTGGCAGTGTTTGTTATTTTAATATTCCAGTAAAAATAGCAACATAATACAAGCCTGTTATTATAAAAACAATACCTGCAATGTTTCGCATTACTTTTTCAATTTTTGTTATTTTATTGTAAAACAGGCCAATTTTTCCAGCTGTAAAAGCTAATAAATATGTAAAAAGAATAACAGGCAATCCTGTGCCAAATGCAAATATTATGGGTAAATACAAACCGTCTGCAGACGCAATGGTTATTGGTATTAGCATTCCAAAAAATAAAGCCGCACTATATGGGCAAAATGCTAAAGCAAACACAACACCAATTAAAAAAGAACCAAATAATCCTTTGTTCTTAAATCTTTCGGAGAGTTTTTCTTGAAAATTAGTTTTTCCTAAAAAATGGAGTTTAATAACGTTAAATATAATTAAACCAATTATAATTAATAAAGGGCCTAAATATTTTTCGCCATTTTGATTAAAAAATCGTGCTATATGAAATTTGCTAGCACCAAGGTATAATATTAAACCAATGGTTGTGTAGCTAAAACCTCTTCCTAAAGAATATAACAAGCCGCTTACAAATACTTTTTTCTTGCTAGAAATATTTTTTGAAATATAAGCAGTTGCAGTGATGTTAGTAGCTAAAGGACAAGGGCTAATAGCAGTCATTAGTCCAAGTACAAAAGCAGATACAATAGGAATGTTATAACTCTCTAAAAGAGATTTTAAAAAATCCATTTACAGCGTATTTAATTGGGTATCAATTTTAGTTTTTAGCTGTTTGGAAAAGGCTTCTTTGTCATTCCCTTCCATAAAGGCAAATTCGGTTAGATCTATTTTAGACTCTTTTCCGTTTTTTATCACATTTATATATAATGCTGTTCCTGAAGCTTCAAATTTTTCAGCAATTTTTTCGTTTTCTTTTTCATCTACATTAATCACTTGAAAGCTTATTTTATCTTGTTTTAATTCTTCAGAAAAATAAGTGTCTAGCGTGTATTTTGTGTTTGCTTCTATGGCTTTACAAGTCATGCATCTGTGTGTAGAATGAAAGTCTAAAATTTCTATTTTTGAGACAGATGTATCTAAAGAAGGAGTAGCGTTTTCGCTTTTATTGTTACATGCTGTTAGTATAAAAGCTATAGTTAAAATGGCGATAAATGAAATTGTTTTTTGCATTGTTGTAGTTTTTATTGCTTTTGTAAATCTTCTGTTTTTCTTTTATTTAAAAGTTGAGCTTTTGTTTTAGAGTAGGACATTAAATAGATAACCAGAAAGGATGATAAAGAGTGTTACCACTCCAAAAAAGATGGCTATTAACTTTAAGGATAATACTTTTTTTAATAAAGTAGCTTCAGGAATAGATAGACCTACTGTTGCCATCATAAAGGCAATTGCAGTACCTAGAGGAACACCTTTTGCTACAAAAACCTGAATTACAGGAACAATTCCTGCTGCATTGGCATACATTGGCACAGCTAGTATTACTGCTAATGGTACTGTCCACCATTGTCCACCACCTAAATAGGTGTTAAAAAAGTTTTCAGGTACATAGCCATGCATAGCAGCACCAATTGCAATTCCTATAATTACATAGAGTAATACATTTTTTACAATATCCCATGCGCTATGTGTTATTTCAGGTAGTCGTTGAGAAAAGGTTAGTTTTTCTTCTTGATATTCTTGGTGTTGCATTTTGTTTTCAAGAATTTTTTTTGCCCAATCAGATAGTAAGTGTTCTAGCTGAAATTTACCCAATAACCAACCGCCAAATGTTCCTAATAAAATTCCGGAGACTACATAAATTAAGGTAGGCTTTAAACCAAACATTCCTATAAACATGGCAACAGCAACTTCATTTACTAATGGAGAAGTAATTAAAAAAGAGAAAATAACTCCTAAAGGAATTCCTCCTTGAACAAAACCAATAAATAAAGGAACCGAAGAACAAGAACAAAAAGGTGTCATAGCTCCAAAAACAGAAGAAAAAAAGTATTCTAAACCATATAGTTTTTTTCTGTTCAGGTAGTCTTTTAGTTTTTCAATAGGAAAATACGCATTCACTATTCCCATGATAAAAACAATAATGAATAACAGAATAAGAATTTTAATGGTATCAAACACAAAGAAATTTAAAGCCGTTCCTAAGTGTGTTTCTGCTCCAATATTAAAAACAGAATATATTAACCAATCTGCAAAATTTTGTAACCAATCAAACACTTTCTTTTAATTTTTAATGTGTTATTATGTAACTGTATATTGTTACTGTAAATCTTTTAATAGTAGATAATGCTATCTGTTATAGATAGATTTTTAAGAGGTGTACTGTAAATTTTAAAAACTAAAAATCTTGTACACTTTAATAAACGCTTCTTGTTTTTACTCCATTTAGCGTGAATGAGCTCTATAAAATGCAAATAGAATTTGTTGTATTTTCTAAGCTTATCCTGTTTTATATATCTGGATGAAACAGGATAAGGCTTAGCTGCTATAATTTGTTTTATTTCTATTTTAAAAGATCTAAAACTTCATCTTTTGAAGGTACTCTTCCTTTAATACTAATTACATCATCAATTGCTAAAGCAGGTGTAGTCATGATGTTAAATTTCATGATTTCCATAATATCTTCTACTTTTTCAACAGTAGCATCAATATTGTTTTCTGAAACTACATCTGTAACCACTTTTGTCATTGATTTACATTTAGGGCAACCAGTACCTAGTATTTTAATTACTTTACTCATTATATTTAAGTTTGTTTATCGTAAATAAACGATAATGTTAATAGAAAAATATTAATTAAAAAAATGTTGAAATAAGCTTTTAGCTGTCTTCCAGTTGGTTTGATTAATACAGTATTTTATTTTTGGAGGTTCTAATTCTCCTTGAATTAAACCTACATTTTTTAACTCTTTTAAATGTTGCGAAATAGTAGATTGAGCCAAAGGAAATACGCTTACTAAATCACCAGTAAAGCAGCAAGATTGGTTTTCAAGATGTTTTAAAATGGCAATTCTAGTAGGATGCCCTAACGCTTTAGCAAATTTAGCCAAGGTTATGGTGTCTTCCTTGTAATCAATATGTTCTAAATTTCTTTTCATTTTCTTATCGTAAAGATACGATTGGTTTCTGGCTTGGTTTGTGACTTTTGTTACATAGCATATAAATTTTAAACGTTGTTTATTTTAGTGTGTAAAATGAATTAAACAATTCAAAGTATCGCCTCTATAAGATGTGGTTTGTTTTTAAAAATAGAAGCATCCTCCTTACATTAATTTTTAAACTATTATCTTTTATAGTACATTTACAAACTAATTCTGCGAAAGCAAAAACCCTCAATAATTGATATCAAAATCCACCATAGACCAAGTATTTGAAACCTCACGTGTAGAAGAGGTAATAGGTGATTTTGTGCAATTAAAAAAGTCGGGAAGTAGCTTTAAAGGGTTAAGTCCTTTTAGTGAAGAACGTACACCAAGTTTTATGGTATCTCCTGTAAAACAAATCTGGAAAGATTTTAGTACAGGAAAAGGAGGTAATGCAGTGGCTTTTTTAATGGAGCATGAGCATTTTACCTATCCAGAAGCCATAAAATATTTGGCTAAAAAGTACAATATTGAAATTGAAGAAACCGAACAAAGCAATGAGCAAAAGCAACAAGCTAATGAACGTGAAAGTTTATATTTAGTAAGTGAATTTGCTAGTACGTATTTTCAAAGAATATTACATAAAACAGACAAAGGTAAAGCTATTGGCTTAAGCTATTTTAAAGAACGTGGCTTTACAGATGAAACCATAAAAAAGTTTGCTTTAGGATATTCATTAGACGAGTGGCAAGCTTTTACAGATGAAGCTTTAAAACAGGCTTATAAGTTAGAATTTTTAGAAAAAACCGGACTTACTATTGTTAAAGGCGATAAGCGTTTTGATAGATTTAAAGGTCGTGTAATGTTCCCAATTCAAAGTATGAGTGGTCGTGTACTTGGTTTTGGTGGAAGAATTTTAACCAATGATAAAAAAGCAGCCAAATACCTAAACTCACCAGAAAGTGATATTTACCATAAAAGTAAAGTTTTGTATGGTATTTATCAGGCAAAGCAAAGTATAGCAAAAGAAGATAATTGTTATTTGGTTGAAGGGTATACAGATGTAATACAGTTTCATCAAACCGGAATTCACAATGTGGTTTCTTCTTCAGGTACGGCGTTAACACCAGACCAAATTCGATTAATAAATAGACTTACTAAAAATATAACCGTTCTTTTTGATGGAGATGCAGCAGGATTACGTGCTTCGCTTCGCGGAATTGATTTAATTCTAGAACAAGGTATGAATGTAAAAATTTGTACGTTTCCAGAAGGAGAAGATCCAGATAGTTTTTCTAAACAAAATACTTTACAAGAGTTAAATGAGTATTTAAAAGAGCATGCTCAAGATTTTATTCAGTTTAAAGCTTCGGTTTTGTATGAAGAATCTAAAAATGATCCTATAAAAAAAGCAGATACTATTCGTGATATTGTAAATAGTATTGCTAAAATTCCGGATAGAATTAAAAAGGAAATCTATATTCAAGAATGTTCTAGAATCATGGATATTAGTGAACAAGTTTTGTTTACTACCTTGGCGCAGATAACCAATAAAGACGTTCAAGATACCCATAAAGAACAAGCTCAAGCACAACAAGCATTTGAAGTGATAAAGCACAAACAACCAGAAAAAAAGGTAGATGTGCAATATCTTTTAGAACGAAAAATTATTGAAATACTTTTACTCTACGGAAATAAAACCGAAGAGTTTGAAGATTTAGTTTTAAAAGAAAATGATAAACACGAATTAATTCTAGAGCCTGTAAAACACGAAGCAAAAGTTTTTGAAAAAATTTACTTAGATCTGCAAGATGATGAAATGCAGTTTGGTAACGAACAATTTAAAAACCTGTATTATACCATTATAAACACCTTAAACCAAACTCCTGATTTTGAGTTAAAGCAATTTGTAAATACTGTAGACCAAGGTGTTGCTAATGAGATTTCATCTATTTTAATGGAAGATGAACGCTACAGTTTATCCGATTGGCACAGTAAAAATATATTTCCAAAAGAAAAAGATCAAACAGTTTCACAGCTAGTGAGTGAAACTATTTTAAACCTACGTTGCTTTTTAATAGACCAAAAAGTTAAAGAGTTTATGCAACAAACACTAGCTAATAAATCTGAAGTAAACAGAAATATATTAGAAGAAGTAAAAGATTACTCTAGTTTAAAAATGCTACTATCTAGAAAATTAAATAGAGTATTATAACTCTAATAACTTTGCTCTATTAATTAAGTCTACAATATTGGTAACGTTAAGCTTTTTCATTAAACGCGCTTTGTAAGTACTAACCGTTTTTTCGTTTATATTAAGCTCTTTAGCAATTTCTTTGTTTTTTCTACCAGACGAAATAAGTTTTAAAACCTCAATTTCTCTTGTAGAAAGTTTTTTGTAAAAATTACCAGATCTGCTAACGCGTTTACCAATAGCCAAGCGTTGCGCAAGGTTATTACTTAAGTAAATACCACCACCATACACTTTTAAAATAGCTTCTTTAAGTGTTATTATATTGGCTGTTTTACATAAATACCCAGAAGCACCTGCTTTTATAGTGTTCATAGCATACACCTCTTCAGGCTGTGCGCTAAACATAATAACTTTAACATCAGGATACTCTTTGTTAAGCCTTCGTAAAGCAGTGATGCCATTAAGCTTAGGTAAGTCAATTTCAGAAATAATAATATCTACTTTATTCTTGTTTAAGAATTCAAAAATAGCTTCACCATTATCTAGTGAACCCACTACTTGAATGTTAGACGACGTAATAAATAGTAGATCTAGACCCTTCCTAATTATAGGATGATGGTCTACTACCAACAGTTTAATCATAACTTTAATTTTTTAAATTCGTTATAACTGTTGAAGAAAACAACAGACGTTTTGCTATTAGTCGTTAAGTAAATGTAGTGAATTCTTACGTAAAAAGAAAATATATTATTTTAAATCTTTTGGTATGGTACAAATAGGAATAGCAACCATCTTATGTTTATTGGCTGTATTGTATTGTTTATAAATTTTAAAAGCCTCTTTTTGTCTTCCGGTAAAGTCCTCTTCGGTTTTCCCTTCATCCTGCATTTGCATAGCCCATTCTAGTTCTGGGTAAGAGGCACCAATTTGGTCTTCGTCACTTCTTGCGTCTCCAAATAAACCATCACTTGGTGCTGCTTTCATAATAGATTCTGGTACTTTTAAATAGGTACCTAATTGGTATACTTCAGATTTTAATAAATCGGCAATCGGACTTAAGTCTACGCCACCATCACCATATTTGGTATAAAAACCTACACCAAAATCTTCTACTTTGTTTCCTGTTCCTGCAACCAATAATTTATATAAACCTGCATGATAATATAAAGTAGCCATACGTAAACGCGCTCTTGTATTTGCTAAAGCCATATCTACTGTTGCTTGGTCTGCATCAAGAGATACTTCTGTTTTAAATTCTTCAAAAACAGGCGTTAAGTCTGTTCTCGTGTCTCTTACGTTTGTATATCGTTTTTTTAATTGCTCAATATGCTCATGTGCTCTACTAACGTGACTTGCAGCTTGATGAATTGGCATTTCAATACATAAAACGTCTAATCCGGTTTCTGCACAAAGCGTAGATGTTACTGCAGAATCAATTCCGCCAGAAACACCAACAACAAAACCATTCACTTTTGCGTTTAATGCATAATCTTTTAACCAATTTACTATATGTTGTGCTACTTTTTCTGTTTGCATTTTATAAAGATTTTAAAACAAAGAATAGTACCTTTGCCTAACAAAAATAATTCAATATCGCTTTAAATAAAAATAAGTTTATGAAGAATATATTTTTATTTCTTTTTGTTGCTGTTTTATGCGTTTCCTGTAAAAAAGACGCTAGAATAGAAAAAGAAATTTCGAATATGGAAATGTCTGTTGCTATAGAGCGCTTTGATTTAGCATTTGCGCACGCAAAACCAAACGAATTACCAAAATTGAAAGCATCTTTTCCGTTTATGTTCTCTAAAAAGTATGCAGATTCTTTTTGGATTGCTAAAATGCAAGATACCATACAAATAGAGTTAAATAAAGAAGTTGAAAAAGTGTACCCTAACCTAGACTTGGTAGAAGGAGAAATGAAAAGCTTTTTTCAACATGTAAAATATTATTTTCCAGAATTTAAAATACCACGAGTAGTAAGTGCTACCTCTTTTGTAGATTACAGAAATAAAGTAATTGTTACAGATACTATTTCACTTATTTCAATAGATACCTATTTGGGAAGTGATCATTTTTTTTACAGTGGAATTCAAAAATATTTGGCTGCTAATTTTACCGAAAACCAAATTGTGGTAGATTTTGCTTCAAAATATGCTGAAAATTATATCTTTCCGAAGCAAAATAAAACATTTTTAGACGAAATGATTTACTTTGGGAAGCAATTGTATTTTAAAGATATCATGATTCCGTTTAAAACAGATGCAGAAAAAATTGGCTATACACAAGACCAATTAAACTGGTCAAAGGCAAATGAAGGACAGATTTGGACATATTTTGTAGAACGTGAATTACTGTATAGTACAGATGCTAAATTGGTAAATAGGTTTATAACAGATGCACCTTTTTCAAAATTTAACTTAGTAGAAATAGATAGAGAATCGCCAGGAAGAATAGGGCAATACATAGGATGGCAAATTGTAAGAGCGTATATGGAAAATAACGATGTTTCTTTAAAAGAAATGCTTACAAATACTGCCGAAGAAATATTTAATAAATCAAGATTTAAACCAGAATTATAATGGCTAAAATTACATCAAAAATTGAATTAAACGTAGAGTTAGACGAAAATAGAGTACCTGAAAAATTAATGTGGACAGCAGAAGATGGAGGTATTAGTGAACAAGAAGCAAAAGCAATGATGCTTTCTGTTTGGGATAGTAATACGCAAGAAATGCTACGTATTGATCTTTGGACAAAAGATATGCCTGTAGATGAGATGAAGGTGTTTTTTCATCAAACTCTTGTAGCTATGTCAAATACTTTTAATAGAGCAACTCAAGATGAAAAAATGACTGCAACAATGAAAGATTTTTGTGATTATTTTGCTGAAAAATTAGAGCTAAAAAAGAAATAAGTTTTTCTTTAAATACAAAAAAAAAGCGTCTTGATAATTTTATTTCAAGACGCTTTTTTTATGCGTTACTTTTCTTACCATTCATTGATTCTGTTAGAGTCAAGCTTAATAAAAATAAATAGTAAAATGGTAAAACCCCAAAGTCCAGAACCACCATAACTAAAAAAGGGTAGTGGTATACCAATTGTAGGTATTAAGCCCATAACCATACCAATATTAATCATAAAATGAAAGAATAATATAGATGCTACAGCGTATCCATAAACTCTACTAAATTGCGATTTTTGTAATTCTGCCAATCTAAGAACACGTAGCATTAAAAGTATAAATACAATAATAACAAAGATGCTTCCTAAAAAACCCCATTCTTCACCAACAGTACTAAATATGTAGTCTGTATGCTGTTCTGGTACAAATTTACCTGTAGTTCTTGTTCCTTCTAAAAAACCTTTACCAGCAAAACCTCCAGAGCTAATTGCTTTTTCAGATTCATAGAGATTGTATAAAATATCTCTACGCATTTGTGCAATTTTTTGCGGATCTTTTTCAAGGCGTAACCAAAGGCTTATTCTATCTTGTTGGTGTGGTTGTAGTACGTTTTGGTAGAAAAATTTTATTCCAAAAGCAATTATAATACAAGCTATAGTGGTTAAGATAGGTTGTAAAATTACAGGCTTCTTTTTTTTAAGAAAATAGTTAGTAATGATAAACACTACAGCTATAATAGAAGTAATTATGGGTCCAAATTTTAATGCTAAAACAGAAATTGAAACTATAGTTAAAGCTAAAACTAAGTATATTTTTGGCAGTCCTTCTCGATACAAAACAAAAAAGAAAGAACCATAAACTAGCGTACTTCCTGCATCATTTTGTAATAATATTAATACTGCAGGAATGATGATGATGATAAAAACTCTTATTTGGTCTTTAAAGGTTTTTATATCTGTGTTTAAATCACTTATATATTTAGCAACAGCCAATGCAGTAGCAGCTTTGGCAAACTCACTAGGTTGTAAGGTCATGCCGCCAATACCATACCAAGAGGTTGCTCCGTTTACGTTTTTACCAAAGAGAAATAGTCCTGCTAAGGATAGCATAGAGAAAATAAAAATTAAACTAGAAAACCGCTCATAAAACTTAGCATCAATAGATAGAATGAATATGATAAGTAAAACGGTTAAACCAATAAACATTAATTGTTTTCCGTAAGGTTGTGAAATGTCAAAATAGTCAATAGTTGGTCCTATATGCGAAGCCGATAAAATATTCATCCACCCAAAGCCTACTAAAATCAAAAATAAAATGATGGTTATCCAATCAAATTTAAAATGTCTATCTGTTTGTCTAAACATATATTATGAATCTAATTTTTTGATTTGTGCTTTGAGTTTATTTGCTTCTTCTGGAGGTATTACTTGAAGTTTTGTTTTTCCATTAATATCAAAAGGTTTTCCAGAATATGGTTTAGCATACTCGTCTTCTAAACTGTGATTTAGTATCCAGTTTTCTAAATCTGTTCTTGTAACTTCTCCTTTAATATATTTTTCAATCATTAGGCTGGCAATACGTCCAGCAAAACGTCCTCCCCAATATCCATTTTCTACAAACACAGCAATGGCAATTTTAGGATCGTGTTTTGGTGCAAAGGCTACAAATATAGAATGGTCTGTAAGTTGTGTTTTTACACTGTCTATTTTTACAAAATTTTCTACAGTACCTGTTTTTCCGCAAATATCAATATCTGGAATTTGTAAATGCTTAGCTGTACCATGTGTGTATACATGTTGCATACCTTCAATTACAGGTTCAAAGTGCTGCTTATCTATTGTGGTGTATTTAGGTGTAGTAAAGTTTGGATCTAAAGTTTCGCCTTTAATTTCTTTAATAATATGTGGTGTAAAATAATAGCCTCTATTAGCAATAGCAGCAATCATATTTGCTAATTGTATAGGTGTTGTTGCTACTTCACCTTGACCAATGGCATTAGAAATGGTATATGTAGAGTAGAAGGTGTTAGGATATATTCTGTTATAATAATTTCTATCTGGAATTCTTCCTTTTTGACCAACGTATAAATCGTTATTTAAAAAGTTTCCTAAACCAAAACTTTTAACATGATTACTCCATACATTAATACCTATAGAAGCGTTTTCAGGCTTGTCTAAAATTCTTCTGTAAACGGTTGCAAAATACGCATTACAAGATTCTTGAATACCATGAACCATGTCGTTTCTTGTTCCAACTCTACAGTGGCATTTCATAAACCTATTTCCGTATTTATAACCAGCATAACACGTTACTTTTTCATCTGTAGAAATAACACCTTCTTGTAAGGCTACTAAGGCATTCATTAATTTAAAAGGAGAACCAGGTTCATATACACCTTGTAAACTTCTATTAAACAAAGGTTTTGCAATAGAATCATTATACAGCTTGGTAAAGTTTTTAGAGCGATCTCTACCAACCAATAAATTTGGGTTGTAGGTTGGAGCAGAAACCATAGATAGTATTTCTCCAGAACTAGGCTCAATTGCTATAATACCACCACGTTTGTTTTGCATAAGTATTTCGCCATAGGCTTGTAACGTTGCGTCAATGGTGGTTTTAATGTCTTTTCCTGGTTCTGGTAAAGTGTCAAACTTACCATCTTTATAAGGACCAATATTTCGGTTAAATCTATCTTTTTGTATGAATTTAATACCTTTTACACCACGTAGTGTTTTTTCATAGGAAGCCTCAATACCTTGCATACCAATTAAATCTCCCATTTTGTAGTAGGGATTTTTATTCATGATTCTTTGGTTTACTTCACCAATATCACCAAGTACATTAGCACCAATAGTGGTTTCATAATTTCTTAAGGAACGTTTTTGAATATAGAAACCTTCAAATTTTCGCATTTTTTCTTGAAGAACCGCATAGTCTTCTTTAGATAACTGCGGAAGAAAAACATAAGGCAATCTAGGAGAATATCTATATGCTTTTTTGTAGGTTTTAATAAATTGCTCTTTGTCTATTTTTAAAAGCGAACAAAACTCTAAAGTATCTAGTGGTTTTACTTCACGCGGAATTACCATCACATCATAAGACGGTTGGTTAGAAACTAGAAGTTTTCCGTTTCTGTCATAAACAAAACCACGTTTAGGATAATCATATACCTTACGTATGGCGTTATCTTCATATAAATTATTGGCATTATCTTGATATACTTGTAGATAGAAAAGTCTAGAAATAAAAAGAATACCAACAAAAATTATGGAAATGAAAAGTAATAATTGTCTCATTTAGTTTTTCTGCTGAATATAATGGTTACTAAAACACATAGTATAATAGTAAATATACTTGAGAATAACGTTTTTTGAAGCACTAAAAGTATTTTAGAAAAGTTAAAAACTTCTAAAAGAAATAAGATTAAGTGATGTGTTACAGTAAGTATGCTAATATATGTTAGTTTAGCGCCAAAATCTACTTGATTAAATTTTATGGTTTGGTGCTCATAAACTGCACCAAAACAAAATTTTAAAACTGCAGGTCTTACAAAAGCTATAGTGACACAAGCTGCTGCATGCATACCTCCTGAGTCTAAAAACATATCTACAGTTATACCTAATAAAAAACTTAAAAGTAAAAATACCATTCTGTTGTTTTTTACAGGAAATAAAAGCACAAACAGAATATAGATATATGGATTTAAGTAGCCTAAATAATTAATATGCGAAAGCACAAGTACTTGGGCAAATACTAGTGTTATAAACCGAAGAATATTAGTAGTGATGATGCTATTCATTAACAGGGTTTATTAGGTTGTTAATTTCTGTTGCATCTTTATTTTCTATAATGTACACGTGTTCAATATTGGTCATGTCATTAAATAAAGCAATGTTTATTTCGTAAAAATCTTCAGCAGCATCTAGCTTAAAGTCTTGAATAGTACCAATAGGAATTCCTTTAGGAAAAATGGCAGAACGACCAGAAGTAATAATAGTATCTCCTTGTATTAATTTTGCTTTAGATGATATATCTACCAATTGCACCAATTCTGGTGATTTTCCATTCCATTTTAAGGTACCAAAGTGATTGGTTCTTTTTAACTGTGCACTAATTTTACTTTTGGTATTTAATATAGAAAGTACCGTTGCGTATTTTTTGCTTGTATGGTCAACAATACCTAAAATTCCTTTAGAGGTAATTACGCCATAATCTTGTTTTATACTGTCGCGTTTTCCTTTGTCAATTAATAAAATATTGGTGCTAAAGGTATAGTTGTTTTTTATAACTAAAGCAGGAGTAAACTGGTAAATAGAAGTATACGAAAGGCTGTCTATAAAACTAGGTTTAGATTCTGTAACTGTATTATAAAGTACAGATTTTAGCTTATTATTTTCTTCTTGAAGTAAAAGATTTTGTTCTTTTAAACTAAAATACTTATTAATATTATTTACTTTATTATAAACACCTCCTGATAAAAAGTTTGCAGAGTTTACAAACTTACTTCTTTGGTATGAGTGGTTTTGAATAGTAAAAAAAATAGATATTATAAACAGCAATATGTATAACAAAAACGATTTGTTACGTAGTATAAAATTAATTATTTGCTGCATGATTTAATGGGTATTACTCTTATTTAATCAATACGCTTTTGAATTTAGCTAAGTTTTTAAGTGTAATTCCGGTTCCACGAACAACAGCACGTAATGGATCTTCTGCAATATAAACTGGTAAGTCTGTTTTTTGCGATAAACGTTTGTCTAAACCACGTAGCATAGATCCTCCACCTGCAAGGTAGATTCCTGTGTTATAAATATCTGCTGCCAATTCTGGAGGAGTTTGTGATAAGGTTTCCATTACAGCGTCTTCAATACGAAGAATAGATTTATCTAAAGCTTTAGCAATTTCACGATAGGATATTTGTACTTGCTTTGGTTTTCCTGTTAATAGGTCACGACCTTGAACGCTCATATCTTCTGGCGGAAGATCTAAATCTTCTGTTGCAGCACCAATTTGAATTTTAATTTTTTCGGCAGTACGCTCACCAACATATAAATTGTGTTGTGTACGCATGTAATAAATAATATCATTTGTAAATACATCACCTGCAATTTTTACAGATTTGTCACAAACAATACCACCAAGAGCTATTACTGCAATTTCTGTAGTACCACCTCCAATATCAACAATCATGTTTCCTTTTGGTTGCATAATATCTACACCAATACCAATTGCAGCAGCCATAGGCTCATGTATTAAGTAAACTTCTTTACCATTTACACGCTCTGCACTTTCTTTTACTGCTCGCATTTCTACTTCTGTAATTCCTGAAGGAATACAAATTACCATACGTAATGCTGGAGTAAAAAGTTTCTTTTTTAAAGCTGGAATGTTTTTAATAAACATGCTGATCATTTGCTCTGAAGCATCAAAATCTGCAATTACACCATCTTTTAATGGTCTAATAGTTTTAATGTTTTCATGCGTTTTTCCTTGCATCATACTTGCTTCTTTACCAACAGCAATAATTTTTCCTGTTATTCTATCTCTAGCAACTATGGACGGACTGTCTACAACTACTTTATCATTATGAATAATTAAAGTATTTGCAGTTCCTAAATCTATTGCAATCTCTTCGGTTAAGAAGTCAAAAAATCCCATTCTTTATTTTAATTATATGCGTTAAAAAATCAAATCTCGTAAAGGTAGTAAAACTCTTTCTAAATATGATTTTTAAAGTTAATGTTTTAATAGTTGAAAATCTATAAAATTAAGTATAGATTTTCAACTATTTAGATACTATTTTAATTCTCACTAAGGAGATAACAACCTAGTGTTTAAAATGTCTTGTACCTGTAAAAACCATAGCTACATCATTATCATTACAATAATCAATACTCAATTGGTCTTTTATAGATCCTCCTGGTTGTATTACTGCTGTAACTCCTGCGTTTTTAGCAATCTCTACACAATCTGGAAACGGAAAAAATGCATCACTTGCCATTACTGCACCTTGTAATTCAAAATTAAAAGATTGTGCTTTGTGTATGGCTTGGTTTAATGCATCTACACGACTTGTTTGTCCTGTTCCGCTAGCACATAGTTGTTTGTTTTTTACTAAAACAATAGTGTTTGATTTGGTATGCTTACAAATTTTAGAAGCAAAGATTAAATCATCTAACTCTTTTTGTGTTGGTTTATTGTTTGTAGCATCTTTTAAATCTTCTAAAGCATCTGTTTTAGAGTTTCTGTCTTGTACTAAAACACCATTTAAACAAGTTCTTACTGTTGTTTCCGGGAAATCAAAATCTTTTAAAACAAGTAAGATTCTGTTTTTCTTTCCTTTTAAAATCTCTAAAGCTTCATCAGAAAAAGAAGGTGCTATTACTACTTCGCAAAATAATTTGTGAATTTCTTCTGCTGTTGCTTTGTCTATTTCTGTATTGCTAATTAATACACCACCAAAAGCAGAAACAGGATCTCCTGCTAAAGCATCGATATACGATTCTAAAACGGTTTCACGTTGAGCAAATCCGCAAGCATTGTTATGTTTTAATACTGCAAATGTAGGAGCTTCGCCTTTAAATTCATTAATTAAATTTACAGCTGCATCTACATCTAAAAGGTTGTTGTAGCTTAATTCTTTACCATGAAGTTTTGTAAATATTTCGTCAAAATCACCAAAGAAAAATCCTTTTTGGTGCGGATTTTCTCCATAACGTAATACTTTACCTTGCGTTTCGCTAAGTTTAAAAGAAGCGATTTCATGGTTTTTATTGAAGTAATTAAAAATGGCAGAATCATAATGCGAAGAAACATTAAATGCTTTTGCAGCAAATAATTTTCTGTCTGCTTCTGTTAAGGTTCCGTTTTTTTCTGTAATTAATTCTAAAAATTCAGCATAGTCATTTACCGAAGAAACGCAAATTACATCTGCATAATTTTTAGCAGCTGCACGAATTAATGAAATTCCTCCTATATCAATTTTTTCAATAATATCTTGTTCGCTTGCTCCTGAAGCTACTGTTTTTTCAAAAGGATATAAATCAACAATTACCACATCTATCTGCGGAATGTTGTATTCTTCCATTTCTGCAACATCACCATCATGGTTTTGTCTGTTTAAGATTCCACCAAAAACTTTTGGGTGTAATGTTTTTACACGACCTCCAAGAATAGAAGGATATGAAGTTACATCTTCTACAGGAACGACATCTATTCCTAAATCATTAATAAATTTTTGTGTTCCACCAGTGGAATAAATGGTTACACCTTGTTTGTTTAATTGTTTTACAATTGGTTCTAAACCGTCTTTACTAAATACCGAAATTAGTGCAGACTTAATTGTTTTACTGTTGCTCATTATAGTTGTGTTATTTGCCTGCAAAAATAGGAATATTTAGTGCTTTTTATAAGAGAAAATGCATTTGTTTTTTTAACTAAAACAAGGAGTTATTAACAACATATGTGCTCTTATTTGTTTTCATTTATTTGTAACAAATATTATATAAAAACGTCTTACCTTTATAATTCTTTAAAAAAGTATAATTTTTACTGCATATGTTACTGTATTTACGTCTCTTTAAAGAGAGTTTTTCTTTTGCTATTAGTGCTTTGACAAACAATAAACTGCGAACGTTTTTGTCTTTGTTAGGTGTTACTATTGGTATATTTTCTATAATAGCAGTTTTAGCAGCAGTAGATTCTTTAAAAAATGATATTAAAGGTAGTATTAGTTCTTTAGATAATAGTACACTTTATATCATGCGTTTTTCTTTTGGACCTAGTACCATTCCGCAATGGAAAAGAGAACAATTTCCTGATGTTACTTATGAAGAATTTCAGTTTATAGAAAATAAAATTCCTAATGTTGAAGCGGCTTCTTTTTCGCTAAATGTAAATCCTGAAACCATTAAATATGATGCTGCCTCTGTTGAAAATGTACAGATTGCAGCAGTAACAAGTGGTTATTATAACATTGAAAGTTTACAAATAGGAGAGGGAAGGTTTTTTAATGAATCGGAATCTAATTCTGGTTCGCCAGTAGTGGTTTTAGGAGATGAAATAGCTAGTAGTTTATTTGGTAATTTAAATCCTATAGGTAAAGTAGTAAGGCTTTACGGAAGAAAATTTACAGTTATTGGTGTACTTGAAAAGGAAGGCTCTGGTTTGTTTGGAAACTCTAAAGATACCGCAGCTATTTTGCCTGTAAATTTTGTGCGAAGACTTTTAGGTGATAATAATAAAAGAGCGTTTCCTGCAATAATTGTAAAACCAGAATCAGGAATTGACTTATCTGAATTTAATGCGGTAATAGCACAAGGATTAAGAAACTTTAGAGGTTTAAAAGCAGGAGAAGATAATAACTTTTTTGTTAACGAGCTTCAAGGTTTTACCGATTTAATAGATAATATTACAGGACAACTAAATTTTATGGGTTGGATTATTAGTGGTTTCTCTCTTCTTGTAGGAGGTTTTGGTATTGCTAATATTATGTTTGTTAGTGTAAAAGAAAGAACCAATTTAATTGGTATTCAAAAATCATTAGGAGCAAAAAACAGATTTATTTTGTTTCAGTTTTTGTTTGAAGCCGTAATTTTAGCTGTTATTGGTGGTTTAGTAGGTTTGTTTTTTGTTTGGATAGTTTCCTTATTAATGACGCAACTTACAGATAGTTTTGAGTTTGTATTGTCTTATAGCAATATGTTTCTTGGTTTTATACTCTCTACTATAATAGGCTTGGTTTCTGGAGTTATTCCTGCGCTTTCTGCGTCTAAACTAGATCCTGTAGAAGCTATTAGAACAGGAATGTAGCATTCAAGATTTAAAGTATTGCAGGAGTAAATAGCAAAAAAAAACTCCAAAAAGCATATTATTTGGTAATACTGCTATTTGGAATTTTATGTTTTTTTTTTTTCTTCTCTAAAAAGCTACTATAGTAGTGTGGCTACTTGTGCGCAAACAAACTCTAAAAAGCGTTCGTCTTCTTCAGTAAAAGGATCAGGAGTATTAGAGTCTATATCTATTTGACCAATATTTTCACCATTTACAAAAATAGGAATTACTATTTCAGCTTTAACTGTAATGCTACATGCAATATAATTGTCTTGTGCAGCAACATCTGCTACCACAAAGTTTTCATTGCTAACAGCAACTTGTCCGCAAATACCTTTACCAAAAGGAATGATTACGTGATCTGTAGGATCACCTACATAAGGACCTAATTTCAATTCGTTTTTATCTCCATTTTTAAAATAGAAACCAACCCAATTGTAATAGGTAATATGTTCTTCAAGAAGCTTGCAAATAGATAATAACTTATCGTCTTTTGTAGCCTCTTTTTGATTTATTATTGTTGTTATTTCTGGTTTTAACTGCTCGAAATTCATAGGATTAAAAAACTTTTTACAAAAGTATTTAAAAACCAATATATATTATCACATTTTGCATAAATTTAACCAAGTAAATTAAAAGTAAATCTTTGAAACAACTTTTTATAAAATATAAGTCTGTATTAAAATTTATAGCCACTTTTTTAATGGTTTATGCAGTCTTAACCTTTAGCTATAAATTGTTTTTGCAATATTCTTCAGGTAATACGTATTATCCAGATTACTTGACCAATTTGGTGGCTAAACAAAGTAAGGAAATTTTAAATGCTCTAGATTATAGAGTGCAGTTATTGCCACATCCAAACGAAGCTTCCTTAAAATTAATTATAAACGAAAAATATGTAGCTCGAGTAATAGAAGGTTGCAACTCTATAAGTATTATTATTTTGTTTATATCTTTTATAATAGCCTTTTCAAGTACATTTAAAATTACAGTACTTTATATTTTAGCAGGTAGTGTGTTAATATACATTGCTAATTTAATTAGAATAGTAATACTTTCTGTTGGTTTGTATCATTATCCTTGGCGAAAAGATATTTTGCATACTGTAATATTTCCAGCCATAATTTATGGTATGGTTTGTTTGCTTTGGATGGTTTGGGTGAATCGTTTTTCTAATTCAAAAAAGTAAGATGAATACATTTGTTAAATACGGTTTACTTCTTGTTTTAGGTACTTTACTCGTGTTAATTCGCGTTTTTGAAGAACAAATTTTCTACGATCCATATTTGTCTTTTTTTAAAAATGATTATCTGTATTTAGATTCGCCAAGACAAGAAACATTTAAATTAACAGCGTTTACAGTGTTGCGATACGCTTTAAATACCATTTTGTCTTTAGCTATTTTGTTTGTGCTGTTTAAAGACAAAAACATTATTAAATTTTCGGCTATTTTATATGCAATTGCCTTAGTAGTACTTTTATTATTGTTTTTATATTTTGTAATAAATCCAAGACAAGAAGACTATTATTTATTCTTTAACGTACGAAGGTTTTTAATTCAACCATTGATTTTATTGCTCTTGATTCCTGCGTTTTATTATTTTAAACAACAAGAGTAATTTGTTAATGATTTTGTAAAACAAGGATTTTAAACTTAGTTTTTGTAATTTTGTATCGCATTTAAGAATGATAAAAAAAATATTACATACAAGCTTTTCTGTAACATTAGCCTTTCTAGTGTTATTTTCAACAGTATCTCTTACTATTGAAAAGCACTTCTGTGGTGATGTTTTAGTAGATGTTTCTATTTTTTCTGAAGGAGAAAAATGTGGTTTAGAACCTTTTGAAATGGACCAGGAAACAATTACTAAAATGTCTTGTTGTAAAGATCAAATAGATGTTATTCAAGGTCAGAAAGATTTAACTATTAAAACTTTTGACGACCTAGATTTTGAGCAACAACAATTTTTAGCATCTTTTGCATATTCTTATGTTTATCTTTTTGAAGGTTTGCCAAAACAGGTTATTCCGCATAAAGATTACTCTCCACCTAATATAGTTGTAGATATACAATTACTTAATGATACTTTCTTGATTTGATTTTTTAATGTTTTTCCTTTCGTGTTAACGAAAAGCAATTACTTATTAATACATCAAACATAAATTCATGCAACATACATATACAGTTACAGGAATGACTTGTAATGGTTGTAAAGCATCTGTAGAAAAAGAATTAAAAGCTTTACAACAGGTAACTAATGCAACAGCACATTTAGAAGCTAAGGAAGTTACTATTACAATGTCTACACACATACCTTTAGAAACCTTGCAAGAGGCACTTTCTAATAAATACACTATTTCTAACAAAGAAGAAGTTAATGTGTTTTCTTCTGCTAAAAAAGAGGAAGAAAAAACAGATATACAACAACTTTTTCCGCTGTTTTTAATCTTTATCTTTATTATTGGCGCTTCGGTTTTACTAAATTATAATCCTTGGGATTCTTCAGCATTCATGCTAGACTTTATGGGACTTTTTTATGTGGTTTTTAGCTTTTTTAAGTTTCTAGATTTAAAAGGATTTCCAGAATCTTTTAAAATGTATGATCCGTTAGCAAAATTAATTCCAGCCTATGGTTGGGTGTATCCTTTTATAGAATTAGCCTTGGGTATTTTATTCTTAATGCGAATTCAAATTCCGTTAGCATTAATCATTACAGTAATCATTCTAGGAATTACAACCGTTGGTGTGACCAAAAGCTTGCTAGATAAAAAAGCAATACAATGTGCATGCCTTGGTACTGCATTAAAGCTACCAATGACTAAAGCTACCTTTATAGAAAATAGCATCATGCTAGTTATGGCTATAATCATGCTACTAAAAATTTACAATTAAAATAGATTCCCGTTTTCACGGAAATAAAAAAATATACAATGAAAAAAATAATATATATATTATTGATGCTTCCTATTACTATCTTTTCGCAAGATAAAATTAGCGGAATGGTTATGGAAGCTAATGAAGCCAATGAACACTTGCCCTTGTTTGGAGCAAATGTATATTGGTTAGACACAACGGTTGGTACTACTTCAGATTTTGATGGTAATTTTACCATTCCGTATAACGCATCTTATAAAAAGTTAGTGGTTAGTTATGTAGGTTTTAAAACCGATACTATAACTATTACTAAACCGCAAAAAGTACATGTGGTATTAGAGGCTAAAAGCGAATTAGGCGAAGTTACCGTAACTTCAAGAAAACAAGCAACAGCAAAATCTTACTTAAAGGCAGCAAATACATTTACGGTAAGTAGTAAAGAGTTGCTAAAAGCAGCATGTTGTAATTTGTCTGAAAGTTTTGAAACCAACCCTTCTATTGACGTTAACTTTGCTGATGCAGTAACAGGAACAAGGCAGATTAAAATGTTAGGTTTAACTAGTCCTTATCTATTAATTGCAACCGAAAATATACCATCAATTCGTGGTGCATCACAAGCATTTGGTTTAAGTTTTATTCCAGGTACTTGGGTAGAAAGTATACAAATAACCAAAGGAGCAGGAAGTGTGGTGACTGGTTTTGAAAGTATTGCAGGACAAATAAATGCAGAACTAGTAAAACCGTCTACAGATGATAAATTTTATGTAAACCTTTACGGAGCAAGTAATACGCGTTTAGAATTAAATACACATTTTAATACTAAAGTGAGTGAAAAGTGGGATACAGGTATTTATGTACATGGTAATATGCATAACGAAAAACACGATGTAAATGACGACGGATTTTTAGATATGCCATTATACAACCAAATCAATTTAATGAATCGTTGGCAGTATACCAATCAAGAAAAAGGATTGGTAAGCTTTGTTAATTTTAAGTTTTTAAACGACGAAAAACAAACTGGAGAAGTAAGTTTTGACCCAGAAACAGATCGAGGTACAACCAATGCTTGGGGAGGAGAAATAGATACAAAACGCTATGAGGTCTCTGCTAAATTTGGATACGTAAACCCAGAAATTCCTTGGCAAAGTATTGGTGTGCAAACAGCTTACAGTAGCCATGAACAAGATTCTTATTTTGGCTTAAACGACTATGATATTAAACAAAACAGTTTATATACTACTATTATTTATAGTTCTATTATTAGTGATTCTAGAAGTAAGTTTAAAACAGGGTTGAGTTACACTTATGATCATTATGATGAAGTAGTAAACACTATAGATTACGGAAGAAATGAAGCAGATTTTGGTGCCTTTTTTGAATATGCTTATGATAATTTAAAAAACCTAAATGTTACAGCAGGAATTCGTGTAGATTCTCATAATCTATTAGGAACATTTATTACGCCTCGAGTACATGCTAGATATACACCTTGGGGAAAATCTGCATTACGTGCTTCTTTTGGAAGAGGAAAGCGTAGCGCAAGTATTTTTGCCGAAAACCAAAATATATTCTCTACATCAAGAAGTATAAATATTTTAAATACAGACGGAAACATTTATGGTTTAGACCCAGAAATAGCATGGAATTATGGTGTTTCTTTTTTACAAGGATTTAATTTGTTTAACAGAAAAGCAGATATCACTGTAGATTATTATAAAACCGATTTTCAAAACCAAGTAGTTGTAGATTATGAAAATCCGCAGGAAGTAAATTTTTATAATTTAGAAGGAGATAGTTATGCCAATAGCTTTCAAGCAGAGTTTAATTACAATGCTTTTGAAGGATTTGATATGCGTTTAGCATACAAGTATTATGATGTACAAACACAATATGGTACCGAAAAATTAGAAAAACCATTAGTGCCTAAAAACAGGTTTTTTGCTAATGCATCTTATGAAACAGCAATTAAAGAAGGAAAAACAGGACATTGGAAAATGGATGCAACATTTAACTGGTTAGGTAAGCAGCGTTTTTCTTCTACAGCATCTAACCCAACAGCATATCAATTGGGTGAATATTCGCCAACCATAGGTACTTTAAACTTGCAAGTAACAAAAGTATTTTCTCCTAAATTTGAAGTATATTTAGGAGGAGAAAATGTAACTAATGTAAGACAAGATAATCCAATATTAGGAGCAGATGATCCTTTTGGTTCAAATTTTGATACTACTTTAGTATATGGTCCTATATATGGATCTAATTATTACGCAGGATTACGATTTAAAATACAATAAACAAATTCTTGTAAAAGCAGGAATCTTATTAATATAAACTAAATTTTATAAAATAAAAACCATTTAAAATGAAAAAAACAATAGCATTAATCGTCTTATTATTTGTAGGAGTAACATCATTTGCTCAAAACAAAAATGCAAAAGCATCTATTGAGGTAGATGGTGTTTGTGGTATGTGTAAAGATAGAATTGAAAAAGCTTGCTTTAAAATTAAAGGAGTGAAATCTGCCATTTGGAGTGTAGACACACATGAATTAAAGTTAATTTACAATGAAGCAAAAACCAATTTAAACGAAATTCATACTGGTATTGCAGCAGCTGGTCATGATACTAAAGATTTAAAAGCTACAGAAGAAGCATATAATAGTGTGCATCCTTGTTGTAGATATCGTGATTTAGAAGTACAAGAAGATCATAAAGATTAAATAAATTAAAAAAAGCCTGAATATTAATTCAGGCTTTTTTATTTTTAGTGTATGCCATACCAAATTTACGTTATCGAATTATCTAAACGTGTGTTTACCGAAAATGCTAAGTTTAGAAATGCCAATCCGCAATTTAATGGCGTGTTGCAATGTTTGTATGTTGGCATGACAAGTAAGACACCAAAAGAACGTTTTACACAACATAAAACAGGTTATAGAAATAAGAAAGGCTATAAGCTGTCTTCAAATATTGTGGAGAAATACGGATTGTATCTTCGTCCGAGTTTATACAACCATATAGACCCAATTACCACCAGAGCAGCAGCTTTAAAAATGGAAGTAACGCTTGCTTTAGAGTTACGCAGGCAGAAATATGCGGTTTGGTTTAATTAAAATTTAAGAGTTTACCTTTTTTGGTAAACAAGAAACAAATTATTCCATAAAAAAAACGCTCCTAGAAATATCTAGAAGCGTTTTTTAAATTTTATGTGTTTTGATGATTAACAGAAGACTCTTCTTATTATACATAAGAGTGAGTAAACTGTCTACAGCGACTCGCTATTACATCATTCCTGGCATTCCGCCTCCCATTCCAGCAGGCATTCCTCCAGCAGGAGCATCTTCTTTAATGTCGATTAATGCACATTCTGTAGTTAAGATCATTCCAGAAACAGAAGCAGCATTTTCTAATGCAATTCTAGTTACTTTTTTAGGATCGATAATTCCAGCTTTAAGCATGTCTACATAAGCATCCGATTTTGCGTCATAACCAAAGTCTTTTTCTCCTTCTAATACTTTGTTAATAACAACACTTCCTTCGCCACCAGCATTTTCAACAATAGTACGTAATGGTGCTTCAATAGCTTTATTTACTATTTGAACTCCTGTAGTTTCGTCTAAATTTACAGTAGTAATTTTTTCTAATACTTTTTTAGCACGAACTAAAGCAACTCCACCACCAGCAACAATACCTTCTTCTACAGCGGCACGTGTAGCATGTAAAGCATCATCAACTCTATCTTTCTTTTCTTTCATTTCTACTTCACTAGCAGCACCAACATAAAGTACAGCAACTCCACCAGCAAGTTTAGCTAAACGTTCTTGAAGTTTTTCCTTATCATAATCACTAGTTGTAGTTTCAATTTGTGATTTAATTTGGTTTACTCTGTTTTTAATTATGTTTTTGTCTCCAGAACCATTAACAACAGTTGTGTTGTCTTTGTCTATAGTAATGCGTTCTGCAGTACCAAGCATATCTAGAGTAGTATTTTCTAAAGTAAATCCTCTTTCTTCAGAAACAACAGTTCCTCCTGTTAAGATAGCAATATCTTCTAGCATTGCTTTACGTCTGTCACCAAATCCTGGTGCTTTTACAGCAGCAATTTTTAAAGAACCACGTAATTTGTTTACTACTAAAGTAGCTAATGCTTCACCATCAACATCTTCTGCAATAATTAATAATGGTTTACCAGATTGCGCTACAGGTTCTAGAACAGGAAGTAAATCTTTCATTGTAGATACTTTTTTATCATACAATAAAATATAAGGGTTTTCTAAATCTGTAATCATTTTGTCACTATCTGTAACAAAATAAGGAGATAAATAACCTCTGTCAAACTGCATACCTTCAACAACATCTACGTAAGTATCTGTTCCTTTAGCTTCTTCAACAGTAATTACTCCTTCTTTACCAACTTTACCAAAAGCGTTAGCAATTAAATCACCAATAACATCATCATTATTAGCAGAAATAGAAGCAACTTGTTTTATTTTATCTGAAGAGTTACCAACTTTTTTAGTTTGTTTTTCAAGGTCTTCAACAATAGCAGAAACCGCTTTGTCAATACCACGTTTTAAATCCATAGGATTTGCTCCTGCAGCAACATTTTTTAAACCTTCTTTAACAATTGCTTGAGCAAGAACAGTTGCTGTAGTAGTACCATCACCTGCAAGGTCATTAGTTTTGCTTGCAACTTCTTTTACCATTTGCGCTCCCATGTTTTCTAGCGCATCTTCTAATTCTATTTCTTTAGCTACAGAAACACCATCTTTTGTTACTTGAGGTGCACCAAAACTTCTACTAATAATTACATTACGTCCTTTAGGACCAAGAGTTACTTTTACTGCGTTTGCTAATGCATCAACACCACGTTTTAAACCGTCGCGTGCATCTATATCAAATTTTATGTCTTTTGCCATTTTTAAAATTTTTTTTGTCATTCCTGCCAAAACAGGAATCTTTTTAATTTAACTTATTTGTTTGATGGAATAGATTCCGCATACAATGCGGAATGACAGCTTATATAATAGCCATTATATCTTCTTCGCGCATCATTAAATAGTTTACACCATCTAATTTTAATTCGCTACCTGAATATTTTCCGTAAAGAACAGTATCTCCTACTTTTACAGTAAGAGGCTCATCTTTTTTACCTGTTCCTATTGCTACAACAGTACCTTTGTGTTGTTTTTCTTGTGCAGAATCTGGAATAAATAAACCAGATGCTGTTTGTGTTTCTGCAGGAAGTGGTTCTACTAAAACACGATCTGCAAGTGGCTTGATGTTTACTTTACTCATTTTATATTTTTTATTTAGTTATAATAATTTTATTGCTTTTACAAGAAGCTAAAAATGTGCCAACAGAGTACGACTGACAAAGTTTCAGAAATCTAAAATGTTTTTTGTTTAAAATAAATTTGGGTAAAAAAAAATGCCAACTTTATAGGTTGGCATTTTGTGCTATTTTAAAAATAAAATAGTTTATTCTGGAGTGTTATCTGTTTGCGCTGGCGCTGTTGGTACTTCAATAGGCTGCGTAACATTATCAGTATCTAAAGCTTTAGATTCTGTAGTTGTTCCACCACTGTTAATAGCAACGTTAGAAACTAAAATTAATACCACTAAAATAGTTGCAAGTGTCCATGTGCTTTTGTCTAAAAAGTCGGTTGTTTTTTGAACACCACCTAATTGTTGTGTTCCTCCACCACCAAATGATGATGATAATCCGCCTCCTTTTGGGTTTTGTACCATAATGACTACAACTAGCAAAAATGCTACCACTACTATTAATATTAAAAATACTGTAAACATGTTATTATTTATTGTTTTGTTCTTGTAATTGTTTTACTGCTTTAATTTGGTCTGCAAAGAAACCACTTTTTTCTGGATATTTCAAACTTAATATTTTATATGATTGTAAAGCCTTTTTATAGTTTTTTTGTTCTACATAAATTCGCGCCAATGTTTCAGTCATTAGAGCTTCTGGTTGTATCATTTGTTCTTCGGCAATATTAATATTTGCCTTAGCTGTTTTTGCTGGCTTTAACTTAGGGTTTTTAGTTATAAATTTTTCAATTAGGTCAAACTTTTTCTCTCTATCGGTTTTTATTTCTTCTTTATTTTCTTCTCTTTCAATAGGAGTGTAGCGTGCTAATTTTAACCATTCGTTAAAAGAATGTGTTTCATTATGGTCAAATTCTAAAGGTTTACCTAGGTTTAAAATTTGACTTGCAGTAGTGGTTTCTGGTGTTGCTGTTTCTTGTGGTTTTTTATCTTCTTCCTTTTGTTGCGAAGCCTCTACATTAAAGTTTGCAATTTTTGTGCGTTCTATTTTTGGTTGAAATAAATCTGGATCTAAAACTCCTGTAGTATCTTTTATTTGTTGTTTTAAACCATCATCTAAAGTAACTTTTTTGTTTACCGAAATATCTTCAACATCTACTTGTATGTCTTTAACATGTTCTGCATTTTGCTTGATGTGTTGCGAGATTTCATTTTGAATAAATTCTTGCGAGGTGATATAATCAAACAGGATACTTCTGTCTGAGGTGTAACTTGCTGTTTTTTTTAGTTCTTGGTTGTATGTAAAGCTTTCTTTGTTTTTTAATCCTTTAAGGTAAATGGCTCTTGCCGATTGACAATACGGAAAATCTTCAAGAACAGTTTTTAACGCTTCGGTTTGCAAAGCAGTAACTTCTTGAGGATGCTGTACTAAGTATGTAAAGTCAGTATTATTCATTGGCGTTGTTAAATTTAGTGTTTTATTTTTTTGTTTCAGATTTTTAAAACAAACAAAAAAATAAGGGTTTAATAATTAAGCTACCAATTAGCTAATGAGGCATTAAAAATATCTTGTGTTAGGCGTTCAAAAATTTCTTCAAAAGCTGTCGTTTTTATAGAGCCTGTAAGTTGGTCACTAGCTCCATAATCATAATAAAAAGAAAAACGTCTTTCAAAATCATCTTCTTCATTTTTCTTATTAAAAAAACGAACATTTACACTTATGGTTAAACGGTTTTGAGCAGCTGTGTTTTCTGATGTTGCTGTTGTTGGTGAAATTCTGTATTCTACAATTTCTCCTTCGTAAACCAAATCGGCATTAGAGTTTTGTAAACTTAAATTGGTTTGGTTGGTAATTAAATCTTGTAAGGCAATGGTAAAATCTCTGTTTAAACCAGGTTCTACTAAAATGGCATTATTTTGAAAATAATTAACCTGAAACGTTTTTATGTTAGAAGCAATAGAGGCTCCTGTAAAAGAGTAGTAACCACAACTAAAAAAAGTAGTTGTAATAAGTAAAAGGAGTATTCGATGTATGTTTTTCATGTGTAAATATGCTTGGTAAAAGCGTACTAGTATGTTTATGTTTTTTAATTTTTTCTTTTTATGGTCAACTATTTTAAAGCTTATGTACTACGAATATATTTAAAGTTCTTAATAGCTGTCTATAAAGTTGTGTTAATATACAGGTTGTATGTATCTAAAACTAAAAAAACTATTTATAATTTATAAATCAAATTGTTTAATTTTTCTATACAGTGTACGCTCACTTATACCTAATTCTGCAGCTGCCAACTTGCGTTTTCCTTGGTGACGCTCTAAAGATTTTTTAATTAGTTCTAATTCTTTATCGTGTAAAGAAAGGGTTTCTTCTTCTTCAATTTCTTCTGCAAAATGGTACTTGTCTGCAGTGTCTTTTGTGGGTTCTATACTTGCGTTTTCAGGAATAGAAAGCAATTCTATATCTTCTTCTTTGGCATCTTCATAAGCTGCATCTTCTTCATTGCCATATATTTTTTGAATTAAGCTTTCGTTTTTTTCTTGTACTTCTGTAGCGTTACCATTTTTCATGAGTTCCATGGTAAGCTTTTTAAGATCGTTTAAATCTGCTTTCATATCAAACAAAACCTTGTATAAGATTTCACGCTCATTACTAAAATCGCTTTCTGATTTGTTGCTTTTAACAACAGCAGGTAAATTGGTGCTTCCTGTTGGTAGGTAGCTTTGTAGAGTAATGGCGTCTATACTACGGTTTTGCTCTAAAACAGAAATTTGTTCTGCTACGTTTCGTAATTGTCTTATGTTACCAGACCATCTATATTTAAGAAGCATTTGTACTGCTTCTTCAGATAGTTTTATGGTTGGCATTTTGTATTTTAAAGCAAAGTCACTAGCAAATTTTCTAAATAATAAGTGAATATCTTCTTTACGTTCGCGAAGTGGTGGAAGGTTGATTTCTATAGTGCTTAATCTATAGTACAAATCTTCTCTAAACTTTTCTTTTTTAATAGCTTCAAACATGTTTACGTTTGTTGCAGCAACAATACGCACGTTTGTTTTTTGTACTTTACTAGAACCAACTTTAATAAATTCACCGTTTTCAAGAACACGTAGTAAACGTACTTGTGTAGTTAATGGTAGTTCACCAACTTCATCTAAAAAAATGGTTCCTCCATCAGCTACTTCAAAGTATCCATTTCTGGTTGCTGTTGCTCCTGTAAAGGCTCCTTTTTCATGTCCGAAAAGTTCAGAGTCTATGGTTCCTTCAGGAATTGCTCCGCAGTTTACTGCAATGTATTTACCATGTTTTCTGTGGGAGAGCGAATGAATAATTTTAGGAATACTCTCTTTACCAACACCAGATTCTCCAGTAACTAATACCGAAATATCTGTTGGTGCTACTTGTATGGCTTTTTCAATGGCACGATTTAATGTTGCATCGTTACCAATAATACCAAAACGTTGTTTTATAGATTGTATGGATTCCATATATTTAGATTCTAGAGCCTAGATATATAGCATCTAGGCTTCTATTTTTTAAAATATTTTAAATAAACAAAAAGGCTCTAGTTTTAGCGTTTTTGTCATGTTTTATTTAATTATTTGCACTTAAACCTAAAGGCTCACCAATTAATGTGGTTTTTGTAACTCTAGTAATTTTTACATTTACAAAATCACCAACCTTATAGTTTTCTTTAGGGAAAACACAAAGTAGGTTTTGGCTGTTTCTTCCAGACCAATCTTGATCTCCTTTTTTTGCTTCTTTTTCAATTAAAACTTCTACTGTTTTACCAATAAAAGACTGTGTTTTTTCTAAACTATGTTCTAGTTGTAAGTCTATTACTTCTTGTAAACGTCTCTTTTTTACCTCTAAAGGCACATCATCTTCTAATTTTCGTTCTGCCATAGTTCCTGGTCTTTCGGAATATGCAAACATATAACCAAAGGCATATTTTACATATTGCATTAAGCTTAAGGTGTCTTGATGGTCTTCTTCGGTTTCTGTAGGGAAACCTGTAATCATATCTTGACTAATAGTACATTCTGGAAGAATACGTTTTATATTATCTATAAGCTCCATGTATTCTTGGCGTGTATGTTGTCTATTCATTTTCTTTAAAATCCTGTCGCTTCCGCTTTGAACAGGTAAATGAATGTAGTTACAAATGTTTTCGTATTTAGCCATAGTTTCTACAACATCTAAGGTCATGTCTTGCGGATTAGAAGTAGAAAAACGAATACGCATTTTAGGTTGTGCTTCTGCACATAGTTCTAAAAGTTTCGCGAAATTTGTAGCAGTTGCTTTTTGAAAATCTGTAGCTTTTTCAAAGTCTTTTTTTAAGCCTCCACCATACCATAAATAGCTATCTACGTTTTGCCCAAGTAAGGTGATTTCTTTGTACCCTTTATTATAAAGGTCATTTATTTCTTCTATAATGCTTTGTGGGTCGCGACTACGTTCTCTTCCTCTTGTAAAAGGAACTACGCAAAAGGTACACATATTATCACAACCACGTGTAATAGAAACAAAAGCAGTAACACCATTGGTGTTTAAACGTACAGGAGAAATATCTCCATAAGTTTCTTCTTTAGATAAGATAACGTTTATAGCGTCTCTACCATCTTCTACTTCAGCAAGTAAGTTTGGTAAGTCTTTGTAGGCATCAGGACCAACAACAAGATCTACAATTTTTTCTTCTTCTAAAAATTTGCTTTTTAAGCGTTCAGCCATACAGCCTAAAACCCCAACTTTCATGTTTGGGTTTACTTTTTTCTTAACCTTGTTGTATTTTTCTAAACGCTTTCTTACCGTTTGTTCAGCCTTATCACGAATAGAGCAAGTGTTTACCAGAACCAAATCTGCATCTTCTAAGTTTTGTGTGGTATTAAATCCTTGGTTAGATAGAATAGAAGCTACAATTTCACTGTCGCTAAAGTTCATAGCACAGCCATAACTTTCAATAAAAAGTTTACGCGTATTTCCTTCTTTATTTTCTAAAACAAGGTTTTCTCCTTGTTTGCTTTCGTCTATAGTCTTTTCCATATTCAAGCCTGTATATACAGGTGTCTTGTTTTTTACACTTATGCTATACTTTAGGTTAGCTTTGGTAAAAATTATTTTTTTTTAACTTTCTCAATAAGTATGCAAAGATACGATTATTTTAAAGAAAGTGACAAAGTGACAGTGTGTATTTTTTTATCTATTCTTATTAATTTACTTACATTTGAATCGCTAATCAATAATATAAATAATGAAATTTCAGGAGTTTGAAAGTAAAGTACAAAACGCTAAAACATTAGATTTTGGCGATATATTTAATAAAAGTATCGAGCTTTTTAAAAAAGTCTGGATTCAAGGTATGGTCATGCTATTGTTAAGTATGTTAATTATCTTACCTTTTTATTTATTAATGTATTTGCCTTTAATAGGAGCAGGATTAATAGATCCATATATGTTTGAGCATGGAGGAGCGTCAAGTTTTGTGTTAATGATGCCTTTCTACTTTTTTATACTAGTATTTTCTGTTATAGCTTCTGTAGTTTCGTTTGGTATGCGAGCAGGATTTTACAGAATTTGTAAAATGAAAGATTTAGAGGAAGATGGTAAAGAAGATTATTTCTTTTATTTAAGAAAACCATACTTAGGTAAGTTAATAAAATTGTCTCTTGCAACTTTTGGTATATCATTAGTAGCAATACTTTTGTGTTACCTTCCTATTTTTTATGTGGTAGTACCTATCACTTTAATGAATGTAATTTTTGCATTTAATCCGGAGCAGTCGGTTTCAGAAATAGTTAAATCTGGTTTTGCTTTAGGAAATAAAAAATGGCTAATTACTTTTGGTTTAGTTATTGTCAGTTCTATTTTGGCTTCTATAGTTGGTATGATTATGTGTTTTATAGGTATTATTGTAACGGCATCTTTTGCATATATTCCTGCATACTATATATATAAGGACAGTATTGGTTTTGATGAAGAAGAAGAAAACAAGCAAATAGAAAATTTTTAAAATATTTGTAAAATGTATTAAAAGCCTGTTAAATCAGGCTTTTTTTATTAGTTTTATTGAGAATTTGTAGCTCAAAATAGAATAAATTAGGCACGTGAATTTTTTTTCGCATACCTTTGCACTCTGAAAAAATAGAAATATGGCGAAGAATTTAGTTATCGTAGAGTCACCTGCAAAAGCAAAAACTATTGAAAAATTTCTTGGAAAAGATTATAAAGTAGAGTCTAGCTTTGGGCATATTGCAGATTTACCTTCTAAAGAATTAGGGGTAGATGTAGATGGTGATTTTAATCCTAAATATGAAGTATCAAAAGATAAAAAAGCAGTTGTAAAAAAGCTTAAAGACCTAGTAAAAAAAGCAGATATTGTATGGCTAGCTAGTGATGAGGATCGTGAAGGAGAAGCAATAGCATGGCATTTAGCAGAAACTCTAAAACTAGATAAAGAAAAAACAAAACGTATTGTTTTTCATGAAATTACTAAAACAGCAATACAGAAAGCAATAGAAAACCCTAGAAGTATTGACTATCATTTAGTAGATGCTCAACAAGCACGTAGAGTGTTAGATAGAATTGTAGGTTATGAGCTTTCTCCTGTTTTATGGCGTAAAGTAAAAGGAGGACTTTCAGCAGGACGTGTACAATCGGTTTCTGTACGACTAATTGTTGAAAAAGAAAGAGAAATTCAAGAATTTAAAGCCGAAGCATCTTATAGAATAGATGCTGAGTTTTCTAATGAAGAAGGACAATCTTTTAAAGCAAAACTACCAAAGAATTTTACTTCTAAAAAAGAAGCCTATGCGTTTCTAGAAAGTAATGCAGCGGCAGATTTTAAGGTGGCAGATTTACAAAAAAAACCTGCTAAAAAATCACCAGCAGCACCTTTTACAACATCTACTTTACAACAAGAAGCAGCAAGAAAATTATATTTTTCGGTAAGTAAAACCATGAATATGGCACAACGTCTATATGAAGCGGGTTTAATTACTTATATGAGAACAGATAGTGTAAACTTATCTGATGAAGCAAGAAAAGGAGCGCAAGCAGAAATTGAAAGTGCTTATGGTGAAAAATACAGCAAACCAAGAAACTATAAAGGAAAATCCAAAGGTGCTCAAGAAGCACACGAGGCTATTCGTCCTACAAATTTTGCAACACACTCTGTAGATATTGAAAGAGATCAAGCAAGATTGTATGATTTAATATGGAAACGTGCTATAGCATCGCAAATGAGCGAAGCGCAATTAGAGCGTACCAATGTAAAAATTGAATCTTCAAAAACTAGTGAAATCTTTACAGCTAATGGAGAGGTTATTAAATTTGATGGATTCTTAAAAGTATATTTAGAAGGTACAGATGATGAAGAGGTAGAGCAAGATGGTATGTTGCCTGCAATGAAAGTAAACGAAACTCTTTTAAATAATTACATCACTGCAACAGAACGTTACACAAGACCACCAGCAAGATTTACTGAGGCTTCTTTAGTGAAGAAACTAGAAGAACTTGGTATTGGTAGACCATCTACATATGCACCAACTATTTCTACTATTCAAAACAGAAACTATGTAGAAAAAGGTACTATTGATGGTGTAGAGCGCGAGTATACACAACTAACTTTAAAAAGTGGAAGTGTAAAAGACGTTATGCTTACTGAAAAAGTTGGGTCAGACAAGGGGAAATTAGTACCAACAGATATTGGTATGATTGTTACCGACTTTTTAGTGAATCATTTTGAAAGTATTTTAGATTACAATTTTACAGCTAAAGTAGAAAACCAATTTGATGATATAGCAGAAGGAAAGCAAGACTGGAAAAAGATGATGAAATCTTTTTATAAAACGTTCCATCCAATAGTAACAGACGTTCAAGAAAATGCCGAAAGAGAATCTGGAGAACGTATTTTAGGAAAAGATCCTAAAACCGGAAAACGTATTAGTGTACGTTTGGGTAAATTTGGACCAATGGTGCAAATGGGAGAACCAGATGATGAAGAAACACCAACCTATGCTAGTTTAGGTCCAGACCAACAATTAGGTACTATTACTTTTGAAGAGGCTATGGACTTGTTTAAGCTTCCTAAAGATTTAGGAACTTATGAAGGCGAAGAAGTACAGGTTAATAATGGTCGTTTTGGACCTTATGTTAAATTTGGTAAAGCATATGTTTCCTTACCAAAAGGTACAGATCCTTTAAATGTAGAATTAGATGACGCTATTGTTTTAATAAAAGAAAAACAAAAAGCAGATGCACCAATTTATCATTATAAAGATTTACCAGTGCAAAAAGGAAAAGGGCGTTTCGGTCCATTTATTAAATGGAACGATATGTTTATTAATGTAAATAAAAAATACGATTGGGATAATCTATCTGATGCAGATATTGTAGAATTGATTGAAACCAAGATTCAAAAAGAAATTGATAAGGTTATTCATAACTGGGAAGAAGAAGGAATACGTGTAGAAAAAGCACGTTGGGGAAGATTCAATATCATACAAGGTAAGGTAAAGATTGAAATGCCAAAAACAACAGATGCTGCAGCTTTAACTTTAGAAGAAGTTAAAGATATCATCGAAAAAAATGCGCCTAAAAAGAAAGCCGCAAAGAAAAAAGCACCAGCTAAGAAAAAAGCGACTGCAAAGAAGAAAACAACCGCAAAAAAGAAATAAGTAGTACATGAATTTTAATTTTCTTTCACCAGTTTCAGATATCGTTTTAGCGCACAATGAATTATTGCCAGAACAAGCTTTAGGTCGAAAATTAAAAATACATTCTAAACAACAAGGAGTTCCTGATCTAGAAGGAGTACAGCTTGCTATTATAGGTGTGCTTGAAACTAGAAATGATGTTAATTATATAGGAGAAGATTTCAATTTAAACGAAATACGTAAATCTTTCTATGCCCTTTTTCCTGGTAGTTGGAATACTATTATTGCAGATTTAGGTGACATCAATAAAGGAGAGTCTGTAGAAGATACTTACTTTGCACTTAAAACTACCATTGCTATTTTAGTGCAAAAAGGAGTGATTCCTATAATTTTAGGAGGAAGCCAAGATTTAACATACGCCAATTATCGTGCTTACGACAATATTATACCAATGGTTAATGTTGTTAATGTAGATTCTAAATTCGATTTAGGAGATTCTGCAAAACCTATTAAAAACACAAGTTTTGTAGGTAAAATAATTCTAGACCAGCCATTTAACCTTTTTAATTATTCTGCAATTGGTTATCAAACTTATTTTAATTCGCAAGAAGAGATAGATTTGATGGAAAAGTTGTACTTTGACGCCTATCGTTTAGGAGAGGTTTCTAATGACATTACCATTGTAGAACCTGTAATGCGTGACGCTAATATTGTAAGTATAGACTTACGAGCTGTCAAGTCTTCAGAGGTGAGTTTAAAACAAAAAGATTCACCAAATGGTTTAGATGGTAAAGAAATTTGTGCTATTTCTAGATACGCAGGAATAAGCAATAAAGTAACCTCTTTAGGTATATGGGAATACAAACCATCTAAAGACGATGAAATAACAGCAATGCTTATTTCGCAAATTATATGGTACTTTATAGAAGGTGTAAATTGTAGAGTTAGTGATGATGGTGATTTTAAGAATGAAAATAACTATCAGAAATTTATTACACTAATAGATGACCAAGATTTAATCTTTTATAAAAGTATTAAAACAGGTAGATGGTGGATAGAAATTCCTTTTTTAAATGAAATGAATAATAAATTAAAAAGACATACGTTATTACCTTGCATGCACCAAGATTATATAGACGCTTGTAACAATATTTTACCCGAGCGTTGGTATAAAGCATTTCAGAAGAATTGCGTATAACTGTTTTAACGTGTTAAAATTATAGTTTTGTCGTTTAAATGTTTTATTTTTACGACGAACCGTATTTTTTTTTCACAAAAAAGTTGTTTTTTAAAAAATATATAAATATGTTTACGCTCTTAAATTTTGAGCACAGAATAATTAACCTCGAGTTTTCAATGAATATGAAGAATTTTCTCTTATTAACAGTAGTTTTAGCATTCCTTTCAAGTTGTGGATCTGGTGACAGAGGACAGCTAGTTGGTGTTAAAGGAAAGAAGTGGCATCCTGAAAAGCCATATGGTATGGAATTAATACCAGGAGGAGCATTTATTATGGGTAAATCTGATGATGATTTAGCTGGAATACAAGATGCACCAACTAAAACGGTAACAGTAAGATCGTTCTATATGGATGCAACTGAAATCACAAATAGTGAATATCGTCAGTTTGTTCAATGGGTAAGAGATTCTACTATTAGAACAAAACTTGCAATATTAGCAGATGAAGTAGGAGCAACTCCAGGAGATGGTGGTATTGGTGAATTTGCATTTAAAGATGCAGATCCAGAAAATATGAATGCATATGAGCAATATATGTATGACAACTACAGTGGTATGGGTGAAACTGGTTATGAAGGTAGAAAACTAAATCACGATGTAGATTTAATTTTTGATACTGCAGAATATCCAGATGAGTATTATGTAGAGGTAATGGATACTATGTATTTACCTATTGAAGAGTCTTACAACGGACAACGAACTTGGGATGTTTCAAAATTCAAATTTCAATATACATACATGGATATTGAAAAAGCAGCAAGAGTTAGTAATAAAGGAAAAAAGAGATCTGAGTTTTTAATTACAGAAGCTGTTGAGATTTATCCAGATACTACTGCTTGGATTAGAGATTTTGCATACTCTTACAATGAGCCAATGCACAATGACTATTTCTGGCATGATGCTTACGGAGAATATCCTGTAGTAGGAGTTTCTTGGCAACAAGCAAAAGCATTCTGTGAGTGGAGAACTTTATACCACAACGCATACAGAAAAGAGAAAAACTTACAATACGTTAATGAATACAGATTACCATCTGAAGCAGAATGGGAATATGCTGCAAGAGGAGGTTTACAAGGAGCAACTTTTCCTTGGGGTGGACCTTATGCTAAAAACGATAGAGGTTGTTTTATGGCAAACTTTAAACCGTTAAGAGGAGATTATGCTGCAGATCAAGCTTTATACACTGTAGAAGCTAAATCGTATGAGCCAAATGACTTTAACTTATATAACATGGCTGGAAACGTTTCAGAATGGGTTAGCGCATCTTATGATCCTAGTTCTTATGAATACGTATCAACAATAAACCCTAGTGTAAACGATGTAAATAACCAACGTAAAGTTGTTAGAGGAGGATCTTGGAAAGATGTTGCTTATTATTTACAAGTAAGTTCAAGAGACTATGAATATGCAGATTCTGCAAGAAGTTACATTGGATTTAGAACTGTTCAAGATTATATGGGAACAGATGTTACAGCAAATGCTAGATAACCTAAAATAGAAACTAACCAAATTAATTATTAACAATAATCAACTAAAAAAGTAGAAATACTTAAAAACATTAAATTATGGCACAAAAAGGAAAACTTTCAACAATGAATATGGTCTATGGATTAGGAGCAGCAATTGTAATTGTTGGAGCTCTATTTAAAATTCAACACTGGCCTTATGGTTCAGAAATCCTAACTTTAGGTATGATTGTGGAAGCTTTAGTATTTACAATTTCTGCATTCGAAAAACAAGCTGGAGATTTAGATTGGTCTTTAGTATACCCTGAATTAGCAGGAGGTGCTTCTACAGGTGCTAAAAAATTGAAAAAAGAAGAACCTAAAGAAGCAGAAGGTTTACTTTCAAAAAAATTAGACAACTTATTAAAAGAAGCTAAAATTGATGGTGAGTTAATGGCAAGCTTAGGAACTAGCATTAAAAACTTTGAAGGAGCTGCTAAAGGAATCTCTCCTACAGTAGACAGTATTGCTGCTCAAAAGAAATACAGCGAAGAAATGTCTTTAGCTGCTGCACAAATGGAATCGTTAAACAGTCTTTATAAAGTACAAATGGAAAGCGCTTCTAAGCAAGCATCTATTAACGAAGAAGCTGTTGAAAACGCTTCAAAATTAAAAGAGCAAATGCAATCTTTAGCTTCAAACTTATCTTCTTTAAACGGAGTATATGGTGGAATGCTTTCTGCAATGAACAAAAACTAATTAGTATTTGTTATTAACTAATATTTTAACCAATAAAAACTAATTAAAAATGGCAGGAGGAAAAGCATCTGCAAGGCAGAAAATGATTAACTTGATGTATTTAGTATTCATCGCAATGATGGCTATGAATATGTCAAAAGAAGTACTTTCAGCATTCGGATTGATGGAAGCTAAATTTGCAGACTCTAATGAGGCTACAGCAAATAGAAATGAAGCATTGCTAGGAGATTTAATAACTAAAGGAGAAGAAAAACCTGAAGAATTTAAAGTACCAGCAGCAAGAGCACAACAAATTCAAATAGCTTCAGATAAATTTTTTAAATATATCGAAACTATAAAGAATGATTTAATTAAAGCAGGTCAATATAAAGTAGATCCTAAAACTGGTAAATTACCTTTTGAATCAATGGATAAAACAGATATTCTTGACGAAGCTTGGTTTACTGGTGACCGTTTAACTAAAAAAGGTCAAGAAGTAATGGATCAAATCAACCTTTATAAATCTGAAGTTCAAAAAGTTTTAGCAACAGACGAATCATACAGAGGAGCTGCTGAATCTTTTGAAAAAACATTTAGTACTGAAAAAGTATTAAACAAGGATGGTAAGAAAATTGATTGGTTAAACTATAACTTTCAAGGGTTTCCAGCAATTGCATCTTACACAAAGTTAACTGCAATGCAAAATGATGTTAAAGTAACAGAAGCTAATATGTATAACCTATTCTTAGGGAAAACATTAACAGAAGCTACTACTTTAAATAACTATAAAGCAATTGTATTAGCTGATAAATCTGCATTCTTTGCAGGAGAAAAATTCCAAGGTAGAGTAGTAATTGGTAAATACGCTAACGTACCACCTACAAAATTAGTTGTTCAAGGTCAGGAGATTGATTTATCTACAGCTATCGATTCAACTGGAGCTGCAAAATTAGATTTCAATGTTGGTAATGTTGGAGAACATACTATCGACGGTCAGTTTACTTTTATTGAAAATGGTAAAGAATTACCAATTCCTATCGAAGCGAACTACGTAGTAGTACCAAGACCTAACTCAGCAACTATTTCAGCAGACAAAATGAATGTTGTATATCGTGGTGTAAACAACCCAATGACTATTTCTTTTGCTGGTGTACCTGATAATAAAGTATCTGCAACTGGAGCTGGTTTAACTAGAGGTTCTGGAACAGGTAAATACAACATGGTACCAACAACTGGTAGCAAAGTTACTATTAACGTAACTGCTAAATTAGACGATGGTAAATCTGTTGGAGATAGTAAAACATTCAGAATTAAAGATATTCCTAAGCCTTCTGGTCAAATGGTAGGTAAAACAGGACAATTCTCATTACCAAGAAACAACGTAGAGATTGGTAAAGTGGAAGCTGTTTTAGAAGACTTTGATTTCGATTTACCTTTAACAGTAACATCATTTAAGTTTAAAGTTCCTGGTTCACCAAGTGTAACTTGTTCAGGTAACAGACTTAATTCACAAGCTAAAGCTGCTTTACGTAAAGCTAAACGTGGTTCTGCAGTTCAAATATTTGATATTAAATCAAAAAGTAATGGACCAAGAATTAAGCCAGCAGCACCAATTATTATAGAGTTATCTAACTAAACCAACTTTATAGTAGTATTAATTAAAAATAATTATTGTAAGATGAATTATAAATCTTTTTTATTAACCATTTTTAGTGTAGCACTAACAACTACAGGGTTTTCGCAAGCAAATATTTTAAATGCAAAAACACCTCAAGAAATAGGAGTTAGAACAGAAGCACAAAAAGCAGTAGATAACGATAAACCATTAGAATATGGTTACGTAGATGATAGAGACATTATGTACTCTAAAATGACTTGGGAAAAAGTGGTTTTAGATGAACGTGTAAACTTTCCGTTATACTATCCTGTAGATACCAATAACATTGGAAGCAATAGACGTTCTTTATATGATGTTTTAACAAAAGCTATCAAAGAAGGTAAAATAGAAAATGTATATGATGATTCTTATTTTACTGCGAAACGTAGTCTAAAAGATTTAAAAGATATAACTAGTAAAGTAGATACTTTAGATATTGGTTATGATCAATTAAATGCAGATGGTTACGTAGACCCAGAATATATTACAAAAAGAGAA
This sequence comes from Lacinutrix gracilariae, assembly GCF_042684485.1. Lineage (NCBI taxonomy): Bacteria > Pseudomonadati > Bacteroidota > Flavobacteriia > Flavobacteriales > Flavobacteriaceae > Lacinutrix > Lacinutrix gracilariae. Next base: position 273,320 of record NZ_JBHULM010000011.1, on the reverse strand, counting down.
ATCGCTTCTTATGATGTAAGTGCATATTTAATTAAAGGTCTTTGGTATTTTGATAAACGTCAAGGTGAACTTAAATTTAGATTATTAGGTCTTGCTCCAGCAGCACCAGATGTAAACTTTATTGATAGTGATGACGAAGAAAATAAAGAACCAAACCCTTTATATTGGATATTCTTTCCAGACGCAAGAGAGGTTTTACATGAAGCTAAAGCATTTAACAATAAAAACAGTGCTGTACCATTTTCATACGATCATATCTTAAACTCTAGACGTTTTAACGGCTATGTTTATAAAGAAGAAAACGTTTTTGGAGATAGAACAGTAGATGAATATATTACAGAAAATGCTTTAATGCAATTATTAGAATCTGATAGAATTAAAGATAAAATCAGAAACTTTGAAATGGACATGTGGTCTTATTAATCACATTTTTATATAATTTAAACGCCCACTTTTAGTGGGCGTTTTTTGTTTCCACTAAGGTGGAAATCTTTTTTTATATTACTTTTACCCTTATGAAACATGTAGACTATATTATAGTAGGTTGTGGTTTAGCAGGAGTGCATTTCTGTGAACAATTAAAAGCACATAATAAATCTTTTGTGGTATTAGATGATACCTCACAACAATCTTCTGTAGTTGCAGGAGGATTATATAATCCTGTAGTTTTAAAACGCTTTACTTCGGTATGGAAAAGCAAAGAGCAGCTGCAACTTGCACTACCTATATACCATAAGCTAGAACAGGAATTAAATGTTGTTTTAGACCATAAAACTCCTGTATATAGACGTTTTACTTCTGTAGAAGAACAAAATGATTGGTTTACAGCATCAGATAAGCCAGAATTAGCAAATTACCTTTCTACTTCTATCCTTAAAAACACAAATCAAGCTATAGATGCTAATTTTGGTTTTGGTAAAGTTTTAGAAACCGGAAGAATTGATACTAAGTTACTAATAGAATCCTATAAGAAGCATTTAATAGAAAACAATCAATTACTTGAAGAAAGTTTTAATTATGATGCCTTAATTATTAACGAGGATGAGATTACCTATAATCAGATCACAGCAAAGCATATAATTTTTGCTGAAGGTTTTGGTGTAAAGAAAAATAAGTACTTTCAAGATCTTCCATTAAAAGAAGTGAAAGGCGAATTATTGACTATACATGCTCCAGATTTAAAAATAGATTTTGTTTTAAAATCCAGTGTGTTTTTAATTCCTATTGGTAATGATTTGTATACTGTTGGTGCAACTTATGATTGGAAAGACAAAACAAACAATATTACTATAGAGGCTAAAGAGTTACTTTTAAAAAAGCTGAAAACCTTTTTAAAATGTGATTTTAAGGTGGTACATCAAGTTGCTGGTATCAGACCAACAGTTACAGACAGAAGACCGCTTGTAGGTAGACATGAAAGTTTTAAAAATATGTACGTGCTTAATGGTTTAGGTACTAGAGGAGTTATGATAGCTCCTTATGTAGCTAAACAGCTTTTTAATAATATAGAAAATAACACTCCTTTAGAAAGAGATATTGATATTGCAAGATTTAATTAGTAGTCTCTACTTTACTAGGTATCTTATAGATGTATAGTATAAGACTAATGATTATTTTTTCTTCACTAAATTTTTGTCATAATGCACAAAAAAGTTGATCCAAATATTTCTAGATAATCGCATGATTACAGGAGCAAAAACTACTAATGTTCCAATAATAGAAATAAAGACGTAATGTCTTGATGCATCAAAAAATACAGCGCTTATAACAAAAGCAGCAACAGCAAAAGCTACACCTACAGCATAACTAACATACATAGCTCCGTAAAAAAAAGACGGTTCTATTTGGTATTTAGTATGACAATGTGAGCATTCCTCATTCATTTCTAAAGTCTTAGATAAATGATATGGGTTTTTATCCGTGTACATAGATTCTTGGTGACACTTAGGGCAAGCTCCAGTAAGAATACTATATAACTTAGAGTCTTTATAAAACATAATATTTTATGTACTTTTGTGGATTAATTTTATAAAACAAAATTAACTTTTTATTATTAAATAAAAGTAACAATTGTTACCAAACTATGCTTAATATACACAATCTATCGATTTCATTTCAAGGCGAATATTTATTCGAAGAAATTACTTTTAAATTAAATTCGGGCGATCGTGTTGGTTTAATAGGAAAAAATGGTGCAGGAAAATCTACCATGCTTAAAATATTATCTAAAGAGTTTGAACCAGATTCTGGGCAAATTGCAACAGATAAAGATTTAAAAATTGGGTTTTTAAAACAAGACATTGACTTTGTTTTAGGTAGAACAGTACTAGAAGAATCTTACCAAGCTTTTACAGAAATTAAAAAAATAGAAGCTCAGTTAGAAGATATAAATACACAGCTTGTTGAGCGTACAGATTACGAAAGTGAAGCATACCATCAAATCATGGTAGATCTTAATGATTTGCAACACCAATATGAAATAATAGGAGGATACAACTACCAAGGAGAGACAGAAAAAATATTACAAGGTCTTGGTTTTAAACGTGAAGATTTTAATAAACTAACAGATACTTTTTCTGGAGGTTGGCGTATGCGTATTGAGTTAGCAAAGCTATTATTACAAAACAATGATTTGCTATTGTTAGATGAGCCAACCAACCACTTAGATATTGAGTCTATTATTTGGTTAGAAGGGTTTTTAAAAAATTATACAGGAGCTGTAGTTATAGTATCGCATGATAAAATGTTTTTAGATAATGTTACTAACAGAACAATAGAGATTTCTTTAGGAAGAATTTACGATTATCCTAAACCATATACTAAATACCTAGTGCTTAGAAATGAAATTAAAGCACAGCAATTAGCTTCTCAAAAAAATCAACAAAAGCAAATTGAGCAAACCGAAAAGCTAATAGAAAAATTTAGAGCTAAAGCTAGTAAGGCGACTATGGCGCAATCGCTTATTAAAAAGCTAGATAAAATTGATAGAATTGAAGTAGATGAAGATGATAATAGCGTCATGACATTAAACTTTCCGGTATCTGTTACACCTGGTAAAGTAGTGGTTGAAGCAGATAAGATTTCAAAAAACTACGGAGACAACCAAGTACTGTCTGAAGTTAGTTTAATGATTGAACGTAATGAGAAAACAGCTTTTGTTGGGCAAAACGGACAAGGTAAATCTACTTTGGCTAAAATATTGGTTGGCGACTTACAACACGACGGAAACCTAAAACTAGGGCATAACGTACAAATAGGGTACTTTGCACAAAATCAAGCAGAATATTTAGATGGTAATAAAACCGTTTTAGATACCATGATTGATGCTGCTAATGAAACCAATAGAAGTAAAGTAAGAGATATTCTAGGTTCTTTTCTTTTTCGTGGTGAAGAAGCAGAAAAATATGTAAGAGTGCTTTCTGGAGGTGAACGTAACCGTTTAGCTCTTGCAAAACTAATGTTACAACCTTTTAATGTGCTTATTATGGATGAGCCTACCAATCACTTAGATATTAAATCTAAAAACGTTTTAAAAGATGCATTACAACGTTTTGAAGGTACTTTAATTCTAGTGTCGCATGATCGTGATTTCTTACAAGGCTTAACAGATACGGTTTATGAATTTAAAGACGAAAAATTAAAAAAATATTTAGGTGATGTAGACTATTACTTAGAGCAGCGTAATGTGGAGAATTTAAGAGAAGTAGAAAAACGTACTGTTGTAAAATCTGCTCCTAAAGAAAAGAAAACACAATCTTACGAAGAACAAAAGAAATTAAAATCTTTAAACAACAGATTGAGTAATATCGAGTCTAAAATTAGCCAGTTAGAAAAAGAAATTAAAGAAATAGATGTAGAGCTAGCTGTAAATTATGACGAAGTAGCTTCTAAACCAGGCTTTTTTGATGCATATCAAGAAAAAAAGGATAAATTAGTACAATTAATGGAAGACTGGGAAGATATAACTTTAAAACTAGAAGATTACGCCTAATTAATTTGGGTTTTTTTTAACGTTTTGCGGTTAAACAAAAGTATAGTTTTGCAGTCTAACAACAAAACTAAACCAATGCGTAATATTATACTATCTATTATAGGTGTTCTAGTAATAGTAGCCTCTTTTCTATTTGCTAAAAAATTAATAGCAGATAAAAATAAACCTAAACCTGTACAAGCAAAAGTTGTAAAAACGGTTTTTACAGATACTATTCAGAATGCAACTATACCAATAGTTATTGCTGCAAATGGTAACCTAGAAGCAAAACGTAGATTAGAAATTTATGCAGAGGTACAAGGGGTTTTTAAACCTGGTAGCAAATTGTTTAAACCAGGACAAGAGTATAAAGCAGGACAGAGTTTAATAAAAATCGATGCTTCAGAATATTATGCAAGTGTACAATCTTCAAAAAGTAACTTGTATAATTCTATTGCTGCAATTATGCCAGATTTACGTCTAGATTTTCCTGATGTGTTTGATAAATGGCAAAATTATCTTACCAATTTCAATTTAAATAAAACAACACCAAAACTACCTGAAATGACTTCCGATAAGGAAAACTTTTTCATTACAGGAAGAAGTATTGTGTCTAACTATTATAATGTAAAAAACCTAGAGCAACGTTTAGCTAAATACACGATTTCTGCTCCTTTTTCTGGTATTTTAACCGAGGCATTGGTAACCGAAGGAACTTTAATTAGAAGCGGACAAAAATTAGGAGAGTATATTGACCCTTCTGTTTATGAAATGGAAGTAGCCATTAGCAAAACCTATGCAAACCTGTTAAAAGTCGGTGAAGATGTTGCGTTAAATAATTTAGATAAAACGGAAACTTATACAGGAAAAGTAACACGTGTAAACGGAAGTATAGACGCAACCACACAAACCATTACAGCATATATAGAGGTTAAAGATGCAAACCTAAAAGAAGGAATGTATTTAGAAGCAAATTTAAATGCAAAACAAGAAAAGGATGCTATTGAAATTGATAGAAACCTGTTGTTAGAAAACCAACAAATCTTTGTGGTAAAAGATAGTTTGTTAGATGTTATAGATGTAAAACCTGTATATTTTTCAGATACTAAAGTGGTTTTAAAAAATGTACCCAACGGAAGCATTATACTTAAAAAAGCAGTTCCTGGTGCATATGCAGGAATGTTAGTGAAGCCTTTTCAAGATAAACCAGTTACTAAAGACCAGCAGTAAGCATGAGAAAACTCATAGAATATTTTATTAGGTATCACGTAGCTGTTAATATTTTTATTATAGCTTTTATTCTTTTTGGAGTTATTGGTGTATTATCACTAAAATCTTCATTCTTTCCGTTAACAGATTCTAAAATTATAACGATAAGTATAGCTTATCCAGGAGCATCGCCTCAAGAAATTGAAGAAGGTATTGTGCTTCAAATAGAAGATAATTTAAAAGGTTTAAAAGGTATTGATAGAGTAACTTCGGTTTCAAAAGAAAATAGCGGAACCATTACTGTAGAAATTGAAAAAGGAGAGAATATAGATTTCATGCTATTAGAGGTTAAAAATGCGGTAGATCGCGTGCCTTCCTTTCCTTCAGGTATGGAGCCTTTAGTAGTAGCGAAACAAGAAGCAGTAAGAGAAACCATTTCCTTTGCTTTAAGTGGTGAAAACATTCCCTTAGCCACTTTAAAACAAATTGGTAGGCAGGTTGAAAATGATTTGAGAGCCATTGATGGTATTTCGCAAATAACAATTTCTGGTTATCCAGATGAAGAAATTGAAATAGCAGTAAATGAAACCAGTTTACTTGCTTATGATATTACCTTTAGTGAGGTTTCACAAGCGGTTAGTACTTCTAATATTTTAACCACAGGAGGAACCATTAAAACAGATGCCGAAGAATATCTTATTCGTGCCAATAACCGTTCGTATTATGGTGATGAGCTTTCTAATATTGTAGTAAAAGCTTCTAATGATGGTAAAGTGGTACGTTTAAAAGATGTTGCTGTAATTCGTGATCGTTTTTCAGAAACTCCAAACGCCACGTATTTTAATCAAAAATTAGCCTTAAACATTTCTATTACTAGTACAAATTCTGAAGACTTAATAAGTTCTGCAGATAATGTAAAAGACTATATAGAAACTTATAACCAAAAACATAATAATGTACAGTTAGATGTAGTTAGAGATTTGTCTAAAACACTTAACCAACGTACCGATTTATTAACCGAAAATGCCATTGTAGGTATGCTGTTGGTTTTGTTATTTTTATCGGTTTTTTTAAACACACGTTTGGCGTTTTGGGTAGCCTTCGGATTGCCAATTTCGTTTTTAGGAATGTTTATTTTTGCAGGACAGTTTGATGTTACAATTAACGTGTTATCGCTCTTCGGAATGATTATCGTTATCGGAATATTAGTAGATGATGGTATTGTTATTGCCGAAAATATTTACCAACATTACGAAAAAGGAAAATCGCCAATTCAAGCAGCTATAGATGGTACTATGGAAGTAATTCCACCAGTAGTTTCTGCCATTATCACAACCCTTTTAGCCTTTTCATTATTCTTGTTTTTAGATAGTAGAATAGGGGAGTTTTTTGGTGAAGTTTCTGTAATTGTAATTTTAACCTTAGTAGTTTCATTGGTTGAAGCTTTAATTATTCTTCCTGCCCATTTAGCCCACTCTAAAGCATTAAAACAGCAAGTTGTTGAAGAAAACCCTTCTAAAATAAAGCAGTTTTTTTCTAAAATGCGTGTAATAAACAAAGCTGGAGATAACTTCATGAATTTTTTAAGAGACAAGGTATATACACCAGCAATTACATTTGTTTTAAACTTTAAATTATTCTCTCTAGGTATTTTTGTTTCCTTGTTAATTTTAACTTTTGGTTCTATTGGTGGAGGTGTCATTGGTATGACTATGTTTCCTTCTGTAGCAAGTGATGCTGTTTCTATATCGTTAGACATGCCGAATGGTACTAATGAAAAAGTTACAGATTCTATTATTTCTATGATAGAAGAAAAATCGTTTATTGTAAATCAAGAGTTAACCGAAAAATATTTAAAAGGTACCGATAAACAACTTTTTGAAAACACCATTTTAAATATAAATAGTAGTTCTAGTGCTAGTTTACAAATAAACTTATTACCAGGAGAAGAAAGACCAGATGCCATAAAATCTTCTTTAGTAGCAAATAGGTTGCGCGAATTAGTTGGTCCCGTAATTGGTACAGAGCGTTTAATATTTGGTTCTGGAGGTAATTTTGGAGGTAGTCCTGTTTCGGTTTCCCTCTTAGGAAATAATATAGAAGAGTTAAAAGCTGCTAAAATAGAGTTAAAACAAGTTTTAGAAAGCAACCCTCTGTTAAAGGATGTTGAAGATAATGATCCTGCAGGTATTAAAGAAATACGTATTCAACTTAAAGAAAGCGCTTATTTATTAGGCTTAAATTTAAGTACAGTGATGAGCCAAGTACGTTCTGGTTTTTTTGGTACACAAGCACAACGCTTTCAACGTGGTCAGGATGAAATTAAAGTTTGGGTACGTTATGATAGAACCAATAGAGCTTCTATTAACGATCTAGACGAAATGCGAATTGTGACTCCTACAGGAGAGCGCGTAACGCTTAAAGATATTGCTTTTTATTCTATAGAAAGAGGTGATGTTGCTATTAACCATCTAGAAGGGCAACGTGAAATTCAAGTTTCGGCAGATTTAAAAGACCCAAATACAAGTACTACAGATATTTTAGACGATATAAAAAATGTAACTATGGTAGAGTTACAATCTAAATATCCAACTATTTCTGCTTCTTATGAAGGTCAAAATAGAGAAAAAGATAAGTTAATGAGCTCTTTAAGTAAAGCAGGATGGCCTATTTTATTTCTTATTTATATAGTAATTGCTTTCACCTTTAGAAGCTATAGTCAACCCATTTTACTAATTTTATTAGTGCCTTTTAGTCTTACAGCAGTAGCTTGGGGACACTGGATGCTTGGTTTTTCGGTAAATATATTATCCCTTTTAGGTATTATAGCCTTAATAGGTATTATGGTCAATGATGGTTTGGTGCTTATTGGTAAATTTAATACCAACCTAAGAGAAGGCTTAAAATTTGATGAAGCATTATTAGATGCTGGTAAATCTAGATTTAGAGCTATTTTCTTAACCTCTCTAACCACTATTGCAGGTTTGGCTCCTTTACTTTTAGAAAAAAGTAGACAAGCACAATTTTTAAAACCTATGGCAATTTCTATATCTTTTGGTATTGCTTATGCTACCATTTTAACGCTTTTAGTCTTACCATTGTTTTTATCTTTTAGCAATACCATTAAACAAAAAACAAAATGGTTAGCTACAGGAAATAAGGTGACAAAAGAAGAAGTAGAACGCGCTATTAAAGAACAAAAGGAAGAAAATGAACACTAAAATAATCACATTATGTTGCTTTATTCTAGGATGGAGTACTTGTAAAGCACAACAAGAACTACGTCCAGAAGATGCGGTAAAGTACACGCTGGATAATAACTTCGGAATTAAAGTTGCAAATAAAAACGTAGAAGTATCAGAAAATAATACCAGTATTTATAATTCTGGATATTTACCAACAGTAACAGGTAGTGCAGGAGCAACCTATAGTTTAGATAATAATGAATCTGAATTTTCTTCAGGTGATGTTACCAACTTAAATGGAGCAGAAAGTGATCGTTACAATGCATCTATAGATGTTAGCTACACTTTATTTGATGGCTTAGGAAGAAAATACAATTACAAAAGCTTAAAAGAACAATACCAACTTTCAGAGTTACAAGCTCGTGAAACCATAGAAAATACAATAATTGAACTTTTTACTATTTATTATAATGTAGCACAGCTTACAGAAAACGCAACCACTTTTAAGCAAACTTTAGATATTTCTAAAGATAGGTTAGTGCGTTCAGAATATCAATTTGAATATGGCCAAAACACAAAATTAGAAGTGTTAAACGCAGAAGTAGATATTAATAACGATAGTATAAATTTAATAAACACCAAGCAACAATTAAACAATACCAAGCGTGATTTAAACTTGGTGATGGGAAATGTTTTAAATGAAGATTTTCAAGTAAAAACAGAAATTAGCTTTCTTTTAGATGTGAATAAAGAAGATTTGTTTGAAAAAGCAAAATCTAGAAATGTTGCCTTAATGCAAGCAGATAAAGCTATACGTATAAGTGAGCTAGATATTAAACTAGGTAAATCTTCTTATTTACCAACTTTAGGTTTAATAGGTTCTTATGGTTGGAGTAAAAGCAATAATAATGCAGCTTCTTTTGTTTCTGTTTCTACAAATACAGGATTGTCTGCAGGACTTAATTTAAGTTGGAATATTTTTGATGGAGGTAGTACTTTAACAACCGTAAAAAATGCTAAAATAGCTTTAGAAAGTCAAGAAATTCAAAAAGAAGAAATACTACTTTCTTTAGAGCGTGATTTTAATAATGCTTGGGACGATTACCAAAACAAATTAACCATCTTTCGTGTACAAGAAAACAATATAATTACTGCTCAGAATAATTTTGATCGTTCGCAAGAAAAATTTAAAATAGGTCAAGTAAATTCTATTGAATTTAGACAAGCACAATTAAATTTATTAAATGCAGAATTAAGTAGAAATCAAGCCAAATACCAAGCTAAATTATCCGAATTACAACTCTTACAATTAAGTGGTGAGTTGTTAAATATAGCATATTAATAAAGGGAGTGAATTTTTATAGCTTGCAGTTCATCGAATAAATTTGTTTTTTATCTTGATATGAGTTAGTTTCGTTAAGAATTAATACCAAATCTATTCCTAATGAAAACATTAAAACTAACCTTTATATGCCTTTTTACAAGTTTATTTGTAAGCGCAAATGTTTCGCAAATAGAAAAAGATGCTTTAATAGCATTGTATAATAGTACACAAGGTACTCAATGGAATACTACTTGGGATTTAAACACACCTGTTACTACCTGGTATGGTGTTACTGTTAAAAATGACAAGGTTGTAAGTATTAATTTATTCAGAAATAATTTAAAAGGTAGTCTTCCTCAAGAATTAGGAAACCTAAAATATATTCAAGGTATAAACTTAGGATTTAATAAAATAGAAGGAAACTTACCAACATCTTTATTTAATTTAAAAGAGCTTAAATCATTACAATTATTTGTGAATTCTTTAGATGGTAATATACCAAGTGAAATAGGCCAATTAGAAAATCTTGAAGTATTAGAATTATTTAGTAATACTTTTACAGGAGATATACCTGCAACTATTGGGAATTTAAAAAACTTAAAAGTTTTAGTACTAGGAAGCAATTTTCTAACAGGTAATATACCAACAGAAATATCTGCATTAAATAATTTAGAAGTATTAAGTTTAATAGATAATAAATTAGAAGGACAAATACCTTCAGAACTAGGAGATCTAGTAAACTTAAAAGAATTAGTAATAGGTAGTAATGCTTTAACAGGAAACCTGCCAAGTGAACTAACAAATCTTACTAATTTAGAAACTATAATAGTTAGTGGTAATCAATTAAACAACGATATAGCTAGTATTGTAAAAAGTAATCCAGGTGAAATTCAAATGAAATTACATTTTGCTACAGATACCGCTTTAGCTACAGAAGAAGATTAATCACCATAGCATATATAATTATTACATAGGCAAAATTTATTTTGCCTATTTTTATTTTATGATAGAGCACTTTTTTTCATGTCCTTATTGTTGGCAAGAGGTATCTATGTTATTAGATTCTAGCATTGCAAAACAAACTTATATTGAAGATTGCGAGGTATGTTGTAATCCTATTGAAATAAAAATAGAATTTTTTCATGCAGAACTAACTGATTTTCAAGCAAGAAATATGGAGCAGTGATTTTTTTTTATAATTAAGCTTGTATTATCTAAAAAGGGTTGTATATTTGCAGTCCGAAACAATTTGATCGGCATTATGAACCGAGAGTTAAAAGCTAAGTAAATTGTTTTAATATTACATCGCGGGATAGAGCAGTAGGTAGCTCGTCGGGCTCATAACCCGAAGGTCACTGGTTCGAGTCCAGTTCCCGCTACTAAGTAAACCTCTTGAGAAATCAAGAGGTTTTTTTATGCTCAAAAGTGAAATTTATTTCAACTTTTAAAAGCATAAAAAGACCTAAAAGCGCAAAGCGCTTTAGGATTGCATTGGGCTGCTATCTTAATGGCCCATTTTGTTGTTTGGCAACAAAATGAATCCAGTTCCAGCTACTAAAAAAAACAGATACGAAAGTGTCTGGTTTTTGTGTTTTTAAGCAAAATGTTATTGCTTTAATACTTGCTTAAAATATACAGGAAAAACAAAAACGCATCTTGATACTGTATAAAAAAAGCCTTTCAAGTAATTGAAAGGCTTTTTTTGTATTATATTATAATGGTCTAGAACATTCTTTTAAGCTTATTTAAACCCGTTTTTTTGCTGTAGTGGCAAATGGTGAGGTATTTATCTTTTTAGCTAAATAAGAAGATATGTACGCTTATAAAATGTTTAGATTATTTTGTCACTAAATGTTTTGGTAAATCTTCCACTCTTTCACAGCATAACTGCTCCATTACTTGTTGAAATTCGCGTTTCATTAAAGAAATGGTATGGTTTCCGCCTTCTTTTCCTAATGCACCAACACCATACATAAAACTACGTCCCATAAATGTAAATTCTGCTCCATTTGCCATTGCTCTTGCAATATCTGGACCTCCACGTAAACCAGAGTCTACCATGATTTTTATCTCATTCTTATACTTTTTTGCTAAATGCGTCATCGGTACAATGGAAGATTGACCAGCATCTAACTGTCTCCCACCATGATTAGACACAATTAATCCATCGACACCTAAATTAATCGCTTTTTGAGCATCTATTTCGTTTACAACGCCTTTTATAACTAATTTCCCTTTCCATTGATCTCTTATAGAAGCTATTCTGTCTTCATTTAATCGACCAGAAAACGTAGCATCCATAAATTCGCCTAATTTTTTTAAATTTAGTCCTTTAGGCATATATTTTTCCATGGTTTTAAAAGCTGGTTGTCCATGTATTAAAGTTTGAATAGCCCAATCTGGCTTTCTAAAAACTTCAATAATATTTTTTAGACTCATAGATGGTGGCATTGCTAAGCCATTTCTAACATCTCTTGGTCTGTACCCAAATGTTGGTACATCTGCTAGAATGACTAAAACATCAGTGCCTGCATGCGCCGCTCTATCTAATAAATCTCTTTTTACTTTTTCTTCAGCAGGATGATAGAGTTGAAACCAAGATTTTCCTTCTGTTAACTCTGCAACACGTTCAATACTAGAAGTGGTTACAGTACTTAATATAAAAGGAATGTTGTGATTAAAAGCTGCTTTTGCCAAGATCTCTGGCGAATTTGGCCACATTAAGCCTTGTAAACCAACTGGCGCAATTCCAAAAGGCGCATCGTAAGTATGCCCAAACAATTCTGTCTTTAAATTAGATTTATCAAATTTTGATAAATATTGTGGCATCAATTCAATTTTCTGAAGATCCGTTCGATTCTTATCTAAATTGATATCTTCATTACATCCACCATCTAAGTATTCAAAAGCGAATTTTGGCATTTTAACCATCGCTCTTTTTCTTAAATCTGTTACTGATGGATATTTGGGATTTATTTTTATTTCCATATTAAAATTTCTAAAGTTTTAATTACGCTTTCTTATTTATAAATCTTTAAAGTTCGATAACCGTAAATTGCGATAATGCAAAAACATATAAAAGGCAAGATAAACGAGAAGTTAACACCAGAAAATGGTCCTATCTTTTCTGTATCTATCATTAATCCTTGTAAAATAGGCATTAAAGCACCACCAACAATAGCCATTACTAAACCAGCTGCACCAATAGCAGTGTCGTCTGCTCGTAATCCGTCTAAAGCAATTCCGTAAATAGTAGGGAACATTAAAGACATAAATGCGGAGGTAGCTACTAATAAATAGAGACCTAAAATACCTTCAATTAATATAACTCCAGACATGGTTGCCATAGCGCATAATGCAAAAATCATAAGTAATTTTCTTGAATTTACATATTTCATTAAAAAGGTACTAATAAATCTACTACATAAAAATATAGCCATTGCAATAATGTTATAGTTTTGCGCTTCTGCTTTTGATATTCCTAAGTTTCCAGCATATTGAATAATGAATGTCCAGCACATAATTTGAGCTGCCACATAAAATAATTGAGCCAAAACACCTTCTTTGTATTTTCCGTTTTTAAATAACCTTTTAAAGGAAGATGCAGCACTAGTAGGGTTTTCATTAACCGTTCTTTTAGGCATTTTAGTAAGAGATATTACCACTAACATGGCAATAACTACAAAACCAAGAATTACATAAGGGTTTCTAATTATTTCTAAATCGTGTGTTCTAATGATGGCTTTTTGTGCTTCGTCTAGTGTGTTAAAAACAAGTTCACCAGCAGCATTTCGTATATCAGAATCTAATGCAACAAGTATAAATTTTGAAGCCACAAACATTCCGAAAAGAGAACCAATAGGATTAAATGCTTGAGCTAGGTTTAAACGTTGGGTTGCAGTACGCTCGTCTCCCATAGAGAGGATAAAAGGATTTGCAGTAGTTTCTAAAAATGCCAATCCGAAAGTTAAAATGTATAGTGATCCTAAAAAGAATCCGAAGACTTCAAATTTTGCGGCTGGAAAAAATAATAAAGCACCTATTGCGTAAAGTGTTAAGCCTAAAATAATTCCTTTTTTATAGCTGTATTTTCTAACAAAAAGTGCAGCAGGAATAGCCATAGTTGCGTATCCTCCATAAAAAGCTAATTGTACTAAGGCGGCTTTTGCTGTAGAAATTTCCATTACAGTTGCAAAAGCAGCTACCATTGGGTTTGTAATGTCATTAGCAAAACCCCAAAGTGCGAACAAAGATGTAATAAGTATAAAGGGTATTATGACCTCTTTAGATACTACTGGTACTTTTGTTGAATTCGTCATTTAGTATTGGTTTTTTTGTTTTTAAAGAAAAAAAGCACCATTCAAATTAGTATCTAAAAATGAATAGTGCTTTGGTAATTTGCTATTAATTTCTATCTGTATTGTGCGTAAATCACCTTGGTTTGAAGGTATTCTTCCATACCATGTTTTCCATCTGCTCCACCAATTCCAGATTTTTTCCATCCTGCATGGAAACCTTGAATGGCTTCAAAATGTTCTCTGTTGATATACGTTTCTCCATATTGTAATTCTTCAGCAGCATGCATAACTTTATTAAAGTTTTCTGAGAAAATCGAAGAGGTTAATCCATACTCAGAATCATTTGCTAATGCAATAGCTTCGTCTAAAGTGCTAAATTTCATTACTGGTAAAACAGGACCAAAAACTTCATCTTGAATAATTTGCATGTCTTGTCTTACATTAGTTAATAATGTAGGTTCGTAAAAATACCCTTTATCAAACTGGCTAGATTTATTACCTCCAACTAAAACTTCTGCACCTTCTTTTTTTGCAAATTCAACCATTTCTGCTACTTTATCTAACTGTGGTTTAGAAACCAATGCACTCATATCTGGATTGTTATCAGAAAAAGCATCTTCTACTTTTAAAGCTTTCATTTTAGCAGTAACCATTTCTAAAAATTGGTCGTGAATAGATTCTTCAACATACACACGTTCTGCACAATTACATACTTGTCCGCTATAAATAATTCTAGAACCAACAACGGCATTAACCGCTAATTCTAAGTTAGCATCAGCACATACAATAGCAGGTGCTTTACCTCCTAATTCTAAAGATACTTTTGTAATATTTTCTGAAGCAGCTTCCATAACTTTCTGACCTGCAAATACACTACCAGTTAAACTGATAATTCCTGTAATAGGGCTTTTAGATAAAGCGTTTCCAACTACTGGTCCAGTACCACACACAAAGTTTAATACACCAGCAGGTAATTCTATTTTTTGTATTAAATCTACCCACTCCATAATAGTGTTAGGTGCAATACAGCTAGGTTTAATAACACAAGTATTACCTGTAATTAAAGATCCAGCAACTTTTCTTGCCATTACAAAAAATGGGAAGTTCCATGGTAAGATACCTACAGCAACTCCAATTGGTGCTTTGTGTAAAAAGATGTGTTCTTTTTGACGGTCACTTTGTATAATTTCTCCTTCTATTCTTCTTGCAAAACCTGCATAATAATCAAAATAATCGGCTGTAACATCAATTTCAACTTGCGCAAGAGCTATTACTTTAGCTTGTTCTGCTGCTAAAGTTTCGGCTAAAAACACACGGTTTTCACGAATTACAGTAGCCATTTTGTGTAAATAATTAGCACGTTCAATAGCTGTTAGAGATTTCCAAGCGTGTTGTGATTCTTTTGCTGCATCTAATGCTTTATTGGCATCTTCAATAGAACCTTTTGGAATCTCAGACAATACTTCTTCTGTACAAGGGTTAAGTACTTTTGTTACTTCTGAAGAAGTAGATTTTACAAACTTTCCGTTTATAAATTGATTAAATTCTTTCATGAGTGTTTACGTTTATTTTATGTTGTAATATGTGTAAAATTTCGAGCTTTTTGTGATAAATAAACAAAGGCTCGACTTGTTCTTTGCTAATGTGGTTAACAAACTTATATAACAATGTGGCTTTAGTATTTATCCATATTAATCAATAATATGTACAATTTAAACATAGAAGATTTTCTGTGTTTAAATTTTTTCAGAATTATCTAGTACTGAAAAGTCAAAATGTATTGTAATAGAAATTTGTTGACCTGTAACCAATGGTATTTGGTCTCTACAAATAAAGAAAGAAAAGAATAGAAAGGGTTTCTCAAATCCGTCAATTGATTGCTCAAAATCTTCATAGGGTTGAAAACACCTTATTTATAAATAGTAATCATGTATTTTAAAATGAGATTTTAGGTGTATTTACCAGATTTGTATGAAGCAGGAGTTAAGCCAGTAACCGATTTGAATACACGAGAAAAATGATAACGGTCTGAAAAACCTAAGCTGAAAGCAACATTTTCAATAGACCTATTAGTGTGCTCAAATAGCTCGCAAGATTTTGCAATTTTTCTGTTTTGAACAAATTGATGTAGTGTAAAATTCATCTCTTCTTTAAATAATCTCGCAAAAGAATTTGGAGCCATATTTACCAGAGAAGACATTTGTGTATTGCTTAATTTTTTGTCAATATTCACTTCAATATAACGGATGATTTTTAAAACACGTTCGTCTATATTAATAGTTTTCCATAACTCAGGACCAATATTGGTGAGTGCTTCTTTTATAAAAGCTTGTAGTTTTAAATTAAAAGTAAGTTTAAAATCTTTGTTTTCAACTTTTAATCGTTCGGTTAAATAATGTAATCTATCTTTTAAATAATCTGTTAATTCAATTTTTAAAATACCAGGATAAACACTATCAAAAGGAACACCTAAATTAAAGTGAACAAAGAAGTGTATTAAATGCATGCTTTCTAAATCTTTTTCGTTGTGCTTGGTGTTTAGCTGTTTTCCAGAAACATGAATGCCTTCATTATAGATGTGGTTTTTGGTGTAAAGCGATGAAAAAGATGTAAATGGAGGAATAATATAAATATGATTTGGATCCATTTCAAAAACAGTATCCTGATGAATTAATTGTCCGCCTGTGTTTTTATTCCAATATAGCCTCCAAAAAGGAAAAACCATTTCATGACAATCCCACAAATCTAGAAGCCAATACCTACAGCATAACATCTTTATTTTTAAGTCAATAAAGTTTTGATGATTTGCAGAAGGATCGCCTAATTCAATTTTTTTTACAAATTTCATGGAATGCTAATGTTTGAATTAGATACAAAAATACAGATTTTGAATATTTAATAAGGTGTATATAGTCTCTATTTTTGTTACAATAATTTTATTCAAAAAAAAACTATGAAAACAATAAAACTCCCAGTACAGGTAGAAGCAGAATTAAATAAAGTATCTGAAGTAGCTGGTTATTTATGGCAACGTGAATGGGCAGAAAGAAATGCAGGAAACATTTCAATGAACTTAACCTCATACTTTACTAAAGAAGAAGTACAAGGTATTGGAACAGAAGTTCCGTTTGAATTTCCAAAAGGAGCTGCAGGGTTTGTACTCTATATTACAGGTACAGGTTGTTATTTAAGAGATTTAGTGAATAAACTTGAAGAAGCTTCTTGTATTCTTTACATCAATGAAGATGCAACTGCATATTCTATTATTTGGGGAGGTAAGCGTGAAAACTTTGGACCAACTTGTGAGTTGATTTCCCACTCAAGTATTCACCTTTTTAATTCTATACACCATCCAGAAAATTTAGCAGTAGTACATACACATCCTCTAGAGTTAATTTGTATGAGTCATCATGAATTATTTAATGATGAAGAAGAATTAAATAGACAAATTTGGGCTATGTGTCCTGAGGTTAAAGTTTTTGTACCAAAAGGTATTCACTGTACACCTTATGCTCTGTCTAGTACAGCTGCATTAGCAGAGGTTACTATGGAAGCTTTTAAAACAAGAAACGTTTCGTTATGGGAAAAGCATGGAGCAACAGCAACAGCTCCAGATGTAATGCAAGCTTGGGACTTTTTAGATGTAGCAAATAAAGGCGCTAAAATGTTAATGATGTGTTGGGCTGCAGGTTTTAAACCAGCTGGTCTTTCTAATGAGCAATTGACAGAATTAGAGCAGTTTATATAAATTATAATAAGATATAGATCATGAGTAGATTAATAGGTAGACTACCAAAAGTAGGAATTCGTCCTGTAATTGATGGACGTGAATTAGGTGTTAGAGAATCTTTAGAAGTTCAAACCATGGACATGGCTAAAGCAGCAGCTAAATTAATAGAAGAAACCTTACGCTTTCCTAGTGGTGAAAAAGTAGAATGTGTAATAGCAGATACTACTATTGGTGGTGTTGCAGATGCAGCAGCATGTGCAGATAAATTTCAAAGAGAAGGTGTTGAAGTGTCATTAACAGTAACACCATGTTGGTGTTATGGTACAGAAGTTATGGATACCAACCCTTTAACGCCTAAAGCAGTTTGGGGTTTTAATGGTACAGAAAGACCAGGAGCTGTATATTTAGCAGCAGCATTGGCAGGGTATTCTCAAAAAGGATTACCAGCTTTCGGAATTTATGGTAAAGAAGTACAAGATGAAGGAGATCAAACCATTCCTCAAGATGTTTCAGAAAAAATATTACGTTTTACAAAAGGAGCGTTAGCAGTAGCGCAAATGAAAGGGAAGTCTTATTTATCTATAGGATACAGTTCTATGGGTATTGCAGGTTCTATGGTAGATGTAAACTTTTTACAAGATTACTTAGGTGTAAGAGCCGAGTTTGTTGAGTCTGTAGAGTTATTAAGACGTATGGATGAAGGTATTTATGACCATGACGAATATGAAAAAGCATTAGCTTGGACCAAAGAAAACTGTAAAGAAGGAAAAGATTATAACAGTCCTGAAGCTCAAAAATCAGCAGAACAAAAAGATGCTGAGTGGGAAAAGGTAGTGAAAATGACCTTAATCTGTAAAGATTTAATGAACGGAAACCCTAAATTAAAAGAAATGGGCTTCGGTGAAGAATCTAAAGGTAGAAATGCCATTATGGGAGGTTTTCAAGGACAACGTCAGTGGACAGATTACCAACCAAATGCAGATTTTACAGAGTCTATTTTAAACTCTTCTTTTGATTGGAATGGTATTCGTCAAGCATACACATTTGCTACAGAAAACGATTGTTTAAACGCTATTTCTATGTTGTTTGGACATTTATTAACCAATAAAGCACAATTATTCTCAGATGTACGTACGTATTGGAGTCCTGAATCTGTAGAGCGTGTAACTGGTAAAAAATTAACAGGAATTGCTAAAGACGGAATTATTCACCTTATCAATTCTGGTTCTACAACCTTAGATGCTACAGCACAACAAACCGATGCTGATGGTAACCCAACAATGAAACCATTCTGGGAAATTACAGAAGAAGAAGTTCAAAAATGTTTAGATAATACAAAATGGCCAGCTGCAATTGCTGAATATTTTAGAGGTGGAGGATTCTCTTCGCAGTTTAAAACAAAAGGAACTATTCCGTTAACCATGTGTAGAATTAACCTTGTAAAAGGAATTGGACCTGTACTTCAAATTGTAGAAGGATGGAGCGTAGAGTTACCTGAAGATGTACATGAAGTATTAGACGAAAGAACCAACCCAACTTGGCCAACAACTTGGTTTGTACCAAGAGTTACAGGTACTGGTTTCTTTAAAGATGTGTATACAGTTATGGCAAAATGGGGAGCAAATCATGGAGCGATTTCTCATGGTCATATTGGTGCAGATTTAATTTCACTAGCAGCAATGTTACGTATTCCTGTGAATATGCATAATGTTAGCGAAGATGATGTGTTTAGACCAAGTGCATGGTCTGCTTTTGGCGAAGGCTTAGAAGGAGCAGATTATAGAGCTTGTAAAAATTACGGTCCGTTATACGGATTTAAAGAATAATTTAGAATAACTAACAAGGGTGTTTGGCTTTAAGGCTAAACACCCTTTTTTTAATTTTTGAACTGTGATGGTGAATGTAATTGCTGTAATTGATATAGGAAAAACAAATAAAAAAATACTTTTGTTTAATGAAGCGTTTGATGTAGTATACAGAAATGCAACGCGTTTTGATGAGGTTGTAGATGAAGATGGCTATCCTTGTGATGACATCGCGTCTATTGAAAACTGGATTCAAAATGAAATAAAAAGAATTCAATCAGAAGGAGAGTATACTATAAAGGCTATTAATTTTTCTACGCATGGTGCTAGTCTTATTTATCTGGATAAAAACGGAGAAAGAATTACACCTTTATATAACTACTTAAAACCTTTGAATTTAGATGAATATCATGAGTTTTATGAAGCCAATGGAGGTCAAGAAGAGTTTTCTAGAAAAACAGCTTCTCCAGCGTATGGTATGTTAAATACAGGCCTTCAAATATTAAAATTACAAAAAGAGAAACCAGAATTTTGGAATCAAGTAGATGCAATTCTACATTACCCACAATACCTTAGTTACCTTTTTACCAAAAAAATTACTGCAGACTTTACTTCTGTAGGAGCACATACTGCCACTTGGGATTTTGATACCATGCAGTACCATCAATGGATTCAAGATAAAAATATTAAACTTCCGCAACCAAGTAATGGTAAAGAGGCTATAGTAACCCATTTCAATGGACAAGAAATAGCTGTTGGTACAGGATTACATGATAGTTCGGCATCTATTCTTCCTATTTTAGAAACCGAAAAAAATAAAGAATTTATTCTGTTGTCTACAGGTACTTGGATTATTGCTATGAATCCCTTTAGTAAAGAGACCTTAACACAACAACAGTTAAAAAATAACTGCTTGTGTTTTATGACACCTCAAAAGCAGCAAATAAAATCTTCGATGCAGTTTCTAGGGAAAATTCACGAAGTATATTTAACAGCTTTAAGTACGTATTTTAAAGTAGATATCGATACCCATTTACACTTAGAATTAAATGAAACATTGTGCCAAGAATTAGTCAATACCAATGCACGAGTGTTTTTATCTGAAGGGATTGATAGTGATTTTGAAGCACATCCCTACTTATTAACCAATTACAGTAATTACGAAGCCGCTTATTACCAATTGGTTTTTGAAATAAGTAAAAAAGTAATTCAAGGAATTGATTTAATTTTAGATGAAAATTCGGCTATTAAAGACATTTATATTTCTGGTGGTTTTAATAAAAATCTCATATTTATTGCCTTTTTAAAGCTATTGAAAACAGATATTGAAATCCATATTTCTGACTGTAAAAACGAAAGTGCTTTAGGAGCAGCATTGATGATGAAGTCTTATTTTAAATCTATTTAATTATAAATAATGTCGCATCAAAAAACTACTTTAGGAGAGTTTATTATTAAAAACCAAGCTTCGTTCTCGTATTCAACAGGAGAATTATCAAGTCTTTTAAACGCCTTACGTTTAGCTGCAAAAGTGGTAAATCACGAAGTTAATAAAGCTGGATTAGTAGATCTTTTTGGAGACTCTGGTGATGTAAATGTTCAAGGAGAACAGCAGCAAAAACTAGATGTATTTGCAAACAAAACGTTTATACAATCTTTAAAAAACAGAAATATTGTTTGTGGTATTGTTTCTGAAGAAAATGACGAATTTATTACCATAAAAGGGCAAGATAAAGAATCAAACGGTAAGTATGTAGTGCTTATGGATCCTTTAGATGGTTCTTCTAATATAGATGTTAATGTTTCTGTAGGTACTATTTTTTCTATTTATAGAAGAATTACACCAATAGGAACACCTGTGGAAGAAAAAGATTTTTTACAACCAGGAAACGCACAAATTGGCGCAGGTTATATTGTTTATGGTACTTCTACTATGTTGGTGTATACTACAGGAGATGGTGTTAATGGTTTTACCCTTAATCCTGCAATTGGTACGTTTTACCTTTCACATCCTAATATGACATTTCCTGAAGAAGGAAAGGTATATTCGGTAAATCAAGGAAATTATAGGCATTTTCCAGATTCGGTTAAAAAATATATAAAATATTGCCAGCAAGAAGAAGAAGATAGACCATACACACAACGTTATATTGGGTCTTTAGTTTCCGATTTTCATAGAAATATGATACAAGGAGGAGTCTATTTATATCCTAACAGTACAGTTAATAAAGATGGAAAATTAAGATTGCTTTATGAATGTAATCCTATAGCATTTTTAACAGAGCAGGCAGGAGGTATAGCTACTGACGGACAGGTAGATATACTAGATATTGTTCCTTCTCAAATTCATGAACGTGCTCCTCTCTATTGTGGAAGCAGTTCTATGGTTAAAAAATTACTTGAATTTATTAAATAATAAATCAAAATATATGTATTTTAAGCCAAACTAAAAATGCAAAATGCGTAAAATTATTTTCTTTATAGGTATTGTAATTACACTAATTACGCAAGGAGTTAATGCTCAAAATTTCGAAAGAATTTCTAATAAAGAAGGTTTTAATCAAAATACGGTTAACGCCATAGAGCAAGATAAGTATGGGTTTTTATGGTATGCAACTCCTAATGGTTTAATTCGTTATGATGGGTATGAGTTTAAAACATTTAGTACCCAAATTAACCTAGAGTCTACTATTTCTAGTAATAACGTTACTAGTTTGTATAACGATGAAAATGGTGTACTTTGGATTGGTACTAAAGTTGGTGTTAATATCTATGTGCCTTGGTTAGAGCGCTTTTTTACAGTTCCGTTAGACCACAATATTGGTGTTAACAAAATTGCTTCTAAAAATGATGGTTATGTTTGGATAACGTCTGCAAAGAAACTAATACGATGTAAATTAAAAGATGTAAATAAAGGTGTTTTTGAAGTATCTGAAAATATACTGGATTTACAAGATGAATCTCTTGAAATTAACACGTTTACATTTGGTCTTAATTCTTCTATTATTTTAGGAACCAATCTAGGGTTAAAAAAAGTAAAATACACATTAGCAAACCCAGTAGTAAAATCTACACTTCCTGATTCAAATGATTTTGAATTTTTTAAAGATAAACAGATAACAGAAATTATTAAAGTAGATAATATATTCTGGATTGGTACCACAGCAGGTTTGTACAGTTCTAATTTAGATATTAATTCAGATTATCTGATTAAAAAAATAAAAGTTCCAAACCAAGATTCTACTTTTTATGTAAATAGCCTTTTTAAAGATAATGATAATGCCATTTGGATAGGAACTACAGGTGATGGTCTCTATAAATTTAATCCTATTTTAAATTCTTTTAAGCATTTTAATTATGACGCTAAGAATAAAAATAGCATTAGTAGTCATCAAATCAATGCTGTATATCAAGATAGTTTTGATGTGCTTTGGGTAGGTACAGCACAAGGAGGAATTAATAAACTAGACCTGTTTCAAAAACCATTTTATTCGTATACCAACAATCCTTATGATGCCTTTTCTATTGGTGATAATCTAATCACTTCTATTTTAGAAGATAATAATGGAAAGATTTGGATTTCTGGTTACAACAAAAAATTATTTAGATCTGTAGATGACATAGATGAAAACAATATAGACAAAATTAAATTTGAAGATTTACAAAGTAAATTGCCAATAGAAAGTAACGATGTTATAAGGTATATCTATCAAGACCAAAGAAATTATATATGGTTTGGTACAGATAAAAAAATAATGGTTTACAGTCCCGTAAAAAAGAATTTTAAAGAGATTCAATTTTTATCAAAAGGAGACATTACCTCTTTGTTTTTAACTAGAAAGATTGCACAAATTAATGATACAGATATTGTTTTAGCAGGAAATAGAATTTTAGTTGTTGAAAACCCTTGGAAAACAATTGAAATTTCTACACAGCCAAAAATCACTATTAAATCTGCTTTAAAAACAACAAGTAAAGTGCAAAGTTTCTTGCAAGATAGCAATAAACAATTGTGGTTTGGTACAGATAGAGGTTTGTTGCAATGTAGTTATGAAAGAGGAAAATTAAAGCTTATTAGAAACTATAATGATACCAAAACAGGAAGCTCTAAACTAACTTACAATAGCATTTTTACACTTTATGAAGATGCAAAAAAAAATATTTGGATAGGTACTTTTGGTGGTGGCTTAAATAAATTAACACTAGATAGTGATGGTAATCCTTTAAATATTGAATATTTCAGAAAAAACGATCTCTTACCAGATGATGTTATTTACGGAATTTTACCAGAAGCAAACAGTACAAATCTTTGGGTAAGTACAGATATGGGATTGGTTAGGTTTAATACAGAAACCAACAAAGTAAATGTATTTGATGTAAGTGATGGTTTAATGCAAAATAATTTTAGGCAATCGGCTTATGCTTTAGGTGCATCTGGCTATATGTATTTTGGAGGTTTAAACGGACTAACCATTTTTGATCCTCAAAAAATATCTTTAAACAAAATGCCTCCAAGAGTTTTAATTACGTCGCTATTAATTAATAATAAAGCCGTAAAAATAGGAGAGAAATTAAATGATATTACTATTCTTAAAAAAGCAATATCAGAA
This sequence comes from Lacinutrix gracilariae, assembly GCF_042684485.1. NCBI lineage: Bacteria > Pseudomonadati > Bacteroidota > Flavobacteriia > Flavobacteriales > Flavobacteriaceae > Lacinutrix > Lacinutrix gracilariae. Next base: position 249,189 of record NZ_JBHULM010000011.1, on the reverse strand, counting down.
ACAGATACTATTACCATTTCTAAAAGCCAACGCATTATTTCGTTTAATTTAGTTGCTGAGCATACTTCTGCACCAGCAAAAAATAAAATAGCCTATAAATTAGATGGTTTTAATAAAGATTGGGTAGAAACAGATGAAGGTAAATCTGCTATCACGTATACCAATTTAGAAGCAGGAACCTATACCTTAAAAGTAAAATCTGCTAATGGAGATGGTGTTTGGAGTGCTTCAATCAAAACATTAACATTAGAAGTACTGCCGCTTTGGTATCAAACTTGGTGGAGTTATACGTTGTTAGTCCTTATCTTTTTGGGAGTTGGCGTAGGAATTGTTTTCTATTTTGTACAACATGAAAAACTAAAACAAAGATTAATCTATGAGCAAATAGATAAAGATAGAATGGAGGTTGTAAACCAAGGGAAATTTAAATATTTCACCAACCTATCTCATGAGTTTAGAACACCACTTACGTTAATTTCTGGTCCGCTAGATCGCGTTATAGAAAACAACAGAAATCCAGAGAACGAAAAATATTTATCAATTATAAAAAGAAATACACATCGTCTTTTAAGTTTAATTGATCAATTAATAACATTTAGACAATCAGAACAAGGGTATTTAAATTTAAACTATACAAAGTCTACTTTAGGTGAATTCTTATATCCAACAACAGAAGCTTTTGAAAATTACGCTTTAGAAAAGAACATTAATTTTTATTATAAAATAAGTTCTCCAAATGAAGAAATTGTAATAGATGTAGAAAAACTAGAAAGAATACTTTTTAATCTACTTTCTAATGCCTTTAAAAATACACCTGTTCAAGGTACTATTAGTATTGAAGCTTCTATTGTATTTGAAAATAATGAAAAAAACATTAAAATAGATGTTGTAGATACAGGTAAAGGAATTCCTAAAGAAAACCTGAATAATATATTTGAAAGGTTTTATCAATTAGGAAACCAAGATGGAAATGTTAGTGGAGGAGGAATTGGGTTGTCTTTCTGTAAATCTTTAATAGACTTATTTAACGGACGTATTACTGTAAAAAGTAAACCAAATAAAGAAACTCGCTTTACGGTTTTTATTCCGTCTTCTAAAATTGAAGAAGTGGAAATAGAAGACAGCAAAGTACAGAAGTCTTTTATAAAAAATTGGGTGCCTTTACAAGCTAATAGTTTAAAGAAGGATAATGAAGAGCAAATAGCTGAAAAACAACATAGTGTGTTAGTAGTAGAAAATGAAATAGATATTCAAGATTTTCTTAAAAATGCATTGTCAGACACTTATAATATTGCCATTGCAAACAATGGAGTTGAAGCTTTAGAAGCCATTAAAAAAACAGAGTTTAGTACAGTAATAAGTGATGTGATGATGCCAGAAATGGATGGTTTTGAATTGTGTAAACGTATTAAGGCTAATCCGGAAACCTGTCAACTTCCCGTTTTACTATTAACTGCTTTAGGAGATAATGTAGATTTAATTAAAGGTTTAGAGTTTGGTGCAGATGAATATATTAGCAAACCCTTTTCTTTAAAACATTTAGAACTTCGACTTAAAAAGTTAATTGAAAATAATTTTAAGATTAAAGAGTATTTTTCAAAAAACAGTATACCTCCAAAAAATAAAAAAGAGTTAGACTTATCTAAAAGAGATCTTGAGTTTTTAGAGAGAATTTCAGAAATAATAGAAAAGAATTTATCCAATTCAAATTTTGGTGTAGAAGAACTTTCTATTGAAGCTGGCTTAAGTTCCTCTCATTTTTATAGAAAATTAAAGCAACTTACTGGGCAAGTACCAAATGCTTATTTGCGTAATTTTAGATTGCAAAGAGCTGCCGAATTGTTAGACAGTAATACAGGGTATAATGTTGCAGAAGTGATGTATCAAATAGGTATAGAGTCTAACTCTTACTTTTCAACTTCCTTTAAAAAACTGCATGGAGTTTCCCCTTCAGAATATTCAAAAAGAGCTAAATGATAGTTTTTAGCAACGAAATGATGAATTAAAGAACAGTATATCGTACTAAGTTATTTAAGTTTGTTACTCACAATTATTAACTAATATTAAACCCATTTAACAAGATGAAAAAAACAATATTATTACTAGTATTTAGCATAGCACTTTCAAGTTCAGTATTTGCTCAAAGTGATGTGGATAAAAAAGTAGAATCTTATATCGCAAGAGTAGAGAGTAAATTAACACTTACTAGTGAAGAAAAAGAAACTTTAGTAGCATTAAATACAGAACATGCTAAAGCAACTTTAGAAATTAATGACACTTATGAAAAAGGTTCTGAAGAGCTTAAAGCAAAACGCAAAGCGAATAACCAAAAATATGGTAAGGCTTTAAAAGAAGCCTTTGGAAAAGAGCGTGCTAAAGAAATAAAAATGGCAGCTAAAAAGAATAAAAAAGGTAAAAAGAAGAAAAAGAAAAACTAAAAACTTCTATAATAATCAATAGAATTTTCTTCCATATTATTACGTAAAAAACAGGATAAAGTTTTAAGGCGTAACTAAGAAAACATCTTATATATAGTAAGTCTCTTAAAGGTATCTATAAATACTTTTAAGAGACTTATTGTTTTATATAGCTAATATGCCTGTTGTAGCGAAATAATGCTTTACAGTGTTAAATTATAGTGTTTTAATATAGAAAAGTAGCTTTATTATCTCTACTAAGTAACACGCTGTAAGTTTAAGAGTGTATATTGTTTGTTGCCTAGAATTAATAAATAAAAAAATCTCAGCAATATGCTGAGATTTTAAAGTTAGTATTACGTGTTTGTTATCGTATTAAATTATAGTTTAAAAAGGTAGTGTATACCATTTTAAATTGTTGCTATTGCCTTTTAAAATGCATGTATATAAGGCAAAGTGTTTAGGCTACGTTCAATTACCAAGTAGTTAAGGCAGCTCTTACCCATGTGTTAGTTGCTATGCAAACGTAAATGTGTGTTGCTGTAACTCTTATTTCTCCTTCTTCACCAAGAGCTGTACTACTAGCAGGAGCTGTATTTAAAGCAGAAACTTTATACTGTGTAGCTTCTGTTGTACCATTAACTTCTAAGGTATGTGTTGTTGCTATTTTGTCTATTCCAACTCTATCGTTCCCAAAATCACCATAAATCAATGGTGTAGCACTATTTTCATTTTGAATTAATAAAGTATTTGAAACAGCACCCCAAGCACCATTAAAACCTGCTCTGTTTCCAATAAAAACGTTAGAACTACCATTGTTGTTACGGCCAGCTTGTCTTCCTAAAAACACATTTTCATTTCCTGTGGTAAATCGACCAGCTTGTTGCCCAATAAAAACGTTGTTAAATCCATCTAATTCTTCACCGGTTAATTGACCAATAAGCACATTGGCGGTTGAGGTATCATCATCATTTGCAATTAATGCTCCGGCTAATGCTCCAATAGCAGTATTACCACCAGAGATATTTTGTTTAAGTGCACCATATCCTAATGCAGTATTATTATTACTGCTAACATTATTATTAAGTGCCTCAAAACCAACACTAGTATTTTGTAAGCCATCTTCATTAAGGTATAAAGCACGATAACCAACTGCAGTATTTTGTCCAGTGGTATTATTATTTAATGCTTCTCTACCAATTGCGGTATTACTAGAACCAGTTACATTATTAGACAAAGCCAATTCACCTATAGCGACATTGTAATCTCCAATAGTATTGCTAGTCAATGCTTGTGTTCCTACAGCAGTGTTAAAATTTGCAGTTGTATTTGCTTCTAAAGCACCTCTTCCAAAAGCAGAGTTTCTTCGTCCGGAGCTATTTGTTGCTAAGGCTCTAAAACCAAAAGCAGAGTTGTTTAAACTTGTATTTAAATTCAAAGCTTGAAATCCGAAAGCAGAATTAGCATCCCCATTTATATTCGACATTAATGCGTTATAACCAACAGCAACATTTTGATTATGATCACCATCATCACCTTGTCCTGCTCCTATACCAATAAAAACAGAAGATCCATCATTTGTTCCATCGTCATCTGATTTTGCATCCGAAAGATCATTTAATTTTTCAATACTTGAAAATCGAATCCAATTTGTAGTTGCTTGATCCCAATGATAAAAGCCTTTTGTGTCTAAACCAACTGTAGTTGTTAAATACACAAGCATTCCATCTTGTGCAGCCGTAGGGTTTGTAGCAGGAAAAGCATCAATTCTAGGTATTAATAAACCGTCTGCATTAGTGGGAGCAGCTTGATTAGAAGCTGTAATATCTAGAGTAGCTTGAGGATTAGAGTTTCCTATACCAACTTGCGCAAAAGAGAACGAACCTATACATAATAAAATATAAAAAAGAAAAGCTCTTTGCTTTAGAGGTCGTGCTTTGTGTAAATTGTTTTTCATATCAGTAAAATGATTTAATTTAGTTAGATAATTATAACAGTCGTATTTATAGTTTTGTAATAACAAAAATGAATAGATTACTTTTTTCTAACTAAACTATTATTAATTAAATAGCGTTATTGCTTAGGTCAATAAATATTTAGGGTAATTAAATTTTTTTTATAAAAATAAATAGAATAACGCAGTTGTACTTTCTCTAATCCACTAGTTTATTACTGTAATCCACCTAAATAATATATGGAAAAAATACTAGTGATAAAGTTGAGGTTACGAGATTACTTCATGCTCTTTTTTTTATAAAAAGTTGAAAAAATAACGATACTTCAATAGTAAGCTAAGTATTAATTGATGGATTAAAGCAAAATTAGAGAGAAAAAAAGAGTTTTAATGACCAAATAGTTTTGTTTCTTAGCCACAGAAAAAGAACCCTTTTAAAGAGGATATAATTAATAGTAGCAATAAAAGCATGTATTTATCTAACGCAATTATAATGAAATTCAAATATATTATAACCTGTATTATTTTAGGAGTTTTAAGTTTTAGCTGTAATGCGCAAAACCCTAAAACAGTAAATTACAAAACACAAAATACAGATAGGCCAGCACCTAATGTGCTATTGTTGCTTACAGATGATTTGGGTTGGCAAGATGTAAAAGCATATGATATAGATGAACCTTCGCCTTATGAAACGCCAAACATAGATGCATTAGCAAAAAAAGGAGTACAGTTTTGGCAAGCGTATTCTCCAGCGCCAACTTGTGCGCCTAGTAGATGTGCTATAATGAGTGGAACCCATCCAGCAAGAGCACAAAAAACACATGTTGTTGGTGGAGCGCCTCCTACGGTTTATGCTAACAAAGAAACACAACGCGTTATGGATCCTTGGTATAGTGGACGTATGCCAGAAAACGAAATGACACTAGCAAGAGCCTTACAGCAAAAAGGATACACTACGGGACATGCCGGAAAATGGCATATGGCTATTAATCATTTTGCCTATCCGCAACCAGAAGATCAAGGTTTTGATGTTACAACTGCAAATCGTGGTGCAACTAGTCCGCAAGAACCACATCGATTAACAGATTTTGCAACTACAGATCCTTCAGATCCTTATCGATTAGATGAAAACGGTTTTCCTTTTCATCAAAATAGTCAAGATGCTTTAAACTTTTTAAAAGAACATAAACAAGATCCATTTTTCTTGTACTATGCTACGTTTTTAGTGCATGCGCCAATACATACAAGAAGCAAAGCACTTTTTGAAAAATATTGCGAAAAACTAGGAGTTCCATACCCAACAGATCCTAACCATTGGAATGTAAAAGGACAGAATAATCCGTATTACTGTGCCATGGTAGAAATGTTAGATTATTATGTAGGTCAAGTTCTTAACTACCTTGAAACTACCGATGATCCGCGTTGGCCAGGACATAAATTAAGCGAAAACACTTATATTATTTTTACTTCTGATAATGGAGGAATGGAAAAAGCTCATGGTGATATTGTAACCGATAATTTTCCGTTAGATAAAGGGAAGATTAATGCAAAAGAAGGTGGTACAAGAGTGCCTTTATTAATTTCTGGACCTGGAATAAAGCAAGGTGTTCAGTCTGATGTTGTGGTTAACGGACTTGATTTTTACCCTACAATTCTATCTTTATTAGGTGTTGATACACCTGAAAATAAACATTTAGATGGTGCAGATTTATCTACTTTATTATTACAGGATCCTACCAATTCTAAATTAGTTTTAGATAAAAATGGAAAAGAAAGAACTACCATGATGTGGCATTTTCCGCATGCATCCTACCAAAGTACATTGCGTGTAGGTGATTATAAATTGATTAGAAATTACGATTATAAAAATAATCCTGGCACGCCAGAGTTTGAGCTATACAAATTATATAATTCTAATAATGGAGTAGTAGAACGTGTAGATATTGAAGAGGCTAATAACTTAGCTACATCTTATCCTGAAAAAACTAAGGAAATGAATAAGCAGCTGACTTCTATTTTAACAGAAATGAATGCGAGTTATCCTTCCTATAATCCATATTATAAAAAAGATATGGAGCACAAAGAAACAGTTCCTACAATATTGTCTGCGTCAAAAGAGAATAATCTAGTTACTTTTAAATATCAAGAAAATGGAGCTAAGGTGGTAAAAGCCAATTTAATTTATACTACCAATGGAGGACATCGTTATGAGGAATGGTTTAAAACAGAAGCTAAAATAAATACCAATGGTACTATAACAGTTTCTTTACCTAAAGAAACAACCCATTATATCATAAACCTAATAGATACACATAATTTTTTAGTAAGTTACCCTGAAATACCACCTATTAAATCTCTTAAAAAAACAAAAAAGAAATATTCTAACTATGCTATAAGTAATGATTAATTCACTTTGAAATTACTATAAACATTTGATTTTAAGTTGTTAAGCGTTTGTTTTACAAGAAATGAGAATGCTTTTGGTTGATTTAAGCAAGAACAAATGTCTTTATATAATTAAATTTGAAAAACATTTTATAAAACTTTATAAACAAACATATTATGAAAAAAACACTACTAACCTTAACATTAACCCTTGTTTCCTTAATTGGGTTTTCACAAACGTATACATGGCATTCTGTAGATGATTGCGTAACAATGAATGCAGTTCCTTCAGGAAATGCTGTTTATGTTACATCTGTAGCAAATCCAGATACTGTTAATCCTGTAGCCAACCCAAACACTTCAATAAACGTATCTAGTATTACTTCAGATTCGTCTAACAATAATATTACATTCGATCTGCCTGCAGGTATTACTGCAGGAACTAATTTTTCAATTAGTTTTCGTTTTTGGACAGCAAATGCAGGATCTAATAATGATGGTTCTGGAAGAATGATTGTTAGAATGTATAATTCTAGCTTAGGTACTGGAGCAAGTAGCCGTTTAAATTTACCTGTTGCAAATAAAGTAGGAGGAGAATGGGAAGACTATACCTATTCTGAAACTTCTTTACCTGATAATGCAGATGGTACAATTAATGGTGCTGGTGGTTATGATAAATTACTTATTATACCTTCAAATAATGCCGTTGCTATTGAAACATTATACTTTGATGATATTGAAATGAATATTGAAAATAGTTATACAACACTTCCTAGTGAAGCAACTTTAGCTACAGATAACCAATGGTACTATAATAATAGTCCTGATGCTTTTAATACTACAGTAGAAGGCTGGGGTGGAGGTTCCGATGTTTTAGCTTCTCAACCAACGCCTACAACTAATGGTAATAGCAGTCCTACAGTTTTAAAATTTACAAGAAATGATTTAGATGCTACTACAGGAATTAAATTTGATCAAGCAACAAGTGGTTTTAAATACGATGAAGGAGATGGAAAAATAACGGTAAGAATTTATCCGGAATGTAACGTGGCTTACGGAACTCCTAATTTAAAAATTCGTGCAAGATATAATGCAGCTGCTGGTACGCAAATACAAACAGATGGTACTACAGATTTAATTGCTAATCAATGGAATGAAGTTAGTTTAGACTTAACAGATGCTGGTAATCAAGCTGGTTTAACCTCTGATGGTATTTACAACGAAGTTTACCTTATTTTTAATCAAGGTGTTAATATTGATACAGAAGGAAATCCTGCTGTTTTTTACATCGATGCATTACAGGTTCCTAGTGCAGGATCCTTATCTGTAGATGATTTTGAATTAAATAGTTTTAGTATATATCCAAACCCAGTAAAAAATAGTTTTAAAATTGATACTAACAGTAGCATTGAAACTGTAGAAGTGTATAATATTACTGGTCGTTTAATAAAAACATTTACTCAAGAAAATACGTATGATATTAGTGATTTAGCAACTGGAATTTACATTGCAAATATCAAGACACAATTTGGGGTTAAAACAATCAAAATTGTAAAGCAATAATATTTTAATTACAAACAAATCTTATTAAAGTTCTTTGGTGCAAAAAAAACATCAAAGAACTTTTTTTTGTTTTCTACCTATCGACATACATATGTTTACATGTTTAATTACAAAACAACCTTAAGTAGCTTTTTTAAGCCACTCTGTTTCTAGGTGTTGAAATTTGCTTTTATAAAAAAGAATGCAAGAAATAGGTATGATTTTGGGTGAAATGAGTAAATAAAAATCACTTTATATCCTTATCTTTATACAACACAAAAAAACATTTATTATGAAAAAAACTTTACTTTTTACAATTGCTTTTTTAGGAGCAATTACTTTATCATCTGCACAAAACAGCGAAGCAATGGTAACCGATGCTATAGACACTGAAAATTTTTTAGTAGGAACAAATAAAGCCCTTAATGACCCTGCTATAGGTGCAATTACAGCTGGAACTGGAACAGTATCAACTAATGGGGCTTATATCGCTATTTCATCGGATTCTAATGATCCAGAATTAGATGGAACCTTTGTTTCTACGGATGATGTTCAAGGAACCCTAACTTTTACAGCAAAAACAACAAGCGCAAATTTAAATACAAACATAACACTTACGTTAAGAAAAAGAAAAGGAAACTCCGTAACAGGAACTGTAGACGTAGCAGGTGTTCAAGTAGAAACTTTCTCTGACCTTACAGATGCTACAACAGGAAATTCGTTAGAATATTTTAATGTGGTTTTAACTGGTGTAGAGCTAACTCCAACTGCTAAAACTATTACTATAAATATAAATTCATTACTAAGAGAAAGCCAAACTTCAGCAGGCCTACCAACAGTTAGATTCTCAGAAATTTCTATCGAAAAAACGGCCACTTTAAGCGTTGATGAGATTCATTCTGTTAACAGTGTTAGTCTGTATCCTAATCCTGTAACAAACAGCTTTCAAATCACTTCGAATAGAACCATCCAAAGTGTAGCACTATATAATATTACTGGAAGATTAACAAAAACTTTTAATGCAGCATCTAATTATGATATTAGTGATTTAGCAACAGGAATTTACCTTGCAAAAATCCATACAGATTTAGGTTCTAAAACACTTAGAATTGTAAAAAAATAAAGTATTTGATTAATAGCAAATTAAATATTAAAAGAGTTCCTAAGTCTATTGGCTAAGGAGCTCTTTTACTTTTCTATAATATGGTAAATAGGCTTGTTTAACCTATTACATTTGTAAAAAAAGATAACCCTTAATCTCTTTCTTTTCTCTTTTATATAATTAAAGAGAAAGAGCTTAGTAGAGGTTTGCGCCTAGATTAGACACAAAATCACTGTTTGTAATCAAAAAGTCGCGTAATTTGAAATCGAAGTAATTTAACTATCCGATGAAATCACCCCAAATTTTAATATTGGTTTTTCTTCTCTTGTCTAAGGTTGTATTATGTCAGTCTGCACCACCAATTAAGGGTCGTGTTGTTAGTGAAAACAAGACGCCTTTAGAACTAGTTTCTGTAGCCCTTTTAAAACAGAAGGATTCTACATATATAAATTATACAATTACAGATGTTACTGGAGCATTTGCTTTTCTAGAGGCTCCTAAAGACTCCTTGTTACTTCAATTTTCTTATTTAGGTTATATGTCCCATTTTGAGCATGTTTCTTATGCAAATAAGCCTATAGATCTTGGTGAAATCCTTCTTAAAGAAGACACGTATCAATTAGAAGCTGTTACGATATCTGCAGAAATTCCTGTTCAAATAAAAGAAGATACTATTGCTTTTAATGCCAATTCTTTTAAAGTAAACTCTAGTGATAATTTAGAAATGCTATTAAAAAAATTACCAGGTTTAGAGATCGATTCTAATGGTAAAGTTGTAGCGCAAGGCAATGAAGTCACCAAAATATATGTGGATGGAAAAGAGTTTTTTGGAGGTGATCCAGCTATTGTATTAAAAAATTTATCGGCAGATGCTATTGCAAAAATTGAAGTTATTGATAAAAAAAGCGATGAAGCAGAACTTACAGGTGTAACCGATGGTAATAAACAAGTGGTTATTAATTTCACGCTTAAAGCATCAAAAAAAAATCAAGGTTTCGGTAAGGCTTCCGCAGGTATTGGCTTAGATAGTCGCTATTTTAGTAATTTTAATTACAATAAGTTTTCACCTAAAACCCAGTTTTCCATTATTGGAAAACTAAATAACATCAATATTACAGGCTCTAACATTCAAGGCTTTCTAGAAAATGCCGATGGTATTGCAGATGAATCTGATGATGACGATAGCAATATAACATCCTCAAAAAGCTTAAGTGGTTATTTAAAAACAGGGGTTAGTGGCGTAAATTTTGGCCACGAGTTTAAAGAAAAAGAAGTGTTTAATGCCGATTATTTCTACAATCTTTCAGATAACAGAGGTACGTCTTTTTCAAAACGAATATCTTTTTCTAATACCAATAACTTTGATTACGAAGCAGAAAATACGTTTAACAAAGTTTCTAAAAATCACAATTTTAATTTCAATTATAAAAACAGATCCAACAAAACCAATAGCCTTATTATTAGAGGACGTTTAAATGCAGACGATGTTGTGCAAAATACATCTAGAGCGGGTTTTTATTATGATGAAGACGAAGCTTTACAAACTACAAACGTTCAAGAGTACCGAAATAAGAATACTAAAAAAGCATTACTTTTTAATGTAAACTACTATCAGAAACTAAAAAAAGCAGGACGTAGCTTTAGTGTTGGTTTTAATACCAATGTAAGTAAAAAAGAAAAAGATAATACGCAACACACGTTTATTACCAGAAACATTAGTAGCGATAATCTCTCCAATAGTGAAATTCTTGCCCTTAGGGACGAAGTTTTTAATAACGGCCAATATAAATTCAATTTTAAATATACAGAGCCACTAGGTGGTTATCATTATTTTAAATTTCAATCGTTTTTAAAGGTGTTAAATCAAAAGGAAGACATCTATCAACTTAAAACTACAGTCACAGATGATAATGCCGAAGAGCTTCTGGTATATAAATACAATAACAGAGAAGGGAGTTATCAAAACCGAATGGCTTACAGTTATAGTGCTAAAAAGCTGAATGTGTTTACTGGTGTTGAACTTCAAGAACTCGATCGCTCTTTTGGTGTCATAAACCAAGATAATTTCACGAGTAGTCAGTTTTATGTCAACCCATTTTCAACTGTACAATACAAACCCAAACAAGGCGTGAAATACCGATTGGTGTATAAAAGAATTATACGTAGCCCTAGAACTAATGAAAGCTCAACCGTTATTAATGACCTTAATCCTTTTTTTATTAGACGTGGTAATCCTGATTTAAAAACCGAAAAAAATGATGATTTTTCGCTATTGGCTAATATTTATAATTATAAATCGTCACTCAATTTTACAGGTACCATGCGATACCAGTTTTCTCAAGATGCTATTATACCCAACATTGTTATTGATGATGAATTTGTTAAAACAAGAAGTTACATTAATAGTGGCGATAGAAGACGATTAACGACAGCTTTTAATTTTAGTAAAAAAATTAAAGGATTAGGAATGCGTTATACCATTAAGAATAGTAGTTTTTATGATGCCTATACCGCATTGGTTAATTTGCAACTCAATGATGTTGTTGCTAAAGAGGTTTTAATAGGTTTGACTTTAGAAAATACAGCTAAAAATCTTATGGACTTAAAGTTAGGAACGCAATACAGTGTAAATAACACGTCGTTTTCTATAGAAAAAGACCTGAACAGAACGTATACCAAACAACATTATTTTTCTTCTGTAGATTATGATTTTACTAAACAACTAAACTTTAATACACAGTTTGATTATTTTGTGTTTTCAGATAATCAATTTTCTACTAATCTGCATCTCCCAATATGGAATATGGCTATTTCTTATACTGTTAAGAATAGTTCTAATATTGTAAAACTGGTTTTAATTGACCTTTTAGATAAAAATGTAGATTTTGAAAGAAGAAGTACTACTAATTATTTTGAAGAAACAACCTCAGAGAGTTTAGGACGCTATATTATTTTAAGTTATACCTATAGATTAGGTAACCGAAATAATAACAAAAACTAAAGGAATAAAGGCTTACAGAAGGTTCTTTCTTGTAATTGTAGATTAAAAAGACCCCGTTTCATTGCTGCTTGTTGTTTACGAAACGAAGTTCTCTAAAGGGTATAAAAAAATAATTTGTCATTCCTGCTTTATGTAGCGCAAGTAGCGCTTAAGCTAAACGCCGTAGAACGAAGTTGTCTTTTTGTGAAGATACCTTTGTTTGTACGTTGTTTGGAATGACAAATTATTTTCAAGTAGAATATAATTCTATAAAATTATTTCTTTATTAGTTTTAAGGTTGTTTTATTTCCGTTAGCATCAATAGCTTGTAAAAAGTACATACCAGACTTTATATGTGAGATGTCTATATTTTGATGCTGATTTTTAAACTCTAGTGTTTTTGCACCATGTATGTTATATAAAATCCCTGATTGTACAGGTTTATTTAAACTAAAAACCCCTTTTGTAGGATTAGGAAATATCAAAAGGTTTTGAACAGTATCTTCAACCTCATCTACGCCTAAACTTTCTAAATCTAAGTGAAAAGTAATATCATAAACTCTAAATCTAGGTGGTAGTGTTTCATCTGCATTCACTAAACCAGTCGTTAATAATTCCATGGTTTGAGCGGCTTCTGTAAAGGTAATAGGTGTGTCAAATTCGTAATACAAATCATCCGCATCTCTTGTACTTGTATATTCAAAGCTATGCGTGTTATCACCAATAGTAATATCAAAATTAGCCGTGTCTCCTTCACGAGATCGTACTCTAAAAACAATCTTTTCACATAATACAGGAGCTTCCGCTTTTACATTGATATTAAAACCATCACCACCACCAACAGTTCGCATTTGAACAAATGCCGAGTTTGCTGTAGTATTTCCTACTAATTCTGCATATACATCAGAACTTTCCGGATCAAACAACTGCGCTTCATCTACTGTGTTTAGGGTGATTTTAGTAACATTAACAATCTCTAATTGATTGGATAATACTGAAAAGTTATTTTCATCTCTTAAAGCAAAGGCAATTCTATATGCATTTTCTGGTACATTTGCAGTTATTATATTACCATTAATAGTTACTTCTCCAGCTTCAAACCATTCTTCATTGGATTCATTTAGTCTGTACAATAAATGACCATAACTAATTGCTGCTTTTGTGTCATCATCTACTAGTGTTAACGTAGAAACACCTGTGTTTTCATCATAAACTAACGAAGCTATTGAAGGCACTAATAGTTGGTTTTCTAAAGGACCATCAGCTTCCGCATAATCTGGATTCCATGACGGAATTCTTGCATCATTATTTGCTAAATATGCTTCCAATGTATCAATCATATCTTGTTTCAATGTCTGATCCATGGTATCTATAACATCTGTAGTTTCATTTATATCTACAAAATTATCTCCTCCATTATACAATTGATATGCTTCATAAGTATTGTCAATATATTTTTTATATATTTTATAATCACCTCTTCTTATAGATGATTTTGCTTTAAGATCACTACCAACACTAGGGTAATGCCAAAAAAGATCTGTTCTTTCTGTTGTTACGCCTCCTACTGTTTGTTCTACTATAGTATTATTTCCTTTTAACAGGTCGCTTAAATCTGCGCCATCTAAATCATCCATAAGAGGCTCAGCTATAGTTGTATCAGTTAACGATAAAATTGTTGGAAAAAAATCTAAACCATTAACAATATTGCTATATGTAGCTACAGGAATATCTGGTCCTGTTACAATCATAGGTACACGAATACCTCCTTCTTTAGCACTTGTTTTTCCTAAATCTAAAGGGTAGTTATCCGCTACAATTTCAAAACCATTAGCCGCATTATTTTGTTCAGAAGCTCCGTTATCTGAAGAAAAAATAATATATGTTGTATCAAATAATTTCATTCCAGGATGTCTTGGGTCATCCGTTGCTTTTAAATAATCAACTAACTTCCCTAAACTCCAATCTACAGTTTGCACCATAGCTCCATAAAATGGATTATGCTCTCCATCTGCAGTTAAAGGTGTTGTTTCCGTTGGTATACCATTTGGACCAACATCAGCAGGATCTATTTCACCTGCATCCACTAATGTTTGTGTTATGTCTTGTAACATTGGCAAATCTCTAGTTTGAATTGGTGTATGTACCAACCAAGTAGCCATATACAAGAAAAAAGGCTCTCCAGATCCACCATTAGCAGCGACTCTATCTGCCATATATGCTACAGCTTCATCTGTAACAGAATCATATGGTATTCCATCCGCATCTAAAGGGTAATTTGGATCATTCCCACCAAAATTTGAAATATCATATCTGTCACCCATATTTTGTTGCACACCTCTACTTGTAAATTCAGTATCAAAACCTTGGTCTACAGCTACAGGAAAACCATTGGCTCCATCAACATGCCATTTACCAATATGGCCTGTGTGGTATCCATTTGCACTTAAAGCTTCTGCTATTGTAAACTCATTAACATCTAATCTTTTTGGAAAATAAGGGCTTATTAATTTATTAGCAGCTTGTGAATTCTTTAATTTAGGTAAGATACCTCCAGATACTTGTGTTAATTTAGTTTTTATTGGGTGTCTACCACTTAGCATTGCAGCTCTAGAAGGTGCACAAGTTGGTGCAGGAGAATATGCTTGCGAAAATTTAGCGCCATCTGCAGCTAAAGCTTCCATCTTAGGAGTTTCCCAAGGTACTGGGTCTCCTACATTATTAAGGTTAGTATCTTGCCAACCCAAATCATCAACATAAAAAATAACAATATTCGGCTTATCTATGGTTTGACCATAAACTTGTGGGAATAAAAGTAAACTGAATAAAAAAAGTAGTGTCGTGTTTTTCATCGTGAAATTATTTTAGGTAAAAGTACTTTAAAGGAAGGATGTCTTGCTGCTAGTTTTAACCAAAAAGTTGCTGAAATCCACCTTTTTTGATTTTAGAATATTTGTGGTATCATATCGTTAAAGGGATGATGCATACTTGAATAACAAAAAAAGCACTATAGTATTTAGGACTATAGTGCTTTTTTTAAAAAGGAAATATACTTTACTATTTCACAGAAATAGCTTTGGTTGCAAATACTTTGGTTAATTTTTGATACCCAGCATCTGGATAGCTGATTAAGTAATTGTTTTCATCTACTAAATTAAAGACGTAGTGTGTTGTGCCTTCAGGTAAAGTCACAGAAGCTTTATTATCTTTTAATGTCATAGGTACAGGAAACCAAATCTCTCCTTTTATACCACCATTTGTAGTGTAAATAAGTTCGGCTTTAGTCACCTTAGCACCATTATTTTTAAAGCTTACCCAAACCGTATTGCCATCAGATCCATGATCTGCAACAGTAGGTGCTTTAGATTGGTTAGGTAAAGCTTTTTTACTCGTTGGATTCAAGAAAGGATATCTAGCGTTAAGTTGATCTAAGCGTTCTTGCAACAATTCATTCATTGCTTTTGCTTTCTCAGGCATTTCTAAGGCCAAGTTTTTTGATTCCTCAATATCTACACGTTTCGACCCGTTTTCATACAGTTGGTATAAATCTAGCGTTGTTCTTTCCTTAGTGTCTGTATAGTTTCGTACCAATTTATAATCTCCAATTCGTAAAGTCGATTGCATAGAACTGTTAGGGAAGTGCCACATCATAGAGTTTCTAGATGCTCCTGTCCAAGGGTCAATGACCAACTTAGAGTCCGTTGGGTCTTTATCTAATAAGGTAGATAAATCAGCACCATCAAGAATTTGATTCTCTTGTTTTTTAGTGCCTGTCCAGCTTAAGATTGTAGGGTAGAAGTCAATACCATTTACGATAACATTAGATTCTACGTTTGAAGCGATATTAGGACCAGTTATAATAAGTGGTACTCTAACACCTCCTTCTTTAGCGTTTATTTTTCCTTTATCTAAAGGGTAGTTGTCTGTTATAATTTCTTTTGTATGTCTTTCCATACCACCATTATCTGATGTGAAAATAACATAGGTATTTTCAATTAACATATGTCCAGGCCATCTCGGATCTTCTGTTTCTTTCAGGTATTTAAGTAATAATCCCGTATAATGATCTATGGTTTCAACCATGGCAGCATAATAGGCATTTCTTTGACCTGCTTCATCCCAAACATCACTTTCTCTTGGGTAGTCTATACCTAATTTTTCATAGTATTTTTTTAGCAATGCTTCACTTCTTGTATGAATAGGCGTATGTACTAAACGCGAACAATAGTAAAGAAAAAATGGATCTGCTTTAGAGGCATCCATAAAGTCAATACCATCTTGTGTAATATCATCAAAAGGGAAACCTTCTTCGTCTAAATAAAAAGGATCTGAAGGATCTGTAGTGGCAAATCCTGTTGTTCTATCCTTCATTTTTTGATGTGATCCAAATCCATGTTCAGAGAAATCAAAACCTTGCTGCTTAGGTAAAGGTTCATCCGATCGTGCAGCACCTACATGCCATTTTCCTGAGTGTCCTGTTTTATAACCATTAGATTGAAGCGATTCTGCAATAGTAACTTCTGAAGTATCTAAAGCGCCACGCATCCAAGGGCTAATTAAGGTAGAACCATGATTGAAAGGTAAAGGCGGATGACCACCTCTAACATTGGTACGTTCTAAACGCACAGGATGTTTACCCGATAATATGGCACCTCTTGAAGGCGAACAGGTTGGTGCTGGCGAATATGCTTGCCAGAACATTACGCCTTCTTTGGAGAGTTGATCAATGTTTGGAGTTTCAAATGGAGATGGTTCATCTACATCATAGCATTTTACGTCTTGCCAACCCAAATCATCGGTTAAAATTAGTAATACATTAGGTTTACTTGGTCTTTCGTTGTCTGCATGAGTTTGACTGCTGCATGTTGTTGGGATGCTAAACAGTACAAAAAATGAAAGTAGGAATATTTTATACATTGTATTAAAGTAATAATTTATAAGATCTATTTATTTAGAATATGATTAGTTTTTCTTCTTCTTTTTCTTTCTTTTCTTTTTCTTCTTGTTGCTTGCTCTTTTTAAAATTTCCTCATAGGTACCAATTAAATAAGGTTTTTTCTCTTCAGCAGTGGCATTTCTATCAAATAACACACCATATTTTTGATAACGATTATCTGTAGTAGCTTCATTTCGCAACTTTTCGAGTTGTTCATCATAGATAGCACGCATTTTTTCAAGCTGTTTTTTGGCAGAAGGATCGCTGGCTTTATTGGTCATTTCTAATTTGTCTTCTCCAATATGAAAAAGTTCTTCAGTAGGATTCATGCGATCATCTTCATACTGCCAAAACACGTATTTCCAATCTTGCGAAACAACTCCCATAGCTTGTATTTCGTCATTTCCCCACATATTAGTCAATGCAACAGTTTCGCGTTTAAATTTCCTAGGTTTTTCTATCAATAGGTTTAAATCTTCTCCATCCATGTTTTCTGGTGCTTCTAAACCTGCATACTTTAAAATGGTTGGAGCTAAATCAATATTTGCAGTAATGGCCTCACGACGTACTCCTCTTTTTTTACTTGGTACTCTAGGATCGTAAATGATAAGTGGAGATTTAGATGCTTCTTCATAAGGTAAAACTTTTCCGCCAAAACTGTGTGCACCACAGCTATAACCATTGTCACTAGTGAAAATAATGATGGTGTTATCGGCAATGCCTTGTTCTTCTAAAGTTTTTCTAATCATACCCAAAGCATAATCGACACCATGGATTAATTGGTTGTAATTTTTAATGGTTTTTTGGTAGCTCTCTTCAGAATCTCTCCAAAAGTCGTAGCTATTGTACTGTCGTCCTGTTTTTGCTTGAGGTGCTAAATGTTCTGCGTTTTCTGCTCCGTAATTATCGGGTTTCTTGTATGTTTTTCCTTCGTAAACATAGTCGAAATATTGATCTGGTGAAAAAGGCATGTGTGGCGCCTTGAAGCTAATAGACATAGAAAACGGTTTACCAGTGGCTTTAGCTTCTATAATAAAATCTTCTGCCCAAGCGGCATACGCTCTAGTACTATGCGGATATTTTTCGGCATATTTAGCCATGTATTTATTTTTGGCTGTTCGGTAACTAGTTTGTCCTAAGCCACCTGCCCAATTGTCAAAATCATCAATAGGAAGGTCTTCCCATTTATTATGACTTGTGCCATTGCCATCATCAGAAACGGCTAAGCCAAATTTACCTGCAAATCCAGTGTAATACCCTTGCTCTCTTAAAAGTACAGGATAAGATTTAGCAAATTTTTCTTTTCTAAGTGGACCATGTTCAAAATTACAACCTGCTTTATATTCATACATTCCGGTAAGAATAACCGCTCTACTAGCCATACAAATGGCTGTGGTGTTATAATGGTTTTCAAATAATACCCCTTCTTCTGCTAAGGCATCCATATTTGGGGTTACCACTTGGTCGTTACCATAACAACCTGTTGCGATACTGGTTTGGTCATCGGATAACAAGAAGATGATGTTTGGTCTGTCTTGAGCAAAACTGCTTGCCGTAATAATGCTGAAAATGCATGATAAAATGATATGCTTCATATAGCTTTTGTTGCTTTTTTATTATTTATTAATGTTGGAAATATAAGTGTTATTTAGAAACGATTATTTTTTTGGTGATGCTGAGGTTATTACCATCGGTAAGTTTTACAAAATAAATTCCTGTATCTAAAGATTTCATATCTATTTGTGTTGTAGTAGTACCATTGTTCCAAACTTTTTGCATCACTTTTGTTCCTATAGTACTAAAAATAGTGATGTAATTGACCTCTGTAGTTAAACGGTTAATGGTTAAAACTTCTGCTACTGGGTTGGGGTAGAATTTAACTTCTGAAGTATTAAAACTTGTTACAGACAAAGGTTCTTCACCTACTAAATGTGCACCTTCAGGTCTTATGTAAGGTTCACATTCGGCAATAGGAGTTGCTAAAAGTCTGTCGTTAATAGTTTTCATAATTAGCATTTCATCATCCATCATATACCCTTTGTCACTTCCTGTATCATCGATAGTTGTTGCAAAGGTTACGGCAGCATTGGCTTGTACCAGGCGCTTCGTAAATCTATAGGCATCTTCAATACCAAAGACTATGGGATGAGAAGATACATGCCATTTTTCTCTAATAGGAAACCACGCGTGTTTTAATACGGTATTTCCTTGGTACATAGACCATGGGTTTTCTACCATATTAGGTATGGTATACTCTTCATAAGCCCAAGAGTTTGGTGGTGCGCCTTGCCCAAGTGGTGTTACATGTCCTTTGGTAAAATCTTGATAGGTGCTATTGGCTTCAAATTTTATAATTCTATAGTCGCTATCATCTTCATCATCAATACCGTCAGAATCCACTAAAAGATTATTGCCGTTTTCATCTGTAAAATAAAGGCCTGTAGGTTGTGCTCCTATAACTGCAGTAGGATCTGCATCTTTAATCATTTGTGTAAAATCTTCTAAATGCCCATCATTGAGAAGTTCAGAAGTAGTATCTAGCCAATAACCATCGGCATAATCTTTAACTTGTAGAACAAAGCCTTCAATTAAATCCTTGTATGCTGCATATTCGTCGCCTGCAAAATTGTTAGTGTAATAATTAATCCAAGCGGCTTCAATATCTGCACCATCATCAATCGCTCTATCTAAATAATTGGTAGAGATGTACAAAATCACCTTTTTTCCATCGTCTATGAACTTTTGCATGACTTCAAAAATGATGTTTTCATTAGCTACACTAGGTACTAATGCTTCGTGGATTTCATTCGCCACATCTACATTACTATTTTGTCTTAAAGTGAAATAATGCGAATGCGCAAAGTACGATAAGTTTGTAATCACATGGCCTACGGCAGGTAATTCATCTACCACTTCTTGAGCACCAGCAGGTAGATCATAACCTCCAGCGACTTCAGAATCTAAACGCTCACCTCCATAGACTGGAAAGGTAATTCCCCATGAACCTGATAACCATGAAGCTTTATGTGAAGCGACGTCTACTACTTGATCTGTTGTACCACTAATGGAGTCTATATAATAGGTGGTTGCAGGAACTGATGTTGTGCCATTGGCAAAACCTAAAGCAATATATTGATAGCCATCTGCATTAATAATGGCGTTTGGAATTGTAGTATCGTTAAAATTAAAGGTAAAAGTTTCCCATTGTTGGCCAACGGTAAAGTTGAGTTCTATAGCACTTTCTGGACTAACTGTAGCATGAGATAAGTGCACACTTATTTTTGAATTATCTGTTGTTAATGCAGCTGTAGGAATATCAATATACGCCTTGAAGGTTACAGAATATCCTGAAAAATCAGTTACAGCGTTATATAAATCGAATTTTAAAAAAGCGTCTTGACCTTGGGCTCTATTAAATTTAGAAACGGTCGCATTTGTATTTATTCCGGTAAGGTATGGATTAGAAACATCTCTAAGAAATGTACCTGAGCTTGTACTTTCTTGTTCAATTTTAAAGGTATTCGTTTCATTTTCGTACCATACAAATTGTGCATTAGATAATTGAACGAAAAACAGTAAAAAAAAGAAAACTGTTAGAGATTTATTCATTATTAAAGAGTTAACTTATCATTAGTAAACCAAAGATATATTGTGAATAGGGAATCTCGTTTCTTAAAATAGTCAAATACTTGCTCTAAAGCATCATTTGTAATTAACGAAAACAAAAACTCAGGTTTCTATTAAAAAGAAGCGAGGGGTTGTAAGTTTTCTCAAGAATGCTTTAGGTTGTTCCCTGAAGTTATTTCATTTTTAAGTGTGTCTTTTAGCAACAGGATTATACAGTTTGTAATTATAATTTGTGTGGCTACTTTATAATATAAAAAAGTCCTGAGTTAAAAATTTAACAAAGGACTTTTAATTGTTGTGTCATCTAATGAGAGGACTCATCTATTATTTTTTAAGAAAGCTTAAAAGCTTTTCTGTTTCAATCTTCAATAGAGAACCTAATTTTAAAACTTAGGTTCTAATACTTCTTAATTTATTTCATACGTAATCGTATCAATATAAAAGTCAAGACCGTTATCTAAATTTGTAAAGTTATTACCTACTAGTCTAATTTCTCCACTAATGATATCTGAAGTTAGTTCAGCACCTGAAGGTGTTCCTGTAAAATCAAATACCACAGTATGCCATTGCGCTTCGTTCGTTTCTTCAAAATTAACTTGTACTTGTTGTGCCGCAGTTCCATCACTTAAATAGAATCTCAAACGCTCATTACCATCAAAATTACTAATGTCATTGAAACTAGGCCAGTACATACGTACGGTTACTATTAAATTAGAATACTCAGCAAGAGTAACACCTTCTCCTTCGTTGAAATCAAAATTAAGGCTTTTATTTCCACTACCAGAAGTAGAGCCAATAGTCCATTTTGTTACATTGGTAGCTTCTGCATCTGATGCGTCAGGATTTGCTACTGTGGATACAGAACAATCTGTACACGTAGTTGATAATGTTAAATTTGTAATTGAATTGTCAACATCAAGCCAAGTGTTTTGTGTAGGTTCAGTTGTATTACCATCTTTCTCAACAATTACTTTTGCTAACCTAAAAATAGGATTTGTTGTATTACCTTCAGTTAACATTTCATCTAGTGTAATAGTAACAGTAAGCGGTGTGCCAGAAACTAGTGAAATCATTGATGCAAATTGAAAATCGATAGCAGGAGCACTACCACCATTTTCTGTTGATGTAGCTGCATAAGAAAAAGGTGTATCTGGATAACCTGTAACAGAAACAGTTCCGCTAACGCTACCTTTTGCTCTTTTTGCTAACTCTAAATTTAAAGTAGCATCAAATGCAGTAGTTGCATTTGTAGTTAAGTCAAAAGTGAAAACTGCAGTGGCACCATCATCACTAGCATCTTCAGTACTAACACCTATAAAATTATTGTTTTCAACAAGTATTCCTGTACCTCCTACGGTAATAATATCTTGATTAAGATCATCATCATCTTCCTTTCCTACATTGAATGTTTGACTATTCTCTCCGGCTTCATCAAATACTATTTCTGGGTTAGTATTATCGTCACCACCACCTTCGCCATCACCATAATCAACATCTGATTCTAAGATGATTTGTACTACAAATCCTTCCGTATTATCTATACTGTCAGAAATAAAGATGAATCTTCCAATATTTTCAAAATTGAAAGAATAAACGCCATTTTCTTGACCATTAGTTGCTTCTACAAGTGTTTCCGTAACGTATGGCCAGTTATTGCCATCGGCATCATCAATTCTAAGCGTTGGATGTTTGGCTTTTAAGGTTCCAAATGCATATTGTAACTCTTCCTCAAGTGCACGAGGATAACTAGTCGTATAGCCTTCGTACAAGTCAGAATATAAATATATTTTATCAATAATATCTGTTGTTGTGTTTACGCCAAACCCTATTCCTTCAGATAAATATTGCCATCTTACTAATCCGTCTACGGCTTGAGTTATTTCTTCGGGCTCGCCGTGTAATGCTTCTAACTCTACTGAAGTATCCACGCCTATTTCTATACCTTCTACGGTTTTGAAATCTACGGTGCCATATTCGTTTACACCAAATGAACTTGGTTCTGGTACGATTACTGGATCGTAGTCAGGGTCAGATGAACAGGATATGCTAAACAATAATAGAATAGCTGAAATATACTTGATAGTTTTCATAAAGTTTAAATTAGTATTAATATGTCTTCAAATATCTCATACTTATGCGAAAAAACGATTCTTTATTCTATCAAATGCTTGCTCTTTTTATGCATAAGTACGTTTAGTCGTTAAATAGAGCACTAAGATAGCGTTTTGACTTTTAGTGGATTCCAAATTATATAAATGAAATATATGTATTTTAAAAAGCAAAATGTATTTGGAACTGAGGTTTAAAAGGTAATTTAAATTAGTTGAGTTCCGATACCAATGTTTTACATCGTTCTCTATATTGATTTAAAACCTCAAGATAGTCTTTGTTTCCCACTAAGTTATTTTGCTCTTTAGGATCGTTAATAATATCGTATAGTTCTTCGTAAATTGGTTTTTCATCATTTTCTACAGTCTGATTAGGAACATATTTTGAGCGGTCATTGTCCTTACTAAAGGAACGAATGTATTTAAACTGTTTACTTCTTACCCCTTCTTGTCTTGGGTAGCCTTGGTCGGTGAATAGGTTTTCTAAAAAGATATCTTTTCGCCAGTCAATGGATTCATCATGAATTAAAGGCAGTACGCTTTTACCTTGATAAGATTGCGGTGTTTCTATATTACATAGTTCTAAAATAGTGGCAGGAATATCTTGACCAACCACCAAGTCATCAATAACTTTTCCTTTGGTTTGATCCTTAAAAAATGGTGAATACACAATCATAGGCACATGTACAGATTCATCATATAAAATGGTTTTTCCGCCTAGGCCATGTTCGCCTAAAAATAAACCGTTGTCCGAACAAAAGACAATAATGGTATTCTCAGCTTCACCGATTTCCTTTAAAAACGCGCGTAGTTCCCCAAGCATTAGGTCAATGGCATAGACCGCACGATCCATTTTCAGTTTTTCGTTGAGCAACTTTCCTTTATTAGAGGTCACGTAGTATTTCATTAAATCTTTAGTGGCATACACATTGTCTGGTAAACTAATGTCTTGCGGATACCCTTCAGGTAATTCAATCTGATGTTTAACGTCCTCGTATTTTGTTTTGTAATATTCCGGATCTTCTGGCTGCGTGCCCATTCCGCCAATACTAGAGGCATGCGGTAGATTTAAATTAATCCAAGCCGAAAAAGGTTTGTTGGGATCTCTTTTGTTGAGTTGTTTTTTGATGGAAGGCTGCGCATTTTCATAAAAGTAATCGTAAGTATCATCTTGAGTTAAAAACGCTTTTGTAGCTTCTAACATCCCTTCAATTTGGGTTTTGTTTTTAAGGTTTGAAAATTGCTTGTGTCGTTTTGCAGGATAAAATCCTAAATGCCCATTGCCATAGTAAGCAAAGTCTGTGTTTTCGTTTAATGGCGTGTTGTGTTTGTCACCAATTTTAGTGTGACTCTTACCAATAAACGCCGTAGAATAACCTGCCTCTCTTAAAAGTACTTGCCAGCTTTTTTTATAGGTGTCTTCTGCAATGATATTTTTCGAGATATAATTAAAGCCGATTTTATTTCTGCGTTCCCATTGTCCTGTAAATATATTGGCTCTACTTGGTCCGCAAATAGGACTTGTAATATAAGCGTTATTAAAAAAGACGCCTTCTTTTGCAAGCTGATCTATATGTGGAGTTTCCGTTACCCGATCGCCTGTCATGCTTAACGAATTGAAGCGTTGATCGTCTGAAAACACAAAAATAATATTTGGTTTCTTCGGTTGTTCTTGTGCTGTACAGGAACAGAACGACGTGAGTATAAAGAGGCTATATAAAAAGGTTTTCATGTGTTTGTATTTATTGTTTTTTAGCGGTCACATGCTGTTCGCTATTAATCATTCTGTTGGGTGATGATATTTTTAGCATGCTTGTTTCATAATAACTTAATAAGAACTGTAATAGTTATGACCAGGTAGACGTTTTGTTTTCTTTCCATAGCCGAAAAGGTTTTGTTCATCTTCTAATTTTGGTAATTCTTCAATGTTTAAATCTGTTTGATTTAATGATTTTGAAGTAATGACAACAGTTTCATTGCTTTTTAAAGCGATCGTATAAAACCCGTCTGAAGATGCCTCCACTGAAATTGATTTTCCGTTTTTATAAAATTTCGGATTCTCGAAATCCACTTGAACAGTACATACGTTGCCTTTTAAACTTTTAACCGACACAAATTCCGTTTCGCCTTCTACTTTTTTCGCACTTACTAAAAAGGCACCTTGTGTTCTAAAATCGTGAAAGGCTACATCTTTCCATTTTTTAGGACTGGCCGGAAATACACGAATTTTTCCTCCCCAACTTTGTAGCATCATATCGTGTAAACTTGTGGCAAAGGACAGTGGACTTTCAATTACCGGATTTATTTTGCCTTCAGAATACATGGTGGTTGAGGAAATGTTTTTGTGCTTAATTAAGAAATCGAGGTAATAATAGGCTTTTTCAGCATCACCTAAATTAGCATACATAGAAGACGCTCCTGTTGCCGTATAACCGGTTACAGGCATGGCTTTAATCTTTTTGCCACTATTAAATGTAACATCTAACCAATGGTCTAAAGAGGTACGTAATAACTGTTTGTCTTCTTCTTTTTCTGGTGTAATCACCATTAAAGGGTAAAAAGCGAGTAGATGCGAATAATGACGATGTGGATTAGCAAAAGGTCTATCTTTTCCAACCATAAGGCCATTCTCATCAATTTGAAAATCTACCAAATTATCTAATAGATGTTGCCATTCTTTTTTAAGCGGGTCGTTTATGTGATGTTCATTGTCAATGTCAATAAGGGTTTGGCAACTCCAACGAATTAGAGCCAAGGTAAAGTTAATATCCTGACCACGTCCTGGTTTGTATTCAGGCGACCAACTGTATTTAATATGAATTTTACCGTCTTCGTACTCTACAGGATTATCTTTAATATAGTTTAAATAACTATTTACAGTCTTTTTCAAAATCGGAAACAACTTATCGCGCATACGCTCATCATCACCTGCAAATTGACAATGCAACCAATAATCATTTAGAATCCATGCCAACATATCTGGAACTTTCCCACCATTGAAAGCAATTAAATCTTGAGGCATTAAAGCCGCAACGGCCGCACTGTTTTTCCAATGTTTAGTCACATTGTTTTCTAGGTTTTCGGTGTACTTATCAATGTTGTTGGGTAAAGATTCACCTATAGCCATTCTATTGGCAGTTAAATGCGTCCAATAAATGAGTTGCACGTTTAAATCGCCCCAAACCATTGGCCAAAACGTTCTGTTGTACCAAGGGCCCATTAAATCTAAAATTGGTCCGTTACCTCGAGAGGCAGAGCCTAATTTGTACATTTGTATCCAGTAAAACGATTCCTTTTCGGCATCGTTGATGGTTATAAAACTCAACGGATAATACGCGTGCCACCATTCTTGATGCGTTGCTATAAAGTTGTTATCTTTAATAATGGCATCAGCAGTTTCTAAGTTTTTAGTAACAATATCCAAGGAATTATGTTCCGGGAAGGTATGATGTACACTCGCAATTAATTGTTGTTTTTTAGAAGCATTACCTGTTATCTTATAACCTGTAGTGGTTTCTCCTCTATTATCAAATAAGGCTTGATAGCAGAAATTATAGCCATTTTTTTTGCTGAATTCTGCCTTTGGTGCCATTTCTAAAGTCACCGCTCTCATTTTATCCCAAGTACCTCCTTTTGGACCTCCACCTTTTTGTAGAACTTCGTAAACCGGTGGAATAGGAGCTTCAGCATGCCATGTGATTTCTACAGCTTCGTTTTTAGCATCCGTTTCAAAATAAATAATATCATTAGTGCTGTGTGTAAGTCCTTTAATGTTATAAGACCCTTGAGAGGTTGTTATCGTTCCTGTAAGTTCGGCATTCCATAAATCTAGGCGCATATCTACACTTGTAATTTTTCCTTTAGAGGCTAATTTAAAATGCCCCAATGGTAATCGACTGCGTTTGATCCAAAGCATTTCTTCGGCTTTGGTTGCGGCTTCTCTATGATCGTAATAATCATGTCTTCCAATATGTAGCGAAACCACATTGTCATTTTCTTCAGGACTTTGATATAATAAAAACCCAACATTCCCATTTCCAGAATAAGGTGCGGTTTGCCATTTGTCTGGCATAATATCCCAAAGCATATCATGTTTGGATAAAAAAGACTGGTAATCGACTTTAAAATCGACATTTTGCCCTTGCATTATTTGCGTAAAGCAAAACATAAACAACAGATACGATAAGGTGGATTTAAATAGTCTATATAGATTCATTATTAAGGTATATAATATTAAATATAAAGATAGAATAGAATCTTTTAAGCTGTTTTCTCTATTCGTTCAAAAGCTTGCTGAATATAAGCATTGTTTATTCTACGCCTTTGATACTGAGTTTTTCAAGAAATTTAATAGATAAATCCATCGTTTTATTAAAAATAGTATCCGCTTTCTGTTTCCGAAAAAAGGAGCCATTAAAAAAGCCATGACCTTTCCCTTCAAAAGGAATTAATTCGCATGTATTTCCAGCTTCAGTCATTAATTTAGTGAAGCGTTCAACATTTTCAAAAGGAACAGTTTGGTCTGCGGTGCCATGGAATATTAACGTGGGTGGAATGCCTTCTTCAACATGATCATTTGGTGATAGCTCTGTTTTTCTATCTTCACCTACTTTTTCAATACCATAGCCTTTTTCTGTGGTGTCAATGACTGGATTAAAAAGTAACATCGCATTAGGAATAGAACTAATATCTAAATTTTCATCTGTTTCATCAAAACCTTTAATAACACCTGTGCAGGCTGCTATATGGCCACCTGCAGAGGCGCCTGAGGCTATAATTTTATTAGGGTCAATTCCGAGTGTATCAGCCTGCGCTCTTAAAAAACGAATAGCAGATTTTGCATCTGTAACCGATTCAAAAGGTGTGGTTTTGTGTTTGCCACGAACCCTGTATGCCGCAGAAATAGCTAGAAAGCCGTGATCTGCAAAATACCGTGCTTGTTGGTAAAATTGCTTTGGGTGACCGCCAACCCAACCGCCTCCAAAAAAGAAAACTATTACAGGCCGTTGGTCTGAAGCTTTGTAGTTTGAAGGTTTAAAAACATGCATTTTTAAGTTGCCTTGCGCTGTGGTTTTGTAGATTAAAGTACTGTCTGGAACAAAATTAGCTTGACCTTTTACTGTAAAAGAAAAAGCGATTAAGAATGTCGTAAGAAGTATTTTAAGAGATGTCATAAAAAGTTAAGGCTTGAAAGTTTCATTCAAGGGCATTTTTAATGCCAAGTGATCTTAGCTTCTTTAGTTTTGGTATTCACCCAAACGGAAGCATGTTCATATTCGCGCGTAAACTCCCAACCTGTTGTTGAGGTTCTATGATATGCACCTTTAGGAGCACCTAATGGTTTTTGCAATTCTGGATATTCCATTAAAGAGCCATGTGCCAATTGCCAACCCCAACCATATTGAAAATAAGAATAGGGTTGCGCGCCTATTAAATAACAAGCGTGATAATATTCTAATTTCTCTTTAGAGAGTTTTGCATAACGTTCATTTCTCTTTTTGCCTTTATAATAGGAAGGATTGGCGATCGCTACACTATCATACTCCACACCAATTCTAAATATTGACATTTTTCCAGCTTTAGATATTTTAAGCATGTCTTCCCAATCCGTAAGCAGTTTTTCTTTGGTTAACATTTTATCGCCATAATGTTCAAACATATTGGCATCTATAGACGGGAATACATATCGTGCCAATTTAGCATTTGCATTGTTCCCTAATAGTATTTTATCAGGCCCTAGTTTTTCTTTTAGGGCTTTCATCATAGTTCCCATTGCTTTTTGAACGTCTTGTGCTTTATCTTGGCGTAACCAGGCAAAACCATGCATTTGATCTATAAACGCACCATCAGCACCAGAAAATTCAACCGCTTCTGCGACTGTATTTACCCACCATTCCTGAAAATCTGGATTTAAAACATCAAAATAAAAAACGTTTTTTCGTTCTTCTAAGGATTTGGTTTCGGGATTTTCTATTAAAAAGGCCTTTAGTTCTGGGTAATTATTAATGTTTTCTTTCGTAAAATTTTGGTTGTAAGAAGTGAAAGGCCAAGCATAAGCCGAATTAAAATAAAAAAGCACTTTCATATCTGGTTTTGCCTTTTTAAACGCTGCGACTTCATGTTTTGCGCCTAATTCTGCAGCGCCTAAATCCCCATGACCATGCGATTTTTCAATACAAATAAAGTCTGTTCGTTCTGCAATAAATTCAACTTCTTCTGGATGTAAAACGCGTTTTGGATCCCCAAACATATAGTACATCGGTGTCGTTTCCCAGCTAAATTTCGGATAAAATGATTTTGTCTCAAAAGTACTACCATCACTTATTGTATAAGGGATTTGAGCGGTTTTACATGAGCAAAACAATAAAATAATTGAGAGTATACTAATGCTAGAAAGACTAAATTTCATGAAAGTAGGATGATTAATTTTTAGATTTTTTACGTTTTGGTTTTGTTTTCCAAAGCACAATTTTGTCCACATCATTTTCAGAAAACTCCCCTTTGGTGCTACGCCCTGTTTTGATATCTAATTCTAATTGCTTTAAAAGTTGTTCTGCAATTTCAGGACGTTTTGTATATAAATTTTCGGTTTCAGCAGGATCATTTTCCATATCATACAATTGTGCTTTAGGCATGTCTGCGGATTCTCTTTCTCGTGGTGACGACCAACCACCAGAACCTTTGGCTAGTAGCAACTTCCATTTGCCTAAGCGATAAGCAAAGTGGCCTGTGATAGAGTGATGGATGACACCTGCTCGTGTACTATTAATCGCTTCGCCTTGTAAAGCTGGTAAAAAACTAACACTGTCTTCTCCTGCCTTACTTGGTACGGGAACAGCTGTGATTTCAGAAAAGGTGGCGAAGATGTCGGTTAAACAAATTAAATCATCATTCGTACTGTTTGGCTTTACTTTGCTTGGCCATTTTACAATAAAAGGTACACGATGGCCTCCATCCCATAAATCGGATTTTGAACCACGATAGCCAGCACTTACAATATGTCCTTGTGCTGCAAGTCCTTCGATATCTGCAGCTTTAGAGGTGCCATTATCGCTCGTAAAAATCACTAAGGTGTTTTCGGTTAATCCATTTGCTTCAAGAGCGTCTGTTATAGTACCAACAGTGGCATCGGTTTGCATGACAAAGTCGGCATAATCGCCCATACCACTTTTGCCTTGCCATTCTTTTGAAGGTAAAATTGGTGTATGTGGTGAGCCTAAAGGCACATATAAGAAAAACGGTTTTCCATCTTTATTTTTTGCCTGTTGGTTAATGTAATCTACCGATTTTGTTGTTAAACGTGGTAGCATATTAATTTCATCATCATAGAGAATGACTTTATCATTTTCAATAACTGCTTTCATGTCTTTAGCATGATGAAAACCGTGGTAATAATCAAACCCACGATTAATAGGGCCATCAGGAATCGTGGCACCTACAGGTGGTAAATGTTTTTTAGATTTTTTCTCAATTGCTGTTTTTGTAACCGGATCTATGTATTGAAAATTTAAGTGCCATTTTCCAATTAAAGCCGTATGATACCCTTGATCTTTAAGGAAGTTGGCAATGGTCGGACGGTCTTCTTTAATAAGGTTAGGGGCAAAACCTTGTACCACACCTCTTTGTAGTTTTGTACGCCAGCTGTATCGTCCTGTCATAATACCATAACGCGTTGGTGTACAAACAGCAGAACCAGAATGCGCATCGGTAAACACCATACCTTCTCGGGTTAATTGGTCTATACTTGGGGTTTTAATCTTACTAGTTTCTGGTGCAAGTGCTTGTACTTCTCCATAACCTAAATCATCACATACAATAAATACGATATTGGGTTGTTTTGATTTTTCTTGTGCATATCCTGACCAAGTCATAGACATACAAATTGCAAAAATAAATTTCACATAAAAAAAACGCATTCTATTCATCATTATTTAATTTTTTACTCCTTATTAAAATATCTTATCACAACTTTACTCACCCACTAAAAAAGCACCTTCAGGCCTTACATAAGGTTCAAAGTCAGGCATAGGATTAGAAAGCAATCTATCGTTAATGGTTTTCATAATTGTCATTTCTTCTGCCATCATATATCCTTTGTTATTTACATCATCAGTAGTAGTTGCAAATGTCACTCCAGCATTTGCATCTTTAAGTGTTCTTGTAAATCTATAAGCATCTTCGGTACCAAATATTAAATTTGCTGATGATACGTGCCATTTGTCTCTCACCGGAAACCATGCATGTTTTAATATTACTTTTCCATCATATTCATCCCAAGGATTGGCTACCATTGCTGGCATTGTAAACTCTTCATAAGCCCATGAATTAGGAGGAGCTCCTTGTCCTAAAGGTGTTACATGGCCACTTGTAAAATCTTGATAGTTATTTACACCTTCGAAGCTTACAATTTTATAATCTCTATCATCTGTATCATCAACGCCGTCAGAATCTACTTTTATAAACTCATTGTTTTCATCCGTGAAATAGGCACCGTTAGGAGATGCTGAAATAGCAGCATCAGGGTCTGCATCTCTAATCATTTGAACAAAATCTTCCATATGACCATCATCGTCTAATTCTGCGGTAGTGTCTAGCCAATAGCCATCAGCATAATCTTTAATGCGTAAAATAAATCCTTGTACAAGGTCTCTGTATGCAGCATATTCATTTCCTTCAAATTCATTTGTATAATACGTTATCCATGCCGCATGTGCTGCATTAAAGTCTTCATCATCTGATTCCTCTGGTCCTAATCTATCAAAATAATTGGTGGAGATATATAGAATATTTTTCTTTCCAGCATCTTTAAAATTTTGAAGAACATCAAAGATTATTTGTTCATTTTCTAGACTTGGAACTAAGAGTTCGTCTATTTCTGATGCGATATCTACATTTTCATTTCCTCTTAAAGTAAAATAATATGATTTTGCAAAATTAGAAAGATTAGTTATAATGTGGCCTGTTGCAGGCAATTCATCAGTAATTTGTTGCGCGCCAGCTCTGTAATCATAACCTCCAGCGACTTCAGAATCTAATCGCTCACCTCCATAAATAGGAAAGGTAACTCCCCAAGAACCACTTAACCATTCTGCACTTGATTCTGGTGTTGGATCCGGTTCTTCAGTTATTGACTGATCATCTATTGGCTGATCATCCTGCTTAGAACAAGATGAAAGAAATAATAGGGCGAGTAATATAATTTGTATGGGTTTCATTAATCTCTGCTTATATTTTTTTAGTAAAAATAAAAGAAAACGCATTCAAAGAATTGCCTTAAAACCCCTTTTGTTTGCTTTAATCCACCTTATTTTTTTTAAAGAAAAAGAAGCAATAATTTTTATAATTTGTTATTAAACAGGTTCTAAATCATTTTAAATGTGCTACAAAAAAGTCAATGGTGGTTTGCACAATCTCACCTCGTGTTGGTTGAATGGGTTTCCCTACTTTTCGCCAGTTATGCGCCGAGTTTTTTACAATTTGAATAGTGACTGGCGCGTTGATGGTTTTATTTTTTTCTTCCATATAATACGCATGTTTTACAGGAATGGTGTTGTCACTGTCGCCTTGCAGCAATAGCAAAGGTGGACTGTCTTGAGTTAAATAATTTACAGGACTCATCTCTCTATACAAGGACAAAGCCTCTTCTTTTTTAGTACCAGACTTTAAAATTCTTGGGCTAAATCGATCTTTAAAGTTTGGTCTATCATCCGGATTAAACAGACTTGTATTTTCAAAATCGGTAGGGCCATACCACGATACTCCTGCAGCCATGGTATAATCGTATTTTGCTAAATCTTTATCTCCAATGAGACTGTCTGGCGAACTCAATACTAGCATTTGAGCAATTTGGCCTCCTGCGGAATCCCCAAAAGCATAAAATCTGTTTTTATCAATCCCTAGCGTTTCACTGTGTTTAGAGATATAACGAAGGGCGTCTTTACTGTCTATAACACAGTCGCGCATGGCCGTTGTGCCATTTTTCTCTACTAATCTATAACTCACAGCCACCACACAAAAGCCTTGCTCTAAAAGTGCCATGTGTACGGTTTTAAAAGACGCATTGGCAGCTCCATGTCTGCTTCCTGCAGCCCAACCTCCTCCATGAGTGTAGAAAACAACCGGTAATTTTTCTCCTTTCTTTATGTTTTTAGGATAGTAAATGTCTAAGTATAAATCGTCTTCTTTTGTGGTTTTGTATAAGACATTTAATTTCCTTTTACCATCGGTTTTTAAATAAGGAATGCGGAAATTACTGGTGAATTCTTCTTGGGTGAGTATGCTATCTTTATTAATATCATAATGTTTGTAACGGCTCCATTGTCTTTTATCTTCAGGTTTCGAAAACTGCTGATTATGATCAGGATCTAATTTCTGCCACGTTTTCTGAAGTAAAAAAGCTTTGTAAGCACCATTGGATACATCATCGGATTGTGAAAAGCCATGCCACACCGATGCTATGGTAAAAGCAATCATCAAAAGTCTATTTATTTTAAGTCCCATTAATGTGGTCATGTTGCTGAAATTTTTATTTGTTACTGAAGCCTTGATTTTTATAGGTTTCTAAAAGTTGGTCTAATTCTTTAATAACTTCTGGGTGTGTATTATAGAGGTTGTTTTTTTCTTCAGGATCATTAATCATATCATATAAGGTGCCTGGTGCTTCATTCGGTTTTGGTTCAACAGTTTTTGGCTTTGTAAATCCTCCCGAACCTAATTGTGGCGTATATTTCCATTTGCCTTTTCTAATGGAAAACATACCGTAAATAGAATGATGAACAACCGCTTCTCTAATAGGTGTTTTTACATCAGACGTGTAAGCAGGCCATAGGTTGAAACTATCTTCCGCACCTTTTTCTATTTGAGGTTGATGTAATATTCCCGATAATGTGGCAAACAAATCTGTGGTACACATTAATTGATTCGATTCTAATCCTGCTGGAATGACGCCTGGCCATTGTGCTATATATGGAACGCGATGACCTCCATCATAAATGTCGGCTTTACGACCTTTGTAAATGTAATTGGCACGATGTGGATATTTTTCTTGATCTCTTTCGGTCCAATTAGAACCGTTATCCGAAGTCACAATGATTAATGTGTTTTCTAATTGACCGGATTCTTTTAAAGCATCAACAACAGCTCCAACAGCATCATCTACCATAGTGACGTAATCTCCATAAAGTCCTGCTTTAGATTTTCCAATGGCTTCACCTACAGGCAACCAAGGTTTATGCGGTGCGGTTAAAGGAAAATAAAGAAAGAAAGGTGCGTTTATGTCTTGTTGTTCGTTGATAAACGCTACCGATTTTTTAGTAAAATGATCGAGTACTTCTTCAAATACAAAATTGGGTGCTTTTTCACCTGGGCGCCACATGACACCTCTACCTTCATTTTTACCTTCGGTATATTCTGTTGGCAACTCCACCGTTTTCCCGTTTTCGATATAGACATAAGGTGGAATGTCTAAGGATGCAGGCATAGTATATGAATAATCAAAACCTAAATCACTTGGGTCTTTTATGCGTTTACTAAAATCTACATTACTAATTCCGTCTTTTGCTATGACTTTTTGCGCTCCATCTTTAGGTTGCATATCTAAACCTATGTGCCATTTTCCAATACATGCCGTTGTGTAACCGTTACTTTTGAGATAGGACGCAACCGTTGGTCGACTTTCTTCTATTAAAGCGGGTTTATAACCATTTAGAACGCCTTTTTTTAATGGGCTTCTCCATGCATAACGTCCTGTGATTATGCCATAGCGCGTAGGTGTGCAAACAGACGAATTGGAATGTGCATCTGTAAAATGAACACCATTTTTTAGTATATTATCCATGTATGGCGTTTGGATGGCAGATTCTGAGTTTAAAGCCGAAAGATCACCATAACCCATATCATCAGCTAAAATATAGACAATATTAGGCGCCTTGGTTTTATTTGTAACATCTTGTTGTGCAGCTTCTGTATTGGATTTGCAGGATGTTATAAAAGCACAGATGATAAGAACTCTTAAAATGTACATAGTCTTTATGGGTTAATTTAATTGAAATTAGTTTTCAAAGGCAAATGCGGCTTGCGGCCATTCGCCAGGTATAGCATCGTTTTCTTGAATTTTTCCAGGGGTACTTCTGCCATCTCTAATTTGTTTAATGAGAATGGTCTTTAGTTCCTTCACTTTTTCAGGATATTGATCTGCCACATTATTTTTTTCTTTAATGTCTTCTTTTAGGTTATAAAGTAGTGCTTCTGAATGAACATCTTTATGAATCTTAGTTTTTCCGGAAGCCATAATGCCAGAATTAGGCGCCATAACAAGTTTCCAGTCGCCTTTCCGAATAGCAAAAACACCATATTTATCATGATGAATTGTAGCGTCTCTTAAATAAGTGCCTTCATTGGTCAGTAAAGGCAACATGCTAAAACTATCTTCGGCTTCATTGTCTTTAAACTCATAATCCACGATATCGGCACAGGTTGCCATAAAGTCTGTAGTACATATGGTAGCAACAGAAATGGAATTGGGTTTAATTTTTCCCGGCCATTTTACTAGAAATGGGACTCTGTGACCACCTTCTAAATAACTGCCTTTGTAACCACTATACACATAACTTGGACTGTGTTTTTTTTGTCGCAAGGTTTTTAAATCGTTGGTAGTGGCAAAGCCATTATCACTAGTAAAAACAACTAAGGTATTATCGTCAATACCTTGTGCTTTTAGGGTTTCAAAAATAGTACCCATTAAATCGTCAATCATCATTACAAAATCGGCATAAGGACTACCAATCTCACTTTGACCTTTCCATGGTGCAATAGGAAGCACAGGATTATGAGGTGAAGGCAAAGGAATGTACATAAAAAATGGTTGGTCTTTGTTGGCATTTTCCTTTATGAATGAAATGGATTTGTCCACTATTTTAGGTAAAACTTCCTCGTGTTTAAAATCGTCTGCAATGTCTCCTTTTATCCAGCTACTAAACGGATATATTTTTCTGTTTCTTTCGGTTTTATCCGTTGGTAGCATCGTGGCCTTGTCATTTTCTAAATACACATAAGGAGGCATATTTAAAGATGCTGAAATCATAAACGAATAATCAAATCCCATATCTAAAGGGCCGAATTTTAAGGGTTGGCTATAATCGATATCCTTAAAATTTAAACGGTCCGAACGTTCTGAATAATGATTAAATTCTGGACTATTATTTTTCATGCTCCAGTTTAAACCCAAATGCCATTTCCCAATATTAGCCGTTTTATAGCCTTGATTTTTGAGCAGTTGCGCAACGGTTAATCTGTTGTTCTGAATTAAACTCGGTGAGTTCCCCCAAGTCACAAATTCCTTTAAAGGGGTTCTCCAATTATAGCGTCCGGTTAAAATGCCGTAACGTGTTGGTGTACAAACTGCAGATGAGGTATGTGCATCGGTAAATCGCATCCCTTCTTTAGCCATTTGGTCTAAATGCGGTGTTTGTATTTTGCTGTTTTCATTGTAAATACTAAGATCGCCAATGCCTAAATCATCAGCTAGAATGTAGATGATGTTTGGCTGTTTAGTTTTCGGTTTTTCTATAGTGTCCTTTGGAATAAAACTAGAAAACAGAACGAGTAAGCCTAAAAGCGATAGACTTACCGAAAAAACTTTAAATAGTTTGTTGTTTTTCATCCTTCTAGCGATTTTAAAATAGCATCTACACTTACACCTAAAGTGGTTTCAGCAATAGCACTGAGTTCGTCTTCATCACCTTGTAAATGAATGGTGGTTTGAATATGAACCATTGTTTCATTCGGTTTTAAGGCAGCGGCAGGGGATGAGCTTTCCAATTCATAAAATGGTCCCATAGGTGCAACGCCTGGTTCTGGTGCGCCATCGTTATAGGCATTTATCACATCACCTGCATACGGTTCTTCTTGATATTCCCAAGCCGAATTTACGTAACCGTTAGTAGCATCTTGTGCATTATACGTTACTAAGGTTAAAACTTTCCCTACAGCATCATAACTTCCGGAAATACCTTTTGAACGTTTTGAGTTGATACCAATTTTACTGCGTTTGGTTCCATCACCTTTAAAGTATAACACGTCATTGTTGACTTCTAAATAAGCTTCAGGAACTTTACCAAAATAGGAGTCGTTTACCTTTGGACCTAAATCATCATCTTCACCAGCTTTAAAAGGAATTACCATGGTGGTTTCTGGCGAGGGCTTATACATACCTAATAGCCAAATAGAAGGTAATCCTGTTTCTGGTAGCCATGGTTTTTTTCCAATATTTGTAATTTGATTGTTGGTTTGATAGCCAACAAAGGCAATGTTGTCTGAAAATGTTTTATTAAGAATGTTTTGTATTGACGCTTTATTCAAAATAGAAATAGAACGTCCAATGCCCATTTTAAAAATGGTGCCACTTTTGTTTATTAATTCGCATTGGTGTTCAAACATTGCCGTGTTATTCGTTTTCGACACTAAGGTAAATGCTTCGGTATCTATAACAGCAGGTGTTTTCCAATTTGAAAAATCGAAATTATCTTCTGGCTTAAAGAAGAGTGAAAACTGTCCACCTTCAGGACCTAACCAAAAGCGTTCTTCGCCTCCAAACACATAAATCTGATTTTCTAAACGGCCTTTACGTTCTTCTTCTGGTAAAAAACCAGCTTCAATGACTTTTTTGTTAATCCAACCAAAACTAGCACCTTCTGATATGTTGGTTGTACTGGTCATTACACGCCCTTGAAATTGTGGTGCAATAGCTAATGCACTTTCGCCTTCTTGCAACACAATGATGTTGGTATGCGCTTTTAGAAAGTTAAGATCTTTAGAAAAATTGTTGTTTATAGTTTCAGTCATGATTTTGTAATTGGTAAATGCTTTATAAATCCATATCGCTTTGCTGCGAAATAAAAGTTTTTAAGGTTACTAATTTGCAGTTTCTTTTATCAAAATGTCATATCTAATTCAATCTAAAATATGTCTTATTTAAATAATTTAAACTGCTTTAGATATATTCGAAATTATTACATGTTGTTTTCTAGTTTTTTTCTGTAATTGCATCTTCTGGATTCCAATTTGGAATTCCTTCTGCTTCTAGTTGTTTATAATATTTTGTGTGAAGTGGTTGTTCCTTTACTCTTTTTCTATTTTCATTTATCATCAAAGGAATAGAATTGGACCACCATTCATTATAAGGTTCTTGAAATTTTGCAATCACATCTGGATGTTCTGCTGCTACATTATGACGCTCTCCAGGATCGTTAATGATATCATACAATTCGGTATTATTCACAAAGCGCCATTTTTGGCTTCTAATCGCCATTTTAGTGAATTTAGCCGTGTTTACCATACCTGTTTTCCAGCGTCCGCAATGTGTAAATAATAAGCGATCTTCCCAATTTATTGCTGTGTTTTCTAATAAAGGAATTAAAGATAAACCTTCTAAATCTTTCATATCTTCTGGTAATTTCGCTCCTACTAATTCTGCAAACGTTGGATATAAATCAATATGAGCGGTAAGCTGATTGATGTCTTTGCCTTCCGTTAAAACACCTTTCCAATACATAAAAAAAGGAACATGATTACCACCTTCATTTGGTGAGTTTTTCCCACCTTTAAGGTTGGCATTAAAATGTTTTATCTTTTCGCCATTTAAAGTGCCTCTTAAATGTGTGGCGCCATTATCTGTCGTAAAAATAACTAGGGTGTTTTCTAAAACATTCCACTCTTCAAGCTTGCTCATCAACCTTCCGAAGTTATCATCGATGTTTTCAATCATGCCATATCTACTCGCAGTGCCTTCATCATAGCCTAACTCTAGAAAGCGTTTTTTATAATTTTCAGGTGCCACCAGAGGAGCATGTGGTGCATTTAAAGAAACATAGGTGAAATACTGTTGTTGTTTATCTATGTTCTCTTTGAGCCAAGCCATAGCGGCATCAAAAAACACATCTGTACAAAAGCCTTTAGTTTTTACAATGGTTTCATTATGAAGCAAAACATTATCAAAATACACATTGTCTTTATTCGGTGGGAAATCTCCAAGATTTACTTGACCAATTCCACCACCTCCATGCATCAACACTTCGTTGAAACCCCTATTTTGTGGCAAATAGTCTTCAGCATCTCCCAAATGCCATTTACCAAATAATCCGGTTTTATAGCCTGCAGATTGCAAGGCTTCAGGAAGCGTGTATACATCTAAAGCCATACGTTCTCGTTCTAAAATAGTGTGGGTGACGCCAACTCTAAATTCGTGTCGACCACTCATAATTGCAGCTCGTGTTGGTGCACAAGTAGGACTTACATGATATTCTGTAAAACGTGTTGATTTTTGATAAAACGCATCAATGTTTGGGGTTTTTACGACTTCATTTCCCATACAAGACAAATCGCCCATACCTTGATCATCGGTCATTACGAAGATGATGTTGGGTCTGCTGTTTTTTAAAACTTTAGAAAACGTTTGCCCATTAGTGGTTTGAATAAAAAATAGGAAACACAAGCAACAGCATATAACGCTATATTTTATGATTCCTATTTTCATCTTCAACACTTAATTATTTAACTTTTTGAAACTCACTTTTTACCATAAAACGGTTTTCATCAATTAAAATGAGTCCGTATTCTATAGCCTCTTCCGGAACGGAATAGCTGAATTCTAAACCATTATTGCTAATATTTACAGGGACTTTTAAGTAGGTAGACCTTACTTTTTTCTTCTTGCCTTTGTTTGTTCTCTTAACAGGATCTGAAATTTTTACAAGCGCATAGCTTTCAATCACATTAGATTTGCCTTGTTCTAATTGTGCTGTTACTTTACGAGATGCTGCGTTAAAGGTATTCGTTGCAATCACAGGAATAGCAGCAACATGCTTATCACTTTTAAATTTTGAAGGCTCCTTATACGGCAACTTAGCATCGTAATCTTTGATGTATTGTTCTAATTTTTCAGATAAGGCTTTTGCGATTTTTGGCTCGTCTTTAGCAATATTGTGTTGCTCTTCTAAATCGTGACGTTTGCCATTTTTATATAAGCGATATAACAGATATTCACCAGTCATAAATTTCTTATACAATTTATAATCTCCAGAGCGTATAGCCGATTGGTTTTGATGCTCAAGACCATAAGGATAGTGCCACCATAAATCTTCTCTAACGTTTCCGTCGTTATCTTTGACTTCGCTTTTTCCTTCTAATAGAACGTTTGAAATATCTAAACCATCAAAATCAGAACTGTATTCTGAAGGGATTTGGCTGTTGGTAAGATTTAATATGGTTGGAAAATAATCTAACTGATTGATTAACATATCCTGTGTTTGTCCTTTGGCAATGTTTGGACCAGAAATAAGCATTGGCACTCTAATACCACCTTCTTCGGTGTATTTTTTACCTTTATCTAAAGGCGCGTTATCAGACATGATTTCTGTTTTACGCTGTTCAGCTCCTCCGTTATCCGAAGAGAAAAAGATATAAGTGGTCTCGTATAATTTCTTACCAGGATTCCTTGGGTCGTCTGTGGTTTTTAATAAATCTACCACACGTCCTAAACTCCAGTCTAAGGTAGTTACCATCGCTCCAAAATAAGGATTGGTTTGGCCTCCTGAAGTCATGGGAACATCTTCGATTGGGAAATCTACGCCTAATTTATCGCAATAATATTGTAATAATTCACGGTTTTTAGTGTGAATTGGGTAATGTACCATCCAGTGTGCGAGGTATAAAAAGAACGGTTCTTCTTTATTGTCTTTAATAAATTGAAGCGCGTTTTCAGTAACCGCATCTTTAGGATACGAAATACCATTAGGCGATGCCTCAGTAAAAGGAAAGTATTTCTCTTCACTTAATTGGTATTTGTCGTCTTCATCATGCGTGGCAAAAAAATTGGTTCTGTTGTTTTTACCTTTTGGGCCTTGGTGTGCACCACGAGATTCGTGCGCAAAATCGAAACCTTGATTGGTAGAACTTTGAATTTGTAAGTGTCCTGCATGCCATTTTCCCACGTGTCCTGTTTTATAACCGTTCATTTTTAAAGCTTCCGCAATAGTGAAATGTTCAGGCATTAAACCTTCTGGGAAATAAGGACTAATATATTGAGACGATCTATGTGCTTTTGGAATTTTCCCACCGCTCACATTCGTTATGCCTGTTTTTGCAGGATGTAATCCCGTTAAAATAGCACATCGTGAAGGTGCACAAGTTGGAGCAGGCGAGTAGCCATTGGTAAAATTAATGGCGTCTTTTGCTAACTCTTTGATGTTTGGAGTATCCCATGCACAAGGCTCATCTAAATCATTTAATTCTACATCTTGCCAACCTAAATCATCAGCATAAAAAATGATGATGTTCGGTTTTATTAAATCGTTTTCCTGACTGTGACTATAGTTTGAGGAAAAGAACGCTAGAAAAACTAGGGCTGCGACTAATTTATTGTATTTCATTTTAAAGCTTAATTTTTTAGTTGATTCTACGGAATTCACTTTGAACCATAAATTGATTTTCATCAATTAAAACAAACCCATATTCCATAATGTTTTCAGGTACAGTGTAGGTGTATTCTAAATTGTTTTTGCTCGCTTCTAAAGGTACTTTTATAAAGGTTGTAGAATGCTTTTTTAGTTTTCCTTTCTTTTTTAATGCCGATTTATTCGCAATTCGAATTAAAACATAAGGTTCTACAACATCAGATTTTCCTTTTTCTAATGTGATGGTTGCTTTACGCGATTCAGCATCATAAGTATCGTTAACAATTACTGGAATAGACGCAGTTTCTTCAGCCTTGAATTTTGAAGGGTTCTTATAAGGGAATTGTGCATTATATTCCTCTAGATATTTTTCTAATCTTGCCGCTAAATCTTTAACCACTTTTGGGTTGTCTTTAGCAATATCAAATTTCTCTTCTAAATCTTCTCTTTTACCATTTTTGTATAAACGGTATAATTCATAGGTTCCTGGAATTAAGTTTTTGTATAACTTATAATCACCATGTCTTATCGCAGATTGCATTTGAGAATCCGTGTTATGTGGAAAGTGCCACCATAAATCTTCTCTTGCGTTTCCGTTTTTGTCCGCTACTTCTTTGTCATTATCTAATAAAACCCCAGAAATATCTAAACCATCAAACTCTGAACTGTACTTTTCAGGTACTGTACTGTTGGTAAGGTTTAATACTGTTGGAAAAAAGTCTAATTGATTAATCAATACATCTTTAGTTTCTCCTTTAGGAATTTGAGGACCAGCAATTACCATAGGCACTCTAATACCACCTTCTTGGGCGTACTTTTTTCCTTGATCTAACGGGAAGTTATCCGTAACGATATCTCCATTGGCTTTTTCAACACCTCCGTTATCTGAAGAGAAAATGATATAAGTCGTTTCAATTAATTTTTTACCAGGATGTCTTGGATCGTCGGTGGTTTTTAATAAATCTACTATACGTCCTAAACTCCAATCTAAAGAGGTAACCATAGAACCGTAAAATGGATTGGTTTGGCCTCCTGTTTTAATCGGGATATCTTTTGTAGGCATTTCAATCCCTAATTTATCACTGTAATATTGTAATAATTCCTTGTTCTTCGTGTGAATTGGCGCATGTACCAACCAATGTGCTAGGTATAAAAAGAACGGTTCGTCTTTACTTGTTGAAATAAATTCAAGAGCTTTTTCGGTCACCATATCCTTTGGATAAGAAATTCCGTTAGGAGATGATTTCGTAAACGGAGGATATTTTTCATCACTTAAACGGTAACGATCACCTTCATCGTGAGTTGCAAAATTGTTTACACGGTTCTTTTCTCTCTTAGGCCCTTGGTGTGCACCTCTAGATTCGTATGCAAAATCGAAACCTTGTTTGGTTGATTTCTGAATGTCAAGCGCTCCAACGTGCCATTTTCCAACATGACCTGTGGTATAACCATTCATTTTTAAGGCTTCTGCAATGGTGAAATTCTCAGGCATTAAACCAATAGGGTAGAATGGCGTTACATATTTAGAGCGTTTAGTGCTTTTAGGTGCAGTTCCGCCACTCACGTGCGTTACACCAGTTTTAGTAGGATGTAATCCCGAAAGCATTGCTGCTCTTGATGGCGCACAAGTAGGAGCAGGCGAATAGGCATTGGTAAAATTAATACCTTCTTTTGCGAGTGCTACCATATTAGGTGTTTCCCAAGGTGTGGGTTCATCTAAATCATTCAGTTCTGAATCTTGCCAACCTAAATCATCTACATAAAAGATAACAATATTAGGTTTGTCTATACTGCTTTTGTTTTGACTAATGGCATGATTAGTAAAACACAATAAAATGGTAAGCGTTGTTAAAAGTGATTTCATTTTTTATGTATAAATATTTAGTTTTTAGTTTATTTCCAGTGTAATTGAGCGGTTTGGTTTTTAATATCGAGCCAAACATCTAGGTGTTCAAAAGCGCGTGTGTAAATATAGCCGTCGCGTTGCGCATAGCCTTTTGGTGCTCCTAATTTTTTATTGTACTGCGGAAAGGTTTTTAACCAGATAGCAGACCTGTTAACATCATAACCATCATGAGGATAAACGTAACTGTATTTTTCGGCACAAACTAGAAAAATGGCCAATAGATAATCAATACGTTTACTAAGGTCATCATCACCATTCTCATGTTTGGTTAAGCGTGCTCTAACATCATCCATACCTACATTTTCGTTCTCTAAAGCTTTCCCTATGCCAAGAGACATGGCAATAACTTTACCTTCTCGAGCTGATTTCTGAACCGCTTCAATACCTTTAGCAAGATAATCTTCATAAGTCATGCCAAAACTCTCATGCTCAAAGCCTTCAATATAAGAGCCATCAAAGAATTTCATATAGTCTTTGCCTGAATCTTTAAACTCGGGACGTACACGAAGCATATTCGCAAGCAGTAAGTTGTCCTTTCCTAATTGGGTATTTAGATCGGACATCATCCTTAAGTAACCCGATTCAATAGCTTGTTGTTTGGCTTCACCAACACGATTACTAAAGAACGTAGGCACTAAAACTTTAATATTAGCATCTAGAAACACCCCGTCAATATATGGGTTTTCAGTGCTATTTTTTACATGATTTAACCAATACGCACGAACATAATCTTTAGAGATATCAAAAAAGCCCGTTCTCTTATTAGGCATTAAAGCTTTTTTACCGTTTTTGTTTACCAATAACGCGTCGGGATGTTGTTTTAAAAAGGCTTTGTCTTCCTTATAACCGCCCCAATTAACGACTACGTTTTTATAGTATAATATAGTGGCTTCCGGATTTATTTTTTTTACCGCTTTGGCTGCTTTTAGCGTTCCTTTTTCTGCAGATCCGTAAGTTTTACTTCCTGTTGTTTTTTCAAAGGTAATTAACGGGAATTTTGAAAGGTATTTCAGTTCCTTTCTGTTGAAGGCCGTTGATTTACGCAAATGCATATACAAGGGCATTGTATCCC
Organism: Lacinutrix gracilariae; assembly: GCF_042684485.1. Classification (NCBI taxonomy): domain Bacteria; kingdom Pseudomonadati; phylum Bacteroidota; class Flavobacteriia; order Flavobacteriales; family Flavobacteriaceae; genus Lacinutrix; species Lacinutrix gracilariae. The sequence goes on along the minus strand of NZ_JBHULM010000011.1, from coordinate 204,711 downwards.
AAGAAAAGTCTGGTAATTTCTGTTTTACCACAACCGTTTCTTGTTTATGCGCAGCACAGGCCGTTAAAAAAACGGCTAGTAAAAGCAATAAAATGGACGATTTGTAATGCATTAATCTTGTTCTAAATTTTAACTATTCCGTGATTATTTTAAAGCATAGCGCTGATTGATTTGGTAGCGTTGTAAAGTTGTGTGTAATTAATAAGCCTTCTTTACTGCGTTTCCAGCTAATGGTTTGATCGCTCCCTAATAATTGTATCTTTTTGATGTTTTTTTCTAAAAGGCCGTCTTTTTTCAGGGTTTTAATTAAGATATCTTCGGTTGGTGTTGACAAAACAAAAGCATAAATATTATCGTCTTTTGTGGTAAAACGAATGTCTTTTTCAGAAAAGGGTTTTAGGTTTTCTCCTGCGCGTTTAGTTACAATCTCTAAAGGACCTTCGCCAAAGGTTTTCCATGGTCTGGTATTGTAAATACCTTCTTGGTTATGCTTAACAAAAGCGCCAAAAGCGCTAAGCATTTGTTTTTGGTTTTCAGGAATAGTCCCATCGCCTTTTAAAGCAATATTAATCATAACGGCACCATTTTTACTAATAGCATCAATAGCATTGCCAATTAAAACAGGCAAGGACATACGGGTAAACGAGTTCTTGCGGTAAAACCAACTTCCTGATAAATCGGTTGCCCAAATCCAAGGGTGTTCTTGAAGCTCACCAAACATACCACGCTCTAAATTATAGGTAAATGCGGCTTTGTTTTCTTTGGTGTTTTTAAAGGATAAAACAGTGGTTTGTTTGCCCTTGTTTTCTTTTAAATCTCTATTTAAATACGCTGAGAATAGTTTCACCCCTAAGCCTTTACCTGAACCTATTTTAGGATATGGCGAATCGTTGTTAAACATATCCGGATCATACTTTTCGATTAAATCCCAAGAGCGTTTGTACCAATGTTGGTTCCAGCTATCTTGGCTAGCAAACTTATAGGTGTCATAATCCATATTGAAAAAGTCCCAAGCTGCTGTACCTTCTTTTTGAAATTTTCTAGCCGTTCTAAAAAAGCGTGGTGACCAATATAAATGTGTAGATACACCGAATTTTAAATCATGCTTGTAGGCCGCATCTTTCCATTCTCTAAGAATATCTCTTTTTGGTCCCATGTTTACGGCATTCCAAGGGAAGAAGGAATCATACATGTCAAAATTATCGTGATGTGTAGCGACTGGCATGATAAAGCGTGCACCACAATCTTTAACAAATTTGACGATGGCATTAGCGTCAAAATTTTCAGCTTTAAAATCTGCGATAAATTTTTCGTAACCAAACTCTGAAGGATTTCCGTAACGTTTTTCATGCCATTCCGATAATTTTACGGTTCGCAATCTGTCGGGTTCATTTCTGGCATCATAATCTTCATCACCATACATGCGTCTTCCGTAATGCGATCCATCTTCGGGTCTATTTTCATCGATTGATGACGGAATTCCCCAATGCATCCATACGCCAATTTTACCATCTTGAAACCATTCTGGTACGTGATAGTTGGCTGCCATAGATTCCCAATTGGCTTCAATGGGTTTTTGAGCCTGTTTTGTTTGGGCAAAAGAAAAACAAGTGCTTAGTAGAAAAAAAAGAATACTTGAGTTTTTTTTAAGAGACATGGGTTTTTATTTATCAGATAAACAAAGTAACTATTTACTTATTTATAAACGCTTCTCTAATCTGTCATTTTGTTGCTGTAAAATTTCAAATATGCCGAGACTGCCAATATTTAAAGGGTTTGGTTGAAATGAGAAAATTTAAAAACGAAATGAGCAAGTTGAATTCTCTTATTTGTCACATATTTGTAAGCATACGAACTAACCCTTCAAATCATGAAAAAAAATATTTCTAAAAGTTTAATGTTTTTGTTTTTACTGCAATGCTTTATTGGCTTTGCACAAGAGCAAGCTATTACTGGTAAAATTATTGATAAAGATAATATTCCTTTGCCTGGAGCAAGTGTTATAGAAAAAGGAACGAGTAATGGTACCATGTCTGATATGGATGGGTATTATACTTTAGAATTAAATAATGCAGATGCTGTATTGGTTTTTTCTTATGTAGGTTTTAAAACTGTAGAAAAGGTTGTTGCAGGAAAAAGCATCGTAAATGTTAAGATGGAAACAGATACAGAATCTTTAGATGAAGTAGTTGTAACAACAGGTATTAGAAGTTCGCAATTGAAAGCTGTTAAAGAAAAAAGAGAAGCAGCTACAGTTATAGAGGCTATTACGCCAGAAGATATTGGTAGTTTTTCAGATAGTAATGTAACAGATGCTTTACAAAGAGTTGCAGGTGTGCAAATAGAGCGAAATGACGATGGTGTTTCAGGAGACAGAGTTTCTATTAGAGGTATAGGTCCGCAGTTTGTTAAAATTACTATGAATGGACGTGCTCCAATTTCTGCAGGAAATGAAGGAAAATCCGATTTTAGAAAATTTAACTTGAATGTTATTCCTACTGAAATTATTAATGGAGCTAGAATTCATAAAACATCACAAGCAAAAGAAATAGCTACAGATATTGGTGGAACTGTAGATTTTCAGACTTTAAGACCATTAGATAAAAGATATAAAAAGGGAAAAAACTATTTCGCTAGTTTTAATCTAAGAGGAGATAGCGAGGCTGAGTTTAAGAATATTGATTTTGATAAAAGGTACTCAGGAGTTTTTGGTGCTAAAATAAATGACAAACTAGGTGCTGCTGTTTCTGTAGTGTATGCAGATGATTTTAGGTTACGTGAAGAAGCAGGAATGCGAGGTTATAGATTTGTTGATTTTTATGAAGATACTGACAGTGATGGTTCTTTTGAAGAAGGTGAAAATGTTTACGAAAATATCTTGGTGCCAGCAACTATTAATAATGTAGTTAGAAAAGATTATAGAGAGCAATTAGCTATATCTGCGGCAATTCAATATAAACCAACCAAAAAATTAGAGTTTTTATTAGATTATACCTTAACAAGATTGCAAGCTGCTTCAGACAGACAACAATTCCAAATGTCAATGGCTGCAGGTGGTGATAGTAATGGTATATTAGGAGCTGATAACTTCTTTACTCCAGGAAGTCTTGCTTTTAATGGTAATAATCTAGCTTATATTGATGGAGCAGGTGCTAACCAATCTAGAGTAAATATTCAAAATAAAAATCAATTTTATGACAATAACACTACTAATAATATTATTGGTTTAAATACAAAATATAAAGAATCAGATAAGTTGGTTTTTGGTTTTGATTTGTCTTATTCTAATTTAGATTATTTCCAAGACTTAACACAAATAACATCAAGACTAAAAGGACAAGACTATGATAATAGCGCTTTTAGTTTAGATTTAAGAGGATACTTTCCTCAATATGGAGTGCCAGATGAAATTTATGACCCAACGGCATTTAGTTTATTGTCTGCTTCAAAAAGACATATTAGAACCAAAGGATACAACTATGCATCTAGAATAGATGTAGAGTATGAGTTAAATAAAAAGGTGAAATTTACTTTAGGTGCTAGATCTGCAGTTACAGATTTTGAAGCAAGAGAAGCGCAAGGAGATGCAGGAGATATATATGGCGATTATACAGAAGCGCAAAATCAGCAATTTTTAGATCTTACTTCTATTAACAATTATTATGTTCCAGGAGATTTTCTATACGGAGAAACAGGTTTAGATCAATGGATTAATATTCCTGGAAATGAAGTCTTAGATATAACTCCAGGATTTGATAGTTTAGATGGTGCAGGTGTTTTTGATTTTGATACACCTTTAAATGAATTGGTTTCTGACGTAGATAATCTGCAATTTAATCCTGCAAAATCTTATGGTGCTATAGAGAAAAGTTTTTCTACTTATGCGCAAGTAGATGCAAAAGCAAGAATTTTTAATGTGCCTGTAGTTTTAAATTTTGGAGTACGAGCAATTAATACAATAAATGAATCTAGTGGATTTACTGGAGTAGAACAATTTGACCCTATTGCAGAAACGGTAAGTGTTGTAAATGAAGCATTATACCATGAGGTAGAAAATTCTAGATGGGATATATTACCTACTTTTAATGCTAATTTTAAAATAAAAAGAAATTTTAACTTAAGATTTAGCGCTGCTAGAGGAGCATCAAGACCAAAATATAGAGACATGATGCCAAGTAATGAAGTAACGTATTTAGATCCTACTTCTGAAATTTTTAATCCAAGTTCACCTGACTATGAGCCTAATTTAGCAACTAGTTTATATAGAGGAACAATTACTTCTGGAAATCCAAATTTAAAACCTTACAGTGCATGGATGTATGATACAACATTTGAGTTGTATAGCAAAAATGGTGGCGCTATAGTTGGTAGTGTTTTCTTTAAAGACATTAGAAATTATATAGGAAGACAAACACTTAATGATCAGGCTTATCCAGGAGTAGAAGAATTGGGTATAGCAATACCTGCAGGTCAAGAAGATTTATTATTTGATATTTCTACACCTATCAATATTACAAATGCACAATTGTATGGTTTTGAAATAGGTTTTAATCATCACTTTACATTTTTACCAGGTTTTGCTAGCGGTTTTGGTTTGCGTGCAAATTATTCTTTTGTTGAAAGTAATTTTGATGGAGCTGTTGGTGATGCAACAAATGGTTTTCCTGGTACTTCAAAACATAATTTTAATACGGTTATGTATTATGAAAAATACGGTTTCTCTTTTAGGTTTACAGCTGCTTACAGAAGTAATTACCTAAGTAATTTAGGAGGTATTGGATCTACACGTGCAGATGAAGCACATTATACCGAAGGTACAACGTTATTAGGTATCAATTTAAAATATAATATCATAAAAGGCTTACAAGCAAGTGCTGGAGTAAGTAACCTTACAGGAGAAGATACCAGAAGATATATTGGAGATGATCCTCAAAACTTAACATCTTATTACCGAAGAACTCCTACATGGAAAATTGGGTTGAGATACAGACTATAATCTAAAAATAAGAAAATTATAAAAATCAAGAAAGAGGGTGTTTTATCCCATTTAAAAAGAAATAAAAATTAATAAAAGTTCGCATATGTTTAATAATAAATGTTTAATGTTTTCCGCTATAGTAATGTTTTTAGGTATTCTAAACATGCATTCTCAAGAAAAAGATAAAAAGGGAATGGAAGAAATGTGGGGAGAAACTACAGTTTCTGGTGATGCTTTAAAAAGTGGAAAAGCGAAGTTGTTTGATGAAGGAAATTACGGAATGTTTATTCATTGGGGTTTATTCTCAAACCTTGGTGGAGTATGGGAAGATAAAACCTATTATGGTATTGGAGAATGGTTAATGAGCAAGCGTGTGGCCAATATTGCACCAGAAAAATATATGGAAACCGCTAAAACCTTTAATCCTACCGAATTTGATGCCAAGCAAATAGCACAATTGGCTAAAGATGCAGGTATGAAATATATCATCATTACCAGTAAGCATCATGAAGGATTTGCGATGTTCGATTCTGAAGCAAGTGACTTCAATATTGTAGATGCAACGCCATTTGGTAGAGATCCTATGCATGAGTTGTCTGCAGCTTGTAAAGAATTAGGTCTTGGGTTCGGATTTTATTATTCGCATAATCAAGATTGGACCGCTCCAGGAGGAACTAGAGGCCCAGAAGTTGATGAAAATGGAAATAAAGTAGACTTCAAAGACTATTTCTACAATAAATGTAAACCTCAAGTTAAAGAAATATGTACTAATTATGGAGACATAGATTTCGTGTGGTTTGATACACCTGGTGATATGCCAAAAGAATATGTGGTAGAATTAGCTGATATGGTAAGAGAATTACAACCTAATGCTATGATGTGTAGTCGTGTAGGTTATGGTATGGGAGACTATGCTAGTATAGGAGATATGGAAGTGCCAACACGTAATGTTGAAGGACTTTGGGAAACCTGTGATACGAATAACGATTCTTGGTCATACGCTTGGTATGATAACAACTTTAAAAGCCCTAAGAAAATTTTAGGTCGTGTTATTGAAACGGTAGCTCGTGGAGGATCTTATTTATTTAATGTGGGTCCAGATAGTAGTGGTGCTATTCCAAATATAGGAATTGAATTTTTACAAGAATCAGGTCGTTGGATACAAAAATATCCACAAGTAGTATATGATGCAGGAAGTTCACCTTGGGGTTACGCCTTACCATGGGGAGATGTTACTACTAATAATGAGTCACTTTATTTATCTGTAGGGCAATGGCCAACAGATGGTAAATTATATTTACCAGGTTTAAAATCTAAGGTGAAAAACATTGCACTTTTAGATGGAGACCAAAGCAGTGCTTTAACATACACTATGGAAAATGATTGGTTGGTGATTGATGTACCTTATAAAGCACCTGAAGAATTGATTTCTGTAATTCAAGTTCAACTTGAAGACACAGATGCTATTGTAGAAACCAACTTAGGGGTTTATCCTAATGTTCCAACACGATTATTAACCGAGTTTGGAGTTGCTGAAGGTGCCGAACAAAAGAATGTTCGATGGATGGAAAAATTTGGTGAATGGAAACACGCTAACCAAGTAAGTAATTGGGAAGAAAACGGTACGGTAACTTGGGAAGTGAATGTACAACAACCAGGCTATTACTATTTAGATTTAGAATATAAAGGCGAAGGACGTTTAGTTTGGAAAACCACCACAGACGAAGGTATAAAAGTCCAAAACCAACAAGCTGCAACAGACAAGTACGCTTACCGTAGAATGGGTATATTAGAGTTTAAAACGGCAGGAAAGCATACCATTAAAACCTCATTGGTTGAAGGTGATGCCAACACATCAAGTTTAAAATCTATTAAAATTTTACCAATAAAATAAATTTAGGTATCATGAAGTTTCCTTTTTTACCAAAAAGTCTTTGTTTAATTGCATTGGTGATATGCCAAGTAGCATTTTCTCAAAATAATGAGCATTATCCTGCTTTCAGTTGGGATAAAGTTCCTGTGGCTTTTCACTTTGGAAAAAAAGGGGATTTGTTAACGCCATCTGAAGCTCAGTTTATTGCCGAGCGTTCTAATTTTGTAGTTTTAGAAAAAGCCCATGGTTTTCCTAAATACAAATATTCTGAAGATGCCATTGCAGAGGATGCTAAGGTTTTAAAAGACTTAAATCCAAACCTAAAAGTAGTATTCTATTGGAATGCGTTTTTAGATTATGATATGTATAGAGCGCATAAAGCGTATCAAAAACAATCAGAGTGGTGGCTTAAAACAAAAACGGGAGCTGTTGATTTAAAAAATAATAGAATAAAACGCTATGATTTATCTAATCCAGAATTCAGAGATTGGTGGTCTAATGTTGCTAAAGATAATTTAGATAACCCTAATGTCGATGGAGTCTTTTTTGATGCCTTAGTGCAAGTTACTAACCCTGGAAATAAACAATTGTGGGGAACAGAGAAATTTGACGCGATTCAACAAGGCTTAAAAGAGCTCATTAAAGAAACTAGAGCTAAAATCGGTGCTGATAAATTAATCGTTTATAATGGTATTCGTTCTACGCCAGTTAGAAATGTAGGGAATAATTTTCCGGATCATACCGATGCCATCATGATTGAACATTTCGGATATTTTAATAGCAGAACCAAAGAAAGTATGCTACAAGATATTCAGGAAATGGAACAAGCGGGTAAAAGCGGTAAAATAGTCGTGTTTAAAACTTGGCCTGAAAATGCATGGTTAAACAAAACCTTTATGGCGAAGTCAGACCAAGAGAAAGAACGTATTTCTAAAGCGCACATAACCTTTGCACTCGCTTCTTTTTTAGCAGGAGCTCAAGAACATTCTTATATTATTTATAATTGGGGGTATCGTTTGAAAATGGGATCCTTATCCTGGTATCCAGAATTTGAGAAACCTTTAGGGAAACCCTTGAATGAGATGCAAGTCAACGATTGGATTTTAACCAGAGAATACGAACATGCCAGTATTTGGGTGGATTTAGAAAACAAAAAAGCAACCATAGACTGGAAAAAACAAAGCTAAAAACTATGAAGATTAGAGCTTACTTTTTTGTTTTTATACTTGTAGGGCTCACCTCTTGTAAACCACCAAAAACAAAGGGAGTAACGGAAAATAGCAAACCCAACATCATCATATTTTATGCTGATGATATGGGTTTTGGCGATTTAGCCATTCAAAATCCACAATCTAAAATTCCTACACCTCATCTCGATCAATTAGCCAAAGAGGGCTTGTTAATGACAGACGCGCATAGTTCTTCTGGGGTGTGTTCCCCAAGTCGATACGCCTTGTTATCGGGACGCTATCACTGGAGAGATTTTAATGATATTGTCCATTCCATGGGATCTTCAGTGTTTAAAGAAAATCAGGTGACTTTACCTCATATTCTTAGCCAAAACGGCTACCATACCACAGCTATTGGGAAATGGCATTTGGGTTGGGACTGGGAAGCTATCCGAAAAAAAGAGTTTACCCAAAAAGAAAAAGCCGTTTTAAGAAATAAGAATATTGACATTTGGCCAGCACAAGCTTATGACTGGAATAAAACCATTCCTGGTGGTCCATTATCTATAGGTTTCGATTCTTATTTTGGTGATGGAACTATTAATTTTCCACCGTATACCTGGATAGAAAACAACAAAGTTACAGCAGCACCAACACTGACCTTACAGCATCCTGAAGAGGATTTTGCTTTAGAAGGGAATTGGGAATTACGTCCAGGACCAGCTGTTAAAGATTGGGATTTTTATAAGGTCTTACCAACCGTGACACGTAAGGCCGTGACCTTTATAAAAAATCAAGAACAAGCCAAAAAGCCTTTCTTTTTGTATATGGCATTTCCTTCGCCACACGCGCCAATAATTCCGAATGAAGAATTTAGAGGAAAAAGCGAAGCTGGACCATATGGCGATTTTGTATATCAAACTGATGATGCGGTCGGACAAATTTTAGAGGCTTTAAAGGGCATTAATGCCGATGAGAATACCATTGTTATTTTTACTTCCGATAATGGCTCTGAAAAATATGCCTACGAACGTATTAAAAATTACGATCATGATAGCTCACATCCGTTTAGAGGTGTAAAACGAGATATATATGAAGGCGGACACCATGTGCCTTTTATTGTAAAATGGCCCAACAAGATTAAACCGGGTTCTAAAAGTACCCAATTGTTTAGTCAGATAGATCTTCTAAATACTTTAGCGTCACTGACTAATAGTGACTTGCCAAAAGACTTTCAGCATGATAGCTTTAATTTTTCTAAGCTTTGGTTAGACAAAAGTCCTTCTCCAGTAAGAGAACAATTGGTACATAATACTTGGACAACTAAATACGCGATTAGAAAAGGGGATTGGTTGTACATCAATAACAAAGATGGTTACCATACCAGAACTCCTAAATGGTTTAAAGAAGGACAACGTTTTAAAACCGCCAAGGATACGGTGCAACTCTTCAATCTTAAAAATGATAAGGGGCAAAACACCAATTTAGCAAGTCAATTCCCTGAAAAAGTTAAAGAATTGGCAGCAGCATTACGCGAAGAACAACAAACAGAAACGTTTAAAAATTAAAACAGAATGAGAATTAGTGGGTTAAAACTTAGTATTCTTTTAGGTATTGCATTAGCGATCTGTTCTTGCAATGGCACAAAAAAAGAACCTGTAGCTGGAAAAGAGGTTGTAAGCCAACAAAAAGAAACAAGACCAAACATCATTTTTATTTTTGCAGATGATTGGGGTTATGGTGATTTAGGCGTGTATGGAAATACAGAAGTCGCAACGCCCAATTTAGATAAAATGGCTGCTGAAGGCACACGATACAGTCAGTTTCACGTGACAAGTGGAGTGTGTTCTCCAAGTCGAGCGTCGGTTTTAACAGGTCATTTTCCGGCAAGACACCGTGTTCATGCTCACTTTGCAGGAAACGAAGTTAATGCCAAACGCAATATGCCTAATTATTTAAACGATTCCCTTCCGGTTTATCTACCGCAAACCTTACAGAAAGCAGGTTATAAAACGGCACATTTTGGGAAATGGCATTTAGGCGGTGGCGGTAAACCTCATGGTGATCCTTCAGCACCAGAACCGAAAGGCTATGGTTATGATGAAACAAGAGTTTGGAACGGCAATGGGCCCACTTGGAAAGGCGATCAAAAATGGCCAACCACACGATTTATGGATAAAGATACCCTTTGGGTACAAAGTTCAAGCAGAATAGCTGTAGATGAAACCATAGATTTTATAAAGGAGAATAAAGGAAAGCAACCCATGTTTGTCAACCTTTGGTTAAAAGATCCGCATACACCGTTATGGCCTTCCGACGCACAACGCGAACCGTTTAAAGGCTTGTCACCAAGCAAAGAAACCTATTATGCGGTTTTAAAGGATGCCGATTATCATATAGGACGCTTATTAGACTCTATTTCAGAGCTAGGATTAGATGAGAATACACTAATTATCTTTTCAAGCGATAATGGTCCTGCAGGATGGGGACCTTCTAAAGAAGCGGGTTCTACAGCAGGTTTAAAAGGACGAAAAGTAGATATCTTTCAAGGTGGTGTGGTGGTGCCTTTTATTGTAAAATGGAAAAATCATGTTGAAGAAAATAAGGTAGATTCTACTAGTGTGCTTTCCACTGTAGATTTATTACCAACCTTTGCCAGTTTAGCGCAAACCGAATTACCAAACGATTATCCAATTGATGGAGAAAATATCAGTTCAATTTTAGAAAACAATAGTTTTACAAGAACAAAACCCTTATTTTGGGAATGGCGTTTTCCTAGAGAAAATACCAATCATTGGGCACAAGGCGCTGTTAGAAAAGGCGATTGGAAACTGTTGTTTAACGACAAAATAAAAAGAGAAGAACTCTATCATATTTCTGAAGATCCAAAGGAAAACAATAATGTTGCTAAAGCGAATCAACAAGGTGTTGATGCACTTAAACAACTTTGGTATGATTGGAAAAAAGAACTTCCGGAATAACTAAATAACGCTTAAAAATAATTTAATAACACCATAGACTTTCAAAAAATAGTATTGAAATGAACAAAAAAATAATAGTATTAATGGCGCTTATGGGATTTGCATTTTCATGTACCTCTCAATCGACAAAAACAGTGACTAAGAAAAAATCAAAACAACCTAACGTCATTGTAATTATAACCGATGATCAAGGTTACGGCGATCTTGGTGCTCATGGTAATACCTTGGTAAAAACACCAGCATTAGATGAGTTTCATGACGAATCTGTAAGGTTAACCGATTTTCATGTTGGTCCTACTTGTGCGCCTTCTAGATCAGGTTTAATGACCGGAAGATATGCTAATAGAGTAGGCGTTTGGCATACCATAGGTGGCGTGTCTATTTTAAGAGAAGATGAGGTGACTATGGCTGAGGTATTTCAAGAAAATGGCTATGAAACCGCGATGTTTGGAAAATGGCATTTAGGAGATACTTATCCTTCTAGACCGCAAGATAAAGGGTTTGAATACACCATAACACATGGTGGAGGTGGTGTTGGCCAAACACCAGATTATTGGGATAATGATTATTTTGATGATACTTATTTTAAAAATGGCGTGCCTACAAAGTATGAAGGTTACTGTACTGATGTGTGGTTTGATGAGGCGATAGATTATATTGAAACACATAAAGACCAACCGTTTTTCACCTACATCTCTACAAATGCACCACACTTACCTTATAATGTTCCTGAAGACTATTATAACCAATACAAAGATTTAGATATTCCTGAGTTTCAAAAAATATTCTACGGAATGATTACGAACGTGGATGATAATTTTGCGAAACTTCAGAAGAAATTAGAAGACTTAAACATCGCAGATAATACCATTGTTATCTTTATGACCGATAACGGAACCGCTTCAGGGTATAAGAAAGTTAAAGGGCAACTTTACGGTTATAATGCAGGAATGAAAGGTACAAAAAATAGTGAATATGAAGGTGGACACCGCGTACCATTCTTTATTAAGTATCCAGAGAAAAATATTGAAGGCGGAAGAGATGTTAAGGCACTTACGGCACATTTAGATATTTTACCAACCTTAGCGACTTTATGTGATTTAGAATTGCCAGAGCGCCAAAAAGAAATTGATGGTTCAGATATTTCAGCACTTCTTTTAGGAGAAAAAGACAGCATTGGAAGAGACTATCTTATTACAGATTCACAACGTGTGCAGAGTCCTATTAAATGGCGAAAAAGTGCTGTGATGTCAGACAAAATGCGATTGGTTAATGGGAAGGAATTGTATGATGTGTCTAAAGATCCAGGGCAAGAGAATGACTTAGCCGCACAGTTCCCAGAGAAGGTAGAACAAATGCGTGGATATTATAACGAATGGTGGAGTTCTGTTTCAACAGAATTTAACCAGTTTCCAATTATCGTTTTAGGGTCAGATCAGCAGAATCCTATTGAATTAACCTGTCATGATACGCATGTGCACGATTCTAAAATTCCATGGAATCAAAATTATATCAGAGAAGCACAAAAGAACCCAATAGGAGGTGAGTTTACCGTAGCCTTTGAGCAATCGGGAACCTACACCATTGAATTAAGCAGATGGCCTTTTGAAGCTGATTTAGCCATTAATGCAGCTGTTGAAGGTAAGGAAGGTACTATTTCTACTGAAGCTATTGCAGCAGGAAGAACCATGAATTTTAAATCTGGTGGTGTAAAAATTGGCGCTTGGGAGCAAACAAAAGCTATAACTAAAGACGCTAAAGTGATTAGTTTTATGGGGAACTTTACCAAAGGAGAAACCGATATGAGTGCATGGTTTACAACCGATGAAGATGAAGATTGGGGCGCTTTTTATATGAGAGTCACTAGAGTCTCTAAAGACTTTTCTTTAATAGATTAGTCGCGGATTATATAATAAAACATAGGTGGTGTTACACATCACTTTATGGAATAAAAAAAAGGGAAAGTTTACTTTCCCTTTTTTTAGTGTTATACCTTAAATAAATAAGCTTTAATACGGATTCGTAGTTAAAGGTTTTGTCATAGATATTCGAGTTTTTTATTCTTCAGACTTCAACATGTCTGGCGTAGCAACGGTTCTAAAGCCCATATGATCCGATCCAGAATCCATAGAAACACCCATTTTAGCCGAAATTCTAAAGCTTGCACAGTACGAAGCATGACATAAAAAAGAACCTCCTTTCATCACGTGTTCTACTTGATAAGGATTGTTCGGGTTAAAATGCTTTTCAGCTCCTTTAGGATTTACAATAGGTTGAGAACTATCTAATTCCTTATAATAGTTTACATTAAAAAAGTCATTCGTAATTTCCCATACATTTCCAGCCATATCATATAATCCAATACTATTTGCTGGATAAGACTTTACAGGCGAAATAAATTCAAAACCATCTTTAGAATCATTTTTAGTCGGAAAAACACCTTGCCACGTATTGGCATTAGCATCTAAAACCGCAGGATTATCTCCCCAAGTAAAAATGCTGTTTGCATTTGTGCCTTGTGCAGCAGATTCCCATTCGGCTTCCGTTGGTAAACGTCGGTTAGCCCATTCGCAATACGCTATAGCATCTTGGTAAGCGACATGCACTACAGGAAAGTTGTCTTTACCTTCAATAGTAGATTCCGGACCTTCTGGATGTCTCCAGTTTGCTCCCGTTTTCCATGTCCACCATTGTCCGTAGTTTTCCATATTTACAACAGCATTTACATCTTTATTAAAAATAAGACTACCAGGTTGCAGTATAGAATCATGAGGTTTTGGGGTGTTAGGAGGTAATTCTTTTTTCATTTCTTCCCAATCAATCTCGCGTTCAGCAATAGTAATATAGTCTGTAGCCTCTACAAAGGCTTTAAATTGCTTGTTGGTAACTTCTGTAGCATCTATAAAAAAGCCATCTACAGTAACCATATGTGCAGGTTTTTCTCTAGGCATAGCATATTGGTCTGTGTCTTTTGCGCCTTGTAAAAATGTTTTTTGTGCTACCCAAACCATACCTTCAGGAGCTTCAATTTGTGCTATAGGTTTTGGCACAGAGGTTTGGCTTTCTTTTTTGTTTTTACAGTTAGAAAGGGTTGTAAAAAGTAATAAAGCTAGAGCAAAATACGCTAATTGCTTTTTTATGTTTTGATGGTACATGTTGTTTTATGTTAAATATAATTAGTTGTAATTTTGTTTTGTTAGCAGTAGCCTGTATATAAAAATAATGATGTGATTTTAAATATAAACAGTGCGCTTCATTTATTATTTCAAAGTTAAATTTTAAAAAGCTAAAACAAATAGTTAAAGCATCTTTTTTATTACAGAAATTCAATAGTTTATCCCTTTGTAATAAGTTTTGTTTTTTCTGCAATTTTATTTGTCTTTATTCAAGTTTATACCTTTTTTTTAAAGTAATAAAGTCTCAAAAATTGAAAATAATTATCCTGATAAATGTTTTTCTTTTTACACTTATGCTCCTTACAAAAATGTGATTTTTTTTCCACTAAATAAGCGGTTTGTTAAAATAATTTCTATCAAATGACACCAACTATTTTTTTGTCTAAAATTGGTGTTTATCTCTTTTAAAATGATGAAGTTTTTAAGAAAAATTTTTAAAACCTTTTTATGTATTTAAGTTCCTTTCTTCTGTAGTTCTTAATCTTTGTGTTTTTCTTTCCTAAAAATATATTCTATGATTTATATCCTTATTAAAGTGCTATTTTCTTACTATATTTAGAATTAAATGTTTAATAATGAGTAGTTCAAGTGGTTTTAAGTCTTTTTTTGTAGAAATAGGTGAGCTCTCGCTATTTGCAAACCGATTTTTTAAAGAGGTATTTACACGACCTTTTGAAGGTAAAGAACTAATGAAACAGTGTTACCAAATAGGTAATCGTTCTATTTTGTTAGTTGCAGTTACAGGATTTATTATTGGTTTAGTAATGACCATACAAACTAGGCCAACTTTAGAAGGTTTTGGAGCAGAATCTTGGATGCCTTCTATGGTTAGTCTTTCTATTATAAGAGAAATAGGTCCAGTAATAATAGCTTTAACTTTTGCAGGCAGAATAGCTTCTGGTATAGGTGCTGAGTTGGGTTCTATGCGTGTAACAGAACAAATTGATGCCATGGAAGTTTCTGGAACAAATCCGTTTAAGTTTTTAGTAGTTACTAGAATTGTTGCAGCAACCCTTATGTTACCTCTGTTAGTGCTTTTAGGTGATGCAATTGCGCTTTTTGGATCTTATATTGTAGAGAATATTAAAGGAGAAGTTTCCTTTGTGCTTTATTTTAATAAAGTCATTAAAGTTCTAGAGTTTAGTGATCTTTTACCTGCAACGATTAAAACCTTTTTTTTCGGATTTGCAATTGCGCTTGTTGGATGCTTTAAAGGCTATAATTGTAAAAAAGGAACGGTTGGTGTAGGAGCAGCAGCTAATTCTGCAGTGGTATTTTCTTCTATGTTATTGTTTATTATAGATTTTATAGCCGTTTTTGTAACAGATATTTTTATTGATCTTTAAGCTATGCACACAAAACAAAATATACAAAGACCTTCTAATGGTACTCGAGAAAAGTCGATAATGTTAGAAATTAAAGACTTAAAGAAAAGCTTTGGTGACAATCATGTTTTAAATGGTTTTAATTTAAAACTGTTTGAAGGCGAAAACCTAGTAATCATGGGTAAATCTGGTTCTGGTAAATCGGTAATGATTAAATGTTTGGTTGGTTTATTACAAGCAGATTCAGGTACCATTAAAATAATGGATCATGAAATTAATACTTTAAATCAAACCGATTTAGATACACTAAGAACAGAAATAGGTTTTTTATTTCAAGGTAGCGCTTTGTATGATTCAATGACTGTTAGAGAAAACTTAGAGTTTCCATTACGAAGACATAAAAGTAAATTAAATAATGCAGAAAATATAGATAAATTAGTACACGAAGCACTTGAAAATGTAGGCTTAGTACACGCAATAGACCTCATGCCAGCAGAGCTTTCAGGAGGAATGAAAAGACGTATTGCATTAGCTAGAACTTTAATTTTAAAACCAAAAATAATTTTATATGATGAACCAACAAGTGGTTTAGACCCTATAACCTCTAAAGAAATTATTGAGCTTATGCGAAACGTACAAAAACAATATAAAACCTCTTCGCTAATAATAACACATGATGTAGACTGTGCTCGTGTAGTTTCAGAACGTATTATATTACTAGTAGATGGTGTTAATTATGCCGAAGGTACTTTTAATGAATTGGCAAGCTCAACAGATGCGCAAGTAAAAGCCTTTTTTAAATAATTAAAATGTAGCATATTATGGATAAAACAAAAAATCAAAAATTAAGATTAGGAGTCTTTGTTATTCTTGGGTCGCTACTTTTTATTGCTGCCATTTATTTTATAGGAGCGCGTAAAAACCTATTTGCAAAAACTTTTATTGTATCGTCTAATTTTAAAAATGTAAATGGATTAATGCAAGGTAATAACGTACGTTATTCTGGTATTAACGTAGGAACTGTAAAATCTATTTCCATGATTAACGATTCTACCATCAATGTAAGCATGCTTATTGAAGAAAAAATGATGAACCATATCAAAAAAGATGCTATCGCAACTATAGGGTCTGATGGTTTGGTTGGTAATATGATAGTAAATATTATACCAGGAGAAGGTAGTGCAGCTGTTGTAACCTCTGGTGATACTATTGCATCTTATTCAAAAATAGGAACCAATGAAATGTTGAACACCTTAAGTACAACTAATGAAAATGCAGCATTGCTTACCTCTAAGTTACTAAATATAACCAATGCCATAACAAGTGGTAAAGGTACTTTAGGTATGCTTATTAATGATACTATTGCTTCTTACGAGTTAAAACAAACCATTCATTATTTAAAATTAACAAGTTTAGAGGCTAATAAAACCATGAAGGAAATTAATGGTATTGTAGGATCTTTAGATGTAGATAATAGTGTTGCTAGTGTTTTACTTAGCGATTCTATTCAAGCACAAAAAGTAACCAAAATGATAACGAACTTAAATCAATCTAGTGAAGATATTAAAAAAGTTATAGATAATTTAAACGAAACAATAACAGGTTTTAAAGAAGGTGAAGGTGCTTTAAATTATATAACCGAAGACAAAGAACTTGTAGAGAGTTTAAAAGAGTCTATAGAGAATATAAATGAAGGAACAGATAAATTTAATCAAAATATGGAAGCGTTAAAGCATAACTTTTTAACGCGAGGATATTTTAGAAAACTAGAGCGTCAAGCAAAAAAAGAAGCAAAAAATGAAAATTAAAAAAGAGCTGTTTCGTGCTTGAATATGACTTTTGTCATTTTTATTGTAAGTAGTGTTTATTAATTTTAAAGTAAATACTACAATTATGAAAACAGATATTAACTTTTATACAAATAAAAACGAGTATCGTTTATTTGTAAAACAATCGTACTCTAGTCTTATTCAACTAAAAAAGGAAGGAGATAAAAAAGCCTTCAATGATTTAGTTTTAAAAATATTACCAACCTTAAGAAATTATATTAACAGAGGCTTACATGTTTTTATTAGTAAAGGAAATTTTTCTAAAGGAAAATATAAAGCAGATGATATTATAGATCAACTTTTTATTGAAATTTTTGATCATATTGAAGAAGTAGAAAAAGAAGATGATTTTTATGCTTGGCTATATTTAAAAATAGACGAATTAATGGAGGATATTCAAGTAGAAGAAGAATTTAATGATTTCTTTTTTAAGAATATTGATACCTATTCAAAACCAGAATGGGATGAAATGCAAGAAAAATATAGTACAGATGGCGATGGTGATTTGATGTTGATTGAAGAGTTAGATGATATTTCATATAATCATAACGATTATGATTTAAATGCTGTATTTATAGAAGACAATGAAGTAGAATTTATAAGTACCATAGATAAAAAATTAAATGAAGACACCGTAAAAAAACACACTGCTTTAGTGCTTCATAATTTACCTTATGCAATGCGTCATGTTTTTGAGTTATTTACTAATGAACACTTGTCTTTAGAAGAAATAGCATTAATTAAAAAATCTACATTAGAAGAAGTAAAACAGTTGCTGCAAGATGCAAAACAAGCCTTGCAAGTGAGTTTGTTTAATAGATATCTTAATTAATATAGTTTGTAGATTGAATAAAAAAAAGGAGCTAATTATTAGCTCCTTTTATCATTTTTACGCTTTTTCATTTAAGCGTTTTTTTCCTGTTATTTCATTGATTTTTATAATAAAAACAGCAGGAATATCATCTTTGTAAATTTTGCTAGAAAAATCACTAATAAAATTAGCTTTACTTTGCTCTTTCTCCAGAATAATATCTTTAATACCTAAAGAAAATTTATGAAGATACGCTTTGGCATCACTAGCAAAATGCTGTTCAAAAGTACCATGAACTAAAACAGATTTCCAATTGGTAACGCTATCTACATCAGAAACAAGTAGTGAAATAGTTGGGTTTTTTCGCATGGAATTCATTTTATGTCCATCTCCAGAGTAGCATATTATAGCGTTAGATTCTTTGTCAAAAAAATACGTTATAGGTACCACAAAAGGCTTGTTGTTAAAGATATAACCAAGTTGTCCTATATAGTTATTCTCTAAGATGTAGTCGATTTCTTTTTTTTCTAAATTTTTAAACATAGCCTTTTGTGTTAATTAATAGTTGGGTTTATTCATTGTTTTATAGAAAATTACCAGCATCATCTAATTTTACTTTAATACGTTTGTCTCCATTTGTTAAAGTAAGTTTGTACCTTTTTGTACTGTTTCCGCTTTCAAAATAATTTACTAAATATAGGTCTTTTGTAATTTCCCATTCTGGAAATCTTTTAGAAACTGCATGAACAACAGCTTTTGGTAAATCAATACCTTTATATTTTTCAGCTGTTCTTAAAATGGTTCCTTTACCATCATAAGTTGCAAGTATTTTTCCTTCCGGAATAAAAAAGTATACATCATAAAATTCGTATTCATCTGTATAAAAATCTAATGTTTTAACATCAAAGTTTGCTACTTTAAGTTCTAGCTGTTCAACAGGAACGGCTAAATCTCTTCCTTCTGTACTACTTATGTACTTGTAATTGGTATTTACTAATACAACTTCATCTAACATGGTAGGTGCTGGATCTTGGGCATACAATTGGATGGTAAGTCCAAAAAACAATAAACCAATAATTACTTTTTTCATAATAATAAAATTTAAATTAATAATAGCTTTGCTATAAGCTAAGATTAATAAATGATTAATACTATGATAATTATCAGTTTTAATAGGATTTAAGTGTTTTTGTTTTTTATATCTATCTGTATTTCAGGTGTTTTTATTAGTTCTATGGTTTCTGATGCTAAAACAACTTTGCCGTTTGTAGCTTCTATTTCTTTTCTTATACTATCATTTAATAGATGTTTGGTATGTCTTCTTTTTTTGTAATCAACAATATATCTTAAATTAAATTTTACCCAATTATCAGTAAGTGTTGTTGCTAATGTTGGGTCTAGTATAGCGTCTTCAATATAATATTTTTTTACCACACTTTCCCATTGATTTTTAGATGCTTTCGTGTAATCTGCGAGAATGTTTTTGGCTGCATTAATAATTATAGACTTTGCAAGTTCTATGTCTGAGCCATATCTGATGGGTAAATTAAACTCATCCCAAATGAATGGAAAATCTTGTGAGTAATTGTAAACAGGTCCTTTAAAAACAAATGCATTACTAAGTTTTACAATTCTGCCAGTATAATTATCACTATCTACCCATTGACCAATTTCCATCATTGTAGTGTAAATACTGTCTACATCAATAACATCACCTTTTATTCCGTTAATTTCTATCCTGTCTCCTGGTTCATACACTTTAACAACAAAGATATATACAGAACCTGCAATGCTTAAAATTAGCTCTTGTAGTGTAAGTGCTAATCCTGCAGAAAGTAAACCAAGAGTTATGGTGAAATCTTTTATGCTACCTGTAAAATATAGAATAGTGATGGCTGCTATAGTAAAGTAACCTAGTATTTCTATTCCTTTTTGTGACTTATATCTTACGGAAGTATTGCTTATTTTTTGTTTTAAAAATTTTCTAATAAACTGAAGACACAGCAATATAAATGCGATTACTACAAGGTATTTAATAATACTTTGTATAAGAGGATATTCTTGAAGCCATTGCTGTATTTGGTTCATTTTTGTTGGTTTATAAGTCTTCGTAAAGCCTTAATTTGTTATGAAGTGTTGTTACCTCGTTTTGTAGGTTTTCAACACGTTGTAATAAATTATATACGGCATCTAGTCCTTCTAAATTTATATTTAAGTCATAATGCAAACGTATCATTTTTTCTACCTCGTTAATTTGTGTTGTTTTTATATAATTTACATTATCAGAAACTACAATTTCTATTAATTCATAATCTTGTAATTCATTAATAAAAGTTGGCGGTACGTTGTAATGTGTACACAGGGTTTTTATAGAAATTAAATCTGTTACTTCCATGATTATCTTAGTTTTTGAAGTTGCTTAAACAATTCTTTCTCCTTTTCTGTAAGCTTAGTAGGTGTTTTTAATTGATAGGTTATATATAAATCGCCAAATTGACCTTCTTTTTTATATTTTGGGAATCCTTTTCCTTTTAGCTTTACTTTTGTTCCGTTTTGTGTTTCTGGTTTAATGGTTAGTTTTACTTTGCCATTAAAGGTGTCTACCATTAAGTCGCCACCAAGCATTGCAGTATATAAATCTAAATCTACATTGGTGTATAGGTTGTCTTTATCTCTTTTAAACTTAGAGTGGTTTTTAATTGCAAACTGTATGTATAGATCTCCATTTGGTCCACCATTAACTCCTTTTCCTCCATGACCTTTAATTTTAATGGTTTGTCCGTTTTCTACTCCTGCAGGAATAGTAATACGTATGTTTTTATTATTTACGGTAAGTGTGCGTTTGTGATCTTGGTACACATCTTTAAGTTCTAATTGTAACTCTGCATTAAAATCTTGCCCTTTAAACCTTGCGCTTCTTTGGCCACGACCAAAATCTTGACCACCAAACATATTACCAAATATATCTTCAAAATCTTTTTCGCTATAGTTTCCAGATTGCCTTTGGTAAGTTCTTTGTTGCTGCTGTTGCTGTTGCTGTTGTTTTGCTTGTTCATAGGCTTCGGCATTTTGCCAATGCTCACCATAGGTATCGTATTTTTTACGATTTTCAGCATTACTTAACACCTCATTAGCTTCATTAATTTCTTTAAATTTTTTTTCCGCTACTTTATCATTAGGGTTTAAGTCAGGATGGTATTTGCGTGCTAATTTTCTGTACGCCTTTTTTATGTCTTTTTCTGTTGCAGTTTTAGGTATACCCAACACTTTGTAATAATCTATAAAAGCCATTTATTTTGATTTATGTGTTTTTATATGATGTTGTAATTCTTGTTTTAAAGTTTGTAAATAATCTTGTAAAATAGCCAGGTTTATTTCAGGATGCTGTTTAGAAGGAATGGTTATTGGTTCTTCTTGTAAAAAAGCATATAATTCTGGGTAATTTGTTTCTATATTATTAGTTAGCTGCGTGATTTGCGTGAGTAATTCTTGTGTTGTTTTCATGCCTTTACCTTTTTTATATCTATAAATTTACAAATTAAATTAGAGAATTTAAATGATTATCTTTCATTTAAACAGCTTGTGTTTAGGGTATTATCCTGCCGTCTTCCATTGTGATAATTCGGTCTGTGCGTTTTGCAAAATCTTCATCATGTGTTACTATTAATAAAGATAAATTTTGCTCAACACTCAGTTGTTTAAAAATATTAAACACATTGTCTGCGTTGTGGCTATCTAAGTTTCCTGTAGGTTCATCTCCCATAATTATAGAAGGGTTGTTTATAAGCGCTCTTGCAATGGCTACACGTTGTTTTTCTCCTCCAGAAACTTGCGAAGCTTTTTTGTGTGCCAAATGTTCTATGTTTAATATTTTTAGTTTTTGAAGTGCATTTTCTTCAATTTCTTTCAGGCTTTTTTCTCCTAATTTTTTAGCAGGAAGCATGACATTTTCTAGAACACTAAACTCTGAAAGCAAATAGTGAAACTGAAACACAAAGCCAATATGCTTGTTTCTTATATGCGATAGTTTTTTTCTGCTATCACCAGATAGTAAATCGTTATTTAAATACAAATTGCCTTCATAGTCTGTATCCATAGTAGATAAGATATACAAGAGTGTAGATTTACCACAACCAGATTTTCCCATTATAGAGACAAATTCTCCTTTTTTAATTTTAAAATTAATATCCTTGAGTACATGAAAAAGTACTGGTTTTTTAAAGTATTTGTTGATATTTTTTGCTTCTAAAACGGTTTCCATTATTGGCCTCTTATAATTTTTACGGGATCTATTTTTTTAGCTTTTTGTGATGGTAAGTAACCAGCAAAAAAAGTGGAAATTATGGCAAAGACAATTCCTATAACATAAAACCAAACATCAAAATTAATAGGATAGGTTTCAACGGTTGGTAAAGCGTCGGTTTTAAAAGGAATTGTGCTAATTATATTGGTAAAAATCAATCCTATTAATAATCCTAAAACTCCTCCAATTATACCAATTATCATAGCTTGACTCATAAAAATATACTGTACATCTTTACCAGAAAAACCTATTGCTTTTAAGATGGCAATGTCATTCATTTTTTCATAAATAAGCATGTTTAAAATGTTGTAAATACCAAATCCAGCTACTATTAATAGGGTTATAGAAACTGCGTAAGTAATAAGGTTTCTAATTGTTGTTCCTGTTTCAAACTGTGCATTTGCGGTATTAATATCTATGGCAGTTAAATGAAATTGTTTTTCAATTTTTTTAGATAGTAAAAAGGCTTTGTCTATATCAAATAGCTTAACGTTAATATCTGTTATATAATTTTCAGCTTCTCCTAAAATACGCTGTACTGTTTTTAGGTTTACAAAACTTTGAATTGCATCAATATCTGCTACACCACTTTGGTAAATACCAACAATTTTTAAAGGGAATACATCTCCTTTTATGGTACTGATTTGTATTTTGTCTCCTAGTGTTAATGCCATTTTTTTTGCAATACCAGAACCTAGTAAAATACCGTTTTCGGTATTTTTAAGTTTTTCAGGAGAACCTTGTATAATGTAGTCTCTAAAGTTAAATAATCTAGCTTCTTCTACTGGTTGTATTCCTGTTAAATTACCTGCTATTTCAATAGAACCTGCTATATAAAATATTTGAGATTTTATTTGTGGTATGGCACCTTTAACTTCTTCCTTTTTGTTTAAAAAATGAATAATAGGTATGGCATTGTGTATTTTTTTCTGACTTAATTTAGGTTTGATAGAGTGTACTACATTAAAACTGTTTTTAAAGTCATCATACAAAGAAATGGGTTGCTGTTTAGAGGGTTCTATTTCATTGTAGATATGTATATGTGGTGTTTGGTTTAAAATTAAATCGTCTAACATCGCATTTAAACCTGTCATAAAACTCACCAAGGTAATATAAGCGCCAATACCAAAAGTTACACCTAAGGCAGCAATAGCTGTTTGCTTAAATTTAGTAAGCAAATGTGTTTTAGCAATGTTTAATATGATGGTCCAGTTTACCATTATTCGGGTTTGTATATATAGGTGTCTTTAGTAATTCCGCTTATAACTTCAATAAACTCCATGTTTTCTAAACCAGTGGTAATGGTTGTTAAACCTTGGTCTGTTTTTACTTGGTTGTTGTTAATTAGGTAGTTTTTAGGTATGGTTAATACTTTTTCTTTTTTAGATATAACTATATTGGCTTCGCCTGAAAGCCCAGGATATATTATTTCTGGCGGATTTATAAAAACAGCTTCTACTTTAAAGGTTTGGTTGCGTGTGTCTTTTTTAGGGTAAATTTTAGATACTTTTCCTTGTAAAACTTCACCACTATAAGCATCTAGTGTTATTAAAACTTCTTGGTTTTGTGTTATTTTTACAATATCTACTTCATCTACCAATAACTCAATAATAAAAGTACCAGCACTACCAATAGATGCTATAGGTTCCATGGTGTTTACTAATTCGCCAGTTTCTTTGTAAAGCGCATAAACTTTTCCGTTTATAGCACTTTTTACTGTAAAATCTTTCGTGCTAATTAATGAAGTTTGATAGTTGTTGTACGCTTGTTTTAAACTAGTGTTTAATTGGTTTTTAGTTTGGTTGTATTTGTTTTTAAGTAGAGTTAAATTGTTTTTAGATAATTTATAATTTAACTCTTTTGCATCAAACTCTGCTTTAGAACCTATGTTTTGATTCCAAAGATTTTGTTGTCTAAAAAAGTGAATAGAATCGTTTTTGTATTTTAGTTTAGCAGCTTCAATTTCATCTTTTATTCCAGATAAAATAGTAGCGCTTCCTTGGTAGTTTTCTTTGGCTAATTCTAAAGATAACTTAGCATTTTTAGTGTTTAGTACAGGAGTGTTATTTATTATTTGCGAAATAGCTTGACCCTTTTTAACGAGTGTACCTTCTTCAACTACATTTTTTTCTAAAATACCAGCAACAATAGCATAGGCTTGGTATAAACTATCGGGTTGTATGGTTGCAGAAGAGTATACAGATTCGGTTAAGTTTTGCTCTGTAGGTAAAATTTTATCACTTGTTTTATTACAAGATAAAACAAGAATGAAAATAATAATTAGATAGTGGTTTTTCATGCTTTTTTTAATTCTATTTCTAGTTTGGCTAGCATAATTAATTCTGATTTGTTTCTTCCAGAAAAACTACTAGCAATAGCATTTGCTGTTTGTAAAATTAAGTTTGTAACTGTACTGGTGAATAAATGTTTTTCTTTGTTTTTGTAGCGTATAAAATCTTGATACAGTACTTCTGGATCTTGGTTATTTTCTTTGTGTAACCTGTTAAATGTATTCGTGATTTCTTGTAAAGCATCTGTGTCAAATAAAGAAACAGATAGCCATTGTGTTGTAATGCTATTTTTTAAAACTAGAATTTCATTGCTTTCTACTTTTTTGTCAGCAGCAGCTATTGCGTAAAATAGACTTCCTACGTTTTTAAAAAATAAGGAAGTGAAGTTTTTATTCTTTCCCATAATTATATTCTAGTTTCATGTACAAGTTAATGATTTGTTGATTAACAAATCATGATAAAAATCAGTTAAAAGGTATTTAGTTAAAAAATATAAATTTTTGATAGAAATAAGTAAAACCTGACAAATGTCATAGTTAATGGTTTTATTATCAGGTATATTTATAATGTAATTTAAGGAGTATATGTTGAAAGACATTAATTAAATTACGTGCTATTAGTCAATAAAAAGCCAAATGAAAGTTTGGCTTTTTTAAAAACAAGATGAATGCTGTTTTTTGCTTTAATGATATTTGTCATATTTTTTTAAAGGGAACTATCGTATTTTTAACTTGTTCAATTTAAGGTGTTTAATGTAAATAAAAGTTTTAGTTATGGTTAAAATATTGATTCCAACAGATTTTTCAGATAATGCAATGAATGCAATTAAATATGCATTAGAATTTTTTAAATATCAGAAAGCAGAAATTTATTTCATGCATGCTTATGAAGCAGAAGTTTATAACCATGAAGAATTATTAAGTAGAACAGATTTTAGTCATATTGTAGAGCGTGTTAAAAAGCAATCTGAAGATAATTTAGAAAGTTTATTAAGTAAGGTTAAAGAAATTTCACCAAATCCAAATTTTCAATACCATACCGTTTCTGCCTATAACTCTTTGCTAGATGAAGCAGATTTATTAGTAGATGGTAAAAATATAGATCTTGTGGTAATGGGAACGAAAGGGAAGTCTAATAATAGCCATCTCACTTTTGGTAGTAATACCTTACAGGTTTTAAAATATGTACAATGTCCTGTATTGGCTATTCCAGAAAATTACCAATACCAACAACCTAAGCACGCATTGTTTCCTACCAATTACTTAATACCTTACAAAAGAAGAGAATTAAAATTGGTGTGTGATTTACTTACTCCATACCGAACAAAAATAGATATGTTATACGTGTCTAAAACCAATTCTTTATCGTTTAGACAAGAAGATAATAAAACTTTTATAGAAGAAACCGTTTGTAAAAACAAGCTTAGTTTTTATACTACAAACAATAAGAAAATTGACAGCGCTATTAATACTTATGTAGAAGACAATAAGGTAGATTTTCTTATTATGGTAAATACCCAACACTCTTATTTAGAGAATATCATATTTCAATCTACAATAGATAAAATTAGTTTAAAAATAGCAATACCATTATTGGTTTTGCAAAACTTAAGACGCCAATAACTAAAAATATAGGTCATGAAAAAAATACTATTACCAACAGATTTTTCAGAGAACGCAATGAATGCTATTACTTATGCATTAAAGTTGTTTACCCATGAGGAGTGTACCTTTTATATTTTAAATACATACACTCCTATAATTTACCAAGCAGAATATTTACAGCTTAGTACAGCACAGTTTGGTTTGTTAGATACTGCAAAAGATATTTCGTTAAAAGGCTTAGCAACCGTAAAAGAAAGTATTGATAAAAAGTTTATAAACCCAAAGCATACTATTAAAACCATTTCTGTTTTTAACAATTTAATTCCAGAAATGGAATCGCTTATAGAGCGTGAAAATATAGATTTAGTAATTATGGGAACGCAAGGAGCATCTAATATACAAGGTGTGTTGTTTGGTTCTAATACAGTACATGTTTTTAAAAATATAAAAGCACCAGTTTTAGCAGTGCCTAGCGCATTTGAATTTGAGCCACTACATCAAATTTTATTTCCATCCGATTATGAGGTGAATTTTCAAGAAGAACAAATAATGACATTGGTGTCATTAGCTGCTAAGTATCATGCTAATGTAAATGTTTTACATGTGAATTATGGCGAAGAACTTTCAGAAAAACAACAAAAAAACAAACAAAAGTTAGAAACTTATTTTAACCATGTTTCTCATTTGTTTCATGATATAAAAAATAATAACGTAGTAGATGCTATAAATGATTTTCAGAAAAAAACGAATGTTAACCTATTGGTAATGATTAATAATAAACATTCCTTTTTTGAAAACTTATTTTTTCAATCTAAAATAAACCAAATAGGGTTTCATTTAAATATTCCTTTCTTGGTTATTCCTTCAAAATTATAATTAAAAATAAATGAAATTAAATATTTTATTACCTACAGATTTTTCAGATAATTCCTGGAGCGCTATAGTATATGCTTTAAAACTATATGCTAATGCTTCTTGTGCTTTTTATTTATTGAACAGCACAGAAAATGATAGAATAAATAAAAGAACCCATATTACAGGTCATTTTTTAGAAGAGCTAGAAAACAAGGCAACCAAAGAGTTGCTTGCCTTAAAAGAACAAGCTATAGAGGCAAACGCTAATGAAAATCATGATTTTGAAATTATTGTAAGTTCAAAAAAGTTAACCAAAGCTATAGCTGAAAGTATTGAAGAATTTGCTATTAACACAATAGTAATGGGAACACAAGGAGATGCTAAAAAAGAAAATGTTTTTTTTGGTAGCAATACTGTATCTGTTTTAAAAAACATACACTCTTGTCCTGTTTTGGTAGTGCCAGATGAGTTTGATTTTGAGAAGCCAAAGCATATCGCTTTTCCTACAGATTACAATCGCTTTTATAAAGATAAAGAACTAGAAGTATTAAGAGATTTGGCTGAGTTGTATAATTCTTCAATTAATGTGGTGCATATTGAAGAAAAAAAAGAACTAAGTGAAGTGCAGCAATACAATATTAGTAAGCTTGATGTGTATTTGAAAGAGTTTGAACACAGCTTTCATTGGATGCCTAATTATGCTAAAAAAACAACAGTAATAAATGACTTTATTGAAGAGTTAGATATTAATATACTAGCAATTGTAAATTACAAGCACAGTTTTGTAGAAAACATAATAAAAGAACCAATAATAAAAAAAATAGGCTATCATCCTATAATACCTTTTTTAGTAATACCAGAATAATTTTATATCTTATAATAAAAAAAACAATGAGCAAAAATATTTTACTTCCTACAGATTTTTCAGATAACGCATGGAGCGCAATTGCATATGCCTTAAAACTTTATGAAAATGAAAGCTGTACTTTTTATTTTATAAACTCTTTTAAGTCAGGATCAGCATCTATGTCTAGTTTGTCTAACAAATTATCACGTGTAATGAAAGAGTCTGCCCAAAAAGATATGCTAGAATTAAAAAGAAAAGCTAGAATTGTAGACACTAATGAAAATCACAATTTTGAAACTATTTTAAGTTCAGAAAGTTTATTAGAAGCTATACATACAGTAACCACAACCCATAAAATAGATATGGTAGTAATGGGAACAAAAGGAGCATCAAAAGCCAAAGAGATATTTTTTGGTAGTAATACTGTAAATGTTTTAAATAGAATTAAATCATGTCCTGTTTTAGCTGTTCCAGATGCGTATAGTTTTGTTACTCCTAGCCAAATAGCTTTTCCAACAGATTATAATAAAGAATATACAGACAAAATATTAGGTCCTATTAAATCCTTAAGCAAGTTACATTCTTCTAAAATTAGAATATTACATATTCAAGAAGAAAAAGAACTGTCTGAAACACAAAACACAAACATTAAAAATTTAGAAGATGATTTAGCAGGTTTTGATTATAGTTTTCATTGGATGCCTGGTTATGACCAAAAAACTTCGGTAATAGTAGACTTTATTAAAGAGTTAGAAATTAATATTCTCGTGTTGGTAAACAATAAGCATAGTTTTATTGAAAATATCATAAATGAGCCTGTTGTAAAGAAAATAGGTTTTAGTCCTATAATTCCTTTTTTAGTTATACCAGAATAATATAAAACGTATACTATGGGTAATACAGATGTCAATATCATAAAATCTTCAGGAGAAAAGGTAAAGTTTTCTTTAGATAAATTGCGAAACTCCTTACAACGTACAGGAGCAAGTAAAAACTCGGTAAATAAGATTTTAGATGTTGTTAGAGATGAATTATACCAAGGTATATCTACCAAAGAAATTTATAATAGAGCATTTGCATTACTAAAAAAAGAACATGGTCATTTTGCTTCTAAATACAAACTAAAAAAAGCAATATATGAACTTGGACCAACAGGATATCCTTTTGAAAACTTTATAAGTGCTATTTTAAAATACACTGGTTATGAAACAAGCACAGGAGAAATTGTACAAGGAGATTGTGTTAAGCATGAAATAGATGTATTAGCACATAAAAATAATACTACCACAATTGTAGAGTGCAAGTTTCATGGTGAGCAAGGACTTAAATGTAATGTAAAAGTACCATTATACATCAATTCAAGGTATATAGATGTAAAATCACATTGGAATAAAAATAAAAATAAAACTACCCAACTTACTGCAGGTTGGGTAGTAACAAATACACGTTTTACAGAAGATGCTCTGCAGTTTGGTACATGTGTAGGATTGCATTTACTAAGTTGGGATTACCCAAAAAACGAAGCCTTAAAAGATAAAATAGATAGCTTAGGTCTGTATCCTGTTACAGTGTCTACGTTGTTAACAAAAAGAGAAAAACAGTTTCTGCTAAGTCGCGATGTGGTGTTATGTAGAGATTTAATAAATGATGTTTTCTTTTTAGATCATTTAGGTATTTCTGAAGTAAGAAAAGTAAAAATTTTAAAAGAGATAAAAGCCTTATGTGATAATTAAAACCAAAAAAGGATGTTAGATTATGCTACAGTTAGATTCTTAGGAGCTGCAGGAACCGTTACTGGTTCTAAATTTTTATTAGAAGCTTTTGGTAAAAACATACTTATAGATTGTGGTATGTTTCAAGGAATAAAAGATTTGCGCGAACGCAACTGGAATAATCTACCAATTACAGTTGAAAACATAGATATTGTATTGCTAACACATGGTCATTTAGATCATGTTGGTTATTTACCAAGACTAGTACAACAAGGTTTTAAAGGCAAAATAATTGGCACAGCACCAACTTTGGCCATTGCAGAAATTATATTAAAAGATAGCGCAAAAATTCATGAAGAATCTGCAGAAAAGGCAAATAAAGAACAGTTTTCTAAACACCATCCTGCGCTTCCTTTTTATACTGTTAAAGATGCAGAAAAAACCATT
The DNA here is from genome assembly GCF_042684485.1 of Lacinutrix gracilariae. Classification (NCBI taxonomy): domain Bacteria; kingdom Pseudomonadati; phylum Bacteroidota; class Flavobacteriia; order Flavobacteriales; family Flavobacteriaceae; genus Lacinutrix; species Lacinutrix gracilariae. The sequence continues at coordinate 174,510 of NZ_JBHULM010000011.1, read as the reverse complement.
CTACAATTTCAAGTAGAAATACCAGGTAAATGGATTTTATTTACCCAAGATATCTCTTATCGTTTTCAGTATAACGGACATATCATTGGAGCAACTTTTATAGAATTAGATATTCACGGAAAAAGATTCGTTTTTTCAGGAGATATTGGTAGAACAGATGATTATTTGCTCAATGATCCTAAAAAACCAGAATGGGCAGACTTCTTGTTTATTGAAAGCACCTACGGAAATAAATTGCATCCAAAAGAAGATGTAGAAGCCATTCTAGCAGATATAATAAACCAGACCATACATAAAAGAGGAAATTTAATTATACCAAGTTTTGCTGTAGAGCGCTTGCAAACACTTATGTATATGCTCTGGAAACTTTACAAAGAAAATAAAATACCTAATATTCCTATTTTTGTTGATAGTCCTATGGGAAATAACGTTTTAGAGGTTTTTAATCGTTTTCCTAAATGGCACAAACTATCTCCTTCAGACTTTAATGCCATGTGTAATCATGTAAATATTATTCAATCTTACAAAGAAACGTGGCAAACCATTGATGATAAGCGTTCAAAAATTGTTATAGCAGGAAGTGGTATGGTTACAGGAGGACGCGTTTTAACCTATCTACAACAACTCATAGATGTGTCTTCTACAACCGTTTTGTTAGTTGGCTATCAAGCCGAAGGTACCAGAGGAAGGCAATTGTTAGAAGGAGCACATGAAATTAAATTCTTCGGAAAATACTATCCTGTAAAAGCTACAATTAAAAACATAGATAGTCTTTCGGCACATGCAGATCAAAACGATTTAATAAACTGGATGCGTGGCATTAAAAATGTTCCTGAAAAAGTATATTTAATTCATGGAGAACCTACAGCGTTAGATGCTTTTCGAGTGAAAATTAAAGATACATTTAATTGGAATGCGACTATTCCTAAACTTTTAGATGTAGAAAAAAACAGCCTTTAAAATTTAGTAAAATTTTAACACAAGTAACTGATTTTTATCATGTTATTCGCGTGTTTCATTTTGTATCTTACATAGTGTAATTAATTGTTTAATCCATAAATAAATACAACTATGTCACTTATTAAATTTAACAACAGAAACAGATTATTTCCATGGAATAATGATAATTTAAAATCATTTTTAAATTCAGATAATTTTTTTGATAATGATTTTTTAGATGATGAAAGTCTCATGCCTGCAATGAACGTAAAAGAGCATGATAAAGATTTTGAAATAGAATTTGCAGCACCAGGATTTAATAAAAAAGATTTTGATGTTACCATAGATGGAGATATACTTAATGTTTCTGCCGAAAAAAACACAAATCAGGAAGAAAAAGAAGAGAACTATACACGTAAAGAGTTTAGTTATAGCTCTTTTAAAAGATCTCTACAATTGCCAAAAACGGTAAATACAGAAGAAAAAGTTAAGGCTACCTACAATGATGGTATATTAAAACTTAATATTTTAAAAAAAGAGGAAGAAAAAGGAAACTCAAAAAAGAAAATTGAAATTCTTTAATACACACAATACAGGCAGAATATTATTGTGCAAATTGTATTCTGCCTTTACTTTAAAACATATATTATGATAACTACAAAAACACAAGAAAAATATCTGGAATTAATGAATGCAACAGAAATGCATCAAGCCTCAAAAAAATGGTATTCAGAATTAAGTTTCATAAAAGATGAACAACTGTTTTTAGATGATTTGGTAACTACCTACACCTTGCAACTTATTAATAAAAGAGAGTTTGAAGACAATACAGAAATTGTAGATGCCTTAAATAGATCGCAAAAAAGAAATGAAGAACTTCTAAATATTGTGAAAACACATACTAATGATCTAGAAGTTTTAGTTGATAATATTAAGCAACCAAAAGAAGAAGCAGGTTATAAAAAAGAACATCAAGAACTTGTAAAAGTAATCAGTGAGTTCTTTATTGAGTATAAAAACCTTAAAACACAATTGTTTCAAATTTTTAAAGATATTTTAAAAAACGAAAAGCAAATACGCTTGTTAGATAGAGATTAATAATAGATTCGATATTATTAAAAAAATTGCAAAAAAACAATATGAGGTTATAAACAAGCCTACTTTTTTTAATTTAATTTTATTAATATGTTTATATATTGAAATTTATAAGAAAATAAATACAACTAATTGTATTTCAGTTATTTAGATGTTCAGTATTAGTGTTTTTAACCGTTTATTATGCTGTACGTCGAGTTTTTTAAAAGGAGAAATTAAATAGTTCTACATTTAAGTTAGATGTGCTATTAATTTAAATTTTTTAACATGAAAACAATCAACTCGAAAATTTTTTCAAGTATGGGCAATTATAAGTCTATACAAAACAAAAGATTAAACAGGATGAAAATAACTTCCATCCTTTTGTTTTTTCTAACCGCTAATGTCTTTTCTAATAGTTTAACCATTATTAAAGAGGCTGACCTTAATTTAGATGTAGTTAATAAAACAACTCCAATAGGAGATAAGTCTAAAAAAAACAATTCTACTACAAAGCAAAGTACGCTAAATTCAGCAAGTATTGAGTGTGTAACTAATACCAAAAACGTATTCAGGTCATCAGATGACATTGCTTCATTTGTAATGATTGCAAAAGAGCAAATAGAACTTAAAGACAATAATCTTGTGATTTCTGGAGCTTTAGGTGTAACCCAATCTAACGGGACAGCTAAAATAAAAGACGAAAGTATTGTATATAGTTTTGTTAAATCTCCAGAAATAGAGATAGATAGTGATAGCTCTGTAGGAGCTTCAATCTATGCACAAGCAGTAATAACATTACCATCATTTATAACTAACAATACAACTAATGGAGATAGTGTAGATATTGTGGTTGAAGAAGGAGAAGATGTTGTATTACCAGGAGATGTTTATGGTAAAATTGAAGTGAAAGAAGGAGCTACTTTATCTTTTACAAGTTCCGATGTTTTTATTAAAGAAATTAAAACAAAAGAAAATGCAACAATTATTTTTATCAACAAATGTGGTAATGTGTATTTGCAAAAAGGAATGGAATTAGGTGAAAATAATATTTTCAACCCAATGCACAGAAATGTTACAATTTATGCAGATGATAAGGTTAAAATTAAAAAAGGTACAAACTTAACAGCTCGTATATATGTTAGAGATAAAGAAATTGAAGTAAAAGGAGAAAGAGGGAATACTACTTATATGAATGGTATTTTTGTTGCTAAAAAAATTAAAGGAGATGATCATGTTACCTGGACACAAGATTTAGTGACTTTACCATGTGACCCTGTTACTCCTCCAGAAGGAGCTTGCAATGAATGTGATGGTGGATTAGTAGAATTAACCATGCAATACAATGGTATGTCAAATGCTACTATTATGGTGTTAAATAAAGATGATGAGGTATTGTATCAAGGTATGCATTCTGCTACTGACCAATTTACATTTATAGGTAATGGAGATGAAAATAGAATGACAAATACTATTTATTTCTTTGTTAATGGTTTAGAAGTAAGTGATTTACATGTTAGTTGTTCACAGCCTGTTGGTCCTGGATTACAAATTGGAGACTTCGAAATAATTTCAGGAGTCAGTAGAAATGGAGGAGCCTTATGTCCTTATGTAGAAGAATGTGAATGTAAAGGTGGTTTAACAGAAATAACCATTGCTTATAGTGGAGGGCCTGGAGCTATTTTAATATCTAATTCTGGAACTGTTACAGATAATGGAGACGGAACGTATACTATTACCAATAATGGAGATAAATTAGAAAAAAACTTAGAGGTCTCTAATGGAGTAGAAACAGCAGAAATCCATACCTCATGTTCTCAGGATATTTTAGGTGTTACTTTTTCTGGAGGAATACAAGTAGTTCATTATACAGATACAGAAGGTCATAGTTCCGATTTAGTTGAAGGTTGTTCTTCTGTTGAAGTTCCTGGAGAATGCGAATGCAAAGGAGGATTAGAACAGCTAATTGTTTCTTATAGTGGAGGACCTGGCGCTACCTTAGTATCAAACTCTGGAACAGTAATAGATAATGGAGATGGTACCTATACAATTTATGATAATGGTGATAAACTAGAAAAAAACTTAGAGCTTTCTAACGGTTCTGATACTGCAGAAATTCATACCTCTTGCTCACAAGATATTTTAGGTGTTACATTTGAAGGAGGAATAGTTGTTGTTGGCTATACAGATATGGAAGGTAGCGTAGTAGGTGTAAATGGTGAGTTTTGTAACCCAGCACCTGAAAAATCACAAGTAAAATTAAATAGTGTAAGCAATAGTTTGCAAGTACAAGTTAGTCCAAATCCAAGCCAAAATACGTTTCGTATAAAAATGGATAATGCTGTGCCTAATAAAAACTACAAATTACAACTATTAGATATAAGCGGAAAACTTTTGTTGTCAGAAGAACATAATCCAAACGAAGAATTTTCTTTTGGTAGTGACTTAAAAACAGGTATGTACTTCTTAAATATTATTCAAGGAGATCAAAAACAAACCATTAAGTTATTAAAAAAATAAACAAATTTTAATAAAATTAATCAAGAGCTGTAATACTTTTTACAGCTCTTTTTTATATAGATAACTCTTAATTAATGGTATGATAAAATAAAAGCATTAAACTTTTAAAAAGTTAATAAACACCCATTAATTGTGAATAATAAAACAATTTTAAAGCAAATTTATCTACAGGTTTTGTAAAATAATCAGCATCTTTGCATCGTTAATTATGATAAAAATAAAAAAAGTTTATTAAACGTATTAAAATATAAAAAATGAACAAGCAAATTGACCAACAAGCAGCAGATAACATTAGAGCATTGGCAGTAGCCATGGTTGAAAAAGCCAGCTCTGGCCATCCTGGTGGTCCAATGGGAGGTGCAGATTTTATGCATATTCTTTATTCCGAATTCTTCAATTACGATCCTTCAGACATGACATGGCCTTTTAGAGATCGTTTTTTTATGGATGCTGGTCACCTATCTACACTAATGTATGCGCAATATTATCTTTTAGGTAATTATAAAAAAGACGATGTTGCAAACTTCAGACAATGGGGTTCTATTACTCCAGGTCATCCAGAAGTTGATGTTGCTAGAGGTGTTGAAAATACTTCAGGACCTTTAGGGCAAGGACACACAATGGGTGTTGGTGCTGCAATTGCTGCTAAATTTTTAAAAGCACGTTTTGGTGATTGGATGAATCATAAAGTATATGGTTTTATTTCTGATGGTGGTGTGCAAGAAGAAATTTCGCAAGGAGCAGGTAGAATTGCTGGTCATTTAGGTTTAAATAACTTTATCATGTTTTTTGACTCTAATGATATTCAATTATCAACTTCTACAGATGAGGTAACTACTGAAGATACTGCTATGAAGTATGAATCTTGGGGATGGAAAGTAGTAACTATTGATGGTCATGATCATGAAGCTATTAGAAAAGCATTAACAGATGCTAATAACGAAACCGAAAAACCAACCCTTATTATTGGTAAAACAATAATGGGTAAAGGTTGTGTTACTGCAGATGGAGATAAGTTTGAAGGACATTGTGAGTCTCACGGACAACCAATTAGTAATACAGGAGCAGATTACGAAAAAACATTATTAAACTTAGGAGCAAATCCTGAAAGTCCTTTTGATATTTATGAAGATGTGCAAACATTTTATAAAAATCTTATAAAAGAAAAAACAGCACAAGCTGCTAAAAAGAAAGCAGAAATTGATTCTTGGAGAAATGAAAACGAAGCACTAGCAGCAAAACTAGACTTCTTCTTATCTGGTGAATTACCAGAATTAGACTTTTCTACTATAGAGCATAAAGCAGGATTAGCAACAAGAGCTGCTTCTTCTGGTGTATTAGGTTATTTAGCTGAAAATGTAGAAAACATGATTGTTTCTTCAGCAGATTTATCTAATTCAGATAAAACAGATGGTTTCTTAAAGAAAACACACGCCATACAAAAAGGAGATTTTACAGGTTCTTTCTTACAAGCAGGAGTTGCAGAATTAACAATGGCTTGTATTGCTAACGGATTGGCTTTACACGGAGGAGTTATACCTGTAGTGGCTACATTCTTTGTGTTTTCAGATTATATGAAACCTGCAATTCGTTTAAGTGCTCTTCAAGAATTAGGTGTAAAATATGTTTGGACACATGATGCCTTTAGAGTAGGTGAAGATGGACCAACACACCAACCAATAGAGCAAGAAGCACAAATACGTTTATTAGAAAAATTAAAAAATCACAGTGGTGACCCAAGTTTCTTAGCATTACGTCCTGCAGATTCTGCAGAAACTAGCGTAGCTTGGAAAATGGCTTTAGAAAACAAAAGCAGACCAACAGGTTTAATTCTTTCTAGACAAGGTATTAAAGATGTAGAAGCACAAGGAGACTCTAGATATAATGAAGCATTAGCTGCAGAAAAAGGAGGTTACTTGGTAAAAGAAGTAGAAAATCCAGATGTGGTTTTAATTGCAAACGGATCTGAAGTTGCAACTTTAGTAGCAGCAGCTGAGATTTTAGAAAAAGAAAATAACTTAAAAGTAAATATTGCTTCTGTAATTTCTGAAGGTGTTTTTAGATTACAATCTAAAGAATACCAAAACAGTATCATACCTAAAAACAAACCATTATTTGGTTTAACAGCAGGATTACCAGTAAACCTAGAAGGTTTAGTTGGTGATAACGGTAAAGTTTTTGGTGTAGATCACTTTGGTTATTCGGCACCAGCAAAAGTGCTAGATGATAAATTTGGTTTTACTGGCGAAAAAGTAAGCAAGCAAGTATTAGAATATTTAAAAACAGTATAAAACAATAGATATGAAATTTTTTATAGACACTGCAAACCTAGAACAAATTAAAGAAGCTCAAGATTTAGGAGTTTTAGATGGTGTTACAACAAATCCGTCTTTAATGGCTAAAGAAGGAATTACTGGAGCAGAAAATATTTTAAACCACTACAAAAAGATTTGTGAACTTGTAGAAGGAGATGTTTCTGCAGAAGTTATTGCTACAGACTTTGAAGGTATGGTAAAAGAAGGAGAAGCTTTAGCAGCATTGCATCCGCAAATTGTTGTAAAACTTCCTATGATTGCAGATGGTGTAAAAGCTTGTAAATATTTTTCAGATAAAGGAATAAAAACCAATGTAACTTTAGTTTTTTCAGCAGGACAAGCATTGTTAGCTGCTAAAGCTGGAGCAACTTATGTTTCTCCGTTTTTAGGAAGACTAGATGATATTTCTACAGATGGTTTAAACCTTATCGATGAAATTAGAATGATTTATGATAACTATGGCTTTAGAACAGAAATTTTAGCAGCATCTATTCGTCACACCATGCACGTTATTAACTGTGCTAAATTAGGTGCAGATGTAATGACAGGACCTTTATCTTCTATTACAGGATTATTAAAACACCCTTTAACAGATAGTGGTTTAGCTAAGTTTTTAGAAGACTATAATAAAGGAAACTAAATATTTTTCTGTTTCATAAAAAACAGAAAAATAAATACTTAAAAAGTAGGTTGTAATTTTAAATTATAACCTACTTTTTTGTTTTTAAAAAACTATTAAATATAAACCTATAGTAGTTTTTTCTAGTAAATTAATTTTGGTAATTTGTGGTCTAATATAAAAGACTTTTCCATGATTTGGTATTTCATACTTTTCCAGTTCTTCTTTGGTCAAGAAACACCAATTAATACTCCAGATACACTTTTATATTTTGATATTGTTTTAAAAGATAAAGTTATAGGTCAATTACAAGCTGCAAAAACGCATCAAGACGCTAAAGTGCTTTACCAAAGCACTACTAATATTACCACTAGAATAATTAAAGAGGTTAATGTTAATTACCAATATCATGTAACTTTTAATGATAATAGTTTAAAAAAAGCAGATGTTTATATCACAGTTAATAATAAACCACATGCAGAAACAACCACACAGTGGTTAGGAAATCATTATGTAATTAAACAAAATGATTCAGAAAAATCATTAAAGCAGTCTATTAATTATAGTACTATTTTAATGTACTTTACAGAACCCAAAAATATAAAGCATTGTTTTTCTGAAGAAGATGGAAGTTTAAATACCATTGTGCCTTTAGGTAATCATACCTACAAGAAAATAAACGCAAAAGGAAAAGAAAATATATATTACTATAAAAACGGAAAGCTTAATAAAGCAGAAATTGATGGAGGCTTAATTCGATTTCAAATAATTTCAAAATAGATTGCAATACATATTTGTAAAATATTAAATAAAATCGCAATAAAATGAATATAGGATTAGTTTTATCAGGAGGAGGAGTAAGAGGTGTTGCGCATATAGGTGCAATTAAAGCATTAGAAGAAGCAGGAATATATCCTACACATATTGCAGGTACTAGTGCAGGAGCTATAGTAGGTTCTCTATATGCTGCAGGAATGACATGGCAAGAGATACTTCATTTTTTTAAAACCATACCCATTTTTAGAACAAGTAAATTTGCCTTAAACAAGCCAGGAATTATTGATACCGAAAAACTAACAAATGAGTTTCATGTTTGTTTTAAAGGCGATGATTTTAGTAGTTTAAAAAAGGCGCTTTTTGTTGCTGCTACCAATGTGGAAACAGGAAAATTAAAAATATTTAGTTCCGGAGAATTAATAAAACCTGTATTGGCATCTGCTTCTTTTCCAGGTGTTTTTACTCCTGTAAAAATTAAAAATTCGTATTATATTGATGGAGGTGTACTTAATAATTTTCCAACAGAACCATTAATACCACATTGTGAAAGTATTATAGGTGTATATGTAAACCCTTTAACATCTGTAAAAATAAAAGATTTAAAACACTCTTTTTCGGTGTTAGATAGAGCGTATAAAATTATGGCTGCTTCTGGTTCTTTAGCAAAATTTTCAGATTGTGATTTTGTTGTCTCTCCTAAAGGATTAGGAAGATATGGTACTTTTAATATGAAAAGTATGGATGCTATTTTTAGTCTTGGTTATAATAGTACCAAAGAAGCATTAGAGAATAATGTTTCTAAAGTAGAAGCGATTATAAGTTAGCAGCAGTTTAATAGTATAGATGCTTAAAAAAAAGAGTAGCAGTATTTCTTGAGTTTTCAAGACTGTTTTTTGTTTTTCAATATGTTAAAGTTTGTAAGTATACTGAATAGTAGCGACTTACGTATTGTAAAGGCATAGGTTATGAAAAATACAATACTATTATTCTTCGTTATATTACTTTTTAATTGTTCTTCAGATGATTCTAATAAAAATATAGAAAGTAGTGAGTGGTCTGTAGACCTAAATGATGTTTCTGGTAGGTTAAATTTGTTCCCATTGTCATTAGATCCAGAGTTTCTTTCTGTTTCAAATACAGATTTAAGTGATGGTGTTATTGTAGGAGTGGTTTCTTTTGGTTCTGCTATTAGAGTGTTTCCTTATGTTTTTGTGCGTCCAACAGAAATTATTAATACTAGTTATAGCAATGTAGATTATGCTTTTTCTTATTGTCCTATAACAAAAAGCGGAATTGCTTTTAAAAGAGATCAAATTTTTAGAGCCTCTGGTTATTTATACAAAGATAACCTAATGCCTTGGGATGAAAGTACAGAAAGTATTTGGTCGCAAATGTTAGGAAAAGGAGTTAATGGTGCACGACAAAATGAAATTTTAGAAAAAATTCCAGTTCTTCAAACTACCTGGAAGACCGTTAGAACTTATTATCCTACAGCTAGAGTCTTAAGTCGAAATTCAACTTCTAAATTATATAGGTTTCCTCAAGAACCAAATGATGATAATGATGATAATGTAGAGTTGCCATTTGCAGGTGAGTTAACATATGGTATTGTAGAAAATAATTTGCAAACCGTCCATTTTTTTAGATATCAAGATTTTGAATCTTCTAAAAGAAAAGATGTAATTATTCAAGGTCAAAAATATATAGTTTATGGTAATGCAACAAAACGGGTTGTTAACGCTTTTAAAGTAAGTGATTTTGATAGTTTTCAATTATTAGATGATGCAGAGTTTCCAAAAATATTAAAATCTAATAATGTTAAATATGATATTTTAGGAAATAGCACTGGTGGAGCATCTTTAAATAAACCAAATTTTGCCTATGTTGCAGCTTGGTTTGCGTGGAGTGATATTTTTGTAGGCTATAAGTTTTATCCAAACCAATAATCAAATTTTAAAAATATTATTGTAGCTATTCGTATAAATAACTTTTACAGTACCTTTGCATAAAATACTTTTTAAATGCATAAAGCTGGCTTTGTAAATATTATTGGTAACCCAAACGTAGGTAAGTCTACATTAATGAACGCCTTTGTAGGCGAAAAACTTTCTATCATTACGTCTAAAGCGCAAACAACGCGTCATAGAATTTTAGGTATTGTTAATGGTGAAGATTTTCAAGTAGTACTTTCTGATACTCCTGGAATTATAAAACCAGCATATGAGCTACAAGCATCTATGATGGATTTTGTAAAATCTGCCTTTGAAGATGCAGATGTGCTAATTTATATGGTAGAAATTGGTGAAAAAGAATTAAAAGACGAAGCCTTCTTTAATAAAATTACCAATTCAAAAATACCTGTTTTACTACTTTTAAATAAAATTGATAAATCAGACCAAACACAACTTGAAGAGCAAGTACAAACTTGGCAAGCAAAAGTGCCTAATGCCGAAATATTTCCTGTTTCTGCTTTAGAAGGTTTTAATGTAAAAGAAGTATTTAATCGTATTATAGACTTACTTCCTGAGTCACCTCCATTTTATCCAAAAGATCAACTTACAGATAAACCAGAGCGCTTTTTTATAAATGAAACCATAAGAGAAAAAATCTTATTACACTACAAAAAAGAAATTCCGTATGCTGTTGAGGTAGATACCGAAGAGTTTTTTGAAGAAGAAGAAATTATTCGTGTGCGTTCTGTAATCATGGTAGAAAGAGAAACGCAAAAAGGAATCATTATTGGTCATAAAGGATCTGCTTTAAAACGAGTAGGAGTAGAGGCTAGAAAAGATTTAGAAAAATTCTTTGGTAAACAAATTCACTTAGAACTGTATGTAAAAGTGAATAAAAACTGGAGAAGCAATCAACGTCAGCTGAAACGTTTTGGTTACAATCAATAGCTTTTACTAATAGTATCTTTTTGTTTAGCTAACATTAAGTTTAAATGCGAATACCATATTTGAGAATTAATAATTCAACCAAATATGAAAAATTTAAACAAACTTTTTTTAGCATCTTGTATTGCCTTATTTTTTAGTTGTAATCAAGATGATGACCAAGCACAAGAAACAATCATTAACACAGAGGTAAACTTTCAATATAAATCTACAATTAATGTAGGTGGTGAAGGTGCTTCAGAAATTTCAGCTTTTGACGCAATAACCAATAAGTTATATGTTGTTAATGTAGAATCTAATCAAATATCTGTTTTTAATATTTCAGATATAAACAATCCTTTACAAGAAACTGCTATAAATCTTAGCGCTTTTGGTACGCCAAATAGTGTAGCTGTAAAAGACGGAAAATTAGCCATTGCAGTAGAAGCTAATGTAAAACAAGATCCAGGAAAAGTATTAGTGTATAACACAACAGATGATACTTTACTAAACCAATATAATGTTGGTGCTTTACCAGATATGGTGACTTTTACTAAAGATGGTAATTTAATTATTTCTGCTAATGAAGGCGAGCCAAATGATGATTATACAGTAGACCCAATGGGAACTATTAGTATTATAAGTTTAGCAGATAACACAACTACTACCTTAGATTTTATAAGCTTTAATGCGCAACAAGCAAGTTTAGAAGCACAAGGTTTTCGCGTTTTTGGTCCTGGAGCTACTTTAGCTCAAGATGTAGAACCAGAGTATGTTGCCGTTTCTGAAGACTCACAAACCGCTTGGGTCTCTTTACAAGAAAATAACGGAATGGCTAAGGTAAATTTAATATCTAAAACCATTGAAGCTATTTATCCTTTAGGATTTAAAGACCATAGTATAGCCGGAAATGAGCTAGATGCAAGTGATAAAGATGATGTTGCAACATTAAAAAATTGGCCAGTTTATGGTATGTACCAACCAGATGCCATTGTAAATGTAAATATAAACGGAACAGATTATATTATTTCTGCTAACGAAGGTGACGCTAGAGATTATGATGGTTTTTCTGAAGAAGAAAGAGTAGATGATTTAACTTTAGATGAAACTGCTTTTCCTTTAAGTGAAGATTACCAAAACGAAATTAATTTAGGGCGTTTAAAAACAACAAACACTTTAGGCGATTTAGATAATGATGGAGATGTAGATGCTATTTATGCGTATGGAGCACGTTCTTTTAGTGTGTGGTCAACAAACGGAAACTTAGTGTATGACAGCGGAAACAGTATTGCTACAGAAACACTTGCCTTAACACCAAGTAAGTTTAATGATGAAGACGGAAGAAGTGATGATAAAGGTGCAGAACCAGAAGCTGTTGAGGTGTTAAATATTGGTAATGAGCGTTACGTGCTTTTTGTAGGTTTAGAGCGTACAGACCAAGTAATGGTTTATGATATTACCAATCCAACATCACCAACATTTTTATCTATTTTATCCCATGCAGGTGATGAAGCTCCAGAAGGTGTTTTAATCATTCCAGCAGAAACTAGTCCTACAGGAAAAGATGTATTAGTGGTTTCTAATGAAGATAGCGGAACGGTTAGTTTTTATGAAAATGAATAAAAATCATTTATAATAAAATAAAAAAGCCTTAGTTTTTGCTAAGGCTTTTTTTATTTCGAGATTGTAATTGTAGCTGTTGTAACTCTAGGTTTATATAGCATCAATACCTTTGCTTTTTAAGGTTTTACGCATGAAATTATGTAGCTCATGCATTTGTGCTGTTCCTGTTTTTTTTCCTATTCTTCCGCCAAAATAAAGAGCAAACCAAACTACTATCATAAACAAGGTTACAAATAATTGTATCGCATAGTTTGTGTTTAAAGACCAATTGGTGTAGGCCCAAACACAAAAACCAAAAAATAAGCAAATCACTATAAAATGCAGAAACATAAACATGGTCCAAACGGTAGGGTTTGGTCCAAACAAGCCATAGATATAGCTGTTGTTGTCTTTTTCTTTTTTGTTGATTTCTAAATGTAGTTGTGGCGACCAAAAGTGTTGTTTTGCTTTTGGTATTTTAATAAAAACATGATCATCAACCCTAGAAACTATAAAATCACTTTGTGTGTTTTTAGTGTCTTCAAAAAGTTTCAACAACGTTTCTTTGTCTAATTTTACATCTAGTTTAAAACGAGGTCTTAATACTATTTCATTGGTTAATGCCATTTTATATCATTTAATGTTTCAATGTACAGTTTTTTATTTAAACTTTTTCAGAAAATATAAAACCACTAGTTATTAGGTGTTTGAAGGGTTTTACTGCTCTTTTAAATAGAAATTAAGAAGGAAAAAGTACTCAAAAAAACAATTTATTAGCTAATTTTAAAAAAACAACAACGAGTTCTATAACTAAACACTACCTTTGCAGACGCTTACAGGATATGTAAGGCAGATTAAAACAAAAAATATGAGTAATATAGTAGCTATTGTAGGAAGACCAAATGTTGGAAAATCAACATTTTTTAACCGATTAATTCAACGTAGAGAAGCCATTGTAGATGCAGTAAGTGGTGTAACTAGAGACAGACATTACGGTAAAAGTGACTGGAATGGAAAAGAATTTTCATTAATAGACACAGGAGGATATGTTAAAGGAAGCGATGATATTTTTGAAGCAGAAATTGATAAGCAAGTAGAATTAGCTATTGATGAAGCAGATGCTATTATCTTTATGGTAGATGTTGAATCTGGTGTTACAGGAATGGATGAAGATGTTGCAAAATTACTTCGCAAAGTAACAAAACCCGTTTTTTTAGTAGTAAATAAAGTAGATAATGGTAAACGTGCCGAAGATGCTGTAGAATTTTATTCTTTAGGTTTAGGCGAATATTATACCGTTGCAAGTATTAATGGTAGTGGAACAGGAGATTTGTTAGATGCACTTGTTGAAGCTTTACCAGAAAATGAAGAAGAGGAAGAGGTAGAAGAAGATTTACCACGTTTTGCTGTTGTTGGTCGTCCAAATGCAGGGAAATCTTCATTTATTAACGCTTTAATTGGTGAAGATAGATACATCGTTACAGATATTGCTGGAACCACTAGAGACTCAATTGATACAAAATATAACCGTTTTGGATTTGAATTTAATCTTGTAGATACTGCAGGAATTAGAAAAAAATCAAAAGTAAAAGAAGATTTAGAATTTTACTCCGTAATGCGAAGCGTAAGAGCTATTGAGCATTGTGATGTATGTCTTGTGGTTTTAGATGCTACTCGTGGTTTTGATGGCCAAGTACAAAATATATTTTGGTTAGCAGAACGTAACAGAAAAGGTATTGTTATTCTTGTTAATAAATGGGATTTAATTGAAGATAAAGGAAGTAATACTATTAAGGAGTTTGAACGTGCTATAAGAAAACAAATGGAACCTTTTACAGATGTGCCAATTGTATTTATTTCTGTACTGAATAAGCAACGTATTTACAAAGCAATAGAAACTGCTGTTGAGGTATATAAAAACAGAAGCAAGCGTATTAAAACTAGTGAGCTTAATGAGATAATGTTACCTATTATAGAAAATTATCCGCCACCAGCACTTAAAGCAAAATTTGTAAAAATTAAATACATCATGCAGTTGCCAACACCACAACCGCAATTTGCATTTTTCTGTAATTTACCACAATATGTAAAAGAACCTTATAAGCGTTTCTTAGAAAATAAATTACGTGAAAAATTTAATTTTCATGGTGTTCCAATTAGTGTATACATGCGTAAAAAATAATTAAAAGTACTATAATATATATAGGCATAATGTAAAAGGCAAGCTTTTATATTATGCCTTTTTTTATTTTAAGTATTTATAAAGAAATTTTAAAGACTTCTCTTTTTTAGTAACTTAGGTTTTTAAATTATTCTTTATGTATAAAATTATTGCGTTTTTTCTGTTTAACTACTCTGCTAACTGTTTTTCTCAAAACAATGATTTACCTAAAAACCCTCAGCCAGGAAAATGTTATGTAAGATGCATTCAGGATAATGTTTTAGATTGGAAAACAATTCCGTGTGATTTATTATCTAAAAACAATGAATTGTCCATTCATATTACTCCAAATACCGAAACAATTTCTAAAAGAGATAAAAAGACAATAGATAGAAAAATTGTAAAGCTTATTAAAAAAGAGTACGTGGTGCTAATAGAAGTGCATCATGATTCTTCTGAAAGTGCTACTGTAAATAAAGAATTATCTAATAAAAAAGCACAACTAATAACAGAGTATTTTGATAGTCTTGATATACCCAAAGAAATGGTTTGGATTAATTATTTAGGCAATTCTAAAGCTAAAAATAAATGTGTAAATAATACATTAGACTGTAATAAGCTATATCGTGAAAATAGTAAAATTACCTATAAAGTAGTTTCTGCAGGTAAGCCAATTAAAGGTCATAGATATATGTATAATGAAAATACAGGAACGTATTATTGGTTAAAATCTAAGGAATAAATGTTTTAAGAAGTACTACAAACTTTCTGCTTGCTAACTATAATAGTTCACTGAACACTGAACACTGAACACTGAGTACTGAACACTGAGTACTGTCTACCAACCTCCAGAAGCACCTCCACCTCCAAAGCCACCTCCACCAAAGCCACCTCCAAAACCTCCTCCAGAGCTTCCGCCTCCAAAGCCTCCACCAAAACCTCCAGAACCACTTCTGTAGCCTCCGCGTCCTGAGTTGCTTAGTATTATAGCTTCTAGTATATCTCGTGTGGTATTTCTTTTTCCTCCAAAATGATCAGTGCCATTTCCGCCACCTCTACTTTTAGAAATAGAAATTAAAATGATGATAAATATGATAAAAAGGAGTACTACAAAGCCTACAGGAAATTCACTAGAATTTGATTGTCTTGTGCCTTGATATTCGCCATTTAATACTTCAAAAATAGCATCTGCACCTCTGTTCAATCCTCCGTAATAATCGTTTTGTTTAAAATAAGGTATGATATCTCTTTCAATAATACGTCTAGACATAGCGTCTGTAAGTAAATGCTCTACACCATAGCCTGTTGCTATAGCAATTTTTCTATCGTCTCTAGCTAGTAATATAAAAACACCATTGTCTTTTTCTTTACTACCTCCAACTCCCCATTTATGAGCCCATTGTGTCGCTAAGTACATTATATTTTCTCCTTTTGTAGTAGGTATAATAGATACTACAATTTGGGTAGAGGTGGTGTCAGAATATTTTATAAGTTTGTTTTCTAATGAGTTTTTTTCATTAGAAGAAAGCATGCTAATATAATCGTATACACTAGTTTGCTCTTCTGGTATTTCTGGAATATCAAATTGAGCAGTAACGGTTTGAAAAAATCCAAAACAGCATATAAGTAAAAGTAGATGTTGAAGCTTTTGCATTAGCTTTTTGATATTTCGTTGGTTAGCTCGTTTTGGTCTAAATCACTAAACGGAAAATACTTTTTTAGTTGTTCTCCTGCATGTAAAATACCTTCAACCAAGCCTTGTTTAAAGTTTCCAGATTTAAATTGGTTTTCTATAATGGTTTTGGTGTCATTCCAAAAATTAGCAGCAACTAATTCATGTATACCTTTGTCTCCATAAATAGCAAATGCTTTGTTTTGTACTGCCACATAAATTAAAACACCGTTTTGTAATTTGGTATTATGCATTTTTAAAACAGAAAACACTTCTAAAGCACGACTTTCTATGTCGCCTTTAAAAGTGTTTTCTATGTGCACACGTATTTCGCCAGAAGTGTTTTTTTCGGCTAAACGTATAGCTTCAACAACTTCTTGTTCTTCAATGGCGCTTAAAAATTCTTCAACTCTATCAGACATGTATATTAGTTAAAATCAAAATCTACATCTGGAGCATTTTCACTACCAGCATCTGCTTTGTAGTAATCCATAGGTTCAAAATTTAAAAATCCTGCTAATAAATTATTAGGAAAAGTTTTAATGTGCTTGTTATATGGTTCAACAGCTTCATTAAATCTATCTCTAGCAACATTAATTCTATTTTCTGTTCCTTCTAATTGACTTTGTAGTTCTAAAAAGTTTTGGTTTGCTTTAAGTTCTGGATAACGCTCTACAGAAACTAATAACTTAGACAAAGCGCCACTTAAGCCACTTTGTGCTTGTTGAAATTGTGCCATGTTTTCTGCTGTTAAATTACTAGCATCTATTGTTGTTGAAGTTGCTTTTGCTCGCGCTTCAATAACTTCTCTTAATGTAGTTCTTTCAAAATCAGCTGCACCTTGAACGGTTTTAATTAAATTGCCAATAAGGTCATTTCTACGTTGGTAAGAGCTTTCAACATTTCCCCAAGTTTTTGTTGCAGACTCTTGTAGGTTAATTGCTGTGTTGTTAAAATTCTTTCCCCAAGAAAATATTGCAAATACAATAACACCTAAGACTACTAATGGTATAAGCCACTTTTTCATAATTAAGTTAGTTTAAAGTTGTTCTTTTAGTTTAATTAATTGATTTTTTATTCCTTCTAATTTACTAATAATATCGAAATTAGAGAGTGTTTGTTTTTTTTCTTCTTTTAAATGCGTTTTTGCTCCATCAAGTGTAAAGCCTCTTTCTTTTACTAAATGGTAAATTAGCTTTAGGTTGGTAATGTCTTCTGGTGTAAACTTTCTGTTTCCTTTTGCATTTTTTTTTGGTTTTAAGACATCAAATTCTTTTTCCCAAAAGCGAATAAGTGAAGTGTTTACGTTAAAAGCTTTGGCTACTTCTCCAATACTATAATATCGTTTTTCAGGTAAATCTATAAACATTAATCTAGAGATTGGTTTTCTAATGAAGCGTGTTTTAATAATTCATTAAATTCTTCAGCAGTTAAACTTCCATAATAAAAGTTTAAAGGGTTAATACGTTGGTCGTCTTTAAAAACTTCATAGTGTAAATGTGGTGCTTCACTTCGGCCTGTACTACCTACAAACCCAATTAAATCTCCACGTTTTACTTTTTGGTTTTTTCTAACATTATACTTGTACATATGTGCATATAATGAAACGTAACCATAACCATGATCTATTCTAATATGGTTTCCGTAACCAGCAGCTCCATTGTCTGCACGTATAACAATACCATCTCCCGAAGCATAAATTGGTGTGCCTCTTGGTGCTGTAAAATCCATTCCCCAATGCATTTTTCTAGCTTTGGTAAATGGGTCTGTACGCATACCAAAACCAGATGCCATACGTGTTAAGTCTTCATTTCGTATAGGTTGTATCGCAGGAATAGATGCTAAAAGTTTTTCTTTTTCTTTTGCAAGAATCGCTATTTCATCTAAAGATTTAGATTGTACAACAATACGTTTTTGTAATTTGTCTATGCGCTTGTTACTTTCTATAATAAGTTTTGAATTGTCATAACCTTCAAACTTTTTATATCTATTAACACCTCCAAAACCAGCTTTACGTTGTTCTTCAGGAATTGGGTTTGCTTCAAAATATAGTCTGTATATGTTATTGTCTCTATCTTCAACATTTGCTAAAACCGCTTCCGCTTCATCAAACTTTTTATTTAGCAGTTCAAAATTTAATTTTAAATTCTGTAACTCTCTATTTAAAGCTTTTTCTTTAGGAGATTCAAAGTATTGACTTGCTATAAAAACAAAAAAGAAACCAAACAAAGCTGCTGCACTTAAAAACAGTGTAATGTATTTTAAAGTACGTCTTTTTTTACGCTCTATCTTTCTATAAGAAAGCGTTTCAGAATCATAATAATATTTTACCTTACTCATTCTATAATTTATACTATTTTTGTATGAAAAATAAATAGAAGCCCTATTTAATACTTAATAGCTAACGACCAAAGATAAAAATTGTTTTGCAATTAAGACCATTTAATAATATTAAAGATTATTTAAAATAGAAATGAAATCTCAAGATATTCGCTCAAAATTTTTAAGTTTTTTCGAAGAAAAAAAACATAGCATCGTACCATCTGCACCAATGGTTTTAAAAGATGACCCAACATTAATGTTTGTAAATTCTGGAATGGCTCCTTTTAAAGAATACTTTTTAGGAAATGCAGAACCTAAAAATACGAGACTTACAGATAGTCAAAAATGCTTGCGAGTTTCTGGTAAACATAATGATTTAGAAGAGGTTGGTTATGATACGTATCATCATACCCTTTTTGAAATGTTAGGAAATTGGTCTTTTGGTGATTATTTTAAAAAAGAAGCTATTGCTTGGGCTTGGGAGCTTTTAGTAGATGTGTATAAAATTGATAAAGATATTTTATATGTTACTGTTTTTGAAGGTAGCGATGACGATGATAATCTTGAAATGGATACCGAAGCATATGATATTTGGAAACAATACATTTCTGAAGACCGTATTTTAAAAGGGAATAAAAAAGATAATTTTTGGGAAATGGGTGAGCAAGGACCTTGCGGACCTTGTAGTGAAATTCATGTAGATATACGTTCGGCAGAAGAAAAAGCCAAAGTAGATGGTAAGTCTTTAGTAAATATGGACCATCCGCAAGTGGTAGAAATCTGGAATCTTGTATTCATGCAATACAACCGTAAAGCTAACGGAACTCTAGAAAATTTACCAAACAAACATATAGATACAGGAATGGGATTTGAGCGTCTTTGTATGGTATTACAAAACGTGCAATCTAATTATGATACAGATGTGTTTACACCTCTAATTAGAGAGATTGAAACTATTACAGATAAAGATTATGGTAAAGAAGAAAAAGTAGATGTTGCCATTCGTGTGATTTCAGATCACGTACGTGCAGTAGCTTTTTCTATTGCGGATGGACAACTACCAAGTAACACAGGAGCAGGTTATGTAATTCGTAGAATTTTACGTCGTGCTGTGCGTTACGGATTTACGTTTTTAGACAAAAAAGAACCATTTATTTACAGGTTGGTAGATGTATTAAGTAAAAAAATGGGAGATGCTTTCCCAGAAATAAAAGCACAAAAACAACTTATTGAAAATGTAATTAAAGAAGAAGAGGCTTCGTTTTTAAGAACATTAGATCAAGGTCTAGCTATTTTAGATCGTATCGTTGCTAATGCAACAGATAAACAAGTGTCAGGTTCTAAGGTTTTTGAACTTAAAGATACTTACGGTTTTCCTGAAGATTTAACCGATTTAATATTACGAGAAAAAGGTTTTTCTTATAACAAAGGAGAGTTTAATAAACGCTTAAAAGAACAACAAGGAAGAGGTCGTGAAGCATCTGAACTAAAATCGGATGATTGGACGGTTTTAATAGAAGATGAGGAACAAGAGTTTATTGGTTATGACCAATTAGAAGCTAAAGTAAAAATTACTAAATACCGAAAAGTAGTTTCTAAAAAAGATGGTGAATTATACCAATTGGTATTTAATTTAACTCCGTTTTATGCAGAAGGAGGAGGTCAAGTTGGTGATAAAGGATATATAGCATCTAGTAACGGAAACGTTTTTTACATAGTAGATACTAAAAAAGAAAACAATGTTATTATTCATATTACCAAAGAATTACCTGGTGATGTAAACCAAGTGTTTGATGCTACAGTAGATGCTAAACAGCGTTACAGAACCGAGTGTAACCATACAGCAACACATTTATTACATCAAGCTTTACGCGAAGTTTTAGGTGATCATGTAGAGCAAAAAGGTTCTGCTGTGCATTCTAAATATTTACGATTTGATTTTTCGCATTTTTCTAAATTAACAGTAGAAGAATTACGTGACGTAGAAAACTTTGTAAACGCTAGAATAGATGGTAAATTACCTTTGCAAGAAAATAGAAATGTGTCTATGGATAAAGCACTAGAAGAAGGTGCAATGGCTCTTTTTGGTGAAAAATATGGAGATGCTGTTCGTACGATTCGTTTCGGACAATCTATTGAGCTTTGTGGAGGAACACATGTAAAAAATACAGCAGATATTTGGCATTTTAAAATTGTGTCTGAAGGAGCAGTTGCAGCAGGTGTACGTAGAATTGAAGCTATAACTAATGATGCTGTTAAAGACTTTTATTTTGAAAATAACAGAGCGTATTTTGAAATGAAAGATTTACTAAACAATGCAAAAGAACCTGTAAAAGCATTACAAAATTTACAGTCTGAAAACACCGAATTAAAAAAGCAAATTGAAAGCCTTTTAAAAGATAAAGCTAAAAATATTATTAGCGATCTTAAAAACGAAATATCAGAAGTTAATGGTATTCAGTTTTTAGCTAAAAAAATAGACTTAGATGCTGCAGGTATTAAAGATGCATGTTTTAATTTAGGTCAAAATCAAACCAATATATTTTTATTATTTGCAACAGAACAAAACGGAAAAGCATTGCTTTCTTGCTATATCTCTAAAGAATTAGTAGCAGAAAAAGGCTTAAATGCAGGAACTGTAGTTAGAGAGCTTGGTAAGCATATTCAAGGAGGAGGAGGAGGACAGCCTTTCTTTGCAACTGCAGGAGGGAAAAATCCAGGAGGTATAGAATTAGCCCTTAAAGAGAGTGAAAACTATATAAAATAGAGCGCATGAAAAGGTCTGTATTGGTTTTTTTTATAATGTTGTTTATGTCTGCTATGCATGCGCAGACATTACCTGCATTAAAAGAAAAAAATACAGGTAAAAATACAGCCATGTTTTGTCATTATGTTGATGAAAATGGCAAAGAGCATTGGGTGGAAACCGTTAAAAATCTTAGCAATAAACAAATAAGTAAGATACAGAAGCAGCTTCTTTTTTTAGACTATACTATAGTAGAAACAGGAGTTTTAGATGTGCAAACCAAACGTGAGTTGGCTTTGTTTAATAAAGAAAATGGTTTAGGAAACTATCCTTATGTTTTGCCAGAGACTCAATCTGTGTTAAAAGCAAAATATAAAGAAAAGAAGAAAGCGGTTAAAAAATAACATTGAAACTACAAACACAAATACCACTAAAGCAAGAGAAAAATAATCTTATAGATTATAATGCAAAACTCTTGCTTTTAGGTTCGTGCTTTTCAGAAAATATAGGCGAAAAGTTTACTTATTTTAAGTTTCAATCCTTAGTGAATCCTTTTGGTATTTTGTTTCACCCAAAAGCTATTGAAACAGTAGTTGAAAAGGCTTTAGATTTAAAAAAATATACAGACAAAGATGTCTTCTTTCATAACGAACAGTGGCATTGTTTTGATGTACATTCAAAATTAAGTAATGCATCTAAAGCCATTTTGTTAGAAGATTTAAACGCTACCATACAAACTACCAATCAACAACTAACAAAAGCAACACACATTATCATTACCTTAGGTACTGCTTGGGTGTATAAGCATATAGAAACCAATACTATTGTTGCTAATTGCCACAAAGTACCACAAAAAGCATTTACAAAACAATTACTTACAGTAGATGAAATTTTAAATTCCTTAAAAAATATAGTTTCAAAAATTAAACAAGTAAATGCTAATGCTTCAGTAATTTTTACGGTTTCTCCTGTAAGACATATAAAAGATGGTTTTGTAGAAAATACACAAAGTAAATCGCATTTAATTACAGCAATTCATCAATTACTGCAAGAAAAAGAGCAATCCTTAGGTTTGGCATATTTTCCTAGTTTTGAAATTATGTTAGATGAACTTAGAGATTATCGTTTCTATAAAGAAGATATGTTGCATCCTAATAAGTTAGCAGTAAGTTATATATGGAATAAGTTTCAACAGGTTTGGATTTCTTCTGAAGCCAATAAAACAATGCAGGAAATTGACACGATACAAAAAGGCTTAATGCATAAACCATTTAATCCAAATGCTAAAGCGCATCTTCAATTTTTAGATGCACTAGATCAGAAAATAAAAAGAATTAAAACGAAACATGATTTTGTAATCTTTTGACTACAAACAAGATAGGTATTTACATATGGTCTTTTTATTTTTCGTTTAGTCGAAAAAGTAGTGTTAATTGATTTATATATGCTATATTTATAAAGCTATTAATCAATTATTTATTAAACATCAACCACAAACTTATTCATTTTAAGAAATTGTAGTTGATGTTTTTTTTATGTGTATTTTTGAAATATGCGAAAAATTATTCTTGGTATTCTTATAGCACTTGCAGTGTTAATCACCTTTAAATATTACAACAACCAAAAAGAAGACAAAATAGTACTTCAAGAAAGTTCTTTATTAATTCAAGAACAAATAAAAAACGTTGGAAAGCTTGTAGTAACCGAAGGTCATTTTAGTGAGGTGTTTAATTATAATAACTCAAAAGAAATTTTCGGACAATACTTTACTTCCGATAAAAAAGCACTGGTAGTTGTAAATGCATATGTTACTATTGCTTATGATTTAAGTAAAATGGAATTTCAAGTAGATCAGCAAAATAAAACACTTACCCTAAAATATATTCCAGAAGCAGAAATAAAAATACATCCAGATCTAGAGTATTATGACGTGCAAGCAGATTATTTTAATCCTTTTCAAGCAAAAGATTATAATGATATAAAAAGCACCATTAAAATGTCGCTAATGAAAAAACTAGAAGCTTCAGGTCTTAGAGAAAATGCAGAAAATAGATTAATAAGTGAGCTGTCTAAGTTTTATATCTTGACCAATTCTTTAGGTTGGACCTTAAAATACAACGAAACACCTGTAAATAATCCAGAGCAATTTAAGTTTTAAACTATAGTTTTTTGCTTAAACTAAGCCATCCTCCACCATTTATAGCTTCAATACCTTGTGCTTTTAAAATGCTTGCAGCACTACCAGAACGCATACCACTAGCACAACAAGTTATTACTGGTTTGTTTAGTTTTTTAATCTCTTTTATTTTACTGTTTATAATTTGTAACGGAATGTTTTTTGAACCAGGAATAGCACCTTGACTATATTCTCCTGTTGTTCTTACATCAATTATAACAGCATTTCTAGATTGAAAATCTTTGATTTTATCGTTTTTATTTCCAAATAAAGTGTCTAATAAGCCCATAATTTATTTTTTTACAAATTACTAGCTATTATTTCAAAAGATAAGTAACAATAGTTACAACATAATTTTTTTATCTTTCCTACCTATATGAAGCCAGAAACAAGAAAAGACGAAATTATTAAAACAGCTGCTAAGCTTTTTAAAGAAAAAGGATATAGTGCTGTTACTATGCGTGATTTAGCCACAGCAATGGGTATGAAAGCAGCAAGCTTGTATAATCACATAAGTTCTAAACAAGAAATTTTAAAAGAAATTATTATTTCTCTAGCCGAAGAATTTACCCAAAGTATGGAGGTTATCAATAGTTCTAATGCTAGTAGTTTAGATAAATTAAGTCAAATTATTGCGCTTCATGTAAAAATTACAACTAATAATACTTCCGGAATGGCATCTTTAAACAACGATTGGATGCATCTTGAAGATCAATTAGCTTATTATTTAAAATTAAGAAATAACTACGAAACTATTTTTTTAAATATTATTGAAGAAGGTATCTCTGCTTCCGAAATAAAGAACCTCAATCCTGAAACCATTATGTTTTCTATGCTTTCCACTTTAAGGTCCTTATACCTATGGATTCCAAAAAAAGAAGCACTCAACGCAAACGATTTAGCAAATAGCCTTAGTAATATCCTAATTCAAGGAATTAACAAATAATTTGCAATTTATTTCTTAACTTTGTCCAACAGACTAACAAGTGTTAGTTTCATGTTTTAAACATTCGTATGGCAGAGTTCTATAAACTAAAGATTAAAGAAATATACAAGGAAACCAAAGACACTTCGGTGATTACTTTTGATGTTCCTCAAGCATTACATGAGACTTTTAAGTTTCGTCAAGGGCAACATTTAACCTTAAAGGCAGACATTAATGGAGAAGATGTTCGTCGTTCGTACTCGCTTTGTACAAGCCCTTATGAACAAGAATGGAAAGTCGCAGTAAAGGAGATTCCTGGTGGTAAATTTTCTACCTATATTAATGAAACCTTATCTGCAGGAGATGAACTAGAAGTGATGTCGCCAAGCGGAACTTTTGGTGTAGAATGCAATCCTAACAAAGCAAAAAACTATCTCTTTTTTGCAGCAGGAAGTGGTATTACACCTGTTTTATCCATGTTAAAAGCGCATTTACAAGCCGAACCGAATGCAACTTGTAAGTTGTTTTATGTCAATAAAACCGCAAAATCCATTATCTTTAAGGAAGAGCTAGAACAATTAAGAAATACTTATTTCGGAAGATTAGAAATCTATTATTTCTTAACCAAAGAGCGTAGAGATATCGAGTTGTTTAACGGAAGATTTGATGACGAAAAAATGCAAGTCCTCACAAAAACCTTTATCGATATTCCAGATACTAGTGAAGTGTTTTTATGTGGACCAGAAAAGATGGTCAACTATGTTAGTCAGTACCTTATAAATGCAGGATTGCCAAAAGAATTGGTGCATTTTGAGCTCTTTGTAACTGGGCTTTCAGAAGAAGACATTAAAAGAGCTGAGCGCTTATCGCAGCAAAATGTAGAAGGAACAGAAGTTGTCATTGTAGATGGTGGAAAAGAATTCGCTTTTACCATGACCAAAGAATATGATAATATCCTCGACGCAGCCTTAGGTGCAGGAGCAGACTTACCATTTGCCTGTAAAGGCGGTGTGTGCAGTACCTGTAAATGTGAAGTCAAAGAAGGTAGCGTTGAAATGAAAATAAATTACGCGCTAGATGATAAAGAAGTATCACAAAACCTAGTGCTCAGCTGTCAGGCTGTACCAACATCAGATAAAGTTATCGTTGATTTTGATGTATAATAAATTCCTTAGAAAAAAGGAATTTCAACAATTTGTCATTCCTGTGTAAGCAGGAATCCACTAATCACTAAATACGATTCACTAACAACTATATATTATGAGTGAAGAACAAATAAAAAATTTAGAAGCCCAATTCGAAGCACGTATTGCTAGAGACGAGAAGATCGAACCTAAAGATTGGATGCCAGAAAAATATCGAAAAACGCATATCAGGCAAATGTCGCAACACGCACATTCCGAAATTGTAGGTATGCTTCCAGAGGGTAATTGGATTACAAGAGCACCTTCCTTACGTCGTAAAGTAGCCTTATTGGCAAAAGTACAAGACGAAGCTGGTCATGGCTTATATCTGTATTCTGCATGCGAAACCTTAGGGGTTTCTCGTGAAGAACTTTATGAGCAATTACACTCTGGTAAAGCAAAATATTCTTCTATATTTAACTACCCAACCATTACTTGGGCAGATATGGGAGCTATAGGTTGGTTAGTAGATGGTGCTGCAATTATCAATCAAGTGCCATTGTGTAATACCTCTTACGGACCTTACGCTAGAGCCATGGTACGTGTGTGTAAAGAAGAAAGCTTTCACCAACGTCAAGGCTATGAAATCATGATAAAATTGGCAAACGGAACACCAGAACAAAAGGAAATGGCGCAAGACGCTTTAAACCGTTGGTGGTGGCCAAGTCTTATGATGCTAGGCCCAACAGATGCCGAGTCTATTCATACCGAACAATCCATGAAATGGAAATTAAAACGTAAGTCTAATGACGATTTACGTCAGCAATTTATAGATCAAACCGTGCCACAAGCCGAGTTAATCGGTCTTACCATTCCAGATCCAGATTTAAAATGGAACGAAGAAAAAGGCGTTTACGATTTTGGTGAAATCAATTGGGATGAGTTTTGGCAAGTAGTAAAAGGGCACGGACCAATGAATAAAGAACGTATGAAAGCAAGAGTTGATGCTTGGGAAGAAGGGCAATGGGTACGTGATGCCGCTATGGCTTATGCCGAAAAGAAAAGAATTCGTACCGAGAAAAAAGCGGTTTAAAAAGTAAAATAGAAAGCTGAGTTTGATTTAAAAAAATCAGTTAGCAAATAATCAACACGTTGAAATGCAGAATAAAAAAATGAAATCGTTAAGAATTTTTGAAACCTTGGAAAAAATTTAGATTTCATTTTGAGGTTTTAAAACGGTGAAACAAGTTTTAAAAATTCTTCATTTCAACTTGAATTTTTGGTTCGTTTTGTTTCAAGACAAAATGAATAAGAAAGAAAATAAAAAAGAATAAATATCATTAATAAGATACCTGTTTTACAGGCATTATAAATTATGTCAAACAAAAAAAACTGGCCACTTTGGGAAGTCTTCGTAAGAAGTAAAAACGGATTAGAACACAGACACTGCGGAAGTTTACACGCTGCAGATGAAGAAATGGCACTAGAAAACGCACGCGATGTTTACACAAGACGTAGCGAAGGCGTTAGTATTTGGGTGGTAGAATCAAAACACATCACAGCATCCAATCCAGAACATAACGGCGAACTGTTTGAGCCCGCTCAAGACAAAGTTTATCGTCATCCAACTTTTTACGATTTACCAGATGAGGTAAAACATATGTGATGCTTGCGTCATTCCGAACTTGTTTCGGGATCTCATCAATTGAAAGTAAATCACAAATAGAATCTAAATGTCATGCTGAGCTTGTCGAAGTATCTCAATCATTAGAAAATGAATAACAATTTATACAAATACATCCTAGGCATTGCCGATAATTCTCTAATCCTAGGACAAAGATTAGGAGAACTAACAGGTCATGGACCAAGCCTAGAAACAGATATTGCTTGTACCAATATGTCATTAGATTTATTTGGTCAAGTACGAAGCTATTTTCAATACGCTGCAAAAATCGCAGGAGACCAGAGAACCGAAGATGATATCGCTATGCTTCGTAAAGAAAGAGAATACATCAATGTTTTATTGGTAGAACAACCCAATAGAAATTTTGCCTATACCATGGCACGTCAGTTTTTATTTGATGTATATCACTTGCTTTTTTTACAAGAATTACAGAAAAGTAAAGATTTAACATTGGCAGCAATAGCTAATAAATCTATAAAAGAAGTGAGTTATCACTTGCGTTTTTCTTCCGATTGGATAAAACGTTTGGGTGATGGTACCGAAGAAAGCAAAGCAAAAATGCAAGACGCTATAGATGGTTTATGGACCTATACAGACGAATTGTTTCATCAAACCGAAGCCGATAAAGTTATGGTTCAAGAAGGGATTGGTGTAGATGTTACGGAATTGAAGGAAGCTTATTATGAAAAAGTAAATGCTGTTTTAGAAGAAGCAACACTTGAAATTCCAGAATCTAAATGGTTTCAAAAAGGTGGGAAACAAGGGATTCATACCGAACATTTAGGATATTTGCTAGCAGAATTACAATACATGCAACGCGCTTATCCTAATATGGAATGGTAAAATTCCTGCGAAGGCAGGAATCTCATGAATGAGAAAACTAAATTTTTACAAAAAAAACAATTTGTCATCCTGAACTTGATTCAGGATCTCATCAAATATGGAGGTTTTAATACGAAAAGTAATGTCATGCTGAGCTTGTCGAAGCATCTCATTAATCAAAATTAAATGTCACTTCGAGTGATTCCGATTTTTTTATCGGAATGGTATCGAGAAGCAATAAAATAGAATGTCATTCAGAGCAAAGCGAAGAATCTAAAAATAATCATGACAACAGAACAAAACATAGACGATATCTTAATTCCAATCCTGGAAAAAGTTTCCGATCCCGAAATTCCAGTATTATCCATTATGGATATGGGTGTTGTTCGTAAAGCTGTTATAGAAAATGAGATGGTGAAGGTGCAAATCACACCCACTTATAGTGGTTGTCCAGCAATGGATGTTATTGGTGACGATATCAAAGCAGCATTAAAGCAAGCAGGATATGATTCCGAAATAGAATTAATTCTTGCGCCAGCTTGGACAACCGATTGGATTACACCAAGAGGTAGAAAAGCTTTAGAGGAATACGGTATTGCAGCACCTTTAGATGCCGAAGCGGATAAAAGTGTGCTGTTAGAAGGTAAACGTTTGGTGAAATGTCCACAATGCGGTTCCACCAATACAAGATTAGTAAGTCAGTTTGGTTCCACAGCATGCAAAGCACAATTTCAGTGCGACGATTGCCAGGAGCCTTTTGATTATTTTAAATGTTTAAAATAAAACTTGTTGTCATCTTGAACTTATCTCAGGGTTGTATTCAAGAAAAAATATTTGTCATTCCTGCGTAGGCAGGAATCTATAATAAGATGTCATTCAGAGCAAAGCGAAGAATCTCAGCTTATAAAACATAGCGTAAGTTCAAGAGAAGTTCTTTTTTAGAGTTTTGTATCGAGAACATATCAAAGCATTGTCATTCCTGCGAAAGCAGGAATCTTATAAATATAAATTAAATGTCACCTTGAGCGCAGTCGAAAGGTCTCAATATAAAGAAATATGAACAAAAGTATTCAGCTTAAAATTGAAAACAAAGTAGCAACCATAACGCTAAACCGACCAGAAGTATTCAATAGTTTCAATCGTGAAATGGCATTTTTACTGCACGACACTTTAGATGCATGTGAGAAAAATGAAGAAGTGAGAGCAATCGTTCTTACAGGAAACGGAAAAGCATTTTGCGCTGGTCAAGATTTAAAAGAAGTTACAGATCCAGAATTAAACCCTGGATTCAAAAAAATACTAGAAGAACACTACAATCCAATAATCACTAGAATTAGAAATATTAAAAAACCTGTTATTGGTGCTATCAACGGAGTAGCAGCAGGAGCAGGAGCAAATATAGCCTTGGCTTGTGATGTAGTTGTAGCGCATGAAAAAGTAAGTTTTATTCAAGCTTTTAGTCTCATAGGTTTGGTTCCAGATAGCGCTGGAACGTTCTTTTTACCAAGATTAATCGGATTTCAAAAAGCATTAGCATTAGCCATGTTAGGGGATAAGATTGGTGCAGAAGAAGCTGAAAAAATGGGCATGATTTACAAATGTGTTCCTACGGAAGAATTTGAGGAAACTATTAGTAAGTTAGCTTTAAAACTAGCAAACATGCCAACCAAAGCATTGGGTATGATTAAAGAATTATTCAATAAATCGATGACCAACGATTTAGAATCTCAATTAGCCTTAGAGTCTAAATTACAAATAGAAGCAGCACAAAGCAATGATTATGCAGAAGGTGTTGCAGCCTTTATTGAAAAACGTAAACCAAACTTTAACGGAAATTAATTAACGATTGCTGATTGCAGATTTTAGAAGTAGGAGTGAGAACTTCAAAAATCAAATATTGTTAATCAACAATCTCAAATAATGTAACATGAAACCGAATCAATTAGAAGAACGATTAATTCAGTTTGCCATTGATGTGATTTTACTTTGTAAGAAAATAGATAAATCGTTTGCATCAGAACATTTGGCAAAACAACTGATTCGATCCGCAACCTCTTCTGCTTTAAATTATGGAGAAGCAAGAAGTGGAGAGTCTACAAGAGATTTTCTGCATAAGATGAAAATATGTTTAAAAGAATTAAGAGAATCATATATCAATTTAAAAATTCAGAAGGGAGCTAGTCTTATTTCGGATTTAACTGCATTAGAAAAGTTATTAAAAGAAAATGATGAGTTAATTTCCATATTTGTAGTTAGTATAAAAACAGCTTCCAATAAACTTAAATGATTATCGATTGTCGATGGAAGATTAACGAATTAAGAAGTTCAAGAATCCACAATCCACAATCTCCAATATAAAAGTATGAGTGAAAATCAAAAATCAAAAATCGTTAATCCACAATCTCTAATCCAATTTGTAGGAATTATAGGCTCAGGAACCATGGGAAGTGGCATTGCACAAGTTGCTGCAACTTCGGGTTCTAAAGTGAAATTATACGATACCAATCAAGCAGCTTTAGATAAAGCAAAAAGCGGTTTAGAGAAAATATTAAATCGTTTAATCGAAAAAGGACGCATAGATGCTACTGAAAAAGATAGAATTCAATCTAACATTTCATACGTCAGCAACCTAAAAGATTTAGCAGATTCTAATTTGACTATCGAAGCTATTATTGAAAATCTAGAGATTAAAAAGAAAGTATTTTCAGAATTAGAAAGCTATGTGGCTGACGATTGTATTATCGCTTCAAATACCTCTAGTTTATCCATCGCTTCCATTGCAGCATCGCTAAAAAAAACAGAACGATGTGTCGGAATTCACTTTTTCAATCCAGCACCTTTAATGAAATTGGTTGAGGTTATTCCTGCCATTCAAACTTCCAAAGAAGTATTAGAAAAGTCGATACAAACCATCAAGGATTGGAAAAAAGTAGTTGCAGTCGCTAAAGACACACCTGGTTTTATTGTTAACCGCGTCGCAAGACCTTTTTACGGCGAAGCTTTACGCATTTATGAAGAAGGATTGGCAGATTTTGCAACGATAGACTATAGTTTAAAAAGTTTAGGTGGTTTCCGAATGGGACCATTTGAATTGATGGATTTTATTGGAAACGATGTCAATTACACCGTAACAGAAACCGTCTTTACCGCTTTTTATTTCGACCCAAGATACAAACCAAGCTTTACGCAGAAACGATTAAGTGAAGCTGGTTATTTAGGACGAAAATCAGGAAAAGGGTTTTACGATTATGATGAAAATGGAAAGAAAGTAATAAATACTGATGTCTCGTCGAGCGCAGTCGAGACGTCTCTATCTGAAACCATCCTTAACCGCATCCTCGTCATGCTCATCAACGAAGCAGCAGATGCCTTATTTTTAAACATCGCATCCGCAGAAGATATAGACAACGCCATGACCAAAGGCGTTAATTATCCAAAAGGGTTATTAGCTTGGGCAGACGAAAAAGGTATCGATTGGTGTGTGTCAACATTAGATGTATTATATAACGAATATCATGAAGATAGATATAGATGTTCACCATTGTTACGCAAAATGAATAAAGAAAATAAAACGTTTTATAATTGAAGAGGTATTAGAAAACAGGAATTAGGCATTAGTATGAAAAGTGATTATCATTTTAAATTTGAAGATTTATTAGTGTATCAAAAGGCTATGGACTTTGGCGAAGTGGTTGATGACCAAGTTAAGTCCTTTCCTAGTCACGAACTATATGCTTTGTCATCGCAATTCAGAAGAGCTGCTGATTCTATTGCCTTAAATCTCGCTGAAGGTTACCCAGGTTCTGATGCGCAATTTGTAAAGCATATTAATCATGCAATTCATAGCGCTAATGAATGTGTAAGTTGTAGTACAAAAGCGAAAAGGAGAAAGTATATTAGCTTTGAAGAGAATGAAAATAACCGTAAATTAATTTCCGAATTAACAAAAATGATGTCCTCATTACGGAAGAAAATTTTAGAACGAAATACGAAAAACTAATCCCTAATACCAAAAACCTAATGCCTTTATCTAGTGATAAAATCCCACATAAAATGTTAAGTCAAGACGCCTACAGCACCTGGCTAGGAATAGAAATTCTAGAATGCGAAATCGGATGTTGTAAAGTCGGAATGACCATTAGAAAGGAAATGCTAAACAGTATGGGTAAAGCTCATGGAGGCATCAGTTATTCTTTGGCAGATACCGCTTTCGGATTTGCTGCAAACACACATGGTAAATATGCCGTTTCTATTGAAACAAGCATTAATCATATTGAAGCTTTAAACGAAGGCGATTATATTGTTGCTGAATCGGTAATTGAAAGCGTTAAAAACAGATTAGGTTTTAATATTGTTGAAGTCAAACGCGGAGAGGAATTAGTCGCACTTTTTAAAGGTGTGGTGTACAGAACACAAAAAGATTGGGAATAAAATAGTAAAACAATACATTATGAAATGGAAAGGTAGACGTCAAAGTGGTAATCTAGAAGACCAACGTGGTATGAGCAGCAAAGGAAAAGTTGTTGCTGGAGGTGGTGTTATTGCCGTAGTTGTAATTCTTTTACAATTATTCGGTGGTGAAACAGGGCAACAAATAGCGCCAATTATTGAGCAGGTTGCCAATAGTCAGACCACACAACAAGTACAAGAACGAGAATTGACTAACGAAGAAGTTGAAATGGGCGAATTTATGGGGACCGTTTTAGCCGATACTGAAGATGTTTGGAATGCCATTTTTACAGAGTATAACCTAGGAGATTATAAAGAACCTAAAATGGTGTTGTTTACAAATGCGGTGAATACGGCCTGTGGAAGCGCAACTTCAGCTTCTGGACCATTTTACTGTCCAGGAGACCAAAAATTATATATGGATTTAGCCTTTTTCGATGAGTTAAAAACAAGATTCGGAGCTCAAGGTGGCGATTTTGCAATTGCTTACGTTACGGCGCATGAAGTCGGACATCATATTCAAACCATTTTAGGCACTTCTAATAAAGTGAGACAATTACAAAGTCAGACCAACCAAACAGGAGCCAATAAATTATCGGTAGCTCAAGAATTACAAGCCGATTTTTATGCAGGTGTTTGGGCACACCACAATAAAGAATATTTACAGGAAGGCGATATAGAAGAAGCGTTAAGTGCTGCCAATGCTGTAGGAGACGACGCCATTCAAAAACGAATGAGCGGAAGCGTCAATTCAGACAGTTTCACACACGGAACATCAGAGCAGCGTATGGAGTGGTTTATGAAGGGCTACAACACAGGCGATATTAGAAATGGAGATACATTTTCGGCCTTATTAAACTAAAAATTTCTGCGAAGGCAGAAATCGCTTAGCAAATAGGAAATGAGTTTGGAGTAAGAAACAAGATAGCAAACAAGTGCGTTAGGGATAGTAACGGCATCCTTTTTTACATCAGTTTGAGTGAAATTGCTTTTTGGCAATTTTGTATCGAGAACAAGTAAAAAAGATATAGTGGATAGCCCGACC
The DNA here is from genome assembly GCF_042684485.1 of Lacinutrix gracilariae. Classification (NCBI taxonomy): domain Bacteria; kingdom Pseudomonadati; phylum Bacteroidota; class Flavobacteriia; order Flavobacteriales; family Flavobacteriaceae; genus Lacinutrix; species Lacinutrix gracilariae. The sequence continues at coordinate 140,662 of NZ_JBHULM010000011.1, read as the reverse complement.
TTTAGGTAACGCCAGAATAAATAATTAGGAATAAATAAGATACCTGTTTTGCAGGCATTAATTATGAAAGAAGCATACATAATAGACGGCATAAGAACAGCAATAGGAAATTACAAAGGCACATTATCTGCGGTTCGTACAGACGATTTAGGAGCATTAGTAATTCAAGAAATTGTAAAACGAAATCCAGACATCCCAAAGGAAGCTTACGACGATGTTATTATGGGCTGCGCCAACCAAGCAGGAGAAGACAATCGTAATGTAGCGCGTATGTCATCGTTATTAGCAGGATTGCCATTTAGCGTTCCTGGAGAAACCGTAAACCGATTATGTAGTTCTGGACTATCTGCAATCATTCACGCCAACAGAGCCATAAAAGCAGGAGATGGCGATGTGTTTATTTCTGGAGGAGTGGAAAACATGACCCGCGGACCCTACGTAATGGCAAAACCATCATCGGCTTTTGGAGGCGATTCTAAGATGTACGATTCTACTTTTGGATGGCGTTTTATCAATCCGAAAATGCAGAAATTATATGGTACTGATGGTATGGGAATGACTGCCGAAAACCTAGTAGAAAAATATAATATCTCTCGCGAAGACCAAGATAAGTTTGCACTTTGGAGTCAGCAAAAGGCAAGCAAAGCACAAGAAAACGGACGTTTAGCAAAAGAAATAGTAACTGTAGAAATTCCGCAACGTAAAAAAGATCCTATTTTATTTTCAAAAGATGAGTTCATAAAACCAACGTCTTCTTTAGAAGTTTTAGGAAAACTAAGAGCAGCCTTTAAAAAAGAAGGCGGAAGCGTAACCGCTGGAAATTCTTCTGGATTAAACGATGGCGCAGCAGCAACCATTATTGCAAGTGAAGATGCAGTAAAAAAATACAATTTAAAACCATTGGCAAGAATCGTGAGTTCTGCTGTGGTTGGTGTAGAGCCAAGAATTATGGGAATTGGTCCTGTGCAAGCGTCTAACAAAGCGCTAGAAAAAGCAGGTTTAACCATGGAAGATATCGATATCATTGAGCTTAACGAAGCCTTTGCAGCACAAGCTTTGGCGTGCATTCGTGCTTGGGGATTAGCAGATAACGACCCAAGAATTAATCCAAACGGTGGCGCTATTGCTATTGGTCATCCGCTTGGTGTTACAGGTGCAAGAGTTGCCTATTCTGCGGCTTTAGAGTTGCAGGAACAAAACAAGCGTTACGCATTAATTACCATGTGTATAGGAGTTGGTCAAGGTTATGCATGCGTTATTGAAAGAGTCTAATTCCTGCGCAGGCAGGAATCTCTTAACAAAAAGAAAATAAACTTTGGTTAAGAAATAAACATAGCAAATTAGTGCGTTAGGGATTAAAGTGGCATCCTTTTTTGAAGCATGAGAAAAAGATATAACGGAAAGCCCGACCTTTAGGTAACGCCATAAAAGAATAGAAGTCTAATTTAATAGATACCCACTTTCGTGGGCATTAAGATGAATAAAATACAACACTACGTCCAAGGTTCTTGGACCACAGGAAAAGAAGAAGGAACCCCAATTCTAGACGCAATCACAGGTGAAGCATTCACTAGCGTTGCAATCGAAGGATTAGATGTTCCCGAAATTCTAAACTACGGAAGAACCAAAGGAGGAGAAGTTCTAAGAAAAATGACGTTTCAAGAACGTGGTAACATGCTCAAGAAATTAGCATTATATCTTACCAAAAGAAAAGATGCTTTTTACGATTTAAGCTACAGAACAGGAGCTACCAAAGTAGATAGTTGGATCGATATTGAAGGTGGTTTTGGAAACTTATTTGCAAACGCTTCTCTTAGAAAACTATTCCCAAATCAACCCTATCATGTAGAAGGAGATGCTATCGATTTGTCTCGTGGTGGACGCTTTATGGCGCATCATATTATGGTGCCTAAAAAAGGAGTTGCAGTACATATTAACGCATTCAACTTTCCAGTTTGGGGAATGTTAGAAAAATGTGCTGTAAACTGGATGGCAGGAGTTCCTGCTGTGGTGTTACCTGCACCTTCGTCATCCTATTTAGCAGAAGCCGTTGCAAGAACTATTATTGATTCTGGAATATTACCAGAAGGGGCTTTGCAAATCATAAACGGAACGGTTAAAAATATTCTAGATACTGTAGAATCTCAAGATGTAGTCACGTTTACAGGTTCTGCACAAACAGGACGATTGTTAAAAGCGCATCCAAGATTAATTCAAGAATCGGTACCTTTTACTATGGAAGCCGATTCTTTAAACGCTTCCATTTTAGGAGAAGATGCGGTTCCTGGAACACCAGAATTCGACTTGTTTGTAAAAGAAGTTAGAAAGGAAATGACGGTTAAAGCTGGGCAAAAATGTACAGCAATTCGTAGAATTATTGTTCCGGAAAAATTAGTTGACGACGTACAAACGGCATTAGCAAAACAATTAGATAAAGTCACTATTGGAGACCCAAGATTAAAAGAGGTCAGAATGGGTTCTTTAGTCAGTCATCAACAAGTACAAGCCGTTCGAGATTCGGTAAACGATTTGTCAAAAGAAGCACAAATTGTATATGGTAATTTAAACGAGATAAACACCATTGGAGCAGATGCTAAAAAAGGTGCATTTATTAGTCCGATTGTATTGAGAGCAGACCATCCTTTTCAAAATACAGTCATTCACGAACGCGAAGCATTTGGACCAGTAAGTACCATAATGCCTTATAAAAATTTAGACGAAGCCATTACTTTGGCGCAAATGGGTAAAGGTTCGTTAGTATCTTCCATTGCTACCAACGACGATAAAATTGCTAAGGACTATGTTATAAATGCAGCATCGCATCATGGTAGAATTTTAGTTTTAAATAGAGAAAGTGCGAAGCAAAGTACAGGACATGGTTCGCCATTACCATATTTAGTTCATGGTGGTCCAGGACGTGCTGGTGGAGGTGAAGAAATGGGAGGCATGCGTGGTATTAAGCATTATTTACAGCGTACAGCCATTCAAGGTTCGCCAACAACCATTACCGAAATTACTGGAGTTTACCAACAAAATGCAAAGTATAAGGAAGCAGAAAAGCATCCGTTTCAATACCATTGGGAAGACATTCAACCAGGAATGTCTTTAAAAACCCACAAGCGAACGTTAACAGATACGGATATCCAGAATTTTGCCAATTTAACTTGGGACCACTTCTATGCACATACCGATATTACATCTTTAGACGGAAGTATTTTTGAAAAAAGAACAGCGCATGGTTATTTCATTATTTCTGCAGCAGCAGGATTATTTGTGTATCCAAATAAAGGACCAGTAGCAGCAAATTATGGCTTAGATAGCATCCGATTTTTAAGACCATTATATCATAACGATACCATTTATGTGCGTTTAACATGTAAAGAAAAAGTTGATAGAGATGTCGCTTCTGCAGAACATCCTAGCGGAATTGTAAAATGGCACGTTGAGGTTTTTGATGCTAATTTTGAAAACCGTCCCGAAAGTCAGAAAACCGAAAAAGATAGTCCGTTAGTTGCTGTTGCAACCATTTTGACGATGGTAGAGAAAAAACAAGAAACTTTTGTGGAAATGACAGAAGAAAAAATAGAGGAATGTCTTTCTGCATTACAAGAAGATGCAAAACCAAAATGGGGAATCATGACGCCTCAGCATATGATAGAGCATTTAGAATATACTTATAAAATTGCTTCTGGAGAGATTCAAGATTTTGAGATTGCAACACCGGAAAAGATTTTAGATAAGGTACACCATAGTTTGTATAACTATAAAAAGTTTCCAAGAAATTCTCAATTTCCAGAATTGGAAAAAGATACATTAGAGCCTTTAAAACATGCCGATTTAGCAACAGCTATTGAGAAGTTTAAAGCACAAAGAAAAAAATATATAGAATATTATAAAGAGCATCCAGAAGCTAAATTGAAAAATTTAGTGTTTGGAGTATTGAATAAATATGAAGCGTATCTTTTAGAGCGAAAGCATTTGAATCATCACTTTGAGCAGTTTGGATTGATATAATTATTAATAGAAAGTCACTGCGCACGTGTTGCGCAGTCGCATTAATGTTAACGAAAAGCTTTAATGCAGTGACTTTAATGTAAGTGCAATGTCTAAAAAATATTATACATACATTTTAACACACGAAAGAAATCACATCTTTTATGTTGGTGTAACAAATAATATAGAACGACGAATGAGTGAACATAAAGCAGCAACTTTTGGAACTCATGTTGGACATTATAACATTAAAAAATTAGTTTATTTTGAAGCGCATTCTGATATACGAATCGCCATCAAAAGAGAAAAGACCATTAAGAAATGGAAAAAAGTTTGGAAAAGAAACCTAATAACGGAAATGAATCCGGAATGGAAGGATTTGAGTTTAGGTTGGAATCTTTCTAAATATAATAAGAACAATGATTAATACGAATGCGCAACAGGTGCGCATTGACATACTAAAAATAGATTCCTGCCTACGCAGGAATGACAGTAAAAAATAAAAATATGAGAGACCCTTATGTTAAGTTAGAAATAAAAAACGAAGTAGGATACATCGAATTTTTCCATCCTGCTCACAATTCCTTACCAGGAGATATATTAGCAGAACTAGCACAAACCATTACAGCTGCAGGAACCAATGACGCTATTAAAGTAATCGTTTTAAAAAGTGGAGGTGATAGAACCTTTTGTGCAGGCGCAAGTTTTAATGAACTTATCAATATTAATGACGAAGCTACAGGTAAAGTATTCTTTTCTGGATTTGCGAATGTGATAAACGCGATGCGTAAATGTCCAAAATTCATCATTGGTCGCGTACAAGGAAAAACCGTTGGTGGAGGTGTTGGACTAGCCGCTGCAACCGATTATTGTATGGCTACAAAGTTTGCTTCCATAAAACTTAGTGAGCTAAATATTGGAATAGGGCCATTTGTAGTCGGACCAGCAATTGAACGTAAAATGGGATTAAGTGCGATGTCGCAAATCGCGATAGACGCGAATACGTTCTATACGCCAGAATTCGCAAAACAAAAAGGCTTATACACGCATGTTTTTGATACTACAGAAGCATTAGACGAAGCGGTAAAAACAACTGCAGAACATTTATGCACTTACAATACAGAAGCTATGCTAGAAATGAAAAAAGTATTCTGGCAAGGAACAGACCATTGGGATGCTTTATTGGCAGAACGCGCAGCGACTAGTGGAAGACTTGTACTTTCTGATTTTACAAAAGAGAAATTGAAAGGGTTTAAGTAACCAATTCCTGCGAAGGCAGGAATCTCATAATAAAGAAGGAATGGCGTTATGGTATGTCTATATAATGACAAATAAACCAAATGGAGTGATTTATATTGGTATAACCGATAATCTTAACGAAAGAGTAAGGGAACATAAATATAATGTATATCCAAAATCGTTCACAGCTAGATATAATTGTGAGAATCTTGTTTATTTTGAAGAATATGAAAAGGGAGAAGAAGCTTCAATTAGAGAGCGACAATTCAAAAAATGGAAAAGAGAATGGAAAGTGAACTTAATCGAAGAAATGAATCCAAGTTGGGCTGATTTAAGCGCGAATTGGAATTTAGATGATAATAGAGAATTTAGAATTAATAAATAATGAGATTCCTGCCTACGCAGGAATAAGGATATGATTTACAGTTTCAAAAATTACACACCAGTGGTTCACGAATCCAGTTTCGTGCATCCACTTGCAGCAGTCACAGGCAATGTCATCATTGGCAAAAACTGTTACATTGGTCCAGGAGCAGCTATTCGTGGGGATTGGGGACAAATTATTTTAGAAGATGGCGTCAACGTACAAGAAAATTGTACCGTACATATGTTTCCTGGCAAGTCCATCACGTTAAAAGAAAGTGCACATGTTGGTCATGGAGCCATTATTCATGGCGCTAATTTAGGGCGTAATTGCCTCATTGGTATGAACACTGTAATCATGGATGATGCCGAAATAGGTGATGAATCTATAGTGGGTGCTATGGCTTTTGTAAAAGCAGAAACCAAGATTCCGCCACGTAGTCTAGTCGTTGGTAATCCTGCCAAAGTAATCAAACAAGTGAGTGATGAAATGATTGCATGGAAAACAAAAGGCACGCAATTGTACCAGCAATTACCAGCAGATTGCCACGAGAGTTTACAAGCTGTAGAGCCGTTGAGAGAAGTGCCTGAAAACATGAAAATGCAAGAAGGAGCTTATGATACCCTTCGTGATTTTTTAAAGAAATAGTTGGGCGTTACCACAAGGGTCGTGCTTTACACTATATCTTTTTTATGAAAAATAAAAAAGGATGCCGTTTCAATCGCTAACGCAAATGGAACTATCCTTCAAGATAGAGTAAACTAACAAACGCTAGTTAATATGATTTAACATTCTACATGTAGTAGAATATTTAAAATAAAAGAAAAAAGACCATGTCTAGTTACGAATTAAAAATGCCTAAAATGGGCGAAAGTATAACAGAAGGAACCATAATCAACTGGTTGCTAGCAGAAGGAGATTCTTTTCAAGAAGGCGATATTATCCTAGAAGTGGCAACAGATAAAGTAGATAATGAAGTGCCTGCTCCTGCAGCAGGTACCTTAGTAAAAACCATGTTTCAAGCAAAAGATGTTGTTCCTGTTGGAGAAGTACTAGCAATTCTTGAAGTTTCAGAAGACGTTAAAACTTCAGAAAAGAAAGATGTCACTCTGAGTGCAGTCGAAGCGTCTAAGGTAAAGAAGAAAGATACTAAAAGACCAAAACCAGTTCAAAAGGTTTCAACTTCAACGTCTTTTTCAACAGCAAACACCAACACCTTCTTTTCGCCATTAATCATAAAAATCGCCAAAGAACATCATATTAGTTTTGAAGAACTCGCTCGTATTCCCGCAACAGGACACGAAGGCCGACTTCGTAAAAGTGATGTTTTCAATTATATAGAAGAGGGAAGACCATATAAATTCGCGCAAGCTGTAACACAAGATCCAACAGCTTATCGTATTCCACAATTACAATTCGATAAAGGAAAAGGAAAAGTTATTGAAATGGATAGAATGCGCCAGATGATTGCAGACCATATGGTGTATTCTAAACACACTTCGCCTCATGTTACCGCTTATGTAGAAGCAGATTTAACCAATATGGTAAATTGGCGTAATGCCAACAAAGTAGCCTTTCAAGAAAAGTATGGAGAACGTTTAACCTTTACACCCTTATTTGTAGAGGCTGTAGCAAAAGCAGTAAAAGATTTTCCGAACATCAATGCTTCGGTAGATGGTAATAACATTATTGTAAAAGAAGACATCAATATTGGTATGGCAACCGCTTTACCTAGCGGAAACTTAATTGTTCCTGTGGTAAAAAATGCAGATACCAAAGATTTAAAAACGATTGCTAGTACTGTAAATGAACTAGCAAACAAAGCAAGAGAAAATAAATTAGCAGGAGACGATATTAAAGGAAGCACCTTCACCATTTCAAACGTAGGAACCTTTGGTAGTGTTATGGGAACACCAATTATTAACCAACCAGAAGTAGCTATTCTTGCTTTAGGAATTATAAAGAAAAGACCCGAAGTCATCACCACAGAAAAAGGAGATGAAATCGCTATTCTTAGTATGATGTACTTATCGCTTTCTTTTGATCATCGAGTAGTTGATGGTTTTTTAGGAGGAAGTTTTGTGCGTCGTGTAGCAGATTATTTTGAACAATTTGACACCAATAGAAAGATATAATATTAGAAAAGATCACACTGGTTTTTGAAACTGCTGAGGTCTACATCGAAATCTCGCGTTAGGGATTGTAGTGAAAAGCCCACAGCGCAGCGAGGACTTGCAACGTAAAGCCCGCTCGAACGCCAAAAAAAATAAAATATGAGTGCTTTAAATAAAGACATACTAAAAAAAGGATTTTCAAAATTATGTACCGCCAAAGCAATGGCAGAACTATACGAAGCTAATTTTAAACAAGTTTCAAAATATGTGCATGCCACATCGAGAGGTCATGAAGCGATTCAAATTGCTTTAGGTATGCAATTGTTACCGCAAGATTATGCGTTTCCATATTATAGAGATGATGCGATGTTGCTTTCTTTTGGCCTAGAACCTTACGATTTGATGTTGCAATTATTAGCTAAAAAAGACGATCCGTTTTCTGGAGGAAGAACCTATTATTCACATCCAAGTTTAAAGGATGATGATAAGCCGAAAATTCCGCATCAATCTTCTGCAACAGGTATGCAAACTATTCCAGCAACAGGAGTTGCTATGGGAATGCAGTATATCGAATTACAGGGAATTAGCAATGCTAATGTTATTAAGAGCGATAGCGAAGAATCTCTAAAACCAATAACAGTTTGTTCTTTAGGAGATGCTTCCGTAACCGAAGGAGAAATAGCAGAAGCTTTTCAGATGGCAGCTTTAAAACAAATGCCAATTTTGTATTTGGTACAAGATAATGGTTGGGATATTTCTGCCAATGCAGCAGAAACACGAGCACAAAGTGCATTTGAATATGCACAAGGTTTTAAAGGTTTAGAAGCGATTTCTATTGATGGAGCCAATTTTATAGAAAGTTATGAAGCGTTAGGAAAAGTTATAGAAACCATTCGTACAGAACGAAGACCTTTTTTAGTACACGCGAAAGTTCCTTTACTAAATCATCATACTTCTGGTGTGAGAATGGAATGGTATCGTGATGATTTAGAAGAAGCACGTTCTCGAGATCCTTATCCAGTTTTAAAGCAACAATTAAAAGATCATGGATTTACGGAAACAGAAATTGAAGCGATAGAAAATTCCGCGAAAGCTAAAGTACAAGCAGACTTTGAAAAAGCATTATTAGCCGAAGATCCAAAACCGGAAGATTTATTTACTAATGATTTTGTACCAACACCAATAACCGAAGAACAAGGAACACGTGCGCCAGAAGGTGCCGAAAAAGTGGTGATGGTAGATTGCGCTTTATTTGCCGTTGAAGAGTTGATGAAAAAGCATAAAGAATGCTTGTTGTACGGACAAGATGTTGGTGGGAGATTAGGCGGTGTTTTTAGAGAAGCTGCCACCTTAGCGCAAAAATTTGGAGACGATCGCGTTTTTAATACACCAATACAAGAAGCCTTTATAGTAGGTTCCACTGTTGGTATGTCTGCAGTAGGATTAAAACCTATTGTTGAGGTGCAATTTGCCGATTATATTTGGCCAGGCTTAAACCAGTTGTTTACCGAAGTGAGTAGAAGTTGCTATTTAAGTAACGGAAAATGGCCAGTTTCTATGATTTTACGTGTGCCAATTGGTGCGTATGGAAGTGGTGGACCTTACCATTCATCTTCTGTAGAAAGTGTGATTACTAATATTAGAGGTATTAAAATTGCCTATCCAAGTAATGGAGCCGATTTAAAAGGTTTAATGAAAGCAGCATATTACGACCCAAATCCTGTAGTGATTTTAGAGCACAAAGGTTTGTATTGGTCTAAAGTGCCTGGAACGCAAGGAGCAACCTCTGTAGAACCAAGTGAAGATTATGTGTTGCCTTTTGGAAAAGCATGGGTTTTACAAGAAATTTGGAAACAAGAAAGTGTAGAAACTTTAACGATTGTTACTTACGGAATGGGAGTGCATTGGGCTTATAACGCTTCGGGAGAATTAGATATGCGCGATCAAATAGAGATTATAGATTTACGAACTTTATTTCCTTTAGACGAAGACACGATTATGAAATCGGTAAAGAAAACAGGGAAATGTTTGGTGGTGACAGAAGAACCTTCTAATAATAGTTTTGCTAGAGCATTATCTGGAAAAATTCAAGAAGAATGCTTTAAATATCTAGATGCACCAGTAATGACTATTGGTAGTGAAAACATGCCAGCAATTCCGTTGAATTCTACTTTAGAACAAACGATGATTCCTTCCACAGAAAAAGTGAAAGCTAAAGTTTTAGAGATATTAAAATATTAACCTTTATAAAATTAAAAAAAAATCTAGATGTTTATGATGGATATGCAGTTAGCGCTGTCATAGATTTAGTTTTTTTTCATTTTCAAGAAATGAAGCTTCACTTATATGGAGTTAATACACCTGCATAACGAGGAAAAATAAGAGGAAGGAAAAAAACTAGAGATATAGTAAGGGGTTTAATTCTAGATAAGGAGGTGTAAATTCCTTGCTAAAAGGATAAACTAGGAAAGTATGGTTCTTATTTAGTAAACATACTAGTAGATGATGTACATGTTAATTCGTGGTTAGTAGCTAATGGTTATGCAAAACCATATCTATTATAATTATTTAATTTTTAATTTGCTTTAAATATTGAAGATTCATAGAGTGTGTTAGCATGTTAGACTAGCATATGTTGGTTTAATTTAATTGTAGTTTTAAAAAAAATTGTATATTGGATCACTGAAATTTTTTAATCATTATAAAATAATTAACATGAAAAAGTATATTACACTTTTAAGCTTAATAGCTGTTTTTTTTATTGGTATGCAACAGACACAAGCACAGGATTCTAGAGTAGCAGAGGCTGAGTTTCCTGAAGCGATTGCTAAGAAACAATTACATGAATTACATCAAACAGTTGCTCTTACAGGAGAACAGCAAACGGAAGCATACAAAGTGCTAGTTGATTTACAACAAAACTTTAATGGCTTAAAAGGTAATACTAATATTACAGAAGTACAAAGAGCAAAAGCTGCTTTATTAGAAAGAGCTAATATGAAATTGAAAAGTATTTTAAATGCAGAACAGTATGAGGCATATTTAGCTTCATTAAAAAAATAAGCAATATAAATACAATTACATATAAAAAAAACCACTCTTAATTAGAGTGGTTTTTTTGTGCAATTAATTTTCTATACCAGGAGGATATTTCTCCATGATTTTAGTAACAAACTCTTTAATTCGTTCTTCTTTTTTATTTTGAGATAGATAGCCAGTACCATGTCCTTGCCATACTAGTTCTTTTTTGTTAGCATCAATTAAATCTATATAAAGAATTCCTTCTGTAGAAGTAGATACGGTATTGTAGTTATTCCAATACCAAGGGCTCCATCCCCAACCATAACCGTAAGGACCAAAACCATTGTTATACACATTTACTTTTTCTCTAGATTTAGTAAATATACTAACCAGTAAATCTGGGTTTTTAGATTTTGTAAATCCTTTAGCAAGTAATTCTGCTTCAATAGCACGTAGAATTCTACGCTTATCAAGGTCATTAATTTCTGCTTTATCAATTCCTGTTTTATAAAAAGCAAAGGTTTTAAAATCATTAAAATTTGCTTGTTTGTCATAGTCTGATGCAACTCTTACAGAGCTACAAGAGGTAGTTACTACTAATAGGAGTAGTACAGATGTAATAGTGATTAGGTTTTTCATAATTGCAATTTTTTAAATTTTCAATTCAGTAAAGCATCGTCCACATGATTTGGTAGTGTTACTTTTAAATTAGGTTCTACTTCCATAGCGCGTTTAATAGCAAATTCTGCTCCAGAATTTCTTGCCCAACTTCTTCTTGAAATACCATTGTTTACATCCCAGAAAAGCATGGCATTTAAGCGTTTAGATGCTTCTGTAGTACCATCAAGAACCATACCAAATCCACCATTAATAACTTCTCCCCAGCCAACGCCACCACCATTATGAATACTAACCCAAGTAGCACCTCTAAAACTATCACCAATTACATTTTGTATAGCCATATCTGCAGTAAAACGGGAACCATCATAAATATTGCTTGTTTCTCTATAAGGTGAGTCTGTACCAGAAACATCATGATGATCACGACCTAAAACTACATAACCAATTTCGCCATTTGCAATAGCATCATTAAAGGCTTGGGCTATTTTCATTCTTCCTTCAGCATCTGCATATAGTATTCTTGCTTGTGAGCCTACTACTAATTTGTTTTCTTGAGCTCCCTGTATCCATTGAATATTATCAGCCATCTGTTGCTGAATTTCTATTGGAGAGTTCTTTTTAATTTCTTCTAACACATTGCATGCAATAGCGTCTGTTTTTGCTAAGTCTTCAGGTTTTCCTGATGCGCAAACCCAACGGAATGGTCCGAAACCATAGTCGAAACACATAGGTCCCATAATGTCTTGTACATAACTTGGGTATTTAAAATCTATGCCATTTTTTGCCATAATATCTGCTCCTGCACGAGAAGCTTCTAGAAGAAAAGCGTTTCCGTAATCAAAGAAATACGTTCCTTTTGCAGTATGTTTATTAATGGCATCTGCGTGTCTTCGTAATGTTTCTTGTACTTTTTCTTTAAATAATTCAGGATTGTTGGCCATCATGTCATTAGCATCTTCAAAAGAGATGTCAACAGGATAGTATCCTCCAGCCCAAGGATTATGAAGTGAGGTTTGATCGCTTCCTAAGTCTATATGTATGTTTGCTTCATCAAATTTTTCCCAGACGTCAACAATGTTTCCTAAGTATGCTATTGAAATAGTTTCTTTTTCTGTTTTCGCTTTATTAACGCGAGAGACTAGTTTATCTAAGTCTGTTATTTTTTCGTCTATCCAACCTTGATCTAATCGTACTTGTGTGATTTTAGGGTTTACTTCTGCGCAAACTGTAATACAGCCAGCAATGTTACCAGCTTTTGGTTGTGCACCAGACATGCCTCCTAAACCAGAGGTAACAAATAGGTTTCCTTTAGGTTCTTTTTTTATTTTTCTAAAGCCGTTTAAAACGGTTATGGTTGTACCATGAACAATACCTTGCGGACCTATGTACATATAGCTTCCTGCTGTCATTTGTCCGTATTGTGTCACGCCAAGCGCATTGAATTTTTCCCAATCATCTGGTTTGGAGTAATTAGGAATCATCATTCCGTTTGTTACTACAACACGTGGTGCATTTTTGTGGCTAGGAAATAAACCCATAGGATGACCAGAGTACATAACAAGGGTTTGTTCTTCATTCATTTCTGCCAAATATTTCATGGTTAGCCTGTATTGTGCCCAGTTAGAAAAAACAGCACCATTACCACCATATGTAATTAGTTCATGTGGATGTTGCGCTACTGCATAATCTAGGTTGTTTTGTATCATTAGCATGATGGCAGCTGCTTGTTTTGATTTTGCAGGATATTCGTCTATTGGTCTTGCGTACATTTTGTAATCAGGACGTAAACGATACATGTAGATTCTTCCGTAGGTTTCTAATTCGTTTTTAAATTCTGGAAGTAATTCTGCATGTTGTTTTTTATTAAAATAACGTAGGGCATTACGTAATGCTAGTTTTTTTTCTTCAGCAGTTAAAATGTCTTTACGCTTAGGAGCGTGGTTTATTTCTGTTTCATATGCTTTTGGTTGTGGTAAAGTATCTGGAATGCCTTGTAATATTTGCTCTTTAAATGTCATGTTTGTTAAAGAATTTACTTTTTTTTAATTGTTTTACGTGAGGTTGATGCGTTAAAACCATAAGGACAATGTCTGCAACCACTTTCGCAACAGTAACCACGTTTTAAATGGTATTGCTCTGTGAAACATTTGTAGCCTTCTGGTGTTAGGTAATAATCACCTTCTTCAATGGGAACAAATTTCTTCATCTAACAAAGATAATGTAATTTGGTTTGATTTTTGAGTGGTATAAATTATGATTTTTATTTCTAAATTTTTGGTGCCTAAAGGATATACAGGAATTACACTGTTTCCGTTTGTGTTTTTAAAACATAGTAGTTTAAAACAGAATAAAATTTTATTGAATCATGAAAAAATTCATTTTAAGCAACAATTAGAATTGTTGGTTATTCCGTTTTATATTTTATATGTTTTTGAATTTTTTATACGATTGCTTACTTGTAGAAATTGGCAGCAAGCATATAGAAATATTTCATTTGAACGTGAGGCTTATACCAATGAAAAAGACCTTAATTATTTAAAATCAAGGCCTTTTTATAGTTTTTTAAAATATTATTAATGTTTTAAAATTACTTTCTGTGTTTTTTGTTTTTGATTTACTAGTGTTACTTTCACTATGTAAGCACCTTCAGAAAATTTATTGTCGTTAATAATAAATTCTTTAGCATTAATATTTTGGTGATTTCTTAAGGCTCTTCCTAAAAGGTCATATACAGTAACACTTTCTATTGTGCTATTTCCAGATATTACCTTAATATAATTGTTATTTGGTGCTAAAATTTCAAGTGCGTTTAAATCATAATCAGTAGCACTTAAAGAATGATCTGTGTATCTTAATATAAATCGGTCATTATAGGTTCCTGCATTTATATTGAAGCTATACGGATTGATACGTAAATTATGAAAAGTATTAGTGTATGTGTCTTCAATAAATATAGATTGATTTGTAGTTTCAAATAAACCGTCTAAACTATTGATGGCAATGGTGTAATTTCCGCTTTGAGAAATTTCAATACCAAGAGGAACAGTGTCTGCATCTTGAAAAGGTAGTGCTTTACCTTGAATAGACATTTTTTCATTTTCTATTAAAGAATAGAATCTTGCGCTAGTTTCACTTAATTCGTAAGCGTCATATAATCTATCTTTGCTGTTAGTAGCTCCTTCAATATAACCTACTAAAATAGAATTAGCAGTATTACTAGGTGTAATTAAATCTAACCAGATTCTATGTTTTTCTATTTCTGATGTGCGTTGCTGAGTTTCTTCTGTTCTATAAAACTGACTGTTGTTTAATGTTTCACCACGCATGGTGTTATTGAATATAACATTTGAATTTACAGGAGCTGTATGTTCCATGAGTACAAAAAAGGCTTGCCCTGAAGCAATTTTGCCATCAAATCCAGATGGGTTAGAACCTGTGCTGTTGTATGCCACATAGTCGTTAGGGGTGTAATTGTAAATATAACCTTGGTAAAAAGGATCGTTTACTGCATTGCTAGGAGTTTCTATATGTCTCCATAGGTATACAGTTCCTTGAATAGAGTTGTTTACATCATCATCAATTACTCCAGCATTTGTTGAAATAAATGTGTCTGCTGAAATAGCTGAAGGATAAGGGTTACCTATTAAGTTCCAGTTATCGTCTAGTTTGGTTGCCATTGTAGAGCCTCCTCCAGGATAATCTGCTCCATTATATGTACCTCTAGTAATGGCTTTAGTAATTATTCCGTTATTTGGTGTTCCAACAAACTCAGGGGTTGATGGAGTTGGAGTACCTGTTACATTTCTAATAATATATCCTTTACCAGGAATCATATTTTCTGTTGTTGCTGACCAATCTCCATAATTACCACTTATGGTTGGAATCCATTCGTAAATATTAGAAGATCCAGGAGATACATTTGTAACATTAAAACCTTCAACAGGAGATGCCCAATAAATGTAATCATAAGGACTATTAATTGTAGCAGTTCTTTCCATGGTAATATTTCCAGAATTATTATTAGAAGCTACGTCTGTAACCTGAATTAGGCTACCTCCAGATTTAATGGTTAAATCTCCTCCTGCTTTTACATTTACCCAATCTGTAACTGTTAAATAGTTGTCTGTTAGTATTTCTAAACCTCCAGCGCTGTGCACTGTTAGGTTTTTAGCATATGCTTGATAGTCAAAAGGAGGAAATGGTATGCTTATATTGTTAGGTACTTTACATGCTTCTCCATCAGGAATAACAACACAATTATCTGGAGTTGGTACTCCTTCCGGTTTCCAGTTGGTAGGATCACTCCAGTCTGTACCACCTCCTTTAAATACTTTTGTGTTGTTAGTAACTACAATACTACTGCTTACTGTACAACCGTTAGATAGTGTGGTGCTAACAGGAATGTTAAATGTTTCATTTTCTAGTTGCGTAAGTGTTGGTTTTATCCATATTGTAGTAGCAGGAGTATTTGGTGTATAGCTAGCTGTAGCAGCTGCATCTGTATATGCGTCTACAGTTGTAGTGTCATAATCAAAGGCGGTGTTTATAGTTTTTTCTCCATATAAGTTAAAATCATCTATGGCAACACCATCACACCATCCTGCGTAATATTTTATTCTAATTCTTAAGGTGTTTTCATTTGTATAAGCATTTAAGTTATAGGATAGTAAATCGAATTTGGTGCCAATACCTATATCTGATGTTATGTTTCCTGTAGGTAATACTGTCCAATTTGTTCCGCCATCCGTAGAAACTTCAATTTTTACATTTTCATCAGTTGGATAAGTGTTGTCTTTAAAATAGCGTGAATGGTACATTTTGAAATCTAAGGTAAGGTCTAAAAAGGCCGTGGTATTTACTGTAGGTGAAATTAGTTGATTATGTGTGGTATATGTACCTACATCAGAAGTGGACATTACAAATTTATTGTTTCCAAAACCTGTAGATATGGCAGGAAACCAAGTTTCTTGTGAAGGAACAAAAGTACTTGTTCTATTTTGCCATTTTGTTTTGTTGTTAATTGTAGCTCCGTTATTTACAATATTATTAGTTGTAAACACGCCTAAATCACCAGTTTCAAAATCTTCTTGAATTAAGTATGCGGTTTCTATATCTCCTTCTGCTGTAAGTTGAATAATTTCATTGGCTCCACATACTGTAGGTGCGGAAGGAGTAAAAGTAACCGTTGGTGTAGGGCTTATTGTAGCCTCAATAGGAGTTCTTACTAAAGATTCGCAACTACCATTTGTGGCAGTTATCCAATATGTGGTTGTAGTTGCAAGTGAAGGAGATGTCCAGCTTGCAGTTGGTACTCCTCCAGGAGCAGTAAATGTAGGAGCAGGAGATAAAACTGTTCCTCCAGTTTCGGTAGTGTAGATGTTAAAGCCAGTAACTCCAGTGGTTCCGGTAGCATATAAATCTACAGTTCCTGTGCCACAGCTTTCGCCATCTGTTATTGTTGCAATATTAGCATCACAACTTTCAATAACGGTAAATAAATAATCTTCTGCTTCACCATAATAATTTGAATTACCACATGGTCCAAAATTAGCAAAGCCATTATAATCACTCATACGAATACGAATTCTATAATCTCCAGGGAGTGCAGTTGTTGGTATTACAAAACCAAAAGTTGTAGAGGCTTGTGCAATGCCTCCAACATCATAAATATCTTCATTAAGATCTGTGAAATCACCATCCTTATTCCAATCTACCCAAGCTTTATAGTATCCGGAAAATTCTGTACCTACATAAATATTAACGCCTTGGCCTTGTGCTTGTATAGCTTTTGTTGCTAAACCTGTAAAATCTTGATATCCTCTAGGTGTAGGATCGCTATATGTACTTGTATTTGTAATATCTTGTAAGTTACCTATAAAAGAAACTGTATTTATGTAGTTTGTAGGTGGCTGGTATGTTGCACTAATAGAAGGCACGCAATACGATACCGTTCCTGGAGTTGTTGTACAGTTAATAGTTAAATCGAAACCAGTATCTATAATACTATAATCTGATGTAAAGTAAACTGTTAAAGGGCCAGATATAGATGTGGTAGTTGGAACAGTTAAAGCTCCTGAACCATCCCATAATAATGTGCCTCCAATTCCGACACCATCATAAATATATACATTATCATAACCAAATTCTGTCTCTATTGTCCCAGAAACCTCTACAAAGTTCCCTGGAGTACTTGGGTTTAATACCGTATATCCAGAAGAGTTATTTGAGTAATCACCAGTGCTTCCACCATTATCGTATAAGTTTCCAGAACATACAGAATAGGTATTTGTGCCAGTAGCTGGTACAATTAATGGACCAGCTATTGTAGTTTCATTGCTAGATAATGGAGCTGTAGTATAATAATCTGGACCATCACCACAAGCAGTATTGAAACTATATATATAAAAGTAATAGGTTGTTGTTGGTGATAAACTTGTAGCTGTAAATGTTGTGTTAGTATCGGTATCTATCACAGTTGCTCCGCCTATAGTATCACCTATAGCATAGGAGTTCGTGTCTGTAGGAGCAGGCGAAGGTGTTGTGCCTGTAGTGTTCATTAATACTAAATAATTGTCTGGTGTTGACGAAGCTGCTGTGAAATTACCTACAATACTAGTCTCTGTTACTGTACCAAAAGTTAAATTTGATGCTTGTGCTGTTGGTTCTATACAAGGTGTGGAAGCTGTTCCTTTAACTATAATGTTATCTACATAAAAAAAATTAGAATTGTTCGCTTGACTAGCTCTTAGTATTAGTTTAATGCTATTTTCTGTATCTGGAATACTAAATGTATATGGGTTTGAGGTTACCGCTCCACCACTATTATCTGGTGTTCCCCAAGCCCAAGTTTCTCCTCCAGAACGATTATTTTGACCATCAATTAATTTAATTTCGTTCCAATTAGTTCCATTATCATACGAAACATATAAAAATAGATCTTTATTGTTTTTTGCATTTACAGAAGAAAAAGAAACCGTTGCGGTTACATTGGAAAAGGAAGATATATCTACATTTTGAAATGTTATATTTGAGTTGTTACTATTTAACTTAAAAGAGTTAGGAGCAGATTCTGAAGAGGCATTAGTAATAGTAGTATTTCCTGATGTTGTATAGGTTAAATCATCGGAATAACCAGAAGCACCATAATCGAAACTTTGGCTTTTAATTATTGATTGTCCATAAAAAGTGCTAGTAATTAAAAAAAAGATGAAGGTTGTGAAAATTAGTTTTGTTTTCATGAAAAATTTGAGGTTAATAGCTAGTAATACGTTTAAAGAATTTTAATACTTTAAGTGTTTAGGTTTACGGTTTTAATGAAAGACTAATATTATTGTTGTAGGTTAGAATTGTATGCTTTATAAATAGGTGAAGTTTTAATTGTAATATGCTTTTTTTTTTGAGTGTAATTTTAGTGTCATAAACTTTAGATTTGGGTTCGTTTTTTAGCGAAAAAGACAATGAAGCAATAATGTGAAATATATTTTTGTGTTATTCTGATTAATTTTGAGTGTTTATGTTGTTTTGTTGTTGAAAATTTAAGTATTTGTCTATTTTGTCGAAAATAGTTTAAAGTTTTTGAATAAAAATAAATTTTCGTTTAAGTGAACGATTTTACTGACAAAATGTATTTCAACCTAGTAATCAGTATTTTGTGGATGAAATCTGATGGGTTGAAATATGTGGTTTTTGATGTTGGTTAATGGAGGTTTTTATTTGTTTTTTTTGATGAAAGAATAGAATTGTTTGCTTTTTAAAAGACGATTGAATAGTCTTTGTGTATTTTGGGTTTTTATAAGGAGTAGTACAAGAAAAGCTGTAAACTAAAAATAAAATAATTCTAGTTTACAGCTTGTAATTAAATTGAAGTATGCTACAAAAATGGATTAGGAGTTAGTGCTTTAAAATTACTTTCTGTATTTTTTGTTTTTGGTTTACTAGTGTTGCTTTTACAATGTAAGCGCCTTCAGCAAACTTAAAGTTAGTAATGGTAAATTCTTTGGCGTTAATATTTTGATTGTTGCTTAGGTTTCTTCCTAAAAGATCATATACAATAACGCTTTCTATTGTGCTATTTCCGGATTTTACCTTGATGTAATTGTTGTTTGGTGCTAAAATTTCAAGTGCGTTTAAATCAAAATCAGTAGTGCTTAAAGAATGATCTGTATATCTTAATATAAATCGGTCATTATAGGTTCCTGCATTTATATTGAAGCTATATGGATTGACACGTAAATTATGAATGTTATTGGTATAGGTATCTTCAATAAATATAGATTGATTTGTAGTTTCAAATAAACCATCTAGGTTGTTGATAGCAATGGTGTAATTTCCGTTTTGAGGAATTTCAATTCCTAGAGGTACAGTATCTGTGTCTTGAAAAGGCACAGCTTTACCTTGAATAGCAAATTCGTTATCATTGATTAAAGAATAAAAACGCGTGTTGTTTTCACTTAATTCAAAGCCATCATACAGTCTGTCTTGTGTATTTGTAGCTCCTTCAATATAACCAACTAATACAGAGTAAGCACTGTTGTCTGGTGCAATTAAATCTAACCAAATTCTATGTTTCTCTATACTTGATGTTTGTTGTGAGTCTTCGTTTGTTTTATAAAATTGACTGTTATTTAGGGTTTCATTACGCATGGTATTATTAAATGTAACACTTGAATTTATAGGAGCTGTGTGTTCCATGAGTACAAAAAATGCTTGTCCTGCAGCTATATCTCCTCCAAATCCTGAAGGGTTAGAACCTGTACTATTATAAGCGATATAATCATTAGGGTTATAATTATAAACAAATCCATCATAAAAAGGATCGTTTACAGCATTACTTGGTGTGTTTAGGTGCCTCCATAGATATATGGTTCCTGAAATAGAAGAGTCTACGTCATCTGTTATGGTAGAAGCATTTGCTGTAATAAAGGAGTTTGCTGAAATTGCAGATGGATACGGATTTCCAACTAAATTCCAATTGTCGTCTAATCTAGTCGCTATCGTGTTGCCTCCTCCTGTATAATCTGTACCATCATAACTTCCTCTAGTTATAGCTTTAGTGATAACTCCATTATTAGGTTTGCCAACAAATTCAGGAGTAGAAGGAGTTGGTGTGCCTGCTACATTTCTAATAATATAACCTTTACCATTTATCATGGGTTCTGTTGTAGCTTGCCAATTACCATAATTACCAACTCCATTTCCTGGAATAGTTGAAATCCATTCATAAATTAGTGTGGACCCTGGAGATACATTTGTTACGTTAAAACCTTCAACTGGAGATGACCAGTAAACATAATCATAAGAACTTGTAATGTTTGCTGTTCGTTGCATATTAATAGCTCCACTACCTGTATTGTTGTTTACGTTTGTTGCTCCATCAGTAATTTGAATTAAGCTACCAGAGTCTCTAATATCAATAGAGCCATCTAATGCAATCCAATCTGTTACCACTAGATTTGTTCCCGAAGCAATTTCAAGGTTTGCTGTAGGTGCTACTGTTAAGTTTAATGCATAAGCGGGTTGTGGAGGAAGTGGTGCTAAATTGATAATGTCTGCTATGGGTTCGTCAAAATTAGAAACAGTAACATCAGGTATTAGTACGCAATCACTAGAAGTTGGTACTCCGTTAGGTTCCCAATTACCATCTACATACCAATTATTATCTATGTAGCCCATCCAGGTTTTACTCGATTGGTCGACAACAACATCATCTGTAAATGTAGTTGTAGTGCCACAAGAAGTGTAGGTTACCTCTGCGGTATATGTGTCTGGAGTAGAGATTTCTAAAGTTGATCCGGTTCCAATAACAGTAGACCCAGTACTTGCGGAAAACCACTCTACAGAGTCTGGTGTGATAATAGCGCCATTTGGTACAAAGCGCCATGCTTCATTTGTTGTTTCCCAATTGGTGTCTAATCCATTTCTACACGGAGCAGTAATGGCTTCTCCTGCATTGGCGTCTCCTTGTAGGCCTACAATTGCATTACCGTCATTCCATGGGTTTATATCTCCATTTTCTATTCTTTTTTCCTCAATAAACACTTCAATGATGTTGGTGGTTTCATGTAGCACAATCATACCTGTATAAAGCCTGCTTGCGTCACCAAACATAGGGATGTCAATCCAAGATATAATAAATTGTCTGCATCCTGGAGAGCCTAGTACGCGACTTTTAATAGGTGTACCTGATAAGCCTCTTGGATCTATATCGTGGTAAACACCATAAATAGTATTGTTAAATAAAGCTCCAACTAAACTAGGAAGGTTGTCGTTAAAAGCATAGCCACAAGAAGAGCCTGGAGTGTAGGAGCTATCAAAAGTAATCATGCCATTAGCGCCAACAAGTGTTTCTGAGTATGTGTTGCCATAAAAGCAAAAATTAAAACCAATATTAGTTCTGGTATCTGCCCAAACATCATCATCTGTAATTGTTTGAGCTCCTGATCCACCAAAAGTTGGAAACTCATATTCTGGTGCAGGATTAGGGTAGGCTATTTGCTCAACAATATAGCTATCTGTTTCTCTAATTGTGGAATGTGCTTGTAACGTAAGTGTTGGGTTAGAGCAATCTAAGCTAAAGCTTGGGTCTGGATCAAAAGGGTCTGCTGTAAAGGGATCTACTCCTTGTTCTCCAACTATTAGCGGGCAAACCGTTGGGGTTGTTATAATGTTGGAACAACTAGTTGTGAATGTTGTATTAACCCAAATACCAAAATCTACGGCATTACATAGTCCTCTTACAAATACATAGTAAGTAGTTCCTGCTGTTAAACCTGTAAGATTTACTGTTGTTCCTGTTGTTGTTCCTATAATGTCTCCAGCAGGAGTGCTTGTTGAATTATCTGTAGAAACAATATATTCATAACCATTTGCAGGAGCTGGAGAAGGAGCTGTCCAGTTAATGGTTCCTGTAGTAGGGGATGCAGGGGTAGCAGTCAAACTGATTGGGTCGTCGGTGCAATTTAATGGTGTAATTGTAATCGAATAATCTTCAGCTTCACCAGAAGGACCATAGGTATCAAAAGCACATGGGTCAGGTGATGTTGCCCAATAATCAGCCAATATTCTAACTCTGTAAGTGCCTGCAGCTACCCCAGGTATTGTGTAGCTGAAGTTAAGGTTTGATATATAGCCAGCAGAATTGTAGATTTGTTCATTGAGATCATTAAAATCGCCATCGTTATTCCAATCTACCCAAATACCTACTCCCATTCCTATAACTCCATATATAAAATCGGCTGAAAATGTAATATTTCCGCCAGGTGCTTGAGAAGCTATCATAGAAGTATAATCTGCATAACCTCCAGTGGTGTATCCGGTATTGTTGTTTGTGATATTAGTTATACCGTTTGTTGTGGAAAAATCATCAATGTAATTCGAAGAATTTGTAGATGAAGGTGTACATAAACATGGCGCATTTGTGGTAGTAAAACTCCAAGTAATTGGAGTGCCAGAAGAAATTCCGCAAGGACCGTATGGGACTATTCTCCAATAGTATGTTGTGTTTGGTGTGAGTGCTCCAATGTTGTATATTGTTGTTGTTACATTGGATACAAAGGCAGGGGTTGCATTTGTGCCAAAATACACATCATAATTAATTGCGTTTGCGGCAGCATTCCAATTTAAGCTTGTAATAGCATTTGTTCCAGAATAACAAACTGTTGCAGCATTGTTTGCTGGGGAAGGAGAACTTGCTAGTGAACTTATTGGATTATTAACAGTAACATTAATAACTCCAGAGCCAGCACTCCAGCATCCGGTAGTGTTATTTCTAGCTCTTAAATAATAAGTGCCTGAAGTATTTGTAATATATGTGTTACCGCTATCGGTTGTAGTTGTTCCATTGGCTGTGGTTTGCCAGAACCAAGTTATTCCAGCAGGTGGAGTTCCACTTCTAGTGATAGTAACTCCAGCAGGGTTACATTGCGGGGAATTACTTGTTGGATTGGCAGGATTGGTAGGTAGCGGGTTTACTGTAAAGGAAGTTATACTACTTGCGGAGCCTCCACCTGTTATAACCGTTACAGTTCCAGTTGTGCCAGCTCCTACAGTAGCCGTTATGGAGTTAGCTGTATTTGAAGTAATAGTTGCTGCGGTGCCTCCTATAGTAACAGAGGATGCAGCAGTTAAATTTGTTCCATTAATTGTGAACGAGCTACCTTCGCAACCAGATGAACTACTTAAAGAGGTAATGGCCGGAGGACCTGGCTCTACTATAAGTAAGGTATAATCTTCATAAGACGCATAAGTACCAGTGTAACATGGGTCGTTTGTAGGTCCAAAATCTTTTCCGCCAATTCTCATTCTATGGAGGCCTGTTCCATTTCCTGAAGTGGCTGCTCCAGCTGGAATGGTAATAGACGCTGCTAAAGTAGTAGGGTTTGCGGCTAGTGACACTCCATTATAAACAGTTTCTCCTGCATCCGTAAAATCAAAATCATCATTCCAATCTACCCAAATGGTAGTGTCATAAGTATAACCTGTGGAATAAGTAATATTTACGGGAAGCGTGGTGCCTTCAACGGCGGTACCTATTAAGGCGGAATAGTCACCGTAATTTCCGGGTTCGGATCCAGTTGTATTGTTAACAATGTCGAACGAAACATTGGTGATACCTAGTCCGTCAACACTTGATGGTGCTGGTGTGCAATAACTGCTGTTCATATCAGAAATTAAAGATATATTGTCGATACCAATAGGAGGGTTTTGACCTGAGTTACCATCATTACGCCATTCAAAAACTAATCTAAAGGTATTGCCTGCATAGGCTGTGGGAATAGTATAAGTGGAATTGGTCCAAGTGTATTGCTCACTAAAATTACCTCCAACTTGAACTCTGCCAGTAGGCGCCGTCCCATTTGCGTTAATTTGATTGCCATAAGTCGGGTTGTAAGTTGTTGGTACTAACCAGATGCGCATTCTATCATAAATCCCTTCTCCATTACAAATCCAATCAAAATTTAAAGTAATATTAGATTCTGTGTTAGGAATGGTTATATTTCTATATAGGTGAGTAACTCTAGTCGCGGTATTTGTGTAGGCGTGCGGAGGAGGATTTGAGTTTCTAGCGTTTGATATATAAGCTGCACGAGTATCTGAAAAACCAGTAGTTGCTCCTGTGTCGCAAACCCATTGGTTTTGGTTTGCTCCTCCTGTAGTTGCATTCCACCCATTAGTGGCAAATGTAGCTCCCAATTCAAATCCACCATTACCGGTTGGGGAAATATGTGTGGTTTGAGCATTTGTAAAAGGATTATAGCTAAATACTAAAACTATTAGTAGCAATAGTTTATAATCTATTACCTTTGACTTGTTTTTTTTGTAAAGTAATTTTTTCATCATAAACTGTAAATTTGCAACATAAGTTTATGTCAAAAAGACAGGATAGAAAAAGCAAATTGTAGATTTGGGGAATCTTAATATAAAAAGATGTAATTCAAGTGTAATTTAACATTTTTTATGTAAATGACGTAAATTATTAACACTTTTTAGTGAAATAGTTTAAAAATTGTTAATTACGAGTAAATTTTCTATAAAATGAAAGGTTTAACTGTTGAAATTAGTATGGGTGCTGTAAATCAGGTTTTTGTAAGAAAAACCTATCTCAACCATGCATTTATTTCTGGAAATAAATTATACAAACTGAAGTATAATATTCAAGAAGCCAAAAATCAGAATAAAACTACTTTGTTGACTTTTGGAGGTGCTTTTTCTAATCATATTGCCGCTGTTGCCGCTGTAGGAAAAGAATATGGTTTTCATACTATTGGTGTTATTAGAGGAGAGGAGTTACAAGATAAAATAGGCGAAAATCCTACCTTGAGTTTTGCTAAAGAGCAAGGCATGCAATTTCATTTTGTTTCTCGTGAAGCGTTTAGAAGTAAAACAACAGATTATTTTATAGAAGACTTAAAGAAAGAGTTTGGTGACTTTTACCTAATTCCCGAAGGAGGAACAAACGCACTTGCAGTCAAAGGTTGCAAAGAAATTTTAGAAGAAGGTGACCAAGTGTACGATTATATATGTTGCCCAGTAGGAACAGGTGGTACTATATCAGGAATTATAAAAGCTAGTTTGTCGCATCAAAAAATTCTTGGATTTCCAGCATTAAAAGGAGACTTTTTACAAGAAGAAATTAGTAAATTTACAACCAAAACAAATTGGGAGCTTGTTACAGATTATCATTTTGGTGGTTATGCTAAAGTAAATGCAGAATTAATAGCATTTATTAATCAGTTTAAAAAACAAAACAATATACCATTAGATCCCGTTTATACAGGGAAAATGCTTTTTGGTATTCGTGATTTAATGACAAAAGGATTTTTTCCGAAGCACTCTAAAATATTAGTTATTCATACAGGAGGATTACAAGGTATTCAAGGTATGAATACTGTTTTGAAAAAGAAAAATTTACCATTGATTCAATAATAGATGAAGAAAATAATAATATTAAGTTGTTTGGCTGGTTTTATGTTTAGCTGTGGCTCAAGTAAAAAAGTTACTACTAAAAAAAATAAAACAGTTATAGTTGATAAGAGAAAAGAAAAAAAGGAGGAAGTAAAAGAAGTGGTGGTTACACCAGAAATTAAACCAAGTACTCCAGAAGTATATGCAAATGCTACCGAAGAATATATTGCTATTTATAGTGATATTGCACAAGATGAAATGCGTGCATATGGTATTCCTGCTAGTATAACTTTAGCACAAGGTATTCTAGAGTCTGCTTCTGGTAAAGGAAGACTTTCTGTAGAAGCTAATAATCATTTTGGTATTAAATGTCATGATTGGACAGGCGCTAGAATTTATCACGATGATGATGCGTCACAAGAATGTTTTAGAAAATATAACAATTCTAAATATTCGTTTAGAGATCACTCGCTTTTCTTAACAGGAAGAGAGCGTTACAGTGCTTTATTTGATTATGAACAAGATGACTATAAATCATGGGCTAAAGGATTAAGAGCAGCTGGTTATGCAACAGATAAAAAATACCCAAATAAATTAATTAGCCTTATAGAGCGTTACCAATTACATCGATTTGATGCAGAGGTTTTAGGTACAAACGCTACTAATAATGATAAACATACTGTTATTAAAGGAGATACTTTGTACTCTATTTCTAAAAAATATAAATTAACGGTTAAAGAACTTCAAGAACTAAATGGTTTAGAAGATACTGGCTTATTTGTAGGTCAAGTGCTTTTTGTTAAACCAATGCCTAAAGATTATTAAATGAGTTATATACGTAGTAGTGCGTTATTTGCACAAGCAGAAAAAGTAATTCCTGGAGGAGTAAACTCTCCTGTAAGAGCTTTTAAAGCTGTAGGAGGAACACCAATATTTATTAAAGAAGCCAAAGGAGCTTATTTAACAGATGAAGACAATAATGAATATATAGATTATATAAATTCTTGGGGACCAATGATACTTGGTCACGCTTATCAGCCAGTTGTAGATGCTGTAGTTGAAAAAACAAAAAAAGGAACTTCTTTTGGTACACCAACAGAAATTGAAACGCAAATTGCAGAGTTGGCAGTTTCTATGGTTCCAAATATTGAGATGATTCGTTTTGTAAATTCAGGAACAGAAGCATGTATGAGTGCTGTGCGTCTTGCTCGTGGATATACAGGAAAAGATAAAATTATCAAATTTGCTGGTTGTTATCATGGGCATAGTGACTCGTTTTTAATACAAGCAGGAAGTGGAGCTGTAACTTTTGGATCGCCTAATAGTCCAGGAGTAACACAAGGTACAGCAAAAGATACTTTGCTTGCTGTTTATAATGATATTGATAATGTGAAGCAAATTATTGAAGCTAATAAAGGAGAAATAGCTTGTATTATTATAGAGCCAGTTGCAGGAAATATGGGATGTATCCCTCCAAAAAATAATTTCTTACAACAATTAAGAGAGCTATGTACAGCCAATGATATTCTTTTAATTTTTGATGAGGTAATGACAGGCTTTAGACTTGCAAAAGGTGGAGCTCAAGAGTTGTTTAATGTTAAGGCAGATATTGTTTGTTTTGGTAAAGTTATTGGAGGAGGATTGCCAGTTGGTGCTTTTGCTGCTAATAATGAAATAATGCATTATTTAGCACCTATTGGTCCTGTGTATCAGGCAGGAACTTTAAGTGGAAACCCATTAGCAATGGCAGCAGGTTTAGCTATGTTGCAAGAATTAAATAAAGATGGAGCGATTTACAATCGTTTGGCAGAAAAAACCGAATATTTACATAAAGGAATTGCTGAGGTTTTAAATCAAAATAATATTACACATACTATAAATAGAGTAGGATCTATGATTTCTGTACATTTTGCAGAAGGTGAAGTTTTAAATTTTGAAACTTCGGCAAAAGGGAATAATGATACCTTTAAAAAATTCTTTCATGGTATGTTAAGTCAAGGGGTTTATATTGCTCCTAGTGCTTTTGAAACTTGGTTTATTACAGATGCTTTAACTTATGCAGATTTAGACAAAACAATTAGTGCTGTTGCTGCAGTTGCCAAAACGTTATAAAATATAAAAGCACCTTAAAAGATTTCTCTTTTAAGGTGCTTTAAAAAAAAACTAAAACTAATTTTTATTTAATCGTTATCCTTACTATCGCCATCTCGCTTTCCTTTTTTACCTTTTCTTTGCATATGGCCTTTTCTATCTTGCTTTTTTTCCCACTTAGCGTATTGCTCTTCATTTAAAATATTTTTCATTTTTCTCTTTAATTCAATTTGAGCATCTAATCTTTCGTTTCTCATTTTAAGCATTTCCTCTTTGCTAGGCTTTTCTTCGGTATTTTTTTTGCTTTTTCTAGCTTCCATTTTTGCTTTTCTAGCGATGGCATTTTCCAAATTAATAGCACCAACTTGTTCTTGTTGCTCTTCGGTTAGATCTAAATCTAAGGTCATTTGCTTGGTCTGTAATTGTGCCATTTCTTCTGGTGAAAAATCTGCTTTTCTTTCTCTTCCTTCTCTTTTCTCTTGCGCACTAACTTGAATGGTTACTAAGGCTAATGCTATTACTAATAATTTTTTCATCTGTTTTGTTTTTATTGTTATTTGCTTCTTTGACATTATAAATGTTAAATAGTTTAATTGTTATGCAGTTTTTAACTGCATATTAACATATTTACTAGTTGTTAATATGCTTGTGTTTTACATTTTTTTAATGAAAAATAAAAAAGAAAAATCTTCTTGATGTCTTTGTTTGTAGGTTGTTGGGTTGCTAAAACGGTTACTGTGCTTCTTAATAAATAGAAGGTTTTTTATGTTTCACTTGTTTTTAGTTGCAAATTTCACTTCTTCTTTTTTTTCGTGAAATACATTGTTTAGCAGAATGAATTATAAAGAATTTACAAATGCTTCGATTAAATTGTACCCTTCGGTATGAATCATGGTAGTACCTATTAAAGGCATAGAATAGTCGTTTGCGTAATTTTGAGTTCTTGCTTGAATAGTAAATCGTTGTAAATATATGTTTGTTTCATCAAAAGGTCTTTCAAAAGTAAAATCTAAAATAGAAGTAGTGTCACAGGTTCCTCCTGGTGAGTGGCAATGTGCGCAGTTAACATCAAAATAAGCTCTAGCTCTTTGCATTAAAGTATAGTCTCTATCGTTTTGCCAATCTGGTAATGTGGTTACGTTAGAAACATCTGTAATATTGGTAAGTAGATTTTGGTCTACAAAAGATTGTAGTTGATTGTTGAAGTGCATTGATCGTAATTTTGGGCCAATAGGTGTAATAATACTATTGTTACTATGGCAAGTAAAACAATCTGTGTTTGCTGGAATTTCATAATTTACACTTTTTGGTTGTCCTGTATTATCTACATAATTATAGGTAACAACACTGCCATTAGGATCTAAAGTAGCTTCGGTTTGTGCATCGTTCCATTTATAGTTTCCGGTAACCCAAGTGCCATTTTGTTTTATTAAAATTCTAGTTTCCATGATTTTTTTTCCTAAAGAAGTATCGCGTTCATCATTAAAGTAATAGAATGTTTTTGCAATAACTGTATTGTCTGGAAATGTAGGTAGACCATTGTCTACATATTGCATTGCTTCTCCTGGAGGTAACGCAATTAAGCGTTGTTTATATGCGTAGTCTGTAAATAGAGGAGTAATTAATTCGTATTCAAAAGTATAAGTGCTAGGGTTTAAATCTTCAAGATTTCCTGTGTAAATATGCATATCTGAAAGATTGTTTACAAACTGAGGAACAACAAGAGGTTCATTTGTGGTAAAATGTGTTACATTGGTTAACATGCTAACATTATTACTGCATATAGATTGTATGTAGATATCATAACTGGTGTTTGCTTCTAAACCTGTTAATGTTGCAGTTGTGTCTGTAGTTGTTATTGTTTCACCCAAGCCTAATGTAAAGCCAGAAATACCATATTCTATAGTGTAAGTAGCAGATGTATTACTGTCTTCCCAAGTAATGCTAGTGCTTTCATGTGTGGTGTTGCTTAACACAATGTTTGTAGGTGTTAAACATTGTTCTATAAACTCATCATCTGGATCGTTAAAGCAAGAGGTTAATGTGCATGCAAATAGTAAGGTGAGTAATAATTTCTTCATGATATAAAATGGAATAGCAGTTGTTAAAGTAATGAAATTGCTATTAAAATGAAGAATTTTTTATTAAAAAATAAGTTTAATATTGTTTTAAGTTGAAAATAGATGGTTTAATTGTTAATTAACTATCCATTTTTTAGTCGTTGTTCTGTTGTCTATTTCAAGAATAACAATATAAATTCCTTTTTGTAAATCTTTTAAATGTATTGTTTCTGCAACTTGTAGATTGGTTTTAGTGTAAATTACTTTTCCTAAAACATCATAGATTTTTAAGGATCTATTGTTGCTAGTGGTATTTAAAAAGTTAAGATTTAAAACACCATTATTGCTTGGGTTTGGGTAGAAGTTAACTGTGTCTTGAATATTTTCGTTAATGCTTAATGCATTGGTGCTTATTGCAAATTCTAATAAAGCACCTAAAGAACCTTTGGTTACCTCTGTTAAGTAAGCAGGATCCATGTTTGTTAATACATCTGTAGGTGTGTGCGCATGTGTGGTTTCGTTGGTTTCATATAAACCTGTAATTATTTCACCATTGTTTTCAAAAGGAACATAATCTGAAGCATATGCATATGAAATTTGGGTGTTTAAGTTGGAGTACAACTCTATACAGTTAGCAAGAATGTTAGTTATTATTGAAGAGTCACTGTTGTTAGCAGGAGGGTTGCTTCGGTCTTCTTCACAAGTAATGGTATCATTTGTTGCGCCATTTACTCCTCCAACTTGATCTAGATTAAATACTAAATGAATATCTAAATTTTCAGGATTAACCGTATTGTTTACATAATAATTACTACCAATTAAACCATCTTCTTCACCACTAAAATGGATGATTTTTATAGAGTATTCAGTATTTATATTGGTAAGTAGTCTAGCTATTTCTAGTAATAAAACGGTTCCGCTACCATTATCATTGGTTCCTGGTCCGTTAATGGTATCATAATGTGCATCAATAATTATATAGGTGTCAGGATAAACGGTTCCTGTTTTGGTAACAATTATATTATTGCTAGTACCAGAAGAATAAGTAAAAGGTTGTAGTTCAATATCTGTATAACCTAGACTAGTGTAACGAGAAGTAATCCAGTTTTCTGCATTGGTTAAGGCAGAAGTACCAACTTCTTTAACTCCAAAATTTTCAAAGCTAGTTAAATCTGTAAGTATGTTTGATGCAGAAACATTATCAACAATACTTTGGTAAAAGGTATTATAGGTTTGTGCGTATGTAGAAATGCTTAAAAAAAAGCATAAGATTATTTTTGTAAAGTTAGATTTCATTTAAAACTAGTTTTATACAAAAGTAAGCTAAATTTAGTTGTTAGTAAACTACGCATGTTATAGTAACTCTGGCTTCCTTGCCAACCCTTATAGTGCTAAAATCTTCACCTATATTATAATCAAATCTGTTTATTACTAAATCACCAATTAAAGTATTGTTTGTAAAGGTAAATGGTATTTCTACAAATTGTGTAACACCATGAATAGTCATGTTTCCTATGGTTTTAAAACCGTTTTCGGTTTTTGTTACAGCAGAAGAAACAAAGCAAATATTTTTGTACGTTTTGGTATCTAAAAAATCAGCACTACGTAAATGATCGTCTCTTTTTTGGTTTTTGGTATTAATGCTTGAGGCATCTACACATATATTAAAATTTGCATTTTTTAAATCAGAAGTATCTAAATTAAAGTCGCCTTGCATTCCTGTAAAAGTTCCTTTTACCTTAAAAATTCCTCCTCCTGTAATATGAAATTCAATAACCGATTTTTCTTGATGTATGTTTTGTTGCGCTTGTATTAAGGTAAAGCTGGTTATAAAATATAGAGCGAATAGTAGTATTGGTTTTTTCATGCTTTAAGGATTTTATGTAGTTTTTATACTATTCGTTTTTATTTAATAAAACAGAAAATAATTCCTGTTAATTAACCATACAGGTTATTTCAATTTTTACCATTTCACCAATAACAAACGGGTTTTCGTTTTCGCCAAGATGATAGTCTGTTCTGTTTATTTTAAATGTACCAATAAAGGTGTTGTTTTTATAGGAAAACGGAATAGTAACATCGCGACTGACACCTAGCATTGTTAGTTTTCCTGTGGTTGTAAAACCTTCTTCAGATTTTGAAAAAGTTGTTGAAACAAAACAAATATTAGGATTGTTTTCTACATAAAAAAAATCTTGTGAACGTAAATGAGTATCTCTTTTATCATTACCTGTTTCTACTGTTTCTGCAGCAATACATACATCTATTTTAGAGTTGCTTAAATGGTCTGTATCTATATTTACAGTTCCTGTCATATCTGTAAAGGTTCCTTTGACATAGCTAAAAACTAAGTTGTTAATTTTAAAATGAACAACAGATTTTTCGGTATTTACATTTTGCGCTTTTATAGCAAATGAAAATAGAAAGAACAGTATTAGTGTAAAGGGTAACTTTTTCATTAATAAATGATTGTAGTTTATTTGTAGGCAGCTGTTCTTGGAGGATCTTATGTTAAATATAAGGAAAAAGCTTGAGATTTTAGCATCTAATTATTAGGAATAAAAAAAGGAACTACATTTCTGTAGTTCCTTTTGGTTTCACATTGCACAGTTTGTTTTTTGAAAGTATTTACTTTTAAAGATAGATGAATTGCGATTAACAACCCATTAATCCAAAAGAGACCACTTGTTCTTGATCCATTTTTTCACCTTTCAGGTTTTCTGCAGGTTTCCATTTTCCTGGTAAGTTTTTAATTAACTCTATCATGGTTTTATCTACCTCAGGATAGTTAGATGTTCTGTCTAGTTTTACATTTTTAATATTTCCGTCTTTGGTTACTGTAAAATGTAGTTTTGCGGGCTGAAGCTTTTCTGGATCTACATCTTTTCTAGCTTCGCTGCTATTTTCTTTTAAGAATTTTTTTAGGACCTCTTTACCATCCATATATTCGGCTTGTTTTTCTGGAACAATAGTTATGTGTGGGGAGTTAAATTTATGTTCTAATTGACCTATAGAATTTTTTTCTAAATATTCTATTCTAATATTAAAGTGTGAAGTGTAATCTAAAGATTGTAGTAATTTTAATTGTGCATCTGTAAAATCTTTGGTGTAACTAATCGCTCTTTTTTGGGTTTGTCTTTCGTTTTCAATAATTATAATTTCAATAAATTTAATTTCAGATATAGCGCGTAATTCTTCCCAAGTAAAAAAATCTTCAAGCGAAGTTGCTTTTTCAATTGCACTTTTTTTCATTGGCGCAAATCTAGAACCAACATCATAAATAAAATCCTCGAAAACTTCTGGTTCAGGTTTTTCAAAATAGTGCCTTAGAATTGGACCAATAGGTCCTTGATAGCAGGTGCTCTCCATTGTTTTTTCGGTAGAAGTGGAATGCATTGCAATTTCTGCTTTGGTAGAAACTTTTGGTTGTTTCGTTTGTACATTCGTCCAGTTTGTAAATCCAAAAGCGGTTACGCTTAAAGTGATAAGTACTGCAAATAAAATAGTTATGCGCTTCTTCATAGTATGTAAATTTAATGATTAATTATTAAGTGTTGTATTTTTGCTTCTGTAAAACTAGAAGATAGCTTTCTGTAAAGTGTCAAAAGAATGTAAAAGAAGTGTCAACTATTGTAAAAAGTCCCGAAATTGTATGTTATTTACCAGTAATTATGAATAATACGATATCACGTTTTTTTAAGCAATTTACTTTTTGTGCACTTTTTGTTTGCATGTTATCTTGTAATAAAGAGACAAATCTGCATTTTCCAGAACTAGTAAAAGTTTCTTTGCGAGAAGTAGGACACAACTTATTATTAACTAATGGCGATTCTACCTCTGTGGTTCCTCCGGTAATTGCTTTAAATGAAAACAAATACCAAATAACTTTTGAAAACACTTTAACCATTCATCCCGATAGTTTGGTGGCTATTATTAAACGTAGTTTTGCAAAAGCCAATTTACCACAACAGTATATTACCGAAGTTACGCAATGCGAAGATCTAGAAGTGGCATACAGTTATGTCATGATACAAAATACAGAGCAAGGGATTGTGCCTTGTAGCGGACGCGAATTAAAAAAAGGATGCTATCAAGTTACCGTAGAATTCACAGCAATTACCGAACAAAACAAAACCCAAACCAAAATTTTATATGTGCTTTTTTTAGTGTTTTTAGTACTACTTGTAGTATTTGCACTGAGAAGAAGAACCAAGAAAAAAACCGAAACAGTAGATTTAGACTATACTTCGTTAGGAAGATTTAAGTTTTATCCTGAACAAAATAAACTGATTAAAGAAGCTACAGAAATTAGCCTTTCTAAAAAAGAGTGTGAATTACTAGCGCTTTTTGTAGCACAGCCCAATCAAGTGATTAAACGCGAAGAACTCACTAAAAAAGTTTGGGAAGATAAAGGCGTTATTGTGGGTAGAAGTTTAGACACCTATATTTCTAAACTTAGAAACAAACTAAAAGAAGATCCTGCTATTACTATTGTTAATGTGCATGGTGTTGGTTATAAGTTGGAGGTTGGTTAGAAGTTAAATGAATTACTAAATTGTCATTCTGAATTTATTTCAGAATCTAAAAGTTGATGCAACAAAAAAGGAACTACAATTTGTAGTTCCTTTTTTATTATAATGAGATTTCCGCCTTCGCGGAAATGATAAATTATACTATTTCAACAAACAAACCTTCTTCTGTCTTCTCCACTTTAGCAAGGTTGTTTTTAGTAAGTTCTTTTATGGTTTTATCCCATTTTTTATTCGATAAACCAGATTGTGTTTTTAAATCACCAAGCGCTATTTTTTCAGCAGCTTTTAACGTTTTTAAAACTTCTTTTGCTTCATCGCTTATTGCTAAGGCTTTCTTTTCTGGTCGCATTTGCGGAAAGAATAAAACCTCTTGTATACTTTGGTTGTTGGTTAAAAACATGATAAGTCTATCCATACCAATTCCCATTCCAGAAGTAGGAGGCATACCATATTCTAAAGCACGTAAAAAGTCGTAATCTATAAACTCGGTAGCTTCATCATCTCCTTTGGCAGCCAATTTTAATTGATGCTCAAAACGCTCACGTTGGTCAATTGGGTCATTCAATTCCGAATATGCATTCGCAATTTCTTTACCACAAACCATTAACTCAAAACGCTCGGTTAATTCTGGGTTGTCTCTGTGTTCTTTACATAACGGACTCATCTCTTTTGGGTAGTCTGTAATAAAGGTTGGCTGTATGTAGTTACCTTCACATTTCTCACCAAAAATTTCATCAATAAGTTTTCCTTTACCCATGGTTGCATCAACAGCAATTCCCATGCCTTTTGCAGCTTCACGTATTTCGTCTTCACTTTTTCCTGTAATGTCAAAACCTGTAAAGTGCTTGATAGAGTCTGCCATAGTTACTCTAGCGTAAGGCGCTTTAAAGTCTATTTCATGCTCACCAAAAGTAGCTTTACTCGTTCCGTTTACAGCAACAGCACAATGCTCTAGTAGTTGCTCACAGAAATCCATCATCCAGTTGTAATCTTTATAAGACACATAAATTTCCATTGCTGTAAATTCCGGATTGTGAGTTCTGTCCATTCCTTCGTTTCTAAAGTTTTTAGAAAACTCATAAACACCATCAAAACCACCAACAATTAAACGTTTTAGGTATAACTCATTAGCAATTCGCATATACAACGGAATATCTAAAGAGTTGTGGTGTGTAATAAAAGGTCTTGCAGCTGCTCCACCAGGAATTGGTTGTAAAATTGGCGTTTCTACTTCAAAATATCCAGCGTCATTAAAGAAACCACGCATGGCATTAAAAAGTTTCGTTCTTTTTACAAAAACCTCTTTTACTTTTGGGTTAACCACTAAATCTGCATAACGTTGTCTGTAACGTAATTCAGGATCGTTAAAGGCATCGTGTAAATTACCTTCGGCATCTTCTTTTGGTAATGGTAATGGTTTTAAAGCCTTACTTAAAAGGGTAAAGTCGGTAACACGTACACTTTTTTGCCCTACTTTAGTAGTGAATAATTCCCCTTCAACTCCAATAAAATCACCAATATCTAGTAATTTTTTATATACATCGTTGTACTTGCTTTTGTCTTCGCCTGTACAAATTTCGTCTCTATTAAAATACACTTGTATTTTGCCTTCGCTATCTTGTAATTCGGCAAAACTTGCATTACCTTGAATACGTCTAGACATTAAACGTCCTGCAATAGTTACTTTCTCTCCTTCTTTAAAATCCTTCTTTATTTTATTGGTTAAATGAGTTAAAGGATATAAATCTGCTGGATAAGGGTTAATGCCTAATTCGCGTAATTTGGCTAACTTATCTCTTCGTACTAATTCTTGTTCAGATAATTGCGACATGTAAT
The DNA here is from genome assembly GCF_042684485.1 of Lacinutrix gracilariae. Taxonomy (NCBI): domain Bacteria; kingdom Pseudomonadati; phylum Bacteroidota; class Flavobacteriia; order Flavobacteriales; family Flavobacteriaceae; genus Lacinutrix; species Lacinutrix gracilariae. The sequence continues at coordinate 104,388 of NZ_JBHULM010000011.1, read as the reverse complement.
TTTTATGTTTTTTAAGAAGCCACAAAGATACATTAAAGCTACTAATTAGAAAATGCTTTTTTGGGCATTCTTTTTCTGTAAAAAAGCCGTGCTTTCGCTAGTCGCTCTTTTCAAGGAGCTCCAACATGCGCTCAATCACTAATGCAAAGTGTAACAAACAACAAAACATTGCGTCTAATAAGCATCAATCAATTAATTAAAAATCAAAATCAATGAGTTTTTGGAGAGTCTTACTTTCAATAATATGTCCACCTTTAGCAGTTTTAGATAAAGGCTGTGGCTCTATATTAATAGTTTTTATTTTGTGGCTTTGTGGTTGGGTACCAGGAGTGATTGCAGCACTCGTAATTTTAAATAATCCCGAAAGATAAAATACGTATCTTTGTTTCTAATTTAAGAATAACAAAATCTTTATAAATGAAACAAATTTTACTAGTTCTTGCCAGCGTTTTTTTATTAACCAGTTGTAATTTTACCGAAGAAATAACCTTTAATCCCGATGGTTCTGGAGAGTTTATTATGCGTTATGACATGAGTGAAATCATGAAAACCATGGATGAAATGGGAGGAGCTAAAAAAGACGACACTAAAGAAAAAGTAAAACTAGATAGTGTCATGTATTTTAAAGATATGTTGGTAGAAAAAGCCGATAGTATTGCTAAGCTACCTGTTGAAGAACAAGAAAAATTAAAGTCTTTAGAGAGTATCATTATAAAAATGAAGATAGATGAAGAAGAAGGTCTTTTTGATATGGGATTTGGTTCTACATTTACTAGTTTAGAAGAGCTACCTGAAGCTTTAGAAAAAATTGATGAAGCTAAAAAGCTAAATTCAGAAAGCAATTCGCAATTCGGACAATTAGGAGAAAGCGCTGTAGCGAAAGCATCAGAAGATGTTTTTGAGTATATAGATTTCACCTATGATGGTAAAACCTTTTCTAGGTTTGTTAAAAAAGATTTTGAGTTAGCGACTGAAGACATTGAAACTTTAGATGCAGAAATCAATGAAATGGGAGATTCTAAAGAGGTTTTTGAAGCTATGAGTTATACGTTAGTGTATCATTTTCCAAAAGAAATAGAATCTGTTACCAATAAAAACGCTGTAATAAGTGCAGATAAAAAATCGGTTAGCTTAAAAATGAATTTTATTGAAATGATAAAATCTCCAGAAGCAATGACTTTAGATGTAGAATTAAAAGATTAAAAAGCAGGATTAGTTTTGAATAAAACAGTACAATTACAGGATTTAGGATTAAAAGATTATAAAGATACTTGGGACTATCAAGAGTCTTTATTTAAATCTGTTGTAGATGCTAAAATTAAAAATAGAAGAGAAGCGTTAACGCTACCAACTACAAACTATTTTTTATTTGTAGAACATCCGCATGTGTATACTTTAGGTAAAAGTGGTGACATGGCAAACCTATTAGTAAATGAAGAGCAGCTTGCCGAAAAAGGAGCTAGTTTTTACAAAGTAAATAGAGGAGGAGATATTACCTATCATGGTCCAGGACAAATTGTAGGATATCCTATTTTAGATCTAGATAACTTTTTTACAGACATACATAAATACCTTCGTTTTTTAGAAGAAATGATTATTCTTACACTTGCAGAATACAATGTAAAAGCAGAGCGTAGTCCTGGTGAAACAGGTGTTTGGCTAGACGTAGGTACGCCATTTGCAAGAAAAATATGTGCTATGGGAGTTCGTGCTTCTCGTTGGGTAACCATGCATGGATTTGCTTTAAATGTAAATGCAGATTTGGGGTATTTTGATAATATGATTCCTTGTGGTATTCGTGGTAAAGCGGTTACTTCTTTAAACGTAGAACTTGGTGTAAAAGAAGTAAGTATTGAAGAGGTTAAAGAAAAACTATTAAAACATTTTACAGCTCTTTTTGAAGCAGAGTTCAAGTACGCTGTGGCTGGTTTGTAATAGCTTAAGTTTTTTTTGTTTATTGAAATGTAATATTTAGGTTACAATATTTGTAAATTATTATTGTAAATTGTTTGCGTAAAACCAAATGATACTATGACAAAAAATTACATTTTAATTGCTGTTCTTTTTTTTAGTTTAAAAATTACTGCACAAAACTCTTATGAATATACGGTAGAATCTATACCTTTTCAAGAATTTACAGAAATAGACGAAGTAGTATTTAATAATGATGATATTTATTCATCTGTTATCGCTATTCCTTTTGATTTTAAGTTTTATTCAGATTATGCTAATTACTCACAATTAGTTGTTGGCTCAAACGGAACAATTTCTTTTGATACTTCTAATGCAGATAATTTTGCTCCTTGGACTTTTAATGAAGCTATTCCTTCTGCAGCACTTCCTTATCCATCTATATTTGGTCCTTTTCATGATATGGATAATAATACAGCAGATGTAGTAGGAACGATTTTTACAGGAGTTTCTGGTCAATCACCTAACAGACGTTTTTATACTATATTTGATAATATTCCGCAATTTGCATGTAATGAAATGCTTTCTACATCTCAAATTGTTTTACATGAAACCTCAGGAATTATTGATGTGTATATAAAAAATAAACCTTTATGTGCAACGTGGAATAATGGTAACGCAGTAATAGGATTACAAAAAGAAGTAGGAGCAGAAATTCATGGTATAGCTCCTCCAGGACGTAATACAGGCCAATGGGAAGCAACAGAAGAGGGTTGGCGTTTTATACCAACTACAAGTTTTAATGTTGTTGTTTGTGATGCCGATAATGACAATACAGAGTATTTTGATTTTGCTGTATATGCCAATACTATATTAGAGCAATTTAATTTAGATCCAGCAGAAAATATAGTTTCTATTTTAGATGCTAATAATACAGAAGTTACAGGAACAGTAAGCATTAATGCAGGAATTAATAGCTATTCAATAGTTATGAATCCAGCAACAGATAATGTGAGTTTCGATTTAAATATATCTTTTGTTGATTGTGAAGGAGATCAAGAAGCAGATGGATTGCCAAACGGAATGGAAGATGTAAACGATAATGGCAATTTAGCAGATGACGATACAGATGGTGATGGTATTCCTAATTATTTAGATAATGATGACGATGGTGATACTGTTGTTACTAATATTGAATTGGTTTTTGGAGGTAGAGATACTACGCCAACATTTTTAGATACAGATAACGATGGTATTTATAACCATTTAGATTTTGATGATGATGGAGATGGAGTGCTTACGCTAGATGAAGATTATAATGGCAATGGAGATCCTACAGATGATGATATTAATGAAAATGGTGTAGCAGATTATTTAGATGCACAACAGCTTAGTGTAAATGATATAAGCTTAAATACACAGTCTTTTACCTTATATCCTAATCCTACAAATACTATTTTAAATCTAGCCTTTGCTTCGCAATATAATTTTGAAGGTCATGAAATACAGGTTAAAATATATGATATTCAAGGAAGACAACTTTTTGAAGTAGAAAAAGAATTACTAGATAATAAAACACAGTTAGATGTTTCTAGTTTAACTGCAGGGCATTATATATTGGTAGTTAAAAAAGACGGCTTGCTAAAAGCAAAGAAGTTTATGGTAAACTAAAAAGTAGATTATTAGCCAAACAAAAAGCCTAAGTTTTAAACTTAGGCTTTTTGTTTTTATGGTAGTAGCTTATTGTAAATCACGCAATCCTTCATAAACAACAATGCTTACTGCATTTGCTAAGTTTAGGCTTCTAACATGTTCACTGTATAAAGGTATTTTAAAAAGCTTGTCCTTGTTATTTTCAACAAGTACTTTAGGTAAACCTGCAGACTCTTTACCAAATACAAGAAACATATTGTCTTTATAACTAATGTCATAATGTTTTTGGGTACCATGACTAGATAAAAACACCATGTTGGCATCTTTGTTTTTTGTTAAAAAATCATCTAAACTATCATAATAATGAAGGTTAAGGTGTTGCCAATAATCTAATCCAGCACGTTTTAGTCGTGTATCTGTAATTTCAAAACCAAAAGGTTTTACTAAGTGTAAATTAGATCCAGAAGCCAAAGCTAATCTACCAATGTTACCAGTGTTGTTTGGTATTTCTGGTTCTATGAGTACAATGTTAAGCGGCATTTTTTGAGACTATTTTTAATATTATTAACCGTAAAAGTAATACAAAAGGAAAACCATGCAATACAACATCAAACCAATCCATAAACTGCATACCATCTGCACCACCAAAAATCCATTTTAGTTTACCAATAATGTGAGGTTCTGGTGTAAATGGTGCTAAGCCTAAAGTGAAGCAGAGTACAGTAATTATTTTCCAATCGTTTAGTGTTTTCATGCTTTAGTTCAAGATGTTTTTTACGAAACTGTTTATTTCTGAAACTCCTTTATTGGTAAGATGCTTGATAAATGCAGAACCTATAATAGCACCTTTTGCATGTGTGGTTGCTTGAGTAAAGGTTTCGTTATCCGAAATTCCAAAACCAATAACTTGCGGATTGTTAAGTTGCATGTCTGCAATGCGTTTAAAGTAATTGGTTTGTTCTTTACCAAAACCAGAACTGCTTCCTGTTACACTTGCACTACTTACCATATAAATAAATCCGTTTGAAATAGAATCTATAAAGTTTATGCGCTCTACGCTAGTTTGTGGTGTAATTAAAAACACATTGATTAATCCGTATTTTTCAAAAGTTGCTTTATACTCATTGTTATACACATCTACTGGTAAATCTGGAATAATTAATCCGTCGATCCCTATTTCTTGGCATTTTTTACAAAAGGCTTCTACACCATATTGTAGCATTGGGTTAAAATAGCCCATGATAATTAAAGGAATAGAAACGGTTTTACGTATGTCTTTTAATTGATTAAAAAGCGCTTGGGTTGTCATGCCGTTTTTTAATGCTTGTGTAGAACTAGCTTGTATGGTTGGTCCATCAGCTAAAGGATCACTAAAAGGTAATCCTATTTCTATCATGTCTACACCGCTTTTTTCCAGGTTTTGAATAATGGTTGCAGTATCGTCTAGACTAGGATATCCTGCTGTAAAGTAGATGGATAAAAGCTTTTTGCTTTCTTTTAGTTTTGTTTGAATGCGATTCATTGAAGATGTGTCTTTTCATTTCCGCAAAGGCGGAAATCTTTTAAATATTAGTGATGATTTGTTTATAGTAAATCTGATAAGTCCTTCCAATCTGGATTCATATCATTTATCAAATTTTCTTTCCATTCCCGATTCCATTTCTTTATTTGTCTTTCTCTTTTAATAGAATTGTTTACATATTTGGTAGTTTCAAAATAGACAAGTTTATCTACGTTGTATCTTCCTGTAAAAGTTTTTAAACTATTGTTTTTATGTTGTTTTATTCTGATTTTAGGTTGCTTAGACCTGCCAACATAAAGAACAGTATGATTTTTATTTGTTAATATGTAAACATAATGTAGTTCCATTTTTAATTCATGAGATTTCCGCCTTCGCGGAAATTAAAAAACTATAGTTTAAAATAGTCTATATAATTCTGTAAATCTTTATCGCCACGACCAGATAAACTCAATACAACAACATCTTCTGGTTGAAACTTTTTTTGCTCAAAAACGGCTAATGCATGCGAGCTTTCAATAGCAGGAATGATACCTTCTAGTTTGCATAATTCTAATCCTGCGTTCATGGCTTGATCATCTGTAATGGCAATAAATTCTGCACGTTCTGTTTTGTATAAATGGGCATGCATTGGGCCAACACCTGGATAATCTAATCCTGCAGAAATGGAATATGGTTCTGTAATTTGTCCGTCGTTGGTTTGCATCAACAAGGTTTTGCTACCATGAATAATACCTTCTTTGCCTAAAACGGAAGTTGCAGCACTTTCACCAGTTTCTACACCTAAACCAGCAGCTTCTACAGCAATAAGTTTTACGTCTGTGTCTTCTAGAAAATGATAGTAAGCTCCTGCAGCATTACTACCACCACCAACGCAAGCTACTACGTAATCTGGTTTTGTAGTGCCTTCTTGCTCTTTTAGTTGCCATTGTATTTCTTCAGAAACGATGGCTTGAAAACGCGCTACCATGTCTGGGTATGGATGCGGACCAACCACACTACCAATAATATAATGCGTGTCTACAGGGTTGTTAATCCAATCACGAATGGCTTCGTTGGTAGCGTCTTTTAGGGTTCGGCTTCCAGATAATGCAGGAATAACTGTTGCGCCTAACATTTTCATTCTAGCAACATTTGGTGCTTGACGCGCAATATCAATTTCGCCCATATATACTATACACTCTAAACCCATTAAAGCACAAACGGTTGCTGTGGCTACACCATGTTGTCCTGCACCAGTTTCGGCAATAATTCGGTGTTTACCTAAACGCTTAGCCATTAAAATCTGGCCAATAGTATTATTGATTTTATGTGCTCCTGTATGGTTTAAGTCTTCTCTTTTTAAGTATACTTTGGTGTTGTATTTTTTAGAAAGACGTTTTGCAAAATATAATGGCGAAGGACGACCAACATAATCTTTTAATAGCTGGTTGAATTCTTTTTGAAACTCAGGTTCTGCCATGACTTTAAGATAGTTTTGGCGTAACTCTTCTACATTAGGATACAGCATTTCTGGTATGTATGCTCCACCAAATTCTCCGTAATATCCGTTTTCGTTAATATTATAATTCATGACTGGTAACTGTTTTCTTAATTAGCGTATGTAGTTATTAATGGCTAATTGGTGTTTGAATTCTTTTAGTTTGCTAAGGTCTTTTATTCCTGGTAATTTTTCGAACTTACTATTTAAATCTAAGGTGCAACATAAATCAGATTCTGGGCGTTTTAAAAATAATAGTAATGCTTCTATTTGTTCAGGACCAATTCCTCCACTTAAAATATAAGGTTTTTTAGAAGGGTATTTTTTAAAGATATTCCAGTTAAAAGGATAACCGTTTCCTCCAGGTTCTTTTCCTTTGGTATCAAAAAGAAAATAATCACAAACCTCTTCATAAGGTTCTAAAACACTAAAATCAAATAGGTTTTTTACAGAAAACACTTTTATTACAACTACGTTGTATTCTTTTAATTGGGCACATAGTTCTGGAGATTCATTACCATGTAATTGTACACCATGTAATTGATAGGTTTCTATTTTATCTACAATATATGCTAGCGATGCATTAACAAAAACACCAATTTTTTGGATGCTTTCTGGTAATTCTGGCATTTCGGTATTAAAGTATCGTGGCGACTTTTCGTAAAATATAAAACCTAGATAATCTGGTTGTATTTCTGCAACATCTAAAATGTTGTTTTCGGATTTCATTCCGCATACTTTTAGTTTCATAATTTTTTGTTTTTTCTGCGTAAACAGAAATCTGTTTTTTGCTGTTAATTATATGGTGTATTCTTCCTTTAGCAGGAAGTATAGTTTATTTTTTTAATTCTTCAATAAATTGTTTTGCACTGTTGCCTGCATTTTCTGTTTTCATAAAGTTTTCACCAATTAAAAATCCTTTATAACCATAAGGTTGTAATTGTTGTATTGCTTCAACAGAACTAATACCACTTTCTGATACTTTTACAAAGTCATTAGGTATTTGTTCGCTTATCGTTTTACTGGTTTCTAGACTTACTTTAAAAGTTTTTAGGTTTCGGTTATTTACGCCTAACATATCTAAACTTGGCATGATTGCTTTTTGTAATTCTTCTTGGTTATGCACCTCTAAAAGAACATCTAAATGTAAGCTTTTTGCAAATTCTGAAAACTGTTTTATTTCTGCTCTTGTTAAAATAGCAGCAATTAGTAAAATAACATCAGCTCCATAGGCTTTGGCTTCTAAAATCTGGTAGGTGTCTATAATAAATTCTTTGCGAAGCAGTGGTAAATTACAACTAGCTCTTGCAGTAAGCAAATCGTCTAGGCTACCTCCAAAATATTTCCCGTCTGTAAGTACAGACATACCACAAACACCTGCGTTTTCATATCCTTTTGCTACATCAAAAACGTTTAAGTTATGGTTAATAACTTGTTTTGAAGGCGAACGACGCTTGTGTTCTGCAATAATTCCTGAAGTGCTGTTTTTTAATTTGTTAGCCAAAGAAATGGTTTTTCTTTCAAACAAAATAGATTGCTCTAACTGTTTGGTAGGAATTAGCTGCTTACGAAGCGTAACTTCTATACGTTTGTCTGTTACTATTTTTTGTAATATGTCCATGGTTGCGTCTTCCGTTTTTCATTTACAGTTTACATGTTTACTGCTTTATGAATACTATAGCTTTTTTATTTACTCAATGCAATTAAAGCATCTAAACTCGCTTTTGCTTTTCCGCTTAATAGCGATTCTTTAGCAAGTTCAAATCCTGTTTTGTGGTCTATCTGTTTTGTGGTAGCAATTGCTAATCCTGCATTTGCACACACTACATTATTTTGCGCTTCGGTTCCGTTTCCTGAAATAACATTTAAAAATATCTTAGCAGAAGTTTTTACGGTATCTCCTCCAAAAATGTCGCTTTGCTCAATTTGTTCTAGGTTTAAATCGGATGGAGAAAGCATGGTTTCTGTTTGGTTAGAAATAATTTTAGTATTTCCGGTTAAAGAAATTTCATCATAACCATCTAAAGCGTGAACAATACTATAATTAGTGTCTGTTTCTTGGTATAAATAACCATAAAGACGTTGTAGCTCTAGATTAAAAACACCTACCAATTGGTTTTTTGGAAACGAAGGATTTACCATTGGACCTAACATGTTAAAAAATGTTTTAACACCAAGTTCTTTTCTTATTGGTGCTACATTTTTCATTGCAGGATGAAATAAAGGTGCGTGTAAAACACATATTCCTGCTTTTTCTATAGATTGTTTTAAAAAATCTTCTTGGTTAGAAAATTTGATACCAAGGGCTTCCATAACATTAGAAGATCCTGAAGCAGAAGAGACACCATAATTACCATGTTTGGCAACGTTAACACCAGCACCAGCAGTTACAAAAGAAGAAAGTGTGGAAATATTAAAGGTGTTTTTTCCGTCACCACCTGTTCCGCATAAATCAATAGCATTGTAGTCTGATAAATCAATAGGAATACATAGCTCTAATAAAGCATCTCTAAAACCTTGAAGTTCTTCAAGCGTTATGCTTCGCATCATATAAACAGTTAAAAATGCTGCAATTTGGCTTTGGTTATAGTCTCCTTTAGAGATGTTAACTAATACCTGTTTCGCCTCTTTTGTAGAGATGTTTTCGTGGTTTATTAGTCTGTTTAATATTTGTTTCATGTTTCGGTTTCCACGAAAGTGGGAATTTCTTTTATTTAAACTTTAATTTTCTGTTGTCCTTAGCATTAAGTAGCATCTACTAACTTTCAACCCAATTTTTTAATATTTGTTTTCCGTCAGGAGTTAAAACCGATTCTGGATGGTATTGTACTGCACGCACATCATAAAATTTATGGCGCAGCGACATGATTTGACCATTTTCATCAAAAGAAGTGGCTTCTAATACTTCTGGTAAATTAGCGTTTACTACCCAAGAATGATATCTGCCTACAGGAAATGATTTTTTTAATCCTTTAAAAAGTATTTCGTCATCAACGGTTACTTTTACCTCTGTAGCAACACCATGAAATACATGGTCTAAATTTACTAAAGTACCACCAAAAACTTCACCAATTGCTTGTTGGCCCAAGCAAACACCAAAGATGCTTTTTGTAGGTGCATAGGTTTTTATAATATCTTTTAATAATCCTGCTTCGTCTGGAATTCCTGGTCCAGGAGAAAGTACAATTTTATCAAAAGCATCTACTTCTTCTAGTGTAAGTTTGTTGTTTCTTTTTACCGTTACATTACAGTTTAAATCCTCTAAGTAATGCACTAGATTGTAGGTAAAACTGTCATAATTATCTATTACTAATACTTTTGTTTTCATCTGTCAATTCTTTCTGCCAATTCAATAGCTTTTGTTAATGCACCTAATTTGTTATATACTTCTTGTAATTCGTTTTCAGGACTTGATTTTGAAACAATTCCTGCTCCAGCTTGCCAATGTAGCTGGTGGTTTTTACTCATAAATGTTCTAATCATTATGGCATGGTTATAATTGCCTTCAAAATCCATAAAACCAATAGCGCCACCATAAAAAGCACGACTTGTTTTTTCGTATTTTTCTATAAGTTGCATGGCGTTGTGTTTAGGCGCTCCACTTAAAGTTCCTGCAGGAAAAGTGTCTGCTACCACTTGCATGGTTGCTGTGTTTTCATGTACTTTACCAGTAACTTTGCTAACTAGGTGTATAACGTGAGAGAAAAATTGTGCTTCTCTATAGGTTTCTACTTTTACTTCACTACCATGTCTACTTAGGTCATTTCTTGCTAAATCGACAAGCATAACATGTTCGGCATTTTCTTTAACATCTGCAGCAAGTTTTTTGGCAAGTTTTTGGTCTTCTTCATCATTACCTGTTCTTTTAAAAGTACCAGCTATTGGGTGGATTTCTGCTTGCCCATTATTAACCACAAGTTGTGCTTCTGGTGAGCTACCAAAAATTTTAAAGTTTCCGTAATCAAAATAAAACAGATAAGGAGAAGGGTTTATGCTGCGTAAAGCTCTGTATACATTAAATTCATCGCCTTTAAAGTTTTGTTCAAATTTTTTAGATAGTACTAATTGAAAAACATCTCCTCGTGCACAATGTTTTTTAGCTAGTTCTACATGTGATTTATATTCTTCATCACTAAGATTAGAAGTGATTTCTCCTTCAGCAGTAAATTTATAGGAAGCAAAATTCTTAGCTTTTATAAGCTGTAAAATTTCATCAATATTATTGTTGCTATTATCAAAACAATGCGCAAAAATATAGGCTTCGTTTTTAAAGTGATTTATAGCAATAATGTTTCGGTAAACCGAGTAATAAATTTCTGGAATGTTTAAGGAGTCTGGCTTTTTTGTGATTTCTATATCTTCAAAATATTTAACAGCATCATAAGCAGTATAGCCAAAAATACCATTGTTTATGAATTTAAATTTCTTTTCAGATTTTACCTTAAAACGCTGTGTGAATTTGTGAATTTCTTCGGTAACAGAAATGCTTTTGGTGTAGTTTTTTTTTGAGCTTCCGTCAGGAAAATGCTGTTCTATTCTATCGTTTTCAACTTTAATAGAAGCAATAGGATTAAAACAGATGTACGAGAAACTATTGTCGTTTGCATGGTAATCACTACTCTCTAATAATATGCTGTTTGGGTATTTATCTCTAATTTTAAGATAGATACTTACAGGAGTTATGGTGTCTGCTAGTATTTTTTTGTAATGTGTATAAAGACTGAATGTTTTCATTTTTATTTGCTGAATTTATTTCAGTATCTCTTCTTTTTTAGAGATAAAATAGATTTGTTATTAGATTCTGAAACTGGTTCAGAATGAAAAAAGGCTTGTCGTGAATGACAAGCCTTTTTTTGTATTTTTAATTAAATATACGGTATAGCGTTAGTTCACGAAGATTGTTTTTCGAGAGTTCCACCACCAAGTATGATTTAAAATTGTTTTCAATTGTTATTAATTTGTTTCAAATATATAAATCTAAATATTAAATACCAATATTTTATAAAAAAACTATTGCTCAATATTATATGTTGAATTCTAAGTCAGTAAAAGGTAACTATCCTTACAAAGCAAATTAAAATTTTGTTAAACCTAATTAAGTTCCTTTTACTAATGTATACATTTAGAGTTATGAATTGTAGAATTTTATTAATTGTATTTGTTTTATTTTTAAGTTGTAAAAACGAGAATAAAAGTCAAGAAGTTACTACTTCTATTGAAAAGGAAGATGTTTTAAAAGAAAAACCAACTGTAGAAGCGTATGATTTTAATGCTTTTGAAAAGTTTTTAAACCGTAAAGATGACAAAATATATGTAGTAAATTTTTGGGCTACTTGGTGTGCGCCATGTATAAAAGAGTTGCCTTATTTTGAAGCAATAAATAAAAACTTTAAAAGTGAAAATGTAGAGGTGTTATTGGTGAGTTTAGATTTTCCTAAGCAATACCAAACAAAGTTAATTCCTTTTATAAAAAAGCATCAATTACAATCTAAAGTAGTAGCTTTAAATGATCCAGATTCAAATGCATGGATTCCTAAAGTAAGTGAAGAATGGTCTGGAGCAATACCAGCAACCGTTATTTATAATAAAGATAAACGTATGTTTTATGAGCAATCGTTTAACTACAACCAACTAGAAACCGAAATAGAAAAATTTATTAATTAAAAATCATACTCATGAAAAAATCAATTAAAATAGTTTCTGCGTTAGCCATAGTGTTATTGTTTAGTGCATTTACTTTAAATAAAACCAATACCAATAAAGGATATCAAATAGGCGATATTGCTACTGATTTTTCATTACAAAACATAGATGGAAAAATGGTTTCTTTGGCAGATTATACAGAAGCTAAAGGCTTTATTGTAATATTTACATGTAATACTTGCCCTTATGCAGTAGCTTATGAAGATAGAATAGAAGCTTTAAATAAAAAATATGCAGATAAAGGATATCCTGTAATAGCTATTATGCCAAATAATACAGATGTACAACCAGGAGATAGTCTAGAGGCAATGCAAGCAAGAGCAAAAGCAAAAGGGTTTACTTTTCCGTATTTAAAAGATGAAGGTCAAAAAATATATCCTCAATATGGTGCAACAAAAACACCACATGTATATGTTCTTGAAAAAACCAAGCAAGGAAACCAAGTAAAGTATATAGGAGCAATAGATGATAATTATCAAGACGAAGCTTCCGTAAGCAAAAAATATGTAGAAAATGCTGTAGATGCTTTATTGCAAGGCAAAGAAATTGAAGAAAAAGAAACAAGAGCAATAGGTTGTACTATAAAAGTATAAGTTTTACTATACGAGAATAAATAAAAAGAAATCTGAGGTAGTAATACTTCAGATTTCTTTTCGTCTAGTAACTAAAGAAATATTAATTTTGTAAAAAAAAAAGTAAAAATGGCAGATTTAACACAAGAAGAGTGGGCAGAAGCATTAGCAAAAGATGAAAATGCAGTAATATTAGATGTAAGAACCGAAGAAGAAACCGATGAAGGTATTATACCTAATGCAATAAAAATTGATATTTATAAAGGACAAGAATTTATAGATCAAGTAGAAGCATTAGATAAAAGTAAGACCTTTTACGTATATTGTAGATCTGGAGGAAGAAGTGCACAAGCATGTGCAATTATGAATCAACTAGGTTTTACAGAAACTCACAATTTACTTGGCGGATTTAATGATTGGACAGGAGAAGTAACTAATTAAAAAACACAAACCAATGAAACGTTTATCCATACTATTACTAAGCTTACTAGTTTTAATAAGTTTTGGCTGTAAAGAAGAAAATGCAACAAACATAAAAGAGATTACTACACAAGAAATGCAATCGCTTTTAAAAATGGATCAAGTGCAATTGGTAGATGTAAGAACATCTAAAGAGTTTAAAACTGGTTATATTGAAAAAGCACAAAATATAGACTTTTTATCACCAACTTTTGATCAAGATATATTAAAACTAGATAAAGAAAAACCGGTTTTATTATATTGTCATTCTGGAGGTAGAAGCGCAAAATGCGCCAAAAAACTAGAAGAAGCAGGATTTAAAAAAATATACGATTTACAAGGAGGTATTTCCCGATGGAAACATGAAGGGTTGGCAGTCTCAAAATAAAAAAAAGCCTCTCTATTTTAGAGAGGCTTTTTTTGTAAATTATCTTCTATTTATACCTCGATAAAGACCTTTGTGGGTTTTTATAATCTGCACAAAAAATATTATACAAAACCGGTGATAAGAATATACATTTAGTAGAATGACTACCGCATGGATACATCAATATAACAGCATCGGTTTGAAACATAAATTTAGTTATAGAACTAGGAACTATAATCGTTTCTCCAATTTTTGTGTGATAATCTCAATTATTTTTTCCTGTTTTTTATTAAATTTTCCAGGATTTGCCAATGTTTTCTTTTCAGAATTTTTTAGTTAGTTTCCTCCCCAAATTCTATAGCCATAAGGACTAAAAGTTAAAGGAAATAGCTTGTTTTTTTTAAACTCATTTATTGCATTTGATTTACGAATTTTTTAGTCATATTTTTAAGGTGCAGTTTTGCATTCATCATGGCATCTTCTAAATTTTTAGCTTCTTTAATAACTTCTGCAGCATAGGTAATACCCATGCTGTTTAGATTTTTTTTGTTTATGTCAATGGTACCGCAAAAGGCAGCCACTTTAATATTTTTAGGCGCTGAGGCATCTAATATTCCTTGAATGGTTTTTCCGGACAGGGTTTGTTTGTCTAGTTTTCCTTCTCCTGTTATAATCCAATCGGCATCTGTAATTTGGTTATCAAAATCAGACAATTGTTTTATTAGTTTAATACCGCTTTCTAGGTTTCCTTTTAAAAATACTTTGGCAGCAATACCCATACCACCGGCAGCTCCAGCTCCCGAAACAGATTGCGCATTTACATGAAAAACGCTACTTATTATTTTAGAGAAATCTTCAAGGCCTTTATCCAGTAGTTTAATGTCTTCTTTGGTAGCCCCTTTTTGTTCTGCATAGACGTATGCTGCTCCATTTTTACCATATAGTGGATTAGTAACATCGCAAGCAATTTGAAAATCTACCTCGAATAATTTTGGGTGTACTTGACTAAGGTCAATGGTTTTTATTGTAGAAAGTTTAGCTCCAATAGGATTTACGCTTTTGTTTTCTTTGTCTAAAAACCGATAACCTAAAGCGGTTGCCATACCAATACCGCAATCGTTTGTAGCACTGCCACCAATGCCAAGAATAATGTTTTTAGCTCCATTATTAATAGCATCTAAAATGAGCTCTCCCGTACCAAAAGTTGTTGCGTTTTTACAATCTAAAGCGTTTGCACTTAGTAATTTTACACCTGAAGCCTCGGCCATTTCTATAAATGCTGTTTTAGATTTTTTAGCATATAAATAAGTAGCTTTTATAGCTTTAAAAAACGGATTAGAAACCGTTTTCTCTTTGGTTTCTCCGTTAAGGTAAAAGTTAACTATATCTATAGTTCCATCGCCGCCATCTGCTAAGGGTAATTTAACAATTGTTGCTTCTGGGTTTTGGGATAAAATTTGCTTCTCCACAATATTGCAAAACTCTAAACTACTTAGGGAGTTTTTAAACTTATCAGGAGCTATTACTATTTTCATATTATAAATATTAACTTAAAATTTTAATAATAAAAATGGAAAACAAAACAATAAAAATAAAATAGCTAAGTAAAGTTATAACTTCTTTTTTACCAGCTTTATAAATAGATATGTCTAAGCATTCTTTGGTTTCCTTTTTAGTAACGTAGCTTACAATAAGCGCAATTACTATGGTTAGTACACATCCTATTGCATTCCACCAAAACCAAAAAATACTTGGTACATATAACCATAAGTACATATTAAATAGTACACCAATTACAATACCAATATTTGCACCTAAAGCATGTGTTTTTTTAGTCATGATAGCCAATATAAATGCGGCTAAAATAGGACCGTAAAATATCGAGCTAATTTTATTAATTACCTCTATAACAGTACCTTCTATGCTACCTGCGAAAAAGGCAAAAAACAAGCAAACTAAACCCCAAAAAACAGATAGTAACCTTGAGTATAGTACATATTTTTTGTCTGGCATATCCGGTTTAAAACGTTTAATAAAATCTTCTAAAGTTACTGCAGAAAGTGAATTAACGGTAGAACTTAATGAGGACATTGCGGCAGACATGATCGCTACAATTAAAATACCAATAATTCCATTTGGTAAATATTTAATTATAAATACAGGAACCATTAGGTCTGCTTTTTTACCTTCTAAACTTGTAATATTAGATTGATAAACCTCACTTAATAATTCTTGAAAACTAGCATCTTGAAACAATAAGGTACCTAAAACTAATCCCATGATACAGTAAGTAAGTGTAATTGGAAACCTAAATAACCCGTTAGCTAACAGAAGCTTTTTAATAGTTGGTAATCCTTTAGCCGACAGTAATCGTTGCGATTGTGTTTGGTCTGTACCATAATAAGAAGCGTATAAAAAGAAACCACCAATTACCATTGGCCAAAAACCAAATTCATCATTTTTATCGGCATTATTAAATCCCCATTTTGAAAAATCAACAGCGGTTAATCTGTCCTTATCTACAAGGTTTATAAAATTATCATAGCCACCTAGCTCGCTTAAACCATAAAAAAGACAAATAATGATCCCGAAAAAGAGGATACACATTTGTATTACATCTCCCCAGATTACGGCTTTCATTCCGCCTTGAAAAGAGTAAATCATGGTAATAACACCAATAATTAAAATGGAAATCCAAAAATCAATACCTATAGTAGCTTGCAAAATAAGTGCCATGGTATAAACCATAACACCCGTTGCTACAGAACGACTTACTTGAAAAACAAAACTTATTAATAATCTTGAAGAAGCATCAAAGCGTCTTTCTAAATATTCATAAACACTTACAATTCCAGAATTGTATAAAGTAGGTATTACGGCAATTAATAAAAATGCCATTGCTAGTGGTACTCCAAATTCATAGGTTAACCATTGTAAGCCTCCTCCGTCTTTTAGGCCTACAAAAGCAGGAGCAGAGATGAAACTAATGGCAGATAACTGGGTTGCCATAGTGGATAGGCTTAAAGGAAACCAACCCATAGACTGTCCGCCTAAAAAGTAATCTTTAGAGTTATTGTTTTCTTTAAAAAAGTAACCTATCCCTAAAAATCCTATTAAATATAAAATGATAATGATGTAATCTATGTAATTCATGGTTTTGCAAGTAGTAGGTTATTTATTCGTTTAATAAATCTATAAACAGTGCTGCGCTCCAGGAGAAATTGTAACCTCCATAACCTGCTTTACCATTTTTGTGTTCTTCTTTTCTAGGATCGAAATATTCATAAAAACCATTTTTTTTAATGATTTCAAGGGTGTCTTGTTTCATTCTTTTAGCTATATCTTTAAATCCATTTTGTTGTAAACCATAATAAAGAAACCAATTTAAGTTGATCCACACTGGACCTCTCCAGTATTTTTTCGGGTTAAATCTATCACTTGTAGGATCAAAAGAAGCACATAGATATTGATCGGGGTTACCAAACTTTTCCATCATGACATCTACCATTTTTTTTGCTTGGGTTTCACTTGGTAAGTTAGCAAAAAGTGGTGTAAATGAAGAGGATGATATGTGTCTTAATGGTTTTTCATTTCGTAAATCATAATGTATGTAAACGCCTAGTTCTGCATCATAAAGTTTGCTGTTAACGGCTGCCGTACCTTTTTCCTGCCATTTTTTAAGTTGTTCAATTTTGTCTTCATTATTTCCAATCATACCATATAAGTCTATTAAGCTTTGGTTTGATTTTAGAAGTACGGTGTTAAACAAAGGGTCTTGTACTAAAAAAGGCGATAGTTCGGCAATTTTTTCATCATTATAATTGTTCTGTTTGGCAATTTCAATGATGTGTAAATAATGATCGTATTCTCTTTTTGATGGTCGTTCTGACGCATCTACATGTGTTGTGTCTCGTCTTTCAAAAGTGTAATCTGGTGGGTTCATGGTATCCCAAATATCATCCCATATAGGGGAGTTATCTGTACCAGATTCCCAGTTGTGGTAAATGTAAACTAAACCTTCATTTTGAGGGTCACGTTGGGTATAAAAGTACTCATGGTTTTTATACACCTTATCAATTAGGGATTCAATAAAACCTAAGGTTGCTTTTTTGTCTTTGCTTATTCTATATAAATCTTGTAACACAAATCCGGTAACGGGTGGTTGTGTCATCCCTGTGGATTTGAATTTTTTTGAAGAATCTGGATGTAAATTCGAACGATGAAAATCTGGCCCAGGAAAATAAGTATCTGTATCTGTGTGAAAAATAATATGAGGTATAAAACCGTTACTCCATTGTGCATCTAAAAGGGTTTCTATTTCCTTTTCGGCTTTAGGCATGTCAAAATGCGCAAACCCAATGGCAATTAGTCCAGAATCCCAGAACCATTGAAAAGGGTATAACTTGTCACAGGGGATACTAAATTTGTCTTTCCAGTTTTTATTTAAAACTGCAATGGCGTTTTGTTGTAAGTCTTTCATTTAAGCTTTATTTTTTTTGTTTTTGTAGTGTGGATAAGCAAGGCATCACTTTCTTTCACTGAAAGTGATGCCTTGCTAGACTAATTATATAATTTTGAATTAAAAGTTGAATGTTGCTGTCAAGAAAAATCTTCTTGGTAAAATTGGTCTTCCGTAGAAAAACTCAGCATCTCCAGCTTGATTTACATTTCTAGGGTCACCTTCTGTTACGCCCTCATCATCAAATAAATTAAATATAGAGAACCCTATTCTTACAGTATCATCATTATCTACATTTTCACCCATTTTAAACGTATATCCAGCCCCTAGACGTGCTATAGTAATTGCATCTAATTCTACGGTATTGTTATCTGCAGCAAATTTGCTACCGGTATGGTTAAAAGAAAATAAGGCGTCAAATTGATTGTTATCAAAATATACTCCAAGGCTACCTAAAAAGTTAGGTTGTCTTGATAGTTCGTTTCCCTCATTTTCTGTAGTTGTGGTGTTATCTGTTAAGTTAGTAATTTCGTTTTTAGTAATTTCATGATCTTGGTAAGTTGCTGTCCCTCTAAGGTTTAAGTTTTTGGCAAAAGCATAATCAAAATTAGCTTCTAAACCTACGGTTCTTGTGCTTTGTTCTGATCTTGTTAAATCTACTAAGGTACCGCTAACAAAACCTTGGTCTATTTTAATTCTATCGGTTAATCCTACATAGTAAGCAGCCAAAGAACCTTTGATTTTTTCTGTTCCTACTTTAGTACCTACTTCAAACTGAATAATCTTTTCAGAGTCGTATTTGCTTCCTGTTACACCGGTTGCAATAGGGGCAAAACCTCTAATTTGTGGAAAGAAAAAACCTTTAGAAAAGTTAGCATATAAATTCACTGTTTCATTTAAGTTATACAAACCGGCTAATGAAAGGGCCCAATCTGTTGCACTTACATTTGCTCTTGTAAAGCTTCCATCAGCATAATTTACATTGGCTAATTCTGCTGTCAAAGAAGGATCATTATACACTTGGCTTTCTACAATATTTCCTTTACTAAAAGTACCTTCTGTATTTTCAACTCTAAAACCAACATCAAAACGCCATTTATCGAAAACCATTTCATCTGTTAAATAAAATGCTGTTTTGTTCTGAGATAAATAATTATTAGATGTCATTCCTATTCTGTTGTATAAACCACCTTGAGAAAAAATTACATCACTTCCGTCTGCAGCTGTATAGCTAAGGTTTACTAATTTAGGGTTGTTGTTAAATTCAGATAATACTCTATATTGGTAGTTTACATCTTCCGCTTCGGTTCTTGCTAAATATGTACCAGCTGTAATATTATGTGTTCCAGAAGATGTTTCTAATTTTTTAGTTAGCGATGCCTCTCCAGAATAATCGGTCATTGGTCTTAGTCTGTCAATGTGTAAATTGTCTATTACTAAGTCGTTTCCGTTAATTTCACTAGCTGAACCTTGATATTGTGCTTGAAAGCCTAAGTTTCCAGGAGCAATATTAGCTACATATTCATCTAAAGTAATAGGGTTGCTATTGTCACCATTACCACCAACATATAAGGCAAAATTGTGTTTGTAATTGGCGTATTTTATTTTAGACTTAAATTTTAAATCATCAGATAAGTTATAGTTAAAATCTGCCATAATATAACCACCACTAGTATAAACACCATCTTCTATCGGACTTTCATAAACACCACCCGGAGTTAAAAAGGAAGTGTTTGCTAATTCACCAGATAATAATTGAGATACAGCTTCACCATCATTTCCCTCGATTCTTTTTCGGTCTCCATCTAAAGGTAATGGCATAAAGAATTGTGCTCTATCATTTATAAACTGACCATGTACCGTAAAAGAACCATTTTCAAATTTCTTTTTTATGTTCGCTCTAAATTGCACTCCTTTTGAAGGCATTCCCGTTTCAATTGGTCCATCGTCTTTTCTTACAAAACCGGTAAGGGCATAGTAAGTGTTAGAGTCCTCACCACCTAGTTTACCACCAGTATAAAAATCTGTTTTTATACGCCCTTGGTCTGCCCATTCTACATTAATAATATTTTCTGCATTTGAATCTCCTGTTTTACTGGTATAATTAATAATACCCGCTACAGATCCCGCACCATATAAAACGGCAGCACCACCACGAACAAATTCTACACCTTTAAAACCAATATCTGGTCTAGCATAAACATCATGAGCAGAGGAGTTTAATCCGAAGGTACTCATTAATGGCATTCCATCATATTGTAAAGGGTTAAATACATATTGACCACCAGACGGTAAACCTCTAACAAATATATTTGAAGCCGTTTCACCACCACCACCTTCTGCAGTAATACCAGGAATACTTCTAATTATATCTGCTTGACTATTGGCCGAGAGTTTCGTTATTTCCTTTTGTTTTATTGAACTAATAGACATTGGTGTCTCTTTTTGAGATCGAAACGTTGAAGAGGCAGTAAGTACTACTTCGTCTAATGCGTTACTGCCTTCTTTTAATGATTTGTTTAATTTTATTGGAGTTCCATCTAGGTTTACCATTTCACTATAGGTTTCATACCCTACATAAGATATTTGTATTACTTGCGTACCTGTAAGGTTCGTTGTGAATAGAAAATTTCCATCAAAATCTGAAGTTGTTCCAGAGTCACTTTCTGGTATAAAAATATTAGCTCCAGGAATAGGTATTCCAGATTGATCTGTAATGGTTCCTGAAATTTTTGTTTGTGAGAACATTAAAGTAACGCTAAATATAAGCAATACTGTAAAGGATAATTGTTTCATTGTTTTGCGAATTAGTTAATTTAATGCTAATATAAATTAGAAATAAACAAATTTGCATCTAAAAAAGTACGATATTTGTATGCAAACGATTGCGGGAACGTTTGCATACAAATATTATTTATGAAAAAAGAAGTTACTACATTAAAACAACTAGCAAAGGCATTAAATGTATCCATTTCAACGGTTTCTAGAGCTTTGAATGACCATCCAGATATTAGTTTGGAAACAAAGGATAAGGTTCAGAAATTAGCTGCAAAATTAAATTATGTTCCAAATATTTTTGCTAAAGGGTTTAGACAACATAAAACAAACATTATAGGAGTTATTGTGCCAAATATTACCCATTATTTTACAACAACCATCGTGCGAGGAGCACTTGAAGAAGCAGAAAGTAAGGGGTATAGGGTGATAATTTCTGAGTCTAATAATAATGTAGAAAAACAAAAGGAAATGTTTAATACCATGCTACAATTTGGTGTAGATGGTATTTTAGCCTCCCTTACTAAAAGAACAAGAAATGTAGATTATATTTTAGCCACGCTTAATAATTTACCGATCGTTTTATTTGATAAAGTGTCTAATAAAATTCCGTGTACTCAAATTACTATTAATGATGAAGAGGCTTCGTATAACCTTATAGACCATTTAATAAATATTGGTAAGACTAGAATTGCGATTATTAAAGAGGGGGAATATTCTTATAATTCTGAAAAAAGGTTTTCAGGATATTTAAAAGCATTGAAAGAACATAATATGGATGTAGATCCTAAAATGATAATCACTGTAGAAGACATCTCTCTGCAAGAAGGTAAACGAATGGCAAATGTTTTATTGAGTGCTAAAGAAAAGCCCGATGCTATTTTTGCTATTACAGATGGTGCGGCAATTGGAGTAATCAAAACATTAAAAAAATTTAATATTAAAATACCTGAAGAAATAGCCGTAGTTGGTTTTAGTAATTCTTCTTACTCTACCATTATTGACCCCAAATTAACAACAGTAGATCAGCCTGGAGAAAAAATAGGAAGAACAGCTATGAAATATTTAATTGATGAAATAGATAATCCTGAAGAAAATATAACTTCGAAATTTGTAGAAATTAAAAGCAATATAGTTATTAGAGATTCTTCTTTTAAAGCCTAAAGGAAATACCTGCTAAAACTAAAAAAGATACATAATTTTTAAACTGTAAACAACAAAGCTCAATCAAGTATAACTTGTTGAGCTTTTTTTCTTTAATTTAAATAGTAAGCTAGGCTTAATTGTGGAGTCGGAGAGAATCGAACTCTCGTCCAAACAAGTAATCAAAGGGCTTTCTACACGTTTATTCTTTTCTTGGGTTTTCGATTGTAAGCTGGTTAAAGACAACCTATTTACAACTTATCTTCTTTATCTCGAAAGTGCATCAAAGCGCTACACAATCATAGTCAATATTTACGATGCCTCATACAGAACGCCATTAACCAAGGCTTTCAAGAGACATTTAGCTCTCCTACCTAGTAGGACGAGGCTTAATCTTACTATAATTCAGATTAGGCAGCTAAAGCGTAGTTATTCTCGCCGTTTAAAAAGTTTGAAATAAGTATTTACGAGTATAATTTCATTACTCGACGTGCTTACCATTTCATTAATCTCGCTGTCAAAACCAGTCGACCCCATTTATAAAATGATAATTTGGGCGTTACCCATTTTTGCTTTTAAGGGCAAAAATGCGTCAGGCTTTCGGCAGTCGCTTTTTTTTGAGAAAAACAAAAAAGAGCTTCAACAATGCCTCAATCCTTAACGCGAGCAAACCTAAACAAAAAGCATCGGTTTACAAATGCAAAGTTATTAAAAAGTTTGTATAACCTTGCAATTCCTATTACTTTAGTGCAAAAATTATTCCAACCATACGTTCCTGACAAATATTCGTGAACACGTGGAGAAAATAAATGCAATAGTTAACAATAAGGTTCCCACTTTTGTGAGAATGAATAAATAAATTTTCAATGAAATTCGCAATCATCAAAGAACGAAAAAATCCACCAGACAGACGTGTTGTTTTTTCACCAGAAAAACTAGCCGAAGCTCGTGCACAATACCCACAAGCAGAATTTGTTGTAGAATCAAGTGATATTCGAGTATTTCCAGATGAAGCATACAAAGCATTAGGATTTGAGGTAACAGATGATGTGTCTGATGCAGATGTAATGATTGGAGTAAAAGAAGTACCTATTGAAAATTTAGTTGCTAATAAAAAGTATTTTTACTTTTCGCATACCATAAAAAAGCAACCATACAATCGTAAGTTACTTTTAGCCATGCTAGAAAAAAACATCGAAATGTATGACCACGAAACCATTGTAAAACAAAGTGGAGCAAGACTTATAGGTTTTGGTCGTTATGCAGGATTAGTAGGTGCCTACAATGGCTTTAGAGCACTAGGCTTACGCGATGGTTTATTTAACTTACCAAAAGTTGAAACCCTTCCAGATTTAGAAGCAGTAAAAGCCGAGTTAGATAAAATTACCATACCAAATATTAAAATATTACTTACAGGAACAGGAAAAGTAGCTCTTGGTGCTAAAGAAATACTAGACCATTTAAAAATAAAAGAAATCAGTGATGCACTGTATTTAACTTCAGAATTTACAGAGCCAGTATACGTTATGGCAGATGTTATGGAGTATGCAAAACGCAAGGATGGTAAAGTAGGAGATAAGTGGGCTTTTTATAAAGACCCTTCTGGTTATGAAAGTAATTTTATGGCATATGCCAAAGAAACAGATTTCTTTATTGCAGGACATTTTTATGGTAATAATGCACCTTATTTATTTACACGTGAAGATGCAAAATCGCCAGATTTCCGTATTAATTTAGTAGCAGATATATCTTGTGATGTAGATGGTCCTGTGGCTTCTACGTTAAGAGCATCTACCATAGCAGATCCTTTTTATGGTTATGATGCTAAAACAGAAACCGAAGTAGCTTTTAATGCACCAAATTCAATAACCGTTATGGCTGTAGATAATTTACCTTGCGAACTACCAAAAGATGCCAGTGAAGGTTTTGGAGAAATGTTTTTAGAACACGTAATTCCAGCATTTTTTAATAATGATAAACGCGGTAGATTAAAACGAGCAAGAATAACCCAAAACAAAAAACTTACCGAAAGATATTCCTACCTACAGGATTATGTAGACGGAAATTAATTTACATTACATCATCACATGACCAAAACCGCATTAATAACAGGAGCAGCATCAGGATTAGGCTATGAATTAACCCTTTTGTTAGCCAAAGATGCTTATAAATTAATTTTAGTAGATATTAACGCAGATAGTCTAGCTAAAGTTAAAACCGAATTAGAACGTGATTTTAAAGTAGAAGTCATTACGCTAGCTAAAGATTTAAGTCTTCCTAATATTGCCCAAGAAATTATGGATGATATTCATAACACTCCAATTGATGTACTTGTAAATAATGCAGGTTTTGGTTTGTTTGGAAATTTTTATGAAACCAATTGGCAACGCGAATCTGCCATGTTGCATGTGCATGTAATGACCACAACCCATTTAACTAAACTAGTTTTAAAAGGTATGGTTGCTCGTAATTCTGGTAAAATATTAAATATGTCTTCATTGGCAGCATTTCAACCAGGACCATTAATGTCTATTTATTATGCCTCAAAAGGGTATATGCTTTCTTTTTCTGAAGCCATTGCATGTGAGTTAAAAGATAAAGGAGTTACGGTTACTGCTTTATGTCCTGGACCAACAAAAACAGCTTTTCAAGAAACGGTTTCAGAAAATGCTAAAGAAAATAAAATTACCTTTAATATGGCTTCTGCAAAAGAAGTAGCAGCTTATGGTTATAAGTCTATGTTAAAAGGAAAACCAGTTGCAATTCCAGGTGTTTTTAATAAGTTTCTTGCAAGCTTACCAAGAATCTTACCAAGAAAAGTAGCCGCTTCTATTGTTAGAAAAATTCAAGAAAAAAATAGAGAAGACTAATTTTACTACATATTACACTGGGTTTCATGGTGTGTTTTGTTGCTAAATATTTGTAAAGGTCTTGTGTATGGTTAGTTGCTTGTTTCAGCAAGTAATTCATTATACATGTTGTTGCACACTGGTTTTTTATGTGTTGTCTTTACTCGTTTTTTCCAAGGACTACATCTGTACCTACTAACTTGTAGTAATTTGACGGTTTGTTTACTTTAAGAGGTAAAAATGTATTATTGGTAAATTACATTTGTCCACCAGTGGTCTTTTCCAGTTTTTCCACCATGTTATAAGTTCTTCTTTATCTTTATGGTATGGCACATTTTAGAGGTTCCATCTGGCCAATACCACACTATGTCATTGGCTAAATAGCCTTTTCATTCGACTGTATTTAATAGATTAATAGCTAGTTAAATATGTTAAAAATAATCTTTGTCTTGGTGTTTTTAGTTTGTAAATGGCTGTTTATTAGTTGTTTGTGTGCTTGTTTTGCGATTTGTATGGTAAAAAATCGTAAATTTAGTTGAAACTATATATATGAAAATCAAGAACTTAGCATTAAAAGGAGGAGGAGTTAAAGGTATTGCGTATGTAGGTGCATTAAAAGAATTAGACAAAGCAGGTATTTATAAAGGTATTCAACGTGTTTCCGGAACTTCGGCAGGAGCCATTGTTGCTTTAATGATTGCATTGCAATTATCTCCAGCTACCATTGAAACCTTAATGCGTGAGTTAGATTTTAAGTCTTTTAAAAGCGGTTGGAATCCTTTGCGTATTTTTACTAAATACGGTTTATATACAGGTGATGCTATTCTTCAATTTATTTATAAATGCTATGAGGCTTCTTCTTTAAACCTTACTCAAAAAGCAACTTTTAGTGATTTTGAAAAAGCAGGAAGCAAAGAAATTATTGTTTTTGCTTCCGATTTAAACACTAAAAATATTTGCGAATTTTCTAATTATAAAACCCCAGACTGTATTGTTGCAGAAGCTATAAGAGCTTCTATGTCTATTCCGTTTTTCTTTAAAGGTTGGCAGTTTTCTAATAATATTCCTAATAACCATATTTATGTAGATGGAGGTGTTATTTTTAATTATCCCTTATCTTTTTTCGATAAACCTCGCTTTCATGAAAACCCTGTAGAATATCATCAAGAGTCTTTAGGTTTGTTTTTAGAACCTAAAAAAATCTATGACAGTTTTGACAATCAAAATGAAGAAAAACTAGCCACAGAAAAAAAACATGGTTTTAAAAAAATGGTATACATGGCAGAATTTAAATATGGTATGTGGATATTTTTATATATAAAACATCTGTTTGATACCTTGATGAATGCACAAGATATTGATTTGTTTGAAGAAAGCCACCTAGTAGATAGAACTATTTTTATTGATGATCTTGGTATTTCTGCAACAGATTTTAATCTTTCAGATCAAGATAAAACCAATCTTGTAAATTCTGGAAGCAAAGGAACTTTACGGTATTTTGAATATCTAAAAAACAAAGAAGTAATTAATAACTAACCAATGTTCCTTTAAAATGAGTCAGCAAAATCCATTAACTCTAGTAACTCCTATAAAACCAGATAGGCTTGCAGAATTGTATAAAGTGCTCTCTAATATGAAGTATAGGCTCGAGAAAGGTGAACATGAATTGTTTGAAAAAAATAATAACATACACTACTTAAGATGGTTGGTTATAGATGATGAAAATTCTGTTTTTTTTAATGGAACAAAAAGAAATCCTAAGCTAGTCTTTTCTTCTAATTTTGATGGTGAGGTTTTAGCGCATATTGCAGATTTAAGTAGTGATATGGAACATCAATTACTAGATGAAATTTATTCTTGTTGTATTGATTATCCAGAACCAGGCAATTGTAACGCTAAAACTAGAGCTGCTTTTTTAAAGAAATCTATGATTAAAGTTTCTGCTTTTTATAAAGGAAGTCCAGGCAGAAGTTTAAAGCAAATTAGAGAAGAGCAAGATTTACGAATGTATTTAAGGAAAAAATTAGATACAGAGAATTGGAGTGGCTTAACAGCACAACAAATTCACCAAAAGCTAAAAAAAGATGTACGCGAAAATGCCGCTTTTTCTTTTCTTAATAAAAAATATAGCATGCCAAAAATCAACTGGTTTAAGTTTGCTTTACTAGTCATTGTATTACTTGCCTTGTTGCCAATAATTATTATTTGGATTTTAATTGTAGAGTTTGCTTATGAAAGAAAAGATGTGCATTACACCAAAACTAGAAGTGATTTAGATGCAGATAAAATTAAAATTTTAGAGGAGTATGAAGACTTAACAAGTGGTGAAGATTTAAGCAAAGAAGATCAAGCTATAGATGGCGTTTTAGTAAAAGATAAAGTTATTAATTATCAAAATCAGTTTTCGCAATTGGTAGAAATGAAAGAAGGTAAAGTTCGATTAATAACTTTTAAAGCAATGATGCTTTTTGCTAAAACCTTAATACCAATAAAGTTTGTAAAAGGTGAACTTATGGGAATTCCTACCATACATTTTGCTCGTTGGGTGTTATTTGATGATAATAAAAGAGTGCTTTTTTTTAGCAATTTTGATGGTAGCTGGCAGCAATATTTAGGAGATTTTATAGATCAAAGTGGTTGGGGACTTACAGGTATTTTTTCTAATACCAAAGTGTTTCCTAAAACACGTTTTTTGCTAACAGGTGGTGCTTATGATGAAGAACACTTTTTAGCATGGAGTAGAGATTCTGAACTGCCAACTCAAATTTGGTATTCTGCCTACCCAAGTTTATCTATAAAAAACATAAATAATAACACACAAATAAGAGTGCTGTTCTCTAAAAACCTCAATGCTAAAAAAGCAAAAAAACTATTCGAATTAATTTAAAGACAAATGCAAACAATAGAATTAAAAGACGTTCAAGGGTATATTTTTAGAGCCTATGGTAATATGAAATATTCTAGATTTACTTTACTAAAAATAAGTAATCCTGAGGCTGCTAAAAAGTGGATTAATAGTATTTGTAATCAAATTACTAATGCTACTATAGTTGCAAAAGACCAATTGCCAGAAACCTGTCTTAATATTGCTTTTGCACCAAACGGGCTTTCAGAGTTAGGGCTTTCTCAAGAAAATATAAACACCTTTTCGCCTCCTTTTAAAGAAGGAATGACCACAATACACAGAACAAGTTTATTAGGTGATATTGATAGTAGCTCACCAGAAAATTGGCTTTGGGGAGGATTAAAAAATGCGCCTGTACAACTTGTGCTTTTGGTTTTTGGAAAAGATAAAGCGACTTGTTTAACGTATTATAATTCGCTTAAAGCGGAATTTGAGTCTCATGGATTAGAAGAACAGAGAAATTTAGACGGACTTACTTTAAAAGATAATAAAGAGCATTTTGGTTTTAGAGATGGTATTGCGCAACCCATAATAAAAGGAAGCGGAAGAATAGGTCCTGAGCATAATACTGTGCATCCTGGTGAGTTTGTTCTAGGCTATAAAAATAATTATAAGGTATATCCAGATTCACCAACTATAGATAAACCACAAGGGAATATGAATTTATTGCCACCAAGTCCTTTAAAAACAGGGAAAAAAGATTTAGGTAAAAACGGAAGCTACTTTATAATTAGGCAAATGCAGCAAGATGTAGAAGGTTTTTGGAATTTTATGAATGATAGAACACGCAATGAAGATGGATCTATAAACGAAGCAGAAAGTGCTAAACTAGCATCTAAAATGGTAGGCAGGTGGCCAAGTGGCGCACCTCTTTCTAAATTTCCAGATAAAGATCCTGGTGGTACTAGTGATGAAAATGATTTTTTATATGCTAAAGATGATCCTAAAGGTTTAAAATGTCCTTTTGGTTCACATTTGCGAAGAATGAATCCTAGAGATAGTTTTGAAACCGATACTCCAAAAAAATCTTTATTATTAAGTAATCGTCATCGTTTAATACGTAGAGCAAGATTATATGGAGACCCAATTATTGGTACACCAACCAATAACAAACCTAAAGGAGATGTTGGTTTGTACTTTAATTGCTTTAGTGCAGATATTAGCAGGCAATTTGAGTTTTTACAATATACTTGGTCTAATTACCCAAAAATAAAACAGTTGTATAGTGATCCAGATCCTATCATTGGTGTGGTTGAAAACCCAAAGGAAGGAGAGGAACAACAATTTACGCTTCAAGGGGATCCTATTAATAAAACAGAAAAAAACTTACAAAGATTTATAACCATAAAAGGTGGTGCTTATTTTTTCTTTCCTTCCATTACAACCATACGCTATATTTGTAGTTTGTAAGCTTGAAGACTTGGGTTTTGTAAGGTGCTCTTTTTTGTATTCTATTGCTTAGTGGTGTTTCTTTTTGCTTGTAATTCCGCCACCAACTTCTTTTATATTTAAAATAAACATAAACGCTTTTGGGTCTATGCGTTTAATCGCTTTTTTTATTTTATGTACTTCTATTCTTGTTACTACAGTAACTACAATATCACAATCATGCTTTATGCCATAAGAACCTGGTAAATTACCACGCTCTCCTTTATATATGGTAATTGCTTTATTAAAGTCGTTTACAATGAGCTTTTTAATTACTTCAGGATTAGGAGAAATTATGGTTAAAGAAATTAGTTTTTCAAATCCATCTACAACATAATCTGAAACTTTTACAGCAGTAAAAAAAGTAAGTATAGAGTACATGGCTTTTTCAATTCCTAAATAAAGGGCAATCACTAAAAAAACAACGGTATTAATGGCTATTATAATTTCTGAAGTGCTTAAACCAAATTTTTTATGAGTAAAATCTGCAAGTACCTCAAGACCATCAATTACACCACCACCACGAATTACAAATCCTATACCAAGACCAACAAAAACACCTCCAAAAGCTGCAGTTAAAAAATGGTCATGTGTTACTGCAGGAACAGGTAGAAAACTAAGAAATATACCAAGAAAGAATAGAGATAGTAACGAGTGAATTGCAAAATTCTTTCCTATTTTTTTATAGCTTAATATAACAAAAGGAATGTTTAAAAGAATTAAAGGTATGCCAACATTAATATGATAAAACTCATGGATTAAGATAGAAATCCCTAACAAACCACCATCTAGAAAATGATTAGGAATCATAAAACCTTTAATAGCAATAACGGCAAAAATCACCCCAAATATTTTCCAAAGTAGAGATTTTAAAGAAAAGATGCTGGTAAGGTTAATAGTGTCTGAATTAGAATTGCTCATAGATAATGTGTTTAATTAATATTAATTTTAATCGCCATTTTCAATATATTCTTTAGCATGTTTTAAACTTAATTGCATAAATTTTTTGAATACTACAGTAAGTATGATGCTGAGTATTATTCTTGCAAAAATGTTTTTATAGGTAAAAGAATACTCCCAAGTGATTCTAGTTTTATCGTCTATGGTATCAAACCAAAGTTGGCCATAGGCTACTTTAGAAAAGTGTTTTATAGAATTATTAAATTCTGTGATTTTATAGGCGTAATTAGCGTAAGGGTTATAGCTTATAAGTTCTTCTATAGTTGACTGTTTGTGGTCAAAAAAAACTTTTCGTTTTGCACCAATTTGATTGTATGGACCTTTTATAACTTCAGTATTAATAACCGCAGGAATGGTAGCATGTTTCTTTAACCAATTAGGTAATTCATTATTGCTAGAAATAAAGTTAAAAGCAATAGGTTTAGAACAATTAACAAGCACATGCGCAGCCCTTTTTAATATTTTTTTCTTTGGTATTTCTTGCGGAATTGTATGCGCTTTATGTTTGTAGGTATCCTTGAAAAAAGAAGGGTCTTCTTTGGGTTCAGCTTCTAAAATATCGTTTTTATTATGTCTATAAGCAGACATATATTCATATACGCGTTTTCGTGCACGATTGAAACTACCTAAAGGTCTGTGTTCTGGCAGTGCATGCCAACTATTAAAAGAAAGGTCTTCGCCAAATTTTATTTGCTGGTTGGTGTCAAATTGTTGCGGTACAATTTCAAGAGTTGCTAGTTTTACAAATTCTGAAGTCCATGGTACTGTAGGATTTTCAATAGGCATACTAGTAACGTCTGTTTGAAACTGCACATAGAAATCAAACTTGGCGGCATGATTGTTTAGGGTTTGTGCCATATTGATTTTTAAATAATCAGGCTCTTTTATATTTTCATTGATATACTTGTTATTTGCAGAGGGTTTTAAAAAATATTTAACTGCTTTATTTTTTTGACCGAAACGATATGGTTGCGTGCTCCAATACGGAATACTTAAAGGATTGTTGCATTTTACAAACGTTTTCATAAGTCTTTTTAGAATGCTCCAATGTTTAGGATTTAAAAAGTATACTGCTAGTTTTAGTTTGCTTTTAGAAATAGATGCTTTTAGTGTACCTCTAAATTCTTTAATGTTTTTTGAAAAAAACGTTTCGCTGCTCATTAATAAAAAATCATGAGTTGTTTCGTGTCTTTTATCATTAAGTATTTTTTCACCAGGAACACCCATTAGTTTAATAGCTATACCACGAATATCTTTTTTCTTATCGGCTTTAGGTTGGGTTTGCGAATTAGAAAAACGTACCCAACTAGCATAGGTTTTAGGTTCTTTAAAAACACCAACTTTATACTTGGCATCTAAGTTAGGTTCAATTATAAATTTAGCCTTAACACAGCCATGCATTTTGGTATGTATTTGACGTAGCATTTTTTTATCAGCATACAACTTATCCATTTGTGCTTGCATTTCTTGTATCATCTCATTAATGATAGCATCTTCATCTGCAGCAATATATTCTTGTCCTAGTTTTAAATGGTTGGTTGGTAGTTTTGTCATAATACATGTCTTGATAGTTGTTTCTCTTTCTACATTGCGTTTAATTTGGATAATTAATTTGTTCTAAAAGTGTATTGAATCTTGGGTCGCTACGTAAAGGATTAAACTCAGGACCATATTTTAAGGCAATTATCCAGCTGTCTTTATAGGTAATTGCTTTGTTGAGGTATAAAAAGGCATTGTCAAAATCATCTAAATACGCGTAAATAAGTCCTATGCCAAGAGGAGAAATATTTACTTGTTCTTGGTTAGATTGTAAATTATTTAAAATAGAGATGGCTTCTTCGTGGTCTCCATTTTGCGCTAAGGCAATACTTAAGGTTATTTGCGACCATCCTAAACCGTGTGCTAAATCCACAGCTTTTCTAGCTTCGGTTACAGCTCTCTTGCTATCGTTTTCTAGTAAGCTGTTATAGGCTAACAGACGTTGCGCATCTGAGTGGTTAGGAATAGTTAAAAGCAGATTTTCTAGTACTTTTCTAGCTTTGTGTGCTTGTCTTCCCCAAGTATAGAAACAACCTAATAAAAATTGATAGAAAAACGAAAGAGGGTTGGTTTCCATGATGGTTAAAGTAGCGTTTACAGCAGCTTCAAAATCTCCTTTTGCAAAGGCATGATACCAAGGGTCTATAGCAACACCAGTAAAATAAAAAGGTACACTAGCTTGTGAGGCTTTTATGTATTGGTCTTTTGCTTTTTGGAAATTCCAATGGTACCAAAAATTTATCTGACCAATTAAAAAATGGGCTGCAGCAATTTCATTATTAATAGACAGTGCTTTGTCTGCATAATATTGCGCTTTACTAAATCCATCTCTTGGAGAGTGAATAAGATACATAGTAAATAGAAAATGAATATTTGCCAAAGCAGCATAAGCTTCTGCATAATTGGGCTCTAACTCTATGGCTCTTGTGTAACAGGTAAGTGCTTTGTCAAAACCTTGAATAAATTTTTCTTCGTAATACCTACCCTTTAAAAGCATTTCATAGGCTTCCATATTTACAGGGTTTACTTTATTCGCGTTTTCTAATAAGGTAACTTTAAGTTTTTTTGAAATTTTATTAGCAATATCATCTTGTATTTCAAATATGTCTGTTAGTTCTCTGTCATAGCGTTCTGCCCAAATTTGGCTGTTTTCTTGTACGTTTATTAAGTGCGCATTTATTCGGAGTCTGTTTCCGCTTCTTCTTACGCTACCTTCTAGAATATGGTTAACGTTTAGTATTTTACTTATTTCTTTTTGTGATAATTCGCTGTTTTTAAATCGAAAAGAAGAACTTCTTCCTGTAATTTTTAAGTCTTTTATATTAGAAAGTACAATTAAAATATCTTCTGCTATTCCTTCGCAAAAGTACTCTTGATCTGGATCATTTGTCATATTGTTAAAAGGCATTACAGCAATGCTTTTTTTTAATATGTCGTTGGTATTTGAGAATACATTATCGGTTTGTATGTTAAGGCTACTTTCAAATTCATCGGTTACTATTACTTGATAAATTTTTATTTCTTCTTTGACATTTTTTAACTGAAAGGCACCAATAAACTTAGTTTCAATACCTTTTTTGTTATAGAGATTACTTTGCACTGCATGTGTAATATGTGTACCACCAGAAGGAGCTGTAGGTTCTACTCTAGAAGCAATATTAACGCCATCTCCAAAAATGTCACCATTTTCATAAATGATTTCGCTTAGGTGCAAACCTATTCTTATGTTTAAATGCGGATTGTTTTTTGTGGCAATATGTATTTCTGAGGAAGCAGAAACAGCATCTGTAGCAGTAGAAAAAATAGCGAGTATACCATCACCTAATTCTTTAATCCATTCGCCATCATATTTTTTAATTATAGAACGATGAATTAATCTGTTTTCATCTAATGTTTTAAGCGCTATGCCTTCATCTTTACTCATTAATGAAGTATAGCCAACAATATCAGTAAACATGATACAAGCTAGTTGTCTCTTTTTTATTAGGGTATTGCTCATAGAAATTATAGATTAAATTAAATATTTGTTATTTAATTTATTCTAACATAATAATCAGCCTATAATAGATAGAGGTATAATTTGCTATTAGTCAATACTATGTAAAGATACGTAAAAACTAGTTATAATAAATATTTAATACCAAGACGCATGGTGTTTATAATAAGAAGGGGTTAAAAAGATGTTGTAAAATTGTTGTTACCTGCAGTTTTAAAGCTGAAATATATTTCAATAATAAGAATAGAAAGAACTCCAAGTGTATAAGCTATTAAGTCGGAAATGCTAAAGGTGCTTCCTAAAATTAGTTTGGCTACAGTGCTATTTTGAAGATTTAAAAGTGCTAGTAAGTTTGTTAGTTGTAAAAACTCTATGCCAAATGCTATAACTAATACTATTGCTGCAATATACATAGGTTTTGTTTTTATGAAACTTTTAAATATGCAATAGAGTAAGATGACTACTAAATAATCTCCGAAGGTATGACGAATAAATCCTTGGGTTAAAAAGCTTGCAATTAAGGCTTCTATTAAAAAGAGTATTATGGAAGCGATAAGGTATTTTTTGTTATATGCTAGTTTCATCATTTATAATAGTGCTGTTTTAGGAGGTTTTTTGGGGTTTACGATTTATGTTTATGGTTGTATTTTTAAAGGTAGTTACTGTTTGCGTTAGCGATTGAGCAATTGTTGGAGCTCCTTGCAAAGAGCGACTTGTGAAAGCGCGACCCTCTGAAGCTTTTTCGCGAAAGAGGGTAACGCCATATTATTATTTATCCGTTAGTCCAATCTATTTTTCTGGATACAAACATGACTGTTGCTAATATGACAAACAGACCAATACTACCAACTAGTAGTGCATAGTTTTCTAGTTGAATAATTACGTAAATAAAGGTGTATAAAGCGGTTAGTGATACACCAATAAATAGTGGGAATTTTAGTGTTTTTAATATGGATTTGGAGTAGAGTGTGATGAGTGTTATTACCGAAATTCCTGCAATGAGATAGGCTTTTAAAAAGTTACTGTGTTCTGAAATAGAAACGAGTAAGGTGTAAAACATGGTGAGTGCAATACCAATCATTAAATATTGAAATGGATGAATGTTTATTTTGCTCATGGTTTGTATGAGGAAGAATATTAGGAAGGTTAAACCTATTACAAGAAAACCGTATTTTGCCGAGCGTTGTGATTTTTGATACTCATCTACCATGACCATAAATTTGGTTCCGAAGGCAAAGGTATTTAGGTTTGGTATTTTGTTGAGGTGTTGTTGTGAAAACGCTCTATTGATGTGTAGAATTTTCCAATCTGCTGTAAAGCCATCTTTAGTAATTTTTTTGGTTTCATCACTTGGTAAATAGTTACCAATAAAACTAGGATCTGCCCAATTAGAGGTCATGTGCATGGTTGTGGTTTTACCAATAGGAATGATTTCTATTTGCTTGCTACCATTAAAAGCCATGTGAATACTGAAGGTGGTGTTTTCTGTTTTGTTAATATCTTCTGGGTTTAAGAAACCAGATTCTAAAACGTCTAGATGGTTGTTTGTGGTGGTAGTATTAAAATTAGTTTGAAAGGTGTAGGTGTTTTTGTTTAGTTTTAAAAAGATTTCATTTTTAATGCCTTTAAGGTTTGAGGTTTTAATAATGACACTTGCTTTGTTAAAAAGAATGTCTTCTTTTTTTATTCCTTTTGCAGAAAGGTCTGTAGGAATATAATTTCCTGAAAAGTCCATATTGGTTGTGAAAACTGCAGATTCAAAGTTTCCTCTGTTTAGTGTTTTAGATTTCACGGTTGTTTGTGTGTCTAGTTTTTCGGGAAAAATATAGGCGTAATTAATATGCGTTTGGGTTTCTTTAAAGTAGGTTTTTGTTTTTTCGTTATATGTTTTTGTTTCGCTATAGGTTTTATAAGGAAGCTTTAAAATAGGACCATAAACTAAAACTTGATTTCCCCATTTTTGATTGATTTCATTTACAACGCCTTGTTGTCTAAAGGAACGTTCTGTGATTAAACCTTCAATAAAAGATAAGGGAATGAGTAATACAATGCTTAAAAAGCCAATCATGAGCATTCTTGCAGTAATAGATGTTCTTATCCAATTACCAAATTTGTTTGTGTTTTGTTTTTCTGTCATAATATTATTTTTAAAGTACTTTGAATTTCAAAGTAGAAGATTAAAAAAAAGGAAAATCCTCTTTATTGTTCCCTCAAAAGGAGGGAAGTTATTGTTTATTAATTAATTTTTCTAGTGCTTCAATATGTTTTTTAAATTCTAATTTACCAAGCTTTGTTGCTGCATATCGTGTGTTTGGTTTTCTGCCAATAAATTGTTTTTCAACGCTTATGTAATCTACTTTTTCAAGCGCTTTGGTATGACTTGCTAAATTACCATCTGTAACATCTAGCAGTTCTTTTAGTGTTTTAAAATCTGCATACTCATTTACCATTAAAACAGACATGATGCCTAATCTAATTCTGTGGTCAAAAGCTTTATTTATGTTTGTAATTATGCTCATATTATTTCCTGCGAAGGCGGGAATTTTAATAGATTAAAGATGGTTTGCTATAGGTTACTAATATGGTGTCTTTTTCAATGGAGAATGTAATCCATTTATTTAAAGAAGAACCATTGGTATAGTATCCTTCTTTTTTTATTCTTTTCTTTTTGTTGGCATCCACATATTCTAAGATATAGTTTCCGTCTTGTTTGTTTTTTTTCATTGACAAAAATTTAGAAACGGTTTTATTGGCTTCGATATTAGGGATTTGTAATGTTTCTAATTTTTCTGAGGTATAACATTGTATATCAGTAATAGGATGCTTTGAATTATTTTTTATTGTAACCTCAATACCATTATTATCTTGTAGTAGTGAACAAGATTGTATTACAAGTATAAATAAAATAAATAGTTTTTTCATCCGTTTTTTAGTGTTGGCTAATTTCCAGCAAATGGAGATCCAAAAAGACCTATTGCAAGTTCTGCCCAAATTAGTAAAAGCGATATTATAAGTATTAATACTAAAACGGTTCGGTTTTGTTTTTTAGCAACTTTTTTTAGTATTAACTCTAGTATTAAACCACCAATAAGTAACAAGGTTCCTGCAACAATAAAATCGAGTACACTCCAATGTACTTGTGTAGTAAATTGCATAGCAATTAAAGGCACTAAAAGTATAAGTGCAATACACATTATGATTATTAATAATCTTTTATTTTGCGAGAACATGTTTTTTATTTTTAGTTACATTTTTTAAGGTTTACATAAAATGGGTTTTTATTAAAACAACAGTAAATTAATAATGCGTATTTACTGGTAGTTAATTTCATTAGTATCAATGGTATTTATCTTTTTTAAAAGTATTGCAACAGCAAAACAAATAAAACCAATTACTATAGCTACAGGTATTAAAATAATCACTGCTTGTTTTGTTGTTTTTCTTTTAGCCATTTGGTTTAAATATAGCTCTGCTTGTATTGACTTTTCATTAGTATCAATAGAACCATTTTTATTTATATCAAATTTTTCAAAAGTTTGACTAAATTTTTGGTTAGAATAATAGGTATACGTTACTCCAAGTACGTAAACTATTACTGTTGCAATGAATCCTATTTTTATTGCTTTGCTCATTTTTTATCGTATTTAAAATACATGATGGTTCCGTAAATAATGTGTAAAACACCAAAGCCAAGTACCCAAAGGATAAAACCATAACCAGGTAATAAAGCACCAATTAAGCCTAAAATAATTTCGATAAAACCTAAGTATCTAATATCTCCAATACTGTATTTGGAAGCATTTACTAAGGCAAGACCATAAAATATTAGCATTAACGCTCCTGCTTGTCCGTATTTTTGTTGTGCTAAAATAATCAATATATAAAGCCCTCCTGTAACCAGCGGAATTAAAAAATTAAGAATTAAACGTTTGGAAGTACCATCCCAAACCTTTTCGTTATTCTTTTTTGCTTTTCTGGTGGTTAAGAATATTGCAGTTGCAATACTAAACAAAGCAACTAGAGCTAAAATCAATAAGCAGGTTTTAAATACCCAACCATTTAAAAGTAAGGTGCCATAGCTATGGTTACTGACTAACCAATAAGCAATAGTTGCACCAATAAGTGCGTAGATTCCTGCTAGTATTCCTGATAAACCACTTAATGAAATAAAACGGGAAGATTTATTCATTAAATTTTTAATCTCATTGATGTCTTTTAAATAATCTTTGGCTTCCATATAAAAGTACTTTGAAATACAAAGTAAGTGTAATTAATGGAATATACCAAAATATTTTTTTATTAAGATTTAAGGATTCTTGTTTTGCGTTTCTATTTTAAAACCAATAGAAGCGTCTCCATTGTTGAATATGGTGAGGTTTTTAGAGTTTTTGTTTTTAACTTTTAGAGTTGCAAAGTATTTGTTGTCTTTGTTTTTTCTAATGTTTAATTTTTTTGCTTTAAAATCAGTGTCCAATACATAGTGTAAAATTGGTTCTTTTGGTATTTCATCAAAGAGCAAAGTGATTTTTTTTGTGTTTTTGGTAATAAAAATTATTCCGCTATGTTGCTTGGCTATTTTTAGGTTAGAATTAAAGTAAGCAGAATAGAATATAGGAGAAGCAAAGAAATCTTTTAATTTAATAGGTTTTGCTATTAATTGCCATTCTTGTTTCTCAGGAAAATGATGGTTTATAAATTCTTTAGGAGAAGTAAAGAAATAGAAATCATTAAAGCTTTTAATAAATTTTTTTGTTTGTATGTCTTGATAGCCTGCAGCCCAGGTAACATCTATAAGTTTCCATTTGTTGTTTATTTTTACAGTATTCCAAGCGTGGTCTTTAACTACTCTATTTATACCAATATCATTAATGTTAGATTTTGTTAGACCATAAA
Source organism: Lacinutrix gracilariae (assembly GCF_042684485.1). Lineage (NCBI taxonomy): Bacteria > Pseudomonadati > Bacteroidota > Flavobacteriia > Flavobacteriales > Flavobacteriaceae > Lacinutrix > Lacinutrix gracilariae. Next base: position 65,777 of record NZ_JBHULM010000011.1, on the reverse strand, counting down.
TTATTTTAGATTCTATATTTAGATTGTTGCATAACACTTTAAATAAAATCGAGTATCCATAACAGTTTGCCTCTTTTGAATTTAAAACATGTTTTATTGTTTCTGTTTCTTTTTTCTTTAGATCTCTATTTTTTTGATAGTTTGACGAGTAAACTTTATAAATATTATTGTTGTAGATACTGTTATAATCATCGTTGTATTTTATATTTAATGCAATCCATGTAAAAGCAGCTCTAGCTTTTTCAATGTCTGTATTAAAATCATTAGTAATTCTAACGGTTAAACTTTTTGCATTGTTGTAAGCTGGATAGCTTGCTACTTTTTTGTCTATTGAGTTATACTCATATATATTAGGAGGATTTCCTAAAGTGATTAAGAAAAGAAATGTAGATATTAGTAGTTTCATTGTTACAATTTACATAAAATAAGAATATGAATCCAGCAGCGCAATATATAATTAATCAGCCAGAACCATATCGTTCTATTTTAATGCATTTACAAGCAGTTATAGAGCATACATTACCTGAAGCAGTGCTACAATATAAATGGCGAATACCTTGTTATTATATAAATAAAAAACCCATTTGTTATTTAAACGCAAGCCAAAAAAAAGAATTTGTAGATGTTGGTTTTTGGCATTCGGCTTATTTATCTAAAAAATACGACGCTTATTTGGTAAGTGAAAACCGCAAATTAGTAAAGTCTCTACGCTATAAAGCTTTAGAAGATGTTAAGGATGCTGTTTTTATAGCAATTCTTCAAGAAGTGTATATGCATAAAGAGAAAAGTTTTTATAAATAATTTTTAAAGCAAGGTTTGTTGTTTAAACTCTAAACCTTGCTCCAAATGCAATTACACGTTGTAAAAACCAAAAATGTTGTGATGCACTTTCATTGGTGTTGCTTGTGGTTCTTATGTCTGGCATATTAATAAAACCTCCTCTTAAAGAACTTTCCATAAAAAAGTATTTAAAGAAAGTAAAGTTAAGACCAACATTTGCAGAAATACCATAACCAGCTAAATGAAACTCATCATATCTATCTTTTTGTAAAAGAGTAGTATTTGTTTTTGGGTATAAAATTCCTCCACCAAAACCTTCGGTAAGGTTTAGTTGAAATTTATCGGTGTTACTAACTTTAAATATGCTAGAAATATCATCAAATCTATTTAATTCTAGATACACATAGTTTAAGCCGTTGGTGTGTTCAAATTGTAAAAATTCTTCAGAAACAAAATAAGGGTCTCCTGTAAATTCTTGATTAAAAACACTGCCTTCTTCATCTGCAGGTAGATTTATATAACCACTAACGTTTTTGTATAAATCTTCTTTCATTACATATTTCATGTGGTCAACACCTAATGATATATTGTATTTGTCAGAAATAAAATAACCAATTTTAAAATTGGTTTGTGGTATAGTCATTCTAGTTGGATTTATATAATCTATATGCCAACCTTTAGGTTTATCTACAGCAGAAGCATCATGAATGGTAAAATCATAATCTTCTCCTTTAAACCTGATATCAGACTTTGAAAAGGTTTCTCTGTTTCCTCCCCAACTTATAAAAAACTTGCCTTTATTGTTTGCGGTATATTTTTCTGTTTCTTCTTGAGCTTGTGTAGTTATTGAAAATAATGTAAGACTTAGTAGTGCTAATGTTCTTAGCGTTGCAATCTTCATGGTAAGTAAAATTAGGGGTAATTATAAAGTGTTTATGGTTTTTCTGATAGCCACTAAGTTGGTAAGTAGTTTTTCTAAATTGTCTAGATGTAACATGTTTGCACCATCGCTTTTAGCATTAGCAGGATCAAAATGAGTTTCAATAAATAAGCCGTCTACGTTATTTACAATTCCAGCTCTTGCAATAGTTTCTATCATGTCAGGTCTTCCTCCTGTAACACCAACCGTTTGGTTAGGTTGTTGTAAAGAGTGTGTTACATCTAAAACCGTAGGAGCGTATTGACGCATAGTAGGTATACCTCTAAAGTCAACAATCATGTCTTGGTAGCCAAACATGGTACCTCTATCTGTAATCCAAGCTTTATCGCTTCCAGAATCTTTTACTTTTTGTACGGCATGTTTCATGGCTTCCGGACTCATAAACTGACCTTTTTTTAAGTTTACTACTTTGCCTGTTTTAGCAGCAGCAACTACCAAATCTGTTTGGCGAACTAAAAAAGCAGGAATTTGTAAAACATCTACATATTGTGCAGCAAAAGAAGCATCACTAGCTTCATGAATATCGGTTACTGTTGGTACGTCAAATTTTTCGGAAACTTTTTTTAAGATTTCTAAAGCTTTTTGGTCTCCAATACCTGTAAAACTATCAATCCTACTTCGGTTTGCTTTTTTGAAACTTCCTTTAAAGATGTAAGGAATTTCTAGTTTATTAGTGATTTCTACTACTTTTTCGGCAATACGAAATGCCATTTCTTCACTTTCAATAGCGCAAGGTCCTGCTAAAAGAAAGAAATTGTTAGAATTTGTGTGTTTTATTTTTGGAATATCTTGAAGATTCATCGACTTAAAATTTAAGCCACAAAGGTAATCAAATTAAAAACTTTTTTTCATACTATTTCTCATAATCCATAAAGCCATTATAAAGTTAACTACAGCAATTAATCCACTATGAAGTATTAGTTGTTTTGTTGCGTTAGAAAACTGTACAATGTGTAATATATTGGATATGTATGCTATTATCATGTAAGAAGATAAACACACAAAAGTAATTCCTAATCCAAAATTAAGTCTTCTGTTGGGTTTTAATATTTGTAGAATAAATGGTATACCAAATAATAAAATAGGGTAGGCAGAAACACCTTCACTTTCATTTATATACGTGAACCAATATACTATTATGGATAGATAATAAAGATAAGGGATGAATTTTGAATACTTACTAATTAAGTTCATAAGATTTCATTTATTTAGTTAGGGAAAATTTTTAATACGCTGTATATATAATATGAACGAAAAGTAATAAGAATAATTACAGTGTTTTCGAATTATAACAAAAAATTAACTAAAAAATAATACATATGTTAAAATAAAGTATAAGTGTTTTGAGTAGTAGTTAAAATAGGCGTTTTTTTAGTTTATTATTAACCATTTGAAAGTCAGAATATTTTATTGAAATCATAAATACTTTATAAGATGCGTGTTTTACAGGAAAATAGTGTACCTTTGCACGCTTAAAATAAGGCAGAATTATGGCTAATATTAAAAACATTGCAATTATTGCACACGTAGATCATGGTAAAACTACATTGGTAGATAAAATCATGTACCATTGTCAACTCTTTAGAGAAAACCAGAATACTGGTGATCTAATTCTAGATAATAACGATTTAGAAAGAGAAAGAGGAATTACTATTACTTCTAAAAACGTATCTGTAGTTTATAAAGACACAAAAATAAACATTATTGATACACCTGGTCACGCCGATTTTGGTGGAGAGGTAGAAAGAGTATTAAACATGGCTGATGGTGTTTTACTATTAGTAGATGCCTTTGAAGGGCCTATGCCACAAACTCGTTTTGTATTACAAAAAGCAATTGACTTAGGTTTAAAACCTTGTGTGGTTGTAAACAAAGTAGATAAAGAAAACTGTACGCCAGACGAAGTACATGAAAAAGTTTTTGATCTAATGTTTGAATTAGGTGCAGAAGAATGGCAGTTAGATTTTCCTACAGTATATGGTTCTGCAAAGAACAACTGGATGAGTGATGATTGGCAAAATGAAACAGAAAACATTGAGCCATTATTAGATATGGTTATTGAGCATATTCCAGAACCAAAAATTGAAGAAGGAACTACGCAAATGCTAATTACATCTTTAGACTTTTCTTCATTTACAGGAAGAATAGCTATTGGAAGATTAACAAGAGGAGAATTAAAAGTAGGACAACAAATTTCTTTAGTAAAAAGAGATGGTTCTATTGTTAAAAATAAAATTAAAGAATTACATACTTTTGAAGGTTTAGGACGTTTAAAAGTAGACCAAGTACAAACAGGTGATATTTGTGCAATAGTAGGTTTAGAAGGTTTTGAAATTGGGGATACTGTTGCTGATTTTGAAAATCCTGAAGGACTTAAAACAATTGCTATTGATGAGCCTACAATGAGTATGTTATTTACAATTAACGACTCACCTTTCTTTGGTCAAGACGGAAAATTTGTTACTTCTCGTCATATTAAAGACAGACTTAATAAAGAGTTAGAAAAGAATTTAGCACTTCGTGTAAACGAAACAGATAGTGCAGATAAATTTTTAGTTTTTGGTCGTGGTGTATTACACTTATCGGTATTAATTGAAACGATGCGTCGTGAAGGGTATGAACTTCAAATTGGGCAACCACAAGTAATCATTAAAGAAATTGATGGTGTAAAATGTGAGCCTGTTGAAGAAATGACTATTGATTTACCAGAAAATGTTTCAGGTAAAGCTATAGAAATGGTAACCATGCGTAAAGGTGAAATGTTAAGCATGACAGCAAAAGGAGATCGTATGGTATGTGAGTTTGTAGTGCCTTCAAGAGGTATTATTGGTTTACGTAACCAATTACTTACTGCTACAGCAGGAGAGGCTATTATGGCACACCGTTTTAAAGAATACCAACCGTTAAAAGGTGGAATTCCAGAACGTCAAAATGGTTCTTTAGTTTCTATGGAAAGAGGTCAAGCAATTCCTTATTCTATTGATAAGTTACAAGATAGAGGAAAGTTTTTTGTTAATCCTGGAGAAGATATTTATGAAGGACAGGTAATTGGTGAAAACTCTCGTGGAGATGACATGTCTGTAAACGTAACTAAAACTAAAAAATTAAGTAACGTACGTTCTTCTGGAGCAGATGATAAAGCTAAAATTGTACCAGCTATTAAATTTAGTTTAGAAGAAGCTTTAGAATACATTCAAAAAGATGAATACGTAGAGGTTACACCAAACCACTTACGTTTACGTAAAATATACTTAACAGAAGTAGAGCGTAAAAGAAATAAAATTGTTTAAGTAGTACTTAAGCATTAAGTAATAAAAATTACGTCAAATAGTTCACGCTAATACAGTGAATCTATTTGGCGTAATTTTGTTTTTAGCGATCACTATACGTTGCAACGCATTCATTTTACATGAAAAAAAACAGGAGGTGTTTATGTCTTATTTTCTTTAAAATATCAGATAATATTGAAGGTGTAGTTTTTAAATAAAAGCCCAACATTTATTTAATTCAGCCAGACGGTTATGCTAATATTTCTGAATTAAAATCAGGTTATTACAATTTTGATAATACCCAATTTGAAAACTATTTGCAAAACAAAGAATTTAAAATTTATCCAGATTATAGAAGTGATTATTACTCTACTTTAAGTTCTTATTGTTCTTTTTTGGTATGAAACATCATTGCTATAATTATCCTATAAATAGGGTAAGTGAACTTTATAATGCTAGAAATGTAATTGTTGGAGAAAACCCTGTTTTAAAAGTCTTAAAGAACAATAATTACAAAACACATTTATTACTATATAAATCTTATTAGTTATACAATAAGCCAAAACTGTTTTATGATTCTTGTAATATTAGCTTACAAGAACTTCCATGTATAGCAGCAGATCATGGTGGTTATTTAGTATTTAGTAGCTTATAAGAAGGAAATATAATGACTAAAGAAAGAGATAAGTTGTATTCTATGTTTTCTAGTAAATTGGCAATATGTTGGTCTAATAGCGATTATACAACGTATGCTGATAAACAGCGAACTAGTGTAAATTTATTTCGTGTGCTCTTTCGTTATTTATCTGAAAACACTTCCTATTTACATCATTTAGAAAAAGATGCCAGTTATGGTTTAATTGAAAAAAGGTGCTGCAAAAGGAGTGTATCAATGTATAGATGAAAATGGCAGTATAACTTCAAAAAAAATGAGTGACTAGTATTTGTTTATTTATATTTTAAGCCTAAAATGCTAAAAAATAAGCTAAAAAGTATTATTTGAATTCCTAATTGTAATGCTAAAACTGCTGGAATAATACTTCTAATTGTTGTTTGTATATCAAGATTACCAAAGTTTGAAGCTTTCCAGTTAGAAAAACCATTATAACTTAACCCAAAACCAATAAAAATTAAGATTAAACCAGCTATAAGTCCTTTTTCTAAATTTAAAAAGTAAAACAATTTATTGTATCTGTTGCTTTTAGGTAATAAGCCGTTTTCTACCGCATAAATTTTAGTTAGTGCATAAAATACTATAAACTGAAAACCAATAAGAAAAGAGCTGGAAGTGTAAAGTAAGGTATGTACATCTAAAGTGAATGTTTCAAAAACTAAAGGGCTTTTAATTAGTAAAACTGAAAAAACAAAACCAATTAAAAAAAGAAGAATACCAGGAAAGAGAAACAACCAATTAGGAGCATACAACATTAAAAAACGCAAATGCCTCCAGCCATCGCGCCAAGTGTTTAAATGTGGAGGTCTAGATCTTCCATCTTTATGTAATATAGTAGGAACTTCTGTAATGCTTAAACCGTTTAGTTTAGATTTTACAATCATTTCTGAAGCAAACTCCATTCCTGTAGTTTTCAGATTCATTTTAGAATATGCTTCTTTACTAAAGCCTCTTAAACCACAATGAAAGTCACCTATGTTGATTTTGAAAAATAATCTACCAATAAACGAGAGTACTGGATTTCCTAAATATTTATGAATAAAAGGCATGGCTCCTTTTTTTATTCCACCTTTGAATCTGTTACCCATTACAAGATCATAACCTTCTCTTAGTTTTGAAATAAAAGGAGAAAGTGATTCAAAATCATAACTATCATCAGCATCTGCCATGATAATATATTTGCCTTTAGCAGCTTCAATACCTCCACGTAATGCGCTACCATAACCTTTGTTTGTAACAGGTATTACTATAGCGTTTAGCTTCTTCGCAATGCCTTGCGATCCATCATTGCTTCCGTTATCTGCTATGATAACTTCTCCTGAAATATTATTTTTGACAATGTAGTTTTGTGCTTTTTTTATGCAAATCTCTAACGTTTCTGCTTCGTTTAAGCATGGCATTACAATAGAAAGTTCTATACTCATAATAGTTTCTTTGTTGGAGCTTCTGTGAAATTAAACAAGATGAAAATAACTAAAAAAATGACCCAATCATTATAAAAAGTAAATCTTTTTATAGTATGCATACCTATAGAAACTAAAGCTACATTTGAAAGGGTTAAAAGGGTAAGTAGACAGATTATTTTATATCCTTTCGATTCTTTTTTTGTTTGGTATAAACTAAATATAAGTAATACAAAAAACAGTAATGTGTATTTAGCGTTTCCAAAAGCATGAACAAAATTTTTCACATAAATGCTAATCCATTTTTTGAAATTATTAAGGATTAATGGTACTGTCATTTTTTTAGTTAGCCTATCAATTGCGATAAGTTGTTTATCTTCGTTTACTGTATTATTGTACGTTTTTTTACCAGAGATAAAAATAGTGCTATTGGCAATTTCTGGATACTTATTAATGTAAGTAGAAATATCATTTCCAGAATATTTTTCATCTAAAAGATTGTTTGTAGTTAAATGCTTAACATATAGATCTGCATAAGTGTTTTTGAAAAACAACTGCTCTTCTTCAGAATCAAAAATGGCATAATCTTCTTTATCTGAAACATAGAAAGCAGGAGTTATTAAGTGAATTCCTGTCCATGGTGTGTTTACAAATTCATTATGTACTATTTTATGATATGTTTTATCTAAAAGAGATGTAATAAAAGGAAAAGCTATTAATAATAAAAGCAACCCTTTGTTTTGAAATTTTTTGTTTGTAAAAGAGTTATATAATAGTATGATGATCGCTACAGGAATTAAAAATAAAAACTGACTACGTGTTAATATTAGTAAAAGAAGAACAGGAAGTGATAAAACTAAATGTTTTGCTTTTTTTTCTAAAAAAGCTGTTATAAAAAAAGCAGTACATATTAAGTAAAGCGGATATGTTAATGATTCTGATAAAATAACATTTGCAAGATTCTGATTATATACATACGGAATTAACAATATTATTAATAATAGAATATACCATAAGTTATTTAATGAATATTGCTTCTTTAAAGAGTAAATTAAGAAACGAATAGCATAAGCCCCAAAAGTAAATTGTAAAATAATAATAGCTAAATTAAAGTAAGCTCCAAATGTTTTTTTTAGGACATATAAAAAAATTGGATATCCTGCAGATCTTAGAATAATCATGTTTAGATAACCAGAAGAATCTTTAAAAGTAAGTATCGGCTTATTTACCACAAAAAGGAATACTGCAATTAAAATAGAAATTATAATATATTTGAATTGCTTTTCTGTTACTTTGTAGTTATTGAACATTTGTAGCTAATTAGATTCGCTAAATTAACATTTGCTAATTTAGTTAAGCATAAATATAAAAGAATTTTTAATAATAGTATTAGATATTAAAATACAGACATTTTCAAAAAAGCATAGAGAACTTTGGGATCAATTTATTTCCCAAGCAAAAAATGCTACCTTTTTGTTTTATAGAGATTTTATGGAGTACCATCAAGATAGATTTGATGATTGTTCATTGATGATTTATAAAAACGAAAAACTAATTGCTGTTTTACCTGCTAATTTTGTAGATAATAAAGTCTATTCGCATCAAGGATTAACGTATGGAGGATTGGTTGTTTCAGAAAAACTAAAATTAAAAGATGTTGCAGCCTGTTTAAAAGTTGTTTTAAATTACTATAAAGAAAAAGGTTTTCAAACACTACAATTAAAGCAATTTCCTTCTATTTATAGTCTAGTACCTAATGATGAAATGCAATATCTAATGTTTGTTTTACAAGCAGAATTAATAAAAAGAGATACCCTTTCGGTTTTAAACTTAAAACAGAAACCAAAACTATCTAAAGATAGAATAGCAGGAAATAAACGAGCATTAAAACAAAACTTGGTGGTTAAAGAGGTTGAAACATTTGATGCCTTTTGGAATACCATTCTAATTCCAAATTTAAAGGTAAAGCATGAAGCACAACCTGTTCATAGTTTAGAAGAAATTAAATATTTAAAAAATAAGTTTCCGGATAAAATTAGACAATTCAATGTATATAAAGACGACGAGATTGTTGCAGGAACTACTATTTTTGAAACAAAACATGTTGCACATTCGCAATATATTTCTGGTAATGCAGATAAAAACACAATTGGAAGCTTAGATTTTTTACACCTTTATTTAATTAATGATATTTTTAAAAATAAGTTGTACTTCGATTTTGGAATCTCTAATGAAAATCAAGGAAAAAACATAAACCAAGGATTACAATATTGGAAAGAAGGATTCGGAGCAAGAACGATTACACAAGACTTCTATCAAATTGATTTGGATAATTGGAATAAATTAGATACCATTTTTATATGATTAAGTTTCTAGATTTACATAAAATGAATGCGCGTTTTGAAACGGAGTTTCAAGAACAATTCAAACTTTTTTTAGATTCAGGTTATTATATTTTAGGAAAGGAAGTTGCTGCTTTTGAAACCAATTACGCTAATTACTGTGGCACAAAATATTGTGTTGGTGTAAGTAATGGTTTAGATGCTCTAATTTTAATTTTTAAGGCATACAAAGAACTAGGGCTATTACAAGATGATGATGAAGTTATTGTTCCTGCTAACACATATATAGCAAGTATTTTATCTGTTTTTCATACAGGATTAAAACCTGTTTTTGTGGAGCCAGATATAGCTACCTATAATATTTCGGTTAGCGAAATAGAAAAAAATATTACGCCTAAAACAAAAGTAATTCTAGCAGTGCATTTATACGGACAACTAGCAGATATGTCTAGTATTAATAGACTTGCAAAAAAACATAATTTATTAGTTATTGAAGATGCTGCACAAGCACATGGAGCCAAACACATTAATAAAGCAGGAAATCTTAGTGATGCTGCAGCTTTTAGTTTTTATCCTAGTAAAAATCTTGGAGCATTAGGTGATGGAGGAGCAGTAACAACTAATGATGCAGATTTAGCAGAAGTGTTAAAAAAACTTAGAAATTATGGTGCTTCAAAAAAATATTTAAACGATTTAAAAGGATTTAATAAAAGACTAGACGAAATTCAAGCCGCTTTTTTAAATATTAAGCTTCAAAAATTAGATGAAGATAATGCAAAACGTCGTGAAGTAGCAAAACGTTATATTTCAGAAATTAAGAATAAAAAAATAACGCTTCCATATTATGATAATTCTAAAAATCATGTATTTCATGTTTTTGTTATTTTAGTAGAAGATAGAACAAGTTTTATTAATTACTTAAAGGAGAATAAAATAGAAACGTTAATACATTATCCTGTAGCTCCTCATAAGCAAGAAGCATTAAAAGAATTTAAATCTTTAAAATTACCAATAACAGAGTTAATTCATAAAAACATTGTAAGTTTACCTATAAGTCCTGTTATTTCAAGACAGGAGGTTACCCAAATCATACAAACTATTAACGCGTATTAATTGAAAAACAAACAACTACTTTTTGAGGCACAAATTAATTTTGTAATAAATCTGTACCTAAAAAAAACAGTTAACTTAAACAGATGAGAACTTTATTAAAGTATATAAATAATAATGTTTTATTTAAAGTTGCTTCATTAAATTCTGTAGCAGTATTAACTAAAATAATCACAGGTTTTTTAACCTCTAAAGCTATTGCATATTTTGTTGGTGCAGAAGGAATGGCTTTAATTGGTAATATGCGTGATTTTTTGCGTTCTGCACAATCTATTTCTATACTTGGGCTTTATAATGGTGTTGTAAAATATATAGCAGAATTTAAAAACAAAACACTAGAGTTAAGTAGAACCTTATCTACAGCTTTTTATCTAGGTTTTATTTCTACTTTTTTGGTCTCCTTTTTTTGTTATTTTAATGCACAAAGCATTAATGACTACCTGTTTCCTATATATAATGACTATGCATATGTAGTAAAAATATTTGCTGTTGCATTGCCATTTTATACGTTAAATATGTTTTTGTTTTCCATTTTAAATGGGTTTTCAAAATATAAAATAATACTCATAATTAGTATTATAGGACAAGCTTTAGGTGCTATTGTAACAGTACTTTTAATTTGGTTAAATAAAATAGATGGAGCGCTTATAGCCATTGTAATAGCAGAGTCATTAGTTTTATTAATAACATTGGTTGGTATTTCTAATCAACGTAGTTTGGTGCCATTAATTAAGGTAAAAAATGTTAGATTTTCATCTATTAAGAAATTAAGCTCTTATTCTGTAATGGCATTGTTTTCAGCAATAGTTTTACCTTTAGTAGCAATTGTAGTTCGTACTTATATTATAGATAATGTTAGCCATCAAGCAGCAGGTTTTTGGGAAGCAATGAACAGAATTTCAAAATACTATTTAATGTTTGTAAGTTCATTATTAACTTTATATATACTACCACGTTTATCTGAAATTGATAACGTGAAAGAATTTAGAAAAGAAGTTTTCGGGTTTTACAAAACGATAATTCCCATTTTTGCAAGTGGTTTAATTATTGTCTATTTACTTAGATCTTATATTATTGCTATTATTTTTACAGCAGAATTTAAACCTGTTGAAGACTTGTTCTTTTGGCAATTATTAGGTGATTTTGTTAAGGTGTTGTCCTCTGTTATTGCTTATCAGTTTTTAGCAAAAAATATGTTTTGGCACTATATAATTATTGAGGCATTTTCAGTACTATTAATGTATTTAGCAAACATATATTTTATAGACTTGTATGGTGTTAAAGGAGCTACAATTGCACATTTTGTAACTTACGTTATTCATTATGCAATCATATTATTGATTTTTAGTAATTCCTTATTTGGAGTCATACCAGAAGATTATGAAGATAGTAACTAGTGTATTTTTCTTTTTTAAAAAGCTACATTATTCTTTTTATTCTAATAACAATAGAAAAAAAGGGAAGTATAAAGCGCATCAACCAGTAGTTATAAGAGGTAAAGGCGTTGTTAGTTTTGGTAAACAGGTTTCTTTTGGAGTTATTAATTCTCCTTATTATTACAATACCTATGCTTATATTGAAGCTAGAACCGAAAATTCAATAATAGAATTTGGAGAAAATGTGAATATTAATAATTCTTTTTCAGCTGTTTCTGAAAGAAAGATTGTTATTAAAAACAATGTTTTAGTTGGTTTTAACTGTGCAATTACTGATAGTAATTTTCATGATTTAAATCCAAAAAACAGAAAAATTACAGATCCAAATCCTGCAGAAGTGCGCATTGAAGATAATGTGTTTATTGGTAACAATGTTACCATTTTAAAAGGTGTTACAATTGGTAAAAATACTGTTGTTGCAGCTGGATCAATAGTAACTAAAAGCTTTCCTGAAAATGTTGTAATTGGTGGATCTCCAGCAAAAATTATTAGTCACTTAGATTAGTTAGTAACAGACCAAGTTTCTAAGTATTTTTTAGCTATTAAAACGTAATGATGTTCTTTTTCAATAAATGCTCTAGCATTTTTAGAGATTTCAGCAATTTTTTCAGGATGTAATATTAGCCATTCTAGTTTTTCAGCAATTTTTTCAGCATCAGGCAAAGCATTAATAGCAACTGTGTCTTCTTTTAAATTGTAATAATTAAGCCATTCTTTTTCTGCTCCAGTAAATACTACTTTTCCTTTTGCCATTGCTTCTAATGCATTATAGCCTTGGTCATAGGCAAATACTTGGTCAAGAAGGATATGGGCAGAATTATAAGATTTTATATATTTAGAATAAGGAAGACTTCGAGCTTCAATAATATCAATTTTAGAAGCATATTTACCTTTAATTATTTGTAAAGCTTCATCAAATATATCATTTCCTTTTTTGTAGTAATTCCTGTCATTTATGCCATGAAAAATCACAATCTTATTTGTAATATTTATGGGTTCTACTTTTATTTTATCTGTATTTATTGGGTTCGGTATTAAGCCAATATATTTATTGTGATTACGCATTGGTAAATGATAATCTAAGTCGCTTGAAATTACACCTTGAATGTTTTTAAAAACATAATCATGTAGTTTTTTAAAAGGCTTTGTTTTCCATTTTAATACATTCCAGTAATTAGTTTTAGAAACTTTATTGTTTTCATATGGAGTAAAAATGGAGTATCTAAACTTCTTGTTAAAAGCATAATTTACACTGATGTAATCGGTGCCACAAGACAATAAAAATACTTTTTTGTTGTGTTTGAAAATATGTTGTAATAAGGTGATCTCTAATTTCGGAATCGTACAAAAAGGGTTTTCATTTATTAATTGAACAACATCATAATTAATAAGCTTGCCTTTGTGTTTATTAATTTGTCTTTTAATACTTAAAGAAGTAATGTCTAGAGCTGTTAATTTATATATGGTTTTTTTAATAAATAGAAGGAAACCTTTACTGTATGAATTTTTAATATAAATATCAACAGGATAGTTTTTAAAGTCGTCACCAAAACCAATAATAGTAACTTGCATTCCAAGAGATTCTAATCCTTCTTTTAAAGAATTGTGTAATCTGCTATATTCTCCTAGTAATAAAATTTTCATTTACTATATTTGGATTCTAAATTATTTTCTTTTGCAAAATAACAATAAAAAAATTTGTATTGTAACATCTTCTCTTGGAAAAGGTGGAGCAGAGCAATCAACGGCTCTTTTATCTAAAATGCTTGTGCAAATTGGTTATCAAGTTCATTTAGTTACCATTTTAAATATTATTGATTATGATTATTCTGGGGAGCTTTTAAATTTAGGAAGGTTAAAAGACCAGAAGGATGGTTTTTTTGCTAGAATTAGTAGATTGAGTGTGTTTAAAAAGTACTTAAAGCAACATCAATTTGATTTTATAATAGATAATAGAACTAGAAATTCTTGGTTTAGAGAAACGGTTATTTCAAAAATAATTTACAGACCTTATAAAGTCATTTATGTTTTGAGGAGTTATAACCTTGATTACTATTTTCCTAAAAATAAAATATTAGCAAAGTTGTTATATAAAAATGCTTCATCAATTGTAAGTGTTTCTGAAGAAATTAAGCAGTTAGTAGAGAAAACGTATGGTTTTAAAAATGTATCAACAATATATAATCCAATTGAAAACAATCCACTGTGTTTAGATGAAATTGTTACATTAAATTACAATTATATTTTAGCTTATGGAAGATTGGATGAAGATGTAAAAAACTATACTCTTTTATTTGAAGCATATAAAATTTCATCACTTTCAAAAGAAAATATAAAACTAGTGCTTCTTGGTTCTGGTAAAGATTTATCGCTGTTGAAGCAAAAAGTTGACGAGTTAAAATTAGAAAAAAGTATTTATTTTATTCCATTTAATAACAAACCTCTAGAAATAGTTGTTAAAGCTAAATTTGTATGTTTAACTAGTAGGTTTGAAGGTTTTCCTCGCGTTCTAATAGAATCGCTATCTGTTGGAACTCCAGTCATTTCTGTAAATTGTAAATCAGGACCAAGTGAAATTATTACTAATAAAGACAATGGACTGTTAGTAGAAAATTATGATGTAAACGAGCTGGCAGATGCAATGAATAGTTTTATCTTTGATAAAAGGTTATATCAACACTGTAAAGCAAATGCAAAACAAAGTGTTGCTAAGTTTTCTGTAGAAGAAATTTCTAAAGATTGGAAAAAATTAATTGAAAGCAAATGAGTTACACAACGATAAAAAATATAAAAATTATTGATATACCTAAGCATACAGATGAAAGAGGTAACCTTGGAGTAATTGAAAAAGAGCTTATTCCTTTTGCAATCAAAAGAGTATATTATCTCTATGATGTGCCAAGTGATGCTTATAGAGGAGGTCATGCTCATAAAGAGCAATTAGAATTATTGGTTGCTTTAAGTGGTAGCTTTAACGTTATTTTAGATGATGGTGAGGTCAAGCATTCTATTACACTAAAAAAACCAAATAAAGGGTTGTTAATACCTACAGGGATTTGGCGTGAGCTTGAAGATTTTTCTTCAGGATCTGTTTGTTTAGTCTTAGCTTCAGGTGTTTTTGATGAAAGCGATTATATTCGCGATTACAAAGATTTTGAGTTATTTAAAAGGACTTAAATTAATATGAAATTTTCGTAATACATTTCGTGTCTGTATTAAAAAAAGTAAGAAGCTTTTATTGCAAACTAATAAAAAACGCTGTTTTGCATTTAAATTGCTTTTGTTTAAATGTTTTAAATACAAATGCATCTGCTTTTTATTTCCTACAAGTTTGTATTGTAATGCAATAGAAAATCTATTTAAATCTATATATTTTTTTAAGGAAGCATTGTTTTTTGCTGCAGCTTCATATACATCCAGATTTATAAAATTTCTTAAATTGGTGTTGCTATTCGATATTCTGTTATCTGCATGTAAATTATAAATAGCTGTTACATTATTATTAAAAGCAACAGGATGTTGTAGTGCTATTTTAATCCATAAATCGGTGTCTTCACCAGCACCTAGCGTAATGTTTTCATCAAAACCATTACAATCTTGTAAAATGTTTTTAGGTACCATTACAGCAGAAGTCCATGCTATACAGCTATACATGCTAGATTTAAAATAATCGCTAACAATACCATTAAATGCTTTTGGTATATCTATATAATGCGATTCTAAAGTGATTTTACCCATTTTTTTCACATAAGCATTTGCGTATAAACCACAATTAGGAAAATCTTCAGCTAGTTTTTTTAGTTGTTCTAAGTGATTAGGTAACCATAAATCATCGGCATCTAAAAAAGCAATATAATCTGCATTTGCTTTTTCAATTCCGTAATTTCTAGCATGAGAAACTCCTTGGTTTTTAATGGTAAAAATCTTTATTCTAGAATCGGTTAGCGAGTTTAAGCGTTCAATACTAGCGTCTGTAGAACCATCATTAACTATAATAAGTTCAAAGTCTTTAAAATTTTGTTTAAGAGCACTTTGTACTGTTTTAACAATAAAGTTTTCTTTATTGTATAATGGAATTATAATAGAGAATAATGGCATGTACTAGGTGTATAAAAAACAAAGGTAGCTTAATCTATATAAATCAAAAATGTATAACGAAGGTTTTTTTGAAAGTAAATTTTTTTCAAAAGAACCTTTAAAGTTTTTATAAATAAAAGCAAATAGATAATGAAGCTTTAAGCCTTTAAGTTTAAAAAAGACTCTTGTAATTAGTGTGTAATTTTTAGGTATTAAGTTTTGTTTTAAAAATAAATGTAAGGCATCCACAGACTCTATAGATTTTTTTAAAAACATGCTGCTTGTTTCTAAACCTAAATGATATGTTGGATTATTTATATGTTCTACCTTCATTTTTTTTAATTTTAAATGATAAGAAAACAAGGTGTCTTCATGTCTTAAATTAGGTATTTCTTCATCAAAAGTAACCTGGTTAAAAACTTCTTTTTTAATTAAAAAATTGAGTGTTAAAAAGCTTAAATAAGTATTTTCTTTTCTTTTGTTTGTAGCTAATGCTTCGCGTTCTCTACCATATACCCAACGTAATAAATGGTTGTTGTCTGGTTTTTTTTCATCGTACAAAATACCTCCATAAATTACTTGTGATGTTTTGCTAATAGACTTAAAATAAGTAGCAATAAAATCACTGTGTTTGGGTAGTACATCTGCATCTAAAAAAAGCAACCACTCAGACTTTGCGTCTTTAGCTAAAAGATTTCGTATAGCGCTTCTACCAATATTTTTTTCAAGCAAAAGATACTTTGTGTTATCTAGTTTGTTTATTTCTTTATTGGCCTTAATAATACTTGTATCTGTTGAGCCATCATCATAACATAAAATTTCAAAAGAAACATCAAGCTTTTTTATTTGCTTGTACACTTCGTTTACAAGTGCGCTTATGTTGTAGTTGTATGTTGGTATTAAAATGGAGAGCATGAATGCTTTTTAGAATTATTCAAAACTAACAATAAATTATCTAATCTGTTTGCTAATGGTATAGTAATTGTAATTTTGTTACTATGAAAAAAATATGTCTTAGCTTTTTATCTGTTTTCATTGTTGCTTTTACTTTTGCACAACAAGAGTTTCATGTATTTCCTAAAAACCATAAAATAACACCAGGAACTGCTACAGGAAACGGTTCTTTACAAAATCCATGGGATTTACAAACAGCCTTAACCCAATCTAGTAAAGTAGTTTCTGGAGGTGACACCATTTGGTTGCATGAAGGTGTTTATAATGGTAGATATAATAGTACGCTAAATTGTACTACTGCAAATAAATATATTACAGTAAGTGCATATCCAAACCATAGGGTTATTTTAAACGGAAATGTTTCTTCTATAAAAAAACAAGTAATAGAAATTAAAGGAAATAATTTAATATTCAAGAATTTTGAAATCACATCATTAAATGACTTTTCTAGAATAGAAACAGACAAAGATTTTTCAAGATGTGATGGGGTTAATCATACCTCTGGTGGTAATTGTAAGTTTATTAATTTAGTTATTTATAATAATCCGGGTTCAGGGTTTAATTCTTGGAAAAGAACTTCTAACGCAGAAATTAATGAGTGTATTATTTTTAATAATGGGTTTTTTACTAAAAAAAGAGGAGGGGGAGTTGGTATGTATGTTCAAAACTCTAGTGATAAAGAAAGACAGATATTTAATAATATTGTCTTTAACAATTATTATAAAGGAATTGAAGTTTGGTCTGCTAATAAGGATGCCAAAGAAGCTTATGTTAAAAATGTAACGCTATATAATAATGTGTTGTTTAACAATGGTTTACCCGCGGGGTCTTATAGGGATAACATTATTGTAGCTTCAGATGATGAAAATGAAGTTAATATTGCTAAAAATATTACTATAAGTAATAATGTTTTATATCATAATACAAACCTTACTAAGGAAATTGAAAATACAGAAGCTCCGTCATTAACATTGGGTTTTGATAAAAAAGCACCATTAGAGAATGCAATAATAAAGAATAATATTATTATTGGAAGAAAAAATGCATTGAGAGTGTTGTATGTTAAGTCTATGCAGTTTAATAATAATGTGGTTTATAGTGGTTACGTAAGGATTAATGAATCTACATTAGAACATATAATTGATGATAATTGGAATTTTAATAATAATAGCTATTATACTAGAAGAACAAAGCCAATACGTATAATAGGCTCAAGAGATTATTTGTTGAATGAATGGAAGTCTAAATACAAATTAGATGAAAATAGTGGAAGCTATAATTTTAAAGATTTCAACTTAGCCAACGTTTTAGATATAACAAAAAGCCAATATAAAACCAATAGTTTTAGAGTGGTGCTTTTTAATAAAGAGGAGCAGGATGTAGTGGTTGATTTCTTAGAATACCACATGGAAAAAGGAAGTAGTTACACCATTACAGATGTTGAAAATTTAAACACAGTTATAAAAACAGGAACGCTAGCTGAAGATGCTAAAATTACAGTGCCAATGCAAGCAGAAAACGCAATAGAAACTAAAACCTTAAATAATTTTGGTGTATTTATTATAGCGTTTACTAATGCCAAAAAGGCAACAACTACAACAACAAATAAAGAGGAAGAACCAAAAACAGAAAGTGGTTTGTCTCGCTTTTTTAAATGGTTGTTTTAACCCTTGCGTTGTACCACTTCATAAATCTGATTTTCATCACATTTTAACGTTTTACTTGGGTATTTTAATAACAAGGCATAATCATGGGTAGCCATTAAAATGGTATTTCCATTTTTATTAATTTCTTGTAAAACTTCCATAACCTCAATGCTGGTTTGCGGATCTAGATTTCCCGTTGGCTCATCTGCAAGAATCAATTCTGGATCATTTAATAAAGCTCTAGCAATTGCAACACGTTGTTGTTCTCCACCAGAAAGTTCATGCGGAAATTTAAAACCTTTAGTTTTCATGGCAACCTTATCTAAAACTTCATCAATTCTTGTTTTCATTTTAGACTTGTCTTTCCAGCCTGTAGCTTTTAAAACAAATAATAAATTGTCGTTAATGGTTCTATCTGTAAGTAGTTTGAAATCTTGAAAAACAACACCCAATTTTCTTCGTAAAAACGGAATGTCTTTTTCTTTTAATTTACGTAAATCATAATCTACAATATGTCCTTCGCCTTCTGTTAAAGCTAAATCTCCATAAAGAGTTTTCATAAAACTACTTTTTCCAGATCCCGTTTTTCCTATTAAATACACAAAGTCTCCTTTATTGACTTCTACATTAACATCAGAAAGCACTAAGTTGTTTCCTTGAAAAATAGAAACATCTTTTAATTGTAAAACAGGGTTTGACATAAAATTACATTGTTTTTAAGAGTTGTAAATGTATTATTAAAAAGTTAAAACATAAAAGTTATACTTTAAAAGTTTTCTTAAAGCTGTAGCTAATTTTTAAATATAATATATGGTTCTGCTTTGTAACTTACCTTATACGTGTTTAAGTTATTTTACTTGTTTGTAAAAATGAATCCATAAACAGTATGTAGATAAACATGGCCTATTTTTCATTCATTTTTAATAAGTCAGTGAATAATTATAACAAAATTCTAACGTTATCATTTACATATTGATTTATCTTTGATTCTTTAATAAAAAAAATAGTCCATGACTAAAAAAAATCTTCATTTATTCCTTTTAGCTATTGTTTGTAGTTTTCAGCTTATGGCACAAGAAACTGCTGTTTATACAAGTGATCTTGTAGACTACCAAAGAGCGTTAACACTATATAATAATCAGCAATATTTAGCAGCACAGTCTTTATTTAATCAAATAAAAAGAACTGCAAAAACAGATGTTTTACAGAGTGATTGTGCTTTTTATATAGCCAATTGTGCAGTGCGTTTAAATCAGCAAAATGCAGATCAGCTAATGGAAGATTTTGTAGCAGATTATCCTACAAGTACCAAACGTAATACAGCGTATGTAGATGTAGCAGATTATTATTTTGTTAATCAAAAATATGCCTATGCTAAAAAATGGTATGATAAGGTGGATGAAAGCGGATTAGCATCAGCCGAAAAAGAAAGATATAATTTTAATAATGGATATGTAGCTTTTGTAACCAAAGACTATAAAACAGCTAAAACCTATTTAAATCGTGTAGAAAACTCACAAAAATATGGGTCGCAAGCAAAGTATTACATTGGTTATATGGCATATGAAAGTGATGATTATGACAAAGCTAATCAGTATTTTGACCAAGTAGGAGATGACGAAAAATACAAAGAAAAACTCTCTTACTATCAAGCAGATTTACATTTTAAGCTTGGTAAGTTTGAAGAAGCTATAGCCTTAGCCAAAGAGCAATTACCAAATAGTGATACTAACGAAGTTTCACAACTTCATAAAATTATTGGTGAAAGCTATTTTAACTTACAAAAATATGCCGAAGCAATTCCGTTTTTAACCCAATATCAAGGAACCAATGGCAAATGGAATAATACCGATTATTACCAATTGGGTTATGCTTACTACAAACAAAAAGATTACGAAAAAGCTATAAAAGAGTTCAATAAAATTATTGGTGGTAATAATAGCGTAGCACAAAATGCATACTATCACTTAGGAGAGAGTTATGTAAATGTAGATAAAAAACAGGAAGCTTTAAATGCTTTTAAAAATGCTTCCGAAATGGATTACGATTTAAAAATTCAAGAAGACGCTTGGTTAAATTATGCAAAAATTAGTTATGAAATTGGTAATGCTTATCAATCTGTTCCGCAAGTACTAGCGACGTATTTAGATACATATCCAGATACAGCTTATCAAGAAGAAATTGAAACCTTATTAATAGACTCTTATATTACCTCAAAAAACTACAAAGAAGCTTTAAATCTTTTAGAAGGAAAAAAGAGCTATGAAAATAAAGTAGCATACCAAAAAGTAACTTTTTATAGAGGAATTGAATTATATAATGAAAACAAATTTCAAGAAGCAGAAGCGCTTTTTGATAAATCTTTAAAAGAACCACAAGATGCTACATACACTGCAAGAGCAACTTTTTGGAAAGCAGAAACCGATTTTAATCTTACCAATTATGAGGATGCTTTACTAGGTTTTAAACAGTTTGAACAACAAACAGCAGCAGCAAATACTCCAGAACAAAAAAATCTAGAGTATAATATAGCGTACACCTATTTTAAACAAAAAAATTATACGCAAGCAATACAATATTTCAATTCATTTATTGCTAAAAAAAAGGATGACACAATAAGATTAAATGATGCCTACCTACGTTTAGCAGATAGTTATTTTGTTTCTAGTCAGTACAACGATGCTATTCAAGCTTATAATAAAGCAATGAAGCTAGGAAAAATAGAAACCGATTATGCCTTTTTTCAAAAAGCTTTAAGTGCTGGTTATGCTGGAAATGATGCTACAAAAATTTCAGAATTAGAAGACTTTATTAACCAATACCCAACATCAAAATTAAGAGATGATGCCATGTATGCTCTAGGTAATTCGTATGTAAAAGCAGGAAATACCAACAAAGCAATGCAAACGTATGATCGATTAAATAACGAGTATAAAAATAGTTTGTTTGTACCAAAAACATTGCTTCGTCAAGGGTTAGTACATTATAATGCTAGCGAAAATAATCCTGCTTTAAGTAAGTTTAAAAAAGTAGCAGCAGATTTTCCTAACACAGCAGAAGCAAACCAAGCAGTTGCAACAGCGCGTTTAATTTATATTGATATAGGAAGAGTAGATGAGTATGCTTCTTGGGTACAAACCTTAGATTATATAGAGGTTACTAATGCAGATTTAGATAATACTAGTTATGAAGCTGCAGAAAAGAAATATTTAGATAATGATACAGATAATGCCATCAAGCAGTTTAATAGTTATTTAAATGAGTTTCCAAACGGATTACATGCTTTACAATCGCATTTTTATTTGGCGCAATTGTATTTTAAGAAAGATTTAAAAGAAACAGCAACACCACATTTTAAATATGTTACGCAAGCTTCGCAAAGTGAATTTACTGAAGAAGCCTTGTTGCGTTTGGCGCAAATTTATACCGAAAGCAAAAACTGGCAAGATGCCATTCCTGTACTAACAACACTAGAAACAGTAGCTAGTTTTCCGCAAAATGCTGTTTTTGCACAATCTAATTTAATGAAAGCCAATTATGAATTAGAAAACTATAGTCAAGCTGTGGCTTATGCCGAAAAAGTATTGTTACAAAACAGTTTAGATAATAAAATTAAAAGCGATGCACATGTAATTATAGCACGTTCTGCAATACAAACAGAAGATGAAGCTAAAGCAAAATTAGCCTATGCAGAAGTAGAGCTTACAGCAATAGGCGAAACAGCAGCAGAAGCTTTGTTTTACAATGCATATTTTAAAAATAAAGAAGGAAGCTATGCAGCTTCAAATACTGCTATTCAACGTTTAGCAAAAGATTATTCTGGTTATAAATATTATAGCGCAAAAGGTTTAGTGCTTATGGCAAAAAATTATTACGCTTTAGAAGACGCTTTTCAAGCAACTTATATTTTAGAAAGTGTAATCAAAAATTTTGCAACATTTGAAGATATCGTTGCAGAAGCTCAAACCGAATTAAGTAAAATAAAAGAAGAACAGGCAAAAACAAATTCTTCTATCGTTCCAGAAGATTAAATTTCTGCAAAAGCAGGAGTATTGTCTTTAAATAAGATAAAGTATAAGTCATGCTAAGCGAAGCCATAGCATCTTAAAGTTTAAAATAAATAGCAAAAATATGCGAAAGCAAAAAAATAAAATTTTAGTATTCTTTTTAATAATGGTATCTACCTTAGGGTTTTCTCAAGAAAGAGATCAAGATACCTTAAGTACAGATGTTATTCAAGTAGTAAAACCATATACTCCTACAATATCTGATGCTTTTAAGGTAAAAGAAGTGCCTTCTTTAGATGATGAAACTACAACAGCCAAAAAAGAAATAAAATATAATATTTTCTCTTTTCCTGTGGCTTCTACATTTACACCAGCAAAAGGTAAAGCTGCTGTAGTAGATAAAGAAAAACCTGCAAAATTATATGATAATTATGCCACACTAGCAGCAGGAATGTATACCTCTGTTTTAGGTGAGGTGTATTTAAATCATGCTATTAGTAGAACCGAAAGTGTTGGTGGTTATATTAGCCATCACTCTTCTCAAGGCGGAATTAGTGATGTGCTTTTAGATGATAATTTTTCAGATACTAAATTAAGTGCCAATTATGCTAGAAATGAACGCGACCTTTCTTACAACATAGAAGGTGGTTTTTTACATCAAAAATACAATTGGTATGGTTTACCACAAGGTGTATTTAGCCAAGAAGAAGCCGATGATATTGGTGATGTAGACCATACATTTTATGGCTTTAACCTTGGAGGAGATGTTACTTTTACAGGCGCTTATGTAAAAGAAGCAAGCGTTTTGTTTAGAAGATTTAGTGATAATAATAGCTCAGGCGAAAACAGGTTTTTATTACAAACAAATGGCGATATTTCTATTCAAGATTTAGACTTTAATGTAGCACTTAGAGTAGATTATTTAGGCGGAAAATTTGAAAGAAATTATTTTACAGACGAAGCATTAAATTACGGAAACTTTAATCTTGGTTTATCACCAACGTACCAATTAGTGCAAGACGATTTAACCCTAGATTTAGGAGTTTCTCTATTTTATTTAAACGATACAGAATATGGAGATAACAAGTTTTTTATCTATCCCAATATTAAAGCATCGTATAGAATGGTAGACGAAATATTAATTGCTTATGGAGGTATTCAAGGAGATTTAATACAAAATACGTATTATGATTTTGCACAAGAAAATCCTTTTGTGTCTCCAACTTTATTTATTACACCAACAGACCAGAAATACAATGTTTTTGTAGGTTTAAAAGGAATGGTGTCTAACGGAATAAGTTATAATATTAAAGGAAAATATATTGCAGAAAGTGATAAAGCAATGTTTAAAAATAACCTGGATGCATCAGGAGATGAAAATTATATGAATGGAAATTCGTTTGGTTTAGTCTATGATGATGTTTCTACTTTTGCCGTTTCAGGTGAAATAAATGCAGATATAAACAGAAATTTCACCTTAGGTGTAAAAGCAGAATATTTTGCATATAATGTTGATGAGGAAGCCGAAGCATGGAATCTACCAAGTTTAAAAGCAAATCTGTTTTTAGATTATCAAATAAATAAACAATGGTTTGCAGGAGCAAATCTGTTTTTTGTAGGCGAAAGAAAAGACCAAGAGATTGTGACTACGTTTCCTTTGGTAGCTTATCAAACAACTACTTTAAAAAGTTATTTTGATGCCAATGCGCATGCTGGTTATCATATTAATGAAAGACTTTCGGTATTTGCAAAAGCAAATAATATTGCTAATCAAGAATATAAAAGATGGCAAAACTATCCTGTTCAAGGATTTCAGTTTTTAGCAGGAGCAACCTATAAGTTTGATTTTTAATAACATTGTAACAAACGTAGAAACAAAATATTCTCTTAATAAAACAGAAATAAAGGGAAATAAACGGAAATAAAAGGAGTAATAAACAAAGCGTTCTTAAGAGAGCGCTTTTGTTATTTTTGTACATTACGTAATTAAAATTTTAATAGCATATTTCACAAAGTCTTAATATCTCAACAGACGATCTAGAACAAATAAAAAAGCATGAATAAATATTTTTCACTTCTTGGTATTCTACTAATTTTTTCCTGTAATAAAGGCAAACAACAAGTAGACTCTATAATTACCAATGCAAAAGTATATACTGTAAATACAAACTTTGAAACAGCAGAAGCATTTGCAATAAAGGATGGTAAGTTTGTAGCTGTTGGTACATCTAAAGACATTGAAAATAAATTTCAAGCAGACACTATAATAGATGCTAAAGAGCAAACTATTGTTCCAGGACTTATAGATGCACATTGTCATTTTTACGGATTAGGTTTGTTTGAGCAAACCGTAAATCTGGTTGGTACTACAAGTTTTGTAGATGTAGTAAAGCGCGTTACAGATTTTCAAAACCAAAAAAATAAACCATTTATTACTGGTCATGGTTGGGATCAAAACGATTGGGAAATAAAAGAATATCCAAACAAAGCTTTGTTAGATCGATTATTTCCAGATATTCCAGTTGCTTTAACAAGAATAGATGGTCATGCTATGTTATGTAACCAAGCAGCTTTAGACTTGGCTAAAATTACCAAAAACACAAAAGTAGCAGGAGGAGAAATACTACTTGAAAAAGGAGAGTTAACAGGTGTTTTAATAGATAATCCTATGGCTTTGGTAGAAGCTATTTACCCTAAACCAACAAGGCAAGCACAAATTACAGCATTACTAGATGCACAAGAAATTTGTACTAATTTAGGGCTTACCACAGTTTCAGATGCTGGTTTAAATAAAGAGGTCATTGAGTTGATCGATAGTTTACAACAAGCCAAAAAACTTAACACAAGAGTGTATGCTATGGTTAGTAATACCAAAGAAAATCTAGATTATTATTTACCAAAAGGAAAAATAAAAACCGAAAAATTAAACGTACAATCGGTTAAGGTATATGCAGATGGTGCTTTAGGATCTCGTGGTGCTGCTTTAAAGCAAGAATATTCAGATATGCACAATCATTTTGGCGCTATGGTTATTGGTCTTGAAGATTATAAAAAACTAGCAATACGAATAGAAAAAGCAGGCTATCAATTAAACACACATGCTATTGGTGATTCTGCTAATAGATTTGTATTAAATACCTATGAAAAAACATTACAAGGCAAAACAGACAGACGTTGGCGCGTAGAACATGCACAAGTGTTAACAGGAACTGATTTTAATTATTTTAAAAACGAAAATATTATTCCTTCTGTACAACCAACACATGCTACAAGTGATATGTATTGGGCCGAAGAACGCTTAGGTAAAGATAGAATACAAACAGCTTATGCGTATAAAACACTTTTAAATAAAAGCGGAAAAGTAGCCTTAGGAACCGATTTTCCTATAGAACAAGTAAGTCCGTTTTTAACTTTTTATGCAGCTGTTGCTAGGCAAGATGTAAAAGGTTTTCCTGAAAATGGGTTTAATAAAAAAGAAGCACTAAGCAGAGAAGAAGCTTTAAAAGGAATGACTATTTGGGCTGCTTTTGCAAATTTTGAAGAACATGAAAAAGGAAGCATAGAAGCAGGGAAGTTTGCAGATTTTATTATTTTAGACAAAGATATTATGCAAGTACCTGATGCTAAATTGCCTAATATAAAAGTGCAACAAACTTTTATTGATGGCGTGGCACAATAATTGCTATGTCTGTAAACATAAAACGTACTATTCTTTAAAGATGAAAAAAATATATACTCTAGTATTAGCAGTAATGGTATCTGCAACAACTTTTGCACAAGTAGATGCTTATAGTGAAGACGTAAAACAATGTATTAAAAGTAATGGTACCTATGCGTATTATGAAAACGTAGTAGAGCAAATGTTTAGCATGTTGCAAGAGCAATATGCAGCACAAAACGTTCCTGAATCTGTTTGGGTAGAATTAAAGAGTCTTAAAACAGAATCCTTAGAAGAGTTAAGTCAAATGGTGGTTTCTGCATATCGTGGTCATTTTACACATGAAGACGTAAAAAACATGAACGCCTTATATGCTACTAAAGCAGGACAAAATATGTTTAAAGATGCTAGTAAACTTACCGAAGGAGATAAGGTGGCTTTAACCGAGTTTTACCGAAGTGATACAGGACAAAAAATTACAGGCTCTCAAGATTCTATGAATGATGCCATGAGCAAAATATCAGAAATGTGGAGTAGTGGTTTTTATAGAACTATTGTAGATAAGTTAAGCGAAAAAGGGTTTAACCTATAGTCTTAATGAAATTAAAAATAATTTCTTTATTTACATTTCTATTTGCTTTTACAACGTATGCTTGTTCCTGTAGTTATGGTACTGTTTCTAGTAGGCTAAATGGTTTTGAAAATGTTTTTACTGCAAAAATTATTCAAGTTTTAGAATACCATGATAATACTTCAAGGGCTAAAAAGGTAAAAGTAGAAGTTCTAGAAAACTTTAATAACCAAGTAAACACAAATATTATTTGGTTCTCTAAATCGCTTCATGGTTGTCCTGTTCCTAATCCTGAAAAGAATTCAAAATGGCTTTTTTATATTGCAGAAGCACAAGATGGAAAGCTTTCTGTTGCGGCTTGTAATCCTTCTGTATCCTTTAAAAATGACAATGCTCCTGAAGAATTACAAAAAATAAGAATTGTAAAAGGGTTAATGCAAACGCAGGAAGAAACATTAAATTTTAATAATGTTTTAGAAATAAATTCTGCTTTTTTCACACCAGACTATAGTCGTTCTAAAAGATATGCTTTTGATGATGATTACGGACTGTACGTATTAAATTATCAAGAGAATACTGCAACTTTAAAATCTGTAGAAACCTTAAAAAGCCTAGGAGCAAGTTTAGATGAAAAAGTGCTAAACTATTATAATACCAAGTTTAAAATACAAAAATATGGTAGATTAAAATCTAATTTGAAAAATGCAGATTTTAAACTCACCATTGTAGTATGGAAAACTAAAGCGTAAGCTTTGCTAGATAATCAAAATGTTCTCCTTCTTGCAGTAATTTGCATTGTAAGCCAACAGAAGTACAAGCAGTAAGTAGCGTGTTAAAATCTAAATACAACCATTTCATTGGTTTTTCATTTTCGCCTTTATAGCTTAAAAAATAATCTAATTCGCCATAATAGTTCGCTGTAGTATCCATCCAAAATCCACCATCTTCATCTTCATACATATATTTAATGTCACTAGAGTCTATTAAAATTTGTCCTCCTGTATTTAAAATGCTTTTTAAATGCTTTAAATAGCTTGCTACTTGTTGTAATTCTTGAAAAATTCCGGTACCATTCATAAGCAATAAAATAGTATCAAAAGAGTCTGTTTCGTTTAAAATATCTTTTACTTCCGCATTTTTAACACCTCTTTTTTTACAAACTTCTATAGCACCTTCAGATATATCAATAGCTTTTACTTCAAAACCTTTTTCTTGTAAATACAAACTATGGCTTCCTGCTCCAGCGCCAACATCTAAAATTTTTCCGCTAGAAACTTGTAGCGCTTTTTGTTCTAGTTTAGGCATTTCTGTAAAACCTCTAAAAAGATACGGAATAGGTAATTTATCTTCGTCACTTATATTAGTTGCAGTAATAATGTCTTCTGTATAATTTCCGTTTTGGTAGTCTAATAAAGCTTTTCCAAATAAATCTTTTTCCATAAAATTGTCATTGCTAGATATTACACGAAGCATCTTAAAAAGCTGTCGAGGTTATCTGTTGTTATTTACTATTATTGATACACTAAGCACAGACAAAGTGTTTCAAAAAATATTACTTTTGTTCTATGGAAGAATTTTTAAAACAACTCCCAAAGTTGGCCAAAGATAAGCATAAGGAGAACAAAACCTTTTTTACAAAGCTAAAAAAGAAAACGCCTAAGAATTTAGATTATATCATGCAAGATTTACATGCTGAAGAATTTGAGCGTACAGACTGCTTAACTTGTGCTAATTGTTGCAAAACAACAGGTCCTTTATTTACAGATAAAGATGTAGATAGAATTGCAAAGCATTTTAAGCAAAAACCACAGCAGTTTATTGCCAACTATTTACGTGTAGATGAAGAAAATGATTACGTTTTACAATCGGTACCTTGTACTTTTTTAGGAGCAGATAACTATTGTTCTATTTATGATGTGAGACCAAAGGCATGTAGAGAATTTCCGCATACAGACCGAAAAAAGTTTCAGCAAATTTCAAACCTTACTATTAAAAATGTGGCTATCTGTCCTGCAGCTTTTAATATTGTAGAAGAAATGAAACGTAGAATAAAACTGTAAAAGCACAATTGCTAATTGTGGTATTTTACAGAACGAACTTACTTCTATATCTACAGAAATTCTATTCTATTTTACAGACAGAATAATTGCTAGTATTTGGTGAGAATTATTGCACATTTAATAGAAAAAACGGCAATACATTAAACGTAATTGAATACGGAAAATAAATGTGTAATAAATTCATAATGCAGAAGAATGTTTAGTGTTTGTAAAGCTTTTTAAGCGAATTAATGTCTTTTGTTTCAGACGGATAACATTTTATCTGTGATATTTGGTATTCAACGAATATTCATAACAATTACCAAATAAGGCACCTTTTTTTTGTAAATTAATATAATCTTTGAACGGAAATTTGATTAGTAGCTATTATCAAAATTCAATAAAATGATTAAAATTTACAACGTAATGAAAGAGGGGAAAGTTACGCTACTATGTTTATTTATGTTCTTAATGATAACTAGTTTATCGTTTGGTCAAAACACAGTATATTCTACAATTGCAAAAAATATAAACTCAGAAGCTAATAGTTTACAACACAATTTAAATAAAGCAGGTGATACGCTACATTTAAGTAGTGACTATAATTTATATAAAGTTGAGTTTATAGGAAACTATGAATCTAAGGTTTTTGAAGTAGAAAGAGGTAAGAAAAAAGCGAGCATACCTTTAGCATCTGTTCCTGTAGGAGAGTATACTATTGCTGCTTTTCAAATTGAAAGAAGTGATGATATATATCAATATCAAAAAACAATAGTTTTTAGAATTTCTAGACTTTTACCAATTGAAACACCTCTATTAGAAGAAGAATTAATTGCTGAGGTTGTACCAGAATCAGAACCAGAAGCTCTAGAAGAAAAAGAAACACTTAAACCAACAATTAAAAAGGAAGAACCTATAGTTAAAAAAGAAGAAGCGTTGGTTGCTGAGGTTACAGAACAAACTAAAAAAGAACCTCTAGTAAAAGAGAAAAAAGAAGCTCCTGTTACGCCTAAAAAAGAAGCCGTAAAAAAAGAGCGAATAAAAAAGCACAAGGCCAAAAAAGAAACCGTAAAAAAGCAAAAAGTAAAAAAGGAAGTAACTGCAAAAAAGAAAACAAGAGTTGCAACCAGTACGCCTAAGCCTGTAAAAAAACAGATAAAACCTGTAAAAAAGGTACAAGAAAAATCAGTGGTTAAAACCAAACCAGCTAAAGATACAAGAGTCACTGAAACTAAAAAACCTAGTTTAGACTCTACTGTATATAAAAGTTATAATCTTACAAATGCTAGAGGAGGACGTTATGTGGTTCAATCTCGTGCAGAGTATAGAGCACAAAACTTAAGACCAAACGGAGAACCATATAACTAGTATAAATTAGTCTCTAAGCAAAAAATAGATTTTGCAAATATTAAAAGCCTTTAGAAATTTTCTAGAGGCTTTTTACTTATACAGTAAATAGGCTTGACGCATCGTATTATAAGCAGCTAAACCTCTAACCCATGTTTTTTTAATTTCGTAAGCGGTGTGTTTTGTTTCAATTTGTTTTTGTAGTTCTTTTGTTCCTGCAAGTTTGGTGAAAAAGGTATTAAAAAAGGCATCTTTATTTGCTGTTGCTTGGTATGCTTCAATAATATAATTTAAGTCTAATCTACTTAAATCTTTACTCGTGCTTAAATCCATACCAAAGCAAACTTTGTTTTCGTGTTTTGGGTATTTAGAACCAGCATTAGGCTTAGGAGTAAAAGTATAGGTGTAATTAAACATTTTGGAGTCTAAAAAAGGGCTTCCAAAAATTTGAAACTGTTTGTCAGTTCCTCTTCCAGCACTAACGTTAGTACCTTCAAAAAAGCATAAGCTAGGATATAAGTTTATTGCCTTTGCATTAGGTAAGTTTGGTGATGGTTTAATAGGTAAATGATATGGCGTATCATGTGTGTAATTTTGCATGGCAATAACAGTAATGTTGCATTGTACACCATTTTCTAACCATTTTTGACCATTAATCATTTTAGCATACTCACCAATAGTCATTCCGTGAACCACAGGAACAGGATGCATACCAACAAAACTTTTGTGTTCCATTTCTAAAATAGGTCCATCAATATAATGACCATTTGGGTTTGGTCTATCTAAAATAAGAACAGGAATATTTGCTTCAGCACAAGCTTCCATAACATAATGTAAAGAAGAAATATAAGTGTAAAAACGAGCTCCTACATCTTGAATATCAAAAATTACAATATCTAAATCTTTTAGTTGTGCTGCAGAAGGCTTTTTGTTTTTTCCGTATAGCGAAACTATAGGTAAACCGGTTTTGGTGTCTATACCATCTTTAACCAATTCTCCAGCATCAGCAGTTCCTCTAAATCCATGCTCAGGAGCAAATACTTTTTTTACATCTACTTTTAATGCTACTAAGGAATCTACAAGATGTGTATACCTATTATTGCTAGGTGTTTTATGCAAATCGTCAATTTCACCTTGGTTATACTTAAAAATAACACTAGTCTGGTTGGCAACAATACCAACGCGTTTTTTACTAAGTAATGGTAAATATGCTTCTGTTTGGTTGGCACCAACAAGAATAGGCTTTTTGGTTGCTTTTTCGGTGTTAGGCTTCGCTTGCAGAAGGGTTTCCGCTTTAGAACTATCTGTAGAAGTAATAGTATCTTTTGTTTTTGAATTACTTCCGCAAGAAATTAATATAAAAACAAATAATAAAACTGTATTTTTGAAAACATTAAATTGCATAATCTAGTTTGAATTTCGAGTTTTTTATAGCTAAACGCATTATTAGTAGTAAAGCGTATAAAAGTAGCGTTTCGGCACCAATAATAAAAATTGGAATTGCTGCAATTGCTATTGGTATTATAGTAATGATGATTGCTGTAGCTACAGGTATTGGCTTGCAACAAAAAATTAGAGATAAAGTTTCTGCTTTTAATGGACATATAATTATTTCTAATTTTGGCACTAATAACTCTCAAGAAAGTGATAAACCCATTTCTACCAAACAAGATTTTTATCCTGTTTTTAAAAATGTAGATGGTATAAAAAACGTGCAAGCAGTAGCATCAAAATTCGGAATAATAAGAACCGAAACAGATTTTGAAGCCATTATTGTAAAAGGAGTAGGAGCAGATTATAATTGGGATTATTTTAAAGAGTTTTTAATAGAAGGTAGATTGCCAGATTACTCTAAAGAGCGAAACCAAGACGTGCTTATTTCTCAAAGTTTAGCAAAACGTATGCAGTTTCAGTTAGGCGATAAGTTTTCTACGTTCTTTAAAAAGCAAGATCCAAACGCTTTACCAACACAAATTCGTTATTCTATTGTCGGTATTTACAATTCAGGACTTAAAGAATTTGATGAAACCTATGTACTTGGAGATATACGTCACATACAACGCCTCAATAAATGGCAGCCAGATCAAGTAGGAAGTTTTGAGGTTTTACTAGATGACTACAACCAATTACAAGAAAAATACGTTGCAGTATTTCAAAACACACCTTCCTTATTAAATGCTGTAACTGTAGAACAAAAACACGCTTCTATTTTTGAGTGGATTGGCATTTTCGATAAAAACACCTATGGTATTATAGGCATCATGATTCTTGTAGCAGGAATAAACATGATAACTGCATTACTAGTTTTAATTCTTGAACGTACCAAAATGATTGGTATTTTTAAAGCACTAGGAAGCAATAACTGGAGCATCAGAAAAATGTTTTTATACAATGCCAGCTATATTATTTTAATAGGTCTTTTTTGGGGAAATCTTATAGGTTTGCTCTTGCTTTTTGCACAAAAATATGGCAAGTTTTTTCCTCTAGATCCTAGTGTGTATCACGTTAGCGAAGTACCTGTTTATATAAGTTTAGGCTATATTTTAGCCTTAAACATTGGTACATTTCTCCTTTGTTTACTCATGCTATTAATACCTTCATACATTATCACCAAAATTTCGCCAGTAAAAGCAATTCGTTTTGAATAATTAATTATGGCGTTTACTACTTCGCTTAAGCTATGTAGCACCACGCTTTCCGTTATATCTTTTTATAGTGCCTCAAAAAAGGATGCCACTGCAATCGCTAACGCAACCTAACCAGAAGCTTTATTTTTAATATTAAAATTTCGGCATACCTAACAAAATCAAGAAGTATAACTTTATAAACTAAAAGCTTCTATATTAGTTAAAAGGCTTTCGTAAAATAAAACCACCTTTTCTCTTTTCCCTTTTAACTTTTGCCTTAAATTTGCAAAGCAAAATGAAATTATGGAATACGCAAAAAACATACTAGAAACTATTGGTAACACACCATTAGTAAAACTAAATAAACTTACAGAAGATTTACCTTGTTTGGTACTTGCTAAATACGAAACATTTAATCCTGGAAATTCTGCAAAAGATAGAATGGCCTTGAAAATGATTGAAGATGCTGAAGCAGACGGAAGATTAAAACCAGGAGGAACTATTATTGAAGGTACCTCTGGAAATACAGGATTAGGATTAGCACTTGCTGCTATTATAAAAGGATACAAATGTATTTTTGTAATAAGTGATAAACAATCAAAAGAAAAATGTGATGTATTAAGAGCACATGGAGCAGAGGTAATTGTTTGTCCTACAGATGTAGAGCCAACAGATCCAAGATCCTACTATTCGGTTTCTAAACGTTTAGGAGAAGAAACGCCTAACTCTTGGTATGTAAACCAATATGATAACCCAAGTAATGCAAGAGCACATTATGAAAGTACAGGACCAGAAATTTGGAAACAAACAGATGGTAAGATTACACATTTTGTGGTTGGTGTAGGAACAGGAGGAACCATTTCAGGAATTAGTAAATACTTAAAAGAACAAAATCCTAATGTAAAAGTTTGGGGAATTGATACCTATGGTTCTGTATTTAAAAAATACCACGAAACAGGAATTTTTGACGAGAATGAAATTTATCCTTACGTAACCGAAGGTATTGGTGAAGATATTTTACCAAAAAATGTAGATTTTTCTCTTATTGATGGTTTTACTAAAGTTACAGATAAAGATGCAGCAGTATATACACAAAAACTAGCTTTAGAAGAAGGTATGTTTTTAGGTAATAGTGCTGGAGCAGCAATAAAAGGATTATTACAATTAAAAGATGAATTTAAAAAAGACGATGTTGTAGTGGTTCTTTTTCACGACCATGGAAGTCGTTACGTTGGTAAAATGTACAACAACGATTGGATGAAAGAAATGGGTTATATAGATTAACAATTACAGTAATTAAATAAAAAAACCTCCTAAAATATTAGGAGGTTTTTTTATGTGTAAATCTAAATGGGTTTATTTGTTATGGGTTTGTAGACCATAATGAAGCACCTTTTAACATGGCTCTTCTAGGTAGTTTTAATCCAGCAACAATAAGTTCTGCAAAATCCTCAGGTTGTAATACGCTGTCTTCAGAATCTTTACTAGCAATACCAAGTTCTATAGACATATCTGAAGCAATAGTACTGGGTGTTAATGTACAAACACGAATGTTGTTTTTACGTACTTCTTTCATTAAAGACTCCGACATACCAATAACCGCAAATTTAGAAGCAGAATATGCAGATGTAGTAGCGTTTCCTGATAATCCAGCAGTAGAAGAAATATTAAAAATATCTCCTTTGTTTTTTTCTATTAAGTATGGTAAAACCTCTTTGGTAACGTAATACATACCCATTACGTTGGTTTGTATAATTTGACTCCATTGTGTTACGTCCATATCGTTTAAAGTACCAAAAGCAGCAATTCCTGCATTGTTTACTAAAATATCTACAGTACCTAATTTTTCAATGATTGTTTTAATTCCTTCTTTTACTTCGTCATAATTACTAACATCAAAAACAGCATAAGTAGCATCAACGCCTAAGGTTTTTAACTCTGCTACTGTTTCTATTAAAGCAGCTTCAGTTCTACCAGTAATGGCAATGTCAATTCCTTCTTTAGCAAAAGCTATTGCAGTTGCTCTTCCAAGTCCTCTTCCTCCTCCAGTAATTATTGCTTTTTTGTTTTTTAGGTTTTTCATAGGTTGAATTTTGTGTTAAAAGTGTTGTATTTATGTCTACAAAAATAATGATGTATAGCTTGATAAACTAGATAAAAAGTAATTCTTAACAGCAAATTAATATATTTAGCTTAGCAATGCAGTAAGGCAATTTTATAAAGCTAATGTGAATTTAATTTATTTGCTCTCTTGTAGTATTTTTATAAAAAAGGACGCCATCAAATTATTTGTGCTTGCCTTGTTTTTTTGTCATGTAAATTGCATTATGTAAATTAGTTACATGCAAGAAGACTTTTTACATTATATCTGGAAATACAAAAAGTTTGCGCTAAGCAATTTAAAAACAACAGCGCAAGAGCCTGTTGCTATTTTGCAAATGGGTATGCATAACCATAACACAGGACCAGACTTTTTTAATGCACAAATTAAAATAGCAGACCAACTATGGGCTGGTAATGTAGAAATACATATAAAATCTAGCGATTGGTTTTTACATAACCATGAGCAAGATAAAAATTATGATAATGTAATTTTACATGTGGTTTGGCAACACGATACAGAAATTCATAGAAAAGACAATACCGTAATACCAACTTTAGTACTAAAAGATGTAGTTAGTAAAAGTGCATTGCAGAATTACCAAAAACTGTTTAGTAAAAAGCAAAAATGGATTAATTGCGAAAATGATTTTGCATCAGTAAACAGTTTTGTAGTTAGTAACTGGTTAGAGCGTTTGTACTTTGAACGCTTAGAACGAAAATCGGCAGACATTGCACAATTATTACAAAGTAGTAAAAACAATTGGGAAGCAGTGCTTTTTAAAATGCTAGCTAAAAACTTTGGATTAAAAGTAAATGGAGATGCTTTTTTAAGTCTTGCAAGTTCTATAGATTTTAATGTGATACAAAAACTACAAAGTAAGCAGCACAGTTTAGAAGCCTTACTTTTTGGTCAAGCAGATTTGTTGCAACTAGAGGTTCAAGATTTGTATTATCTAGAACTTAAAAAGGAATACCTATTTTTAAAGCAAAAGTTTGGCTTGTCTAGTCAAGCAGTAATACCATTACAATTTTTTAGATTACGTCCACCAAATTTTCCTACTATACGTATTTCGCAATTAGCAAATGTGTATAGTACACATACCAATTTGTTTTCAAAAGTAATACACGCACAAAATAAAGAAGATCTTTATGCTTTGTTTGCAGTGGGCACTTCCTCATATTGGGAAAACCATTTTACTTTTGGTAAAATAAGTAAAGCATCAAAAAAAATAATTACTAAAGCCTTTATAGATTTACTCATTATAAATACCATAGTGCCAATAAAATTTAGCTATGCCAAACAGCAAGGTAAAGACATAGATAGTGTTATTGTTAGTATTATAAATCAAATCTCTTCAGAAAAAAACAGTATTATAACTAAATTTCAAGAGCTTAATCTTGTAGCAACATCAGCCATGCAAAGTCAAGCATTGCTTCAGCTAAAAAAACAATATTGTGAAAAAAATAAATGCTTGCAATGTGCAATAGGCAATGCCTTGTTAACTAGTGTTGCGTAAAAAAGGGAAAAGTTAGGTTTTAGTGTCTAGTTTTTGGAATTTGAATTTTTTCTTAATAAAATTGGTAGTAATTAAGTAAATTGCAGTCATGAACATTTTCTATCGTATTCTTTTATATTTTCAAAAACACGGTTATTATGTGTGCCAACGTATTGCTGATAGATTGGGTATGCGTGCAAAAGTGGTAAGAACTTCATTTATATATTTAACATTTGTAACTTTAGGTTTTGGATTTGCTTTATACTTATTCTTAGCTTTCTGGATGAAAATAAAAGATATTGTATATACAAAACGAACTTCGGTTTTTGACCTATAATATATGATGAATACTTTTGTGAGAATTTTTAGATCTAGAATTTACACTGCAGTAGCTTTATTAGTTCTGTTACTGTTAATAGGTGTAATAGGATTTAAATATGTATCTCAATATTCCTGGATTGATGCCTTGTACATGACAGTTATTACTATTACAACTGTTGGTTTTGGTGAAGTCTATCCGCTAGATCCTGCATCCAAGATATTTACTATGTTATTAATTTTAACTAGTATAATCATTGTAGGTTATGCCTTAACTGTAATTACAGAGTATATTTTAAGCAGAAATAATTTGGAAGAATTAAAACAAAAAAAGATGCAAAAAACCATAGATGCGCTTACCAATCATATAATTATTTGTGGTTATGGAAGAAACGGAAAACAAGCAGCTAAAAAATTACTAGCGTATAATAAGCCATTTGTTGTTATTGAAAAAGATAAAGAGGTTATAGATAAATTTGAAACTTATGAAGTGCCTTTTGTTTTAGGAAACGCAAATGAAGATGAAACCTTATTAGAAGCAGGAATTGAAAGAGCAGAAACCCTAATATCTGCCTTGCCTAATGATGCAGATAATTTATTTGTAGTGCTTTCTGCTAGGCAAATTAACGCAACACTGCGTATAATTAGTAGAGCTTCAGAAGAAACATCATACAAAAAACTAAAATTTGCAGGAGCTAATAATGTTATACTTCCAGACAGAATTGGTGGAGACCACATGGCTTCTTTGGTAGTAGTGCCAGATCTTATAGAATTTATTGATAACTTAAATATTGTAGGTAGTTCTAATATTAATATTGAAGAAATTGCTGTAGAAAAACTATATGATACTAATACAAGTATAAAAACCATAAAAGACCTAGACTTAAGAAAACGAACAGGTTGTAATGTAATTGGCTATAAAAATGGTAAAGGAGAATATATTGTAAATCCCGAAGCCGAACGCAAATTAGAGGCTAATGCTAAGGTGATTGTGCTTGGTAGACCAGAACAAATTAAAGAATTAAATGCTATTTACAACTTGCATTAGTTCCCTATTTTAACAAGTTATGCTTTAAAAAACCATTTATTTTTAGCATATTGCTGACTTAATTCAAAAATTAACTAACTAATACTTATCATGAAGAAATATCTTCTTTCTATTTTTACATTCATTTTACCATTTATAAACTTTGCTCAAGAGAGTACTTCAGAAAAAATTGATTCCATTTTCAAAGATTATACAGGTTGGTTTGTAAATGCTATTTTTTACGAAATACCTTTTTCGGAAAATTTTCAAATTCCTTGGGTATTAATCGTTTTAATAGGAGGAGCATTATTCTTTACTGTATATTTTAAATTTATCAACTTTACTGGTTTTACTACTGCTTTACAAGTGGTAAAAGGGAAATATGAAGACATTGAAAAACATGGTGTAGATACACTTTATGGTGACCAAACACCAGGAGGAGATGTTTTTGAAACTATTAAAAACGAAGGCGCAGATGGTGAGGTTTCTCACTTTCAAGCTTTAACAGCAGCATTATCTGCAACAGTAGGTTTAGGTAATATTGCAGGAGTTGCAGTAGCTTTATCTATTGGAGGTCCAGGAGCTACATTTTGGATGATTATTGCAGGTCTTTTAGGTATGGCTTCTAAATTTGCAGAATGTACTTTAGGTGTAAAATATAGAGATGTTGGTGAAGACGGAACCGTTTATGGTGGACCAATGTATTACTTAACTAAAGGACTTAAAGAAAAAGGAGCAGGAGGTTTAGGTAAAGTACTAGCTGTATTGTTTGCTATTTTTGTAATTGGTGGTTCTTTTGGTGGAGGAAACATGTTTCAAGCAAACCAAGCAGCAGCACAGTTTACAAAACTTTTTGGCTTAACAGGTGATAACGCTGGATTGTATTTTGGTTTAGGTATGGCTGTTTTAGTAGCTATCGTTATTATTGGAGGTATTAAAAGAATTGCTTCGGTTACCGAAAAAATTGTGCCTTTTATGGCAGGTATTTATGTGTTAGCAGCACTTATTATTTTGTTTGCAAACTTTACACTTATTGATGATGCTTTTGCAGCTATTATTAGCGGAGCATTTACTCCTTTAGCAGGTTTAGGTGGTGTAATTGGTGTTATGATACAAGGTATTCGTCGTGGAGCTTTCTCTAATGAAGCAGGTGTAGGATCAGCTGCTATTGCACATGCTGCAGTACGTACTAAGTATCCAGCTTCTGAAGGTATTGTTGCTTTATTAGAGCCTTTTGTAGATACTGTAGTGATTTGTACAATGACTGCTTTAGTAATTGTAATTACTAATTTTGATGGAGGATTTATGGAGTATGGTGTAAAAGCTACAGAAGGTGTAGAACTTACTGCAACAGCTTTTGATACTGTTATTCCTCACTTTTCTATAGTATTAACCATAGCTGTTATTTTATTTGCTTTTAGTACTATGATTTCTTGGTCTTATTACGGTATGCAAGGATGGGTATTCTTATTTGGTAAAGGAAAAATTACAGATTTAGTATATAAATTCTTATTTTTAATATTTGTAGTAGTAGGTGCTTCTATTAGTTTAGGTGCTGTTATTGATTTTTCTGATGCTATGATTTTT
Organism: Lacinutrix gracilariae; assembly: GCF_042684485.1. Lineage (NCBI taxonomy): Bacteria > Pseudomonadati > Bacteroidota > Flavobacteriia > Flavobacteriales > Flavobacteriaceae > Lacinutrix > Lacinutrix gracilariae. The sequence continues at coordinate 26,367 of NZ_JBHULM010000011.1, read as the reverse complement.
GCAATGGTAGTACCAAATATTATTGGTGTAGTAATGCTATCTCCAGTAATTAGAAAAGAATTGAAAAAATACATGAATGCCATTAATAAAAAAGAAGAGGCTATAGAAGACGGAGCAGAAGATCACGTCGAGAAAATGTAAAAAACATATAATATGAATTTAAAATCCCATTTCCAGTTTACAAACAAACAGAGAAATGGGATTTTTCTGTTATTAGCCATAATTGTTACACTACAATGTGTTTATGCTTTTGTTATACCCAAAGTATTTACAAATACTTACAAAGAAGATATAGTTAATCAAAAACTATTAGAAGCGTTTAAAAAGGAGGCAGATTCGCTTCGTAAAGTAGAAATAGAAAAACGTAAGCCAAAAATATATCCTTTTAACCCTAATTATATAACCGATTATAAAGGCTTCACTTTAGGAATGACAAATCAAGAAATTGATAGATTGTTACAATTTAGAGAACAAGGTAAATGGATTAATTCTACCAAACAGTTTCAACAAGTCACTAAGGTTTCCGATTCGCTTTTAAATAAAATCTCTCCATTTTTTAAATTTCCTGAATGGGTTACTAGTGCTAAACCTAAAGCAAAATTTAAATCCAAAAACTATTCCAATACTCCAAAAACCTTTCAGCAAAAAATAGATTTAAACATTGCTTCGGCTAGTCAATTACAATCTGTCAATGGTATAGGTAAAGCACTTTCGGCTAGAATTGTAGCATACAGAAATAAACAACAAGGTTTTATAGCAGATGTCGAGTTGCAAGAAGTGTATGGTTTAAAACCAGAGGTTATCACAAGACTTACAAATGCGTTTACTGTAAAGACGCCAAAAGCAATAACTAAAGTAAGTTTAAATAAGGCAACAAGAGAGGAGTTAGTTACTGTGCCTTATATAGATTATGAGGTTGCGCATCAAATTTTAGAACAAAGAACGCTACGTGAAGGTTTTAATTCTGTTGATGAATTAACAAAAGTAAAAGGCTTTCCTGTTTATAAAATTGATATAATTAAATTATATTTGGCTATTAACTAGAATATAATAAATTCCTTAAGAATTATGAGCAATATGTACTTCACAGAAGAGCATCAATTATTTAGACAAAGTTTACAAGACTTCTTGAAAAAAGAAGTTGTACCACATATAGATAAATGGGAGAAAACAGGAACTGTAGAACGTTTTATCTGGAAGAAATTCGGAGATATGGGGTTCTTTGGTTTGGCATATCCTGAAGCCTATGGAGGATTAAACTTAGATTTATTTTATACTGTAATTTTATTAGAAGAATTACAAAAAGTAAATTCTGGTGGATTTGCAGCTAATATTTGGGCACATACCTATTTAGCAATGACACATGTAAATAAAGAAGGAAGCCATGAAATTAAAGAAAAATACTTAACACCAAGTATTACTGGAGACAAAATAGGTTGCCTTTGTATATCAGAACCTTTTGGAGGGTCTGATGTTGCAGCAATGCGTACTACAGCTGTTAAGCAAGGAGACTCTTATGTAATTAATGGTTCTAAAACATTTATTACTAATGGAGTGTATAGTGATTACTTAGTAGTAGCTGCCAAAACAGATGTAGATGCAGGACATAATGGTATGAGTATTTTTATTATGGATAGAGATACACCAGGAATTTCTGCAACCAAATTAGATAAACTAGGATGGAGAGCAAGTGATACTGCAGAAATAGCTTTTGATAATGTTACCATTCCTGCAAGTAATTTAATGGGTGAAGAAGGAAAAGGTTTTCCGTATATCATGCAGCATTTTGCTTTAGAGCGCTTAATTATGGGTATTAATGCACATGCTCGAGCAGAATATGCCTTAGAGTATGCTAGACAGTATATGAGTGAACGTATGGCTTTTGGAAAAACAATAGATAAGTTTCAAGCATTACGTCATAGCTTTGTAGACCTTTATGCAGATATGGAAATGTGTAGAGAGTATAACTATATGGTTGCAAATAGATTAAATAATGGAGAATATGTGGTAAAAGAAGCTACAATCTCTAAATTGAAATCTACAAAAATGGCAGATGAAGTAGCTTACCAATGTGTGCAGTTTTTAGGAGGCTATGGCTATATGGAAGAATATCCAATGGCACGACTTTTGCGTGATAGTAGACTAGGACCTATTGGTGGAGGAACAAGCGAAATACTTCGTGAAATTATTGCAAAGATGGTGATTGACAAAAAAGAGTATAAGCCAGCAGCAAAATAAAATAATTAGCTTTTTGGCGAAAATCAATACAATGGTTTTCGTCAAAATAGCTTCTATTAATAAAACATAAGCCATTAGTAAGCCAAAAGCTTCGTGTTTTAACGAATAGAACATGAAATTTTAGGGATTACTACTAAAATGTTTTTTCTTTATGCAATAACTGGAATTTTAGAAGTTTTAAAATCAATACTAATTTCTATTCCAAACCGTTAATCTATCAAAACCGTTCTAGACTTATTAAACTTATACTATGCAATTTAAAAACATCAAACAACTAGTTGTTGTAATATTACTTTTTTTAGGATTTACTAGTTATGCACAAACCGAACTTAAAAATACAGTTTTAGATACATTAGATTCTTTTCCTATAGCAAGTGCAAGTGTGTATATCAAAAACACTACCATTGGTACAGTAACTAATATTGATGGTAATTTTGTATTACAAGTGCCTAAAAAACATGAAAAGGATACCTTAATAATTTCTTCTATTGGGTATTCTACTTATAAAACACCTATACAAGATTTTGATGGTACAACACCTATCTTTTTATCTGAAGAGCAAGCATCATTAGATGAGGTAGTTTTAATAGCAGAACCTAGACCAAAAACAGGTAATGAAATTGTAGTAAAAGCAATTCAAAAATTAGAACGAAACCTTCCAGACTCTTCTTACATTCAAAAAGGGTTTTTAAGACATAAAGAACGAAATAAAAATGAGTTTAAGTGGCTAATAGAAAGTGCTATTTCTGTTTATGATTCTGGTTATGCCGTTAGTAGTGCCGACTATTTAAAAATAAATGTAGACCAAGTAAGAAAAAGTTATGATCTGCGTGATGTAGATAGTATTTTCTCTTATGCAGCATATAAAAACCAAAATTCGAGTAAAAAATTAAAGCCAAAAGATATAAGAAGAAGATCTGTTTCTAAAGAACAATTAGTAAAAGCTATTAAGTGGAACGATACTAGAGTAAACGGATTAGAAAATCTTTTTCAAGGAAAACTAAATTTACTGCGTAATGCAAATAACGCAAAAGCACTATTTGGGGATGATATTTTAAAAACACATCAATTTAAGTTAGATACTATACTTGTAGATAATGAACGTAAATTATATAAAATTAAAATTGAAGGCGCTAAAGAGTTTGTAGGTTTAGATACTAAAGGAATATTTAACGAAGGCTATCAACCTGAAGGTTGGCTATATATTTATTATGATAATTATGCATTTAAAAAAATAGAATATAATCTAGTAGCAGCTTCAGATGCTCAAAAAGTAAGAAGTAAAAGACTTTTTGATACACAAACCAATCATAAACTGGTAATAACATATATGGAGTATAAAAATAAAATGTACCCTAACTATATTTACTATGAAACTCCTAAGTTGGTAAATGTAGGTTTAAAACCAACTTCAAAAATTTCCAAAGAAGAAGAAGCGCGTTATAACAAAGAAGAACGTTACTACTATACAGTACAAGAAATTTTATTCTCAGAAATAATTTTAGATAAAGACGAAATTGCAACAATGCAAAACCAAAAATGGGACCCAGATATCTTTGCTCCAAAACCATATAATAAAGAATTCTGGAAAAGCTATAACGTATTATTAGAAAGCGAAGAAGATGAGCAGCTTATTCTAGATCTTAGTAGAAAGGCATCTTTGTTTGAACAATAATGCAGGTACTCTTCGTTAATTACAAACATCAATAAGACAAGTAAACTAAAATAAAAGTAAAAATATTAACTTTTGTTTTTTAATCTTAAATTCCTGACTATATTTGCAGCCTTAAAAAATCTAAAAGAGAGGAGGTTAAGAACTATGTTAAGAATTCCAGTAAACGAAGGAGAAAATATAGAAAGAGCGTTAAAACGTTATAAACGAAAGTTTGTTAAAACTACAGTTAAAAATCAACTGCAAGAACGTAAGCAATATACAAAACCTTCTATAGCACGTAGAGCACAAGTGCAAAAAGCACAATACGTTCAAGGTTTAAGAGATTTAGAAAATATTTAATATTCTATAAATACACCATATAAAATCCTATTGGCTACTAGCTAATAGGATTTTTTTTGCTTTAAAAATTAAATCCAATAAAACTTTAGTACATTTAACTATTAACTATTAACTATTAACTATTAACTGTAATAATGCCATTTCAATCCTTTCTAGACTATCTTCTGTTAGAAAAAAACTATTCTAAGCTAACGATAAAGGCTTATGCAAAAGACTTGTCAGACTTCTTAATATTCAATACAGACCAATTTGATCAAGAAGGTATAGAAGATGTTAACTATACACAAATAAGAAGTTGGATTGTTTCTATGGTAGAAAAAGAAATTTCAAACCGAAGTATAAATCGAAAAATTTCAGCATTAAACACCTATTATAGGTTTTTACTTAAAATAGGAGAAATTGAAAGTAATCCGTTAGCAAAGCACAGAGCATTAAAAACAAGTAAAAAAATACAGGTACCATTTTCAGAAGCAGAAATAACTATTGTTTTAGATGAACTTAACTTTCAAGAAGATTTTAATGGAATAAGAGATAAGTTAATTATAGAGTTGTTTTATTCTACAGGAATAAGAAGAATAGAATTAGTAGAGTTAAAACTAAATGATATAGATGTTTCAAACAATACATTAAAAGTATTAGGTAAACGCAATAAAGAAAGATATGTACCATTATTACAATCTGTAATAGAAACCATCAAAAAATATAAAGAAGTAAGAAATCAACTAGAAGAAATAACCGATAAAGACTATTTGTTTTTAACACAAAAAGGAGTTAAAATTTATGAAACACTTGTTTACCGTGTAATAAATGAGTATTTTAGTTTGGCATCTACTAAGGTAAAAAAGAGTCCGCATATACTAAGGCATTCATTTGCAACTCATTTACTAAATCAAGGTGCAGACCTAAATGCTGTTAAAGAATTACTTGGTCATACTAGTTTAGCTGCAACGCAAGTTTATACACATAATAGTATAGCAGAATTAAAAAAAGTGTATCTAAACACACATCCAAGAAGTAAAAAATAATGGCATAAATGTTTAACCAATAATAAATTAGAAGTATGAAAGTAAACATGCAATCCGTCAACTTCAATGCAGATCAAAAACTATTAGACTTTATCCAAAAACGAATGGATAAGCTAGATACCTTTTATGATAAAATAATAAAATCCGATGTTTTTTTAAAAGTTGAAAACACAAGTGATAAAGAAAATAAAATATTTGAAGCACGAGTAAGTGTTCCTGGAGATAGCTTTGTTGTAAAAAAACAATGTAAGTCCTTTGAAGAGGGGGCTGATATAGCAATTGCTTCGTTAGAAAGACAGTTGAAAAAGCGAAAAGAAAAGCTAAGATCTTACTCTTGATAAAAATATTTAAAAAAATATTTAAAAAATGTTTTGAATAATTAAATAAATATATACATTTGCAGTCCGTTAGAAATAGCGGGCTTTTTTTATAGCCATCGTGGCATAGAAAAAAAAGCCGATGTAGCTCAGCTGGCTAGAGCAGCTGATTTGTAATCAGCAGGTCGTGGGTTCGAGTCCCTCCATCGGCTCAAGTTCTTTAATAGAGTGAAATATTTATAATTGGGGAGATACTCAAGCGGCCAACGAGGACAGACTGTAACTCTGTTGTTTTTAACTTCGCAGGTTCGAATCCTGCTCTCCCCACTTTTTATTACTAAGCCAGTATGTGGTTTTAAGAAGTGTAATTGTAAATGTTTAGAATTTTAAATAATTGCGAGAGTAGCTCAGTTGGTAGAGCGTCAGCCTTCCAAGCTGAATGTCGCCGGTTCGAACCCGGTCTCTCGCTCTAATATTTAGCCGGTGTAGCTCAGGGGTAGAGCGTTTCCTTGGTAAGGAAGAGGTCACGGGTTCAATTCCCGTCATTGGCTCTTTAAAGCAGTAAAAGAATAATTGAACAATAATATAAATAAGATTAAAATAAATTAAACATGGCAAAGGCAACTTTCGATCGTTCAAAACCACACTTAAATATTGGTACTATTGGACACGTAGATCACGGTAAAACAACTTTAACTGCTGCTATTACTAAAGTATTAGCTGATGCAGGTTTTTCAGAAGCAAGATCATTTGATCAAATTGATAACGCACCTGAAGAAAAAGAAAGAGGTATCACAATTAATACTTCTCACGTAGAATATCAAACTGAAAATCGTCACTATGCACACGTAGATTGTCCAGGTCACGCCGATTATGTAAAGAACATGGTTACTGGTGCTGCGCAAATGGATGGTGCTATTTTAGTTGTAGCTGCGACTGATGGTCCTATGCCACAAACTCGTGAACATATCTTATTAGGTCGTCAAGTAGGAATTCCTCGTATCGTTGTTTTCTTAAACAAAGTAGATATGGTTGATGATGAAGAGCTTTTAGAATTAGTAGACATGGAAGTTAGAGATTTATTAAACTTCTACGAATACGATGGTGATAATGGACCTGTTGTATCTGGATCTGCTTTAGGAGCACTTAACGGTGAGAAAAAATGGGTAGATACTGTATTAGAATTAATGGCGCAAGTTGATGCTTGGATTCAAGAGCCAACTCGTGAGGTTGATAAAGACTTCTTAATGCCAATTGAAGATGTATTTTCAATTACTGGTCGTGGTACTGTAGCAACTGGTCGTATTGAGACTGGTATCGCTAACACTGGAGATCCTGTTGAAATCATTGGTATGGGGGCTGAGAAATTAACATCTACTATTACTGGTATCGAAATGTTCCGTCAAATATTAGATAGAGGTGAAGCTGGAGATAATGCTGGTATCTTATTAAGAGGTATTGAGAAATCTCAAATTTCTAGAGGTATGGTAATCTGTAAACCTGGATCTGTAACACCACACTCTAAATTTAAGGCTGAGGTTTATATCCTTAAAAAAGAAGAAGGTGGACGTCACACTCCATTCCATAATAACTACCGTCCACAGTTCTACGTACGTACAACTGATGTAACTGGAAACATTGCGCTTCCTGATGGAGTAGAAATGGTTATGCCTGGTGATAACTTAACTATTACTGTTGAGTTAATTCAACCAATTGCAATGAATGTTGGTCTTCGTTTCGCTATCCGTGAAGGAGGAAGAACAGTAGGAGCAGGTCAAGTAACTGAGATTTTAGACTAATTATTAGTTTATAAATAAAAAGTTAAGGTGTTCCGTTTTGGCGGAACGCCTTGACTTATATTTACGGGTTTAGCTCAGTTGGTAGAGCACTGGTCTCCAAAACCAGGTGTCGGGAGTTCGAGTCTCTCAACCCGTGCAAATACAAATATTATAATGGCAGGAATTGTAAATTATATAAAAGAATCATTTGAAGAATTGAAAAACAATGTGAGCTGGCCTACTTGGTCAGAAACACAAAGTTTAACTATTCTTGTAGCTGTGTTTTCTATTATTTTCTCATTAGCAATCTGGGGAATAGATACAGTTTTTAGTAAAGTTATTGGGTATTATTTTAATTTAATAAACGGATAATTTTAATATTTATGTCTGAAGGAATTGAGAAAAAGTGGTATGTTGTTAGAGCTGTAAGTGGTCAAGAAAACAAAATCAAAGCGTATATAGAGAATGAAATAGCTCGTTTAGGCTTACAAGATTATGTAGATCAAGTACTAGTTCCTACAGAAAAAGTGATTCAAATACGTAATGGTAAAAAGATAAGTAAAGAAAAAGTTTACTTTCCTGGATACATTATGGTTCAGGCTAATTTAAGTGGAGAGATTCCTCATATTATTAAATCTGTAACTAACGTTATTGGTTTTTTAGGGGAAACAAAAGGAGGAGAGCCTGTGCCGTTAAGACAATCTGAAGTTAACAGAATGTTAGGTAAGGTAGATGAATTAGAAGTAGATACAGACGTAAACGTTGCTATACCTTATACAATAGGAGAAACGGTAAAAGTTATAGACGGACCATTTAATGGTTTTGATGGAAGTATCGAAAAAATTAACGAAGAAAAACGTAAACTTGAAGTGATGGTAAAGATTTTTGGAAGAAAAACACCATTAGAATTAAGTTATATGCAAGTAGAAAAAGTATAATAATTGTTACATAAAGATAGATGTTTCTTTTGCTTCCAATAAAAGAAAACATCGACTAAATTATTTAAAATGGCAAAAGAGTTAGACAAAGTAGTTAAGTTACAAGTAAGGGGAGGTGCAGCGAATCCGTCGCCACCGGTTGGACCCGCTCTAGGTGCTGCTGGAGTTAATATCATGGAGTTCTGTAAGCAGTTTAATGCTAGAACACAAGATAAACCAGGTAAAGTATTACCTGTGGCAATTTCTGTTTACAAAGACAAATCATTTGAATTTGTAATCAAAACACCACCAGCTGCAGTACAATTATTAGAAGCGGCAAAAATCAAGAAGGGTTCAGGAGAACCAAACCGAAAAAAAGTAGCTAAAGTTTCTTGGGATCAAGTGAAAACTATTGCAGAAGACAAAATGGTAGATTTAAATGCATTTACAATTGAGTCAGCAATGAAGATGGTAGCTGGAACCGCAAGGTCAATGGGTATAACCGTGACTGGAAACGCGCCAAATTAATCTATAAAAGAAATTAAAAATGGCAAGATTAACAAAAAAGAAAAAAGAGGCTTTAGCAAAAATAGAAAAAGGTAGAATTTATTCTATTACTGAAGCTTCTGCATTAGTAAAAGAAATATCTAATGCAAAATTTGACGCATCTGTAGATATCGCTGTTCGTTTAGGAGTAGATCCTAGAAAAGCTAACCAAATGGTAAGAGGTGTTGTATCTCTTCCTCATGGTACAGGTAAAGACGTTAAAGTATTAGCATTAGTAACACCAGATAAAGAAGCAGAAGCTAAAGAAGCTGGTGCTGATTATGTAGGTTTAGATGAGTACCTTGACAAAATCAAAAGTGGTTGGACAGACGTTGACGTAATTATTACTATGCCAAGCGTTATGGGTAAATTAGGTCCTTTAGGACGTGTATTAGGGCCTCGTGGTTTAATGCCTAACCCAAAAACAGGTACAGTAACAATGGATATTGCAAAAGCCGTTACAGAAGTAAAAGCTGGTAAAATCGACTTTAAAGTAGATAAAACTGGTATCGTACACGCTGCAATTGGAAAAGCATCTTTTAGTGCTGATAAAATTGAAGGTAATGCAAACGAATTATTAACAACCTTAATGAAACTTAAACCAACTGCATCTAAAGGAGTTTATGTAAAAAGCATATTTATGTCTTCTACAATGAGTCCTAGTATAGCTGTAGATCCTAAAATTGGTTAATTAGTTAAAAACTTTTATTATGACAAGAGAAGAAAAATCACAAGTAATTGAAGAATTAACTGCGCAATTAGCTGATAATGCAAATATCTATTTAGCAGATATTTCTGGATTAAATGCAGATGCAACATCAAATTTACGTCGTGCTTGTTTTAAAGCAAACGTACAGTTAGCAGTTGTTAAAAATACATTACTTGAAAAAGCAATGGAAGCATCAGAAAGAGAATTTGGTGACCTTCCTACAGTTTTAAAAGGAAATACATCTGTGATGTATTCTGAAACTGGAAACGCTCCAGCTAAAGTAATTAAAGCTTTCAGAAAAAAATCAGAAAAGCCTTTATTAAAAGGTGCTTTTATTGAGGAAGCTATTTACATTGGTGATGAGCAATTAGATATGTTAGTAGACATCAAGTCGAAAGAAGAATTAATTGGAGATATCATTGGATTATTACAATCTCCAGCTAAAAACGTTGTATCAGCGCTTCAATCGAGTGGACAAACACTTACAGGTATCTTAAAAACATTATCTCAAAAAGAGGGATAATTTAAAAAGTACGCACTTTTACAATTATATATTAAATTACAAAATTATTAAAACGATAGAAAAATGGCAGAATTAAAAGATTTCGCAGAACAATTAGTTAACTTAACAGTAAAAGAAGTTAATGAATTAGCAACTATATTAAAAGACGAGTACGGTATTGAGCCTGCTGCTGCAGCTGTAGCTGTTGCTGCTGGACCTGCAGGTGGTGGAGACGCTGCTGAGGAGCAAACTGAATTTGACGTAATATTAAAAGCTGCTGGTGGTTCTAAATTAGCTGTTGTAAAATTAGTTAAAGAATTAACTGGATTAGGTTTAAAAGAAGCTAAAGGATTAGTTGATGATGCACCAAGTGCAATCAAAGAAGGAGTTTCTAAAGACGAAGCAGAAGGCTTAAAATCTTCATTAGAAGAAGCTGGAGCAGAGGTTGAGCTTAAGTAAGCTAAACAAGCAAACAACATAAAGGTTTAGGTCTAGAACACGCGTTCTAAGACCTAGACCATTTTGCGTATATAAACATGACGTATACGTTATATATTTTTTTTAATCAAAATTCCGTCCATTGATGTTAGCAAATAAAGCTGAAAGATTAAATTTCTCATCTATTGTAAATAGAACGGAGTATCCAGATTTTATGGATATTCAAATAAAATCCTTCCAGGATTTTTTCCAGTTAGAAACAAAATCTGAAGAAAGAGGAGACGAAGGTCTTTATAATACCTTTCTAGAAAACTTCCCAATAACAGACACACGTAATCAATTTGTATTAGAATTTTTAGATTACTTCATAGATCCGCCTAGATATTCTATTGAAGAATGTATCGAAAGAGGACTTACATATAGTGTACCATTAAAAGCAAGATTAAAGTTATATTGTACAGACCCTGAACATGAGGATTTCGAGACCATTGTTCAAGATGTGTACTTAGGTACAATACCTTACATGACACCTTCTGGTACTTTCTGTATTAATGGTGCAGAACGTGTTGTAGTTTCTCAATTACACCGTTCACCAGGTGTGTTTTTTGGGCAATCGTTCCATGCAAATGGTACTAAATTATACTCAGCAAGAGTAATACCATTTAAAGGTTCTTGGATTGAGTTCGCAACAGATATTAATCAGGTAATGTATGCTTACATTGATAGAAAGAAAAAATTACCTGTAACAACTTTATTTAGAGCAATTGGTTTTGAGCGCGATAAAGATATTCTTGAAATTTTTGATTTAGCAGAAGAAGTTAAAGTATCAAAATCTGGTCTAAAGAAAATTTTAGGAAGAAAACTTGCTGCACGTGTACTTAATACATGGCATGAAGATTTCGTAGATGAAGATACAGGAGAAGTTGTATCTATCGAGCGTAATGAAATAGTATTAGATCGTGATACTATTCTAGATAAAGATAATATTGAAGAAATTCTTGACGCTAATGTTAAAACTATTCTTTTACATAAAGAAAGTGCAGAACAAGGAGATTATGCTATAATTCATAATACACTTCAAAAAGATCCAACAAATTCTGAAAAAGAAGCTGTTGAACATATTTATAGACAACTACGTAATGCAGAGCCGCCAGATGAAGAAACTGCACGTGGTATTATAGATAAATTATTCTTTAGTGACCAACGTTACTCTTTAGGAGAAGTAGGTCGTTATAGAATGAACAAAAAATTACAGTTAGATATTGGTATGGATAAGCAGGTGCTTACCAAAGAAGATATCATAACTATTATAAAATATTTAATTGAGCTTATCAACTCTAAAGCAGAGATTGATGATATTGACCACTTATCTAACCGTCGTGTACGTACAGTTGGTGAGCAATTATCACAACAATTTGGTGTTGGTTTAGCTCGTATGGCACGTACTATTCGTGAGCGTATGAACGTTCGTGATAACGAGGTATTTACACCTATTGATTTAATTAATGCAAAGACTCTATCGTCTGTAATTAATTCTTTCTTTGGTACCAACCAGTTATCTCAATTTATGGATCAAACCAACCCTCTTGCAGAGATTACGCATAAGCGTCGTCTTTCCGCATTAGGACCAGGAGGTTTATCTCGTGAAAGAGCAGGATTCGAAGTACGTGATGTTCACTATACACACTACGGAAGACTTTGTCCTATTGAAACTCCAGAGGGACCAAATATTGGTTTAATATCATCACTTTCAGTATTTGCTAAAGTGAACTCTATGGGATTCATTGAAACACCATATAGAAAAGTAACAGATGGTGTTGTAGATATTAAGAGTAAACCAACTTATCTAAGTGCAGAAGAAGAGGAAGATAAGTTAATAGCACAAGCAACAGTAAAAGTTGATGATGCAGGAACGATTTTACATGATAAGGTAATTGCAAGAATGGAAGGTGACTTCCCAGTAATTGATCCTAAAGAATTACACTATACAGATGTAGCTCCTAATCAAATATCATCTATTTCGGCTTCATTAATTCCATTCTTAGAGCATGATGATGCAAATAGAGCCTTGATGGGATCTAACATGATGCGTCAAGCTGTACCATTATTACGTCCGCAAGCTCCTATTGTAGGAACAGGTTTAGAACGTCAAGTGGCTTCAGATTCTCGTGTACTTATTAATGCAGAAGGAAGTGGTGTTGTACAATATGTAGATTCATTAGAAATTGTAATAAAATACGATCGTACTGAAGATGAAGCAAAAGTAAGTTTCGATTCAGATACAAAAACATATCCATTAACTAAATTCAGAAAAACCAATCAAGGTACTTCTATTAACTTAAAACCTATTGTTAAAAAAGGAGATATAGTTAAAAAAGGTCAAGTGTTATCTGAAGGATATGCAACTCAAAAAGGAGAGCTTGCTTTAGGTAGAAACATGAAAGTAGCCTTCATGCCTTGGAAAGGGTATAACTTTGAGGATGCGATTGTAATTTCAGAAAAAGTAGTACGTGAAGATATCTTTACATCTATACATATAGATGAGTATTCTTTAGAAGTAAGAGATACAAAATTAGGTAATGAAGAGTTAACTAATGATATTCCTAACGTTTCTGAAGAAGCTACAAAAGATCTTGATGAAAACGGAATGATTCGTGTTGGAGCAGAAGTAAAACCAGGAGATATCCTTATCGGAAAAATTACTCCTAAAGGAGAATCTGACCCAACTCCAGAAGAAAAATTATTACGTGCCATCTTCGGTGATAAAGCAGGAGATGTAAAAGATGCTTCTTTAAAAGCTTCACCTTCATTACATGGTGTTGTAATTAATAAGAAGTTATTTTCAAGAGCTATAAAAGATAAACGTAAACGTGCTCAAGATAAAGAAGATATAGCGCAGTTAGAAGCTCTATATCAAAATAAATTTGACGATTTACAAAGTGTTTTAGTTGATAAATTATTTACCCTTGTTAATGGTAAAACAGCACAAGGTATATTTAATGATTTAGGTGAAGAAGTACTTCCAAAAGGAAAGAAATTTACACTTAAAATGTTAAATGCTGTAGATGACTATACACACTTAACTTCTGGTACTTGGACTACAGATGAAAAGACAAATAGTTTAATAGCAGACTTAATTCATAACTATAAAATTAAAGAAAACGATTTACAAGGTTCTTTAAGACGTGAAAAGTTTACTATTTCTGTAGGAGATGAATTACCAGCAGGAATTATCAAGTTAGCTAAAGTTTATATTGCTAAAAAGCGTAAACTTAAAGTTGGTGATAAAATGGCAGGACGACATGGTAACAAAGGTATTGTTGCACGTATTGTACGTCAAGAAGATATGCCATTCCTTGAAGACGGAACTCCAGTTGATATTGTCTTAAATCCACTTGGTGTACCATCTCGTATGAACATTGGTCAGATTTATGAAACTGTATTAGGTTGGGCTGGACAAAAATTAGATCGTAAATATGCTACTCCTATTTTTGATGGTGCAACTCTAGATCAAATTAATGGGTTTACAGATGAAGCTGGAATTCCTAGATTTGGTCATACTTACCTATATGATGGTGGTACAGGAGATCGTTTTGATCAACCTGCAACAGTTGGAGTTATCTATATGTTAAAACTAGGACATATGGTTGATGATAAAATGCACGCTCGTTCTATAGGACCATACTCTCTTATTACACAACAACCTCTTGGTGGTAAAGCACAATTTGGAGGTCAACGTTTTGGAGAAATGGAAGTTTGGGCTCTTGAAGCATATGGAGCATCAGCAACATTACGTGAAATATTGACAGTTAAATCTGATGATGTAATTGGTAGAGCTAAAACATACGAAGCAATTGTAAAAGGTGAACCAATGCCAGATCCAGGACTACCTGAATCATTCAATGTATTAATGCATGAATTAAAAGGTTTAGGATTAGACATTAGATTAGAGGAATAATAAAAATAGTATGCAGTCGCAGTATACCGTTAGCAATTAATAGCTAACTGTATACTGAGACTGAGACTGAATACTAAAAGAAATGGCAAGAAAACAAGATAAGAACACAGTAAAGAGATTTAATAAAATCTCCATTGGTTTAGCATCACCAGAATCTATTTTAGCAGAATCTAGAGGTGAAGTATTAAAGCCAGAAACTATAAATTATCGAACACATAAACCAGAACGTGACGGTTTATTCTGTGAGCGAATTTTTGGTCCTGTAAAGGATTACGAATGTGCTTGTGGTAAATATAAACGTATCAGATACAAAGGTATTGTATGTGATCGTTGTGGTGTAGAAGTAACAGAAAAGAAAGTACGTCGTGATAGAGTAGGACACATTAACTTAGTGGTTCCTGTTGCACACATTTGGTACTTCCGTTCTTTACCAAACAAAATTGGTTACCTTTTAGGTTTACCATCTAAGAAATTAGATATGATTATTTACTACGAACGTTACGTAGTAATTCAACCAGGTATTGCTAAAAATGCCGAAGGTGAACCATTACAAAAAATGGATTTCTTAACAGAAGAAGAATATTTAAACATTCTTGAAACACTTCCACAAGAAAACCAATACCTAGAAGATACAGATCCAAACAAGTTCCTAGCTAAAATGGGAGCAGAATGTTTAATCGAATTATTAGCTAGAATAGATTTAGAAACACTTTCTTATGAGTTACGTCATAAAGCAAATACTGAAACGTCTAAACAACGTAAAACAGAAGCTTTAAAACGTTTACAAGTTGTTGAAGCTTTACGTGAATCTAATGAAAATAGAGAAAATCGTCCAGAATGGATGATTATGAAAGTTGTGCCAATTATTCCGCCAGAATTAAGACCATTAGTGCCTTTAGATGGTGGACGTTTTGCAACTTCAGATTTAAATGATTTATATCGTCGTGTAATTATTAGAAATAACCGTCTTAAAAGATTGGTTGAAATAAAAGCACCAGAAGTTATTTTACGTAATGAAAAACGTATGTTACAAGAATCTGTAGATTCATTATTTGATAACACTCGTAAGTCATCTGCTGTAAAAACAGATTCTAACAGACCATTAAAATCATTATCAGATTCTCTTAAAGGTAAGCAAGGACGTTTCCGTCAAAACTTACTTGGTAAACGTGTAGATTATTCTGCTCGTTCTGTAATTGTTGTAGGTCCAGAATTAAAATTATATGAATGTGGATTGCCTAAAAATATGGCAGCAGAACTTTACAAACCTTTTGTAATTAGAAAATTAATTGAAAGAGGAATTGTAAAAACTGTAAAATCTGCAAAGAAAATTATAGATAAAAAAGAACCTGTAGTTTGGGATATTTTAGAGAATGTTTTAAAAGGACATCCAGTTCTTTTAAATCGTGCTCCTACGCTTCACAGACTTGGTATTCAAGCTTTCCAACCTAAATTAATTGAAGGTAAAGCAATTCAGTTACACCCATTAGTAACTACTGCATTTAATGCCGATTTTGATGGTGACCAGATGGCTGTTCACTTACCATTAGGTCCTGAAGCTATTCTTGAAGCTCAACTTTTAATGTTAGCTTCTCATAATATCTTAAACCCTGCAAATGGGTCTCCAGTAACTGTACCATCACAAGATATGGTACTTGGTCTTTACTATATGACCAAGTTAAGAACTTCAACAGAAGATGTTAAAGTAAAAGGAGAAGGTTTAACTTTTTACTCTGATGAAGAAGTAACAATAGCATACAATGAAAAACGTATTGACTTAAATGCTTCTATTAAAGTAAGAACATTAGATTTTAACGAAGAAGGAGAACTAGTTCCTCAAGTAATTGAAACTACTGTAGGACGTGTAATCTTTAATAAAAAGGTACCAGCAGCAGCAGGTTACATTAATGAAGTACTTACTAAAAAATCATTAAGAAATATTATTGGTGATATTTTAAAAGTTACTTCTGTACCAGAAACAGCTGCATTCTTAGATGAAATTAAAAGCTTAGGTTATAATTACGCATTTAAAGGTGGTTTATCTTTTAGTTTAGGAGATATTATTATTCCGCCAGAAAAACAAGGAATGATTGATAGCGCCAACGTAAAAGTTGATGGTATTATGGGTAACTATAACATGGGACTTATTACCAATAACGAACGTTATAACCAAGTTATTGATATCTGGACTTCTACCAATGCAGAATTGACAGAATTGTCAATGAAACGTATTCGTGAAGACCAACAAGGATTCAACTCGGTGTATATGATGCTTGATTCTGGAGCTCGTGGATCTAAAGAACAGATTCGTCAGCTTACTGGTATGCGTGGATTAATGGCAAAACCTAAAAAATCGAATGCAGGAGGAGGGGAAATTATTGAAAACCCGATTCTTTCTAACTTTAAAGAAGGTCTTTCTATTTTAGAATACTTTATATCAACACACGGTGCACGTAAAGGTCTTGCCGATACAGCACTTAAAACTGCCGATGCAGGTTACTTAACTCGTCGTCTGGTAGATGTGTCTCAAGATGTAATTGTTAATACTGAAGATTGTGGAACTTTAAGAGGTGTAGAAATTGAGCCATTAAAGAAAAACGATGAAATAGTTGAAACTTTAGAAGAAAGAATAGTAGGCCGTATTTCATTAAACGATATATATAACCCATTAACAGATGAGTTATTAGTTGGAGCTAATGAGTTAATTACTGATGAAATTGCAAAAGCAATAGGTAACTCACCAATTGATAAAGTAGATGCTCGTTCACCATTAAGTTGTGAAGCTAAAAGAGGTATTTGCGCTAAATGTTATGGTAGAAACCTTGCAACAGGTAAAATGGTGCAACGTGGTGAAGCAGTAGGAGTTGTGGCAGCACAATCTATTGGAGAACCAGGAACACAGTTAACATTACGTACTTTCCACGTAGGAGGTATTGCAGGTAACATTTCTGAAGAAAATAAACTTATTGTTAAGTTTGATGGTGTTGCAGAAATTGAAGATCTTAAAACTGTTAAAGGTGAAGATAGCGAAGGTAATACAGTAGATGTTGTAATCTCTCGTACATCAGAACTTAAACTAGTAGATAAGAAAACAGGAATTACTTTAAGTACAAACAATATACCTTATGGTTCTTTTGTTTACGTTAAAAACGGAGATAAATTAACTAAAGGAGATGTAGTTTGTCAATGGGATCCATACAATGGTGTAATTATTTCAGAATTTTCTGGAAAAGTACGTTATGAAAATATTGAACAAGGTATTACATACCAAGTAGAAATTGATGAGCAAACAGGTTTCCAAGAAAAAGTAATTTCAGAATCTAGAAACAAAAAACTTATTCCTACACTTCTTGTAGAAGATAGTAAAGGAGAAGTAATACGTTCATACAACTTACCAGTTGGCGCTCACATTATGATTGATGATGGAGAAAAGATTAAAGTTGGTAAGGTATTAGTGAAAATACCACGTAAATCTGCAAAAGCAGGGGATATTACTGGAGGTTTACCTCGTGTAACAGAGTTATTTGAAGCACGTAACCCTTCTAACCCAGCAGTTGTAAGTGCTATTGATGGTGTGGTATCTTTTGGTAAAATTAAAAGAGGTAATCGTGAGATTATTGTAGAGTCTAAATTAGGAGATATTAAAAAGTACCTAGTTAAATTATCAAACCAAATTCTTGTTCAAGAAAATGACTTTGTTAAAGCTGGTATGCCTTTATCTGATGGTTCTATAACACCTAACGATATTCTTAATATTAAAGGACCTTCTGCAGTACAACAATACTTAGTAAACGAAGTACAAGAAGTATATCGTTTACAAGGTGTAAAAATTAACGATAAGCACTTTGAGGTTGTTGTAAGACAAATGATGCGTAAAGTTAAAATTATTGACTCTGGAGATACTATTTTCTTAGAAGATCAACTAGTACATAAATCTGATTTCATTGAAGAAAATGATGAAATCTTTGGAATGAAAGTTGTTGAAAATGCTGGAGATTCTGCTACTTTAAAAGAAGGACAGATTGTTTCACCTCGCCAATTAAGAGATGAAAACTCTATCTTACGTAGAGAAGATAAAGCATTAGTAGAAGCTAGAGATGCTAAACCAGCAACTGCTACTCCTATCTTACAAGGTATTACAAGAGCATCATTACAAACAAAATCATTTATATCTGCAGCTTCTTTCCAAGAAACTACTAAGGTATTAAATGAGGCTGCTGTAGCTGGTAAAATAGATACTTTAGAAGGACTTAAAGAAAATGTAATTGTAGGACACAGAATTCCAGCAGGAACAGGAATGCGTAACTATGACAACATTATTGTAGGTTCTAAAGAAGAATTTGACCAAATGATGAAAGCAAAACAGGAGGTTAACTATAACTAATAGTTTTCATTTCTGCGCAGGCAGTAATCACTTAATTTGAAACGAAAGTTTTAATATAATAACAAAAAGTCCTGTTTTTTAACAGGACTTTTTATTTAAAATAAAATTAATAATACGGTTTCCGTTTCACGGAAACGAAAACAAGTTTACCATGGCAGAAGAGAAAAATAAAAAAACAGGACAAATCAATATAGAATTAGACGAAAAAATTGCAGAAGGAACCTATTCTAATCTTGCAATAATTAATCATTCTGTATCTGAGTTTGTAGTAGATTTTGTTAGTATAATGCCTGGAACACCTAAAAGTAAGGTGAAGTCTAGAATTATATTAACTCCACAACATGCAAAACGTTTAATGAAAGCTTTACATGATAATGTTGCTAAATTTGAAAGTATGCATGGTGAAATTAAAGATTATGAGCAACCTCCAATTCCTCTTAATTTTGGACCAACAGGAGAGGCTTAATCTATACTTAATGAGAAATATGATAGTGAAATAAAAAGGTTGCTACGCTATTACCATTTAGTAACTGTACACAACATTTTATTTCAGGTATAAACAAGATAAAAAAAGCGCAAAACTTAAGTTTTGCGCTTTTTTTTATTTTATAACCATTTTCTCTAGTTGTTTCGTGCCTTGTTTTATAAATTCAATAAAATAAAGCCCTTGTTTTAAATGGGGTAATTTTAGCTCGTTTCCGCTAAATGTAGACTTGGTATAAATAAGTTGTCCTAAATTGTTGTAAACCTTTATTTTAGTAGCTTCTAATGGCTTGTAAAAGGATACTGTTTGGTCTGTAACAGGATTGTTAAAAGTTATGTTAGTATCTATAGATTGTACATCTGTAATAGATAGTGTAGAACAAGTTTCAGAAAGGCTATTAACATTTTCAAGTATTTCTCCAGGAGTTAGATCTTTTCCTGAAAAAGCAGGATAAGATTTATGGTATTTTTCACCTCTAAATATACTATTCGATTCAAATATTTCTGCATTAGTAGCAAATTGGTTAAAAATTGTTTCACCTACAGGGTTTCTATACATCCAAACAATATCTCCATTTTGTGATATTTCTGAGAGTCTTCCTTTCTTAGTTTCACACAACAGAAGATTACCATTTTCTAAGGCATGTACTCCACTTTTCTTATTTTCATAAACGGTTTCACCTAGTATATCTCCACTCCAAGACCAAAAATAATCTGCTGGTAAAAATGAATTACTTTCTAACATATAGTCATTATTTAAATCCAATGAAGGAGATATAATATGTATAGAACTAAAGGTATTACTACCATCGCTATTGTTGTTAAATACCGTTATTTTATTTTCATTCACATAGTTTTGGCTAATCCATTTTGCATCATGTTGAGCATATAATTTTTGCTGTGCAGCTGTACCTTGTCTGTAAACCTGCGGATTTCCCCAACGCCATAAAAAATCACCTCCTTTATTTTGGTTTCCACCACTATGGCTTGCTGCTTCTGCTGTTGTTGTGCTATGGTCAATGATATATATTTCACTAAGTGTACGAGAAGAAAAAAGAATTTGATCTAATTGAGCATTGTAATCAATACTATTTAAATGCAACCAATTAGAATGGTCAATACTAGCATCAGTATAATTAAAATCTATTAATTGTGGATTGGTACTTACTGCGCCATAATTACTTTTAGTGCTATCGAAATCTTGTATTAAGTGGTCTGCAAAACGCCATTCCCAAACAATATTAATTGCATTGGTACCAACAGGTTGTATTTCTATAATCTTTTCTGAACTTAATGGGCCATTTAATAGTGCAGGATTTTTTCCTAGTGCTATTTGTTGTGCTTCGGTAAGCGTTTCTTTTACTAGATATAATATATTTCCGTTAGGAAGTGGTTCAATATCATGATGCTGGGTTATCCCGTTGCTAATAAGTAGGTTGTAACTCCATACTAGGTTGTCATCCCAATCTCTAATTTCAACTCCTGTAGCACCAACTCTTAAAAGATTACCGTTTTCTAGTAAATAGCAAGTGAATTTTGGTGTATCACTAAAGGTCCAAGTATTTATGCTTCTACCACAGTTATCTACTAAATAAACCGAATTGCTGCTTTCAGGAGTAAATAGTGTGTAACCATCATAGGCTTCGTTTGTATTTTCTAATAATCCTATTGTGTTTTGACTAAATAGAGAATTACTAAAAATAAATATTAAAATAAAAAAGGGTAATTTAATTTTCATAATTTTTTAAAATTTAAAAATATAGAATACAAAAATTTCTAAAAGCAAATCTCTTTGTTTTTTAATCGTAAATCATAAGTATAATTTATTTTAAAATTTATTTAAATAAAAATAAGTTATACGTGCTAAAAAAACGACTTATTTAAAAGGAGTTTAATACGTTTATTTTTAAAACCAATATATTTACCTTGCGTGAGATTAAATACGTTGTTAAATGGTTTTAAAATTAAAATTTATTTAAATTCACTAATAAAATGAAATTTTATACTAGGATATTTTTGTTGTGTCATTTGTAGTGAAAATGCAGAATCTGCTAAAAATACTAACTGATCACTTTTGTCTTTTGCTAAAAAGCGCTGTTTTACTCGTAAAAAGTCTTTGTATTCTTCACTCTTTATATCTTCGGTTTCTACCCAACATGCTTTAAAAACATTTAAGTTTTCATAGGTACATTTAGCACCATATTCATGTTCTAATCGATATTGTATTACTTCATATTGTAAGGCTCCTACTGTACCAATTACCTTTCTACCATTAAGTTCTAGTGTAAATAATTGCGCAACACCTTCATCCATTAATTGGTCAATTCCTTTATTTAATTGTTTCGATTTTAAAGGATCTGCATTATTAATATATCTAAAGTGTTCTGGAGAAAAACTTGGTACTCCTTTATAATTAAGTACTTCGCCTTCGGTTAAAGTATCCCCAATTTTAAATGTACCAGTATCTTGTAAACCAACAATATCTCCAGGATACGAAACATCTACAATTTCCTTTTTTTCAGCAAAAAAGGCATTTGGACTTGAAAACTTAACCTTTTTATTGTGTCTAACATGTAAATAAGGAGTGTTTCTTTTAAAAGAACCTGACACTATTTTTATAAAAGCTAACCTATTTCTGTGGTTAGGATCCATGTTAGCATGAATTTTAAATACAAAACCGGTAAAATTTTCTTCATCAGATCTAACCAAACGTTCTTCACTTTGTTTTGGTCTTGGTTTAGGTGCAATTTCAACAAAACAATCTAACAACTCTCTAACTCCAAAACTATTTAAGGCAGAACCAAAAAATACGGGTTGTAGTGTACCATCTAAATAGTCTTTGTTATTAAAACTTGGGTAAATACCTTCTACTAATTCTATTTCTTCTCTTAGAGTTTCTGCAGCTGTATCTCCTACTAATTCATTTAATTCATTAGAGTTTAAATCAGAAATTTCTATGGTTTCTTCAATATTTTTACGGCTATCACCACTAAATAAGTTTATATTCTTTTCCCATATATTATAGATACCTTTAAAGTCATATCCCATACCTATAGGAAAACTTAAAGGCGTTACTGTTAAGCCTAGTTTTTGTTCTATTTCATCAAGAAGTTCAAAAGCGTCTTTACCTTCACGATCCATTTTGTTTATAAAAACAATCATTGGTATATTTCGCATTCTACAAACTTCTACTAGCTTTTCTGTTTGCTCTTCAACCCCTTTTGCAACATCAATTACTACAATTACACTGTCAACAGCAGTTAAGGTTCTAAAAGTATCTTCTGCAAAATCCTTATGTCCAGGTGTGTCTAAAATATTAATTTTTATTCCATTGTATTCAAAAGCCAATACAGAGGTTGCTACAGATATTCCACGTTGTCTTTCAATTTCCATGAAATCACTAGTAGCTCCTTTCTTTATTTTATTGCTTTTAACAGCTCCAGCTTCTTGTATTGCACCACCAAAAAGAAGTAGTTTTTCTGTAAGTGTTGTTTTTCCCGCATCTGGATGTGATATAATTCCAAAGGTTCTCCTGCGATTTATTTCGTCTATAAATTTCATTAAAAATTAATTTTAGCAAATATAAAAGGAATACGTTGATTAGTTAAGTATAAAATAATTTATTTGAGGTTATTCATCCATTTGCCAAAAACCAGAATGTTTTTAATCGTTTTATTTAGCTACTTATCGGGTTTTATTATGCGTAAAATACCATTTAAGTCTATTTCTATTTTGAAAAAATACGTTTGAGGTGATTAGCCTTATATTTTTTGCTGTTTATCGAATAAAAACATATTAACTTTTGATTTGAGTTTTTATTTCTCTTAAGTGTATACTTATACCTCATTATTTAAATATTGAAAAATGATAGCTTAATATTTTAAAAGTAACACATTCTAAAAGTGTTAAATTATTTATTAATATAAGCTTAATACCAATACGTAATTTGTATTGGTTTTTGTTTTGAGATCTATATCGTTTTTTTAATAAAACTATTAAAAAAGTATAAAATAACTTTACCATTTATAACATGAAAATATCTACTCGATTTTCGATTTACTTAATTAAATTCAAAGATTTTTTATTTTTATTTTTATTGCTTTTTTGCATCATAAATGTAAATGCGCAATCATATCCAATTTTCCCTAATACCCAAGTATTAATTCAAGGTACAGACAATCAGCCTGGAGCAGTGTATTTGATAGAAGATGTACAGCTTGTGGCTAATGGAGGTCAATATGATGTAGATGCAATCTTAACCATTGTGTCTTTTACAGGAACACCAGTAGTTAATAGTGTAGATGATACTCAATTTGTACAAAATAGATTTGAACCTGTAATCACTTATGATACACCTGGTGATGCTGTACGTTGGAGAGTAGAGTTTATTGTAGCTGGTTCTGCAGATAATGATCTTTCAGAAGCAATCCCTTTTTCTTTAGATTCATATAGTCTTGAAATTATTGATTTAGATGCCGAAGAGTGGGCAGAAGTTATTGTTCCAGATAGTTATGAATTAGCAGGAACCTCACAACCTCAAACAATAATAACAGCAGGGCCAGGTGTAATACCTAACTCTATTCGTTTTACAAGTGCTAATGTTAC
This sequence comes from Lacinutrix gracilariae, assembly GCF_042684485.1. NCBI lineage: Bacteria > Pseudomonadati > Bacteroidota > Flavobacteriia > Flavobacteriales > Flavobacteriaceae > Lacinutrix > Lacinutrix gracilariae. The sequence continues at coordinate 2,453 of NZ_JBHULM010000011.1, read as the reverse complement.
AGATGCAGGTGTAAGCGAGCAAAATACAAGGTCTGTTGTTAAAATTAATTATACAAATGTTAGTGTAGTAGATTTTACGTTAGGTAGAGATAATAATAACCCATATACTACAAGAAATATTTCTGTAAGTTTTCTTGGGGAAGTAGTGTTTAATAATCCTGAGGTGGTAGAGGTCAATGAACCACCTGTAGTTCAAGATCAAACAGGAAGTACTGACCAAAATACACCTACTTCTTCTATAGATTTATTGTCAGGAGCTTCTGATCCTGAAAATAACATAGATGCATCAACAATTTTCCTTGTAGATCCAAATGATGCTACAAATTTTGGTGAACCTGGTAGAGATTTAACGATACCTAGTGAAGGAACTTATGTGGTTGATAATACTGGAAATGTAGTTTTTACACCAGTTGCCGGCTTTTCAGGTAATGCAATTGTCGATTTTACTGTAGAAGATGTCACCGGAGCAACATCTAATGTAGGAACTTTAACTGTAACAGTAGCAGCACCAGCAGTGGACCCTTGTGATGCTAATGCTTCAGGAAATCCAGATAATGATAATGATGGAGTTTCAGATAGTTGCGATTTAGATGATGATAATGATGGTATTTTAGATGAAGATGAAGGTGGACAGTTTTGTGTAGATGATTCTGATACAATAAATACTCCAGGTTATTCACTTAATACATTGTTTAATTCTTCGCAATCAGATAGCCCTGTTACTGTAAATAATTTGGCCAATGGCTTATTTAATTTTACAGCAACTTTAAATGGAGCTGCACAATGGCAAAATGAAAGTGGATCAGCGCCGAATAATGGTGGAGGTGTACAAATTAAAGATAATGAAGGTGTGTTAGTAGGTGATTATTTATATATGCAACCTATAAATACTAGCAATGCAGGTGTAAACTACGCTACTTATGAATTAACGTTCCCTAATCCAGTAACAAACTTTTCTTTTACATCTGCAGGTTTAAATGTAAGAGATACTTTTGAGATTACTGCATTTAATGGAACAACACCAGTTTCCATAACGACTTCAGATTTAAGTAGTTTTACTCCAGTAACAGGTTGGGAATTTTCTAACTTAGGTAATGGAGTTAAAGTAGTAGGTAATAATAATGACGGAGGAACCGATGTAGATACTAATAGTTTTACTACAACAATTAGTGGGGAAATAACAAGAGTATCTATTCGTTCTTATAAAAACAATAGTAGTACTTATGGTTCTACAGTAACAACAGCTATAACTACTCTTAGTTTTTGCTCAACAGGACCATTTTTAGATACAGATAATGATTCAATTCCTGATTATTTAGATGTAGATTCTGATAATGATGGTTGTCCTGATGCTTTAGAAGGTGGTGATGATATTGTTGCAGGAAATGTAAATGCCGATGGTACACTAGATGGTACTATTGATTCTACAACAGGTGTTCCAAATAATGTAAATACAATTAATGGTCAATCTGTAGGTAGTTCTGTAGATGCAACAGTTAATTCGTGTGTTGGTGACATCAGCGGAATTGTATTCGAAGATACCAACGGAAACGGAATTCAAGATGCAGGAGAAGCAGGAATCGAAGGTGTAAACGTAGTCATTACAGATGTAAATAATAACGAAACTACAGTTATCACAGGAACAGACGGAACTTGGACATTAAATGACATTCCAGTAGGAGAAGCAACCGTAGATGTTGATGAAAGTACCTTACCATCCGATATTACAAATACCTTAACTACTACAGGATCCGATCCAGAAACTATAATAGTAGCAGACGGAACAAATGCAACAGAAGATGATGGATATGCACCAGCAGTAGGAGATTTAAGTGGAGTTGTATTTGAAGATATCAACGGAAACGGAATTCAAGATGCAGATGAAGAAGGAATCGAAGGCGTAGATGTAGTAATTACAGATATTGACGGAAACGAAACAACTGTAACTACAGGAACAGACGGAACCTGGACAGCAACAGATCTTCCAATCGGAGCTGCAGATATTGATGTAGATGAAACTACCTTACCAGCAGATGTAAGTGATACTTTAACTACAACAGGATCTGATCCAGAAACAGTAACAGTACTAGAAGACGAAGAAACGGAAACAACTAATGATGGTTACGCACCAGTAACAGCAGAGTTAACCGGAATTGTATTCGAAGATACCAACGGAAACGGAATTCAAGATGCAGATGAAGCAGGAATCGAAGGCGTAAGCGTAGTCATTACAGATGTAAATAATAACGAAACTACTGTAACTACAGGAACAGACGGAACATGGACAGCAACAGACATTCCAGTAGGAGAAGCAACAGTAAATGTAGATGAAACTACCTTACCAGCAGATATTACAGATACCTTAACTACTACAGGTTCAGACCCAGAAACTATAATAGTAGCAGACGGAACAAATGCAACAGAAGATGATGGATATGCACCAGCAGTAGGAG